>NZ_FNJL01000005.1 GCF_900104515.1 Paracidovorax cattleyae
AACCGCCTGCCCGCGCCCCTGGATGCGCGCGCAGCCGGCCCCTCCAGCGCCGAGCGCCAGGACTGGGCGCGGCAGGTGCGCGAGAACCTGCACGATGCGGACTTCGACCTGCTGCGCGCGGGCGACGGTCCCGGCGAGGGCGCAGGCCCGGTCAAGCGCTGGCCGGGCAACCGCATCGGGTGGAACACGCCCGAGCCGGATGCCGATGGAGCCGGCAGCAATGGCAGCAATGGCAGCGACGGCAAGGGCATCCTGATCCGCTACCGCTACGACGCCTTCGGCAACCGGGTGCAGGCGCTGCATGCCGACGGCCGGGCGCAGCGGTTGCGCTACGACGCGCTGCACCAATTGCGCGAGGTCTGGCAGCGCGAAGCCGGGGCGGCCGGATGGCGAAGGGTGGCCTGCTACCGCTACGACCCCTTCGGGCGTCGGCTGGCCAAGACCGTCTTCAGGCATGGCAACGACAACAGCAACGCAGCTGCGGAGCCTTCGACCACCACCTACGCCGGCTGGGACGGCGACCGCCTCGTGCACGCCGAAGGCCCGCAGGGACTGCAGCACGTGCTCTATGAGCCTGGCTCCTTCGCGCCGCTGCTGCGCCTGGAGCGTGAGCAAGCCATCCCTACGGCCATGCAGGCCCTGCTCGCCATGGAGGGTAGCGAAGGAAAGGACGATGTGGGCCACATCCATGGCCCGGGCGAAGCGCAGGCGTTCTTCGCGGCGCTGCCACCATCGCAGCGCGACATGCTGCAGGACGCCCTGCAGGGCGCCATGGGGCCGGACCGAGAGGGGCTGATCGCGTGCATGCAGGGCGTGCTGCCCGCCGAGGTGGCCAGGCTGCTGGCATCCGGACTGCAGGAGGTCGGCAGGCGGCGGCAGTCCGCCGCCCGGTCCGCATCCACGCGCATCCGCCATTTCCTGTGCGACCACCTGGGCACGCCCATCGCCCTGGTAGATGCCAACGGCCCGCAGGCGGGCCTGGTCACCTGGGCCGCCACGTACCACGCCTGGGGTGCCGTGCGCGAGGAATACGACCCGCATGGCATCGGCCAGCCGATCCGCTTCCAGGGCCAGCAGTTCGATGCCGAGACGGGACTGCACTACAACCGTCACCGATATTACGACCCCCTGTTGGGGCAGTATGTGACGCAGGATCCGATCGGGCTGGAAGGTGGATTGCATTCGTCGATCTACCCGCTGTCTCCGACAACGGAAGTCGATCCGCTCGGCTTGTTGGCATCGTCAACGGTCGACATGAATTTCTTTCCACACAATGAACCCATCCGGGCCGCCGCGAACAAGCTCCGTGGTTCCGACACCCTGTACCTCATCGCTGGACACGGAAACAGGCATGGTCTCCATGACGAACATGGCAAACTCATCCCGGTTGACAAGCTGGCTCAGATGATCCGCCGCGATCCGAATTACAAGCCTGGCATACCCATCGCATTGCTTTCCTGCAATACCGGATGGAAGAACAGTGCCTACGCGCAGGGGCTGGCCAACGCCATGAAGGCGATTGTCGTGGCGCCAGACCAATACGTCTGGTACGACCTCCAAACGGGGCGCATGACGGAAATGGGGGGAAACATCATCACCACGCATAGTTTCGGCTTCGAATTCCAGAAGCTGGTGAAAGATCCGTCCCGGCCAGGCAAATACAACGCATTCTTCCCGGAGCGCCCCTCACAGCCCCAGCTTTGACGGCGCCACACCAATGCGCCCGCGCCAACCTTCGTTGATGCCCGCCGATATTCACCGCTATTCATCCAAGGAATAGCGAATGCCTCCCTCCTCCGCCTCCCGCCCGGCCACCCTCAGCCTCGCCCACATCTGTGCCCTGCTGGCCGCCGCGGTCCTCGCACTGGCCTGCGCCACCGCCCGCGCGGGCGAGGTACCGGTAGCCGCCGCGTTCGAGCAGGACAGTGGCCACAAGGCGGTGCTGTCGTTCGGCTCCACCGGCAAGTTCTACGCCCAGATCCTCAACGGTGCGCCGTTCCAGGTCTTCCTGGCGGCGGACGACACCACGCCCCGGCGCATGGAGAGCGAAGGCCTGGGCGTGCAGGGCTCGCGCTGCACCGATACCGTCGGCAGGCATGCGATGCACGAACCCATCCGCCAGGACGCGGTCCTGCTCGCCACCGGCAAGGACAACGCGGCTGCCGCGGCGCTGATGCAGTACCTGCGCGGCGACAAGGCGCGCGAGATCATCCGCCGGTACGGCTGCGGCTTCTGACGCCGGGGCGTGCCGCTGTCGTCCAAAGACCTCGCCGCCCTCGGGCTGACGCTGCGGCTGGCGGGGCTCACCACGCTGCTGCTGCTCGTGCTCTGCAAGCCCCCTGCGCGGCGGCGGGTGCCGCTGGAGTAGGCGGTGGAGTTGCTGGGCATCGGCCACCTGCCCGGGCGGCGCACCCATGCGCTGTCGGGCGGCGAGCGCCAGTGCGTGGCGATCGCGCGCGCCCTGGCCGCCAGCCCCCGGTGCTGTTCATGGACGAGCCCCAGGCCGACGGCTACGCCGCCGCCGACCGCATCGCGACCGTGCGACTGCCGGGCGGCCAGGCCCTGCTGCTGGCAGTCGGGCGTGCACTGCCCCCGGGCACGCCGGTGCGGTTGCGCGTGCAGGCGCGCGACGTGAGCCTGGCGCTGGCGCCACCGGCGGCGGCCAGCGTGCTCAACCTGCTGCCCGCCCGCGTGCTGGCCCTGCACGGCGAGCCTGCGGGCCAGGTGCTGGTGGCCCTGGACGCCACGGGTATGCCGCTGCTGGCGCGCATCACCGGGCCGGTCCGCCCGCACGCTCCGGCCTGGCGCCGGGCCTGGAGGGGGTGGCACGGGTCAAGGGCGTGGCCCTGCTGGGCTGAAAAACGCCCCGCAGCCGGTACCCAGGCAATCGGGATTCAGGTGACCGGGATTCATGGCAGGAATAAATGGAAGCAGCGGCGGCAATGCCCGCAAAGCCCGGTTGCGCCATGAGAATTTCGCGCTTCGCCATCGCCGAGAATTCGCTCCATGCCCGTTTCCGTTTTCGACATGCAGTCGCTCCAGCATCTCTGGTGCACGGACGAAGTCCGCACCATCTTTGGCGAGGAGAACCGCGTGCAGAAGTGGCTCGACGTCGAGGCCGCGCTGGCGTCGGCCCAGGCCGACATGGGGATCATTCCCCAGGACGCGGCCCGCGAGATCGCCGACAAGGCCAGGGTCCGGCATATCGACATCGGCAGGATGTCTGCCGATATCCGGCGCATCAAGCATTCGCTGGTGCCGGCGCTGCGGCAGTTGCAGGCCGCATGCTCCGGCGACCACGGCGAGTGGATCCACTACGGTGCCACGACCCAGGA
Organism: Paracidovorax cattleyae; assembly: GCF_900104515.1. Classification (GTDB taxonomy): domain Bacteria; phylum Pseudomonadota; class Gammaproteobacteria; order Burkholderiales; family Burkholderiaceae_C; genus Paracidovorax; species Paracidovorax cattleyae. The sequence continues at coordinate 3,336 of NZ_FNJL01000005.1, forward strand.
CGTGATCGATACCGGCGTCGCGCTGCAGCTCAAGGAATTCCACGCGGTCGCGCTGCGCGACATGCGGGCCGTGGGACGGGAACTGGCCCGCCTGGCGGTGGAGCACCGAGACACGCCGATGGCCGGCCGCACGCATGGCGTGCAGGCGCTGCCGATCACCTTCGGCCACAAGTGCGCCGTGTGGCTCGACGAACTCGGCCGCCACCACGAGCGCCTCGTCCAGGCCGCGCCGCGCGTGCTGGTGGGCATGCTGGCCGGCGCGGTGGGAAGCCAGGCCGCCTTCGGCCCGAAGGCCGCGGAGCTCGAGGAGCGCATGCTGCGCAGGCTGGGCCTGGGCGTGCCATCGATCAGCTGGGCGCCGGCGCGCGACCGCTTCGCGGAGTACGCCAACCTGCTGGCGCTGATCGGCAGCACGCTGTCGAAGATCGGCAACGAGCTGTTCAACATGCAGCGCGACGAGTGCGCCGAAGTGGAGGAAGGCTTCCCCGAGGGCAAGCTGGGCTCGTCCACGATGCCCCACAAGCGCAACCCCGTCTCGGCCGAGAACCTCGCCGGACTCTCGCGGCCGCTGCGCTACAGCGCCGCCATGATGGTCGAGGGCATGGTGCAGGAAAGCGAGCGCGACGGCATCGCCTGGAAGGTCGAATGGAAGGCGCTTCCCGAGGCCTGCATGATCGCCGGGGCCATGCTGCTCCAGGCCAGGCACCTGCTGGCGGGTCTGAAGGTGAACGCCGCCGCGATGGCGGCCAACCTCGACCGGATGCACGGCTATCTGCTCTCCGAACGGGTGATGCTCGAACTCTCCAGCCGCGTGGGCAAGCAGACCGCCCACGAGTGGATCTACGAGGCATCGATGCACGGCATCACCCACAAGCTCGGCTTTGCCGAAGCGATGCGCCACCACGAAAGCCTGGGCCGGCTCCTGACGGAGGACGAGATCCACGACATGACCGATCCCGCCGGCTACCTGGGCCAGTGCGGGCCCTCGGTGGACCGTGTGGTGGCGGCGCACGGGGCGTGGTTGCAGGGCTGAATTCCCGCCCGGGCCTGGCGCCCCCGGGCTCATCCGTTTCCGGCTTCGGCTGACAGACCGGGGGCCTGCCGTCGCACACACTGCGCAGATGCACTCCTCATCCGTGCCACCGCCGCCGCCAGGGCGCTCCTCACCGCTCGTGCGCGCCCGGAACGCGGCGCTCGGCAACCTCCAGCTCACGGTCTCGGCCGGGGTGATCGCGGCCGTGGTGCTCTGGGGGCTGGCGTCCCCTGCCAGCCTTGGCGCCTTCTTCGGCATGCTGCTGTCGGACATCACGCGGAACTTCGGATGGCTGTACCTGTGGGTGGTGCTGGGGCTGGTCGTGCCGGCCCTCTTCCTGGCCCTGAGCCGCTACGGTGATCTGAGGCTGCGCGACGAGGACGGCGAGCCCGGGTTTTCCACCCCCACGTGGTTCGAGATGCTGTTCGCCGCCGGTGGGGATCGGCCTGGTGTTCTGGGGCGTGGCGGAGCCGGTCTCGCACTACGGCCTGCCGCCACCCGGCATCCAGCCGCAGACGCCCGAGGCCGCGGGCGCCGCCATGCGCTATGCCTTCTTCCACTGGGGGCTGCACCCCTGGGCCATCTACGGCATCGTCGGGCTGGCGATAGCCTTCTTCCAGTTCCGCCGGCAGGCGCCGGCGCTGGTGAGTTCCGCCACCGAATCGCTGCCCTGGCGCGGCATGCGCCGGCTCTCGCCGGTGGTCAACGTGCTGGCGGTGGTCGCCACCGCCTTCGGCGTGGCGGCCTCGCTCGGCATGGGCGCGGCGCAGATCAACGGCGGCCTGCAGGCGGTGTTCGGCGTTCCCGTCGGTCCGTGGTCGCAGGCAGCGATCATCGTGGTGACCACGGCGCTGTTCATCACCTCCGCCGTCAGCGGCGTGGACCGGGGCATCAAGTGGCTCTCCAGCGTCAACGTGCTGCTCGCGGCCTTTCTGGCGCTGGTGGTGTTCCTGCTGGGGCCCACGGTATCGCTGGTGAACACCTTTACCAACACGCTGGGCGCCTACCTGAGCGAATTCGTGCGCACCAGCCTGCGCATGTCGCCGTTCCGGGACAGCAGCTGGGTGGGCGGCCGGACCATCTTCTACTGGTCGTGGTGGATCGCATGGTCGCCATTCGTGGGCCTTTTCATCGCGCGCGTCTCGCGCGGGCGCACCATCCGCCCGTTCGTGCCCGGCACAGTGGTCGCCCCCACGCTCCCGGGCTTCCTGTGGTTCTCCATCTTCGGCGGCACCGCGCTGCACCTGGAGATCTTCCAGCAGTTGCCCCTGGCGGCGGCCGCGCAGGCCGATCCGGCCACCGCGATGTTCACGATGTTCGACACCATGCCGCTGGGGCTGGCGATGACCATCATGGCCACGGTGCTGGTGGTGGTGTTCTTCGTCACCTCGGGCGACCCGGCCACACTGGTGCTGGGCACCATGAGCACGCGCGGCGATCCCGATCCCTCCGCGCGCGTGAAGATCGTCTGGGGCCTGCTAGCGGCGCTGCTGCGCGCTGTGCGCGAAGACTGCGAGGCGGAACGCCAGCGCGAGCGTGCCCTGCGCCGCCGCATGCGCGAGATGGTGATGCGCGATTGACGGGCACGGTGGGCGGGCCGCCGCCATGCGGCCCCGTCCTACAGCTCCAATCGCCGCCGCCGCGCGAGCTCGACCGGGCAGGCCGTGCGCCAATGGCTTTCAGCCGACGCGGTCATGCGGAAGCCATGCCGTTGCCCCTTCTTTCCCTCCACGACCTATCCAGGATTCCACCGTGCCGTCCAACGATTCCACCCTGCTGACCGCCCATGATGCCTACCTGCTGCGCGAAGGAACGCATGCGCGGCTCTACCAATCCCTCGGCTGCCACCTGCGGCGCGAGGCAGGCACCGCGGCCCGCGACGCGCGCGGCGCCGATTTCTCGGTCTGGGCGCCCAACGCCGCCTCGGTCTCGGTGATCGGCGACTGGAACGGCTGGAACGGCGATGCCGACACGCTGGCCGCACGCAACGACGGCAGCGGCGTGTGGGAAGGCTTCGTGCCCCATGCCGCGCACGGACAGGCCTACAAGTTCCGCATCGTCTCGCGCAACGGCGGCCGCGTGCTGGAGAAGGCCGACCCGCTGGCCATCTGCTCCGAACTGCCGCCGCGCACCGCATCCCGCGTCTGGGACCTCGACTACACCTGGAACGACGGCGAATGGATGGCGTCGCGCGGTCCGCACAACGCGCTCGATGCACCGATGTCGATCTACGAGGTGCACGCGGGCTCCTGGCGCCGCAAGGACGGACAGTTCATGGACTACCGCGAACTCGCCCACGCGCTGGGCGAGTACGTGCAGTCGATGGGCTTCACGCACGTCGAGCTGATGCCCGTCACCGAGCACCCGTTCTACGGCTCCTGGGGCTACCAGACCACGGGCTATTTCGCGCCGACCGCTCGCTACGGCACGCCGCAGGATTTCATGTATTTCGTAGACCACCTGCACCAGCTGGGCATCGGCGTGCTATTGGACTGGGTGCCCTCGCACTTTCCCATGGACGGCCACGGGCTCGCCGAATTCGACGGCACGCACCTCTACGAGCATTCGGACCCGCGCCAGGGCTTCCACCCCGAATGGAACTCGGCCATCTTCAACTACGGCCGGCACGAAGTGCGCAGCTTCCTCATCTCGTCGGGCCTGTTCTGGCTCGACAAATACCACCTGGACGGCCTGCGCGTGGACGCGGTGGCTTCCATGCTCTACCTCGACTACGCGCGCAAGCACGGCGAGTGGATTCCCAACCGGCACGGCGGGCGCGAGAACCTGGAGGCGATCGAGTTCATGCGCCTGCTGAACCGCTCGCTCTACCGCGACCATCCCGACACCGTGAGCATCGCGGAAGAATCCACCGCCTGGCCGATGGTCTCGCGGCCGCTGGAGATGAACGGCCTCGGGTTCGGCATGAAGTGGAACATGGGCTGGATGCACGACACGCTGGCCTACTTCAAGGAAGACCCGGTCAACCGCCGCTACCACCACCACAAGCTCACGTTCTCGCTGGTGTATGCCTTCAACGAGAACTTCGTTCTGCCGCTCTCGCACGACGAGGTGGTGTACGGCAAGGGCTCGCTGATCAACAAGATGCCCGGCGACGACTGGCAGCAGTTCGCCAACCTGCGCGCGCTCTTCGGCCTGATGTGGGCCCACCCCGGCAAGAAGCTGCTCTTCATGGGCGGCGAATTCGGCCAGCGCCGCGAATGGACGCACGAGGGCGAGCTCGAATGGTGGGTGTGCGACGGCCCGCTGCACGGTGGCCTGCAGCGCATGGTGCGCGAGCTCAACCGCGTCTACCGCAGCGAGCGGGCCCTGCACGATCTCGACTTCTCGCCCGAGGGCTTCCAGTGGGTCGAGGCCGACGATGCCGACCGCAGCGTGTTCGCCTTCCTGCGCAAGCCGGGGCCCGAGGCCCAGCGCCAGGGCGCCGGCCCGGTGCTGGTGGTCTGCAACCTGACGCCCGTGCCGCGCGAGAACTACCTCGTCGGCGTGCCCACCGCCGGCTACTGGCAGGAGCTGTTCAACAGCGATGCCCGCGAATTCGGCGGCGCCGGCTGGGGCAACCTGGGCGGCCTGCAAGCCGCGCCGGTGCGTTCGCACCACTGGGAGCAGTCGATCTGCCTCACGCTGCCGCCGCTGTCCACCCTCATCCTTCGACAGGAGCCCGCACGCCATGCCCTCACCCCGTGAATCCGCGCCCTCGTCCTCGCCGCCTTCCTCCCGCGCCCCGGCTTCTGTGGCTCCTGCGCCATCGGCACTGCAGCGCGCCGCGGCGGCTCCTTCCGGGCAGAGCGCGGAGAGCCGCCAGCCCGCGGTGACGGCATCCGCCACCGCACCGCAAGCCGGCTCCCGGGGGGATTCCGGCGCCATGCCGCCCGGTGACGAAGGCCGCGGCCGCGCCGTGATCGATGCGGTGCTGCCGGCCGTGAACGGCGGGCGCTTCCCCGTCAAGCGCGTGGCCGGCGAGCCGGTGCGCATCACCGCCCACTGCTTCACCGACGGGCACGACGTGCCGCGCGCGATGCTGCAGTGGTGGAAGGATCCCGAGGACGGATCGCCAGCCCCGGAGGCGCCTGCCGAGGTGCCGATGCAGCCGGAGGTGAACGACGAGTGGTGGGCCGAGTTCACGCCCGAAGAGCCGGGCCTATACCGCTACACCGTGGCGGCCTGGGTGGACACCTTCGAATCCTGGCGGCACGACATGGAGCGCCGCGTGGATGCGGCCGACATCCGCGTGGCGGGCCGCGTGGGCGCCGCCGAGGCGCGAGCCGCCGCCATGCGCGCGGCGTCGCACACCGCCCCCGCCGACGCCCGGCTGCTGGAGGCCTGGGCCGCGGACCTGGAACAGGGCGCGCAGGGCCCGGACAACGGCGCGGAGGCGCTCAAGGCGCTGGCGCTGCAGGACGATGCCGCCGAGGCGATGCGCCGCCACCCGGACCGCAGCCTGCAGACCGTCCACCCCGTGTCCCTGCCGCTGCGCGCGGACCGGGAGCGTGCCCGCTTCGGCAGCTGGTACGAGCTCTTTCCGCGTTCGGCCTCGCCCGTGCCCGGCATGCACGGCACCTTCCTCGACGTGGAGGAGCGCCTTCCCGGCATCGCCGAAATGGGCTTCGACGTGCTGTACCTGCCGCCCATCCACCCGATCGGCCGCGTGCAGCGCAAGGGCCCCAACAACGCGCTCACCGCCGGCCCCGACGACGTGGGCAGCCCCTGGGCGATCGGCGCCGACGAGGGCGGCCACAAGTCGATCCACCCGGATTTGGGCACGGCGGAGGACTTCCGCCGGCTGGTGGCCCGCGCGCGCGAACACGGCATCGAAGTCGCGATGGACATCGCCTTCCAGTGCGCGCCCGACCACCCCTACGTGCGCGAGCACCCGGACTGGTTCCGATGGCGCCCCGACGGCACGGTGCAGTACGCCGAGAACCCGCCCAAGAAGTACCAGGACATCTACCCCTTCCACTTCGAGTGCGAGGACTGGCGCGGACTCTGGCAGGAACTGCGCAGCGTGTTCGCGCACTGGATCGGCCAGGGCGTGCAAATCTTCCGGGTGGACAACCCGCACACCAAGGCGTTCGCGTTCTGGGAATGGGTGATCCAGGACATCCAGCGCGAATACCCGGGCACGATCTTCCTGGCCGAGGCGTTCACGCGACCCAAGGTGATGCACGGCCTCGCCAAGCGCGGGTTCACGCAGTCGTACACCTACTTCACCTGGCGCACCACGCGGCAGGAACTCACCGACTACTTCACGGAACTCAACACCGCGCCGGGCTGCGACTACTTCCGGCCCAACGCCTGGCCCAACACGCCCGACATCCTGCCGGCCCACCTGCAGGGCGGCGAGCCCGCCGTGTTCGCGTACCGCCTGGTGCTGGCCGCCACGCTCTCGGCCAACTACGGCATCTACGGCCCGGCCTACGAGTTGCTGGAGCACGAGCCGCGCGCTCCCGGCGGCGAGGAATACCGCGATTCCGAGAAGTACCAGCTGCGCCACTGGGACCTGGACCGGCCCGGCAGCCTGCGCCCGCTGATCGCCTGCGTGAACCGCATCCGCCGCGAGCATGCCGCGCTGCAGTCCGACCACAGCCTGCGCTTCCTGCCCGTCGACAACGAGATGCTGCTGGCCTACATGAAGCGCTCGCCCGACGGCCGCGAGGTGATCGTGACGGTGGTCAACCTCGATCCGCACCATGCGCAATCGGGCTGGATGCGCCTCTCGCCCGCGGACATCGCCATCGCGGAAGGCGATCCGCCCGCGGCCGACTGGCAGATGCACGACCTGCTGAGCCAGCAGCGCTTCGTCTGGCAGGGCGAGCACCACTACATCCTGCTCGACCCGCGCCGCGCGCCGGCCCACATCTTCGCCGTGCGGCGCCGCGTTGCGGACGCCGGAAGCCTCGACCCTTTCCAGTGATGCCATGAACGCCCCATTGCTGCACACCTCCCCTTCCGGCACGAACGCCACCACGGCGCCCGCCGCTGCCGAGCCGCTGCCCGAACCGGGCCCCGTGGTCATGCCCGAAACCCCGGAGATCGACACCCAGGGCGATCCCCAGTGGTACCGCGACGCCGTCATCTACCAGCTGAACGTGAAAGCGTTCTACGACAGCAACAACGACGGCTACGGCGATTTCAAGGGCGTGACCGCCAAGCTGGACTACGTGAAGGACCTGGGCGTCAACACGATCTGGCTGATGCCCTTCTACCCTTCGCCGCTGCGCGACGACGGCTACGACATCTCCGACTACGAAAGCGTGCACCCGCAGTACGGCACGCTGGAAGACTTCAAGGAGATGCTGGACGCGGCTCACGCGCGCGGACTGCGCGTGATCACCGAGCTGGTCATCAACCACACCTCGTCCGAGCACCCCTGGTTCCAGCGCGCGCGGCACGCCCCGCCGGGCTCGCCCGAGCGCGACTTCTACGTCTGGAGCGACACCGACCAGATCTACCGGGGCACGCGCATCATCTTCACGGATACCGAAACCTCCAACTGGGCCTGGGACCCGGTCGCCAAGCAGTACTACTGGCACCGCTTCTTCAGCCACCAGCCGGACCTGAATTTCGACAACCCGGCGGTGCTGGAGGCCGTGTTCAAGACGATGCGCTTCTGGCTGGACATGGGCGTGGACGGCTTCCGGCTCGACGCCATCCCCTACCTGGTGGAGCGCGACGGCACGAGCAACGAGAACCTGCCCGAGACGCACGCGGTGATCAAGCAGCTGCGCGCGGCGATCGACGCCGAGTACAAGAACCGCTTCCTGCTCGCCGAGGCCAACATGTGGCCCGAGGACGTGCGCGAATACTTCGGCGACGGCGACGAGTGCCACATGGCCTACCACTTCCCGCTGATGCCGCGCATGTACATGGCGATCGCCCAGGAGGACCGGCACCCGATCGTCGAGATCATGCAGCAGACGCCGGACATCCCCGACGGCTGCCAGTGGGCGATCTTCCTGCGCAACCACGACGAGCTCACGCTCGAGATGGTGACCAGCAAGGAGCGCGACTACATGTACAGCATGTACGCGGCCGACATGCGCGCGCGCATCAACCTCGGCATCCGCCGGCGGCTCTCGCCGCTGATGGAGAACGACGTCGACCGCGTGAAGCTCATGAACGGCATGCTGCTGTCGATGCCGGGCTCGCCCATCATCTACTACGGCGACGAGATCGGCATGGGCGACAACGTGTTCGTGGGCGACCGCAACGGCGTGCGCACGCCCATGCAGTGGTCACCCGACCGCAACGGCGGCTTCTCGCGCGCCGATCCACAGCGGCTCTACCTGCAGCCCATCATGGATGCGGTGTACGGTTACGAGGCGCTGAACGTCGAGGCCCAGTCGGGCGACCAGAGTTCGCTGCTGCACTGGACGCGGCGCATGCTGGCCGTGCGCAAGACCAGCCGCGCCTTCGGCCGCGGCCGCCGCACCTTCCTGAAGCCCGGCAACCGCAAGATCCTGGCCTACGTGAGCGAGCACGAGGACGACATCATCCTCACCGTGTTCAACCTCTCGCGCGCCGCGCAGCCCGTGGAGCTGGACCTGTCCGCCTACCGGGGCCGCACGCCGATCGAGATGCTGGGCCGCGTCACCTTCCCGCCGATCGGCGACCTGCCCTACCTGCTCACGCTGCACTCCTTCGGGTTCTACTGGTTCCGCCTCTCCAACGAAGCGCCCGTGCCCTCCTGGCACCAGGAAGGGCTGGATCTGCAGGAGCGCCCGGTGCTGGTGCTGTTCGACGGCTGGACCAGCTTCTTCCGCGAACGCGTCATGCCCTGGCGCATCGGCATGGCCGAGCGCATGCGTGCGCAGTTCGAGGGCGACACCCTGCCGCGCTTCATCGAACTGCAGCGCTGGTATGCCGACAAGGGCGCGGCCATCACCGGCGCGCGCATCGTCGATCACACCGTGTGGAAGGCCGGCGATGCCTGCGAATGGATGCTGCCCCTGGTCGCCGTGGACACGAACGCGGGCGCCGGCAGGACCGCCGAGGCCCAGGACGGCGCGGCGGCCGGCGTGCCGTACTTCGTGCCGCTGGCGCTCGCCTGGGAGGAAGGCAGCGAGGAACGCATGCGACGCATCTCCCCGGCCGGCGTGGCGCGCGTGCGCCAGCAGGCGCAGGTCGGCGTGATGGGCGACGCGTTCCACGACGAGTCCTTCTGCCGCGCCGTGGTGCGCGCACTGGGCGAGAACACCGCCCTGCCGACGGACCGCGGCGGCAGCGTACGCTTCTCGCACACGTCGGCCTTCGCTGCGCTGGCCGAGGGCCTGGACGCCCTGCCCGTGGCACGCCCCGGCGCGCAGAGCAGCAACACGGTGGTGTCGCTCGGCGAGACGCTGTTCCTCAAGGGCTACCGCCGGCTGCGCGAGGGCATCAACCCCGAACTGGAGGTGGGCCGCTTCCTGACCGAGGTGGCGCACTTCCCGCACTGCGTGCCGGTGCTCGGTGCCGTGGAGTACATGGCCCCCGGCGGTGGCACCATGACGCTGGCGCTGGTGCAGGCCTACGTCTCCAACCAGGGCGACGGCTGGGAATACACGCTCGGCTACCTGGAGCGCTTCCTGGAGAACACCCGCACCGTGCCCGATGCGGTGCTGCCCGAAGCGCACGGCGGCTTCCTCGCGCTGATCCGCACGCTCGGCCGGCGCACCGCGGAGCTGCACCAGGCGCTCGGCCTGCGCACGGGCGACGCGGCCTTCGACCCCGAGCCGATCACCGCGCAGGACGTCACGGCCTTCCGCGACCGGGCCCGCGCCGAGGCGGAAGAGACGCTCGCGCTGCTGGAGCGGCGCCTGCACGACCTGCCGCCCGCCACGCAGAACGACGCACAGGCGGTGCTGGCGCGGCGCAGCGCGATCCTGGAGCGCCTCGCCGCCGACCGCGGGCAGGCGCCCACGGGCCACAAGAGCCGCTACCATGGCGACTACCACCTGGGCCAGGTGCTGGTGACGGGCAACGACTTCGTGCTCATCGACTTCGAGGGCGAGCCGGGCCGCAGCTTCGGGCAGCGCCGCGCCAAGGGATCGCCGCTGCGCGACGTGGCCGGCATGCTGCGCTCGTTCAACTACGCCCGCTGGGCGGCGCTGCGGCACATGACGCAGTCCACCGAAGAGATGGTCCGCCTGGACGAGGCAGCACGCGACTGGGAGCACCATGCCCGCGACGCGTTCCTGGAGGCGTATGCCACCGCCGGCACCCACCCGGACCTCGACCTGGTGGCGCTGTTCGAGCTGGAAAAGGCCCTCTACGAACTGCGCTACGAGCTGGGCAACCGCGTGGACTGGGCGCAGGTACCGCTGCAGGGCATCCTCGCGCTGATCGGCGCGGCCGCCGCCCCGACGCCCCGCCCCGCCGTGCCCACCCTGCCGCCCCCACCCGGAGGTTCCACGGAAGCGCCCTGACCGCACGGGGGCCGGCCTCCCGGCGGTCCCCCGTTTCTGCCGCCTTCCCACCCGATAGCCCCCTTGCGGGCCCCACTCCTTTCGCCGAGGCTTCATCCATGGAACATTTCGCCTTTCCCCTCGAGCCCGTCCGCGCCATGCTGTTCCAGCTCGGCGCCTTCCTGCCACGCCTGCTGGTGGCCCTGGTCGTCGTCGCGGTGGGCTGGCTGGTCGCCAAGGCCGCGCGCTTCGCGGTGACGCGCGGCCTGCGCGCCATCAACGTCCAGGTGCTCGCCGAGCGCGCGGGCCTCGACGGCTTCCTGCGGCAGGCCGGCTCCAAGACCGACACCATCGGCCTCTTCGGTTTGCTGGCCTACGGCATCGTGCTGCTCGCCGCGCTGCTGATCGCCTTCAACGGCATGGGCCTGAGCTACGTCACGGCCCTGCTCAGCCGGGTGCTCTGGTTCATCCCGAACCTGTTCATCGCGCTGCTGATCCTTGCGCTGGGCGCATACTTCGCGCGCTTCGTGGGCGACATGGTGTCGGCCTACTGCCGGCGCGCGGGCATGGCGGACACCGTGCTGCTCGGCAAGGTCGCGCAGTACGCGATCGTCATCTTCTCGGTGCTGATCGCGCTCGACCAGCTCGGCATCGGCGGCGACATCGTGCGCCAGAGCTTCCTGATCCTGCTGGGCGGCATTGTCTTCGGCCTGGCGCTCGCCTTCGGCCTGGGCGGGCGCGAACGCGCCGCCGAATGCATCGAACAGTGGTGGCCGCGCCGCCGCGGCGATGCGCCCGCCAGCCGGGAGCCGCTGGTTCCGCCGCGCGATCCCCGTGATCCGCGCGATCCGGGGTTCTGACGGCTGCGCTGCCCCTTTCCTTTTTTCTGCGCTTTCCCTGCCTGAACGGCCCGTGTCTTCGGACGGCACGGGCCGTTTCCTTTTCTCTCACGCACTTCCACGCACGGGAAAACCCCAGGCCCCCGCGTCAGCCTTTTCTCAGCCCGGGCGCCGTACGATCCGCTCTAATGCCGGGCGGACGCGGCGCCAGGTTTTTTGTCGCGCGCGTCTACCCACAACACCAACGAACGACAGGAGACAGCAAGCGTGACAGGACTCCTCCAACTGGCCCGGGGCATGGACTGGGTTTCCACCAAGCTCAGCAAGGTCGCGGGCTGGGCCGTGCTCGCCGCCGCCCTGATTTCCGCCGGCAACGCCCTCGTGCGCTACGGGCTCGACATGAGCTCGAACGCGTGGCTCGAGATCCAGTGGTACCTCTTCGGCACCACCGTGATGCTCGGCGCGCCCGTGGTGCTGAAGCTCAACGAACACGTGCGCGTGGACATCATCTACGGCAAGCTGCGCGGCCGCGGCCCGGTGTTCGTCGATCTCTTCGGCCTCATCTTCTTCCTGCTGCCCGTGATGGGCCTGCTCACCTGGCTCACCTGGCCCTTCTTCTGGAACATGTATGTCACCAAGGAGATGTCCGGCAACATCGGCGGCCTGATCCGCTGGCCCGCGGCGCTGCTGCTGCCCGTGGGCTTCGGCGCGGTCTTCCTGCAGGGCCTGGCCGAGATCGTCAAGCGCGTGGCCTACCTGACGGGCCACCTGCAGATCAGCACGCATTACGAGAAGCCGGTGCAGTAAACGCATCGACAAAAAAGCGCCGACCGACCCGACTTCTCCAGGAAGACTCTCCCCATGCACATGGAAAACTTCGCCCCGATCATGTTCGCGGGGCTGATCGTGATCATGCTGATCGGCTTTCCGGTCGCGTTCTCGCTCGCGGCCCTGGGCCTGTTCAGCGGCTTCTTCGCCATCGAGATGGGCTGGTTCCCGGCCAACTTCATGGCCAACCTGCCGATCAACATGTTCGGCATCCTGTCGAACGATCTGCTGCTGGCCATTCCGTTCTTCACGCTGATGGGCGCGGTGCTCGAGAAATGCGGCCTCGCCGAGGACATGCTCGACTCCATGGGCCAGCTGTTCGGCCCCGTGCGTGGCGGCCTGGGCTACTCGGTCATCATCGTGGGCTTCATCCTCGGCGCCATCACCGGCACCGTGGCCGGCCAGGTGATCGCCATGGCCATGATCTCGCTGCCGGTGATGATGCGCTACGGCTACAACATGCGCTATTCCACCGGCGTGCTGGCCGCCTCGGGCACCATCACGCAGCTCGTGCCGCCTTCGCTGGTGCTGATCGTCATGGCCGACCAGCTCGGCCGCTCGGTGGGCGATATGTACAAGGGCGCCTGGGGCCCGGCCATCCTGCAGGTGCTGATCTTCGCGATCTACACTTTCATCCTGGGCCGCATCCGCCCGGAATACGTGCCCGGCCTGCCCCGCACGGCGCGCACGCTGCACGGCTGGGCCCTGTGGGGCAAGTGCCTGCGCGGCATCATCCCCTCTGCCATCCTGATCTTCGCGGTGCTCGGCTCCATGGGCGGCCTGCCGTTCATGGACCACGCCATCGCCACGCCCACCGAGGCCGGCGCCATGGGGGCCGTCGGCTCGCTGATCCTCGCGGCCATCCACAAGCGCCTGACGTGGCAGCTCATCAAGGAAGCCATGGACGGCACCATGCGCCTCACGGCAATGGTGGTGTTCATCCTGATCGGCTCGCGCGTGTTCTCGCTGGTGTTCCAGGGCGTCGATGGCGCCATCTGGATCGAGCACATGCTCACCGACCTGCCGGGCGGCCAGATCGGCTTCCTGATCGTGGTGAACATCTTCATCTTCTTCCTGGCGTTCTTCCTCGACTTCTTCGAGATCGCCTTCATCATCCTGCCGCTGCTGGGCCCCGTGGCGCACAAGCTGGGCATCGACCTCGTGTGGTTCGGCGTGCTGCTGTGCGTGAACATGCAGACCAGCTTCATGCACCCGCCCTTCGGCTTCGCCCTCTTCTACCTGCGCGGCATCGCCGACACGCTCTTCAAGGAAAAGCGCATCGACCGCCCGGTGAAATCGAGCGACATCTACCTGGGCTCCATCCCCTGGGTGGTGATGCAGCTCATCCTCGTGGCGATCGTGATTTTCTTCCCGCAGACCGTGACCGTGTTCCTCGACAAGGAAAAAGTGGTCGACCTCGACAAGGTGCAGCTCGACATGCCCGCGGACAGCTCGGCCGAGCCCTCCATCAACATGGACGATCCCTTCGGCACCGGCAAGCCCGCGGACGGTGCCTCCGCCGCCCCGGGCGCGGAGCCCGCCATGCCGATGCCGGAACCGATGCCCGAGCCGGCGATGCCTGAACCCGCACCGGAAGGCGCGGCCAGCACGCCGCAATGAAGGACCATGGACTGCTCCCGCCCGAGGCCGGCGGGGCCGCCATCGACATCGAAAGCGCCGCCTTCCCGCCCCTGGTGCGGCTGCTCGCCGTGGCCATCGTGGGCGGGCTGGCGGCCTTCGCGCTCTGGTCCATTCCCGCACTGCGCGGCGCGCAATGGACCTTTCCTGCCCTGGCGACCTTCGGCCTTGCGGCCGTGCTCATCGGCTGGGTGGGCTGGTGGATGGTCTTCAGCCGCACGCGCTTCTCGGACGCGGAGGGCGGCGTGATCGTGCAGACCTGGCTCTGGGACAAGCGCGTGCGCGCGGCCGACGTGGCCAGCTTCAAGATCGTGCACTGGCCATGGTTCCAGGCCGTCATCGCGCCGCGGATCCTGCTGCGGCGCAGGGGCGGCGGAATCACGTGGGTGCATGCGGCGGATGCGGGGTTGCTGGTGGCGTTCGGGGAGAGTGTGGTGAGGGCGGGGGCTGTGAATGGGCTTTCACGGGAGCCTTCTTCTGCATCTGCATCTGCACCTGCACCTGCTTCCATGCACTGATTCATTGGCGGGTTGGGTTTGCTTTCCGGAGCCGGGATTTCGCCCCGGCGGGCGAGTCACTTTCTTTCGCTTCGCCGAAAGAAAGTAACCAAAGAAAGGGCGACCCTGCTGTCTGCGACCCCGTTCGCCCGCGGGGCGAACGGGGCAACCTGGGGTGCTCGGGGACGGGGTGTGCCGTGGAACTCACTGCGCGCTTGCGCGCTACGTTCGGACAGCCACGGCAGATCAGTTCACGATGCAGGCGTGTCCTGCGGCACGCCCGCCACCCCGCCCCCTGCGCGCCCCAGGCGCATCCAGAAGGGAGTGACTCGGGCCATTGCTTCGCTCGGCCTTAGGGAAGACAGGCCGTCGCTGCGCTCGGCCAAAGACCAGCAGCGCTCCGCCCACCAGTCGGGTGCGCGGTGCGAAGCACTCGCGCACCAAAGGCCGAGCAAAGCAATGGCCCGTCTGCTGCCCCCCGCCCTTGTGTCTGCGCCGAGGAGCGCAGGGCGCGGGGCGGGCAGGCGTGCCGCAGGACACGCCTGCTTCGTGATCTGACTCGCCGGGGATGTCAGAGCGCAGCGCACACCGTGCGCGAAGCGAGTTCCACGGCGCCGCCCCGCGACCGAGCACCACAGGCTGCCCCCTTCGCCCCACAGGGGCGAAGGGGGACGCAGACACCAGGGCTCGCCTTTTCTTTGCCTACTTTCTTTTGGCGAAGCAAAAGAAAGTAGGTGCGCCGCCGGGCGCACATCCCGGCCCCGGGAAACAAACCCACCCCGCCCCAAAAAACAAAAAGGGAACGGCCCCAAAGGACCGTCCCCCAACCAAAACGCAGCTTCTTCTTATGCCAAAGAAAAGCCCATACCAGACATCACAGCTTCTGCGCCTGCATGAACCGATCGAACGTCCCTTCCGTGAACCGGAACCACGCGTTCTCGTCCGCCAGGAACTTCGCGTAATCCGTATAGACCTTCTTCCACTCCGGATTGGTATTGTTCAGGTCCGCATAGATCTGCTGCGCGGACTTGAACGCCGCATTCATCACGTCCTGCGTGAACGGCCGCAGCTTGGTGCCCGAGCCCACGAGCTGCTTGATCGCCACGGGGTTGCGCGCGTCGTACTTGGACAGCATCGTGACGTGGGCGTGCGAGGCGGCAGCCTCCACCACGGCCTTGTACTCGGCCGGCAGGCCTTCCCAGGCCTTGGTGTTGATGTAGAAGTCCAGCTGCGGGCCGCCTTCCCACCAGCCGGGGTAGTAGTAGAACGGCGCGACCTTGTTGAAGCCCAGCTTCTGGTCGTCGTAGGGGCCCACCCATTCCAGCGCGTCGATCGTGCCCTTCTCCAGCGCGGGATACAGGTCGGCTCCGGGGATGGATTGCGGGATCACGCCGAAGGGCTCGAGCACCTTGCCGGCGAACGGGTTGGTGCGGAACTTCAGGCCCTTGAGGTCGGCGACGGACTTGATCTCCTTGCGGAACCAGCCGCCCATCTGCGCGCCCGTGTTGCCGCCGGGGAAGCTGATGATGTTGTACTTGGCGTAGAACTCGCGCATGAGCTTCAGGCCGTTACCCTCATACATCCATGCGTTCATCTGGCGTGCGTTCAGGCCGAAGGGCACGGCGCAGCCGAGGCAGAACGTGGGGTCCTTGCCGTAGAAGTAGTAGGGCGCCGTGTGCGCCATCTCGACGGAGGCGTTCTGCACGCCGTCCACCACGCCGAAAGCAGGCATCAGCTCACCGCCGGCATGCACCGAGATCTGGAACTTGCCGCTGGTGGCTTCGCTGACCTTCTTGGAGAACACTTCCGCCGTGCCATAGATGGTGTCCAGCGATTTCGGGAAGCTGGACGCAAGGCGCCAGCGGATGCTGGCCTGGGCATGCACAGCGGGGGCTGCGCCGGCCGCCAGCACGCCGGCGATGCCTGCGTGCCTGAGGATGGAACGACGATCCATGGGTGGTCTCCGGTAATTGATTGCGAGCGAACGGCCGCGGGGCTCCGGATCACGGGGCGCCGGGACGGACTGTTTCAGCCGGAAACGATTGTAGGAATGGGCCACTCCGGGCCGTTGGGGGTTTTCCCGCGAAAGAAAAACGCCGTACGCGCAGCCCTCAGCCTTCTGCAAGCTTGCCGCGCGGTCCGGGCCCGGCCGTGCGGCCGGGCGCCCTGCGTCAGCCTGCGGCGGGACCGAAGCGCGCGGTGATGGACCGCACGAGGCCCTCTGCGTCGAGGCCCTGCAGCGCGAGCAGGCGGGCAGGGTCGCCGTGTTCGATGAACATGTCGGGCAGGCCGAGCTGCAGCACGGGTTTCTGGATGCCCGCGGCGTTCAGTGCCTCGCACACGGCGCTGCCGGCACCGCCCAGCACGGCGCCCTCTTCCACCGTCACCAGGGCGTCGTGCCCGGCCGCGATTTCCAGCAGCAGCGCGGTGTCCAGCGGCTTGGCCCAGCGCATGTTGGCCACCGTGGCGTCCAGCGTGTCGCCGGCCTGCAGCGCGGGGTACAGCAGCGTGCCGAACGCCAGGATCGCGATGCGCTGCCCGGTGCGGCGCACTTCGCCCTTGCCGAAGGGAAGCCCCTCCAGCCCCGGCAGGGGCGCCACGCCCGCGCCGCTGCCGCGCGGATAGCGCACGGCCACGGGATGGTCCTGCCCGAAGGCGGTGGACAGCAGCTGCCGGCACTCGCGCTCGTCCGCCGGACAGGCGATGCTCATGTTGGGAATGCAGCGCACGAAGGGGATGTCGTAGGCACCCGCATGCGTGGCGCCGTCGGCACCGACAAGGCCCGCGCGGTCCAGCGCGAACACCACCGGCAGGTTCTGCAGCGCCACGTCGTGGATCAGCTGGTCGTAGGCGCGCTGCAGGAAGGTGGAATAGATCGCCACCACGGGCTTCACGCCCTCGCAGGCCATCCCTGCGGCGAAGGTCACGGCATGCTGCTCGGCGATGCCCACGTCGTAGTAGCGGCCGGGAAAGCGCTTTTCGAACTCCACCATGCCCGAACCCTCGCGCATGGCCGGCGTGATGCCCACGAGCCGGTCGTCCTGCGCGGCCATGTCGCAGAGCCACTGGCCGAACACTTGCGTGAAGGTCTGCTTCGGCGGCGTGGCGGGAGGGGTGATGCCGACGCTGGGGTCGAACTTGCCCGGGCCGTGGTAGGCGACGGGATCGGCCTCGGCCAGCTTGTAGCCCTGCCCCTTCTTCGTGACCACGTGCAGGAACTGCGGCCCTTTCAGGCCCTTGATGTTCTCCAGCGTGGGAATGAGCGAATCGAGGTCGTGCCCGTCGATCGGGCCGATGTAGTTGAAGCCGAACTTCTCGAACAGCGTGGCGGGCACCACCATGCCCTTGGCCTGCTGCTCGAAGCGCTTGGCGAGTTCGAGCAGCGGCGGCACGGGTTTGAGCACCGTCTTGCCGACGTTCTTCGCGGCGGCGTAGAAGTGCCCGCTCATGAGCTGCGCCAGGTAGCGGTTGAGCGCGCCCACGGGCGGGCTGATGCTCATGTCGTTGTCGTTGAGGATGACCAGCAGGTCGGCATCGGCCACGCCCGCGTTGTTCAGCGCCTCGAAGGCCATGCCGGCGGTCATGGCGCCGTCGCCGATGATGGCCACGGCGCGGCGGTCCTCGCCCCGCTGGCGTGCGGCCAGCGCCATGCCCAGGGCCGCAGAGATGCTGGTGCTCGAATGCGCGGTGCCGAACGTGTCGTATTCGCTCTCCGTGCGCAGGGGAAAGCCCGAGAGGCCGCCCAGCTGGCGCAGCGTGGGCATGCGGTCGCGCCGGCCGGTGAGTATCTTGTGGGGATAGGTCTGGTGGCCGACGTCCCACACGAGCCGGTCGCGCGGGGTGTCGAACACGGCATGCAGCGCCACCGTGAGCTCCACCGTCCCGAGGTTGGAACTGAGATGTCCCCCCGTCTTGGACACACTGTCCAGCACGAACGCGCGCAGTTCCGCGGCCAGCTCTTTCAGCTGGGCGCGCGACATGCGGCGCAGGTCGGCCGGGTCGTTCACGGTCTGCAGGAGAGGGAAGGAATTCGTGGACATATTGCTCTTGGTTGGGTGGCGCCGGCACGCATGCGCCGGGGAACGGGGCGGGACACGGCGCGGTCCGGCCCCAGTCTCAGCGGGATCGGTCGATCACCATGTCGGCCAGCGCCGCCAGCACGCGCGTGCCTGCCAGGCCGCTGACCTGCAGGGCGGCATGCGCCTCGTCGCGCAGCGCGGCCGCGTAGGCGCGTGCGCGGCCCAGCCCCAGCAGCGAGACGTAGGTGGGCTTGTCGCTGGCCGCGTCCTTGCCGGCCGTCTTGCCCAGCGTGGCGGAATCGGCCACCACGTCGAGCACGTCGTCCACCACCTGGAAGGCGAGCCCCAGGGCCGCGCCGTAGCGCGACAGGGCATCCCGGGCGGCGGGCGCCACCGCCCCGCAGGCCGCGCCCATCAGCACGCTGGACTGCAGCAGTGCCCCGGTCTTGAGGCGGTGCATGCGGCGCAACTCTTCTTCCGAGAGGGCAACGCCCACGCTGGCCAGGTCGATCGCCTGGCCGCCCGCCATGCCGTCGGCGCCCGCGGCCCGTGCCAGCAAGCGGCACAGCCGGGCCTGCATCGCCTCGGGTACGTCGTCCTCGGGCGTGAGCAGTTCGAAGGCCAGGGCCTGCAGCGCATCGCCCGCGAGCAGGGCCTGGGCCTGGCCGAACTGCACGTGCACCGTGGGCTTGCCGCGGCGCAGCACGTCGTTGTCCATGCAGGGCATGTCGTCGTGCACCAGCGAATAGGCGTGGATCAGCTCCACCGAGCAGGCGGCACGCAGGGCCGCGCCGGCATGGCCCGACACGGCCTCGGCCGCGGCGAGCAGCAGCAGCGGGCGCAGGCGCTTGCCGGCGCCCAGCACCGCGTAGCGCATGGCATCGCCCAGGCCGCCCGGCGCATCGGCGGGCACCCAGGCCTCCAGGGCCTCCTCCACGCGCTGCAGCGCCTGTGCGCTCCAGGCGGAAAGGTCGAAGCCGGCGTCGCCGACGTGCGGGGAAAGCGCAGCGGTGCCCATCAGTCTTGCGTCCACGGTTGCAGCGTGCCGTTCTCCAGCACCTTGATCTGGTCCTGCACGGCCTCCAGGCGGCCGCGGCAGAACGCCAGCAGCTCCGCACCGCGCTGGTAGCCGGCCAGCATCTGCTCGAGCGGCAGCTGGCCCGACTCGATGCGGCCCACCAGCTGTTCCAGTTCCTCGAGCGCGGCTTCGTAGCTTGCGGGCTCGGCGGACGGGGGGGCGGAAGCGGGAGGGGAGGCCTTGGGCATGGAAAGCAGCCGCGCCGGCGGGCGCGGGTAAAACAGGCCATTTTAGGCGCATGGCCGCGACGGCAGCGTCGCGCATGCGGCCGTCACGCGCCGGCCACGGAAACCCAATACACGCACGCGGGGCGCGGAAATAACCCCATTGGCTACAATCCCATTTCTTCGTCGAACCGGCTGTGGGTACTTTGCTCGGCCGGTTTCGTTTTTTCCACGTCCCCGCGCACGCGCGCACCCTCCCTGTGGGGAGTCTTTAGGTCAGGTCACCCATGTCTGATTTAAGTCTTCAACTGCAGCAGGCCGCAAGCCAACTACCAGTTTCAAGCTACTTCGATGATGCGCTGTTCCGGCGCGAGCTGGACACCATCTTTCAGCGCGGGCCCCGCTATGTGGGGCACCAGCTGAGCGTGCCCGAGCCGGGCGATTATTACGCGCTGCCGCAGGAAGGACAGGGCCGTGCCCTGGTGCGCAACGCGCAGGGCGGCATCGAACTGGTCTCCAACGTGTGCCGCCACCGCCAGGCGGTGATGCTGCAGGGCCGGGGCAACCTGCGCACGAACGGCAAGGGCCACGCCGCGGGGAACATCGTCTGCCCGCTGCACCGCTGGACTTACTCGCCCCAGGGCGAGCTGCTGGGCGCGCCGCACTTCTCGCACGATCCCTGCCTGAACCTGAACAACTACGTGCTGCGCGAGTGGAACGGCCTGCTCTTCGAGGACAACGGCCGCGACATCGCCGCCGACCTCGCCGGCATGGGCCCGCTCGCGGAGCTGTCGTTCGACGGCTACGTGCTCGACAAGGTCGAGCTGCACGAGTGCAACTACAACTGGAAGACCTTCATCGAGGTCTATCTGGAGGACTACCACGTGGGCCCGTTCCACCCGGGGCTGGGCAACTTCGTCACCTGCGACGACCTGCGCTGGGAGTTCCAGAAGCACTATTCCGTGCAGACCGTGGGCGTGGCCTCCACCTTCGGCAAGCCCGGCTCGGATGTGTACCGCAAGTGGCACGAGGTGCTGCTGAACTACCGCGAGGGCCGCATGCCCGAGCGCGGCGCGATCTGGCTCACCTACTACCCGCACATCATGGTCGAGTGGTACCCGCACGTGCTGACGGTGTCCACGCTGCACCCCGTGAGCCCGACGAAGACGCTCAACGTGGTGGAGTTCTACTACCCCGAGGAGATCGCCGCCTTCGAGCGCGAGTTCGTCGATGCGCAGCAGGCCGCCTACATGGAGACCTGCATCGAGGACGACGAGATCGGCGAGCGCATGGATGCGGGCCGCCGGGCGCTGTTCGACCGCGGCGACAACGAGGTCGGCCCCTACCAGAGCCCGATGGAAGACGGCATGCAGCACTTCCACGAGTGGTACCGCGACGCCATGGGCGCCGCCGTGCCGCGCGGCTGACCGGCACGGCGGCGGCACGGGCGCCCGGAGTCCGGCCGCCGCGAATCCCGGAAGGTGGGCTTTCGCGGCCCATCTTTCCGGACCGGGCCCTGCGGCCTGGCCTAACATCGGCGGGACTCCCCGCCCGCCCCTCATCTTCCGCCCTCACGCCCCATGCAAGCCCTCTGGATGGTCCTCGCCGCATTCCTCTTCGCGAGCATGGGGGTCTGCGTGAAGCTGGCGTCGGCCTATTTCAACGCGGCCGAACTGGTGTGCTACCGGGGCATCATCGGCATGGCCATCCTGTGGGCGCTGGCGCGGCGCCAGGGCGTGGGGCTGGGCACGCGCTACCCGGGCATGCATGCCTGGCGCAGCCTGATCGGCGTGGCCTCCCTGGGTGCCTGGTTCTACGCCATCGCGCACCTGCCGCTCGCCACCGCCATGACCCTCAACTACATGAGCAGCGTGTGGATCGCCGCCTTCATCGTGGGCGGGGCCCTGCTGGCCTGGCGGCCTTCGGGCGGCGACGGCGGCACCCGTCCGCCTTTGCAGGCGCCGCTCGTGATGACCGTGATGGCCGGCTTCGCGGGCGTGGTCATGATGCTGCGCCCCAGCCTGGACGCCCACCAGATGTTCGCGGGCCTCATCGGCCTGCTGTCGGGCCTGTCCGCCGCCTTCGCCTACATGCAGGTGATGGCGCTGTCGCGCATCGGCGAGCCGGAAACGCGCACGGTGTTCTATTTCGCGGTGGGCTCGGCCGTGGCGGGCGGCGCGGCCATGCTGCTCACGGGCGCCTCGGCGTGGCCGGGCTGGCCGGGCCTGTGGCTGCTGCCCATCGGATTCCTAGCCGCCGCCGGCCAGCTCTGCATGACGCGGGCCTACGCGCGGGCGGGCTCGCAGCGCGGCACCCTGGTGGTCGCCAACCTGCAGTACTCCGGCATCGTCTTCGCCGCTGTCTACAGCGTGGTGCTGTTCGGCGACGACATCCCGCCCATCGGCTGGACAGGCATGGCACTCATCATCGCCAGCGGCATCGTCGCCACCGTGCTGCGTGCCCGCGCGGCCCCCGGCGCACCGGCCGAAGAGCACTGACGCCCTGGGGCCGAAGCGCACCGGCGCCCGCGTCCTCGGGCAAGATGGAGGCCCTGCGCGTCCGTGCCGCCGGCCGGGCAACGCACTTTCCACGCCACCTTCCTCCTTTCGACGCAACATGGCCTACACGACCCTCATTTCCGCCGACGAACTGAAGGCGCTGCGCGCGAGCGGCGCGCCGCTGATGGTCTTCGACTGCAGCTTCGACCTGGCGCACCCTTCGCGCGGGCAGCAGCAATACCTCGAATCGCACATTCCCGGCGCGGTGTACGCGCACCTCGACGAATCGCTCAGCGCCCGGCACGGCGCGCCCGGCGCGGGCGGCACGATCGTGGCGACGGAGGGCGACATGCCGGTGTCCGGCGGACGCCATCCCCTGCCCCACCCCGAGCGCTTCGCGGCCTGGCTCTCCTCGGTGGGCTTTTCCAACGCGATGCAGGCCGTGGTGTACGATCGCAACGGCACCAATTTCTGCGGGCGCCTGTGGTGGATGCTGCAGTGGGTCGGCCACGAGGCCGTGGCAGTGCTCGACGGCGGACTGCAGGCCTGGGAGCAGGCCGGCGGCGAACTCGCGCATGGCGAAGAGCCCGCGCACTTCCAGGCGAACTTCGCCCTGGGCGAGCCCCTGCAGCGGCTGGCCACGGCCGCCGAGGTTCGGGCCGCGCTGGGCCGGCCGGACCAGACGGTGGTGGATGCGCGCGCGCCCGCGCGCTACCGCGGCGAACTGGAGCCGCTCGATCCCGTCGCCGGGCATATTCCGGGCGCGCTCAACCGTCCGTTCTCCGACAACCTCGGGCCCGACGGCCGCTTCAAGCCGGCCGCGCAGTTGCGGGCCGAATTCGAATCGCTGCTCGCGGGCCGCGACCCTGCCACCGTGGTGCACCAGTGCGGCAGCGGCGTGAGCGCCACGCCCAATGTGCTGGCCATGCAGGTCGCCGGGCTGGGCGGCACCGCGCTCTTCGCGGGCAGCTGGAGCGAGTGGTGCAGCGATCCGTCCCGCCCCGTCGAACGCGGCTGACGGCACCGCGGCGGCGGGCCTGAGCCGCCGCCGCGTTCGCGGAAAAAACGCATAAGCTAGTCCGCAAATCTTCGTTCCCGCACGGTGGAGCCGGTCCCGAGAATGGCCGCATCACTTGCCCGAGGACCGAAGAATGACCGCATCCGTTTCCCGCCGCCGCCTGCTCGCGGCCGCCGCCTCCGCGCCGCTGGGCCTGGGCGCGCTCCCCCTCGCGTTCGCGGCCGACCGCCTGCGCATCGGCGTGGTGCCCGGCGCCTATGCCGACTCCGTCGGCGTGGCCGCCAAGGAGGCCCGCGCCCAGGGGCTGCAGGTCGAAGTGATCGAATTCACCGACTGGACCACGCCCAACGTGGCGCTGAACGCGGGCGACATCGACATCAACTATTTCCAGCACCAGCCCTTCCTCGCCAACGCGATCAAGAAGCAGGGTTTCCAGCTCGCGAGCGCCGGCACCGGCATCCTGGCCAACGTGGGCCTGTATTCGCTGAAGCACAAGAAAGTGGAGGACGTGCCCGCCGGCGGCAAGGTGGGCATCGCCAACGATCCGGTCAACCAGGGCCGGGGCCTGCTGCTCCTGCAGAAAGTGGGCCTCATCCGGCTCAAGCCCGACGTGGGCTACCTGGGCACCCTGGCCGACATCGTGGACAACCCGAAGAAGCTCCGCTTCGTGGAGGTCGAAGGCCCGCAGCTGGTGCGCATCACGCCCGACGTGGACATCGCCCAGGGCTATCCGCATTTCATCGTGGCGGCCAAGGCGTTCGATCCGTCCAGCGGGCTGGCCTACTCGGGCATCGAGGACGCGCAGTTCGCGATCCAGTTCGTGGTCCGGCAGGACCGCGTGAACGATCCGGTGGTGCAGCGTTTCGTGCGCCTCTACCAGAACTCGCCCGCGGTGAAGAGCGAGACGCGGCGCGCGTTCGCCAACGACGACCGGCTCTACACGCTGGCCTGGGCGCGTTCGTGAGGCAGGAGGTGCTCCGCATGGCCTTCGCCTCCGTGCTGCGCCGCGCTCCAGCGTTCCCGGGGCCTGGCGGGCCTGCGGCCACCGCGCTGCTGCGCACCGGCGTCGCGGCATCGGCCGCCGTACCCTCCTTTCCCGCCGCGGACGCAACTCCTGCGGCCGACGGCACGGATACGCCGCGAGGCACCGTCGCCCTGCGCGGCGTCGGCAAGATCTATGCGTCTCCCGCCGGCGACGTGGCCGCGCTGCAGGACATCGACCTGGACATCCCGGCCGGCAGCATCTTCGGCATCATCGGCCGCAGCGGCGCAGGCAAATCCAGCCTGCTGCGCACCATCAACCGGCTGGAGACGCCGTCGCACGGGCAGGTGCTCATCGACGGCGTGGACATCGGCACGCTCGACGAGGACGGCCTCGTCACGCTGCGCCGCCGCATCGGCATGGTCTTCCAGCACTTCAACCTGCTGTCCGCGAAGACGGTGTTCGACAACATCGCCCTGCCGCTGCGCGTGGCGGGCGCGCGCCCCGCGCAGATCACGCGGCGGGTGAACGAACTGCTGGAACTCGTGGGCCTGCAGGACAAGCACCGCAGCTACCCGGGCCGGCTGTCCGGCGGACAGAAGCAGCGCGTGGGCATCGCGCGCGCCCTGGCCACCGACCCGGAGATCCTGCTGTGCGACGAGGCCACGTCGGCCCTGGACCCCGAAACCACGCACGCCATCCTGCAACTGCTGAAGGACATCAACCGGCGCCTGGGCATCACCATCATCCTGATCACGCACGAGATGCGCGTGATCCGCGAGATCGCCGACCAGGTGCTGGTGCTCGAGCAGGGGCGCATCGCCGAGCAGGGCCCCGTCTGGCAGGTGTTCGGTGCGCCGCGCCACGATGCCACGCGGGCGCTGCTGGCCCCGTTGCGCCAGGGCCTGCCCCCCGACCTGCGCGCGCAGTTGCAGGCGCATCCGCCGCAGGGCGGCCCGTTCGCGGCCATCGTGCAGCTGGGCTACAGCGGCGAAGGCGGCCTCGAGCCCGAACTCGCGCGCATCGCCGCGGCCCTGCCCCCCGGCGCACGGCTGGTGCACGGCGGCGTGGACCGCATCCAGGGGCACGCGCAGGGCGAGCTGTTGCTGGCCGTGGACGGCGGCGCCGCGCTGGCCGACCTCGCCCCGCTCACCAGCGGCCCCGGCGCGATCGCCCACTCCATCCAGGTGATCGGCTACCTGCCCCACGGCCCGTGGCAGCCTCCGGCAGCACATCCATCCACGCATCCATCCGCCCACCCATGAGCCTTTCGCTGTCCATTCCCGCCGAACGCTACGGCCAGGCCCTGGCCGACACCCTGCTGATGGTCGGGGTCTCCGGCACGGCCGCGTTCCTCGCCGGCATTCCGCTGGCCCTGCTGCTCATCGTGACCGCTCCCGGCGGCTTTCTCGCCTCGCCCCGCGTGCACCGCGTGGCCGGCAGCGTGATCAACGGCTTCCGGGCCACGCCCTTCATCGTGCTGCTGGTGGCGCTCATTCCCTTCACGCGCATCGTGGCCGGCACCACCATCGGCGTCTGGGCGGCGATCGTGCCGCTGTCGATCAGCGCCACGCCGTTCTTCGCGCGCATCGCGGAAGTCAGCCTGCGCGAGGTGGACCACGGCCTGATCGAGGCCGCGCAGGCCATGGGCTGCCGCAAGTGGCACATCGTGCGGCACGTCTATCTGCCCGAAGCGCTGCCCGGCATCGTGGGCGGCTTCACGATCACGCTGGTGGCGCTGATCGGCGCGTCCGCCATGGCCGGCGCGGTGGGCGCGGGCGGCCTGGGCGACCTGGCGATCCGATATGGCTACCAGCGCTTCGACACGCAGGTGATGGTGGTCGTGATCGCCGTGCTGATCGCGCTGGTCACCGTGGTGCAGTCCACCGGCGACATCTGCGTGCGGCGCCTGCGCGAGCGCTGAGCCCGTCCCCTGACCGACCGAGGAGCCCACACGCCCATGGCACATCCTTCCGCCGAAGGCCGCGCGGCCGCCACCCGCCTGCCCCTGCCGCCGCGCACGCCGCACCGCATCGCCAGCGAGGCCGAAGCCATCGACACCGCCCGCTCCCTGGCGCTCGAATTCCGCCAGGACGCGGCATCGCGCGACCGCGAGCGCCGCCTGCCCTGGGACGAGATCGAGCGCTACACCGCGAGCGGCCTTGGCGGCATCGGCGTGCCGCGGACCCACGGAGGCATCGGCGCCTCGTTCCGCACGCGGATGGAGGTGTTCGCCATCCTGTGCGCGGCCGATCCATCGCTGGGACAGATCCCGCAGAACCACCATGCGCTCATCCATCACCTGGTGGAGTTCGGAAACCCGCCGCTGCAGCGCCGCATCTTCGCGGACGTGCTCGCGGGGCACCGGCTGGGCAATGCCGGCCCGGAACGCAAGGCCCGCGCGGCCGCGGTCCACCACGCGACGGCGCGGCTGCGGCGGGACGCGCAGGGAACGCTGCGCGCCAGCGGCACGCGCCACTATTCCACCGGGGCGCTGTTCGCGCACTGGGTGCCGTTCCGCGCCGAGGACGAACTCGGCCGCCCCGTGCAGGTCTGGGTGCGCCGCACGGCGCCCGGGCTGCAGGTGATCGACGACTGGGACGCCTTCGGCCAGCGCACCACGGCCAGCGGAAGCGTCGTGCTGCAGGACGTGCCCGTGGAGGAAGACAACGTAGTCGCCCTCCACGCCGCGCCGGACCGGCCCACGCTGACGGGGCCGTTCTCGCAGCTGCTGCAAGCCTCCATCGATCTGGGGATCGCCGAGGGCGCGCTCGCCGACGCGCTCGCCTACGTGCGCGAGAAGACCCGGCCCTGGGTGGATTCCGGCGTGGAGCACGCCCACGACGATCCGCACATCCTGCGCGAGGTCGGCGAACTGGCCATCGACGTGCACGCCGCGCGCGAGATGCTGGCCGAGGCCGCGGACCTGCTGGATGCACTGGCCCGGGCGCCCCTCACCGACGCCGGGAGCGCCGAGGCCTCGGTGGCGGTCGCACGCGCGAAGGTGCTCACCACGGAGGCCGCGCTGCGCGCCGGGGAACACCTGCTGGAACTGGCCGGCACCTCGGCGTCGCGCACCGTGCACAACCTCGACCGGCACTGGCGCAATGCGCGCGTCCACACTCTGCACGACCCGGTGCGCTGGAAATACCACCTCATCGGCCGCTACGTGCTGAACGGCCAGGCGCCCCGGCGCCACCAGTGGAACTAGAAGAACCGCCCATGACCGCCCATACCCTCCAGGAACGACACTCCCTCCAGCAGGCCCGGACCATCCCGCCCGTACTGGCCACGGCTGCGGAGATCCTCCAGACCGCCTCCGCACTCGCCCGCGAATGGGCGCCACAGGCATTGGCGCGCGACCGGGAGCGCCGACTGCCCTGGGTGGAAATCGAGGCCTACAGCGCCAGCGGGCTGTGGGGCATCACCGTGCCGCGCGCTCACGGCGGCCCGGGCGCCGACGCCTGGACGCTCGCGCAGGCCATCGCCACGGTCTCGGCGGCGGACGGATCGCTGGGCCATATCCCGCAGAACCATTTCTACGCCCTCGAAGTGCTGCGCGTGGGCGGCACCGAAGCCCAGCAGCGCTTCTTCCACGGGCGGGTGCTGCAGGGCGAGCGCTTCGGCAACGCGCTCTCCGAAACCGGCCACCGCGACTACCGGCGTCGCACCCGGCTGGAGCGCTCCGGCGGCGGCTGGGTGCTGCAGGGGCGCAAGTCCTATTGCACCGGCGCGCTCTTCGCGCACTGGATTCCCACGCAGGCCATGCAGCAGCGGGACGACGGCAGCGAGACGGGCGTGATCGTCTTCGTGCCGCGCCATGCGCCCGGCGTCACGGTGGAAGACGACTGGGACGGCATGGGCCAGCGTGTGACGGGCAGCGGATCGGTGGCGCTGGACGGTGTGCGGGTGGAGCCCGAATGGATCGTGCCGTTCCAGGCCAGCTTCGAGCGGCCCACGGCCATCGGGCCGTTCGCCCAGATCATGCATGCCGCCATCGACCTCGGCATCGGCGAGGGGGCGCTGCAGGCCGCCCTGCCCTTCATCCGCACCCGGGCGCGCCCCTGGATCGACGCCCAGGTGGAACATGCCACGGACGACCCCCTCACCCTGCATGCAGTGGGCGACGTGGACCTGCGCCTGCGCGCGGCCCGGGCGCTCGTGCGCCGCGCAGGGGCCTTCGTCGATACCGCACGGCAGGCACCCGATGAAGACACCGTGGCCGCCGCCTCGGTGGCCGTGGCCGAGGCGCGCGCCATGGCGCACCGCGCCGGCCTGCTCGCGGCCAACAAGCTGCTGGAGCTGGGCGGCACTTCCGCCACCGCGGCGGAACACGGCTTCGACCGCTTCTGGCGCAACGTGCGCACCCACACGCTGCACGATCCCGTGCGCTGGAAGTACCACGCCGTGGGCAACTACCTGCTCAACGGCATCCGGCCGCCGCGCCACGGAGCCCTGTGATGCCCGGCACGCAACGCAACCGGCCGATCATCCTCAACGCGTTCAACATGAACGCGGTGGGGCACATCAACCATGGCCTCTGGACGCATCCCCGCGACCGGTCGAGCGATTACCACTCGCTGGACTACTGGACCGGGCTCGCGCGCGAACTGGAGCGCGGCCTCTTCGACAGCCTCTTTCTGGCCGACATCGTCGGCGTATACGACACCTACGGGCAGTCGGCGGACGTCACGCTGCGCGAATCGGTGCAACTGCCGGTGAACGACCCCCTGCTCGTCGTGCCCGCCATGGCCGCCGCCACGCGGCACCTGTCGTACGGCGTCACCGTGAACCTGAGCTACGAGCAGCCCTACCTGCTGGCCCGCCGGTTCTCGACGCTGGACCACCTCACGCGGGGCCGCGTGGGCTGGAACATCGTCACCGGCTACCTCGATTCGGCCGCGCGCGCCATGGGCGTGGCGCAGCAGATCCCGCACGACGAGCGCTACGACCGGGCCGACGAATTCATGGACGTGGCCTACCAGCTCTGGGAAGGCAGCTGGGACGACGACGCCGTCCTGCGCGACCGCGCCCGGCGCATCTATGCCGACCCGGCCCGCGTGCGCCCGGTGCGCCACCACGGCACGCACTACCGGGTCGAGGGATACCACCTCTGCGAGCCGTCTCCGCAGCGCACGCCGGTGCTCCTGCAGGCCGGCAGCTCCGGCCGCGGACTGCGCTTCGCCGCCCGGCACGCGGAGTGCGTGTTCATGTCCACCCAGGACAAGGCCTCCACGCGGGAACTGGTCCGCGCCCTGCGCGCGGAGGTGGTCCGCGCGGGCCGCCATCCCGATGACGTGAAGGTGGTGGTGGGGCTCACCGCCGTGCCCGGCGCCACCCGCCGCGAAGCCGAAGACAGGTACCAGGAATACTGCCGCCATGCCAGCCCGGAGGCGGCGCTCGCCCACCTCTCGGCCGGCGCAGGCATCGATTTCTCCACGTACCGGCAGGGCACGCCTCTGCTGGGCCAGCACCGCAGCAACGGCATCGAGAACAGCCTGCGGCGCCTGGCCAACGGCCGCGACCACTACACCCTGGGCGACCTGCTGGAGGAACTGGCCCTGGGCGGCCGCTACGCCACCGTGGTCGGCTCGCCGCAGGACATCGCGGACGAGATGCAGTCCTGGCTGGACGAGGCCGGGGTGGACGGGTTCAACCTCGCGCGCACCGTGGTGCCCGAGAGCTACACGGACTTCATCGACCTCGTGGTGCCCGAACTGCAGAACCGCGGCCTGCACAAGACCGCCTACGCCGAAGGCACGCTGCGCCACAAGCTCGCCGGCCGGGGCGACCGGCTGGCACCCACGCACCACGGGGCGGGCTTCCGCCCTGCCGCAGGCACGCCCGCCATGCGCGCGGCGTAAGGCGGCCCCTCTTCCCGCAGAGCATCCGGCCGGCGGCGCGTTCGCCGCAACCTCCCTGGCGGATGCCCATCCAGGCCATGGCCGAGCTGCGGCCGAGCCATAGGCAGCCCATATCCAGCCGATAGCCGTGCCTGCCCCCCGACCGCGGCCGGCGCCCCCGCGCAGCACGCGGCCCCTCGCATTCCCGTTCCAACGCTGGCGCGCCTGTAAGGCAAATTCCTACAAGCCCGGCTTGCCGGCGAGACACGACGCACCTCCAAACCCCGACTTAATTTCCGATTGGACCGAATTCACAATCCATTTCAACGGATCGCGACACACCTGCACACCGCCAGGGCCCCCGCGATCTGCTAACGGAAAAGGAATGCACCATGACCTCGGAACAACTTCTCGCTGAAATCCGCGAAGCCAACCTCACCTACCTGATGCTGGCCCAGACGCTGATCCGCCAGGACAAGGCCGAAGCCGTGTTCCGCCTGGGCATCAACGAAGACGCCGCAGACATCCTGGCCTCCCTCTCGGCGGCGCAGGTGCTCAAGCTGGCCTCCCGCAACACCCTGCTGTGCAGCTTCCGCGTGGACGACAACCTCGTCTGGAGCCTGCTCACCAACCACAACACGCCCAAGAAGGTCGGCAACGAAGCCACCAATACGCTGCACGCCAACATCCTCATGGCCAGCCGCGTGTCGGAAGTGCTCTGAGCCTTCTCCTCCGCAGTCCGACCTTCCCGCCCCTTCCGCCTCCGAAAGACCGCCATGACCGCAGCTGCCGCCCCCGTGAAGAGCGTCCTGAACGAATCCAAGCAGATCGAGCGCGCCGCCATGCTGATCCAGATGGGCGCCCGCATGCAGGTGCTGGAGTCGGAAACCTCCCTGTCGTACGAGCGGCTGATCCGTCTCTACAAGGAAATCGCGGGCAAGTCGCCTTCCAAGGGCCAGCTGCCGTTCTCCACCGACTGGTTCCTCACCTGGCAGGAGAACGTCCACAGTTCCCTGTTCCTGAACATCTACGAGTACCTGTCCAAGGGCGTGAGCCTGGATTCCGTGGAACTGCTGACCAAGGCCTACCGGCTCTACAGCGAGCAGGTCGCCACCGCAGAGATCGAACCCCTGCTGTCCTTCACCCGCGCATGGCGCCTCGTGAAGTTCGTGGATGCCGGTATGCTCACGCGCACCAAGTGTTCGCAGTGCGGCGGCCATTTCGTCACCGAAATGTATGAAAATCCTCGCGCTTACACCTGCGGACTGTGCAATCCCCCGGCGCGCGCCGGCAAGAGCAAGTCGGCCGGCGCACTGATGCTGCACTGATCCCTTCCCGGGGCCCGAGCCCCCGGCACCATTTTTCCAACCGCGAGTTCCCCTTGTCCCGGCCCTGTGCCGGGATTTTTTTGGGCGGCAGCCCGCGGGGGAGGTCAGCGCATGGACAGCAGGATGCGCACGTTGTCGTCCACGGGCACCACGTAGTCGTGGGCGGCCAGCACGGCATTGCCCTCGGGCCCCACCAGCTTCAGGCTCACGAACACCGATTGCGCCGTGGCGGCATAGGTGCCCACGACCACGGCCTGCGCGGCCTGCGCGCGGCTCACGTCCCGCACCTCGCGCGACAGCAGCAACTCGCCCTGCCCGGGCACCATCACCAGGTTCTGCCGCAGCTTCAGCTCCGTCACCCGCACGCCGCGCTGCACCAGGCGCCCGGCGATCTGCTCGGAGAAAAGGCGGCCCAGGCGCGACGCCTCGTCCAGCCGGTCGATGTGCACCAGCGTCGCCACCAGCACGGGCTGGCGCGGATCGAGCTGCGGCACCTGCCGCAGCAGCGCATCGGCCGCGGCCTGGTTGGTCTCCAGCAGCGACTCCGCCGGCGAGCCGCCCATGCCCAGCGCGCCCATCACGCCGCTGCCGCCAGCGGACGGAGCGGCCGCGGCGCCATAGTAGTAGCGGGCACAGCCCGGCAGGCAGGCCGCGGCGGCCACCGCCAGGCCCATGCGCAGCCAGGCGCGCCGTGGCGCCTGCCGCAGGATGGAATCCGAGTTCTTCATGGCGCCACCACCTGCCAGGTCTTGACCGCCGGCGCGGGGCCGGCAAGGGACGGGGAAGCCAGCGGCGCGGGCGGCGGCAGGTACAGGGCCGCGTCGGCCTGGTCGATGAAATAGACGTCGCTCGTGCGGGCGAGGTAGCGGCCTTCGCTCTCCAGCGAGGTGGTAACGAGGATCTCGGTCCGCGCCGGCCCGCGCGCCAGTCCCTGAGGTGTGGTGCCCGCGGCCACCGGAGCCGGCTGCGCAGCCAGCAGGTAATCGCCGTTTTCCATGGAGGCATCCCGTGCGACGCGCACGCCGTCGCCGAGCAGCACCGGCCGCGCGCCGTCGCCAGGGGGCGCCACGTGCTGCACCAGTTGGACGCCCACGGCGAGCCGCACGCCGGAAGGCTGCGTGGACAGCGCGAGGCCGCGCTCGACCAGATGGGTGATCAGCAGCGTCCGGAATCCGGCGACGAAGCCCGCCACGTCCGGGCCATCGGCCGCCGGCACCACATAGATCGGATGCGCCCCGGCGGGCCATTCGCGCAGCTTCACGGCCGTGCGCTCCGCGACGTCGGCGGCCAGCACGTCCCAGTGGTGCACGGCCCGCGCGGTCCTCTGCATGGACGGGGCATGCGCCGCGGGCTGCGGCAGGTCCGGGGGCGCCACGCAGCCGGCCAGCCCGGCGGTGCACAACAGCGCCGCCACCAGCGACGGCCCGCTGCGGCGGGCGTTCGAAAATGGCGGAAATTCCGCAACGGGGGTCATGCGCGCGCACCTTTCCTCGGAATGCATGGGCTGGATGCTAACGGCCCCGCGCCGGGCAAATGGCCCGAACAAAGGCGCTTTCCCTGCCCAGTCCTGCGCCTGCCGCCACAACGCCGGCTGCGGCGCCGGACGAGCGGCGTTTCTGGGTTCGCCGACGGCGTCCTGCCGATGCCATGGCCGGGTGCCCGCCTACGCCCGGACGGGCTCCGGCCGCGCCACAATCCGCGCATGCAGCTTTCCGCCCCCGCTCCGGACTCCCCGCCCGATACCACTGCCACGCGTGCCTCGGCGGCGCCGCCGCCTCCGGCAGGCGACCCTCCCGCCGAACCACCACCCGCGGGAGATCCCCCGCCCGCGTCGCCTCCCTCCGGCGATCCGCCCGCTCCCGCCCCGGGCCCCGCGGAGCCGCCCCCGCCGCCGTCCGGCGTCTCCGCCCCGCCCCTGGTGCTGCACATGCCGGTGGACGTGCGCAACCTCTCGCTGGCCCTGCTGGCCCTCTTCGCCGCCGTGGCCCTGCTCCACTGGGCCAGCGCCGTCTTCATTCCGCTGATGCTGAGCGTGCTGCTCACCATCGCGCTGCAACCCATCGTGACCGCGCTGCGGCGCTGGTATGTCCCGCGCTGGCTTGGCGCCGGCGTGCTGCTGCTGGGCATCGTGGGCGGCCTCGGCGGCACGGCCTGGTCGCTGTCGGACGGCGCGGCCGAACTGGTGGATTCGCTGCCCGTGGCCGCCCGCAAGGTGCGCGATGCCATGCGCTTGAACATGCGCGGCCCGAGCCCGCTCGACACCATGCAGAAGGCCGCCAGCCAGATCGAGCAGGCCGCCACCGAGAGCATCCCGCCCCAGACGCGGCGGGGCGTGCAGCGCGTGGTGATCGAACGTGCGCCCTTCAACATCCGGGACTACGTATGGACCGGCACCATGGGCCTGGCATCGGCCGCGGGCCAGCTCACCGTGGTGGTCTTCCTCACCTTCTTCTCGCTCGCCTCGGGCAACCTCTTTCGCCGCAAGCTGGTGCGCATCGCGGGCCAGAGCCTCGAGCGCCGCAAGATCACCATGGAAGTGCTCGACGACATCACCGGGCAGATCCAGCGCTACCTGCTCGTGCAGGTGGCCACCAGCGTCCTGGTGGGCATCGGCACCGGCGTGGCCTATGCCCTGCTCGGGCTGGAAAACGCGGCCGTCTGGGGAGTGGTGGCCGGCGTGCTCAACCTCGCTCCGTATGTCGGCTCCATCGTCGTCACGGGTGCCTCCGCCCTCGTCGCCTTCCTGCAGTTCGGCACCGTGGACATGGCCCTGGCGGTCGGCGGCGCCTCCCTGCTCATCCACACCATCGTGGGCAACCTGCTCACCCCCTGGCTCACCAGCCGCACCAGCCGCATGAGCCCCGTCGCGGTGTTCGTCAGCGTGCTGGCCTGGGGGTGGCTGTGGGGCTTGTGGGGGGTGTTGCTGGGGATACCAGTGATGATGGTGGTGAAGGCTGTGTGTGATCGGGTGGAGGATCTGAGGCCTATCGGGGAGTTGTTGGGGGATTGAGGTTTTGGTTTTTGTTTTGGGGCGGGGGCCGGGTCTCGCCCCGGCGGGCGAGTTACTTTCTTTCGCTTCGCCGAAAGAAAGTAACCAAAGAAAGGGCGACCCTGCTGTCTGCGACCCCGTTCGCCCGATGGGCGAACGGGGCAACCTGGGGTGCTCGGGGGTGGGGTGTGCCGTGGAACTCGCTGCGCGCTTGCGCGCTACGCTCGGACAACCACGGCAAGTCAGTTCACGAAGCGGGCGTGTCCTTCGGCACGCCCGCCACCCCACCCCCTGCGCGCCCCAGGCGCATCCAGAAGGGGTGACCCGGGCCTTCGCGTTGCTCGGCCCCAAGGCCGTCGCTGCGCTCGGCCAAAGCCCCAGCGCTCCGCCCCAGGAAAAACGGTGCGCGGTGCAACGCACTCGCGCACCCCGGGCCGAGCGAAGCAATGGCCCGTATGCGGCACCCCGCCCTCGTGGCTGCGCCGAGGAGCGCAGGAGGCAAGGCGCGCAGGCGTGCCGCAGGACACGCCTGCTTCGTGATCTGACTGGCTGCGGTTGTCCGAGCGCAGCGCGCCAGCGCGCAGCGAGTTCGCAGCCGCGCCTTGCCTCCGAGCACCGCAGGCTGCCCCCTTCGCCCCCAACGGGGCGAAGGGGGACGCAGACACCAGGGCTCGCCTTTTCTTTGCCTGCTTTCTTTTGGCGAAGCAAAAAAAAGCAGGTGCACCGCCGGGCGCACCCCCCGGCCCCCGGCCAAAAATCACCCCAACAACGCCCGCGCAGCCCCCTCGATCACCCCGATCTGCCGGCACACCAGCGCCAGCTGCGTCTGCAGGATCCGCAGCGTTTCCGCAGAGACGTCCGCCACGCCCCCATCCCCCCGCAGCGCCATGGCATCCGCCGCCTGCTCCAGCGACTCCGCCAGCGCCCGCGCGCGTCCGGCATCCTCCAGCGCCGCGCCTTCCTGCCGGCGCAGTGCAGCCGCCAGCGCCTCCAGCCGCCCGGCCGCATGCGCCCCGGCCTCCTGGGCCAGGTCCGCGGCAGGCCCTGCAGGCCCCGCCCGGTGCGCGCCCAGTGCGGAGAGATAGCTCAGCAGGGTGTGCGAGGCCACCAGCATGCGCATGCCGGCCAGCGAATGCGAGCGCACGTGGCGCGGCTCCTGCAGCAGGTGCGAGAGGGTGGTGGAAAACGCCGCATCCGCGTTGTGCGCGTTGCGCCGCGCGAGCCGGTAGTCCAGGTCGTCGGCCTTGCCGGCGGCGTACTGCGAGAGGATCTCGCGCAGGTAGTGGGCATGCGCGGCCAGGGCCTGGGCCGCCACGGCCGCCAGGCGGCGCCCTTGCCAGTCCGGCAGCACCCACAGCATCGCCACCGCGGCGATGGCGCTGCCGATCATGGTGTCCATCAGGCGCGGCAGGATCAGCCCGTGCGCCGCGCCGGTGGCCTGGTTGAAGCACATGAGCACCAGCAGCGTGATGGCGGCCGTGGCCGTGAGGTAGTGGCTGGTGCGGGTCACGAAGAACAGCACCCCCGCCGCCACGGCGAAGAGCGCCTGCAGCGGCAGGCTGGGGAACAGGCGCAGCAGCGCCCAGCCCACGACCAGGCCGACGGCCGTGCCGGCGATGCGCTGCGCCACGCGCGACAGCGTCGCGCCATAGGTGGGCTGGCACACGAACAGCGTGGCCAGCGGAATCCAGTAGCCGTGCACGGGATCGATCAGCTGCATCACGCCATGGCCCGCCGCCAGGGCCAAAGACAGCCGCGCTGCGTGCCGGAAGAGCGGCGAGCCGCGGTGCAGCTGTGCCCGCACGCGGCCCCACGCATCGGCCAGCGAGCGCGGGGAGCGGTCCAGCAGGCTGCTGTCCCCCGCCCGCTCCCCGCCGTCGGGATGGGTCGCGGCGTCGAACTGCGCATCCAGCGTGGCGAGGTTGCGCGCCAGCGCGCGCAGGCTGCGCAGGGGGCGCTGCCATTCGGCCCGGTCCTGGGCTTCCAGGTAGGCGATGGCGTCGCGGAGATCGGCCATGGCCCGCGCCACGGCCCCGTCCCGCTCGAAAGGCTGGTGCATCTGCAGCGCATGGGCGATGCGCGCGCATTCCACGCCCTGCAACTGCAGGACGCGCTGGCAGCGGTAGAGCACGTCGCTATGGAACAGCACGTCCGCCCACTCGTTGTAGTGGTGGTGCGAGGAGCTGGCGCGCTCGTGGATGTCCTGCGCGATGAAATAGAGATTCAGGTGCCGCAGCATCCGCCCCGTGGGCAGGGCACGCGCGCCGGCGCCCCAGCGGCTGAAGATGCTCTCCTTCGTGGCGTTGAGGGCCGCCACCAGGCGGCCGTTCGTCTGCGCCAGCGCCAGGCGCCGCCGCTCCACGTCCACGCCGCGCACCGGCTCGAACAGGCTGGCCTTGAGCCGCAGGTAGGCCCCCAGCTGGTCGTAGAGCCCCGCCAGGTTCTGCCGCACCCGCTGGTGCGGGAACGCCGCGCACCACAGCAACGACAGCAGCGCATACCACGCGGCGCCGGACAGCAGCAGCAGCGGCACCTGCCACGGGCCGCCGGCCGGCACATGCCCGGCCACCGAGCCGGGCGAAGCGCTGATGGCCGCATAGAGCGCCAGGATCACGGTCGCCGAGGCGATGGCCCGGTAACGCTCGCCGATGGCACCCAGCATGGTGAAGCCGAACGTCGAACATGCCAGCCCCGCCACGAACCACGCCGGATGGGGAAGCAGCAACTGCACCGAGAACGCCGCGAGCGCGAAGCACGCGAGCATGACCAGCGCCGCGCGCAGGCGCCCGCGCCAGCTGTCGTCGGTTTCGGCGATCGCGCTGGCGATGATGCCCAGGAAGATCGGCGTCACCAGCGCCACCTGGTCGCGCCACCAGCACAGCGCCATCGCGCCGCTCAATGCGATGAAAACGCGCAGGCTGTAGACGAAGGCATCCTGCGCCCACAGCCGGCGCAGCCAGCCGGCACGGCCGCGCTCCGCCGCCGGCCCGGGCGCCGCGGCCATCGTGGTTGTCGTTGTTCTCGGTTCCATTCACGCTGCCTTCGCCGCCAGTGTCCATGCACGGCGCCATCGCGCGCCGGCACCATCGCGAGCAAGAAGCAGGCCCGCGTCCTCAGCCGGTATTGCGCAGCCCCGCGGCGATGCCGTTGATGCAGATGTGGATACCGGTCTGCACGCGCTCGCTGCCTTCGCCCGCGCGCCAGCGCCGCACCAGTTCCACCTGCAGGTGGTGCAGCGGATCGATGTAGGGAAAGCGGTGCCGGATCGAGCGCGCCAGCGCCGTGTTGTGCGCCAGCCGCTGCCGGTCGCCCGTGATGCGCGCCAGCGCGTCCACCGTGCGCTGCCATTCGGCCTCTATCGCGCCGAACACCTTGCGGCGCAGGCGCGCATCCGCCACCAGTTCGCTGTAGCGCGACGCCAGGGCCAGGTCGCTCTTGGCCAGCACCATGTCCATGTTGGACAGCAGCGTGCGAAAGAACGGCCACTGCCGGTACATCTTCTGCAGCAGCGCCATGCGCGCCTTCGGATCCTCGCCTGGCGCCTTCACGAAGGCCTCCACGGCCGCGCCGAAACCGTACCAGCCCGGCAGGGTGAGCCGGCACTGCCCCCAACTGAACCCCCAGGGAATGGCGCGCAGGTCCTCGATCTTCTGGCTCGGCTTGCGCGAGGCCGGGCGCGAGCCGATGTTGAGCTCGGCGATCTCCCGGATCGGCGTGGAATTGAAGAAATAGTCGGCGAAGCCCGGGGTGTCGTACACCAGGGCGCGGTAGGCCGCCATGCTCGCCTGCGAGAGTTCGGCCGCGGCATCGTGGAAGGCCTTGGTGGCAGGCTTGGTGGGCTGCAGCAGCGTGGCCTCCAGCGTGGCCGCCACCAGGGTCTCCAGGTTGCGCCGGCCGATCTCCGGGTTGGCGTATTTGGAAGCGATCACCTCGCCCTGCTCCGTCAGGCGGATCTGCCCGCGCACCGTGCCTGGCGGCTGCGCCAGGATGGCCTGGTAGCTCGGCCCCCCGCCGCGCCCCACCGTGCCGCCGCGCCCGTGGAAGAGCCGCAGGCGGATGCGGTGGCGCGACTCCAGCACATCGAACAGTTCCACCAGCGCGATCTCGGCGCGGTAGAGCTCCCAGTTGCTGGTGAAGATGCCGCCGTCCTTGTTGCTGTCGGAGTAGCCCAGCATGATGTCCTGCTCGGCCCCGCCGCGCTGCACCATGGCCGCGAAGCCCGGCACCTCGTAGAGCGCGCTCATGATGGGCCGGGCATTGCGCAGGTCGCCGATGGTCTCGAAGAGCGGCACCACGATCAGGTCGGCGCGTGCATCGGGCCCGTCCAGCGTGCCATGCATCAGGCCCACTTCCTTCTGCAGCAGCAGCACCTCGAGCAGGTCGCTCACCGTCTCGGTGTGGCTGATGATGTAGTGCCGGATGGCCTGGGCGCCGTAGCGCTCGCGCATGTGCCGCGCGGTCTCGAAGATGGCGATCTCGCCGCGTGAGTGCTCCGAATATTCCGCCCCTACCACGCGCAGCGGACGGGCGTCGCACAGCAGGCGCACCAGCAGCGCCTGGCGCGCGTCCTCCGGCAGGGCCGCGTAATCGGCCTCGATCCGGGCCGTGGCCAGCAGTTCCGCCACCACGCGCTCGTGCTGGTCGGAGCTCTGCCGCAGGTCCACCGTGGCCAGGTGGAAGCCGAACACCTCCACGGCCCGCACCAGCGGATGCAGCCGCTGCGCCGCCAGCGGCGCCCCGCGGTGCGACCGCAGCGAGGCCTCGATGACGCGCAGGTCCGCGAGAAACTCCGAGGCGTCGCCATAAGGGTTCTGGGGCGCCACGGCATGGCGCGCCGCCTCGCCGCCCGTCAGTTCGCGCAGCGTGGCCGCGAGCCGCGCATAGATGCCGGTGAGCGCGCGGCGGTAGGGCTCGTCCTGGCGGTGCTCGCTGGTGTCGGGTGAGCGCTCGGCGAGCTGCTGCATCTCGGGAGAGACCTGCACCAGCCGGGCCGACAGCGACAGTTCGCCGCCCAGGTAATGCACCTCGGTCAGGTAGTGGCGCAGGGCCACCTCGGCCTGGCGACGCAGCGCCAGCTCCAGCGTTTCGGCGCTCACGTTGGGGTTGCCATCGCGGTCCCCGCCGATCCACTGGCCCATGCGCAGGAAGCTCGCCACCGGCTGGCTGCCCAGCGCCCGCTCCAGGTCCTCGTACAGGCGCGGGATCTCGCGCAGGAAGGTCGATTCGTAATAGGAAAGTGCGTTCTCGATCTCGTCGGCCACCGTGAGCTTCGTGTAGCGCAGCAGGCGGGTCTGCCACAGCTGCGCGACTCGGGCGCGCAGCCGCGCCTCGTTGGCCGCCAGTTCGCGCGGCGTGAGCGCGTCGCGCGTGGACTTGTAGAACAGCCCCCGCGCCTGGATCTCGTCGCGCTCGGCCAGCAGTTCGGCGATGTCGCGCTCCGCATCCAGGATGCTCTTGCGCTGCACCTCCGTCGGGTGCGCGGTCAGCACCGGCGAAACGTAGCTGCGCGCCAGCGTCTGCGCCACCGCGCGCGGCGCGATGCCCGCCCAGCGCAGCCGGGCCAGCGCCACTTCGATGCTGCCCTCCTGCGTGCTGCCGGCCCGCTCGTGCACGGTGCGGCGCCGGATGTGGTGCCGGTCCTCGGCCAGGTTCGCCAGATGGCTGAAATACGTGAAGGCGCGGAT
Organism: Paracidovorax cattleyae; assembly: GCF_900104515.1. Lineage (GTDB taxonomy): Bacteria > Pseudomonadota > Gammaproteobacteria > Burkholderiales > Burkholderiaceae_C > Paracidovorax > Paracidovorax cattleyae. The sequence goes on from NZ_FNJL01000005.1 coordinate 43,175, forward strand.
CACGCTCACCGTCTGGTTGCCCGACAGGCCCTTGAGCAGCTTCTTGAGCGCCTTGTCCGCCTCCTGGTCCGCATCGCGGCGGAACGCCACCGACAGCTTGCGCACCTGCTCCACCAGGTCGTAGGCAGCCACGCCCTCCTGCTCGCGGATCACATCGCCCAGGATGCGCCCGAGCAGGCGGATGTCCTGGATCAGCGGCTGGTCCTTGTCGGCGCGGCGTCCGGGCGACGGGGCGGCCTGCGGCTCGGACACGGAATCGGTCTTGCGGGAAGGCGTCGCATTCATGCGGAAAAGTCTCCTGGAGGCGCCCCGGCGGAAGGACGGGTGCTGCGGCGCAGCATGCTAGCATCCCCGCCAGGCCCGCCGAGCCTTCCGCCCGCCCGGCCTGGAACACTGCGATGCATCCCTCTTCCCCCCCCACGACCCCCGCCTCCTCCGGCCTTCCCCCCATCGTCATCGCCACGCGCGAAAGCCGCCTCGCGCTCTGGCAGGCCGAGCACGTGCAGGCCCTGCTGCGCGCCCGCGGGCACCACGTGGCGCTGCTCGGCATGACCACCAAGGGCGACCAGATCCTCGACCGCACCCTGTCCAAGGTGGGCGGCAAGGGCCTCTTCGTGAAGGAACTGGAAGTCGCCCTGGAGGAAGGCCGCGCCCACGTGGCCGTGCATTCGCTCAAGGACGTGCCCATGGAACTGCCCGAGGGCTTCGAGCTGGCCTGCGTGATGGAGCGCGAGGATCCGCGCGACGCCTTCGTCTCGCCGCGCCACGCCTGCCTCGCCGACCTGCCCCGGGGCGCCGTGGTCGGCACCTCCAGCCTGCGCCGGCAGGTGCTGCTGCAGGCGCTGCGCCCCGACCTCGTCATCCAGCCGCTGCGCGGCAACCTGGATACCCGCCTGCGCAAGCTCGACGAAGGCCAGTACGACGCCATCGTGCTCGCGGCCGCGGGCCTCAAGCGGCTGGGCCTGGAAGGCCGCATCCGCGCCCTGTTCGAGCCCGACGAGATGCTGCCGGCCGCCGGCCAGGGCGCGCTGGGCCTGGAGATACGCTCCGAACGCCATGACCTGCTGCAGGCCGTGGCACCACTCGCCCACCAGGCCACCTGGCTCTGCGTGGCCGCCGAGCGCGCCGTGAGCCGCGCACTGGGCGGCAGCTGCTCCGTGCCGCTCGCGGCCCACGGCCGGTGGACGGACGCCAGCACGCTGCGCCTGGACGGTGCCTGGGGCGATCCCGAAGGCATCCGTCCCCTGGTGCGCGTGCAGGTGTCCGCGCCGGTCGCCTCCCTGCCCGAAGCCGAGGCGCTCGGCTCCGCCGTCGCGGCGCAGCTGCGCGCGGACGGCGCGCAGATCCCGGCCTGACCGCAGCGCCCCCCACCGAGCCCGCATCACCCCGTGCACCGCTCCCCCCCGCCTCCGGCCCCGCGCCGCGCCATCGTCACCCGCCCGGAGCGCGACGCCACGCAGTGGGTCGTGCACCTGCATGCGCGCGGCATCGACGCCGTGGCCCTGCCCCTCATCGCCATCCACGGATGCGCCCATCCCGAAGCCCGCGCAGCGCTGCAGGCGGCCCGCGAAGCCTGGCACCGCTGGCGGGCGGTCATGTTCGTGAGCAGCAACGCGGCCCACTATTTCCTGGATCCGCCAGGAACCGGCGCCACGCTGTTCGCGGGCGATCCGGCCGCGCTTCCGCGGATCTGGGCGCCCGGCCCCGGCACCGCCCAGGCGCTGCGGCAGGCCGGCGTGCCCGCCGAGGCCATCGACCGGCCCGCGCCCGACGCCACGCAGTTCGACTCCGAATCCCTCTGGACGCAGGTGGGGCCACAGGTGCGGCACGGCGACCGCATCCTCATCGTGCGTGGCGCGCAGGCCGACGGCGACGGCACGGACACCGTCGCGGGCACGGGCCGCGAATGGCTCGCGCAGCAGATCGCCGCCGCCGGCGGGCAGGCCGAATTCGTCGCAGCCTACGAACGCGGCGCCCCCGACCTCGGCACGGAGCAACTGGCCCTCGCCCGCGCCGCGGCCACGGACGGATCGCTCTGGCTCTTCAGCAGCTCCGAGGCGGTGGCGCACCTGAGTGCAGCGCTGCCGGGGCAGGACTGGTCCGGTGCGCGCGCGCTTGCCACCCACCCCCGCATCGCGCAGGCCGCGCAGGACGCCGGCTTCGGGGCCGTGCGCCAGTGCCGCCCGGCCCTGAACGACGTGGTGGCATCGATAGAATCCCACCCATGAGTTCCGAGCCCCACCAAGCACCTTCCGCGCCTCCCGCAACCCCGGCGCCCCAGGCCTCCGGCGTGCAGCGCGCCGTGCTGGCGCTGCTCGGCGTCGTGGCCGTCGCCGGCCTCGCAACCAGCGTCATGCTGTGGCAGCGCCTCGGCAGCATCCAGGAACAGCTCGCACGCCAGTCGGCCGATGCGGGCGCGCAGTCCATCGAGGCCCGCACCCTCGCCAACCAGGCGCTGGACATGGCGCGCGACGTCTCGGCGCGCATCGCCGTGAACGAAACCCGCGTGAGCGAAGTCGCCCTGCAGCGCAGCCAGCTCGAGGAACTCATGCAGAGCCTCTCGCGCTCGCGCGACGAGAACCTCGTGGTGGACATCGAATCCGCGCTGCGCCTCGCGCAGCAGCAGGCCCAGCTCACCGGCAGCCTGGAACCCGTCATGGCCGCTCTCAAGAGCGCCAGCCAGCGCATCGAGCGGGCCGCCCAGCCGCGCCTGGCCCCGGTGGCGCGCGCCATCGGCCGCGACCTCGACCGCGTGGGCTCGGCGCAGGTCACCGACACGGCCGGCCTGCTGGCCCGCCTGGACGACCTCATGCGCCAGGTGGACGAGCTGCCCCTGCAGAACGCCGTCGCGCAGGCCGCGGCCACGCGCCGCATGAATGCCGCCGCCCGCCCGTCCGAGGGCCCGGCGGCAGCCGGCGCGGACGGCACCCTGCCCTGGTGGCAGGCCACGCTGCAGCGCGCCTGGGAAGTCGTGCGCGACGAGGCCCGCCAGTTGCTGCGCGTGACCCGCATCGACCGCCCGGAGGCCATCCTCATCGCGCCCGACCAGGCCTTCTTCCTGCGCGAGAACCTCAAGCTCCAGCTGATGAACGCCCGCCTCGCGCTGCTCGCGCGCCAGTACGAATCGGCGCGCGCCGACCTCTCCGCCGCGAACAACGCCCTGGGCCGGTACTTCGATCCCGCGTCGCGCCGCACGCAGACGGCGGCCGCGGTGCTGCAGCAGGCACAGGTCCACCTCAAGGGCGCGGCCCTGCCCACGCTGGACGAAACCTTCGCCGCGCTGGCCACCGCCGCCGCCGGCCGCTGACCCGCGCAGGAGACCACCCACCCATGCGCGCAGCACTCTGGTTCCTGGTACTTTTCGGCACGGCCGTGGCCGCCGCCCTGTTCGCGGGCAACAACCAGGGCACCGTGACCCTGTTCTGGCCACCCTACCGCGTAGACCTGTCGCTCAACTTCGTGCTGCTGCTGTTCTTCGGCGGCTTCGCGATCCTCTATGCCGCACTGCGCGCGCTGTCCGCGCTGCTCGAGCTGCCGGGCCAGGCGCGGCGCTGGCGCGTGCAGCAGAAGGAGCGCTCCATGCATGCGGCCCTGCTCGACGCGCTCTCGCAGTTGCTGGCCGGGCGCTTCCTGCGCTCGCGCAAGGCCGCCATGGCCGCCCTCGCCCAGGAAAACGCCCTGGAAGCCGCCGGAGAAGCCGTGCCACACGGTCGCCAGCTGCGCACGCTGGCCCACCTCGTCGCCGCCGAAAGCTCCCACGCCCTGCAGGACCGCGCCACCCGCGAGGCCCACCTGCGCAATGCCCTGGACAACATCCCGGCTCGCGCCCCCGTGAGCGAGCTGGAACTGCGCGAAGGCGCGCAGCTGCGCGCCGCCCGCTGGTCGCTCGACGAACGCGACGCGACCACCGCGCTCGAGCACCTCGCCGCCCTGCCACAAGGCGCGGCACGGCGCACGCTGGCACTGCGGGCGCGCCTCAAGGCCACACGCCTTTCGCACCAGACCCAGGAGGCGCTGGAAACCGCCCGCCTGCTCGGCAAGCACCGTGCCTTCTCGCCCGCCGCGGCGCAGAGCATCGTGCGCGGCCTCGCCATCGAACTGCTCAACGGCGCACACGACCCCGCCCAGCTGCAGCAGACCTGGATGGCGTTCGAGCCGGCGGAGCGTGCCATGCCCGAACTGGCCATCCATGCCGCGCAGCGCCTCACCGCCCTCGGCGGCGACCACGGCCAGGTGCGCACCTGGCTGCTGCCCGCCTGGGAACGCATGGTGGACATCGCCAACCCGCTACCCGACGCCCACGCATTCAAGCTCGTGCGCGTGCTGGAAAGCAACCTCGACGCGCTCGACGCGGCCTGGCTGGCACGCATCGAATCCGCCCAGCAGGCCAACCCGCGCGACGCGCGCCTGCAGTACCTGTCCGGCATGGCCTGCCTGCGCCGCCAGCTCTGGGGCAAGGCCCAGCAGCTGTTCACCCAAGCCACGCAGCAGCTCGACGAAGGCCCGCTGCGCTGCCGCGCCTGGCGCCACCTCGCCGACCTCGCTGAACAGCGCGGCGACACGGAAGCCGCGGCCACGGCCTGGAAGCACGCCGCACTCGCCTCCTGAGCCGCGGTCTGGCAGCCGCCGCGGATGGCGGGCGGGGCTCTCTTGCACCCGTCAGCGCGCGGCCTCCGGCGCACCGTCGAGATGCCAGCACCCGTCCTCCCAGGTCCAGGCCACCTGCGGCGCCAGCGCCTGCAGGAAATGCCGGTCGTGCGACACCACCACCATCGCCCCGGTGAACGATGACAGCGCTTCCTGCAGCGCCTGCACCGCGCGGGCATCCAGGTGATTGGAGGGCTCATCCAACAGCAGCAGCTGCGCCGGCGCTCCACCCCACAGGGCACAGGCCAGCGCCGCCCGCACGCGCTCGCCGCCGCTGAGGCTGCCGGACGGGCGCAGCACGCGGTCCGCCCCCAGGCCGAGCTGCGCCAGGCGCGTGCGCAGTTCCGCCGTGGGCAGCGGCGATTCCGCCAGCGCGAGCGCTTCCATCACACTGTGCTCCGGCGGCAGCAGGGCCCCGGCATCCTGGTCCAGCCAGACCGCACGCACCAGACAGTCAACGCGGCCCGCCGCCGGCGGCACGTGCCCGGCCAGCATGCGCAGCAAGGTGCTCTTGCCGCAACCGTTGGGCCCGGTCACGGCGATGCGCACCGGCCCGCTCCAGACCCCGTCGAGCGGCGCCTGTGGCCCGAACGGCGGCACCGCCCCCTCCAGCCGCAGCACCGGCTTGCCCGCCGGGACAGCGCTGGCAGGCAGCGGCAGCGCCACGGTGGCCTCCGCGCCCACCCGGGCGAATGCCTCGCGCACGGTGTCCTGCAGTTGTTCACGCGCCTGCTGCCGGCGCACGTCCTCCCGCCCCGCATGCGCTTCGGCCTGGTCCTTCATGCGGTCCAGCACCAGGGGCGACTGGTTCGCCACCCGGCGTGCCGCGTCCCCGAGCGCATTGCGCCGCGCCTGGGCCTCCTGCTGGCGGCGCAGGTCCCGCAGCGCGCCATCGCGCTGTGCACGCGCCTGCCGCAGCGCTTCGTGCGCGGCCTGGGTCTCTGCCGCCTTCTGCGCGGCATACGCGCTCCAGCCGCCACCGTGCAACCGCAGGCCGCGCGATGACAGTTCCGCGATGCGGTCCGCGCCCTCCAGCAGCACCCGGTCATGGCTTGCCACCAGCACGGCGCGCGGCCCGCCACGCCCGACATCCAGCGCCTGCTGCAGCCAGCGCCGTGCTTCGCCATCCAGGTGGTTGGTGGGCTCGTCCAGCAGCAGCACCTCGGCCTGCGAAAAAAAGGCCCCGGCCAGCGCCACGCGCACACGTTCTCCGCCGCTGAGGTGGTTGGCATCGGCATCGCCCTGCAGGTGGCCGAGCCCGGCATCCTCCAGCGCCTGTCGCCAGCGGGCCGGCCAGTCCCAGCGGCCGTCCGCCAGAAGCAGGTCCTCGGCGGTGCCCTGGCCGCACTCCAGCCGCCACAATGCCTCCAGCTCGCGGTCGAGGCCTGCCAGCGCGGCCAGGGTCGCGCCCGGCGGATGCTGGCCCACGGCCCGCAATGTCCCCGTGCACAGCACATTGCCGGAAGACGGCTGCACAGCGCCGGCCGCGATCGACAGCAGCACGCTCTTGCCCACGCCGTTGTCCCCCACCAGGCCGGTGACGCCGGGCGGCAGGCTCAGCGTCGGCGGCTCGGCCCACAGCGGTTCGCCACCTGGAGTGCACCACTGCACCTGGCGCAACTGCAGCCATGCGGCCGCCCCCTCCACGCCACGGGAGGACAAGGTCGGGTCGGAAAAGGAAGAGGCAGCGCGCGCTGCGCTGCGGGAAGAAAGCGGGCGTCTGCCCGCGTTGAAGGTCGCCATGCCGGGCACTCCAAACCATCGTGATCGGCCACCCCGCAACGAGCAAGGGGTGGAACGGATGGGAAGGGGCTCACAGGCGCATCGGCGGATACCTCGACAGAAAAGCGAAAAGGAAGGCAGGCGGCCTCGACAGCCTCGAGCGAGGACTATACGTCGGCACCAGGGACTTCAGCAAGTTGCTTTATATGAAACTGATTACGGATAGTACAATTCAGATATCCATTCCAAGGAGACAGCCATGAGCGCACTGCCCCGCCCCGATCTGGCCACCCTGCCCGCGCCTGCCGCGGTGCAGCAGCTGCACCACTACGCCTACCGGGCACGCGACGCCGAGGAAACGCGGCATTTCTACGAAGACATCCTCGGCCTGCCGCTCTACCACATCATCCAGAGCGACTACGTGCCCAGCACCGGTGAGTACTGCCCCTACACCCACTTCTTCTTCCGGCTGCGGGACGGCTCCTTCATTGCCTTCTTCGACCTGGGCGACGACGTAAAGCCCGAGCCCTCCCCCAACACACCTGCCTGGGTCAACCACATCGCCTTCCGCGTCGATACAGTCGAGGAACTGGAGAACACGAAGGCCCGCCTGCAGGCGCACGGCGTCGAGGTGCTCGGCGTGACCGATCACCACATCTTCAAGAGCATCTATTTCTTCGACCCGAACGGCATCCGGCTCGAACTGGCTGCCCAGCTGGCCGACGAAGAGCACATGGCCAAGGACAGCAAGGTGGCCCATCAGCGCCTTGCCGAATGGGCGGCCCGCAAGGAACAATGGCGCCGTGAGCGCGCCGAAGGCAGGTCGGCAGCCCCGCTCAAGCCCCAGTCCAACGACCGGCCGGAGTACGTGCCGGGCACCTCCACCTGAAACAGGCACCCAGGCCGGCCTGCCGCACGGCCGGTGCGGTACCGTAGACGGGACGCAGCCGGAACTCAGCCTTCGGCCTGGTGCATGCGCATCACCTGGTGGCGCTGCCAGTAGGCACCCACCACGGCCTTGAACCGGTCCTTCTCGGACCGCATGCCCGCCAGCGCGATCCTGGTCGTGCGGTGCCGCAGCAAGTGCTTTTCAGGGTGCGTGACCACCAGCGCGTTCGTGAACGCGCTCTCGCTGAACCGCAGCGCCTTCACGGCGTCCCAGGGCACATGCTGGTCGCCCCGCGTGGCACGGATGCCGTCGATGCTGACCTCCCCCGTATTGCCGCCCCTGACCCCGAGAGACTACGGTGGAAAGTACTGCAGCACGATCGCCCGCTCCGCATCGTTCGCGGGCTCGTAGCGGTAGGCCAGGCTGCGTTCGTGGTTTTCCGCGAAAGCCGCCTCGTACTCCGGCCACAGCCGCGCCTCGATCGCCTCCACCGTGAGGATCTCCTGTGCCCAGGTGGATGCCGGCGCACGCTGCACGATGGCGCCGTAATCGGCCTCGTCCAGCAATACTCCCACGCGCCCGATGCGCTCGGGAATGGGCGGATGCGAATCGAAGGGATGCAGCACGAGGGCCGAGCGCATGGCCTCGGCAAAACCGGGCGACTCCGCATAGGGCCCCAGCCCCTGCGCGATGAAGCCCGCGATGCCGAGCGCCTGGCCGTGGCGCTGGTCCCGGCCGAACAGGTCCTCCTCGATGCGGTGCCGGTACTGCGCGTAGGCGGCAATCTTCACGAGCGACCGGGCGATGCCCTCGGGCGACACCGCCTCCGCGGCCGTGCGGTCGGCCCGGAATTCGCGCTCGCGGCTGTCCCGCGCGAGGGCAATCTCGAAGATGGTTCGGTAGAGGATGAGCAGCGGCGACGCCAGCGCCGACAGGCCACCCTCGCGCACCGCATGCAGGTAGTGGTCGAACTGCACCAGCTTGGGGCCCAGCCGGGCGCTGCTGCGCGTATCGCCGCCGCCCAGGTGGGCCAGCTCGTGCGCCAGCACCGCATCGGCCTCGTGCTGGTCCAGCACCCGCAGCAGCGGAAGGCTGATGAACAGCGAGCGGCCCGTGAGTTCGCGCCCCTGCACCGTCAGCGGCGCCTCGGTCACGAAGAAATTGGCATCGATGCCGCCCACGATGTGGCGAGGAGGCTCCGTGCCCAGGCGCGCGGCCAGGGCACGCACCCGCTGCCGGAGCTGCGGCGCATCGGCTTCGGCGATGGTCTCGCCCGTCACCGCATTGTCCCGCGGCAGCCTGCGGAAGATCGCCGCCACGGCCAGGTAAACGGCCACGGCCATGCCCAGCGCCACCACGAGGATGAGCTTGGGCGAGTACCTGTGGAAGAAGACCGCCGGCACCCAGAACGCCAGCCACGTCAGCATGGCGCCCTGCACGACCAGCGACATCGCGATCGCCCACGTGGTGAGCCGCCATACCGCCACGAAGCTCGCATGCTGCAGCGGCCGGTTCACGAACGCCAGCGCCCCCAGCCCGAGCACGGCGAACAGCAGGGCGCCGCCAGCCGCGAGCGTCGCGGCTGAAAGACGGCCGGCCAGGTCGGGCGGCCCCCTCCGGGCCGCCGCCGGTGGCGGAGCCGCGAATTATTCGCAGCCGGTGCGGCGCGGTCCACCGCCAGCACGTAACAAAACGAGACACCGCCCGCCGCACGCTCCGGAGCCGGCCCGTAGAATCCCCCGTTCAGCCCATTCCCCACGCGACAGCGCCTCTTTCCGGAGGCGCCGCACCTCCCTCGTTTCCACGCCCATGAGCTCGCCCCTGCACCAGCCCGGCCTTGAAAGCCTGTCCAAGTCCTTCGAACCCTCCGCCCTGGAAGCCCGCTGGGGCCCCGAGTGGGAGCGCCGGGGCTACGGCGCGGCGGGCTACCGCGGCACCGGCGCGCCGGACGCCGGCGCCGCGGCCCGCGGCGAGAACTTCGCCATCCAACTGCCGCCGCCCAACGTGACCGGCACGCTGCACATGGGCCATGCGTTCAACCAGACCGTCATGGACAGCCTGGCGCGCTACCACCGCATGCGGGGCCACAACACGCTGTGGGTGCCGGGCACCGACCACGCCGGCATCGCCACGCAGATCGTGGTGGAGCGCCAGCTGCAGGAACAGGGCGTGAGCCGCCACGACCTGGGCCGCGAGGCCTTCACCCGCAAGGTCTGGGAATGGAAGGAAAAGAGCGGCAACACCATCACCACGCAGATGCGCCGCCTGGGCGACAGCGTGGACTGGAGCCGCGAATACTTCACCATGGACGACAAGCTCTCGAAGGTCGTCACCGACACCTTCGTGCGCCTTTATGAGCAGGGCCTGATCTACCGCGGCAAGCGGCTCGTGAATTGGGACCCGGTGCTGCAGTCCGCCGTGTCCGACCTGGAAGTGGAAAGCGAGGAAAAGGACGGTTCGCTCTGGCACATCGCCTACCCGCTCACGGATGGTTCCGGCAGCCTCACGGTGGCCACCACGCGGCCCGAGACCATGCTGGGCGACGTGGCGCTGATGGTCCACCCCGAGGACGAGCGCTACACGGCCCTGGTCGGCAAGACCGTCACCCTGCCCCTGGTGGGCCGCGAGATCCCCATCATCGCCGACGCCTACGTCGACAAGGAATTCGGCACCGGCGTCGTCAAGGTCACGCCCGCGCACGACCCCAACGACTACCAGGTAGGCCAGCGCCACGGCCTGGCCATGATCGTGGTGCTGACCCTGCAGGCCACCATCAACGAGAACGCCCCCGAGAAATACCGCGGCATGGACCGCTTCGTGGCCCGCAAGGCCATCGTGGCCGACCTGGAAGCGGCAGGTGCCCTGGTCGAGACCAGGAAGCACAAGCTCATGGTCCCCATCTGCACCCGCACCGGCCAGGTCGTGGAGCCCATGCTGACCGACCAGTGGTTCGTCGCCATGGGCGAGGTGGGCAAGGGCGACCCGACGGGCAAGTCGATCGCGCAGAAGGCCATCGATGCCGTGGCCTCCGGCCAGGTGCAGTTCGTGCCCGAGAACTGGGTCAACACCTACAACCAGTGGATGAACAACATCCAGGACTGGTGCATCAGCCGCCAGCTCTGGTGGGGCCACCAGATCCCCGCCTGGTACGACGAGGCCGGCAAGGTCTACGTGGCCCGCAGCGAGGCCGACGCCCAGGCCCAGGCCGGCGCGGGCGCCAGGCTCACGCGCGACGCCGACGTGCTGGACACCTGGTACTCCTCCGCGCTCGTGCCCTTCTCGTCGCTGGGCTGGCCCGAAGCGCTGGACGACACTTCCGCCACGAAAGACTACGACCTCTACCTGCCCTCCTCCGTGCTGGTCACGGGCTACGACATCATCTTCTTCTGGGTCGCCCGGATGATCATGATGAGCACGCACTTCACGGGCCGCGTGCCGTTCAGGCACGTGTACATGCACGGCCTCGTGCGCGATGCCCAGGGCAAGAAGATGTCCAAGTCCGAGGGCAACGTGCTCGATCCGGTGGACCTGATCGACGGCATCGCGCTCGAGCCCCTGCTGGAAAAGCGCACCACCGGCCTGCGCCGCCCCGAGACCGCTCCCCAGGTGCGCAAGAACACGCAGAAGGAGTTCCCCGAAGGCATCCCCGCCTACGGCGCCGACGCGCTGCGCTTCACCTTCGCCGCGCTCGCCAGCCTGGGCCGCAGCATCAACTTCGACAGCAAGCGCTGCGAGGGCTACCGCAATTTCTGCAACAAGCTCTGGAACGCCAGCCGCTTCGTGCTGATGAACTGTGAAGGCCATGACTGCGGCCTCTCGGACCACACCCAGGCCGACTGCGACGGCGGCTACCTGCAGTTCAGCCAGCCCGACCGCTGGATCGTCTCCGTCCTGCAGAAGGTGGAGGCGGAAGTCGCCAGGGGCTTCGAGGACTACCGTCTCGACCACGTCGCCCAGGCCATCTACGAATTCGTCTGGAACGAGTTCTGCGACTGGTACCTCGAGATCGCCAAGGTGCAGATCCAGACCGGCAGCGAAGCACAGCAGCGCGCTACCCGCCGCACGCTGATCCGCACGCTGGAAACCATCCTGCGCCTCGCGCACCCGCTGATCCCGTTCATCACCGAGGAACTCTGGCAGAAGGTCGCGCCGGTGGCCGGACGCGAGGGCGCGTCGGTCAGCGTCGCACCCTATCCGCAGGCGCAGCCCGAGCGCATCGACGAGGCCGCCATCGCCCATGTCGGCCGCCTCAAGGCCCTGGTCGATGCCTGCCGCACGCTGCGCGGCGAAATGAACGTGTCCCCGGCCACGCGGCTGCCGCTCTACGCCGTCGGCGACGCCGATTTCATGCGCGCGGCTGCCCCGGCACTGCAGGCCCTGGCCAAGCTCAGCGAAGTCAAGGTGTTCGACGACGAAGCCACCTGGGCCGTCGCCGCACAGGCCGCGCCCGTGGCCGTGGTCGGCGAGGCCCGCCTGTGCCTGCACATGGAAATCGACGTGGCCGCCGAGAAGGCACGTCTTTCCAAGGAGATCGGCCGCATCGAGGGCGAGATCGCCAAGGCGCGCGGCAAGCTCGCGAACGAAGCCTTCGTCGCCAAGGCACCGCCGGCCGTCATCGAGCAGGAGCAAAAGCGCGTCGCGGACTTCGGCGCCACGCTCGAGCGCCTGCGCGACCAGCTCGCGCGGCTCGGATGAGCCGGGAAACCGCACGTCGTGGTGCTCCGCGCTGGCGGGGCGCCATGGGTACCCATGGGTGTAACCAGGTGCAGTTTCGGTTGAAGGCCTGCGGTGGCGTCCCCACCCTCCTTCGACAATGATCCAACTTCGAACCGAGGAATCTTCAATGAGCGACAACTCCGCGATCCGCAAAGCCGTCTTCCCCGTGGCCGGGCTGGGAACCCGATTCCTGCCCGCCACGAAGGCATCCCCCAAGGAGATGCTGCCGGTGGTGGACAAGCCGCTGATCCAGTACGCCGTCGAGGAAGCCTATTCGGCCGGCATCCGCCACATGATCTTCGTCACCGGCCGCAGCAAGCGCGCCATCGAGGATCACTTCGACACCGCCTACGAACTCGAGAACGAACTGGAAACCGCCGGCAAGAACGACCTGCTGCAGCTCGTGCGCTCGGTCGCGCCCAACGACATGGACTGCGCCTTCGTGCGCCAGCCCCGCTCGCTCGGGCTGGGCCATGCCGTGCTCTGCGCCGAGCCGCTCGTGGGCCGTGAGCCCTTCGCCGTGCTGCTCGCCGACGACCTCATGGTGGGACCTCCCGGCGGCCAGCCCGTCATGGCCCAGATGGCGGCCGCCTTCCGCAAGCAGGGCCGCTCGCTGCTGGCCGTGCAGGAAGTGCCGCAGGACCAGGTGCGCCGCTACGGCATCGTGGCCGGCGAGCCCGCCGGCGGCCCGCTGATCCGCATCGAGCGCATCGTCGAGAAGCCGGCCCCTGAAGACGCGCCCTCGCGCATGGGCGTGGCCGGCCGCTACATCCTCACGCCGGGCGTGTTCGACGAGATCCGCAACCAGCCCCAGGGCGTGGGCGGCGAGATCCAGCTCACCGACGCCATCGCGCGCCTCATGTCTCGCGAAGCCGTCTATGCCTTCCGCTACGAAGGCAAGCGCTACGACTGCGGCAGCAAGGAAGGCTTCCTGGAAGCCACCGTCGAACTGGCCCTGCAGCATCCCCAGGTGGGCGCCGCCTTCCGCGAATACCTCAAGACCGTGGAAATCTGAGGCTCGGACTGGGCCGGCACCCGCTGCCATCGGAAAAAAGGCGCTCCCGGGGAGCGCCTTTTTGCTGGTCTCGCCGCCCCGTCCGCGGGGCGTGGCCGCATCCCGGGCAGCCCGACTCAGCGCCGCCGCAGCACGTGAGTGTATTCCTCGCCCGCCGTGCTCTGGTCCAGCAGTTCGTTGCCGGTCTGCTTGGCGAACGCCTGGAAGTCGCGCAGCGAGCCGTTGTCGGTGGACACCACCTTGAGCACCTCGCCGCTGGCCATGGAAGCGAGCGCCTTCTTGGCTTTCAGGATGGGCAGCGGGCAGTTGAGCCCGCGGGTGTCGATTTCCTTGTGGATGTGCATCGTCGTCGGCTTCCTGGCGAAGAGAGAAAGAATTCTAGAGCGGCCCGGGCCGCGCTACGCCTGCCGCCGGGTCTGAGGCAGCATCTGCTGTCACCGAGAGGATAGGTGCAGGCGCAGTCACGGGCGCCTCGCTGCGCTGGCCCGGCCATTCCATGAAGGTGGGTTCGATGCCGAGTCCGCGCAGCCAGTCGGCCAGCGCCTGGCCCGTGCCGGCGGGCCAGCACCGCAGGTTCTCCGGCGCGATCAGCCGGTAGTCCACCAGTTCGGGCGAGAGCCGCACCGTGCCGTGCGCCACCGCATGGTAGGCCACGATGACCTGGTTCATGCGCTGGAAGTCATACACCCCGATCAGCGAGAGCTCGCTCACGTCGAGGTTCGTCTCTTCCTTCACCTCGCGCACGATGCCTTCCTGCGGCGTCTCGCCGGCCTCCATGAAGCCGGTGATGAGCGCAAACGCCTTGTGCTCCCACGCGGCATTGCGCGCCAGCAGCACGCGCCCGTCCAGCTCGACGACCGCAGCCAGCACCGGCGTGGGATTGTTCCAGTGCGTCCAGCCGCAGGCCGGGCAGCGCAGGCGCTGCCGCTCCCCGCCGTCCTCCAGGGCCGTGACCCAGGCCAGCGGCGTGGCGCACTGGGTGCAGAAACGCGGTTCGGAGTGCATGGTGCAGTTGCCGGCCGGGCCGCTCAGGCGGGAAACACCCCGGTGGACAGGTAGCGGTCGCCCCGGTCGCACACGACGAAGACGATGGTCGCATCCCGCTCGCGCCGCGCGATCTCCTGCGCGGCCCAGCAGGCGCCCGCCGCGGAGATGCCCGCGAAGATGCCCTCCTCGCGCGCGAGGCGGCGGCACATGTCCTCGGCATCGTCCTGGCCGACATTGATCGTCTCGTCCACCGCGCGCGGATCGTAGATCTTGGGCAGGTATTCCTGCGGCCACTTGCGGATGCCCGGAATGCGCGACCCTTCCTTGGGCTGCGCACCGATGATCTGGATGGCGGGGTTCTTTTCCTTCAGGAAGCGCGACACGCCCGTGATCGTGCCGGTCGTGCCCATGGCGCTCACGAAGTGCGTGATGCGCCCGCCCGTCTGCTCCCACAGCTCGGGCCCGGTGGTTTCGTAATGGATGCGCGGATTGTCCGGGTTGGCGAACTGGTCGAGCACCACGCCCTTGCCCTGCCGCACCATGGTCTCGGCCAGGTCGCGCGCATATTCCATGCCGCCGCTCTTGGGCGTGAGGATCAGCTCCGCGCCGAACGCCTTCATCGTCTGGGCACGCTCCACCGACAGGTCTTCGGGCATCACCAGCACCATCCGGTAGCCCTTGATCGCCGCCGCCATCGCCAACGCGATGCCGGTATTGCCCGACGTGGCCTCGATGAGCGTGTCACCCGGCTTGATCTCCCCACGCTCCTCCGCGCGCCGGATCATGGACAACGCAGGGCGATCCTTCACGGAACCCGCCGGGTTGTTGCCCTCCAGCTTGCCCAGCACGACCGTGCCGCGCTCGGCGTTCTCCCGCGCGCCGATGCGCTGCAGGGCGACCAGCGGCGTGCGGCCGATCGCGTCTTCGATGGTGGGATAGGAGGGGGAAGGGGTGGTAGCCATAGCCCCCTACTGTGCCATAATCCCGGGCTTCCTTCTTCGCGTCGCCCGGGTGGTGAAATTGGTAGACGCAGGGGACTCAAAATCCCCCGCCGCAAGGCGTGCCGGTTCGATTCCGGCCCCGGGCACCATGGCTGCAGCGCCATGGTTCTAGCGCGTTTTCCGCATTCAATTTCGCGCGTTCCGTACAGCGCCCGACTGGGTACGGTTTCCCCTACCACTTCTTGAAACCCTGCTTGGCTAAGAGCCCAGCAGCGTGCACCGTGCTCTCTGACGCCAACCCGCCGCGGATCGGTTCGGGCGGTGCGGGTTGCCGGTGCCATCGCTTCTCTACAAGCTCTTGCTCGATCCGACACGGGTAAGAGTTGGGCCCGCTGGCAGTAAAGCGGACCTAGCGCTACAGTGTCGTGGCCGATTTCGCTCAACGATGTAGAGCAGAGTACGGGTTAGAACTATCCTCTAAAGGTAGGTACTTAACTCAAGGCTACCCGTCGACAGAGCCGTGCGGCATCACCCAACGGCGAGGCCTCACTACAAAAACAGATCCATACAAGTACTTAAGGGAGGGACATGGACACCCTTACAAGGGCGGAGGCTGAGGCAATCCTGTCAGAGCCCCACTACTGCGAAGACGCATCGCCGGACGACTGGGTGCTCTTGGAACGACCCAAGGGAGCATTTAGTTTTGAACTGGGGCTACTGAATTCGAGAGGTGAGAACGCAGGGCTCGTGGTGGCGATCCATTTCTTCCGCCAGCCGACCACACGTCTCATCACCATCAAGATGACGGTGTTCAAACAGCATCGCAAGCAGCCACCGGCCAGGGTCTATCAACTCCAGATTACGGCCAAGAGTTACTGTCCAGACGACTGGCACGACGAAGCCCATGAGCACTTCGGAGATGGACGCGATCCAGTCCCACAGTGGAGAGAGTGGCGGTCCTTTCCTGATATCCTGAAATTTTTCTCCCATCGAACCAACATCCAGTTCCGCCCTCCACTTGAGGACCCCGAATACCTGAGGCTCAAGCCATGATCTGCAGCAACCTACTCAAATTAACCGGATTTGCTTGCCACCCCATTGACGAGCAGGGTTCGCTTGCGCAGATTGTGACCCCGTTTTCTTTTGCTGATGGTGACCCTTTTCCTGTGTACGTTGAGACGTTCAGCAATGATGTTCATCGGTTCTTTGACGATGGGTTGACGTTGCTCCATTTCATGGGACGCGGCATGAAATTCGAGTCTGGGCACAAGTTGCGGTTCTTGAGCAACATTGCGAGCAAGCACGGTGCGACCCTCAACGAGGGTGGAGTGCTAGAGGTACTGTCTAAAGCGTCGCAGCCCGCAGAAGCGTTTGCGCGGTACATAGCGTGTTTGGTAGCAATCACGACCTGGGAAGAAGAGCACCAAGGCGTAGATGCTGATGGGTCAGCTTTCGCTACCATGGTGGCGCATGCACTCATGCAACTCCACCCTGAGCAGGAATTGGAGCAGCGGCCTAGCTATGTCGGAAGCTCAGGAAAGCGGCATGAACTGGACTTTAAGATCGGTGGGACGGGATACGTCGCAGTCAAGCCATCGCCGCAGTCGGCAGCTCCGGCACTATACAAACTGGTGGATATAACCAACCGCGAAAGCAACGCGCATGAATCCCTCGCCGTCGTGGTAGACGACAGGTTCGATCAGGAAGGGGCGAAAAGTACCCAACAGGTTTTTAGAGGCATTGCGAGCCGGGTCATCGGCTATAGCAAGATTGCACCTCCAGAGCCTTCTGTAGTTCAATAAGCATTCTTACCCATCCACAGAGCCCGTCTCGCGCGGGCTTTCTTTAGGCTTCCACCGGCCCAGCGTCGTACGCGCCCATCAACGCCAAGAAAGAAAACTTCGATACTCTGCAATTTGCCACCCGCGCACCATCCAAGCGCCACAAGATCGCCAAATTAAAGCAGCGCCAAAGCAGTGCTCACCGCGACCACTTCCGCTCGGCCTTCGGCTCCACCGTGATATCCACTTGCTTCTGCACTTCCGGCCGGCCGGTACGGGGATTGGTGTCCACCACATCCTCCAGCGTGATCTTGCTCACCTCGGCCTGGGTGTCTGTCTCCAGATCCTCCAGCACCTCACCCACCCGCTTCTCTGCGGCATCCACCTGTTGCTGCGTGGCGGGAGACGGGGTGGTGCGAGACAGCATGGCGGAGTTCCTTGGCAGAGAGACGGAAGGAAGGGATTGGGGCCGTCAGGACAGAACCTGTGCAACGGCCGAAGAGCCCGTCAGCCACCCGCAATGGGGAGGCAGATCGGCCGGCTCCGGTGGTGGCGCCGGAATGTCGGGCTCGACGGGCTGGTCGCCCTTGTCGGCAGGGGAGCGGTGCAGGGAAGGCATGGGGAATGGGAGCGAGGGAGAGCTAGGACGTAAGGGCCTGATCAGAATCCACTCATGACGGATGCCGCGAAGTAGGCGATTCCCAGGCTGGAGAAAAGCACGAATCCGGCCACGACAGTCAGCATTTCTTTCATGTTCGTCCTTCAATGGGGAACATTGCCCGGCCGGGGTGGATGCGAAACGCATCGACATGGCGCCACGGCCGGCGCAGAATTCCTGGAGAACGGCTGGTGGCAATGCCGCCCGAACCGCCTCCACTACGGCCCGCCGCGGGACGATCCGTCACCGGGCCTGGCCACTCGTTTTCAATCTCCGGGCACCTGCCGGAGGAGGGGAACAATTCCCGTCTCATGCAGGCACAGCCGATACTGTATGAAAACCCCGAATTCCGCGGTGTAGGACGAATGCCGGTTCGGTGTCGGACGGGTGGGCGGAAAAGAAAAAGCCGGGGTGCGCCCCCCGCCTGGCGCACGGCGGCGGGTCAGCCTTCCTGGCGGCGGATGACGGCGCGGCCGCTGTCGGTGATGACCAGGTCGCCGGTGGCGTTCTTCGCGATGTAGCCGCGCTCGTAAAGGCGGCCCGACAGGTGGTGGCGCAGCGCCGCCGGCACGCTGATGGCGCGGCCGATCTCCAGTTGCTTGAGGGCTTCGAGCTCATCGACGGTCGGGTCGAAATGGGGGGCGTGGTAGGTGCCGCTCGTGTGGTTTTGCATGTGCCGGTACTCCTTGTTGTGACGATGGGCAGGGAAACAGAGCCTGCAAGCGCCTGCTCTACAGCAGGCAGGTACAGCCTAGCCCGGGGTGGCAGCCGATGCAACCGGACAGGGTGCCGCCCGAGTCAAGTCGCGGCCATGTCCTGCAACCATGCGGCAAAGGCCGAGACGACAGGAGACTGAGGCTGCGCGGGGGTGACGAAGTAGTAGCCCCGCCCTCCCCGCGGCGGCCGGTCGCAGGCCGGCACGAGTTCGCCCCGGGCGCGCTCGGGCTCGATCAGCATCAGCGGCACCAGCGCCACGCCCAGGCCGTGGGCGGCCGCCACGGCGGACATGGAAAAGAGTTCATAGCGCGGGCCGTCCAGGGCGTGCTGGGGAGCGTGGACGCCCATGGACTCGAACCACTGGCGCCATGCCAGGGGCCGCGTCGTCTGCTGCAGCAGCGGCAATCCCGCCAGGGCTTCCGGCGGCAGGGGCCTGCCGTCCGGCAGCAGCGACGGGCTGCAGACGGGCGCCACGTCTTCCTGCAGCAGCCACATGGCCTGGGTGCCGGGCCAGTTGGCCACCTGCTCGGGCGTGCCGGCGTAGAGGGCCGCATCGAAGCCGGCGTCCGAAAAAAGGAAGGGCCGGACCTGGGTCTCGATGTGGACGACGATGTCGGGATGCCGTTGGGCCAGTTGCGGCAGCCGGGGCATCAGCCAGCGGGTGGCGAACGTGGGCACGGCGGCGAGCCGGATGGAGCCGCCCTGCCCCTGGTGGGCCATGACGTCCAGCGTGTCGCGCTCCAGCCCTTCCAGCCAGCGCCCGACCTGCGCAGCATAGTGGGTTCCGGCAGGCGTCAGGGCCACGCCGTGGCGGGTGCGGCGGAACAGGGCCACGCCCAGGAATTCCTCCAGCGCCATGATCTGCCGTGATACGGCGCTTTGCGTGAGGAACAGCTCCTGGGCCGCGCGCGTGTAGCTTTCGTGGCGGGCGGCAGCTTCGAAGCAGGCCAGGGCCTGGGTGGACGGCAGGGTGCGGCGCATGGGGGAATGCTACACAGGTATTCCATAACTTCATTTCTGGATGCAACTTCATCGCTTGCCGCAGCCCATCTGCAAGGCATAGCATCCACGCATCCCGAGTGACATGCCGAACCGGCAAATCACATCCTTCGCCCGATTTCAGGAGACACACCATGGCCCGCCCTGCCGCCTTCCACTGGGAAGACCCCTTCCTGCTCGACCAGCAGCTCAGCGACGACGAGCGCATGGTGCGTGATGCCGCAGAGGCCTACTGCCGCGACCGGCTGGCGACGCGCGTGCTCGAGCAGTTCCGCCACGAAAAAACCGATACGGCCATCTTCCGCGAGATGGGCGAGCTGGGCCTGCTGGGCCCGACCATTCCCGAGCAGTACGGCGGCCCGGGCCTGAACTACGTGGCCTACGGGCTGATCGCGCGGGAGATCGAGCGGGTCGATTCCGGCTACCGCTCGATGGCAAGCGTGCAGAGCTCGCTGGTGATGGTGCCGATCTTCGAGTTCGGCACCGAGGCGCAGAAGCAGAAGTACCTGCCGAAGTTGGCGAGCGGCGAATGGATCGGCTGTTTCGGCCTGACCGAGCCCGACCATGGCTCCGACCCCGGCAGCATGGCCACGCGCGCCTACAGGACCGCCGGCGGCTACAAGCTCAAGGGCAGCAAGATGTGGATCACCAACAGCCCGATCGCCGACGTGTTCGTCGTCTGGGCCAAGGAGGTGAGCGAGGCCGGCGCCGTGGGCCCGATCCGCGGCTTCGTGCTGGAAAAGGGCATGCAGGGTCTGACCGCGCCGGCCATCCACGGCAAGGTGGGCCTGCGCGCCTCGATCACCGGCGAGATCGTGATGGACGACGTGTTCGTACCCGAGGAAAACGCATTCCCCGAGGTGCAGGGCCTGAAGGGCCCGTTCACCTGCCTGAACAGCGCGCGCTACGGCATCGCCTGGGGCGCATTGGGCGCGGCCGAGTTCTGCTGGCACACGGCGCGCCAGTACACGCTGGACCGCAAGCAGTTCGGCCGACCGCTGGCCGCCAACCAGCTCATCCAGAAAAAGCTGGCCGACATGCAGACCGAGATCGCCATCGGCCTGCAGGCCTGCCTGCGGCTGGGCCGCATGAAGGACGAAGGCACGGCCGCCGTGGAGGCCACCTCCATCATCAAGCGCAACAGCTGCGGCAAGGCGCTGGACATCGCCCGCATGGCGCGCGACATGATGGGCGGCAACGGCATCAGCGACGAGTTCGGCGTGGCACGGCACCTGGTGAACCTGGAGGTGGTCAACACCTACGAGGGCACGCACGACGTGCACGCGCTCATCCTGGGCCGCGCCCAGACGGGCATCGCCGCGTTCGCGAACTGACGGCGCCATGCACGCGGCGCTCCCATCCGTCTCTTCGCCCGCCCCTGCACCCGCGGGCGGCGCGCTCGCCGGCATCCGGGTGCTCGACCTCTCGCGCGTGCTGGCCGGGCCATGGTGCACCCAGGTGCTGGCCGACCTGGGCGCGGATGTGGTCAAGGTCGAGCGCCCCGGCCTGGGCGACGACACGCGCCAGTGGGGCCCGCCGTTTTTGAAGGACGCCCAGGGCCGCGAGACGGACCAGGCGGCCTACTTCACGGCCTGCAATCGCAACAAGCGGTCCATCACGATCGACATGGCCCACCCGGAAGGCCAGGCGCTGATCCGGGACATGGCACTGCGGGCGGACGTGGTGGTGGAAAACTTCAAGGTGGGCGGGCTGAAGCAGTACGGCCTGGACCACGCAAGCCTGCGGGCCCTGAACCCGCGGCTCATCTACTGCTCGGTGACGGGTTTCGGACAGGACGGCCCCTATGCCGCGCGGGCCGGCTACGACCTCATGGTGCAGGCCATGACCGGCCTGATGGACATCACCGGCCGGGCGGACGGCGAACCGGGCGGCGGCCCGCTGCGGGTGGGCGTGGCGGTGATCGACCTGTTCACGGGCCTGTATGCCAGCAATGCCATCCTGGCGGCGCTGCATGCCCGCGACAACGCGGCCACCGGCACCGGCCAGGGCCAGCACATCGACATGGCGCTGCTGGACGTGGGCATGGCCGTGCTGGCCAACCAGGCCGCCGGCTTCCTGGCCACCGGGGAATCACCGCGGCGCCAGGGCAACAGCCACCCGAGCCTCGTGCCGTACCAGGACTTTCCCACGGCCGACGGCGCCATGCTGCTGGCCATCGGGAACGACGGCCAGTTCGCGCGCTTCTGCACGGCCGCCGGGCAGCCCGCGTGGGCATCGGACCCACGGTTCAGCACGAATACGCTGCGCGTGCGGCACCGCGCCGAGCTGGTGCCGCTCGTGGAGGCCGTGACCCGCACGCGCACCACCGCGCAGTGGGTCGCGCTGCTGGAGGACAAGGCCGTGCCCTGCGGGCCGATCAACAGCATTGCCCAGGCTTTCGACGACCTACAGGTGCGCGCGCGCGGGCTCGCCGTGGAGCTTCCGCGCCGGCCGGACGGCAGCGCAGGTGCGGATGGCATCGCCAGCGTGCGCGGCGTGGCCAGCCCGCTACGGCTGTCGGCCACGCCGCCGGTGCTGCGCAACGCGCCGCCCGCCCTGGGGCAGCACACCGAAGAGATCCTGGCGAACCTGGGGCTGGACGCGGCGGCCGTGGCACGGTTGCGCGACGCGGGCGTGGTGTAGCAGCCCGGCTGCAGGCGGCGGCGAGGGGCTCAGAGGTGTCGGCACCCGCATCCGGGGGATCGGGGCCCGCGCCGACAGACAGCGCGACGGGAGGTCAACCAAAATGCAGGCTGACGCGTCACATGGCCGTCATCCTCCGTTTGGCCGGCGGCCTGCCGGCCGGACGCCCGTCCACCGCGGACCGGCCTGCCTCCGGGCGCCGTATCCGCACCTGCAGCGAGAGCCCATGCGCCCACCCGCCCTCCTCCTCAAATCCCTGGCTGCCACCGCCGCGTGCGCCATGGCAGCGGGCTGCGCCGTGCCGGGCGATCCGTACTACGACTACGGCTATGGCTCCGGCCCTACCTACGGCAATGCCTATCCCACGGGCCCGTCCTACCCCTACGGCGGTGCGGTCTCGGTGTACGAACAGCCCACCTACGTCGTGCCCCGGCCCGGCTATCCCGTGGTCGTGCCCGCTCCGGGATATGCCGTGCGGCCGAATCCCTGGGACGACGGCTGGCGCGAACGGCGCGACCGCGAGGCGTGGGAGGCCCGCGAGCGCGAGAGGCAGCGTGAACGCGACCGGGACAGGGACCGTGACCGGGACCGCGCCCGGCCTTCGGGACCATCGCTGAGCGGCACGCTGCAGCAGGAATCCCGCCGCAAGGCCGACGAGCAGCGCTGGCGGGACGAAATGCGGTCCCAGGGCCGCCTGCCTCCGCAGGAGGGCCCGGGTCGCCTCTTCCAGAGGCCCTGAGCCCAGCATGAAAGGGCCGCGTTCCATGACCGGTTTTGCATCCCGCGCAGGCTGCATCGCCACGCTGTGCCTGGCGGGCACGTTCGCCCACGCCCAGGTGGTGCGCTGCACGGACCCCTCGACCGGCCAGGTGACCTACACGGACGGACGCTGCGACCGGGGTGCATCCGTGCGCGAGGTGGAGCCACGCAAGACGCCGGAGGAGATCGCGCAGGAACGCGAGCAGGCGCGCGAGGCGCTGGAGGCAAAGCGCCAGCGCCAGCAGGCGGAAGCGCTGGCCGAACAGCAGCAGGCCCGGCGGGAGGCGCAGGAATCACGCGCCCGGGGCCGGGAAATCTCCACCGACCCGGCGCGTTCGCCCGAGTGCGCGCGGTCCCGCCGCCAGCTCGACCGCGTGGCCGCCGAGACCGGCCAGGGCAGCTACGAGACCCAGGCCCGCCTGTCGGCAGCACAGCGGCAGATGGAGCTGGACTGCCTGGGCTCGGCGGGCTATGCGCAGGTGGAGCGCTCGCGCGGCGGAGGCACCACCTACGGGACGCAGGACGCCTATATGCCGCCAGTCGTGGTCGTGCCCAGGCACCCCGTGGTGGTGCAGCCGGCCGTGCCGGTGCCCAGGCCTCCGGGCACGCAGTGCAACGTGTTCCGGTGCTACGACGGCAACGGGAACATCTATCCCCGCTGACGACCCGCGAGGCCTTTCAGGCGCTTCGCAGCCCTTCGGCCACCGTCGGATAACGCAGCCGCACGCGCAATTCCTTCGCGAGCCGGGTGGCATCGAGCCGGCGCGATTCACCCATGAAGCTCAGCAGCATCGGCGATAGCTCTTCGCGGGCCTGCTCCCGCGTGATCCTGCGCGGGCGTGGCAGCCCGTACAGGTCGGCGGCGAGGTCGAAGTAGTCGCCCATCTTCAGGCCGCTCGCGTCGCTCACGTGGTAGATGCGCTGGGGCCGCCCCCGCCAGAGGGCTGCGACGCAGGCGCGGGCGAGGTCGTCGGCGTGGATGTGGTTGGTATGCACGTCGTCCTCGCGCACCAGCGCGGGCGTGCCGCGGCGCAGCCGGGCCTCCGGCGTGCCGCCCTCGCGGTCGGGCGCATAGATGCCGGGAATGCGCAGCACGCTCGCGTGCACGCCGGCGCGGCCCAGGTGGCGCACGGAACGTTCGGCATCCACGCGCCGCCGGGCGCGCGGCGTAATGGGCGCCACTGGCCGGGTTTCCGGCACGAGGGCACCTGCGCAGTCCCCATAGACACCGCTGGTCGAACCGTACACCAGCGCACGCGGAAGGCTGCGCAGCCGCAGCGCGCGCGCCAGGGCCGCCGTGCGCGGATCGGCCCACCGGGCGGCGCCGGCGTCGCGCTCCCCGGGCGGCGGGGCCAGGTGCAGGACGCGCGTGGCCAGGCCCGCGAGGCGCCGCAACGTGCGCACGTCGTCCAGGTTGCCCTGCAGGGGCACGATGCCGGCCGCACGCAATGCGGCGGCACGTCCCGGACTGGAGGTGAGCGCCAGCACGCGCGGGCGCGGCGCCCCCTGCGCGGCGCGCAGGGCGCCCACCGCGCGCAGGCCCACGTCGCCGCAGCCGACGACCAGCACACGTTCACGGCGGAAACGCGCCGGCAGCGCGCCAAGGGGGTTCAGGTTTGAGGGCAAAATCCGGTTCCGGCAACGAAGAGACACGCAAGGATAACGACCCCATGACCACCGCAGCGACGGCCGCAGCCTCCCACCAGATCACCGTGCAGCCCAGCGGCCGCGCCTTCACCGCCCAGGCCGGCGAGACCCTGCTGGGCGCCGCCATCCGCAGCGGCGTGGGCCTGCCTTACGGCTGCAAGGACGGCGCCTGCGGCTCCTGCAAGTGCCGCAAGCTCAGCGGTTCGGTCGTGCACGGCGAGCACCAGTCCAAGGCCCTGACGCCCGAGGAGGCGGACGCGGGCTTCGTGCTCACCTGCTGCGCCCAGCCGCTCACCGATGTGGTGCTGGAGTCCCGCCAGGTGACCGACGAAAGCGCCTACCCGATCAAGAAGATGCCGGTGCGCGTCTCCACGCTCGCGCGGGCGTCGCACGACGTGATGGTGCTGCGCCTGCAGCTGCCCGCGGCCGACACGTTCCGCTACCACGCGGGCCAGTACGTCGAGTTCATCCTCAAAGACGGCGCACGGCGCGCCTATTCCATGGCGAACGCGCCGCACACGCAGGAGGGCAGCCCGGGCATCGAACTGCACATCCGCCACATGCCGGGCGGCCGCTTCACCGACCATGTGTTCGGCGCCATGAAGGAAAAGGAAATCCTGCGCGTCGAAGGCCCCTTCGGCAGCTTCTTCCTGCGCGAGGACAGCACCAAGCCCATCATCCTGCTCGCCTCGGGCACGGGCTTCGCGCCGGTGAAGGCCCTCATCGAGCACCTGCGCTTCAAGGGGATCGACCGGCCGGCCACGCTCTACTGGGGCGGCCGCCGGCCCGCCGACCTGTACATGGACGCCTGGGTGCGCGAGTGCCTGGCGGACATGCCCGGGCTGCGCTACGTGCCGGTGGTCTCCCAGGCCCTGCCGGAAGACGGCTGGACCGGCCGCACGGGTTTTGTGCACCAGGCCGTGATGGACGACCACGCCGACCTGTCGGGCCACCAGGTGTATGCCTGCGGGGCACCTGTCGTGGTGGAGTCGGCGCGCAAGGCCTACAGTGCCGAACGCGGGCTGCCGCCGGAAGAGTTCTACGCCGACGCGTTCACGTCGGAAGCCGACAAGCACGGCCACACCATCGCCGCGTAGCCGCGCCGGCCGCGGCCCTGCAC
This sequence comes from Paracidovorax cattleyae, assembly GCF_900104515.1. Lineage (GTDB taxonomy): Bacteria > Pseudomonadota > Gammaproteobacteria > Burkholderiales > Burkholderiaceae_C > Paracidovorax > Paracidovorax cattleyae. The sequence goes on from NZ_FNJL01000005.1 coordinate 68,416, forward strand.
CGCTTCAAGCGGCACGAAGCCGTCAGGCCATCGCCCGGCACAGCTCCGCGCAGCGGCGGCACATGGCCGCGCAGGCCTGGCAGTGCGCCATGTCGTGCCGGCTGCATTCGTTGGCGCAGGCGTCGCACAGGCGGGCACAGAGCGCGCAGATCTCGTAGGCATGGGCGCTCTCGCGCGCCATCGCCGCTGCGGCAGTACGGCAGATGTCCGCGCAGTCCATGTCGAGCGCGATGCAGCGCACCATGTGCCGCGGATCCGGCTCGCGCAGGCAGGCGGCCGCACAATAGTTGCACGCATCTGCGCAATCGTTGCAGGCGCTGATGCAGTCCGCATAGCGGGAAGGGGGAAGCGTATCCTGGGAGGTCTGCATGGGGATGTCCTTGGAAGAGGCGGGGCGGGCTTCGCGAAGCGCCGCGGGCATGGTTTTGTTTATAGAAATCACCGCTCCGTGACGCTGTAGGACATCACAGCGAAGCCTGGCCGATGCGTTGCCATGTTTTTTTTGCACAATGTCGGACATGACGCATCGCAGACACTTCCTCCTTTCGGCGGCCACGGCAGCGGCGGCCTGTATTTCGCCCCTGGCGCATGCCCAGGACAACACCATCCGGCTCATCGTTCCCTACGCTCCCGGGGGGCCCCTGGACGTGACCTCCCGCGTGCTGGCCGAGCGGGTGCGCGATGCACTGGGCACGGTCATCATCGACAACAAGGCCGGCGCGGGCGGCAACATCGGCGCGGACGCCGTGGCCAAGGCGGCGCCGGACGGCTTGACCATCGGCCTGGCGGCCACGGCCACGCATGCCGTGAACCCATGGCTGTACAGCCGCATGCCCTACGACGCCGCAAAGGATTTCGCGGGCATCACGCAGATGGTGCGCGTGCCCAACGTGCTGGTGATGAACGCGGCCAAGGCCGAGCAGCTCAAGATCCACACCGTGGCCGACCTCATCGCCTACGCCAAGGCCAACCCGGCCAGGTTGAACTATGGCAGCGGCGGCAATGGCAGCGCGGGCCACCTGGCCGGCGAGATGTTCAAGCAGCGCGCGGGCATCTACGCGCTGCACATCCCCTACCGCGGTGCCAGCCCCGCCCAGCTCGCGCTGCTGGCCGGCGAAGTGGATTTCAACATCGACAACCTCGCTGCCGCAGCGCCTAACATCCGCGCCGGCAAGGTGAAGGCGCTCGCCGTGACCTCGCTGCAGGCCTCACCGATGCTGCCCGGCGTGCCGCCGCTGTCGGATACGTTCAAGGGGTTTTCCGTGGACACCTGGTGGGGCCTCGTCGCTCCGGCAGGCACGCCGAAGCCCGTGATCGCCAAGCTCAACAAGGCCTTCGTGGCGGCGCTGAACTCACCTGAGACCAGGACGCGCTTCACCACCCTCATGGCCGAGCCGGTGTCTTCCACACCCGAGCAGTTCGACGCCTTCATGGCATCCGAGCGCGCCAAGTACCAGCAGGTGGTCAAGGCGTCCGGCGCGAAGGTGGACTAAAAACCGCTCCAGCCGGGGCCGGCCGTGGCCTCCACGCGCTGGCCGGCCACGCGCTCGAGTGCAGCGGCCGGCACCCGATGCGGCGCCACCTCCGCCAGGGGCCGCAGCACGAAGGCCCGCTCGTCCACCCGCGGATGCGGCACGACAAGGCGCGCCGACGCGATGCGCGCGCCGCCATAGAAGAGCAGATCGAGATCCAGCGTGCGCGGCGCGTTGCGGTAGGGGCGCTCGCGCCCTGCATCGGCCTCGATGGCCAGCAGCGCATCCAGCAGCGCCGGGGCTGTCAGGCGGGTGACCACCAGCACCACGGCATTCAGGTAATCGGGGCCAGTCGCGTCCACCGGAGCGCTGGCGTACAGGGACGATACCGCCTGCAGCTGCGTGGACGGCAGCCCGGCGAGCGCGGCCACGGCCACGGCCAATGCGGCCCGGGCATACCCGAGGTTGGCGCCCAGCCCGATGCCGGCCAGGACGGGCTCCCGGGACGCGCCCACGGTCGCTCCGGACATCAGGCGTCAGGTGCGCCCTGCGGCGCGCCGTCGCCACCGCCGACAGGCTTGCGGCGGCGCCGGCGGCGCTTCTTCACGGCACCGCCATCGCCGGCATTGCCTTCGGTGCCATCGGCGTCGGCGGGCGCCTGCGGCGCATCATCGGCAACGGCCGCGCCGTCCTGCTGTACCGGCTTGGGCACGCGGCGCACCACGGGCGGGTTCTTGCGCTGGCGCTGCTTCTGCTCCTCGCGCACCTGGTCGATCATGTCCTCGCGACGGGCTTCATCGGCGAGCTGGAACTCCTGCCACCAGTCGGCCAGGGCCTCGTCCACCTCGCCCACGTCGGCGCGCAGCCGCAGGAAGTCGAAGCCCGCGCGGAAGCGCAGGTGCGTGACCATGCTGAACGGCGTGGTGCCCACTCGCTTTTCGAAGCGCGGCTGCATGACCCAGATCTCGCGCATGTCGGCGGCCAGCTTGCCGCGGCCGGACACGTCGCCGATGCGCTGGTCGAACACGTCGTCGATCGCGCCCTGCAGCGCCGGGAACGGATGCTCGCGCTGCGCGAGGCGGCGGTCCCACTGCGTCTTCACGTCCTGCCAGAGCACGCAGGCGAGCAGGAAGCTCGGCGCGACCGGCTTGCCCTCGCCCACGCGGCGGTCGGTGTCGGCCAGCGCGGCACTCACGAAGGAGGTGCCGGCCCGCTCCACCACCACGTCCAGCAGCGGATAGATGCCGGTGGCGAGGCCCAGCTTCTTGAGCTGCTCGATCGTGGCGATCGCGTGGCCGGTCTGCAGCAGCTTCAGCATCTCGTCGAACATGCGGCTCTGCGGCACGTCGGCCAGCAGCGCCTGCGATTCCACCAGCGGCGCTGCGGTCTTGGGCTCGATGCTGAAGCCGACGCCGGCGAGCTTGGCCGCGAATCGCACGGCGCGGATGATGCGCACCGGATCCTCGCGGTAGCGCGTGGCCGGGTCGCCGATCATGCGGATCACCTTCTTGCGCGCGTCCTGGATGCCCTTGTGGTAGTCCACCACCACCTGCGTGGCCGGGTCGTAGTACATCGCGTTGATGGTGAAGTCGCGGCGCGTGGCGTCCTCGTCCTGCGGGCCCCAGACGTTGTCGCGCAGCACGCGGCCGCTGGCGTCCACGGCATGCTGCATGCCTGCGAGCGCGGCCCGGGAGGTCTTCTCGTTGCCGCTCACCTGTTGCTCGGCGGCCGTATTGTCGAGGTAGGCGCGGAAGGTGGAGACCTCGATCACCTCGTGCTCGCGGCCGCGGCCGTGCACCACGTGCACGATGCGGAAGCGCTTGCCGATGATGAAGGCACGGCGGAACAGGCCCTTGACCTGCTCGGGCGTGGCATTGGTGGCCACGTCGAAATCCTTGGGCTTGAGGCCCAGCAGCAGGTCGCGCACGGCGCCGCCGACGATGTAGGCCTCGTAGCCGGCCTGCTGGAGCGTGCGCACCACCTCGGTGGCGCGGCGGTCCACGAGTTCCGGGTCGATGCCGTGCTCGGAGGCGGGCACATCCGCGCGCTTGCCGAAGCGGTTCTTTCCACGGCCCGCGCCCGGTGCGGCCTTGCCGAGCAGCTTGTCGATGAACTTCTTGATCATGGTGATGGCGTAGAAAACAGGTCCAGGATGCGCCAGCCGCGCTGCTGCGCGAGTGCGCGCAGGCGGGGGTCGGGGTTGGTGGCGACGGGGTGGTCGACTTTTTCGAGCAGGGGCACGTCGTTCATGGAATCGCTGTAGAAAGTGCTTTCCACATCGCTCCAGTTCCAGCCGCGGGCGGACAGCCATTGTTCCATGCGCCGCACCTTGCCCTCGCGCATGGAGGGCACGCCGCGGATGCCGCCGGTGATCCAGCCGCCGTCGTCGCGCTCGAGCTCCACGGCCAGCAGCTGCTCCACGCCCAGGGCCCGAGCGATCGGGGCCGTGACGAACTCGTTGGTGGCCGTGATGATGACCACTTCGTCGCCCGCGTCCCGGTGCGCGCGCAGCAACTCGAGGGCCGGGGGCAGGATGGCCGGGCCGATCACCTCGCGCATGAACCGTGCGTGCGCCGCCTCCGCGGCCTCGGGGCCGCGCTGGCGCACCGCGTCCACGGCGAAGCGCACATAGTCGTGCACATTCAGCGTGCCGGCCACGTAGTGGTCGTAGAACTCCTTGTTGCGGCGCCCGAATTCGGTGCGGTCGGTCCAGCCGATGCGGATGGTGAACTCGCCCCACTCGTAGTCGGAATCGAGCGGCAGCAGGGTGTGGTCCAGGTCGAAGAGCGCGAGCCGTGGGCGGGAAGCCGGAAGGTCGGAAGTCATGCGGATGTGCGTGCGGTTCGGGAAAGGCGGGTCGGCAGCGGCAACCCGCTATTCGGACTCCAGCATGGTCTTGAGCAGGGGAATCGTGATGGCCCGCTGCGTGCGCAGCGCGAAACTGTCGAGCTGGTCGAGCAGTTGCATGAGGCTGCCCAGGTCGCGCGAGAAGCGGCCCAGCATGTAGTTCATGACGTCGTCGCCCAGGGCGATGCCGCGGGCGTCGGCTTCCTGCCGCAGCACCGCGCGGCGCTCGGCCTCGTCCAGCAGGTGCAGCTGGAACACGTGGCCCCATCCCAGCCGCGTGCGCAGGTCGTCGCGCAGCGGCAGGTCGGCGGGCGGCAGTTCGCCGGCGGCCAGCACCCAGCGCGGCGCGCCGACGGCGGGGCTGATGGCATTGATGAACCAGTTGAACGCCGCGGCCTGCTGGGCGGTGGAATACAGGTGCACTTCGTCGAGCAGCACGGCAGACCAGCGCTCGTCGAAGGCCGTGGGCAGCATCACCGACGCGTCGAGCCAGCCCACCGTGCAGCCCTGCTCGCGCAGCGCCTCGCGCACCGCTTCGAGCAGGTACGTCTTGCCGCTGCCCGATTCGCCCCAGAGGTAGGTGGGCACGGGCGAGCGCACCGGTGCGGCGCCCGAAGCGGCATCGCCCTCCCCCACGGCGATGCGCAGGTGCTGCAGCGCCTGGGCGTTGGCGCCGGGAAAGAACCGCGCCAGCGTGGGGCCGGTGGCCAGGCCGATGTCGAGCGCGAGCTGCTTCATGGGAGCCCGTGCAGGCCGCCAGCCATGGCCACCGGCGCGCGGCGGGCCGGCGGCACGGATACGTGCACGGCGGTGACGCGGAACGGGGAAAGCGGCAGCGGCATGGATGAGGAACGGAACGAGGATCAGGGGGCGGCAAGGTGCACGGCCACCGGCCGTGCGCACGCTAAAGGCCGTCCCGGCGACGCGCACCGGGGCAAGCGGCGAGGCCCGGACAGCCCGGGCAACCCGCGATTTTAGTCTGCTGCAGAGACCGGTGCCGCCACGCACCGCCCATCCGCGGCGTGCACGGCCGAGGGGGCATTGGGCCGCGATGCCGGCGCGGCCTTAGAATCCGCGCGATCCGGCCCGCCCCGCGGCCCCCGCACCACACCATCGAGCCCATGAGTTCCTCCGCTTCCTCCACCCCCATTTCGTACAAAGACGCCGGCGTCGACATCGACGCGGGCGACGCGCTGGTCGAGCGCATCAAGCCGCTGGCGAAGAAGACGATGCGCGAAGGCGTGCTGGCCGGGATCGGCGGCTTCGGCGCGCTGTTCGAGGTGCCCAAGCGCTACAAGGAGCCGGTGCTGGTCTCCGGCACCGACGGCGTGGGCACCAAGCTCAAGCTGGCCTTCGAGTGGGACATGCACGACACGGTCGGCATCGACCTCGTGGCCATGAGCGTGAACGACGTGCTGGTGCAGGGCGCCGAGCCGCTCTTCTTCCTGGACTACTTCGCCTGCGGCAAGCTCCATGTGGATACCGCCGCCGCGGTGGTGGGCGGCATCGCCCGCGGCTGCGAGCTGTCGGGCTGCGCGCTGATCGGCGGCGAGACCGCCGAGATGCCCGGCATGTACCCGGCCGGCGAATACGACCTCGCGGGCTTCGCGGTGGGCGCGGTCGAGAAGTCGAAGATCCTCACCGGCCGCGAAGTGGCGGCCGGCGACGTGGTGCTGGGCCTGGCCTCCGCCGGCGTGCACTCCAACGGTTTCAGCCTGGTCCGCAAGTGCATCGAGCGCGCCGGCGACTCCGCCCCCGCCACGCTGGACGGCAAGCCCTTCAGGCAGGCCATCATGGAGCCCACGCGCCTGTACGTGAAGAACGTGCTGGCCGCGCTGGCGCAGCACCCCGCCGACGCGGGCGGCATCAAGGCCCTGGCCCACATCACGGGCGGCGGCCTGCTGGAGAACATCCCGCGCGTGCTGCCCGAGGGCCTCGCCGCCCACCTCAAGGCCGACAGCTGGCCGCAGACCGAACTCTTCGCCTGGCTGCAGAAGACGGCCGGCATCGACGACATCGAGATGAACCGCACCTTCAACAACGGCATCGGCATGGTGGTGGTGGTGTCCGCCGCCCAGGCCGAGGCCGTCGCCGCCACGCTGCGCGCGCAGGGCGAATCCGTGCACACCATCGGCGTGATCGCCGAGCGCGGCACGGGCGCCCCGGTCGTGGTGGCCTGATCCGCAAGCACATTTCACGACTCCCTCGCGCCCCCGTCCCATGGAGCCGCTTCCGACGGCCGACCTGCCCCCCGCAGCGCCGACGCGCGGCGTGCGCACGGCCAGCTACCTGCTGATGGGCGGCGCCCTGCTGCTCGTGATGTGGCAGGGCCTGCTGCCGGGCCTGATCTGCGCCTGCCTGGGCTTCCTGCTCACGCGCTGGCTCGCACCGCGGCTGGCAGGCGTGCTTCCACGCAGCTGGCAGGCCAGTGGCCACGCCATGCGCACTGGCCAGGTGGCCGCCGCCACGCTGGTGGGCATCGCGCCGCTGGCGCTGCTGGCGCTGGCGGCCACGCATTCGCGCACCTACGTGGTGGAGGCGCCGCAGCAGTACCGCGAGTTGCTCGACTTCCTGGCCCGGACGGTGCTGGAGCTGCGGCTCAAGCTGCCTCCGGACATCGGCGCCCACCTGCCGGAAGGCGCGGCGGAAATCCAGCGCACCATCGCCGGCTACCTGGGCGCCAAGGCCGGGGCGCTGGCCATGGCCGGCCGGGCCTGGCTCGGCGGGCTGCTGCACGCCTACGTGGGCCTGCTCATCGGCGCGCTGGCCGCCGTGCGGGCAACCGGCGGGCCGCGCGGGCCGCTGGCCGTGGCGCTGGCCGACCGCATCACCTACCTGGGCGAGGCATTCCGCCAGATCGTGGCGGCGCAGTTCTGGATCGCCACGTTCAACACGCTGCTCACCGCGCTGTTCCTGCTGGCCATCCTGCCGCTGTGGGACCTGCGCCTGCCCTACACCCCGGCCCTCATCACGCTGACCTTCCTTGCGGGCCTGGTGCCCATCGTGGGCAACCTGCTGTGCAACGCGGTGATCACCATCGTGGGCCTGTCGGTTTCGCCGACCGCGGCCATCGCCTGCCTGGCCTTCCTGGTGCTGATCCACAAGGCCGAATACGTCATCAATGCCAAGGTGGTGGGCCAGCGCACGCACATGGGCGTGTGGGAGCTGCTGTCGGTGATGTTCGTGGCCGAGGCGGTATTCGGCCCCGCGGGCCTGGTGGCGGCGCCGCTCTTCTACGCCTACCTCAAGAAAGAGCTGGAAGCCGTGCGGCTGGTGTGACGGCCGCATCCTCGGCGCTTGTCCGGAATTGATCGATGCAGGTCCGCGCAAGGCCGGACTTTCCTGCTCCTTCACGGCACCATCAAGGCAATCCAACCACCACCCGCTTACGGGAATTGCCATGAAAACCTGTCTGTTAGTGATCGACGTGCAGGAGTCGTTCCGCCACCGCCCCTTTTTCTCGGAAGACGGCCTGCCCGCCTATCTGGCGGCGCAGAACGCGCTCATCGAAGGCTGCGAGGCGCGCGGCATTCCCATCGTGCGCATACTGCACAGCGACGGCCCCGCAGAGGCATCGAACCCCTTCGCGCTCGCATCCGGGCAGGTGCGCCCCCTGGCCGCGCTGGCCGCATTCACGCCCGCGGCGGAGTTCACCAAGCACCGCCACAGCGCGCTGGTGGGCACCGGGCTGGATGTCTGGCTCACGCGCCAGGGCATCGGCCGGCTGATCGTGAGCGGCATCCGCACCGAGCAGTGCTGCGAGACCACCACCCGCCATGCCAGCGACCTGGGCTGGGAAGTGGACTACGTGGGCGAGGCCACGCTGACCTGGGACATGCGCCAGCCCGACGGCCGGCTGCTGACGGCGGCGGACATCCTGGCCCGCACGGAGACGGTGCTCGCAGGACGCTTCGCCACCCTGTGCACTGTGCCCCAGGCACTATTCCGCGCGCAGGCAGGCACTGAGGCAGCCCTCGCCAGGGAGGCCGCATGAGCACAGCCACCATCCGGGTGGCGATCCTGGCGTTCGACGATGTGGAGGCGCTGGACCTGGCCGGCCCCTACGAGGTGTTCACCACCGCCGCGCGCATGCATGCCCGCGAGCAGCCCGGCACGCCGCCGCTGTTCGACGTGCGTTGCGTGGCCCGTCCGGCCGCCGCCGAAGCCGTGGTGCGGGCGCGCGCCGGGCTGCGCATCGTGCCGGACGGTGATTTCGGCGAGGCGTTCCTGCCCGACGTGCTGATCGTGCCGGGCGGCGTGGTGGACGATGCCATGCGCTGCCCCGACACCCTCGCCTGGATCGCGCGCGCCGCTGCCGGCGCGCGGATCACGGCCTCTGTCTGCACCGGCGCCTTCCTGCTCGCGGCCGCGGGGGTGGTGCGCGACGGCACGGTCACCACCCACTGGGAGGATGTGGACGACCTGCGCAAACAGTTCCCGCAACTCGACGTGCGCACGGACGTGCGCTGGGTTCAGCACGGCGATGCCGGCCGGCTGTTCACCTCCGCGGGCATCAGTGCCGGCATCGACCTGTCGCTGCACTTGGTGGAACGCCTTGCCGGGCGCGCGCTGGCCGAACGCACGGCCCGCCAGATGGACACGCCCTGGCATCCCGATCCGCAGGGGGCCCTGCAACCATGACCAGCGGCAGGCCCGCACCGATCCACGTCGTCTTCGCCTTGCTGCCCCACAGCCTGGTGCTGGACTGGGCGGGCCCGGCGGAAGCGCTGCGCATCGCCAACCAGTGCCTGCGCGCGCAGGGGCTGCCCGAGCGTTTCGTGCTGCGCTTCGCAAGCCCCACGCCGCAATCGGTCACCTCGGTCGGCGCGGTGCTCAGCGGCCTGGAGCCCCTGCCCACGGCATGGCCTGCCGCTGCCTGGGTGGTGCTGATCGGCCTGCCGGGCGCAGCGATCGACGTGGCGACCGATGAGGCCCGCGCGCTGCTGCACTGGCTGCGCGGCCTGCGGCCGGAACGGGGACGGCTCGAGCTGCTGGCCATCTGCGCGGGCTCGGTGCTCGCGGCCCATGCCGGGCTGCTCGCGGGCCGGCGCGCCACCACGCACCACCAGCACCTCGCGGAGCTGCAGCAGGTGGAACCGCGCTGCGACGTGGTGGCCAACCGGGTCTTCGTGCCGGATGCCCCGCTCTACAGCAGCGCAGGCGTCACCACCGGCATCGATCTCGTGCTGCACCGCATCGCGGACGAATGCAGCCCGGCGATCGCCGCGCAGGTGGCCCAGACCATGGTGGTGGCGCTACGGCGCGGCCCCCACGATCCGGAGTTCTCGCCGTTCCTCGCGCACCGCGACCACCTGCACCCGGCGCTCCACCGCGTGCAGGACGCGGTGTCGCAGCACCCGGCCGGCGACTGGAGCGTCCCGGCCATGGCCGAGGTGGCGCATGCCTCGCCACGCCATCTCACCCGCCTGTTCATCGACCACGCGGGCATCGCCCCGCTGGCCTGGCTGCGCACCATCCGGCTGGCCACGGCCGAGGCGGCGCTGCACACGGGCCACACGGTGACGCAGGCGGCGGCCCTGGCCGGCTTCAGCTCGGACACCCAGTTGCGCCGGGCATGGCACCGGCTCGGGCGCGGCGGCACGCCGTCCGGGGCGGCGCGCGCCTGACCCGCAGGCACCGCGGCGCCGCTGTCAGTCGTCGAACAGGCGCCGCGTCTCGGGCACGCGGGTCGCGGCCTCCGCCTCGCGCGCCTCATCGTCCGTCAGCAGGTTGCCCACGCGCACCCCCAGCAGCCGCAGGCGCTTGTCCAGCGGCACGCGCTTGAGGCATTCGCCCGCCGCGCGCCGGATGGCGGCCGCATCCCGGGTATGGGCCGTGATGGTCTGGTCGCGCGTGGCGATCTTGAAGTCGTCGTAGCGCAGCTTGATGCCGATGGTCTTGCCCACGTAGCCCTTGCGGCGCAGGTCCTCGGCCACGCGCTCGCACAGGTCGGTGAAGATGCGGCCGAGTTCCGCGCGGTCGCGCACGGCGTGCAGGTCGCGGTCGAAGGTGGTCTCGCGGCTCATGGAGACGGGCTCGCTCTCGGTCACCACGGCCCGGTCGTCGCGGCCCCAGGCGGCCTCGTGCAGCCAGGCGCCGTAGGCCTTGCCGAAGGTGCGCACGAGCCAGTCGCGCGGGCGCGCCGCGAGGTCGCCGATGGTATGGATGCCATACGACTGCAGCTTCGCGTCCGCCTTCGGGCCGATGCCGTTGATCTTGCGGCAGGCCAGCGGCCAGATGGCCTCCCGCAGGTCGCCCTCGTGCACGATCGAGATGCCGTTGGGCTTGTTGAATTCGCTCGCCATCTTGGCGATGAGCTTGTTGGGCGCGACGCCGATCGAGCAGGTCAGGCCTGTGGCGTCGAAGATGCTTTTCTGGATGAGCCGCGCGAGCACCCGCCCGCCCTCGCGCTGGCCGCCGGGCACCTCGGTGAAGTCGATGTACACCTCGTCCACGCCGCGGTCTTCCATGGCGGGAGCGATGGAGAGGATCACGTCCTTGAACTGGCGGGAAAAGCGCCGGTAGGACGCGAAATCCACGGGCAGCAGGATGGCCTGCGGGCACAGCCGCGCCGCCTTCATCAGGCCCATGGCCGAACCCACCCCGAACTGCCGGGCCGGGTAGGTGGCGGTGGTGATCACGCCCCGGCCCACGTAGTCGCGCAGCAGCGGGAAGGCGTCCACGGGGATCTCGGCCTCGCGGCCGGCATAGGCGCTGGCGAGTGCGTCGTCTTCCCGCCGGCGACCGCCGCCGATGACGGCCGGAAGGCCCTTGAGTTGCGGATAGCGCAGCAACTCGACCGACGCATAGAAGGCATCCATGTCCAGGTGCGCGATGCGGCGCGGCAGGGACGCCGGCGCCGCGCTGGCGGGAGGGGCCGCGGCCTGCAACTGCGCGGACGTGTCAGGGGATGCGCTCACGGAACGCATTGTGCCGCGCCGGCCCGGCGCCCGCAGCGCGCCACGGGGTGCCCGGCCGCGGTCCCCGGGTTCGCTCAGCGCACGGTGATGACGTCGCGGTGCATCGGGGCCAGGAGCGCCAGCAGCCGGCTCTGCTGCGTGAAGGGTATGTGCTCGGCGTCCATGGCGTCCTGCAGCAGTTCCACCAGCACGTTGAAATCGCTCCGGCGGATGCGCAGGTCGGCGTGGGCATCCTTCATGCTGACGCCCTCGTATTCGCAGGGGCCGCCGGACAACACGCACAGCTGCGCCGAAATGCTGTCCTTGAGCGCGCGCGGGCGCACCCCCTTGAAGATCGGGCCGATCTGCGGATGCACGGTCGCGGCGTCTATGAGCCGGTCCACCACGCGGGCGATGCCCTCCCGCCCTCCCAGCGCTTCGTAGAGGCCGGGGGGCGCCGGCAGCACCGAGGTATCGACCGGCTGGCGCGGTACCGGTGGCGGAATGAGGGGAGCCTGGACCGGCGGCCCCTCCTGCGCCCGGGCCGGCGCCATGGCGCCCGGCAGGCCGCCGCAGGCAAGAAAGGCCGCACAGGCGGCCACGGTGTACCGGAGGATGGGCATGTGAAAGCTCCTGCCGCGCATGGTCAGTAGGCCGCCTGCAGCGACAGGTAGGCCCCGCGCTGGCGCCGGTAGGCGGTCACGCCGGGGACGACGCGGCCCAGATCGACGTAGGCCAGGGTGACGGAGAGATGCTTGCTCGGCACCCAGACCACGAAAATGTCGCGCCAGTCGTCCTCGCGCAGTGCGTCGCCCAGCCCGGCGGCGCGGCCCAGCGCCCGCAGGTTGTCGGGCTTGAAACGCCATTCCGCACCCACCGCCAGGTCGCGGCGCAGCAGATAGGCCACGGAGAACTCCGGCTGCAGCGATCGCCCCGACCTGGCCGGCCCGCGGCCCCCGAAGCCCAGCAGGCCGTTCTGGTTGGCATTGGTGTAGCGCAGCGTGGCATGCACCAGCAGGTTGCGGTCGAGCAGCAGCTTGGTGGCGCTCACATAGACATCCGTGCCCTCGGTGTCGGCGCCCAGGAACTCGATCACGCCGCCGGCCGATGCCGGGTGCAGCCGCTTGTGCTCCACGCCCACCGCGATCTGCGGCATGGGCGAATCGGTGTCGAGGACGGCGTCGCCGGCCAGCCGCACCTTGGCGCCGATGATGTCCATCTTGAGGTGCAGGTCGGGCTCCACGCCGAACGGCGCCACCGCATTGAGCGCGGACGCGGGCGCGGCGCCGAAATCCTGGCGCGCCACGGACAGCTCCACCCGGTCGTACAGGCCGAGCGCGAGGCCCGAACTGGTCAGGCCGTAGTCCCGCGTGCGCAGCCGCGTGGCGAAGGCGCTCACGCCGATCTCGCCTTCCGTCGCGTTGGTGCCGATCACGGCCCAGGGCGTGAGCCCTCCGCCCGCGGCGCCGGAGATGGAACTCACGCCGCCGGTGAGCGGCAGCTTGCCCGTCTCCGCCCCACCGGGGGCGGCCAGTGCCATGCAGAGCATGGCCAGCACGGGCGTGCGGAATGTCCGCATCGCAAGCCTGCGACGAAAGCTCATGGGACCCACCTCCTGGATCGCAGTATGCCAGCGACGCCGCTGCCGTGGCAGCGGGTTCCGCCCTGGACACCACGAAGGATCACGCCATGCGTTCGATCAGCGCACCCTTGAAAAGCACCGGCCCGGTCGGCCCCTTGTCGCCCGCCACGCCGCCTCGGGGCTCCAGGCTGACGGCCAGGGCCGGCACGCCGTGCACTGCGCCCTCGGACGCAGGCAGGCTCAGCAGCACCTGGCGGTCGAGCACGCCCAGCGAGCGCGGCGCGCCGCCGGGCGGCAGCGCCCAGAGCTGCAGGGACTTGTCGCCGGCCTCACGGTAGCCGCCCACGCGCTGCAGCACCAGCGCGTTCTTCGCCGCATCGAACGTGACCAGCAGGGACGGTGCGGCGTGGTCGTCGGCGAGCACCGCGACGTAGCGCACCTGCGGCGCGGCCTCCAGCTGGCGCTGCAGCTCGGCGATGCGCGCGCCGCTGTCGGTGCGCAGTCGCTCCTGCAAGCCGGCGCCCACTACCACCGCGGCCAGCGTGGCGACTGCGCCGGCCAGCGCGGCGCCACGCCAGAACACGAGGCTGCGCAGCCAGCCCTCCGCCCGGGCAGGCCGCGCCGGCCGGGCGGCTCGCTGCGCCTCCCGCGCCTGTTCTGCATCCACCAGGTTGCGGATGCGCAGCCACACGGCCGGCGGCGGCTCCAGCGGAGGCTGCAATTCGGTCAGGCCGGCCAGGCGCCCCTGCCATGCCAGCACGGCCGCGCGCACGGTTGCATGCTCGCGCGCCAGGGTCTCGAAACGGCGCCTCGCACCGCCGCGCAGCGTGCCGAGGGCGTGGGCCGCGGCCAGGCGTTCCAGCAGTTCGGGATGGCGGTTCAGGTCCATGGAGAGCCTGCTTTCATGTCGGGGGCCTGCAGGTCACGCATAGCGCGCCATGCATTCGCGCAGCTTGTCGAGGCTTCGCCGGATCCAGGTCTTCACCGTGCCCAGCGGCAGGTGCAGGTGCGCGGCCAGTTCGGCATGGCTCATGTCGCGCAGGTAGGCCAGGCTGACCACTTCCCGCTGACGGTTTTCGAGGCTCGCCAGGCACTGGTGCAGGGCCGTGGCTTCCTGGCTGGCCTGGGCGAGGTCGGCCGGCGCCGGATCGCTGTCGCTCAAGGACTGGGCGACATCGTCGTCGAACTCCTGCGTGAGCTGCGCGCGGTCGGCCTTGCGGCGGCGCAGGTGGTCGAGCGCGCGGCTGCGCACGATCAGGCCCATCCATGCCAGTGGCGGGCTCAGCGTCGCGCGGTAGGTGGCCGCGGTGCGCCAGACGGCGAGAAAGGCGTCCTGCAGCACGTCCTCGGCCGCCTCGCGCTGGCCAACGACGCGCATCGCGACACCGAACAGCCGCGACGCGGTGCGGTCGTAGAGCAGCTTGAGCGCGGCGTCATCCCGCCGCGCGACGCGTTCGATGAGTTCCATCAGTTCCTGGTCCGAGCAAGGCGTTCCCATGCGCCGATTGTGAGGGAAGGCATGGGTGCGGCAAGGGTGTGGGTGCCGGCCGTCCGATGCCATGCGATACGCGCCGGGGTCCCGCCCGGATGCAGATCACCCGCCATTGCTAGGGGAATCCCGGAGAGGTGAATCCACCTGCGCGCGCCGGCCGTAAAGGAAGCGGCTTTCCAAAAAACAGAACTCCATCCCGGGAAGGCCGTGCGGTACGCAGGCTCTTCCAGTGCGCGCACCTTCGCAGCGCCCCTGCCCTTCCCATCACAACCACCAAGGAGTGTTCCCATGCGAATCCATCTTCCCCTCGCGATCGTTGCCACCCTGGGCCTTGCAGCCTGCAGCCATATGGGCGGCGCCCCCATGGGAGCGTTCTCGCAGGCGTCCCTGCCGGCGGCGGTGCAGGTGCCCGCAGGGCACAAAGTGGCCCTGGAAACCGTGGGCAAGGGAGAAATCACGTACGAATGCCGCGCCAAGAAGGACATGGCGGGCGACTTCGAATGGGTGTTCGTCGGCCCGGACGCGAAGCTCTGGGACCGCAAGGGCGCCATGGTGGGCCGCTATTGGGGCCCGCCAGCCACCTGGGAAACCAGCGACGGATCCAAGGTGACCGCCACGCAACTGGCCGTGGCGCCCGCGGGCACGGGCAACATCCCTCTGCAGCTGGTCAAGGCGAACCCTGCCACGGGCATGGGGGCGATGCAGGGCGTGGCCTACATCCAGCGCGTGGCGACCCAGGGCGGCGTGGCGCCGGCCATGCCGTGCACGGCGGGCAACGCCGGGCAGAAGCAGATCGTGAAGTACCAGGCCGACTACATCTTCTGGCGCGCCGCCTGAGGCGCTCCGGCCCGCGCCGGATGAGGAAAAGCCCCGGGGCCTCGCGGCCCCGGGGCTTTTTTGCTGGCGGCGGATCAGGCGCCGGCGCCCAGCCGGAACATCGCCGCGGTATCCACCAGTTGCCGGACGTGATCTCGCCCACGATGCCGCTCACCTTGCGGATCGAATCCACGATGATGGTGGAGCCCAACTCCTCCATGGAGGCGGCGGTCTGCTCCAGCGCGCTGGCCTGGCTTTCGGTGCGCTGGCTCAGGTCTGCGTTGCCCTGGGCGATCTGCACGCTGGCGCTGGCCACGTTCTCGGCATTGAGCCGCACCGTGCCCACCACCGTGCCGAGCTTGCGGTTCATGGCGGCAAGCGCGTGCAGCAGGCGCGCCACCTCATCGCGGCCCTGGGGCTCGACGCGCGCGGTCAGGTCGCCGTCCGCCACGGCCTCGGCGATCCGCACGGCCTCGTCGATGGACCGGGTGGTGGCGCGGGTGACCATGGCCATGATCCAGAGCGCCGCTGCCGCCAGCGCCTCCAGCACGGCTTCCAGCACCAGCATACCCTGGCGCAGCTGCGCAATCTGGCTGTCCAGCGACTGCTCCAGCACGTCGAACGACACGCCCACCAGTTCGAACTGGGTGTCGGTGATGCGGGTCATGCGCGCGACCCAGTCGGTGGACGGCATGCTCAGCACGTCGGCCTTCACGATGTTGTCATCGGCCAGGTTGAACCCTTCCTGGGCCGCGGCCAGCGCCGCGTCGCGGGCCTTTTCCACGGCGGGGGGGCAGGCTTACGCCCGCCGCCAGTTCGAGCGCCTTGCGGGCATCGCCGTAGTATTTGCGCACCCGGTCGGACAGGGCCTCGATGCGCGCCCGCTCCTCGGGTGCCACCTCGCCACGCGCCAGCACCAGTGCGCCGTGCGCCCGCATCTGGCCCAGCGACTCCGTCAGCTGCGGCAACTGCCCGAGCACCGCCTTTTGCAGGTAGTGGGTGCGGATGTCGGTATCGCGGGCAAGTCCGGAGGTGTTGGCCACGTCGTCGATGAGGTCGAGCACCCGCTCGATGAGTGCCACGTGCAGCAGGTTGCTGTCCGCGCTACAGCACGCCCAATTTTTGGTATTCCCTGCCAAAAAAAGCTGTAGGTCCACCACGCGACCCAAAAAACGAAAAGTCGATGAAGATACGTTTTGTTTCTTATGGATTGTTTTTTGGATTAGCCCATCTTCATTGGGCATGCCGATCGGTTTGTCTCAACCGGGCAGCGTGCCCGGCAGCAGGATGGAACGGTCCACCCGGTGGATGTCGGTATGGCCGCAGAAGGCCATGGTGATGTCCAGCTCCTTCTGGATGATCTGCAGGGCCCGGGTGACGCCAGCCTCGCCAAAGGCCCCGAGCCCGTACAGGAAGCTGCGCCCTATGAGCGTGCCCCGGGCCCCCAGCGCCCAGGCCTTGAGCACGTCCTGCCCGCCCCGGATGCCGCCGTCCATCCATACCTCGATGTCCCGGCCCACGGCATCGACGACGGGCGGCAGCGCATGGATGGACGATGGCGCGCCGTCGAGTTGCCGTCCGCCATGGTTGCTCACCACGATGGCGTCTGCGCCCGTCTCCACCGCCAGCCGCGCATCGTCCGCATCCATGATCCCCTTGAGGATGAGCTTGCCGCCCCAGCGCTTCTTGATCCACTCGATATCGCGCCAGTTGAGCCGGGGGTCGAACTGCTCGGCTGTCCACGACGACAGCGACGAAAGATCGCCCACGCCCTTGGCGTGGCCCACGATGTTGCCGAAGCTGCGCCGCTTGGTGCCCAGCATGCCCGCGCACCACCGCGGCTTGGTCGCCAGGTCGAGCAGGTTGGCGAGCGTGGGCCGGGGCGGCGTGGACAGGCCGTTCTTGATGTCCTTGTGCCGCTGTCCGAGGATCTGCAGGTCGAGCGTGATCTGCAGCGCCGATACGCCGGCGGCCTTGGCGCGGTCGATCAGGCGTTCGACGAAGTCGCGGTCGCGCATCACGTACACCTGGAACCAGAAGCCCGGTCCGGCATGTTCGGCCACGTCCTCGATGGAGCAGATGCTCATCGTGGACAGCGTGAACGGCACGCCGAAGGCCCGCGCCGCGCGCGCGCCGAGGATCTCGCCGTCCGCATGCTGCATGCCGGTCAGGCCCGTGGGCGCGATGGCCACCGGCATGGCCACGTCCTGCCCCGCCATCCTCGTGCGGGTGGTGCGGTTTTCCATGTTCACCGCCACGCGCTGGCGCAGCCTGATCTTCTGGAAATCCTCGGAATTGGCGCGGTAGGTGCTTTCCGTGTAGGAGCCGGAATCGGCGTAGTCGTAGAACATGCG
The DNA here is from genome assembly GCF_900104515.1 of Paracidovorax cattleyae. Classification (GTDB taxonomy): domain Bacteria; phylum Pseudomonadota; class Gammaproteobacteria; order Burkholderiales; family Burkholderiaceae_C; genus Paracidovorax; species Paracidovorax cattleyae. Next base: position 85,878 of record NZ_FNJL01000005.1, read on the forward strand.
CGGCACGCGCCGGCGGGCGACGGTGCGCAGGTCTTCGATGCAGGTGATGCGGGACAGTGGGGCCACGGTGGATGCTCCTGGTCATTGTTGTTCTGCCGCATGGCGGCTGCCGGCCACCGGGATGCGGATGCAGAGGGCATCGTACCGGCGCTCCGCCCGGCGGGCGCTGAAGTTTTTTGCACGGGGTTGAACCTTTTTCCAGGTATCGCGGCCAGTGCGCCGCATGGCCGGCGCTCCGCGGCCATAGAAGGACCTTCGCATCGCGCCAGGACTCGGGTGCCGCGACCCCATGGATTCAATCCTGTGAGAAGCATGGAGTGATTCCGCCGGGCTTTTTGCGCGCCTTCTTCCATCACTCGAGGTCATAACGAAAATGCGAAGCACCCGTCTTCCGAAAAAGCTGCTCTCCATCACTCTGGCCGCGCTGACGGTCTTCGCGGTCGCGCCGGCATCCCGGGCCCAGGCCGGCGTGCTGGGCCAGGGCCTCACGACGGAAATCGCCTGGAACTGCCACGACAACCCCTGGCGCCCGGGCAGCCCCTAGCGCCGCGCCAGCGCCACGCCCCCGATGGCCACGGCGAATCCCACCACCTGCAGGGCCGTGAGCGTCTCGCCGAAGATGGCCCATGCCTGCAGGGCGGAGAGCGGCGGCACCGCGAGCACCAGCGCCGCCGTGCGCGTGGCCTCGCCATGGCGCATCAGCCAGATCAGCAGCGTGGCACCGCCGATCGACAGCACTAGCACCGAATAGGCGAGATAGCCCCAGAGCAGCGGCGATCCGTCCCAGCGCGCCTCGCCCAGGCACATCGCCATCAGGACCAGCACCGCGATGGAGCCCAGGTTCTGCACGGCGCTGGCGCTGCGCAGATCGCCGGCGGCCAGGGGCGACTTCTGCACCATGGACCCCACGGTGAGCGCGAGGATGCTGCCCGCAGCGGCCAGCAGCACCGGCAGCGGGAGCGCGGCCATCCCGGCACTGGCCGATAGCCGCGGCCACAGCACCATGGCCACGCCGCCGAAACCCAGCGCCAGCCCCGCCCAGGTGGACGGCCCGAGCCGGCGCCGCAGCACGGCCACGGCGATGAGGGCGGTGAACAACGGCTGCAGCGCACCGATGAGTGCCATCACCCCGGCCGGCAGACCGCGCGACATGGCCCACCAACTGGGCCCTATGTAGAGGCCGTTCATGAGCGCCCCCGCGGCGAGATGCAGGGCGATGCGGCGCGGCCCGCGCGGCCATTCGACACGCGCCCACGAAGCCGCGGTACCGAACAGCACGGCCACGCCCACGAAGCGCACGGCCAGGAACCAGAACGGATCGGCATGCGCGGACACCCCCCGCCCCACCAGAAAGCCCGTGGACCAGATCACGACGAAAAGCAGCGGAGCGATGGCATGCATGCCGGTTCCTTCCTCAAGGGAAAGCAGTATCCCTGGAACCGGGGCCGGCCGGGCGCGGCAGCCTGGCCACGCGCGGGCCACCGCCGCAGGGACTCATTTCAGGGCCGAGGCCCTTTCACCACGCCAGCCCCCCGTACCTCGATGCGGATCTCGTCCACCACCTGCCCTACCGCATCCACCAGCTCCACCCGGTGGCGTCCGGGCCAGGGCATCCAGGCCCATTCCGTCCCCCGGCCCTGCACCCTGCCGTCGATGCGCCAGCGCAGGCCCCCGGGCGCTGCGCCACCCGCCGCCGCGAACTGCAGCCGCTGATGGGCAGGAGGGATGTCGGGATCCAGCGCCACGATGGTGCCCGGTGCCGGCGACACGATGCGCGGCTGCGGGGCCTGCAGTCCGTCCAACGCACCGCCCTCGCCCGCCGCCGCCTCCGGCGCTTCGCGCCCCCGCGGTATGGCGCGGGGGCCCGCGTCCACCACGAACAGGGGCTGCTGGGTGCCGGCGAGGAACCACTCCTGGCGCGCGCTCTCCAGCAGGCGCGTGCCGCCCGGCTCGGGGCCGAAGCGCACGGCGGCGCGGACCAGCCCGGCCGGGGGCTCGGGCGCGCGGCTGCGCACGCCCCGCCCGTGCAGCCAGCCCATGATTTCGGCCCACACGGGCGCCGCGCCACTGGTGCCGCTCACATCATGCATGGGCGCGCCGCCGGCATTGCCCACCCAGACACCCACCGTGTAGCGCTGTGACCACCCCACTGCCCAGTTATCGCGCATGTCCTTGCTGGTGCCGGTCTTCACGGCGGTCCAGAACCGCGTGGCCAGCACGCTGTCGGTGCCGAAAGTGCGCGCACGCGCATTGCCGTCAGAGAGGATGTCGCCCACAATGAACGCCGCGCGCGGATCGATCGCTGGCGCTGCCGCCGCAGCGGCCGGGGCCGGTCTGGAGCCCGTGCGCCGGCCACCTGCAGGGGCAGGACGGAACACGACGGGACCGGTCCGCCCGCCGTTGGCGAGCGCGCGGTAGGCATTGGCCAGGTGGAGCAGCGGCATCTCGGCGCTGCCCAGCGCAAGGCTGTAGCCGTAGTAGTCGCCCGTCTCCCGCAAGGGCAGGCCCAGCGCCAGCAACTGGCGGAAGAACGCATCCGGGGTGACCATGGCGATGGTCCGCACCGCCGGCACGTTGAGCGAGGCGGCCAGGGCGGTGCGCACGGACACCCAGCCCTTGAACTGCCGGTCATAGTTCTGCGGGATATAGAGCCCCGACGCGGTGGGTATGTAGGCGGGCGAATCCTCGATCAGCGATGCGGCGGTGATGCGGCGCTGCGCGATCGCCTGGGCGTAGAGGAAAGGCTTGAGCGTGGAGCCCGGCTGGCGCGCGGCCAGCACCCCGTCCACCTCGCCCGCCTGGCTCAGCAGGCCGGACGATCCGACCCATGCCAGCACCTCGCCAGTGGCGTTGTCGAGCACGACGACGGCACCGTCTTCCACGTTGCGGCCGTGCAGCTCGCGCAGATGCTGGTGCAGCGACTGCACGGCCACGCGCTGCAGGGGCGCGCTGAGGCTGGAGACCACGGAAGACGGAACCGGCCCGTCCGTGCGGGCGAGCAGCTGGCGCGCGAAATGCGGCGCCAGGCCTTCGCTGGCCGCGTAGTCCCGGCGCTGCAGCGCGGCCGTGGTGAACAGGTCCAGCGCCTCGCAGTCGGCGGCCGGCCCCGCACGCCCGCCGCCGCCCGCAGGGGTCGCAGCCATGGCGCGCAGCACGCCGCAGGCACGCTGCGCCACGACGGCGGGCCGGGCGTTCGGGGCCCGCACCAGCGCCGCGGCGACCGCTGCCTCGCGGTCGTCCAGCCCATGCGGCGCCTTGCCGAACAGCGTGCGGGACAGCGCATCGATACCCACCAGCTCGCCCCGGAACGGCACGAGGTTGAGGTAGGCCTCCAGGATCTGGTCCTTGCGCCAGCGCCGCTCCAGCACCTGCGCGGCCACGCTCTGCCCGAGCTTCTGGGCCACCGACCGGCCGCCGGGTCCCTGCCGCCAGTCGCCGTCCAGCAGGCCGGCGAGCTGCATGGTCAGGGTGGAAGCGCCGCGCGTGCGCTGGTTCCACAGATTGCCCCAGGCAGCGGCCGACACGGCGCGCCAGTCCACGCCGCTGTGCCCGTAGAAACGCCGGTCCTCGCTGAGCACCAGCGCCTCCCGCAGCGCGGGCGATATGTCGTCCAGTCCCGTCCACTGGCCGCGCCGCACGGTGGCGTCGGTCCGCAGCCGCTGCAGCACTTCGCCTTCGCGCGAGAGCACCAGGGTTTCGGACGAGCGGTAGTCCGCGCGCACTTCCGCGTAGGCCGGCAAGGCGCTTGCGGACAGTGGCGCCCAGAGCGCGAGGCACAGCGGCACGGCGGCTAAAGCGCTGCGCAGGCATGCAAGACGGCTGACCGGGGAAGACGAAAGAACGCGGCCCGACATGAAGGCGTGCAGCCTATCACCAGGGACGCCGCCCACCGGCGGAACGCGCTTCATGCGGCGCTGCCCCGCCGCCGCCGTGCCCAGGCCCCGAGCCATGCCGCGCCCGCGATCCAGATGGGCACGAATACGATCGCCATGGCCGCGCTCAGGGGCCGTTGCACCGCCGGTCCGGCGCACCGGCGCGCACTTTCGAGCACGTCCGGGGGCAGCAACCGCACCACCAGGGCGATGCCGGGGGGTCCCAGGATGACGCCGTCCAGATAGCCGAGCACCGGGATGAAATTCGGGATGCGATCGATCGGGCTCAGGGGGTACGCCGCCACGCAGAGCGCGAGGAGCCGCACGGACCGGGGCGTCCGGGGATCGCACGCGGCGAAATACACGTTCAGTGTTTCCGTCTTCAGGCGGCGCGCCCACTGGCGCAGGGAGGCGAGGACAGGCATGGAAAAACCGCCACGGGGGCTGCCGCGGCGGTGCAAGGGCTGGAAGGCCCCGATTCTGGCGCAGCGGCGGGCTGCCGCCGCGGATCCGGTCAGAACGACTCCCAGTCGCCTGGCGCTCCCTGGACCGCCATGGCGGGGGCCGCCATGAGGCCCGCTGCGGCGGCGGCAGCGGCAGGCCGCAGCGCGGGTGTACGGGCGGGCGCGCGCACCTTCGCCGGTGACGGCTTGCGGGCAGGCGCGGAGGGCCGGGCCGCTGCCGGGGCGGGCACCGCGGGCGCCGCCGTCACGGAAGGCACCGCGGCCACCACCGCCTGCGGGCCGTCCGACGCCAGCCGGAACACGCTGACGGCCTGCACCAGATCCTGCGCCTGGGAACGGAGGCTGGAGGCCGCGGCCGCCATCTCCTCGACCAGTGCAGCGTTCTGCTGCGTGGTCTGGTCCATCTGGGTGACGGCCTCGCCCACCTGTGCGACGCCCGCGCTCTGCTCGCTGCTCGCCGCGCTGATCTCGCCCATGATGTCGGTCACGCGGCGGATGCTGCCGACCACCTCCGTCATGGTGCTGCCGGCCCGGTCGGCCAGCTGCGCGCCGCTTTCCACCCGCTCCACGCTGGCGGTGATGAGTTCCTTGATTTCCTTGGCCGCGCCGGCGCTGCGCTGCGCGAGGCTGCGCACCTCGCCCGCCACCACCGCGAAGCCGCGGCCCTGCTCGCCGGCACGCGCGGCCTCCACGGCCGCATTCAGGGCCAGGATGTTGGTCTGGAAGGCGATGCCGTCGATGACGTTGATGATGTCGGAGATGCGCCGCGAACTTTCCGAGATGCCCTTCATGGTGTCCACGACCTGCGCCACCACGGCGCCGCCCTGCTCCGCCACGCCGCTCGAGGCCTGCGCCAGCTGGTTGGCCTGCCGCGCGTTGTCCGCGTTCTGCGCCACCGTAGAGCCCAGTTCCTCCATGGAGGCGGCAGTTTCCTCCAGCGCGCTGGCCTGGCTTTCCGTGCGCGACGACAGGTCGGAATTGCCCTGCGCGATCTGCATGCTGGCGGAGGCGACGGATTCGCTGCCCTGGCGCACGCGGGAGACGACGGTGGCGAGCGCGGTGTTCATGTCGCGCAGGCTCTCCAGCAGCAGGCCTACCTCGTCCCGTGCATGGATCTCGATGCGCTGGGTCAGGTCGCCCGCGGCGACGGCCCGGGCCACGTCCACGGCCCTGGCGAGAGGGCGGGTGATGGAGCGGGTCACCCACAGGCTGAGCAGCACGGCCACGACCACGGCCAGCGTGGTCCCGCCGACCTCCACCTCCAGGGCCGTGGCACGGGCGTCTTCCGCCTCGGCCTGGCGCACTTCGAGCAGGTCGCGTTCGGCCTTGGAGAACTCGGTCTGCAAGGCGCGGAAACCGTCCATCGCGGCCTTGTCGCGTGCCTTGCCGAATTCGCCCACAAAAGCTTCCATCGGGACCTTGCCGGCATCCACGTCGCGGCGCATGTCCTGCAGCGACTGCATCACCGCGGTGAAGTCCGCCTGGCGGGCACGCAGCACGTCGAGCCGCTTCTGCTGCTCCGGATTGTCCGCGGTGAGCGTGCGCAGCGATTGCCAGGCGGAGTCGAAGGTCTCGCGCCCCTGGCTCCACGGGCCGAGGAAGGCGGTGCTGCCCGACAGCAGGTAGCCCCGGGCGCCGGTTTCCATGTCCACCACGCCCAGCAGCATCCGCTGGGCCTCCTCCAGCACCTTGTAGGTGTGGATGTTCATGCTGGTGGCCGTCTTGACGTGGTTCTGGCTCTGGATGGCCACGCCGATCACCACCAGGAAGATTGCGATGACGCCGCCGAATGCCAGCGCAAGCCGTCGGCCCAGGGGCCAGTGTGAAATGTTCATGGGAGTACCGCTTTCGTGCAGGAACGCCGCGCCATGGGGAAGGGCCGGCCCCCGGCCCTCGCCACGCGACATCCGTGGCCAACATCCGTCATGGGAGCACAATCGCGATACTAAAGTTACAAATTAATGCGATTTGTAGGCATTCGGCGTACCTCACTGTCGCGTTCGGACGTACAGCGGGCGTGCGCCGATGCTCCCTCCTCAGTTCTTCGTGGCCGCATCCCAGTGTTCGGCAATCTGCCCGTCCTGGATGCGGAACATGTCGAACCAGGTGGTCGTATAGGTCTGCTCCGCGTTTTGCGGATCAGGCAGGCGGCGGGCGAACACCATGGTGACCATGTCGCCCTCCGCGAGGATGCGCACCAGCGGGGCCCTCACCCTCGGCTGGATGGGCGAGCGTGGCGTGACCTGCGCCAGGAACTGCTTGAAAGGCTCGCGGCCCGTGGCCACGAGCGGGTTGTGCTGGATATAGTCTTCCTTCATGTAGCGGTCGGCCAGTTCCACCTGGCCGGACTCGAACACTTCCCGCCAGAAGTCGTACACCAGCCGCTTGTTGTATGCGAGCACCGGGTTGTGGGACCAGAGCAATTTGTCATGGTTGGGTTCTTCGGCCACAGGCACCTGGGCATGGGCCGAAAGGCATGCGGCGGCAGCACAGGCCAGCACGGCGCGGGAGAACAGCAGTTTCCAGGTCATCTCATTTCCTGTCGGGTTGCAACGGCCGGGTTATACCGGTACGTTCCCCCTGACGGAAAGATGGCATCTGCAAGCGATGTCAGCAGGTGTGTCGGCCTTGACCCGGCGCAAGACGCCGCCCTGCCGCCGGCGCAGACTGTTTGTTGCCGGCCCCAGGCAACACCTGCATCGACCATGACCCGGAAATTTCCCGAACGCCCCGCCCACCCGGAGCGCATCTGCTGGGGCTGCGACCGCTACTGCCCCGCCGCCGCGCTCGCCTGCGGCAACGGATCCGAGCGCTCCCCCCATCCAGCGGAGCTGTTCGGAGAGGATTGGCTTGCATGGTCGCCGGCGGCGGTGCTGCCGTCCGGCGGATCCACGCCGGACGGCGGACAGGCACCACAGCGGACCTCCGAGATCCGCAGATAGCGGCGGATGCCGGTGCGCCGGCCTCTCGGCCATGCGCACCCTGTGCCCGTCAGCGCGCGTCTTCCACCTTCATGCGGGGGTTGGGAGTTTCTCCGAACATCTCGGGCGCATACATCGCCTCCACCCGTGTCGGCGGGAGCGCGAACTCCCCGACGTTGTTCAGCCGCACGGTGTACTCGGCCGTGAGCGCCCCCTTGGACACGTACTCGTAGTAGCCGCGCCAGGCCTCGAAGCTGCGTTCCTCGTAGGCCATCCAGCCGCTGCCACGCTTCTCCCCCTGCGTCGCAATCTCGGAGTCGCGGCCCAGGCCGTTGCCCAGGATGGTGGCGCCGCCGGGCACCGGGTCGGTAAGCACCACCCAGGTCATGTCGGCGGTGGAGGTCACCTCGAGTTTCACGCGCAGCACATCACCGCGGGTGTACCGGCCCGCCACCGCCTGCTCCACCGGCGTGATGGTCTTCTTGACGGTGTAGCCGGCGGAGAACGGCTCCTTGAGCTGGACCGCAGCCACCGACTGCAGCGTGAGCCAGGGCTTGCCGGTGCCTTGCTGGGTCACCGTGAGCGTCTCCTTGCCGCCCGAGGCGCTCCAGGGCAGGAACATGCCGTTGTTGGTCAGGTTGCCGGGCGATGCGGGTGCACCGAACCAGGTCGTCTGGTGCGCAGCGCCGGTGGCATCGGCGGTGGAGACGCGGCCGACCTTGCTCCAGTCCACGCTGGCGGTATTGCGGCCCATCGTGGCGCGGGTGGACCCGGTGACCGGCGTGGCTTCGAACTTCGCGCTGAATTTCTCCAGCGCCAGGCCGCCCCAGAGGTTGGCCGTGGTGGTATGCCAGGCCCCGCCCTGCTGCCGCGCGATGAATCCGTTGGCCAGGCGCCCCATGTCGTCCTTCCAGGCCGGATCGTCCATCACGGCCAGCATGAGCCGCGCCGTGTTCACATCGCCGTTCTGCATGAGCCACCACCAGTAGTCGTCCTGTTCCGAGCTGAAGATCAGCTTGGTGCCCTGGTAGGACAGGCGGGACTTGAGTATCTGGGTGGCCTCTGCCATGCGCTGCTCGCGCTGCGGTGCATCGGTCACGCGGCGCAGCACGTTCAGCCAGTCGATCACGCTGTGCGTGGGCCACTGGTTGGGTGCCACGGTGATGGACGAGAGCATGCGGCCAGTGGCCTTGCCGTAGCGCGACAGCGCCTCGATCGCGGTGAGCTTGCGCATGTCCAGGTCCTTGCGCGGGCTCCAGAAGTCGCGCTGGATGCGCCCTTCCACGAAGGCGATCAGGCCGCGCTCCATCGGCGCGCGCACTTCCGGAGCCAGTGCGAAGGCCGGATCGATGGACGAGGCCTCGTGCGTGGCCGCGAGCAGGTAGGCAGTGAGCGTGTCGCTGCCGCGGTTGCCGCTGCCGGCCTGCGGCGGGAAGTAGCTGGCCAGGCCGTCGCCGTCCAGGTAGGTGGGCAGCTGCCCCACCACGGTCTGCCACATCCTGCCGTCGCGCAGGCCCACGGCCTTGCTGGTCTTCTGCTCCAGGCAGAGGAACGGGTAGTTGGCGAACCAGTCGCGCACGCCCGGCAGGCCCTCGGCGAGCTTGGGTTGCACCGACATCTTCAGCCCTCCCCGGCCGGGGATGGCGTCAGCAGGCGGCTTCACGTCGATGCCGAAGCTGCCGTCCACCTGCACGAGGGTGGCCTGCTGCACCGTCAGCGGCACGGCCGGCACGAGCCGCTGCGTGGCCTTGAGCGCATCGCGCGCGCCGCCGGCGCCGGGCGTGGTGTCACGCGCCTCGATCTCCCAGAGGATCGCCTCGGCCCGCGTGCGGGTGAGCTGGGCGGGCGCGGTCACGTTCCAGGCCACTTCGCGGGATTCGCCGGCCGGGATGTCCACCGTCTGCTTGTCCAGCGCGAGCAGCGTGGAGCGCGGTGCGACCTCCACCTTCATGGCCGCCTTGGTGGTGTTGCGCAGCGTGAACTGGGCGCGGAACTGGTCGTCCTCGCGCACCAGCGGCGGCAGGCCGCTGATGACCTGCAGGTCCTGCGTGGCCCGGATGCTGGTGGAGCCGGTACCGAACTGGCCGGTGCCCGCATCCGCCACCGCGACGATCTTGAAGGTGGTGAGGGCGTCGTTCAGCGGCACCGTGACCTGCGCGCGTCCGTTGGCGTCCAGGCGCACCGCGGGCTGCCAGAGCAGCAGGGTGTCGAGCAGCTCGCGCGTCTGCGCCCGCCCTCCCCCGCCGCCCGCCGGCACGGCCTTCTTGCCGTAGTGGCGCCGTCCGATGATCTCCATCTGCGCGGTGGAGGTCTCCACGCCCCAGGCGCGCCGCTGCAGCATCGCGTCCAGCAGGTTCCAGCTGGTGTTGGGCATCAGCTCCAGCAGGGCCTGGTCCACGGCGGCCACGGCCACCTCGGCGTTCGCCGCGGGCTTGCCGTCGGGCAGCGTGGCGGCGATGGTGACCTGCGCCTTGCCGCGCACCGGGTAGCTCTCCTTGTCGGCCGTTACCTTCACCTCGATGCGGTGCGCCTTGGCGCCCACCTTGATCTCGGCCAGCCCGAGCCGGTAGGCGGGCTTGGACAGATCCACCATGGCCGTGGGCGCGATGTATTCCTTGCCCTCGTACCAGAAGGCGGTCCACCACTCGCGCGGCGCCTTGAAGCCCCAGGTGAAGAAGCTGTACCAGGGCACCTCGCGCAGCCGTCCGCGCAGCGCGAGCACGCTCACATAGACGTTCGGGCCCCAGCCTTCCTCGATCTTGAGCTGCACCGTCGGGTCCTGGCCATTGAGCTGCACCACGCGCATGTCGATGAGGCCCTCGCGCTCCACGCTCACCAGCGCCGTGGCCTGGCGGAAAGGCATGCGCACCTGCAGCCGGGCGGTTTCCCCGGGCTGGTAGCTTTTCTTCTCGGGCAGCAGGTCGATGCGGTCGTGGTCTTCGCCGCCGAACCACAACTCGCCCTGCCGCGTCACCCAGACCGACGCGGCCGCCTCGGACTGGTTGCCGTCCTTGTCGCGCGCGGTGGCCACCAGTTCCACTTCGCCGGCCTCGTCGAGCTTGGCCTCGCACAGCACCAGTCCGCGGCTGTCGCTCTTGCCGGTGCACACCGTTCCCAGGTCCTTGGTCTCGGTCTTGTTGTCGTAGCTGTAGAAGCCGCCCACCATGCGCTTGCGGCTCGTGGTGGTGATGCGGGCCACGGCCTGCACCTGCACGGGCACGCCCTCCTGCACCTTGCCGTCCAGGCCGAGCGCCAGGGCCTGGAAGCGGATCTTCTGCGCGGCGGACACCCAGCCTTCGGTCTTGATGCCGGCCACCACCGCGGCCGGCCAGACCGTCTGCGTGCTGCGCAGGGTCTGCACCTCGCCGTTGGGGTCGGAATACGTGGCTTCCAGCACCAGGTCCTGGGCACGGCGGGAATTGGGAATGTTGTCGATCGCCACCTTGCCCGCGCCGTTGCGGTCGAGCGTCACGGCCAGCTTGTCGGCGATCACGCGCGCGTCGTCGGCAGAGGCGGGCTCCTCGTCGTCGCCGCTGTTTCCGCCCTGGGGCTGCGCACCCTTGCGGCGCGGCGGCTCGAAGCTGAAGGCGTCGAAATCGGGGAACTGCAGCGGCTTGCCGCGCACCAGTGCCGACACGCGCACCGGCAGGTTGGCTGCGCCGCCGCCGGACACATAGTTCACCTGCACGTCCGTGGGCACCGAACGCGGGCGCACCAGCGGCTTCTTGTCGGACGGCGCGATGCGGCCTTCCAGCACGGGCAGGCGGAACTCTTCCACGCGGAACTCGCCCGAGGTGAAGCTGCGGCCGCGGCTGTCGTCGTCGCCGCGCAGTTCCACGCTGTACACGCCCAGCTTGGCAGCGGGCGGCAGCGCGAAGGTGCTCTCGGCGCTCAGGCCCCCCGTGGGCGTGCGGCGCCACTGCAGCGGCTGGGTGAATTGCTGGCCGCTGCCCACATGGGCGATGGCCAGCGTGTGCGGCTGGCTGTCGGGCAGGCCGAAGCCCTGGCGGTTCTGCGTGCGCAGGATGTGCTTCATCGAGACCGTCTCGCCTGCGCGCAGCAGGGTGCGGTCGAAGATCGTGTGCGCGATCTGGTCCGGCTCGGGCTGGCTGCTCGTGGGCACGTTGAAGCGCCATGGCTCGATGCCGCGCTGCCAGTCGCTCCAGGTGAAGGCCATGTCCTGCACGCCGTCGGCGTCCTGGGCACGGGCGCTCACGAAATAGGCATTCATGCCCTCCAGGCCGTCGCGGCCCGGGCACGAGGGCGGCTGGGGCGACAGGCCGTCGAAGCGCGCGATGCCCTGCGCATCGGTCGTCGCGGTGGCCAGTTCGCGGCCGTCGCAGCCCGACACGCGCACCACCGCGCCCGGCACCACCTGCCCCTTGTCGAGCGTGGTGACCCAGGCGGCGGCATTCTCGCGCCCCAGCTTGAAGTGCACGCCCAGGTTGGTCACCAGCGCGGAGGTGCGCACGTACATCGTGCGCCCCGCACCGTGTCGTTCGTCCAGCAGCGAGCGGCCCAGCATCGGGGAGGCGATCTCCACCACGTGGAAGCCCGCCGGCAGCGGGATGCCGACCACCTCGAACGGACGGGGGTCGCCGCCAGCCGGGCGTGGCAGGTCCAGCACCTTGGCACGGGGCTGGCCGCCGAGCAGCGACACCATGCGCGACTGCACCGTGTCCTTGCCCTCGTCCTGCAGCACCTGGGGCAGCGGGCCGCGCACGTCACGGCTCGCCTCCCTGCGCGTCACCAGGTAGTCGTCGTACCGGCGGACCCGGCGGTACCAAGCGATGATGTCTGCATCGGCGGTGGGCTGGAAGGTGCTCACCTTGCCGGCGGGCGCCGGCGCGGCCGCGGGTGCGGAAGCGCCGGGCACGGTACCGGCCGCCACGCCCTGCACGCGCAGGTCCGCCTCGACATTGCGCAGGGTGACGGGCAGCAGCGCCGGTCCTTTCGCCCCTTCCGCGAAACGCTCCACCACGCCGAACGGCGAGGCGGCGAACTTGGCCAGCGGCGGCATCGGGCCGGTGGACACGGACAGCGGGAAGCTGTCCGCATTGCGCAGCGGCCGGCCCGAAGCGTCCTTGAAATCCTTGGGCAGCTCCAGCCGCATGGCGGTCTGCGGCGCGAAAGGCGGCATGAACTGCACGCCGTTGACCACCGTGTCGCCATCGCCTTCGCCGTCCAGTCGCGGCTTGAGGGTTTCCTTGTCCGATTTCAGCCGGATCGCCTCGGCGAGCCTGCGCGGCACGGGCGCGTTGAACGACAGGCGCATCGGCCGGATCGGCAGGCAGGCCGCCTGCGCATTCTCGCGCTCGCAACCGAAATCGGCGCTGAAGGGCTCGCGCACGGTGTAGCCGTAGCGGCGCTCCACGGTGTTGGGCACGCCGCTGGGGGTGGCCACGCCCTGGCCGTACACCAGTTGCACCTTGGAGCCCGAAGTGAGCCGGCGGTTGCAGGCCAGCGACGCATAGCGCAGGGGCGCCTGCCTGGCCGCGCTCTCCAGTCCCAGCGAAGTCAGCAGTGCGGCGCGTTCGGTGCCTTCGATGAGGCGCACCGGAATGCGCTCGCCCACGTCCTCGGCCACGCACCAGACGTTGGCCTTCACGCTCTCCAGGGTGGCCGGGCCGCTCAGCTGCAGCAGGAAGAACTGCTCCTCGTCGATGGGCTGGTAGGTGCCGGGGCGCACGCTCTGCACGAAGGGGCCGCCGGTATTGAACTGGTAGCGCACCGTGCCCGACAGGGCCGCGCCACTGGCGGACTTGAAGCCGGGCCGGGCGGTGGCCGTGCAGCGCGTGCCGGGCGGCAGGTCCGCAGCGAAGTCGTACACCCACTCGCGCTCGCCGGTCCAGCGGCCCGTGCCCCTGGACGCATCGCCTCCGCAATCCACGGAGAACGGCGCGGGAGCCTTCGGATCGCCGAAATTCACGGCAGCCGCGTCGAACTTCACCACCACCTGCCGCACGCGGGCGACCTCGCCCTGCGGCGAAAAGCTGGAGACGGACAGGGCCTGCGCTGCCCCGGCCGAGGCCAGGCCCAGGAAGGCGGCCAGCGCCGCGCGGACGAAATGCGTCGTTGTTGTCATGGATGTGCGAGCAATGGCGCGCTCCCCGAGGATGCAGCGGCCCCCGAACGGCGGCTGCCGGAGCGGCAAATTCCGGGAGGTTAGCCCATCGCCGGGGAACGGCGCACACTGCCGCCCCCTGAGTTGTAAACGGCCTACACAACCCGTTTACGGGATGCCCGCACAATGGCGCAGCGCTCGAAGCGCCCTCCACTCCATGCCCGAAACGTCCACTTCCCGCCGCTGGGAGATCGATGCCGTACGGGGACTCATGCTGGTCCTCATGACGGTCACCCATCTGCCCACGCGGCTCACGATGCCGCTCGGCCAGCCCTTCGGCTTCGTCTCCGCGGCGGAAGGGTTCGTACTGCTGTCCGCGTACATGGCCGGCATGGTGTACGGGCGCACCGCCGCGCGCCGCGGCATTCCGGCCATGCGGCAGGCCTTCCTGCGCCGGGCCACCAAGATCTACGCCTGCCAGGCCGCCACCCTGCTCTTCCTGTTCACCGTGATCACCTTCATCGGCATCCAGGTGGACGAACCGGCCATCAAGGGCCTCATCACCTTCTACCTCGCCAAGCCGATCGAGGCGCTGGCGGGCGGGCTGCTGCTCGTGTACGAGCCGCCCCTGCTGGACATCCTGCCCATCTACGTCCTCTTCATGCTCGCGAGTCCGTGGGTGATGTCGGTCGGGTTGCGGCGCGGCTGGACGCCGGTGCTGGCCGTGAGCACCGTGCTGTGGTTCCTGGCGCAGTTCGGGCTCTCGAAATGGTTCTACGACGCCATCGACACGGTGGTCCCCAACCCCATCCCCTTCCACGAGACAGGCACCTTCTCGATGTGGGGATGGCAGTTCCTCTGGGTGCTGGGCCTGTGGATGGGCGCATCGCGCAACGATCCCGAAGCGCCGCCCTTCGTCTTCCCGCGCTGGGCGGTGGGGGCGGCGGCGGCCATCGCGGTGGTGGGGTTCTGCTGGCGCCACGCGATCGGGCAGGTTCCCTTCGGCGACGGCCTGCCCGAATGGAACCTGTTGTTCGACAAGTGGCAGCTGGGACCGCTGCGGGTGCTCAACCTGTTCGCGCTGCTCGTGCTGGCGATCCGGTTCGGGCCGCCCCTGGCGGCGCGCATGCCCCGGCCCCGCTGGCTGGAAACGCTGGGCGCGGCCTCATTGCCGGTGTTCTGCGCGCACCTCGTGGTGGTACTGCTCGCCATCAGCCTGATGGGGGCACGCTACGACCGGCCCTGGTGGCAGGACATCGCCCTGCTGGCCGTCTGCTTCGCGGCCCTGCACGCCGTGGCGCGGGTCAGCCTGTGGTGGGACAAGGGCCCGGACGAGGATGCGCCGGGCACCCGCCGCAGGCTGCTGCGCCTGCGCAGGCCGCTGCCCCCGGCGTTGTAGCCTGGGGGAAACTCAGGGCCGTGCGCTGGCCCGGATGAGTCCGTCCGTCCGCGGCTGGGCGGCCGTGGCGCCGCTCGCCGGCACGCCGCCTTCGCCCACGTAGCTGCCGATGATGGTGCGCCAGAGGTCGTAGCCCGCATCGTTCATGTGCAGGTGGTCGGCTCCGAACAGTTCGGTGCGCGGCAGGCCCTGGGCATCCAGCATGGGGTTGAAGATGTCGATGAAATCGCTGTTGGGCACCGTGCGCACGTACTGCGCCAGCAGGTCGTTGGCCTCGCGCATGCGCGGCAGCAGCGACAGCCGCAGCGGGCTGGGCTTGATGGAGATGTAGCTGATGCGCGTCTCGGGCAGTGCCTCGCGCACCGAACGCACGAAGGACTGGAAGCTCTCGAGCACCTGCTCGGGCGTGCGCCCTTCCGCCAGGTCGTTGTCGCCCGCATACACCATCACGTGGCGGGGCCGGTATTGCAATACCAGGTTTTTCACGAAGTACTGGCAGTCGGCCATGGTCGAGCCGCCGAACCCGCGGTTGATGACCACGGGGAGCTGGCGGAAATCCTCGCGCAGATCCGTCCACAGGCGAATGGTCGAGCTGCCCACGAACAGCACGCCCCCCGCCTGGGGCTGGGCCGCCTTGTCCGCGGCCGCGAAGGCGTCCATGCTCGACTGCCAGCGCGCGTAAGGCGTCGGGAGCGCGGCGGCTGCCGAAGGTGCCGGCGTGGGCGCGGCCCAGGCGGCACCGGCCGGCAGAAGCACTGCGCACAGCG
This sequence comes from Paracidovorax cattleyae, assembly GCF_900104515.1. GTDB lineage: Bacteria > Pseudomonadota > Gammaproteobacteria > Burkholderiales > Burkholderiaceae_C > Paracidovorax > Paracidovorax cattleyae. The sequence continues at coordinate 101,365 of NZ_FNJL01000005.1, forward strand.
CGGCAGCGACGACGCGGCCAGGACGGAAACGGCGGAAAAGGCTCAGGGACATGGACGGGTCACTCCGAGAAAAACAGCAACTTGTGATCGATTGTCCGCCGCAGCATTCCCATGGAACACAATTTTTACAAATTAAACCTTATCCGTTACAAATTACCGATCCATTTTCACGGTGCGGCCGGCTGAGCGGCCCGCCAGGCCAGGGGATCTGCCAGGGGCTCATCAGTGGGCTAACACCGCCGCCCGTGCCGTTCCCGCCCTGCCCGGAGCCGCCGCAGCCCCCAGGCCGGCCAGCGCGATGCCACCCGTCAGCCCCGCCACGGCCGGCCATCCGCCGTGCTGCCAGAACCAGCCGCCCACGGATCCGGTCACGCTGGAGCCGAGGTAATAGAAGAGCAGGTAGAGCGACGCCGCATGGCCCTTGGCTTCGCCCGCCTGCGGCCCCACGGAGCCGCTCGCCACGGCATGGCCGATGAAAAAACCGGTGGTGACCAGCGCAATGCCGGCCACGACGGCGGGCAGCGGCGCGAACAGCGTCAGGCCCACGCCTGCCAGCATGAGGGCGAACCCGGCGGCCAGCAGCCGGTGGCGGCCGAAGCGGTCGGCCAGGGCGCCGGCGACCGACGAGGACACGATGCCGAAACCGAAGGCCAGGAAGATCAGGCTGGCCTGCGTCTGGCCCAGGTGGTAGGGCGCTCCGGACACCCGGAAGGTGGCGTAGTTGAACAGGGTGACGAAGACGCTGGTGAGCAGGAAGCCGATGGCATAGATGCGCAACAGCCCCGGATTGCGCAGGTGCCCGGCCCACGCACGCAGATGGAACCGCGCGTTGATGCCGGGCCGGCGCACGAAGCGGCGCGACGGCGGCAGGAGCCGCAGGAAACCTGCCGCCGCGGCCAGGCACAGCAGGCCGAGCCCCCCGAGCGCCAGGCGCCACGAGGTGAACTCGGTGACCAGCCCCATGCCCACGCAGCCCACCATGCCGCCGAAGGCTGTGCCGCCCACATAGAGGCCCATGGTGCGCGCGAGGGCGGCGGGCTCGATCTCCTCGGCCAGCCATGCCATGGCCACGGCGGGCACACCGCCCAGCACCAGCCCTTCCAGCGCCCGGGCCAAGAGCAGGCCATGCCACGTGGGCGCGAGGGCCGCGCCGATCTGCAACAGCGCCGCGAACGCCATGGATGCGCACATCAGCCCGCGGCGGCCGAGGGCCTGCGAGAACGCGCCGGCCAGCACGATGGCAAAGGCCAGCCAGCCCGTGGTGAGCGACAGCGCGAGCGAGCTCTCCGCCGGGCTGACGCCGAAACCCGACGCGAACGCCGGCAGCAGGGGCTGCACCGAATAGATCAGCGAAAAGCTGGCCAGGCCCAGCAGGAACATCGCCAGGCCGGCGCGGCGGTACTCCGGGGTGCCGCGCCGCACCCAGTCGGCATCGATGGCGCTGCCTTGCAGGGTGGAAGGAGACGGGGGAGTGGCGGCGCCGTCCGGGCTGCCGGAGGACGAAGGGGGAAAGGCGGAGGAAGAGGCCATGGACTGCGGAAGGTGACGCAGGTCAATGTAGGGCGCACGACTCCATCTGTCCAATATATCACACCCCATGGAGCCATATGTTCTATAAATGCCGACATGGAACTGCGACACATCCGCTACTTTCTCGCCGTGGCCGAGGAAGGCAACTTCACCCGGGCCGCGGCACGCCTGGGGATCGGGCAGCCGCCGCTGAGCCTGCAGATCCGCGACCTGGAAACCGAGGTCGGGGCCCCGCTCTTCCACCGGGTACCCCATGGCGCCGAGCTGACGGAAGCCGGCAGGGCCTTCCTGGAAAGGGTGCAGCCCCTCCCGGCGCAGGCCGCCCAGGCGCTGCAGGCGGCCCGGCGGGCGGCCCGCGGCGAGACCGGCCAACTGCAGCTGGGTTTTACCGGCACCGCGGCATTCAACCCCCTGGTTCCGGCCTGCATCCGGGCGTTCCGCCATGCCTTCCCCCAGGTGGAGCTGCGCCTGGTGGAAGCGAATTCGGTGGCGCTCGCCACGGCACTGCTGGAGGGGCGGCTCGATGCCGCCGTGCTGCGCCCTTCCCTCTCCGACCCGTCCGCGCTCGCGGTGCGGCCGTTGGTGGACGAGCCGCTCGTGGCCGCGTTGCCTGCCGACCATGCCTGCGCCCGCGGGCGCGGCGGACTGGCACTGCAGGCCTTGCGGGACGACCCGTTCATCCTCACCCCGCGCGCGGTGGGCGTCAGCCTGCACGACACCGTGCTGGACGCCTGCCGCGCCGCCGGCTTCGAGCCCGCGCAGGGCCAGCCCGCGCCGCAGATCGCGTCCATCCTGTCGCTGGTTGCGGCGGAAGTGGGCGTCTCGCTGGTGCCTGCCTGCATGCGCCAGCTCAGCGTGCGCGGCGTGGCCTTCCGCCCGCTGCGCGCTCCCGCGCCGCGCGTGGGCCTGGCCGTGGCCCACCGTGCCGCGCGGCCGCCGGAGCAGGCCCTGCAGTTCGCGGCCATCGCCCGGCGCGTGGCGGCAGGGCCGGGGCAGCCGGAGTGAGACACGCGGGCGCAGGCGCCCTGCCCCGCTCCTCGCTCACTGCGGCTGGAAGCCGCTCTCGCGGATGATGCGCGTCCAGGCCTGGGTGTAGGCACGCTCGCGCGCCGTAAGCTGCTGCGGGGTCATCGGCGTGACCGTCAGGCCCATGGCCACCAGTTGCTCCCGCACGTCGGCACGGGCCAGCACCTTGGCGAGGGCTTCCGAGAACTGCTGCACGCCCTTCGCGGGCATGCCGGCCGGCGCATAGAAGCCGTAGTAGGGAAGCTCCTCGAAACCCTTCAGGCCCAGCTCGCCGAAGGTGGGTACATCAGGCAGCGCGGCCTGCCGCCGGTCGCCCAGCACCGCCACGATGCGGATCTTGCCGGCCTTGTGGTTCTCCAGGAAGTCCGGCACCGATCCGACGCCCGCCGCGATCTGGTTGCCCAGCATGTCGCCCATCATCGGCGCACTGCCCCGGTAGGGAGCGGACACCAGGTCGAGCCGGTAGCGCTCGCCGAGCAGCTTCACCAGGAACTCGGGCGTGGAGGCCGGCGCGGGAATGCCCACCGCGCTCTTGCCGCCCTGCGACTTCACCCAGGCCACGTATTCCTCGAAACTGCGGGCCGGCGTGCCGCCGGACACCGCGAACGCATTCACGAAGGTGGCCACCCCGCCCACGGCGATGAAGTCGTGCACGGGATCGAAACCCGGGTGCTTGACCACCTGCGGCAGGATGGAGATGGTGTGGTCGTGCGTGAGGAAGACGGTGCTGCCGTCGAGCGGGGACGTCTTGAGCACCTGCGCGGCGATCTGGCCGCCGGCGCCGGGCCGGTTCTCCACCACCACCGGCACGCCGAGCACGTCCTTGAGCTTGTCGGCCAGCAGCCGCGCGATCGCGTCCGAACCGCCGCCGGGGGGGAAGCCCACCAGGATGCGCAGCGTCTTGCCGGCCTGCGCACCGGCCGCGAGGGGAAGGCCCGCCGCCAGCGCGGCGCCGGCAAGGGAGGCATGGGAGAGCAGGCGGCGGCGGGACAGGGTCATGGCAAGGTGCTCCGGTCGGGAAGAAAGCGAAGTGTTCAGCCCAGGCGCGCGCGGTGGCGCGCCAGCTGGGTGCGCACCTGGGCGGGCGCCGTGCCGCCCAGCGTGTTGCGGGCGTTCAGCGATCCGCGCAGGCTCAGGGCATCGAACACGTCCTTCTCGATGGCCGGATGAAAGCCCTGCAGTACCGTGAGCGGCAGCTCGGACAGGTCCACGCCATGCGACGTGGCGGCCTTCACCGCATGGGCCACGGTTTCGTGCGCGTCGCGGAACGGCAGGCCCTTCTTGACCAGGTAGTCGGCCAGGTCGGTGGCCGTGGCATAGCCCTTCTGCGCGGCCTGCTCCATGGCCTGCGGGTTGACGGTGATGCCGCCCGCCTTCTGGCCGGTGGCCGGGTCGGGCTGACCGCCAACCATCTCGGCGAAGATGCGCAGCGTGTCCTTGAGCGTATCGACGGTGTCGAACAGCGGCTCCTTGTCTTCCTGGTTGTCCTTGTTGTAGGCCAGGGGCTGGCCCTTCATCAGCGTGATCAGGCCCATCAGGTGGCCCACCACGCGGCCGGTCTTGCCACGCGCCAGCTCGGGCACGTCGGGGTTCTTCTTCTGCGGCATGATGGACGAGCCGGTGGTGAACCGGTCGGCGATCCGGATGAAGCCGAAGTTCTGGCTCATCCAGATGATGAGCTCCTCGGAGAGGCGGCTCACGTGCACCATGCAGAGGCTGGCGGCGGCCGTGAATTCGATGGCGAAGTCGCGGTCGCTCACGGCGTCCAGGCTGTTCTGGCACACGCCGTCCATGCCCAGCGTGCGGGCCACGCGCTCGCGGTCCAGCGGATAGGTGGTGCCGGCCAGCGCGGCGCTGCCCAGCGGCAGCACGTTGGTGCGACGGCGCACGTCCTGCATGCGGTCGGCATCGCGCGCGAACATTTCCACGTAGGCCAGCATGTGGTGGGCGAAGCTCACCGGCTGGGCAACCTGCAGGTGGGTGAAGCCGGGCAGGATCACATCCACGTTCTGTTCGGCCACATCCACCAGCGCCACCTGCAGCTCCTTGAGCAGGTCGGCGATCAGGTCGATCTCGCCGCGCAGCCAGAGCCGCACGTCGGTGGCGACCTGGTCGTTGCGGCTGCGGCCGGTGTGCAGGCGCTTGCCGGCATCGCCCACCAGTTGGGTCAGGCGGGCCTCGATGTTGAGGTGGACATCCTCGAGGTCGAGCTTCCAATCGAAGGCGCCGGACTCGATTTCCTGGGTGATCGTGGCCATGCCGCGCTGGATGGCGGCATGGTCGTCTGCGCCGATGATGCCCTGGGCCGCCAGCATGTCGGCATGCGCCAGGCTGCCGGCGATGTCGGCCTGCCACAGGCGCTTGTCGAAGAACACGCTCGACGTGTAGCGCTTGACCAGATCGCTCATGGGTTCGGAAAACAGGGCCGACCAGGCCTGGGCCTTGGTGGCGAGCTGGTCTTGGGAAGGTTGCGCGGAAGGGCTGGAGGACATGGAGGGCAATAATCCGGAGGTTTCGGCCACCCGGAACGCCCGGATGCCGCAATGCAAGAGACCCAAATTTTATCGACCCGGCCCCAACCCCTGGCCGAGCCCCCTCCGGACGGGCTCGGCGGGCGTGCGCTCGTCTTCGACGCATGCCACGTCGGCGTGGTGCTGCGCGCCGTGCTGTTCGTGGAAACCGTGCTCGGCGTGGGCGCCATGTACGGCGCCGACGGCCCGGTCGCCTGGCTGGCCCGGCTGTCGCTGCTGACCGGCGGCGCACTGCCGGCCACGCTGGCCTGGCTGGTCACGGCCTGCAGCCTCAAGACCCTGCTGCAGCGCCTGCCGGTGGCGCTGCAGTCCGCGGCCGGGGTGGGTCTGGGGGCGCTGGCCGGCCTCTACGCCTGCGGCATGCTCGTGCTGGTCGGCGTGCCCATGGAGGCGCCGTGGCTGGCCAGTGCCGCGAGCGGGGCGCTGCTGTCGGCCCTGCTCGTGGCAGCGCTGGTGCTGCGCGCCCGGGCACGCACGCCGGCCGCCACCACCGCGCGGCTGAGCGAGCTCCAGGCGCGCATCCGGCCGCACTTTCTCTTCAACACCCTCAACAGCGCCATCGCGCTGGTGCGCGACGAGCCGGCCAGGGCCGAGGCGCTGCTGGAAGACCTGAGCGACCTGTTCCGCCACGCCCTGGTGGAACAGGGCGACTCCGCGACGCTGGGCGAGGAGATCGCGCTCGCGCGGCGCTACCTCGCCATCGAGGAAGTGCGCTTCGGGGACCGCCTGCGCGTGCAATGGCTGCTCGACCCGCGCACCGACGGCGCCCGGCTGCCGCCGCTGCTGCTGCAGCCGCTGGTGGAAAACGCCGTCAAGCACGGCGTGGAGCCTTCCGCCCAGGGCGGCAAGCTGCGCGTGACGACCGAGCTGCGCGGTGCCCGCGCCGTGGTCACCATCACCAACACCGTGCCGCCCGGCGGGGGACGCGCGGACGACGACGCGCCCCGTGGCCACGGCATCGCCCTGGCCAACGTGCGGGGCCGGCTGCGCCTGCTGCACGATGTGCAGTGCGATTTCTCGGCGGGCATGCACAATGGTTTCTACCGGGTGCGCATCTCCCTGCCGGCGCACGCCTGATCCGCCATCGCGACCGACACTTCCTCCCTGCGGCTCCCATGCACATCCTCATCGTGGACGACGAAGCCCTGGCCCGCAGCCGCCTGCGTACGCTGCTGTCCGACGGCGGCGGGCACACCCTGGCCGAGGCGGCGAACGCCGCCGAAGCCCTGCAGCTGCTGAGCATCCCCGGCGATCGGCCCTTCGACGCCGTGCTGCTGGACATCCACATGCCAGGACAGGACGGACTCTCCCTGGCGCAGGTGCTGCGCGCGCAGGCCCGGCCGCCGGCCATCGTCTTCGTGACGGCGCATGCCGACCATGCCGTGAGTGCCTTCGAGCTGGACGCGGCGGACTACCTCACCAAGCCGGTGCGGGCCGAGCGCCTGCAGCAGGCACTGGCCAAGGCCCGGCGCGCCGCCGCCCAGCCCCCGGCTGCCCCCCCTGCCCCCCCTGCCCCCCCTGCCCCGCCGGACGCGGAAGCGCTGCTGATCCAGGACCGGGGGCGCACCGAGCGCGTGCCGCTGGACGAGGTGGTCTATGTCAAGGCCGAGCTCAAGTACCTCACCGTCCGCACGGGCACTCGCAGCTACATCCTGGACGGCTCGCTGAGCGAGCTGGAAGCGCGACACCCGTCGCGCTTCCTGCGCGTGCACCGGAATGCGCTGGTCGCCCGGCGCGCACTGCGCGCCATCGAGAAACACTACGACCCGGTGGAAGGCGAAGGCTGGGCCGTGCGCATGCACGGCCTGCCGGAACTGCTGTCGGTGTCGCGCCGGCAGGTGGCCGCGGTTCGCGAAGCGCTGGCGGGTTAGAACACACAGGAGACAGGCATGACGATTCCACGAGAAAGCTCCCGAAAACACCCCCGGGTGCGCACCGCGCTGCACGCCCTCGCCTGCGCCGCCGCGTTCTGCGCTGGCGCCGCGCCAGCGCAGCCGGCCTCTCCGGCGCCGGCCGCCAGCGCCCCCTCCGCTGCGCCGGCCCGGCCGGCCGCGGCCCCGCCGCGCGACGAATTCTTCTGGCTGGGCGAGATCAACAAGGCATCGGCCGTCATCAACATCGACGAAGGCCTGCTCGACAAGTCCCTGGCACCGCTGGTCCACGGCGGCATCAGCAAGGTGCTGGCAGACGGCAGCCGGCCCGGCGGCAAGCGGCCCCGGCTGGTGATCACCTTCGAGCCCCTGCTCATCGAGGCCGCGGGCCCGCAGATCACGCTGCTGCATGCCGGCCGCTCCAGCCAGGACATGCTCTCCACCGTGCGCGCGGCCATGCTGCGCGACCAGATGCTGCAACTGGCCGAGGCGCTGAACCAGACGACGGCCACCATGGTCCGGCTGGCCGGCAGGCACCAGGCCACCGTGGTGCCCAACTACACGAACGGCGTGGCCGCGCAGCCCAACAGCTACGGCCACTATCTGCTGGGCCTCGCCAGCGGCCTGGACCGCGACGCGCAACGCATCCGCGAGGCCTATGCCCGCATCGACCGTTCGCCCATGGGCACCACGGTGCTCAACGGCACGAGCTGGCCGCTCGACCGCCAGCGCATGGCGGACTACCTGGGCTTTTCCGCCATGGTGGACAACGCCTACGATGCGGCGCAGGTCTCGGCCGTGGACCAGCCGGTGGAGGCCGGCGCCATCGTCATGGCGATCGCCCTGCATGCCGGCACCTTCATCGAGGACGTGATGACGCAATACGCCCAGCCCCGTCCGTGGATCCTGCTGCAGGAAGGCGGCGGCAACACTTACGTGTCGAGCGCGATGCCGCAAAAGCGCAATCCGGGTCTGCTGAACGCCACGCGCCGCGACGCCTCGCAGGCGCTGACGCTGGGCATGGGCGCGGCCATCCAGGCGCACAACATTCCGCCCGGCATGCAGGACCCCAAGGAAGAGCGCAACAACACCGCCATGGTGCAGAGCGCGATCGACGTGCTGCGCCAGTGGGACCGCATCCTGGGCGCGCTGGTCATCGATCCGCAGCGCGCGCTCGAGGAGTTGAACAGCGACTGGACCGCCTCGCAGGAACTGGCCGACGTGCTGATGCGCAAGTACCGGCTGCCCTTCCGCGTGGGCCACCACTTCGCGTCGGAGGTGGTCGGCTACGCCAAGGCCAAGGACATCAAGCCGCTGGACTTCCCCTACGCCGAGGCGCGCCGCATCTATGCGGAATCGGTGCACGGCTCGGAATTCCCCGCGCAACTGCCCATGGACGAGGCCGAGTTCCGCGCCACGCTGGACCCGGTGGCCATCGTCCGCCACCGCGCGACGGCCGGCGGTCCCCAGCCGGCGGAAATGGCCCGCATGCTCAAGGCCGCCCAGGCGCGCGTGGAGCAGCAATCGGCCTGGATAGCCGCACAACGCGCCCGCATCGGCGGCAGCCTCGCCCGCCTGGACCGCGATTTCGACCGCCTATCCCCCCGCTGACCACGGCGCTGCGGCCGGTCCTGTCCTGTTCTGTCCTGTAGCGCCTAAAGTAGCCCGCGGCCCATGCCATGGCGCGGCCCGGGCCAGCAGCAGCCAAGCAAGGGCCGCCCCGCAGCGAGGGCTGCGTCCCCCCACCCGCCATGCGCAGCATGGCGAGAGAGGGGGGAGGCGGCGAAGCCGCTCAGGGGGGTGCCTCTTAATGTGCGTGCGCCATCCCGCTCACCAGCGTGACCACCACCATGCCACCCAGCAGCCAGGCGATCTGCGCCAGGGTCTGTTTGGCCGTCAGGCGCTTCTGCAGCTGGGGGATGAGGTCGGCCAGGGCCACATAGACGAAGCTGCTGGACGCGATGGCCAGGAAATACGGCAGCCAGTCCTGCAGCTCACCCACCAGGAAGTAGCCCACCACGCCCCCGAGCGCGGTGACCGCGCCGGCCAGGGACACCTTGACCAGGGCCGCGCGCCGGTCGCCGCTGGACTGGCGCAGCACCACCAGGTCGCCCATGTGGTGCGGCACTTCGTGGGCCAGGACGGCCAGCGCGGCGATGGCGCCCAGGCGCAGGTCGGCCAGGAAGGCGGAGGCGATCAGGATGCCGTCGCCGAAGCAATGCACGCTGTCGCCCGTGAGCAGGGCCCAGCCGCCGGAGCTGCGGTGGGAATGGGAATGGGCGTGCCCGCCGTCGCCGCCATGCGCGTGGGCATGGTGCCCGTGGCCATGTCCATGGTGGGTATGTCCATGGGCATCGGAATGCCCTCCAACTCCGGCGCCCGGCTCGTCGTTGGCAGGCCCCACGCCGTGCTCGTGGCCGTGGTGCCAGAGTTCCGCCTTGTCCAGCAGGAAGAAGAAGACCAGCCCCACCAGCAGCGTGGCGAAGAGTTCGTGCGCGCCGGCCTGGCTCTCGAAGGCCTCCGGCAGCAGGTGCATGAAGGCCGTGGCCAGCAGCGCGCCGGCGGCGAAGCTCAGCAGGTGCCGCGGGCCGATGCCCGAGCGGCCGTCCCCCCAGCCGGCCCGCATGAGCAGGGCGGCCACCCACACACTGCCGATGCCCGCGGCCAGGGTGGCCAGGATGATTGCGATCAAAGTCATAGCTGTACGCGCTCGATTCTCGAAAACGAAAAAAGCCCCGAAGGGCTTTGCTGCGGGACGCGGCGCCCGGCGGGGCGGCGCGTCAGCCCACGCCGTGCACCTTGAACCACGCCAGCGCGCGCTTCCAGCCATCCTCGGCGGCTTCCTTGCGGTAGCTGGGCCGGTAGTCGGCATGGAACGCATGCGGCGCGTCAGGGTACACCACGAACTCCGATGCCTTGGCGGCGGCGGAGCCGTTCTTGAGGGCCGCTTTCATCTTATCAATCGTGTCAAGAGGGATTCCGGTATCTTTTTCACCGTAGAGGCCGAGCACCGGCGCCTTGAGGATGGGGGCGATGTCCACCGGGTGCTTGGGCGTGAGCTCGCTCGCCTGGCCCACCAGCCGGCCGTACCACGCCACGCCGGCCTTGACCGGGCCGTGGGCCGCATAGAGCCAGGTGATGCGCCCGCCCCAGCAGAAGCCCGTGATGCCCACTCTGGAGAGATCGCCGCCGTGGTCGCCGGCCCACTTCACGGTCGCGTCGAGATCGGCCAGCACCTGGGCGTCGGGCACCTTGGAGACGATCTCGCTCATGAGCTTGGAGATTTCGGTGTACTGCGAGGCGTCGCCCTGGCGCACGAACATGTCCGGGGCGATGGCGAGATAGCCCGCCTTCGCGAAGCGGCGGCAGGTGTCGGCGATGTACTCGTGCACGCCGAAGATCTCCTGGATCACCAATACCACGGGCAGCCCCGTCTTGCCGGCGGGCGCGGCGCGGTACGCGGGCACCTTGAAGCCGTTGACGTCGATCTCGACCTTGCCCGCCACCAGCCCGTCGGACGGCGTATGGATGGCCGTCTGCGCCATCACCGGCATCGCCGCGGCGGCGTAGCCCACCCCGAAGCCCGCACCCAGCGCCACGCGCATGGCGGTGCGGCGGCTGGCGCCGGCGTCGCTGGACTGGCCGGGCAGCAGGGCGTCGAAATCTTTCCTGAGGTCGTCATGCAGCATGGAAGCTCCTGTGAAAGAAAAGAGGAAATGGAAAAGCGGGGTCCGGAAGACTGGGCAGTCTATGTGAGGGCACGGTCGATTGCACGGAATGGGATTCAACGGTAATTTCTGTATTGACAGAAATTACCGAAGCAATAGACTCACAACCATGCAACTGACCGACACCGCCCGCCGCTTCATCGTCCACTGGGGCGAGATGGGCACCGCCTGGGGCGTCAACCGCACCGTCGCCCAGATCCACGCCCTGCTCTTCTTCCATGGCCGTCCCTTGCATGCGGAAGACATCTGCGAAACTCTCGGCGTCGCCCGGTCCAACGCGAGCAACAGCCTCAAGGAACTGCTCAACTGGCACCTGATCCGCGTCACCCACGTCCTGGGCGACCGGCGCGACTATTTCGAAACTTCCACCGACATCTGGGAGCTGTTCCGCACCATCGTGCGCGAGCGCAAGGAGCGCGAGTTCGAGCCGACGGTGCGCATGCTGCGCGAACTGGCGAGCCGTCCCGAGATGGCTGACGAAGCCCCCGATGCGCAGGACCGCGTCCGGGAAACCCTGCGCCTGATGGAATCGCTGGACCTCTGGACGGAGGAGATGCTCCGGCTCACCCCCTCCACCCTCGAAAAGGTGCTGCGCCTGGGTGCCAGCGTGCAGAAGTTCGTGCGCGGCGATGACGCCGCGTCGCGAAGCAAGCGCTCCCCGGCCGGGCCGCAGCCTCCGAACAAGCCCGCCACCTGAGTGCACCACGCCATCGGTTCCCATACCCTTTTGCGCCCCGACATTTCATTTCGTACAGAAATTTAAAAAGCAGAGAAAACCCGACGACGGCCAACCATTTCCAAGGAGCCCGCCATGACCACCGATCCGCAAGCCCTCTATCCCCTCACCCTCTACTTCGATTCCCGCTGCCAGCTCTGCAATGCGGAGATGACCAACCTGCGGCTGCGCGACCGTGCCGGCCTGCTGCGGTTCGCGGATGTCTGGGCGCCCGGCTTCGAGGGCCCGCCGGGTACCACGCACGAGCAACTGCTGACACTGATCCATGCCCGCACCGCGGATGGACGGGTGCTGCGCGGCGTGGAGGTATTCCGCCACGCGTACGAGGCGGTGGGCCTGGGCTGGGTCACGGCGGCCACGCGCCTGCCGGTGCTGGGCCCGCTCGCGGACCGGCTCTACACGGTGCTGGCGCGCAACCGCTACCGCCTGCCGCGCTGGCTGGTCGGCGGCCTGTTCGAACGCGCGAGCCGGCGCGCGGCCCTGCGGCGGTGCCCCCCCGGCGACCGCTGCGACCTCTGAGGAGATCCACCATGCAAGTCCTCATCACCGGCGCGACCGGGTTCATCGGCCGGCACGTCGCCGCCCGGCTGCGCGCGGACGGCCACACCGTGCACGAAGGCGTTTCCCCGCGCCACGGCCGGCGCGATGCCGGGCAGGTGCCCGTGGATTTCGCACACGACACCGATCCGGGCGCCTGGCTGCCCCGCCTCGCGGGCATCGACGCGGTGGTCAACGCCGTGGGCGTGCTGCGCGACAGCCCCGGCCGCCCCATCGATGCACTGCACCGCGATACCCCGATCGCGCTGTTCCAGGCCTGCGCCCAGGCCCGCGTGCGGCGCGTGGTGCAGGTCTCCGCGCTGGGCGTGGACCGCAGCGAGACCCGCTATGCCCGCACCAAGCGCGGCGCGGACACGTTCCTGCTGGGCCTGGCGCAGGGCGCGGCCCCGGCGCCTTCCGCCTGCGTGCTGCGGCCCAGCATCGTGTTCGGCCGCGGCGGAGCGAGCAGCGCACTCTTCATGAACCTGGCGCGGCTGCCCGTGGTGGTCCTGCCGCGTCCCGTGCTGCAGGCCCGCGTGCAGCCCGTGGCCGTGCACGACCTGGCCGATGCCGTGTCCGCGCTGCTCGGCCCGGCCCTGGACCGGCAGGGCATCATCGAATGCGCGGGCCCGGAGGCCGTGCCCATGGCCGGACTGGTCGCCAGCCTGCGGGCCCAATGCGGACACGGGCCGGCCCATGTGGCGACGCTGCCGGACACGCTCAGCCGCCTGAGCGCACGCCTCGGCGACCGCATGCCGGCCTCGCCCTGGTGCAGCGAGAGCGTGGCGATGCTGGGCAGCGACAACACCGCCGATCCCGCGCCGCTGCGCAGCCTCCTGGGCCGCGAGGCCGTGCATTACCGCGATCTGGTCACGCGCGCCTGGAAGCAGCCATGACAGCGCGCGCACAACCATCGTCCGCAGGCCCGCGCGAACGGGGCTGGCTGCGCGAGAGCCTCGTGGCCGTCTGGCTGGGTACCGCCGTCGCCAGCGTGGCGGAGTTCCATGGCCAGAGCCGCGAACTGCTCGTGGCCGCCGGGATGCAGAACCCCCTACTCATGCAGGCCATCATCGCCGCCGGCATCGCCGCGGACCTGGCCGTCGGCGCGTGGCTGTGGTGGCGGCCGGGCCGGCCCACCTATGCCGCGGCCCTGCTGCTCATGGGCGCGATGACCGTGATCGCCACCGTCCTGCTGCCCGGGCTGTGGCTCGACCCGCTGGGCCGGCTGCTCAAGAACATTCCCATCGCGGCCATTCTGCTCGTGCTCTGGCACACGGAAGAAAGGCGTCCATGAACGCGTACCTGGTCCTCAAGTGGGTGCACATCCTCTCCAGCGTGCTGCTGGTGGGCACGGGATTCGGCTCGGCTTTCTACCTGTTCTTCGCCAACCGCAGCGGCAGCGTGCAGGCCCAGGCCGTGGTGGCGCGGCTCGTGGTGCGCGCGGACACCTGGTTCACCACCCCCGCGGGAATCGTGCAGCCGGTCAGCGGCGTGGCGCTGGCCCACATGGCCGGCTGGCCGCTCTCCACGCCGTGGATCGCCGCCTCGCTGGGGCTGTACGTGGTCGCCGGCCTGTGCTGGCTGCCCGTACTGTGGCTGCAGTGGCGCATGGCCGCCATGGCGCGCGACGCGGCGGAGCGCGGCACCGCGCTGCCGGAAGGCTACCGCCGCCATGCGCGCTGGTGGGAGGCGCTGGGCTACCCGGCCTTCATCGCCATGCTCGCGATCTACTACATGATGGTGGCCAAGCCGGCGCTCTGGGGCTGAGAACGGTCAAGGACGGCTGCCGTCGATCGGCTCCGGATACGCTTCGCGGGCCAGTGCATCCGCCAGCGCACGGGCAGGGTCCAGCAGCGCGGTGCCCGCGCCGGCCTCGTCCAGGGCCAGGGGAATCTCGGTGCACCCCATCACGATCACCTCGGCGCCGCCGGCATCGCGCAGCGCCTGCGCCACCTCGCGGAAGCACCGGCGCGCCAGTGCCATGTCACCGGCCTTCACGCCTTCGTAGATGCCCTGCATGAGCCGCTCGCGGCCGGCCTCGTCCGGCTCCAGGCATTCGATGCCGGCGTGCTCCAGCGCCTGCCGGTACAGGCCGCTGCGGTAGGTGCCCTGGGTGGCCAGCAGGCCCACGCGCAGCCGGCCCTGGGCGCGCAGCAGCGCTGCCACCTCGCGTGGCATGTGCAGCACGGCGAGCTGCGGGAACCGCTCCTGCAGCAGGCCGTGCCAGGCGTGCGCGGTGTTGCAGGCGATCGCCACGGCCCGGGCTCCGAGCGCGGCCAGGCGGCCCGTGGCCTGCAGCAGGGCGTCGCCCGGCTGGTGCGCCCCGGGCCGGGGGTCGTCCAGCGCCGCCGTGCGGTCCGGCACCGGTACCTGGGCAAGCCAGTGCTCCGGGTAGGCCTGGTCGCGCACGGCGATGCCCCGTGCCTGCATGCGCGCCGTGCACGCCTCGACGAAGAGGCGCGCGAAGTCCGCACCCGCCGCCGGCCCCATGCCGCCCAGGATGCCGACGGTGTGCGGCAGCCCAGCGCCCGCCACCCGCCCTGCCGGCTGCGTCATACCGCGGGCTTGTCGCTCTGCGCCGTGAGGTTGTCGCGCAGTTCCTTCGACATGGGCAGCCCCAGCGCCTGGCCCTTGGGCGGAATGGGCGACAGGAACCACTTGTTGTAGAGCTTCTCGAATTCACCGGACTTCATCATGCCGCCGATCACGCCGTTCACGAGGGCCTGGAACTGCGGGTCGTCCTTGCGCAGCATGCAGGCGTAGGGCTCGACCTGCAGCGCATCGCCGACCACATCCCACTCGGCCGGGTTCACGGCATTGGCTTTCAGGCCGAAGAGCAGGATGTCGTCCATGGCGAAGGCCAGGGCCCGGCCCGTGTCCACCAGCAGCATGGAGTCGTTGTGGTCCTTGCCCAGCACGATGTCCATGTCGAGGTTGTTCTCGCGGTTGTACTTGCGGATCACCTGCGCGTTGGTGGTGCCGGTGGTGCTGGCCACGGTTTTCTTCGCGAGGTCGGCGTAGTTCTTGACGCCGGAAGATTTCTTCACCAGCAGGCGCGTGCCCGTGTAGAAATAGTTGACGGCGAACTGCACGTCCTTGGCGCGGGCGGTGTTGTTGGTGGTGGAGCCGCACTCCAGGTCCACCGTGCCGTTGGTCACCAGCGGGATGCGGTTCTGCGAGGTCACGGCCTGCAATTCGACCTTGATGTCAGGCTTGTTCAGTTTCTTCTTCACCGCGTCCACCACCGCGTTGGAGATATCCACCGAGAACCCGATGGGCGCGCCGGCGCCGGCCAGATAGCTGAAGGGCACCGACGATTCGCGGTAGGCCAGCGTGATCTTGCCGCTGTCCGCGATCTTCTTCAGGGTGTCGGCCTGCGCGGCGGCGCCGGCCATCAGGCCGCAGGCCAGCAGTGCGGCGGAGCAGAGGGTGGTTTTCATGGGAATTCCTTCTCGGATGAGCGGGTGGTGAAAGGCGGCATGGCCCCCGCACGGTGCGGCGGTGCGAGCACTGTAGGAAGGTGGCGGCACCTTGAACAATTCATTCCACGCGCAATGCCATGCCTGAAAGTTATGCCCCTGTAGGGGTCAACCCGCAGGAGAAGCAAGAGCCACGCCGGGGCGCATGCCGCAACCCGCTCCGTTCCGGTGCATAACCTGGCGGCATGGGCGGCGCTCCGATCGGCATTGTCCAAGCGGCACGCACGCTTCTACAGTGCCCGCGGATGGAACGGATCGGAATCGATATGCATGCATGTGTGATGGGTGCCGGCATCGTGGGCCTGGCCACGGCCTATGCGCTGGAGCGGCAGGGATGGCAGGTGACGGTGATCGACCAGGGGCCGGTGGGCGGCGGTGCCAGCGGCGGCAACGGCGCGCAGCTGAGCTACAGCTACGTGCAGCCCCTGGCGGACGCATCGGTCTGGGGCCAGTTGCCCAAGCTGCTTTTTTCGCCGGATTCGCCGCTCAAGCTGCGGCCGCAGTGGAGCCTGCGCCAGTGGCGCTGGGGTGTGGCGTTCCTCGCGGCCTGCAATGACGCCACCTCCCGCCGCACCACCGGCTCCCTGCTGGAGCTGGCCGCGCGCAGCCGCCAGGCTTTCGAGCGGATGCGCGAGCGCGAGGGGCTGGACTGCGATTTCTCGCAAACCGGCAAGCTCGTGGTGTACCGCTCGCGCGAGGCACTGGCCGCCGGGGAACGGCAGATGGCGCTGCAGCGCGCATGGGGAAGCGAGCAGGAGTCGGTGTCCGCCGCCCGCTGCGTGGAGCTGGAGCCCGCTCTGGCCCACGATGCGGACCGCATCGCCGGAGCCATCCACACGCCCAGCGAGTGCGCCGCCGACTGCCAGAAGGTCTGCGACGGCCTGCACGCGCTGCTGGCTGCACGCGGCGTGCGCTTCCTGCTGGGGGCGCAGGTGGCAGGGTTCACGCGCGGCGCGGACGGCGCGGTCACCGCAGTGCGCGTGCGCCCCGGCGCATCGGGCACGGAAATCCCGGTGGCCGCGGACCAGTTCGTGCTGGCCCTGGGCAGCGCGAGCGCGGCCTGGGCGGCCCGCCTGGGCGTCCACGTGCCCGTCTATCCGCTCAAGGGCTACAGCATCACGGTGGACGCGCCCGAAGACGCGGCGTGGGCGCCGCGGGTGAACGTGACCGATGCGGCCCGCAAGGTGGTCTTCGCGCGGCTGGGCAACCGCCTGCGCGTGGCCGGCATGGCGGAGCTCGTGGGCGACGACCGCAGCATTCCCTCGGACCGCATCGAGCGCCTGCGTGCCACCGTGGCCGCGGTGCTGGGCCATGATCCCGGCACAGGCGCCGGCCTGCGCCCCTGGACCGGCATGCGCCCCGCCACGCCCACCGGCCTGCCCGTCGTGGGCCGCAGGCCGGGCGGCCCGCCCAACCTGTGGCTGCACACCGGACACGGGGCGCTGGGCTTCACCCTGTCCTTCGGCACCGCGGAACAGCTCGCGCACGCCATGGCCGGCGGCCGCCAGGCCGCACGAAACGCCTGAAGTCTCAAGACGGTCAGGCGTCCGGCGCCGTATCCGGCAGCGCTCCCGCGCGGCCCTGCAGCGTTTCGAGGGCCGCGTCGCGCATGCAGCGCACCATGGCATCGGCCAGCAGGGACGCCGGGCGGTGGGGCATGCGCAGCGCCTTGACCGGCACGGCGATGCGCGGCAGCAGCTCCAGCACGTCCACCCGGCTGGGGTCGGCGGAGGCGGCGGTGCAGGCATCCACCAGCGCCACCCCCAGCCCGTGGTGCGCCAGCGCCAGTGCGGCATGGTAGGTCTGCACCGTGATCGCGGAGGTCAGCCCCACTTCCGCTTCGCGGCAAGCATGGTTCACCATGGTGCCCAGCGGATCGTTCAGCCCCAGCCGCACCACCGGCACATCGACCAGGTCGGCCAGGTGCACCGAGCCCCGGTCCACGAGCGCCGCGTCGAGCAGGCCGCGCGGAGCGACGCACACCATGCGGCCCTCGGCCAGGGTTTCCTGCTCCAGCGAGGGGTGCGACAGCGCGGAGAACACGAACCCTACGTCCGCCTCCTGCAGCACCAGGGCGGAGACGATCTGCGGCGAATGCAGGGATTCGATCGTCACCTGCACGCCCGGATGCAGGGCATGGAAGGCGCGCAGCGCCCGCGGCATCACCTCGTGGCTCAGTGCCAGCACGCTGAGGATGTGCAGTTCGCCCTCGCGCTGCCGCCCGCGCAGGCTGCCCGCCAGGCGCTGCACCTCGTCGAGCTGCGTGAACAGGCGCTCGATGTGCGGGAAAAGCGTCTGCGCCTCCCGCGTGGGAACCAGCCGCCCCTTGTGGCGATGAAAGAGCGCGAAGCCCAGCTGCAGCTCCGCATGGGACAGGATGCGGCTCACTGCCGGCTGCGTGACGTTGATGAGGCGCGCGGCGGCGCTCACGCTGCCCGTGAGCATGACGGCGTTGAAGACTTCGATGTGGCGCAGGCGCATGGGGTATGGGAACAGGGCGCAACGGCCCGAGGACGGTCGAGGCGCGCATATTGCATCAAAACGTATCCCGACGAAGTGCCGCGCGGCAATTGGAAACAAACCTGCACACCTCTCATATTCCAACCGATAGAGTGGCGCGCCCGTCTCTCTTTCCCCGGATGCACCGGTCCCACGATGGCCTGCGAATCACCGCCTGCACTGCGCCGCGCCGTGCGCCCCGCCCTTCTGTGCTGCATCGCGCTCGCCTGGGGCGTGGCGCACGCGGCACCCTATCCGACCAAATCCCTCGCCGCGCGGGTCGCCATACTGGATGCACGCTCGCCGGCAACCGCCCGCCTCGCCACGATGGATGCAACGGATCCGTCTGTCCTGCCCGGCGATGGCGCGCCGCTCCCGCAATTGCGTTTCCTGCGCCTGTCGCCGGCCACGGCATCCTCCAAGGAATGCTGCGTGCAGCCCCTGGCCCCCGTCGATCCGCGGGACGCCTCCACTCTTCGCTATGAAGGGGAAGACGCCCAGCCGGCCGCAGAACGCGAAGTCCGTTTCACCCATGCGCCCCGGGAGGGATTCGTCGGACTGGCGGTGGAGGGCGATGCCGTGGTGACACGGATGCCGAGCCACCGGATCCTGCTGCGGTGGCCGGACCGCAAGGCATCGCTGCGCGTGGACCATTGCCTGTCGGCGGAGGGGCTGCACCTGAAGATCTCCGAAGGGACCGGCGCCGGCCCCTGGAAGCCCGCGGCGCACTACTACCTTCCCCTGGCAGCCGATGCGCGGCCCGACTGCCCGCAAGGCTGGTGAGCGGCAAGCCGGCCGCCCGGCATGCGGACACGGGCCGCAGCGGTATGCACATCTTTACGGGCGCCCCCGGAACTCCACGCATACTTCGCCCCTCAGCATCCGGTGGCGCGCGCAGCGCGCCTGGCACCGCCCGGATCTTTCCCCTTCCCGATGATGGCCACTGAACGACGACACCGATCCCCTTTCCGTACCGGCACCCTCTTCTTCCTGGCCTTCTCCCTGGCGATCGCCTGCGGCGAGGCGCCCGCGAAGCCCAAAGCCGCCAGCAAGTCGAGGGCTGCCGCCAAGGCCCGCAAAGCCACCAAGCCCCGCGCACCGGCACCTGCCGCAGTCTCGCAGGGCGATCCGCTGTCCTCGCGCGTCGGCGTGGTGGACGCCAGCGCCCCCGGCGCCGCACGGCTCGCGCTGGCATCCGGCAGCACGGCGATACCGTCCGGAAGTCTTCACTATCTGTCCCTGGCTCCCGCGGCGAAAGCCCCGGAATGCTGCATCCGCCCGCAGGCCGCCGTGCCGCCCCGGGATGTCGCCATCCTGCGCTTCGATGGCGACAATTCGCAGCTCGCCGCCGAACACACGGCCCAGTTCACGCAGGCACCGGGCGAATCCTTCATGGGCCTGGCGCTGCAGGGCAAGGCCACGGTCACCCGGGCTTCCGACCAGCGGCTGTTCCTGCAATGGCCGGACCGCAAGGTCTCGGTGCGCGTGGACCACTGCGTTTCCGGAGAGGCCATGCATGTGCGCATCGCCGACAGCGCGGGTCCCGGCCAATGGCAGCCTGCCGCGTACTACTACCTGCCGCTCGCGGTACCGGCCCAGCCGGACTGTCCGGTGGACGAGGCGCCCTGAAGCCGCGGTATTACGTCCGCCCTCCGGAAGCGCCCCACTCCGTCAGTTGCCGGTTGAGCCACATGGATTCCTGCAGGGGCGTGGCCTTGCGCAGCGAAGCGCAGGCCGCCATGGACAGGCTGCGTCCCTGCCGCGCGTCCACCGCCCGGCGGCGCGGCGCGATGCATGCCAGGAAGGACTCCCGCGCCGCCGCCGGCAGGGACGGCGCGGTGGACAGGTAGGCCTCCGCCGCCTGGTAGCGGTCCCGGCGCTGCCAGGCCACCATGTAGGCCGAACTGTTCGAGAGCAGCAAAGCCTTCCTGTGCGGCAGGTGCATGACGAGCGGGGCGATCGGCGCCAGGGCCGGCCATACGTCGTTGGCGTAGAACTCCGCCCCCCAGTAGGCCTGGCCGATGCGCACGAAATGCTCCAGGCTGGAAATGTTCACCAGCCCGGACTCCGCCATCGGCAGGATTTCGATCGAGGGCTTGCGCACGTCCACCGTGTCGTTGGAGACATCCACATACAGGCTGCCGAACTGGAATGCGTTCTGGAAGTAGCGCTCGCGCAGCACACCCCAGACAGCGCCCACGTAGCCGCCCTCGCCCATGAAAGCGCGGATGGCGTCCAGCCCGGGCAGCGCAGCGTCCGATGCCACCGCCGCGCGCAGCTTCCTCTCAAACGCCTCCGAGATCTCCAGGCAGCAGCCGTAGGGATAGGGCTTGCGGTACGTGGGAATGCAACCTGGCAGCTTCTGGTCGATTTCACGGCGCACGGCATACAGGTAGTGCTCCACCTCGGCCAGCCGGCCCTGCAGGTGGCGCTCGGTCAGGCGTTGCTGCTCCTGGTCTGCAGGGCGGATTTCCTGGGGGATGAAACGACGGGACACACGCAAACCGCTCCCGATGCGGAGCTGCATATACAAAGACTTACATTCTAACCCAGCAGGGCGACAGACAGCGTGCTGCCTGCGCACACCGCCCGGCGTCGCCGATAAAGGTCAGCGTCGGCGCGTGCGGGCCAGTCCGAAGAGGGCCAGCAGGCCGGACATCAAAATCACACCCCATTCGGACAACGTCGGAATGCTTGCCACAGTGCCACCACCGCCCACGGGGGTGGTACTGCCGGCAACCGTGATGCCCAGGGTCGCGCGGCGGGAGGAGTCCAGCGGCGGCGTGGAGCCGTTGGTCTGCGTCACGGTACCGGTGCACGGCGCCTGGCCCGTGTTGATGAACAGGGCGCCCGGGCCGCTGACCAGGGTCTGCTTGAACGTGACCGTGGAGCCGGCGGGAATCACCGCATTGTTGAAGCTGAAGGTGACGGGCGTGCCGCCGGCAGTGTTCGCGGCGATGTTGGCGGTCGAGTTCACGGTGCCGACCAGCGTGCCGTCGAAGGCGTTCAGCCGTGCCTCGAGCGTGACGGTATAGCTGCCGCCGGTATTCGTTCCGTAGTTGACGGTCACCGTATCGAGCGTGGTGCCACCGTAGTTCGGCAGATAGAAGGAACGACTGATGTTGTCGCCGGTCGTGCTGGGACTCGATGGACAGCTGACGATCGTGGCGGCGCCGGCGAATGCCGGCGCGAGCAGGGCGGACAACGCCAGGGCGCGGAGAGTGTGTTGCATGGTGCCAGGACAGTGATGGGAGCAAACGGGGAGAAGCGTATCCCAGTGTAAAACGGTGCGCCCCCGCAGGCCACCCAAACAGAGGCCTCGTTCACCGCTTTCCATACCAGGCCCGACCATTCACCGGGACCGTGGCACCGTCCGCCTTCCCCGGCCGGCGAAGCACAGCAGGGGGCCTCCACGGGCCCGTCAGTGCGCCTTCTCCCAGTTCGGCCCCGTGCCCACCTCGGCCAGCAGCGGCACCTTGAGCTCGGCCACGCCCGCCATGAGCCGCGGGATCTCCGTGCGCAGCCAGCCGGCCTCGTCCTCCGGCAATTCGAAGACCAGTTCGTCGTGCACCTGCATGATCATCAGCACCTGCGGCTTGTCCGCGTCCAGCACGGCCTGCACGGCCACCATCGCCTTCTTGATGAGGTCGGCCGCCGTGCCCTGCATGGGCGCGTTGATGGCGGCGCGCTCGGCCGCGCCGCGCCGCGGGCCGTTGGGCGAATTGATCTCGGGCAGGTAGAGCCGCCGGCCGAACACCGTCTCGACATAGCCGCGCGCCTTGGCCGAGGCCTTGGTCTCGTCCATGTACTGCTTCACGCCGGGATAGCGCTGGAAGTAACGGTCGATGTAGGCCGCGGCGGCCTTGTTGTCGATGCCCAGGTTGCGCGCGAGGCCGAAGCTGCTCATGCCGTAGATGAGCCCGAAGTTGATCACCTTGGCATAGCGGCGCTGCTCGCTGCTCACCTGGTCCACCGCCACGCCGAACACCTCGGCCGCAGTGGCGCGGTGCACGTCCAGCCCTTCGGTGAAGGCGCGCAGCAGCGCGTCGTCGCCGCTCAGGTGGGCCATGATGCGCAGCTCGATCTGGCTGTAGTCGGCGCTGGCGATCACGCGGCCCGGCGGGGCCACGAAGGCCTCGCGCACGCGCCGGCCCTCGGCCGTGCGGATGGGGATGTTCTGCAGGTTGGGCTCGTTGCTCGACAGGCGCCCCGTCACGGCCACGGCCTGCGCGTAGTGCGTATGCACCCGGCCGGTGCGCGGGTCGGCCAGCTGGCCCAGCTTGTCGGTATAGGTGCCCTTGAGCTTGGAGAGGCTGCGGTGCTCCAGGATCTTGGCGGGCAGCGGGTAGTCCTCGGCGAGCTTTTCCAGCACCTCCTCGTCGGTGCTGCGCGCGCCGGTGGCGGTCTTCTTCACCACCGGCAGGCCGAGCTTGTCGAAAAAGATCTCGCCGAGCTGCTTGGGACTGCCGAGGTTGAAAGGCTGGCCGGCGATGTCGTAGGCCTCCTGCTCGAGCTTGAGGATGCGCTGCGCGAGGTCGTGGCTCTGCTGCTGCAGCGTGGCCGTGTCGATCAGCACGCCGTTGCGCTCGATGCGGAACAGCACCTCGCTGCTGGCCATCTCCAGGGCATAGATGGCGGAGAGCTTCTCGTCGGCCTCGATCAGCGGCCACAGCACGCGGTGCACGTCCAGAGTCTGGTCGGAGTCCTCGCAGGAATAGGCGGCGGCCTGCTCGACCGGCACCTGGGCGAACGGGATCTGCTTGGCGCCCTTGCCGCAGAGGTCTTCGTAGCTGATGCCGGTACGGCCCGTGTGGCGTTCCGCCAGGCTCGCGAGATTGTGCGGCTTGTGCACTTCCAGCACGTAGCTCTGTAGCATGGTGTCGTGGACGTAGCCCTGCACGCCGATGCCGTGGTTGGCGAACACGTGGCGGTCGTACTTGACGTGCTGGCCGAGCTTCGCCCGCGAGCCGTCCTCCAGCCAGGGTTTCAGGCGCTCCAGCACCGCGGCCAGGGGCAGTTGCTCGGGCGCGTCCGGCCCGCTGTGGGCCAGGGGAATGTAGGCCGCGGCACCGGGCTCCACGCTGAAGCTCAGGCCCACGATCTCGGCACGCAGTTCGTCGAGCGAGGTGGTCTCGGTGTCGAGCGCCACCAGCTCGGCGCCGCGGATGCGCTCCAGCCAGCGGTCGAAATCCTCCCAGGTGAGCACGGTGTCGTAGGCCACCTCGCGCCCCTGCGCGGCTTCGGCCACGAAGGTGGTTTCAGGGCTCGCGAACAGGTCGCCGCTCGCGCCGGACAGCGTGGCCGTGGCGTTCGCCGGCAGGTCGTCTTGCAGCGCACGGGCGAGGCCCTTGAAGCCGTAGGCCTGGTAGAAGTCGCGCAGCGCCGCGTTGTCGGAGGCCCCCATGGCCACCCCGGCCAGGTCGGGCAGTCCCTCCACATGGCCCGTGAGGTCGCAGTCGGTGCGGATGGTGACCAGCTCGCGCCCCTTGGGCAGCCACTCCAGCGCGCCGCGCAGGTTCTCGCCGGCCACGCCCTTGATCTCGGCCGCGTGCGCCAGCAGCCCGTCGAGCGAGCCGTATTCGTTCAGCCACTTGGCGGCCGTCTTGGGGCCCACCTTGGGCACGCCGGGCACGTTGTCCACTGCATCGCCGACCAGCGTCTGGTAATCGACCATCAGCGTGGGCGGAACGCCGAACTCGGCCGTGACGCCCGCCACGTCGCGGCGCTTGCCGCTCATGGTGTCGATGATGGTGATGTGCTCGTCCACCAGTTGCGACAGATCCTTGTCGCCGCTGGAGACGATGACCTCGATGCCCTGGCGTGCGGCGCAGGCCGCGAGGGTGCCGATCACGTCGTCGGCTTCCACGCCGGGCACGCAGACCACCGGCCAGCCCATCAGGCGCACGACCTCGTGGATGGGCTCGATCTGCGCGCGCAGGTCGTCGGGCATGGGGGCGCGGTGCGCCTTGTATTCGGGATAGAGCGTGTCGCGGAAGGTCGGCCCGCTCGCGTCGAAGACGCAGGCGGCGTAGTCGGCGGGATAGTCCCTGCGCAGCGCTTGCAGCATGTTGATCATGCCGCGGATGGCCCCGGTGGCGGGGCTGGCCGGGTCGCCGGGCACGGCCCGCAGGTCCGGCATGGCGTGGAAGGCGCGGTAGAGGTAGCTGGAGCCGTCCACCAGCACCAGGGTCTTGGGTTTGCTCATGGTCCGGGATTGTGCCCGCGGGCGGGTACGCGCGCCCGTGCGGGCCTACAATCCGCCCATGCGCGCCGCCACCACCCTTCTCTTCCTGGCGCTGGCCTCCGGGCCGGCCCTTGCCCAGACTCCCGCACCCTCGCCCGCTGCTCCGCAGGCCGCCCCCGCGGCGGACGCGCAGCCCGGTGCCGCGGCGGATGCCGAGCCGGGCCGGCGCAACCAGCGCGTGGAACGCATCCGCGTCGAGGACGAAGGCAGCCGCGTGGACGAACTGCGCGTGGGCGGGCAGACGCAGAGCATCACGGTGCAGCCCAAGGCCGGCACCACCATGCCCGAATACGAAGTGCAGCCGCCCGATGGCGTGCGCGCGCGGCCCGGCAGCCGCAATGGCGCGGAAACCATCACCAGCCCGCGGGTCTGGAATGTCATGAAGTTCTGATCCAACGCCCGGGCGCCTGCGCCCCGGCGCCACCCGCTCCGCAGCGGATACGGAGGCCTTCCTGCGGCCGCCTGCCGCGGCATCCGGCCCGGCGGCCCGCCCGCCGCTCCGCTCCTTTTTCTGTCTTCCGCTCTTTTCCCCGCCCAGCAATGGCCGTTTTCACCGAAGTCTCCAAGAAAGAGGCGCGCGATCTGCTGCGCCGTTTGCAGTTGGGCACCCTGGAGTCGCTGCGCGGCATCGAAGGCGGGATCGAGAACACGAACTACTTCCTCACCAGCGACCAGGGCGAGTACGTGCTCACGCTGTTCGAGCGCCTGAACGCCGAGCAGCTGCCGTTCTACCTGCACCTGATGAAGCACCTCGCGCAGGCGGGGATTCCCGTGCCGGACCCGCGCGGCGACCGCCATGGCAACATCCTGCACGCCGTCGCGGGCAAGCCTGCCGCCGTGGTGAACAAGCTGCCCGGCAGGAGCCAGCTCGCACCGGAACCGGTGCACTGCGCGGCGGTGGGCGGCATGCTGGCCCGCATGCACCTGGCCGGGCGGGACTACGAGCGCCGGCAGCCCAACCTGCGCGGCCTGGCCTGGTGGAACGAGACGGTGCCCGCGGTGCTGCCCCACATCGCCGAGGCCCAGAGCACCCTGCTGCGCTCGGAACTGGCCTACCAGAACCATGTCGCCGCGTCCCCGGGCTACGCGGCGCTGCCGCGCGGCCCCGTCCATGCCGACCTGTTCCGCGACAACGCCATGTTCGACGGCGAGACCCTGACGGGGTTCTTCGACTTCTATTTCGCCGGCGTGGACACCTGGCTGTTCGACCTGGCGGTGTGCCTGAACGACTGGTGCATCGACTGGCCCACCGGCCTGCACGCGCCCGGCCGCGCCACGGCCATGCTGGACGCCTACCAGGCGGTGCGGCCGCTCTCGGCCGACGAGCGGGCCCTGCTGCCTGCGATGCTGCGCGCGGGCGCACTGCGCTTCTGGATCTCCCGCCTGTGGGATTTCCACCTGCCGCGCGAGGCCAGCCTGCTCACGCCGCACGATCCCACGCACTTCGAGCGGGTGCTGCGCGGCCGCATCGCCCGGCCGCTGCATGCGCGTGCCGGAGGCGGATTCGACGAATGAGCCTGCCGGCTGCCGGCCACCGTGGCGGCGCGGCCACATGAAACCTGCCGGCGCGCCTGGAAACCCGCGCCGGCACGGCCCATCCGGCCCTTCGGCGCGACAATCCTTCCCATGCGCGCGCCGCAGCATGCCAGTTGCCCCACGCCTGCCGAAACGACCGCGCCTCCCGCGAAGCGCCCAGCCACTGCCCCACGGGCGTAACACGCACACTGCACCGCAATGAAACTGCACATCGTCCCTGCCCGCGCCGGCCTGGAATGGGTCCGCCTCGGCATCCGCATCTTCTGGCGCCAGCCGATGGCGCTGGCGGCCCTGTTCTTCCTGACCATGGCGGCGATGTCCATCGCCACGCTGCTGCCGCTCGTCGGGCCCGCCGTGGCGCTGGCACTGCTGCCCTCCGCCACGCTGGCCATGATGGTGGCCGCCGGGGACGCCACGCAGGGCCGCTTTCCCACCCCGGCCCTGCTGCTGGTGGCCTTCCGCACCGGCCGGCAGCGCCTGCGCTCCATGCTCGTGCTCGGCGCGCTCTACGCCGTCGGCTTCCTCGCCGTCATGGCGATTTCCGCGCTGCTGGACGGCGGGCAGTTCGCGCGCGTTTACCTGGGTGGGGAGGAACTCACGCGCGAGATGGCCGAGATGCCGCAGTTCCAGGCGGCGATGTGGCTCGCGCTCGCACTCTACGTGCCGCTGTCGCTGCTCTTCTGGCACGCGCCCGGCCTGGTGCACTGGCACGGCGTTCCGCCGGTGAAAGCGCTGTTCTTCAGCATCGTCGCCTGCCTGCGCAACATCGGCGCGTTCACCGTGTACGGCCTGGCATGGACAGGGGTCTTCCTGGGCGCGGGCATCGCCGCCAGCGTGTTCGTGACGCTGCTGGCGCTCATGGGCCTGGGCAACGCGCTCGCGGCCGGCATCATGGTCGGCACGGCCATGCTGCTGGCGGCGATGTTCTTTACCTCCGTGGTGTTCTCCTTCCGCGACTGCTTCGAGCCGCCCGAGCGCCCGGCGCCGCTCCCGGAAAGCCCCGCCACCGCCTGATGCCGCGAACGCCGGCACGCCTCCTGCAGGCGGGCGACTCCAGTGGCTCCAGGCGCCCGGTCACGGTACCGTCACCAAAGCGTCAAATCCCCGTCATCACGGATTCCTAGCATCCCGGTCCGGAGACAGGCCCGGGTACGCCCGGCCTGCCCATCGAGAGGCCCGTTGCGCATTCATGCGTCTGCGGCGCCCGTACAGCAGACCGACCCATCCGGAATCCATGATGTCCCACACCCCGATGCCCTCCCGCCGCAAGGCCCTGCAATTCCTGGCCGGCATGCCCCTGCTGCCCCTGGGCGCCACTGCATCCGCCGCCTCCGTGCTGGCCGCCTGCGGCGGCGGCAGCGGCGGCATCACCCCCGTGAGCTTCGCATCCGCCAGCTTCACGTCGATGGCCGCGCCCACGCTTTCCACGCCCGCCGCGATGGCGACGACCACCGTCGGCTCCACGCTGAACGTCAAGTTCAGCGACGACTCGGTCCAGAGCTACCAGCTGGCCTACCAGCCGTTCTTCGTCACGGGCGACCGCGTGTCCGACGGCAAGGGCGGCACGATCCTGGCCGGCGGCTACGTGGACATCAACAACCGGCCGATCATCGACACGACCGTGGCCGGCAAGGATCGCCAGTTCTTCTCCGATTCGCCCGACGGCACCTCGCTGCTCACCGTGCCCAATGCCAAGGTGGACGGCGTGAAAGGCAACCCCGTGTTCGCGGTGGTGCAGTTCGAATACACCACCTGGGCGCAGGACGGCAAGACCGACATGTACGGCAAGCTGCCCTCTCCCATCGCGGTGCTGTCGCTCGATCAGGACCCCGCCACCGGCAAGCTGACGCTCGTGAAATACCACAACGTGGACACCTCCACGGTGCACGGACTGTGGATCACCTGCGGCGCGAGCCTCTCGCCCTGGGGCACGCACCTTTCCAGCGAGGAGTACGAGCCCGACGCGTTCACGGCGGCGTCGAACGCGCAGTTCAAGGCCTACAGCAAGAACCTCTACGGCAGCGAGACGGCCGCCAACCCCTACCACTACGGCCACATGCCCGAAGTGACGGTGAACGCCGACGGCACCGCCTCCATCAAGAAGCACTTCTGCATGGGCCGCATCTCCCATGAGCTGGTGCAGGTGATGCCCGACCAGCGCACCGCCCTGATGGGCGACGACGCCACCAACAGCGGCTACTTCGTCTTCGTGGCCGACAAGGAAAAAGACCTGTCCTCCGGCACGCTGTACGCGGCCAAGGTGGGCTCCGGCTTCTCGATCGACCCGGCTGCCAACTCCGCCGCCCCGCTCACCTGGATCAAGCTCGGCTCGGCCACCAGCGCGGAAATCGAGAAGCTCGCCAGCACGCTCAAGCCCACCGACATCATGTCCGTGGCCTCCACCGACCCGAAGGACGCGAGCTACACGAAGATCGTCGCCAACGGCAAGACCGAATGGATCAAGATCAACCCCGGCATGGAAAAGGCCGCCGCCTTCCTGGAAACGCACCGCTACGCCGCATTCGCCGGCGCGAGCCTGGGCTTCACCAAGATGGAAGGCACCACCGTCAACGCCAAGGAAAAGATCGCCTACTCGGCGCTGCAGAACGTGCAGGCCTCGATGGTGGCCGGCAATGCCGCCAACGTGCCGGGCAACGGCATCTCGGTGCCCAGGCAGCTCGTCGCCGGCGCGGTGATGGCGCTCAACCTGCGTGGCGGCCAGAAGGACACCCAGGGCAACACCATCAACAGCGACTGGATGCCGGTGGACACGAAGGCCCTGCTGGCCGGCGAGGACATCGCCGCCGACGCCCTGGGCAACACGGCCAACCCCAACAACATCGCCAACCCGGACAACCTGAAGTTCTCCGAGAAGCTGCGCACCCTCTTCATCGGCGAGGACAGCAGCCAGCACGTGAACAACTTCCTGTGGGCCTACAACGTCGATACGAAGCAGCTCTCGCGCCTCATGTCGGTGCCGGCGGGCGGCGAATCCACCGGCCTGCATGCCGTGGACGAGATCAACGGCTTCACCTACATCATGAGCAACTTCCAGCACGCCGGTGATTGGGGCAGCATCCACTCCAAGGTGAAGGACCAGCTCGACCCGCTGGTTCGCGCCAACTACAAGGACAAGTTCGGTTCCGCCGTGGGCTACCTGACCGGCACGCCCCGGCAGATGAAGCTCAGCGCCTGACCGGCGCCGTCCGCGGGGCATGCGCCGCGGATATCTCCCCTGACGGCGAGGCCCCTTTCGGGCCTCGCTTTTTTTCGTCCGCGGCATGCGGCCTCTGCGTTCTCCGAAGCCACCTGAACCGCCCTCCGGAGCGGTTGCCCCTGCGCAACGACTTGCTATTTTTAGCATAGCAAAAACCCTTCATCGGATGTGGCGTTCCAGGCATTCCTTTCGTCTGCGGATGGGCGCATGGGCGGCGTCCGGAGATGATAATTAATCTCATTCCTATAATGCCTGCGCCCGCCGTGCTGCACCGCGGTGCGGACCGGGAGGGGTCTGCGCCGCCGGGAAGCGCAGGGCACGCCCGGGTGGGCTCCAGCCCTCCCGGCTTCACCAGGTTCCGTACGCCGCGGCGCGCCATGCGCCGGCCCGGCAGCACGGGCACCGTGGATGCCCTGCTGCATCCGCACCGCCTTTTCCCATCATTTCAGGAGATGCCATGACCACCGCTTCGTTCCAAACCACCGTTCTCTCCGGGCTGCTGGCCATCGTTGCGCTCGGCTCCACGGGGGTGGTCCTGGCACAGGCGGCCCCGCAGGGCGCCGGCGTGTCCGCCGCGGCGCCTTCGGCCACGGCGGTCACCCCCGCCGCCGTGGCGGCGCACTACGCCGTGCTGGTGCACGCGAACTACGAGGACGCGCTGAACGCCGCCAGGACGATGCAGGCCGCCATCAAGGCCTTCACCGCCAGGCCGTCCGCGGAGACTCTGGCCGAGGCGCGCAAGACCTGGCTGGCCGCGCGCGAGTTCTACGGGCAGACGGAAGCGTTCCGCTTCTACGGCGGCCCCATCGACGACGACAAGGGCCCGGAGGGCCAGCTCAACGCCTGGCCCATGGACGAGTCCTATGTGGACAGCGTGGAAGGCAAGCCCGGCTCGGGCCTGGTGAATGACCGGAAATTCGCCATCACCAAGAAGAACCTCGCCGCGCAGAACGAGCGCGGCGGCGAGGAGAACGTCGCCACGGGCTGGCATGCCATCGAGTTCTTCCTGTGGGGGCAGGACCTGTCCGAGACCGGCCCGGGGGACCGCAATTTCGAGGACTTCGTGGACGGCAAGGGCCGGAACGCCGACCGCCGCCGCCAGTACCTGAACGTGGTCACGGACCTGCTCATCGACGACCTGGCCTCGCTCGTCAAGGCCTGGGACCCGAAAGCGCCGAACAACTACCGCGCGAAGTTCGTGAAGGGCGGCCAGGAATCCGTGCGCAAGATGCTGGTGGGCCTGGGCTCGCTGTCCCGCGGCGAGCTGGCTGGCGAGCGGCTGGAAGTGGCCCTCAACAGCCAGGACCAGGAAGACGAGCACTCCTGCTTCTCCGACAACACCCACCGCGACGCCGTCGCCAATGCCCTGGGCATCCGGAACGTCTGGCTCGGCGAGTACCGGCGTGCCGACGGCAGCCTGGTGCAGGGCGCCTCGCTGCGTGGCCTGGTCGCCAAGAAGGACGCCGCACTGGCCGAACGGACCACGCAGCAGATCGCCGCCTCCGTGCAGGCAGCCGAGGGCATCCAGGCCCCCTTCGACCGCGAGATCATCGGCGGCAAGGACGCCCCGGGCCGCCTGCGCATCCAGAAAACCATCGACAGCCTCACGCAACAGAGCAAGGATCTCGTGGAGGCCGCCAACGCCATCGGCATCACCAAGCTGACGCTCGTGCAACCGTGAAGGCGATGCGCGACATGACTTCCTCGCAGGCCGACCCGGGGCGGCGGCGCGCGCTCTGGCCGGCCGTTGCCCTCGCAGGCACCGGCATGGCCGCCGCGGGCGCCCTGCTCCTGGCCAACGGCGCCGCGGCAGGCGACCCGCCCGACCCGCTCGGGGAAAAGACCGGTGGCGACACCACGGTCTATGCCACCGGCCGCAACGCCTTCTCGTTCCCCGCGGCCAACCTCGAGGACGCCGAACGCACGCGCTTCGTGATCGGCAACTCGTTCTTCAAGCGCAACTGGGTGGAAGCCGGCGCCTCGACCAAGGCGCGCGACGGCCTGGGCCCGCATTTCATCGCACGCTCCTGCGGCGGCTGCCACGTGCAGGACGGCCGCGGCGAGCCGCCGGAGATCTTCAACCGCCTCGGCGAAACCCGCGACCCGATCGTCTCGCTGCTCATCCGCCTGTCGATCCCCGGCACCGACCCGCACGGCGGCCCCAACCCGGAACCGGTGTATGGCGACCAGCTCAACACGGCCGCCGTGCAGGGCGTGAAGCCCGAGGGCACGGTCACCCTGCGCTACGAGACCGTGCAGGGCCGTTTTGCCGACGGCACGCCCTACACCCTGCTCAAGCCCCACTACGGCGTGCGCGACCTGGGCTACGGCCCGCTGCATGCCGGCACCATGCTCAGCCCGCGCATCGCGCCGCAGGTCATCGGCGTGGGGCTGCTGGAGGCCATCGACGAGGCGGACATCCTCGCCAACGCTGCCGACCAGGCGGCCGCGCCCGGTCCGGTCAAGGGACGGCCCAACTACGTCTGGGACGCGCCGTCGGGCCGCAAGATGCTGGGCCGCTTCGGCTGGAAGGCCAACGTGGCCACCCTCGCGCACCAGACCGGCGGCGCGTTCGTCGGCGACATGGGCATCACCTCCCGGCACTTTCCCAGCGAGCACTGCACCACCACGCAGGTGGACTGCGGCGCAGCGCCCAGCGGCCGCAGCGCGGGAGCGCGCGGCCAGGAAGGCGTGGAGATCGACGACAAGACCTTCGACGACGTGGTCTTCTACCAGGCTACGCTGGCCCCGCCCGCGCGCCGCGACGTGAACGACGCGGCCGTGCTGCGCGGCCAGGCGCTGTTCGCGCAGGCCCAGTGCGCGGCCTGCCACCGCCCGAGCTATGTGACGAAGGAAGGCCCCTTCCCGCGGCTGACCAGCAAGGCCCTGTCGGGCCAGCGGATCTGGCCTTACACCGATCTATTGCTGCACGACATGGGCGAAGGCCTGGCCGACGGACGGCCCGATTTCCTGGCCACCGGCCGGCAGTGGCGGACACCGCCGCTGTGGGGCATCGGGCTCATCAAGGACGTGAACGGCCACACCCGGCTGCTGCACGACGGCCGCGCTCGCGGCGTGCTGGAGGCCATCCTCTGGCACGGCGGCGAGGCGGAAGAAGCGAAGCAGAACGTGCTGAAGATGGACAAGGCCGAGCGCGACGCGCTGGTCCGATTCGTGGAGTCCCTATGACCGCATCCCTTGAACTCCTTTCCGCCCTGCGACGCCGCGGCGCGCCGGCCCTGGTGGCCGCGGGTGTCGCGCTGCTGGCGGCGGGCGCGCAGGCCCAGGCACCGGCAGACTGGCGCCGCGACGCCGTGCCGTTCTATGACACCACGCACGCGCTGCTGGGGCTCTACACCCACTGGGGCCTGCCGCGCGCCACGGAGTTCGCCCAGGCATCGGGCGCCCTGCCTCCGGCGCTGCGCGCGCTCTGCACCGCAGCGCCCGACGGCTCGTCCGCGCCGCTGGCCGGCGCGCGCCAGGCGTGGCAGCGCGCCATGCTGGCCTGGGAGGGCCTCTCCGCCGTGGCCGTCGGCCCGGTGGTGGCGCGCCGCGCGCAGCGCCAGATCGACTTCATGCCCGCGCGCCCCCAGCTCATCGAGCGCGCGATCAAGGCGCAGCCGCAGGGCGCCACGGCCTTCGAGCGCGTGGGCACGCCGGCCAAGGGCCTGCCGGCGCTCGAATGGCTGCTGTGGACCCAGCCGGCGCAGCCCGCCTCTCCCGCGTGCGCGTACGCCGTGGAAGTCGCGCTCGACGTGGAGCGTGAAGCCGTGGCCCAGCAGGCCGCGTTCAGCGAGGCCGCGCACACCGACTGGGGTGCCGAGGAGCAGCAGGAGCGCTCCGCCCAGGCCATGGGCGAATTCATCAACCAGTGGGTGGGCGGCATCGAGCGCCTGCGCTGGGCGCACATGGAAAAGCCCCTGCGCGCCGCGCAGGGCACGCGTGCGCCCGACTATCCCCGTGCCGCGAGCGGCCAGATCCGGGCTGCCTGGAACGCCGAATGGGCCGCCCTGCGCGCCCTGACGGTACAGGCCGACGGCACGCCCCCGGTACAGCCGGGCCAGGGAGCGGTGCCGCTGGAAACCTACCTGCGCGGGCGGGGCCTGAACCCCCTCGCCGACCGCCTTCGCGACGCGGCTTTGCGCATCGACGCGGCGATGGCGGCCGCTGCCAGTCCGGATGCCGCTGCACCCGACGGCCCGCGGGTGCTGCAGGCCGCGAAAGAGTTGAGTGCGCTCAAGCGCCTGGCCGAAGCCGAGGTGGCGCCGGCGCTGCAGGTCAGCATCGGGTTTTCGGATGCGGACGGGGACTGACGCGATGAACGCATCTCGCGGGAAAGGCGGCATGGCCCCGGGCGGGCCTTCGCGGCGCGGGGCCCTGTGTACGCTGGCCGGCATCGGGCTCGCCATCCCGTTGTCCGGCGCCTGGAGCAGCGCGGGGGCGGCGGGTACGCCCCTGCGCCTCGCGGCCGCCTGGCAGCAGGAGGATGGCGGCTACCGCATCGGCCTGCTGGAAGCACTGCCCGGATCCGGCACCGCACTGCGCGCGCTGCACGCGCTGGAGATTCCCACCCGCGCGCACGGCCTGTGCCCCCTGCCCGATGGCAGCATCGTGGCCGCGTCGCGCCGCCCGGGCGACTGGCTGCTGCGCTGGTGGCCCGGTACGGCGCGCGAGCCCGTCTGGCAGTGGTCCGACGGCCAGCGCTCGTTCAATGGCCATGTGATCGCGTCACCGGACGCGCGCGCGCTGCTGTCCACGGAAACCGAGGCGGACACGGGCCGCAGCCTCGTCGTGCTGCGCGATGCATCCACCCTGGAAGTGCGCGCGGAATGGCACGCGCAGGGCATCGATGCGCATGAACTGATCTGGGACCGGCGCGTGCCGGTGGACGGCATGCCGACCCTGATCGTGGCCAACGGCGGCGTGCCGACGGCCCCCGAGACCGGCCGCGTGAAACGGGCGCTGGACACCATGGATTCGTCCATCGTGCGCCTGCACGGAGGCACCGGCGAAACCCTCGGGCAATGGCGCCTCGGGGATCGCCGCCTGAGCCTGCGCCACCTCGCCTGGAATCCGCGTGCGGACGTGCTTGGCATCGCACTGCAGGCCGAGCACGACGGGCCGGATGCGCGCACCGCGGCGCCGGTGCTCGCGCTCTTCGATGGCAAGGCGCTGCGGGCCGCAGACCCGGCGCCGCAGGCACTGCCCGGCGGCCTGCGGGGGTACGGAGGCAGCATCGCCGGATTGGCGCAAGGCTGGACCGTGAGCTGTCCCCGCGCCCAGGGCATCGCCGCCTTCGACGCCAGCGGCGCCTGGCAGCGCCTCATCCCGCTGCCCGAGGCCTGCGCCCTGGCGGTGCACGGTTCCGGGCTGTGGGCGGCAGGAGTGGACCATACCCTGCAGAACGCCCAGGCCACGGCACCGCTCCGACACCCCCACAGCCCCTCGCTCGCGGACGCGCGAATGGACAACCACTGGTACCCCGCCTGATTCATAAACCACGGCAGATATACATTCAAATACAATTACACGGAAAGTTATACAAGGCATTACAAGAGCACTCATTTGTGCAAGGTTTTACCTACACTCCGGCGATTCCCGCGAGGTCGCCAATGCCTTTTCTTCCCCCCCACCGCACACGTCTGATCGCGCTCTGCTGGGCAGGCGCGCTGCACTGCCACGCCGCCCTGGCGGCGGACATCCTGCTCGCCCCTCCGCCCAACGGCGGCTTCTCGGTGACCAGCAGCGACAAGACGCAGATCCGGCTGCGCGTGGACGAGGCCTCGGGCACCGTCACACTGCCCGGGCTGGCCTCGGTGCCGCCACAGGGCACGCCCGTGTGCCATGGTCCGGGCGGCGTGCTCGGCGATTGCAGCGCCGGAGTGGTCGGTGCCACGGGTGCGACCGGCGCCACGGGTGCGACCGGCCCGGCAGGGGCGACCGGCCCCACGGGCAGCGCAGGGCCCACGGGGGCGACGGGCGCCGCAGGCCCCACGGGCGCATCCGGCGCCACCGGAGCCACCGGCCCGGCGGGTGCGACCGGGCCTGCCGGCCCCGCGGGCCCGTCCGGGCCCACTGGTGCGACGGGAACGACAGGCGCACAGGGCAGCGTCGGCCCCACCGGGCCCACGGGCGCGACCGGCTCCGTGAGCACGGCCGTCGCGATCCGCACCTTCACGCTGTCCACCGTGAACAGCGACGCCTGCGCGGTCGTGTCCTGCTGCAATCCCGGAGAGAAAGTGCTGGGTGGCGGGCATGCCGCGAACACCGGCAGGGTTTCGCCCGAAGATGCGGCCGTTTATGTTGGCGAAAGCCGCCCGGTCGATAACTGCGGCGGATCCACGGGCACCCTCGGTTGGTCGGTGAAGATACTCAACTCGTACCGCGCGAACCTGCAGAGCTGCTCCGCCTACGCCATTTGCTCGCAGTAGCGCCAAGCCTTCCGGTTACCACGATGACCGAGACCACGCACACGCCCCGGGCCCACCGCTGCGCCGCTCCGGAGGACTTTCCGCGCGCCCGCCGCATCGCGCGCGGCGTGGACATGGCTGCCGCGCTGGCGGAAGTCGATGCATTGCCGCACGCCCGGTGGGGGCCGCACTTCAATCTCGCCAAGCACAACGGCGGCTGGCACGTGGCCGCATTGCGCGGCACGCCCCGCTCGCCCCTGGCCGCCGCGCCGGGGGAGTTCTCCGCCGACCTCTACCAGGACGGCGCAGCGATGGCGCAGTGCCCGTCCGTGCGCGCGCTGGTGGCCGCCATCGCGGGCGACGCGCCCCTCAAATCGGTGCGGGTGCTGCGGCTGGCACCCGGGGGCACCATCCTCGAACACACCGATCCGGGCGTCGGCCTGCGGGACGGCGAAGCCCGCCTGCACCTGCCGCTGCGCACGCACGACGAGGTCTTCTTCTACGTAGGCAGCGAGCGCGTACCCATGCGCGCCGGAGAATGGTGGTACGCCGATTTTTCCCTGCCCCACCGCGTGTCCAACCGGGGAGCGCGCGAGCGCCTGCACCTTGTGGTGGACTGCGCGGCCACGCCCGCGCTGAGCGGGGCCATTGCCGCGGGAGACGCGGGCGAGCCGCTGCCCGAAGCGCACGATCCGCAATGTCAGTTCGCACGGTTCCGCCAGGAAGTCTTCGGCGATCCGGCGCTGCAGGAGCGCCTGATCGGCATCCGCTCGCGCGAGGATTTCGCGCAGGCCTGCGTGCAACAGGGCCAGGCCCTGGGCCGGTATTTTTCCGAGGCGGAGGTCCTGTCCGCCATGGCCTGCGGGCGCGATGCATGGATGCGGCAATGGATCGTATGAATTTCGAGGGCTGGTCGCCCATTCGCATCTATCGGGAGCCGGGCGGCGAACTGCTCGTGGACTGGATGCGCGCGCCGCCGGAAGTCACGCGCACGCCCTTCTTCGCCGATGGCGTGCAGAACGCGATGCAGTGGCCGTTCCACCAGGCATTCCGCCGCCAGACGCCTCTGGCCGACCTGATCGACTGGGCACACACCTCGCCGGGCCTGCAGCCGTCGGGCATCGTCTTCCACGTCTCGCGCTGCGGCTCGACGCTCGTCACCCAGGCGTTCGCGGCGCTTGAGGACCACGTGGCCCTGTCGGAACCGCCGCCGCTGGACGACCTGCTGCGTGCGGAACACCGGCTGCCCGGCCTGGACGCGGCCCAGGCACTCGCTGCTGCGCGGGCCTTCGCGAGCGCATGGGCCCAGCCGTCGCTGCCCGGACATGGAAGCCGGCGCAGCCATCTCGTCATCAAGTGCGACTGCTGGGACACGGCCCTGGCCGGCCGTATCGCCGAAGCCTGGCCCGATACGCCGTGGCTTTTCCTGTACCGCGATCCGGTGGAGGTGCTGGTGTCGCAGATGCAGCAGCGTGCGGCCTACCTGATCCCCGGCGGACCGCTCGGCGTCAACCCCGCAGGCATCCCTTTCGACGAAGCGCTGCACATGGGTCCGGAAACCTATTGCGCGCGCAGCCTGGGCAGCATCTACGCGGCGATGGTCCGGGAATTCCGGCCGGAATGCACGCTGCTGCTCGACTACCGGCAACTGCCCGAGGCCATCTCCCGGGCGATAGCACTGCATTTCGGCATGCAGCCCGGCGCGCAGGCCATCGAACGCATGCAGGCCACCTTCGGCGTGCATGCGAAGAATCCCTCACACCCCTTCGCCCCCGATGCCGGGCGCAAGCACCACGAGGCGCCGCAGCGCCTGCGTGCGCTGGCGCAGGAATGGATCGCCCCGCACTACGATGCCCTGGAGCGGCTGCGCGCCCGCCAGGACGGCGAGGCGCGGGCGGCCGGCCACAGGCCCGGCGCCCTTGCCACAGGAGCGACACTCCCATGACCCTTCCGCCCCCCCCCACTGCGCGCCTCGGCCGCCGCGGCTTTCTCGGGGCATCGGCGTCCACGGCCGCCGCCGCGGCCTGCGCCCCGGCCTCCGGCCTGGCGGCAACGGCCACGCGCGCCAGCGAACGGCCCGCCCCCGGTGCGCGCCTCACCGTGGGCGTGCTGCTGCCCGAATCGTCCCGCTACCCCACGCTGTCCGCGGAGTTCCTTGCCGGGCTGGACGCCGGGGCCGCCGCTTCCGGCCTGGCATCGCCGCGCTGGTTGCCCCTGCCCTATGGCCGCAGCGTGCGATCGGCGCTGCAGCAGGCCCGGGCCGCCGTGGAAACCGGCACGGTGGATGCCCTGGCGGGCTGGCTGCCCGTGGACTCCGCCATGGAATTCGCGCCGCTGCTGCAGCGGCACGGCGTGCCATTCCTCGCGAGCGATACGGGCGCCGACCGGCTTCCCGACCGCCCCGCCGCACGCTCGCCCTGGCTCGTTCCGCATACCCTGGAGTTGTGGCAGTCCTGTGCCCGCCTGGGGCGAGAGGCACCGCGTCGCTGGGGTACCCGTGCGGTGCTCTGCATGGGCCTGCTCGAAAGCGGATACGACTTTCCTCACGAGTTCCGTGCAGCCTTCGAGGCCGCCGGGGGTACGGTGGCCGCCACCCATGTCTCGGGCCTGCCGGACGGACGGCCCGAATTCGACGGGCTGCGGTCCGTGCTGAAGGGAACGGCCGCCGATTTCGTGGTGGTGCTTTACTCGGGCAGGCAGGCGGAGCGCTTCCGCGCGGCATGGCAGCGCCTCGGCATGGACCGCCAGCAGCCCCTGGTGGGCAGCCCGGTCGCGCTCGAAAGCCCGCTGTCCGCAGCGTCCCCGGCAGCGGCACTGCAGTTGGGCACCGATGCAGGGGAGCGCCTGGCACGGTGGCAGGCGGCGGTCCCTGGCGGGGCGCTGGCGGCCCTGGCCCGGCTGCACGCCGCCCTCCAGGAACCGGCATTCCTGCCCACGGCCGCACGCCCGGGCGTGCGCAGTGGCTGGACCAATCCCTATCTCGTGACTTGATCAAGGACAAAAGACATGGCCATGGATCCATTCATCGGCGAAATCAGCATTTTCGCCGGCAACTATCCTCCCAGAGGCTGGGCGTTCTGCCAGGGGCAGATCCTGTCCATCTCCCAGAACGCGGCGCTCTTTTCACTGCTGGGCACCACCTACGGGGGCAACGGCACCACGACGTTCGCGCTGCCGGACCTGCGGGGGCGCATACCGCTGGGCCAGGGTCAGGGACCCGGCCTGCAGACCTACGTTCAGGGGCAGGTGGGCGGGCAGGAGGCCGTGACGCTGCTGAACAGCCAGATGCCCATGCACGTCCACCCCACATCGGTGGCGGTGAGCAGCAGTGCCGGGAACACCGCGGCACCCAATGGCCGCTACCTTGCCGCTTCCGACCAGCGCAACAACCAGTACACCGACCAAAACGGGAATGGCAACCTGGGGGGCGTTTCGGGCGGTGTAGCGGGAGGCAGCCAGTCGCACGAAAACATGCAGCCCTACCTCTGCATCAACTTCATCATCGCCCTGCAGGGCGTCTTTCCGTCGCGCAACTGACCGGCCGGGCCGGCGATCGTCTCGTCTGCCGGCACGGCCCCCGCATCAATCCACCACCGTGAGCTTGGCCACCGACAGCGCCAGCCACTTGGTGCCATGGCGGGGGAAGTTCACCTGCGCGCGCGCATCGTCGCCCGCGCCTTCGAGCGACAGCACCTTGCCCTCGCCGAACTTGGTGTGGAACACCGCCAGGCCCACGCGCAGCCCATGCGTGGGCGGTACCTTCTGCGCCGGCACGGGCGGGCTCGCGAAGCTTTCGGACTTGCCCGATCCGAAGCCACCCCACGGCGCGCCTGCGCTCCCGCTCCGTCCGCCGGACTGCGGCGCGAAGCTGCCGAAGCCTTGCTGCTTGGGCGTGATCCATTTCAGAGCCGCCTCGGGCAGTTCGTCGAAGAACCGGCTCTTGATGTTGTAGCGCGTCTGCCCGTGCAGCAGGCGCGTCTGCGAATGGCTCAGGTAGAGCCGCTTGCGCGCGCGCGTGATCGCCACGTACATCAGGCGGCGCTCTTCCTCCAGGCCGTCCCGGTCGCTCATCGAGTTCTCGTGCGGGAACAGGCCCTCCTCCATGCCGCCGATGAACACGGCGTCGAACTCCAGCCCCTTGGAGGCGTGCACCGTCATGAGCTGCACGGCGTCCTGCCCGGCCTGGGCCTGGTTGTCACCGGCCTCCAGCGCCGCATGGGTGAGGAAGGCCACCAGCGGCGAGAGCGTCTCGCCGGTGTCGGCATCCACCACGCCTGGCAGCGGCTCGTCGACCACGGGCTGCGACGGGTCGATGCCCTGGCTGGCCGGGCTCTGGCGCAGGCTGTTGCCATGCTCGTCCACCGGCAGCGCGACGGCGTCCCGCCCGAAGCCTTCCTGCGTCACGAAGCTCTCGGCGGCGTTGATCAGTTCCTCCAGGTTCTCCAGCCGGTCCGCGCCTTCCTTCTCGGCGCGGTAGTGCTCCACCAGCCCGCTCGATTCGAGCATCTGGCCGATGATCTCGCGCAGGGTCTGGCCCTGCGTCTGCTCGCGCATCACATCCACCATGGCGACGAACGCGCCCAGGTTGGCGCCCGCCTTGCCGGGCACGGCACTCACGGCATCGTGCAGCGAGCAGCCGGCCTGCCGCGCCGCGTCCTGCAGCACCTCGACCGAGCGTGCCCCGATGCCGCGCGGCGGGAAGTTCACCACGCGCATGAAGCTCGTGTCGTCGTGCGGGTTCTCCAGCAGGCGCAGGTAGGCCAGCGCATGCTTGATTTCCGCGCGCTCGAAGAAGCGCAGGCCGCCGTACACGCGGTAGGGCACCGCGGCATTGAACAGCGCCGATTCGATCACCCGGCTCTGCGCGTTGCTGCGGTAGAGCACGGCGATCTCGCGTCGCTCGAAGCCGTCATTGCGCGCGAGCTGGCGGATCTCGTCCACCATCCATTGCGCCTCCGCCAGGTCGGTGGGCGCTTCATACACGCGCACAGGCTCGCCGGGTCCCTGCGTGGTGCGCAGGTTCTTGCCCAGGCGGCGGCTGTTGTGGCTGATGAGGGCGTTGGCCGAATCCAGGATGTTGCTATAGCTGCGGTAGTTCTGCTCCAGCTTGATCTGGTGGCGCACGTCGAACTCCCGCACGAAATCCTGCATGTTGCCCACGCGCGCGCCGCGGAAGGCGTAAATGCTCTGGTCGTCGTCGCCCACCGCCAGCACGCTGCCGTGCGTGACGAGGCGGCCGTCCACCATGTCGCCCGCGAGCTGCTTGAGCCAGGCGTACTGCAGCTTGTTCGTATCCTGGAATTCGTCCACCAGGATGTGCTGGAAGCGCCGCTGGTAGTGCGCGCGGATCGGGTCGTTGCCCTGCAGCAGTTCATAGCTGCGCAGCATCAGCTCGCCGAAATCCACCACGCCCTCGCGCTGGCACTGCTCCTCGTACAGCTGGTAGAGCTCCACCTTCTTGCGCCCGTCCGCATCGCGTGGATCCACGTCGCCGGGCCGCAGTCCCTCTTCCTTGCAGCCGCTGATGAAGTAGGCCATCTGCTTCGGAGGAAAGCGCTCCTCGTCGATGTTGAACTGCTTGCACAGCCGCTTCACGGCCGAGAGCTGGTCCTGCGTGTCCAGGATCTGGAAGGTGGAGGGCAACCCTGCCGACTTGTGGTGGGCGCGCAGCAGCCGGTTGCACAGGCCGTGGAAGGTGCCGATCCACATGCCGCGCATATTCACCGGCAGCATGGCCGAGAGGCGGGCCGTCATTTCCTTGGCGGCCTTGTTGGTGAAGGTGACGGCCAGGATGCCGCCGGGGGTGGCGTAGCCGTTCTGCAGCAGCCAGGCAATGCGCGTGGTGAGCACGCGGGTCTTGCCGGAGCCGGCACCGGCCAGGATGAGCGCATGGCCGGCGGGCAGGGTCACGGCCGCGAGCTGCTCGTCGTTCAGGTTCTGCAGCAGGGGCGATGCGGCCGCCGGCGGCGTGGCCGGGCCTGGCTCGGCAGCGCCGAAAGGCGCTGGCGCGCCGGAAAACAGGTCGTGTGGGAGCATGCCCCCATTGTAGGAACACGGGCGCCCCGGCCCGGGCCGCGGGGTCATGCCCCCGGACCCTGTCCCTACGTCAGCAGTCCGTCCAGCGCATCGGACTCGAACTGCTTCCACAGCGCATCGCGGCGCTCCAGCGCCTCCTGCACCGCGCCGTGGCGCAGCTGCGCCACCGCCGACACCAGGGCATTGCAGAGAAAGAAGGCCGCGGTGTAGGAATCGAACGGCGACGCGTTGGCCGTGCTCGCTACCAGCGTGTGCTGCGCATGCTGCACGATGGGCGCCACCGGGCTGTCCGTGAGCGCCACCACCGTGGCGCCCTGCGCGCGGAAATGCTGCGCCGCCAGCAGGCCGCCGCGCGAATAGCGGCGTATGGTGAACACCAGCAGCACGTCCTGCGGCTGCACCCACAGCATCCGGTCCACTGCGAAGGGGGCGCCCGCCCCCAGGTCCTGCACGCCCGGGCGGCACATGTTCAGGTGCGTGGCCAAGTGGCTGGCCACGGGCGCGCTGTTCTTCTCGGCCATCACGAACACGCGGCCTTTCCCGTGCCCCAGCAGGCGCGCCGCCGCCTCGAAGGCGGCCATGTCCAGTCCCTGCCGGGTGGCGGCCAGGTTGTGCTGGTCGTGCAGCAGGGCATCGTCCACGCACTCGGCCAGGCGGCGTCCGGCGCCCAGGGTGGCAGGCGCGCGCTGCGCCGCGGTCTGCAGGCGCGAGGTGACCTCCGTGCGGGCCTCGCGCCGCACCTCGGCCAGACTGCCGTAGCCCAGCTTGGAAAACATCCGCACCACCGTGGAAGCGCTCGTGCCCGTGCGCGCCGCAATCGCACTGGCGGAATCCAGCAGCCCGTCAGGGTAGTGGCGCAGCAGGTCGTCGGCCAGCGCGCGCTCGCTGGCGGTCAGGGATGCGGCATGGGCGGCGAGCCGTTCGGTCAGGAGCATGGGTCGGGAAAGGAGGTGCGGGTAGCGCGCGGGCAACGTGCCGCTCGCGCTGATTGTGCACGGCGCGTCACGCGGGAACGCAAACCTGATTGCAACACTCATTGCAAGACAATATGATTTATGAAATTTCCATTTCAATCATTCCCCGTTGCCGCAACACTGCCCGACCATGACCGCCACCTCCTCCGCGCCTGCCGTCCCCTCTTCCGCCCAGCCCCTGCTCGACTGGCTCGCCTCGCAGGAGCAGGCCATGGCCGACCTGCTGGCGCGGATCGTCAACATCGACAGCGGCAGCGGCCATGAAGAGGGCGTGCGCCAGGTCGCCGCAGTGCTGCGCGGCCGCCTGGAGGCCGCGGGCATCGCCGTGCAGACCCTGCCCGAGCCGGGCTGGGGCGAGTGCATCCTGGCCAGGGTGCCGGGCAGCGACGCGGCCGCCTCGGGCCACTACCAGCTCATGGGGCACATGGACACGGTCTTCCCGCTCGGCACGGCGGCGCAGCGGCCCTGGCGCGTGGAAGGCGGCAAGGCCTTCGGCCCGGGCGTGGCAGACATGAAGTCGGGCCTGGTGATGAACGTCTTCGTGGCAGAGGCC
Organism: Paracidovorax cattleyae; assembly: GCF_900104515.1. Classification (GTDB taxonomy): domain Bacteria; phylum Pseudomonadota; class Gammaproteobacteria; order Burkholderiales; family Burkholderiaceae_C; genus Paracidovorax; species Paracidovorax cattleyae. Next base: position 144,272 of record NZ_FNJL01000005.1, read on the forward strand.
CTGGCACGCTTCGGCGGCAACGCCACCCCGGTGCACCTGCTGTTCACTGCCGACGAAGAAGTGGGATCGCCGGCCTGCCGCACCGTCATCCGCGAGCACGTGCAGGGCGCCCGCGCCGTGCTCAATGCCGAACCCGGCCGCATCAGCGGCAACGTGGTCAACGAGCGCAAGGGCTCCTACCGCATCGACTTCGAGGTGACCGGCGTGGCCGCGCACGCGGGCATCAACCCGGCCCAGGGCGCGAGCGCCATCGACGCGCTGGCCCGCAAGATCCTGGCGCTGCACGCCCTGAACGGCTGCGAGCCCGGCATCACGGTGAACGTGGGCTTCATCCAGGGCGGCATGGCCTCCAACGTGGTGGCCCCGCTGGCCTCGGCGCACGTGGACCTGCGCTACACCGCCGGCAACGACCTGGAGGGCGTGCTCGCGCGCATCCAGGCCATCATCGAGGAAGAATCCCTGCCGCGCACCGGCGGCCGCATCGTCGCCAAAACCGGCACCCTGCCCATGGCCCGGACGCCCGACGCACTGCTGCAGACCTACCAGCGCTGCGCGCAGCAGATCGGCTTCTCGGTCGAGGGCGAAGCCACCGGCGGCGCGGCCGACAGCGGCATCACCTCGAACATGGGCATCCCCTCGCTGTGCGCGCTGGGCCCCGTGGGCGGCTACGCCCACAGCGAGCGCGAGTTCTGCGACCTCACCACCTTCGTGCCCCGCGCCCAGGCGCTGGCGCTCACGCTGCTGGCGCTGGGCTGAGCCGGCTTCCACCCTTTTTGTTGTCCTGACCTTTCCGAGACCTATGTCCTTCGAACGCACCCCCGCCACCCGCCGCCAGATCCTCGCCACCGGCCTGGGCCTCGCCGGCGCCGCCGCCCTGCCCGCCTTCGCGGCCGGCGACAAGTACCCCAGCCGCCCGATCACCCTGGTCGTGCCCTTCCCGCCCGGCGGCTCCGTGGACGTCATGGCGCGCCAGTACACCGAATCGCTGGGCCGCATCCTGGGCGTGCCGATCGTCGTGGACAACAAGCCCGGCGCGGGCGGCTCCATCGGCACCCAGTTCGTGGCGCGGGCCCCGGCAGACGGCTACACCCTCGTGGCCTCTTCGCAAAGCAGCCACCTGGCCAACCCGCTGGTGCAGCCCAAGCTGGGCTACGACCCGATCAAGGACTTCGAGAACATCGCCATCCTGGGCCGCCAGCCCAACGTGCTGGTCGCCCACCCGAGCGTGCCCGCGAAGAACTTCGCCGAGTTCGTGGCCTACCTGAAGGCGAACCCCGGCCAGGTCAACTTCGCCACGGCCGGCGCCGGCAGCATGGGCCAGATCAACGCCGAGGCGTTCCTGCTGGCCGTGGGCGCCAGGGGCGTGCACATCCCCTACCGCGGCGGCTCGCCCTACGTGACGGCCATCCTGGCGGGCGAAGTGCAGTTCGCGCTCGACAACCTGGTGGTGTTCCTGCAGCACATCCAGGCCGGCAAGCTGCGCGCCCTGGCCGTGGCGTCGGACACGCGCGTGGCCCAGCTGCCCGACGTGCCGACCTTCAAGGAACTGGGCTTCCCCGCCCTGAACCAGCCGTCGTGGACCGGCATCGCCGCGCCGGCGGGCACGCCGGCCGCCGTCGTGGCCACGCTGTACAAGGCCATCCGCAAGGCCGCGACCGAACCGGCGATGATCGAGAACCTCAAGGCCCGTGGCGTGATCCCGCCCGAAGACATGCCGCCCGCCGCCTTCGAGAAGATGATGTCCGAGCGCCTCGTCTCTTACGGCGAGGTGGTGCGCAAGGCCAACATCAAGCCGGAATAAGAGCGGCTGGCACGCTCCGGCGAAGCGGTCCTGCGCCGCGGCGCGTCTTGTGGGAACATGCGCTGCACCCCCACCGCACAGCCCCAGGACCCGCCGATGCGCACCTCCCTCTCCGCCCTGCTCCTCTGCCTCGCGCCGGCCTGGATGGCCGGCGCCCCCTCTTCCGCTGCGGCCCAGTGGACCGCGTGCAGCAGCGACGGCAAGGCCGCGCCGCGCGTGCTCTACGAGCGCTTCCTCAGCGCAGATTGCACTGCCTGCTGGGCCGATGCGCCTGCCACGGCCCCCGGCAGCCGGTCCCTGGTGCTGGACTGGATCGTGCCGGGCCGCCAGGGCGACGAAGCGCCCTTGTCCGCCGCCGCCACGCGCGACGCGCTGGAACGCCTGCAGGCGCTGCGCCGCGATCCGCCCGCAGCCACCGACACCGCCATCACCGACGTCACCGCCACAGCCCCGCTGCCGGGCCGGCTGCGCGTGGCCCTGGGCCCGCCCGTCAATGGCTATGTCGGCGCCACCATTGCCCTGGCACGGAGCGGAGGCAAGGCCGCAGCCCCACATGTCCGCGCCGGCACCCGCCATGCATTCACGCTGCTGCTGGTCGAGACCGTACCCGCCGGAGCGGAAGGCAATGCCGCAGAACGCCACATCGTGCGCAATGCACTGCAGGGCACCTGGGAGGCTGGCACGGCAGCGCCCCGTGCCGGATGGTCGGAGTTGCGGCCCATGCGCATCCCCGACGGTGCCGATCCGGACCGGCTCGGCGCCGTGGGCTGGCTGCAGGATGCAGGCGGCACGGTGGTTGCGGCGGCACGGGCCCAATGCCCCGCCCGCGGCGCCGGCGGACCGCAGTAACCCTTCGCCGCGTCCGCCAACCCCCTGGCACATGCCGGATGCGTGCGGCAGGGGTAGAATCAGTTACCGGGCCCAAGTTTCTTGACGTCCGGTTTTTTTGTGCCTGCGCACAGCAGGGTTCGGCAGAGGCCTCCACGGCCCGCCCGCACAACCGGCCTCCAAGCCAAGCGCCCCATCGCGGGGGAAAACGGTCCTCCGCGACCTTTCACAGGAGCTTGGAAATCTCATGGAAATCTTCGACTACGACAACGTCCTGCTGCTGCCGCGCAAGTGCCGCGTGGAGAGCCGCTCCGAGTGCGACGCCAGCGTCACCCTCGGGCAGCGCAGCTTCCGCCTTCCGGTGGTGCCGGCGAACATGAAGACGGTGGTGGACGAGAAGATCTGCCGCTGGCTCGCCGGCAACGGCTACTTCTACGTCATGCACCGGTTCGACCTGGACAACGTGCAGTTCGTGCGCGACATGCACGCCGCCGGCTGCTTCGCCTCCATCTCGCTGGGCGTGAAGCAGCCCGACTACGACACGGTGGACCGGCTCGTCGCGGAAGGCCTCTGCCCCGAGTACATCACCATCGACATCGCCCACGGCCATGCGGACACCGTGAAGGCCATGATCGCCTACCTCAAGCAGCACCTGCCGCAGGCCTTCATCATCGCCGGCAACGTGGCCACGCCCGAGGCCATCATCGACCTGGAAAACTGGGGCGCGGACGCGACCAAGGTGGGCGTGGGCCCGGGCAAGGTGTGCATCACCAAGCTCAAGACCGGCTTCGGCACGGGCGGCTGGCAGCTCTCGGCGCTCAAGTGGTGCGCCCGCGTGGCCACCAAGCCCATCATTGCAGACGGCGGCATCCGCAGCCACGGCGACATCGCCAAGAGCATCCGCTTCGGCGCCACCATGGTCATGATCGGCTCGCTGTTCGCAGGCCACGAGGAATCCCCCGGCAAGACCGTGGAAGTGGACGGCGAGCAGTTCAAGGAGTACTACGGCTCCGCCAGCGACTTCAACAAGGGCGAGTACAAGCACGTGGAAGGCAAGCGCATCCTCGAGCCCGTCAAGGGCCGCCTCGCCGACACGCTGGTGGAGATGGAGCAGGACGTGCAGAGCTCCATCAGCTACTCCGGCGGCCGCAAGCTCATGGACATCCGCAAGGTGAACTACGTGATCCTGGGCGGCGACAATGCCGGTGAACACCTGCTGATGTGAGGCTATGGAAAATTTTTGCGGGCCAGCTTGCAGGCAGGCGAAAAAGTAGTGCATAATTCGAGGCTCTGCAGCGCTGCAGACACAGTTTCAAAAGTTACTGTGGGTTCTTAGCTCAGTTGGTAGAGCAGCGGACTCTTAATCCGTAGGTCGAGTGTTCGAGTCACTCAGGACCCACCACCACAAAGCCGCAAGGCTGAAAACGCCGGTGCTATCGTAAAGGTAGCGCCGGCGTTTTTTCTATTGGTGTCTGCATGGGGCGTTTATGCTCTACGCCACGTGTACAGGTGGTCTACACCACAGTGTTTGCGCTAATAGCGCCGGCCTTTTTCATTCGGGCTCGAATGTGATGCCTTATGAGACGTGTCTCCAGTCTCGCGCATCCCTTCGAACACCTTTTCCAGCAATGGCTTTGCAGGCGCGAGCGCAGCCAGAGTTGAGGACTTGGCCACAAACAGGCCTCGTCCACACCCGTTCGCCGTCACGAGGGCGACGCAGACTAAGCCCTGCGCGCGCGCCGCCGGTGCAGCGCATAGCCGACCAGCGCGCCGGTGAATGCGGAAACTGGGAGAACCACGAACAAGAGCACGGCGGCCAGGATGTTGGACCGCTCTTCGTTCAGGGGATAGCCGGAGCCGAAGACGCGGCTGAACGCCGCAGAAGCCAGAACGCCGAGAAGCACGCCCAGGATCACCCCGGCAATGATGTGGAGTGTGGCTTTCATGCGAGTTGCCAGAACCATACCGCCTGGGCTTTTTCCATATCTGAAACGTCGCTCAGGATGCTATGAATCCCGTAGCTACCGATGCGCGCATGGATGCGCAGCCAGGAGCCGCGATCGGTCAGTCGGCTGCCGTTCCAAAGGTCGATGTGGTCCCCCTGCATGCCAGGGCCCCAGTAGTTCTGGAAGAACACCAGGCCGGTACGGTTTTTCATGCCCGCGCTCCCCTCCGTACGGCCGAATGCCTGTGCGCCGGTGAACTTCTCGATACTGATCGGCAGGCGCGTCCCCTCTTGCGCCCGGATAGGGTATTTCGTGGCGCCCTGTTGCCAAGACCATGCGCCGCGGAACGTGCGGAAGTCCACGCCGGTACGCATGAGCGCTGCGGAGAAGTTGATGGCACATTGGTTTTCGTAGGCTGCTTTATTCAGCAGTGGCGCATCACCTCGCACGTTGGGATGGTTTTTCCAGATGTCTTGGAAGTTTGGCATTTGCTTGTCTGCGGAATGAGCAAAAGGCCTGGAGCGTGACCTTTGCGATGGGCTGGCCTCTCGCCAGCACTCGGCATTACCACGGTTATTCCTTACCAAATTCTTACGCAGCAGACTGTGAATTGTTGGGTTTGGAAACAGCGCAGAAGCTTGCGACTTTCCATCCTTCGACATACGCACCTGTCCTGCCCGTCAGCCCGTCCACCCATCACAGCAGCCTTGCACGGCGTTTTTACGGCAAGAAATCCTTTCGAAAAGCCTTCGCCCATGAAAAAGGCCCGCCATGAAGGCGGGCCCAGACGCTCCGGGAACGGCGATGCCGGCACCGGCGCGCGCTCACTTCAGGACGAGGCAGCGCCTGCGCTGGCGCCCGCACCGCCGCCGCTGGAAGCCGCAGACTTGCGATGGCTCTTGCGGCCAGCCTCGCGAGCTTCTTCCGACGTGAATTGGTGGGCGTTGCCGCTGGCGTGGGCCGCCCGCCCGCCCAGGGACGCAATCTCGCGCTGGCGGGCCGGGTCCATGCCCGCGAACCCCCGCCGGGCCGGACCGGCACGGCGGGCTCCCTGCTTCAGCGCCTCTTCCGCCTGTGCTTGCTTGCCCGTATCGCGTTCGTTCGTTGGGTCATTGGCCATGTACCGCTCCTCTCAACAAAATGGAAATGGATGGATGGAAATTTGCAGTCCGGCGCTACGGCAGCCAGGCCTACGCAATGGCACAGGGCAAACGGCGTGCCCGACCGTTCGGACAAGGCAGACGGGCAAAAAAAGAGCCCGCCATGGTGGCGGGCCCAAGAGGGGCGCGCCTGGCGGGGCAGCCAGGCACGTATCACGGGGCAAGCGGCGTGCCCCGGAAGCGGGGGCAGGCCGCCGCCTGCGCGTCAGCGCGTGGAAGAAGGGTCCGCGGCCGTGCTTTCGTAGGCCTTGAGCTTGTTGTAGAGGGTCTTGAGGCTCACGCCGAGGGCCGCCGCAGCGCGCTCCTTGTGGTTGTCGAAATGCCGCAGGGTGCGCAGGATGAGCTGCTGCTCCACGTCCGCGATCGAGGTGCCCACATCCACGCGCAACTGCCCCGCGGATTCGGCCCACCCCTCCACCGGCGTGCGGGTTGCCCGGCCCTCGGAGGCGGCCTCGGCCTCGGCACCGTTGGTCGGGAGCCACTGCGCCGTGATCGCATCGCCCTCGGCCATCACATAGGCGCGCTGCATCACATTGCGCAGTTCGCGCACATTCCCCGGCCAGCGGTAGCGCTCCAGGCGCTCCAGGGCCTGGGGATCCAGCCGCTTGGAGCGGCCTTCCTGCTGCCCGATCGCCGCCAGGAAATGGGCACTCAGCAGGCCGATGTCCTCGGCACGGTCGCGCAGCGGCGGCAACTCGATCGGGAACACGTTCAGCCGGTAGAACAGGTCCTCGCGCAGCGTCCCTCCCGCCACGGCGGCCAGGGGGTCGCGGTTGGTCGCCGCCACGATGCGCACGTCGGTGGCGCGCTCCACGGTGGAGCCCACGCGCATGAAGGTGCCGGTTTCCAGCACCCGCAGCAGCTTGACCTGCAGCTCCAGGGGCATTTCGGTCACCTCGTCCAGGAACAGCGTGCCGCCGTGTGCGCGCTCGAAGAACCCCTGGTGCTGGCGCTCCGCGCCGGTGAAGCTGCCCTTCTCGTGGCCGAAGATCTCGCTTTCCATCAACTGGGGCGAGATCGCTCCGCAGTTGATGGCCAGGAAGGGCTGCGAGCGCCGGCGGCTCAGGTCATGCACCGTGCGCGCCACGAGCTCCTTGCCGGTACCGCTGTCGCCGGTCACGAACACCGTCACCGAGGTGCCGGCCACGCGCGCGATCTGCTCGTACACCCGCCGCATGCAGGCCGAGCGCCCCACCAGGTGGCCGAAGCGCCCGGTATCGTCCACCGTCTTGCGCCAGGACTCGATCTCCGCGGCGATCTCGGCGGGGGGCATCACGCGCGAAAGCACCCCGCGCAACTGCGGCAGGCTCACGGGTTTCACGAGATAGTCGGCCGCGCCGAGGCGCAGCGCCTGGATCGACGTCTCCAGCGTGGCGTGCCCCGTCACCAGCACCACCTGCGTGTTGGAACGCAGCGACTGCTCGTTCATGAACGACAGGCCGTTGCCATCCGGCAGGTGCAGGTCCAGCAGCACCACGTCCGGCGGCTGCAGCACCATCTTCTTGCGCGCGGCCTCCAGCGTGTGCGCCGTGGCGGCGTGATAGCCCTCGGCGCTGCACAGCGCCGCCAGCATGTCCGCCGCATCGGCGTCATCGTCCACGATCAGAGCCAAACCCATGAGTCCTCCAGGATGCCTTGCCACGGTGCAGCCGTCCGCACACCGCGCAATACAGATGCATGTGGACTCTGCACCCGTCAAGGCGTGCGGTCCATTGCGTTTTGTAATTGTTCCATCGTGATCGGCTTGACGAGGTATTCGTCAAATCCGGCTTTCCGCGCCTTGGAAATATCCTGCGCCTGGCCGTAGCCCGACACCGCCACCATCCGGCCGGCATAACCCGCCGCCCGCGCGCGCAGCGCGATCTCGTACCCATCCACGCCCGGCAGTCCGATATCGACGATGGCCACGTCGGGCCGCTCCGCGATGATCAGGACCAGCCCGTCCAGCCCGTCCTCGGCCGTGTGCACCGTATGCCCCCCGCCCTGCAGGTAGGCATTCACGGAGCGCAGCATGTCCGCATTGTCCTCCACCACCACGATCCGCCGCGACGGGCCGTGCGGGCGCCTCGCCACGGCGTCCGCAGGCACGGCAGCGCTGCCGGGCGCCACCCGCGGCCAGCGCACCGCGAATACCGTTCCGTCCTCCGAGGTGGAGACGTCGATCGTGCCACCGTGCTGCTCCACCAGGTGCTGCACCAGCGTCAGCCCCACGCCCAGTCCGCCGTCCTGCCGGTCCAGCATGCGCTCTCCCTGGCGGAACAGGTCGAAGATGTGCGGCAGCAGGTCCTCGTCGATGCCGTCGCCCCCGTCCGCCACGCACAGCACGGCCTCGTCGCCCTCGCAGGCCACGCTCACATCGATGCTGCGGCCCTCGGGCGTGTACTTGATGGCGTTCTGCAGGAGATTCACGATCACCTGCTCGATGCGCGTCGCATCGCCGTTGATCCAGGCCGGCTGCAGATCGAACGTCCAGGCGTGGCGCCGCATCGTGCCCCCGACGGACAGGGATTCGCGCACGCTGCGCACCCGCTCGGCCAGATCGGTGGGACGGCGCGCCAGCACGGCGTTGCCGCGCAGCACGCGGCTGACGTCCAGCAGGTCGCGCATCATGCTCGCCAGGTGCTGGGTCTGGCGCTGGATGATGCCCAGGGCCTGGTTCGTCGTCTCCGGCCCGCCCGCGCCGGTGGACAGCACATCGGATGCCGCCGCGATGGCCGCCAGCGGATTGCGCAGTTCATGGCTCAGCATGGTCAGGAATTCGTCCTTGGCCCGGCTGGCGGCCTCCGCCTGCCGCCGTGCCGCCTGCTCCTGCTCGGACTGCAGCGCCCGCCGCCGCTCCGCGTTCTTCTGCTCGGTGACGTCCACCGTGATCCCCACGACCTGCTCGGGGCGGCCGCGGATGCCGTAGCGCAGCAGCAGCCGGCTGGACAGCCACCGGGGCGCGTCGTCGGGCGCGGCGGCGATCCGGTACTCCAGCTGCGCCCTGGAGCCGCGGGTGCGCAGCGAGCGGGCCAGCGAGCGCCGCAGCCGTGCGCGGTCGTCCGCATGCACGAGCGCGCTCCAGGCCCTCAGCCCGCGTGGCCCTCCGCCACCCGCCTGCAGAGCCGCCGGGTCGCTCCCGAACAGTCCTTCCTGGCCCGCCGTCCATACCAGCTCCGACGGCCGGAATCGGTACTCGAAAAATCCCACGTAGCCCGCTTCGCAGGCCAGGTCGATCAGGCTCTGCTTTTCCTGGCGCTTGCGGTCCGCGGCCAGCCAGAGGGCCATCACCTGCAGCAGTTCGGTGATGTCCGTCACCGCGCTCAGTGCGCCGCGCGGCCGTCCCTGCTCGTCGAGCAGCGGCACCGCGCTGGTCACGACCGACATGGACGCGCGCCCCGGCACGCGGATCTCCAGTTCCATCGGACCGACGGGCTGGGCCAGGCGGCACGCCAGCAGCAGGGGCTGCTCCTCGGGCTCGAGCTCCTTCCCGCCACGGAAGATCCGGGCCGGCACCTCCCGGCCGTCCTCTTCGTCCGCAACACCCAGCAGGCCCCGCATCACGGGGTTGAGGACCACATGGCCGCAGTCCGCGCCGTCGGCGAATGCCAGGCCGATGGGCGTGTTCTCGAACAGGGCCTCGAATTCCGCGGCCTTGGCCTGCAGCCGCTGCCGCGTGGTGGCATCGCGCCGCTGCGCGGTCCAGAGCGCATCGCGCAGCAGGGCGATCTCCCGCACGGGAATGCGCAGGGACGGCGGCAGGCGCTGGGCCCGCGCCAGCATCTGCAGCGGCTGGGCGATGCGCCATGCCAGCAGGAACGCCAGTGCGACGCCCATCACCAGGCAGGCCCCCATGGTGGCGATCGCGGACAGCACGGTGCGGCCCTCGGCCGCCTCGATGGGCGCCGCCGGCACGCCCACGCTCACCTGCCAGCCGTAATGCGCCACCGGCCGCCAGGCCGCCAGCGCGGGCTCGGCGATGCCATCCGCGCCCATGCGGGCCTGCACGCGCTCCACGCCCGTGGGCAGGAGTTGCCGGCCGCGCGCCAGATGGCCTGCCGCGGCCACCACGTTCTGGCGTGCATCCACCAGCGCGATGAAGCCCCCGTCCGGCGGCGTGGCCGTGGACAGCAGCTTCTGCCACGCATGCGCGTCCATGCGTGCGCCGAGCACATGGCCGCCTTCGGCCGCGAGGCGCACCGGCACGGCCAGCGCCACCTCGGCCCGGGCCGAGTCCACGGCGACGGATTCCGAAAGCGCCGCGCGGTGCTCCGACGAGGCCCTGCGCACCAGCGCCTCGATGGCCGCATTCTGCACCGCATCGCCCGCAGGCCGGGCGGTGTCGAATACGATGCGTCCGTCGGCCGCTGCGAGGAACACGCTGTGCCACTGGGGTTTCATGGGCGGCCGCTGGCGCAGCCAGCGCTCGAGCGCGGAGGGCTGGCCGGACCGCAGCGCATCCGTGCGCTCCAGCGCCAGCAGCGCATCGACCGTGGAGGCCATGTCCAGCGCCACGGTCTGCGCCAGCCCGGCGGCGCTGTGGCCCAGCACGGACTGCAGGCGGCTGCGTGCCTGCACGAGGTCCGCTGCGACCTTGTAGGTCAGCAGCAGCGCGATGGGCAGTGTCGCGGCCAGGATCATGGCCACCAAGTAGGTCCGCAGCGACGCCGACGGCCAGGCGCGTTCAGCCCAGCCGGGCAGCCCCTGCCGCGGCCATCCGGAGTCCTTCGCCTCCTGCGCGCCGGCATCCTCCTCTTCTCCGGAAGGGGGGATCGGTGAATCGGTGTGTTGGGCCATGCAATAGTTTCCGCAATTAATACCGTCCGGTGGCAGCATTCCGGGCCAGGAGGGCGCGTTCGCCGCGCCTGCGCAACCGCATGGCAATCCGCACTCCCCGCTCGACTCCCACCGTTACAGGCTTCGCTTTGCGGGCTGCCGAATTGTTGCAAAGGTATCTATACGTATACTGTCAGACAAGGGCGGCATGGTGTTTGCACGAAGAGTCCGAAGGCCACATGTGGCTGGCCTGACCAAGGAACCTTTCGCCCGATGCCGACACTCGCTCTTCGAGCCCGACAGACGCAGTCCCCGCACCTTTCGCCCCGCCTGCAGAAGGCCGTGCAGTTGCTGCAGATGCCGACCGCGGAATTCATCCAGAGCGTGATGGCCGCCGTGGACGAGAATCCTTTTCTCGAGGAAGACGAACCGGCTGCGCCTGCTGCCCCGGGCCCGGAGGACGGACCCGCCTGGACCGCGGCCCCGGGATCCCGGTCGGCCCAGGGCGGCAGCGGCGATGGCCTGTCCATGCTGGAACGCGAACCGGCGACCGCCACGCTGCACGAACACCTGCACGCGCAGCTGCGCCTCCTGCGGTTGCCCGACCGCGCCTTCCTCCTGGCGAGCCTGGTCGTCGAGGAGCTGTCCGACGACGGCTACCTCGCCCCCCCACTGGAGTCCCTCTGCGGCGACTACGGCGTGGACCCGGAGGCGACGCCCGAAGAACTGGACGCCGCACTGCGCACCGTGCAGTCCCTGGAGCCCGCGGGCGTGGGCGCGCGCAATCTGCAGGAATGCCTGAGCCTGCAGCTGCCCGCGGTTGTCTGCCCGCTGCAGCGTGCGCTGTGCGACGCGGTGCTGGCCAGGGCGGCGGAAGGGTCCGGGCCGCAGGCCATGCGGCAGCTGGCGACGCGACTGGACGTGCCCGCGCATGCCGTGCGGGAAGCGCTCGAGCGGCTGCGGCACCTCGACCCCCACCCGGGATGGCGCCATGGGCACCAGCCGGTGCAGTACATCGTGCCCGACGTCATCGCGCACAAGGCCCGCGGCCAGTGGACCGTCTCGCTGAATGAGGCCGTCATGCCGCGCGTGCGCGTCAACCGCCAGTACCAGCAGCTCCTGCAGACGCCGGCCAGCGCGGCCGACGGGGCCCCGTCCGTCGCGGACGATGCGGGCACGCGCACCGCGCACCGCGACCTGGCGGAGCAGCTGGCCGAGGCCCGCTGGACCGTACGCCACGTGCAGCAGCGCTTTTCCACCGTGCTCGACGTTGCCAGGGCGATCCTGCGGCGGCAGCCCCACTTCCTTGAATACGGCCCCATCGGCATGCGGCCGCTGGCGCTCAAGGACATCGCCGAAGACGTGGGCGTGCACGTGTCCACCGTATCGCGCGTGACGAACAACAAGTACCTGCAGACACCGTTCGGCCTGTTCGAGCTGAAGTATTTCTTCTCCCGCGCCATGGCCACGCCCACGGGGCGGGACAGCTCGCCCACGGCCATCCGCGGGCTCGTGCAGGAAATCCTGGCGGCGGACGACGGGCAGCGTCCGCTCTCCGACGTGGACATCGCGCGGCAGCTCGAGCGCCAGGGCATCCGCATCGCGCGCCGCACGGTGACCAAGTACCGGCAGCAACTGCGCATTCCGCCTGCCGAGCAGCGTGCCGCCGCGCTTCCCTGAGGCGGTGCCCCCAGGGCCACACAGGCGCGGGGCCGCGGGGGACGGCCGATAATCACCGGCGCACCATGCCGTTCCTCCGCAGCGCCCTCGCCGTTCGCCGATTCGTGCTCGCCTGCTTCCTGTGGGCGATCGCCGCGTCGGGTGCGTCCCCGCTGGTGCTCTCCGCCGAGCCCCTGGACCGCATCTGCTCGGCGGACGGTACCGCCGTGTGGGCGGCGATGCCTGCGGCGGAGCGCGGCGAACCGGCACCGCTGCCGCATGCCCATGCGCTGGATTGCCCCGCATGCCTGCCCACGGGACTGGCACCGCCCGCAGGTCCGGCCGGTGCCCTGCAGCCCGCGCCCCTGCCTGCGGCGCGCCCCTCCGGCCGCCAGAACCCGCATCCCGCATGCCCTGCCGCCGGACATCTCCCGGCCAGGGGCCCGCCGCGGTGCGCTCCCTCCGGAGCCTGAAGCGCTCCAGCTTCCTGCCTTACTTATAGGCTTATAGGCCTTCTCCTCCGGGCGCCGCGCTGCGGCCCCTCCGAACGGACATCACCCATGAAACACATCCTTTCCTCTTCCCTGATCGCCATCGCCGCCCTGGCCAGCCTGGCGGCCCACGGCCAGACCGCCACCGTCCAGGACGCCTGGGTCCGCGCGACCGTGCCCCAGCAAAAGGCGACCGGCGCCTTCATGAAGATCACCGCCGCCAGGCCGATGCAGCTCGTCGGCGTGAAATCGCCCGCGGCCCCCGTGGCGGAAATCCACGAAATGCGGCTGCAGGACAACGTCATGAAAATGCGGGCCGTGGACAAGCTCGACCTTCCTGCCGGCCAGGCCGTGGAACTCAAGCCCGGCGGCTACCACGTCATGCTCATGGACCTGCCCAAACCGGTGAAAGCGGGCGACACCGTGCCCCTGCAACTCGTGCTGGAAGGCGCGGACGGACAGCGCCAGACGGTGGACGTGCAGGCTTCCGTGCGCGCCCTGGGCGCGACCGGGAACAGCGCCCCTGCGCAGGACGCCCCGGCCCATGGGGGCCACGGCGCGCACCAGCACTGACGCCCGTGGGACGCAGGCCGGCCACCCGGCCTGCAGCGCCGCCCCGATAATGGAAGCCGCGCGCCCACCTGCCTGCGGCCCGCACCGCGTGGGCCGGTCCACCTCTTCCCCGCCCCCAGCCCCCGCACTGCTTCCACCATGAATCCAGACGCCCACCATCTCTGGCGCGCCCCGCGCTGGGCCCTCGCCGTCCTGCTGGCCGTGCTGGGCATGCTGGGGCCGTTCTCGATCGACACCTATATACCGGCGTTCTCGGGCATCGCGGCGGCACTGGGCGCCACGCCGGTGCAGATGCAGCAGACGCTGTCGGCCTACCTGTTCGGCTTCGCATTCATGACGCTGTTCCACGGCGCACTCTCCGACAGCTTCGGGCGCAGGCCGGTGGTGCTCTGGGGCATCGCCGTGTTCACGCTGGCCTCCGCGGGCTGCGCCCTGTCCCAAAGCATCGGCCAGCTGGTGCTGTTCCGCGCGATGCAGGGCCTGTCGGCCGGCGCGGGCATCGTGGTCTCGCGGGCGGTGATCCGCGACATGTTCCCGCCCGCCCAGGCCCAGCAGGTGATGAGCCAGGTCACCATCTATTTCGGCGTGGCACCGGCCATCGCCCCCATCGTCGGCGGATGGCTGTTCGTCCACGCAGGCTGGCACAGCGTGTTCTGGTTCCTCACCGGCGTGGGGCTGCTGCTCTGGATCGCCAACTACCGCCTGCTGCCAGAGACACTGCATGCGGACTACCGCCAGCCCTTCAACGCCCGCCACCTGCTCCAGGGCTACTGGCAACTGGGCTCCAGCCCGCGCTTCCTGCTGCTGGCGCTCGCCAGCGGAGTACCGTTCAACGGCATGTTCCTCTACGTGCTCGCGGCCCCCGCGTTCCTTGGCGAGCACCTGCACCTGACGCCCACGCACTTCTTCTGGTTCTTCATACTGACCATCTCGGGCATCATGGGCGGCGCCTGGCTCAGCGGCCGCCTGGCCGGACGCATCCCGCCCAAGCGCCAGATACGGCACGGCTTCCTCATCATGTTCGTCATGTCGCTGCTGAACCTGGTGGCCAACGCGCTGTTCACGGCGCACGTCTCTTGGGCGCTGTTCCCTATTGCGGTCTTCGCCTTCGGGTGGGCGCTGATGGTGCCCGTCGTCACTCTGCTCGTGCTGGACCTGTACCCCGAGCGCCGCGGCATGGCCTCGTCGCTGCAGGCCTTCGTCGGCTCCACCGCCAATGGCCTGGTGGCGGGCGTGGTGGCCCCGCTGGTGATGCACTCCACCCTGCTGCTGGCCTGCGCGTCGCTGGGGATGATGTGCGTGGGCCTGGTGGCCTGGGTCTATCTGCACCACCGCTGGCCGGACATCGGCCGCGTGGCCACCGCCGCGTGAAGAACGCGCGACCCGCCGCGCCGCGCACAGCGTGCCGCGGCCGGAGGCACCCGCTTCAGCCGCGGCGGCGTTCCAGCCCGGCCTGCTGGTAGTAGCGCAGCTTCTCCGCGTACATGGCCTGGTCGGCGCGGTGCACGGCCGCCTCGACCTGGTCGCCCGACACCGCGATGGCCGTCCCGATGGCCAGGCTGAGCGGGTTGCCCGGATAGAACTGGTTGTTGAGCTCCAGCAGCGATGCGATCCGGTCGGTGACGGCCTGCGCGCCGCGCTCGTCGCAGGCCGGCAGCAGCAGGGCGAATTCGTCGCCGCCGATGCGCGCGGCGCAGTCCGGGGAATCCACCGCCTTGAGGAGCACCTCGCCCACCCGGCGCAGCAACGCATCGCCCGCCGCGTGGCCGTACTCGTCGTTGATGGTCTTCAGCCCGTTCAGGTCCAGTACCACCACGGCCACCGGCCAGGGGCCCTTGCGGACGAGCCGGTTCAGCTCCTCCATGTAGAAGGCGCGGTTGCGCAGCTGGGTGAGCACATCGTGCTTGCCCAGGTACTCCAGATAGGCCTCCGCCTTCTTGCGGGCCGTGATGTCCACCAGGGACAGCAGCACCATGGACCAGTCGTGCCTGCGCTCGTCCAGCACCGCGAACTGCATGTGGATGTACACCGGCTCGCCGGAGAGGCTGTAGTTCACGACCTCGCGCTGCTGCACCAGCCGCCCCTCCCACAGGTCGAGCAGTTGCTCGGCGAACGACTCGGCCATCTCGCCGCGGAACACCTTGCCGATCTGCTGGAGCAACTGCTCCTTGCTGTCGGCCCCGAACATCTCCAGCGTCTGCTGGTTCACGTCGATGACGCGGATCTCCTGCATGCAGCGCGTGACGAACTCCGGATGCACCTTCAGGAAGGTCTTGAAATCGCGGATCCCCTGTGCACGCACGTCGTCGAGCAGGCGCTTGACGGAGCTGAAATCCTCGACCCACAAAGACACCGGCGAATGCTCGAACAGGCCGCGCGCATACTGCTCGCTGCCCAGCAGCGCCGAGCCGGCACGGATCTGCTCGGTGTTGTCTTCCAGCGAGATCAGCACGCGGTCCCAGCGGTCCTCATGGCCCGGCAGGATGCGGCCGCGGATATGCACGTCGAGACGGCGGCCGTCGAGCGCATAGTTGACCGTCTGGTTGGAGAACTCCAGCGAGCCGGCCCACAGCTGCCGCAGCTCGGAGATCGCCTGTTCGAACATGTCTCCCCGGAAAACCCGGTCCAGCGAAGCCAGCAGCGTGGCCTGGTCGGGTGCCGCGAACAGTTCCAGGGTGCGCCGGTTCACCTTCAGCACCTTCAGGCACACGCCGTACTGCTGCATGCGCGCACGGTCCGCACGCACATGGGCCTCGGCATCCACCACGCCTTCGCTGCGCCATCCGTCGAGCAGCGACTTCAATGCGCTGAAATCCTCCAGCCACAGCGAAACCGGGGCCAGGTCGAACATGTGTTCGAAATCATTGTCCGACGAAGGAGAAAAGCTCATTTCCGGAATACTCCGTGCATACGGGCGGGGGGCATCCATGCCGGTGCGGCCCGGCCCTGGGGGGATGGATTATCTGCCGCGTCCACACGCCGGCAGCCCCGTGCCGCGGCATGGACGAAAAAAAGCCAGCCTCCAGGGCTGGCCTTCTTGTTCACGCAGTGATCAACGCGCCGGACGGGCCGGACGCTTGCGCGCATCGTGCGGTGCAAACGACGGCTTGCCGCCACCCGCTCCGGGCTTGGCGAAGGCCGGCTTGCGGGGTGCGAAATCACCACCACGGCTTCCGCCCTCGCCGCGGCCGCCACCGAAGCCGCCACGTGCCGGCTCGCCGAAGCCCTGCTTGCGGCCATAGCCATCGCCGTCGCGGCGCGAACCGAAGCCGCGCTGGTCTTCACGGGGTGCGAAACCGCGCTGGTCATCGCGCGGAGCGAAGCCCCGGGCGTCGTCGCGGCCACGGCCATGGCGATCGCCGAAACCACCGCGGCCGCCGCCACCGTTCGGACGGCGATCACGGAAACCGCCACTGCCTTCGCGGCCGCGGCCGCCGAATTCCGGACGGGCTTGCGGCGCGCGCTGCTGCGGCTCCAGACCGGCGATCACGTCGGTCTTGAACTGCTGTCGGCTGTAGCCTTCGATGTCGAAGATCTTGCGGCGGTCGCGGAACTCGGCGAACGTAACGGCCAAACCGTCGCGGCCGGCACGGCCCGTGCGGCCGATGCGGTGCGTGTAATCCTCGGCCTTCATCGGCAGGCCGAAGTTGAAGACGTGGGTGATCGTGGGCACGTCGATGCCGCGGGCCGCCACGTCGGTGGCAACCAGGATCTGCACCTGGCCGTTGCGCAGCGCCATCAGGCGGCGGTTGCGCAGGCCCTGGCTCAGTGCGCCGTGCAGCGCCACGGCCGAGAAGCCTTCCTGCTGCAGGTCGTTGGCGAGGCCGTCACATTCCACCTGGGTGCTGGCGAACACGATGGCCTGGTTGATGGTGGTGTCACGCAGCCAGTGGTCCAGCAGCTTGCGCTTGTGCTGGGCGTTGTCGGCCCAGAAAAGCGTCTGCTTGATGTTGGCGTGCTTTTCCTGCGGGGAATCGATCTGCACCTTCTTCACCGAGGTGCCGCCGTCGTGCATGACGCGCATCGCCAGTTGCTGGATGCGGGGCGCGAAGGTCGCGCTGAACATCATGGTCTGCTTGCGCTGGCTGGTCAGCTCGTTGATTTCCGCGAGATCGTCGGAGAAGCCGAGGTCGAGCATGCGGTCGGCCTCGTCCACCACCAGGAACTGCACCTGGTCGAGCTTGATCTGCATCGAGCGCTGCAGGTCCAGCAGGCGGCCGGGCGTCGCCACCACGAGGTCGGCGTTCTGCAGCTTGGCGATCTGCAGCTGGTAGGGGATGCCACCCACCACGTTGGCCACGCGCAGGCCGCGGCAATGGCGCACGAGCTCGATCGCGTCGTGGGCCACCTGCTGGGCGAGTTCGCGGGTGGGGCACAGGATGAGCGCGCCGGGGGTCGCTGCCTTGAAGTGGCGCGGGTTGGTCGGGTCCTTGCGCTTGGCGCGCTTCGGAGCGGTCTCGCCGCGGGCGAGGGCTTCGGCCGCAGCAGCTTCGTATTCCGCACGGGCAGCCGCCTGCGCAGCGGCCTGCTGGCCGATCAGCGTATGCAGCACGGGCAGCAGGAACGCCGCCGTCTTGCCGCTGCCGGTCTGGCTGGAAACCATCAGGTCGATGAACTTGCCCGCGTCGGCGCCGGCACCCATGGCCAGGGGAATGGCACGCTCCTGCACGCCGGTGGGCTGGGTGTAGCCCAGGTCGGCGACGGCCTGCACGAGTTCGGGGGCCAGGCCCAGCTCGACGAAACCGTTGGGCACTGCCACGGTGTCAGCTGCGACGGCTTCGGGAGCCACGGCGGTGGTGTCTGCAGCCAGGGCCACAGGCGTAGCGGTGGCTTCCGTTTCGGCCACGAAAGAGGTATCTGCAGGCGCGAAAGCGCCTTGCACTTGCAAAGTGTCGGTCATGTCTATGTTTCTCACACGAAGACGAACGCAGGCAAAGAGGCCTGCGCGGGCTCCGTTAATGGTTAAAAAACATCAACCATTCAACGGAACCTGCACCCGTGGTGGCGGGGCTGGTGAGCATTGGTGCGGAAGATCATGCAGCGTTTCTGGAGAGATTCGCTGCCGTCCGCGGCCCGGTGTGAAAGGGAGATGCGCAAAGTTGCGCGAATCGATAAAGGCCGGCCATCATCTGGTCCGGTGTTTCCGCGCAAGCTTGCCATTGTCGCACGGTTCGGGTTTTCCCGCAAACCCCGAATGCCTGCGCATGGATGAGGGTCAAAGCCCCGCCATGTACCGGCCACCGGCCGACGCCCCTTCAGGGCACCAGCAGGTGCTTGCGGTAATGCGCCAGTTCCTCGATGGATTCATGCACATCGGCCAGCGCAGTGTGCTTCTGCGCCTTCTTGAAGCTGGCGTACACCTCGGGCTTCCAGCGACGGGACAGCTCCTTGAGGGTACTCACGTCCACATTGCGGTAGTGGAAGAACGCCTCCAGCTTCGGCATGTAGCGCACGAGGAAACGCCGGTCCTGGCCGATGCTGTTGCCGCACAGGGGTGCCACGCCCTTGCGCACATAGCGCACGAGAAACTCCAGGATGGCCTGCTCGGCTTCGGCTTCCGTGACCGTGGAGGCCCGCACCTTCTCGATGAGACCGCTGCGTCCGTGCGTGCCCTTGTTCCAGGCATCCATGCCGTTGAGCAGGGCGTCGGACTGGTGGATGGCGAACACCGGCCCCTCGACCCGCGGCTTCAGCTCCGGGCCGGTCACCACGACCGCGATCTCCAGCAGGCGGTCCTTCTCGGGATCGAGCCCCGTCATCTCGCAGTCGAGCCAGACGAAATTCAGGTCGGATTTGGGAAGGACGGGAGGGGCGGAGACGGGTGCGATATCGGACATGGCACGGATTGTCTCCCAATGCGGAGCGTCCCTGCCGCCCCGATGCCGCCCCGCGAAGCCCTAAACTCCCGGTACATGCCCTCCGCTCCCGATACCGCCCCCTACTTCACCACACCCGCCGGCCTGCTGACCGCAGCCTTCGCCCTGCTGCTGGCCGCCGGCCTGCTGGTGCGCTTCTGGCTGGCGTCCCGGCAGATCCGGCACGTCGCGCGCCACCGCGGCGCCGTCCCGGAGCCATTCGCCGGACGCATCCCCCTCGCGGCCCACCAGAAGGCGGCGGACTACACCATCGCCAAGGCGCGCCTGGGCCTGCTGGAGACGGCGCTGGGCGCCGCCGTGCTGCTGGGCTGGACGCTGCTGGGCGGGCTGGACGCTCTCAACCAGGCGCTGCGGTCCCTGCCGGGCGGCGGCATGGCGCAGCAGATCGCCTTGCTGGCGGCGTTCGCGCTGGCGAGCGGGCTCATCGACCTGCCCCTCGCGGCCTACCAGACCTTCGTGCTCGAAGAGCGTTTCGGCTTCAACAAGACCACGCCGCGCCTCTGGCTCAAGGACCTGGCGCGGTCCACGCTGATGGGTGCCGCGATCGGGCTTCCGCTGGCCGCCCTGATTCTCTGGCTCATGGGCGCGGCGGGCGCGCTCTGGTGGCTCTGGGCATGGGCCGCCTGGACGGCGTTCAGCCTGGTGCTCATGGTGGTGTACCCGCTCTTCATCGCGCCGCTCTACAACCGCTTCCAGCCCCTGGCGGACGAATCTCTCAAGGCCCGCGTCACGGCGCTCATGCAGCGCTGCGGCTTCGCGGCCAAGGGCCTGTTCGTGATGGACGGCAGCCGCCGCAGCGCCCACGCCAACGCATATTTCACGGGCTTCGGGGCCGCCAAGCGGGTGGTGTTCTACGACACCCTGCTGCGCCAGCTGCAGCCGGGCGAGGTCGAGGCCGTGCTCGCCCACGAACTCGGCCACTTCAAGCACCGCCACATCGCCAGGCGCATGGCGGGCGTGTTCGCGATGGCGCTGCTCGGTTTCGCCCTGCTGGGCTGGCTTTCGGGGCAGACCTGGTTCTACGAAGGCCTGGGCGTGCAGCCCGCCGTCCTGCTTCCCGGCCAGCCCGCGGGCTCGGCCTCCAACGATGCGCTGGCGCTGCTGCTGTTCCTGCTGGCCACACCCGTGCTGACCTTCTTCGTCTCGCCGGTTTTCGCCCAGCTCTCGCGCCGCGACGAATTCGAGGCCGATGCCTATGCCATGGCGCAGGCCGAAGGCAGCGCGCTGGCCTCGGCGCTGCTCAAGCTCTACGAGGACAACGCCTCCACGCTCACCCCGGACCCGGTGTACGCGCGGTTCTACTACTCCCATCCGCCGGCCAGCGAACGGCTGGCGCGCATGCCCCTTCCCCAGCCATCGACATGACCTCTTCCATGCTCACCAAGAAAGACTGGTCCGCCCACGCACGCCGTGCGCTCAGCCCCACCGAGATCGTCACGCGCCTGGCGGACCTGCAGGGCTGGGCCCTGAGTGGCGACGGCGCCGCCGTCGCGATCGAGAAGACCTACCGCTTCGCGAACTACTACGAAACCATTTCGTTCGTGAACGCCGTCGCCTTCATCGCGAATGCACAGGACCACCACCCCGACCTGTCGGTGCACTACGACCGCTGCGTGGTCCGCCTGAACACCCACGACGTCAAGGGCATCTCCACCACCGACCTCGAATGCGCCGCGCGCTTCGACGCGCTGCTGGCGGCCTCCGAATGACGGCCCGACCGGCAATCCATGACTGAGCGCTCGGCCCCCCTCGAAGGCCTGGTCGTCGCCAGCCACGGCCGCCACTGCCTGGTCGAAAGCCCCGACGGGTCGCGGCGCATCTGCCATCCGCGCGGCAAGAAGAGCCAGGCGGTCGTCGGCGACCGCGTGCTCTGGCAGGCGCCTCCGCCCGGCCAGGGCGACGAAGGCACCATCGAGAAAGTGCTGGAGCGCCGCAACCTGTTTTACCGGCAGGACGAGATCCGCACCAAATCGTTCGCCGCCAACCTGGACCAGGTCCTGATCCTCATCGCCGCCGAGCCGGTGTTCTCCGAAAGCCAGCTCGCGCGGGCCCTGATCGCGGCAGAGGCCGAACGCATCGCCCCGGTCATCGCCCTCAACAAGAGCGACCTGGTGGAGCCCTTCGAACGGGCCTGGGCGCGGCTCTGGCCCTACCGGCACATGTGCGGCGACGGCGCCGGGCGGCACCATTACCAGGTGCTGCCGCTGTCGCTCACCCACTCGGCGGAGGTGGACCATGCCGCGCTGCGCGAGCAACTGCAGGGCAAGACCACGCTGGTGCTGGGCCCCTCCGGATCGGGCAAGAGCACGCTCATCAACCTGCTCGTGCCCCATGCATCGGCCGTCACGGGAGAGATCTCGCAGGCGCTCAATTCGGGCAGGCACACCACCACCACCACCACGTGGTACTGGGTGGACCCGCAGGAACGCACCACCGCCCTCATCGACTCCCCGGGCTTCCAGGAATTCGGGCTGCACCATATCGGCGCGGCCGACCTGCCCCGGCTCATGCCGGACATCGGCCAGCACGCGGGCGAGTGCCGCTTCTACAACTGCACCCATCTGCACGAACCCGGTTGCGCCGTCATGGCGCACGTGGACGAGCCCGATGCCTCGCCGGTTCCGGGTTCGGGCCGCATCGGCGCGAACCGCTACCAGATCTACCGGCAGCTCCACGAGGAACTGAGCACGCACCGCCACTGGTGAGCGGAGGGCCGGCGCCCCGGAGGAGCGCCGTGGCCTCAGCCGAGCAGGCGGGCCAGGGTGAGCAGGGCGAGCAGCAGCATCCACACCACGACCGAGCGCCACACCAGGCCCACCACGCCGCGCAGGTGGGCCACCTCCGGCTCCCGGCCCGGCGTGCTGTCGCCGCCGGCCGGGCCGGGCTCGGGCGCCAGGACGCCCTCGCCCAGCGCGTCCTGGCGCGCCTGCAGGACTTCGCCGCCGAGGCGCACGTTGATGGCGCCGGCAGTGGCCGCCAGGATCACGCCGTCGTTGTCGTTGGGAAAATGCTGCGCATGGAAGCGCCAGCCGTCGATGGCCTCCTCGAAGCTGCCCACCACGGCGAAACTGAGGGCCGTGAGGCGTGCAGGCAGCCAGTCCACCACCGTCCAGGCCTGGGCGGCTGCGCGCTGCAGCGGCTCGCTGCCGGGATGCACGAGGCTCGCCCCGCGGCCGCCCGTCTTCCAGTAGCGGGACACGAATTCCGCCAGCCGGTAGAACACCGCGCCCGCGGGACCGAGGCCCAGCGCCGCCAGGATGGAGAACCAGGCCAGCACCCCGAAGACGTGGCGGTGCGCCGCAATCACCGAATACTCGATCACGTGGCGCACGATCTCGCTGCGCGGCAGCAGGCCCACGTCCACCTGCTGCCAGGCAGCCAGGCGGGCCCGGGCAGCATCCTCATCGCGCTCTTCCAGCGCATCCCGGATGTTCGTGAAATGGTGGCTGAACTGCCGGAAACCCAGCGTGAGATAGAGCACGGCAATGCTCCACACCACGGCGGCCGGCCATCCGATGGCCACCATCAGCAGCCAGTGCACCCCCAGCACGGCCAGCGACGGCACGCACACCGCGAGGGTCCATGCCACCCAGCCATGGTGCGGCTTGCCCGCATCGAAATTGCGGCTCACGGAGAGCGCCCACGCGCGCACGCCGGCATGGATCGGGTTGCTGCGAGCCAGCGGGCGGGCCTGCTCGATCAGCAACGCCATCAGGATGGCAAAGAAGCTCATGCCGGCAATCATACTGGGCCGTAACCGCAGGAAACACTGAGGCCACCCCTCCCCGGCGCGTCGCCCGCTCAGGCCAGCAGGAAGCGGTAGAAATTGCGCAGCATGCCCGCCGTCGCACCCCAGATGAAGTGGGTCTTGCCCGTCGCCGGATCGGTGTAGGGCATGGAGAACCACTCGCGCCGGGCACCGCCGATGTCGAAGGCATGGCGCCGGTGGTTCGACGGGTCCATCAGGAAGGCCAGCGGCACCTCGAAGATATCGGCCACCTCATAAGGATTCGGCTCGAAGCTGCCTTCCGGACGGACCAGCGCGACCACGGGCGTGACGAGGAAGGCCGTGCCGGTGGCATAGACGGGCAAGGTGCCCAGCACCTCCGCCCTGCCGCTGTCGAGACCCACTTCTTCGCGCGCCTCGCGCAGCGCGGCGGCGGCGGCGTCCGCATCGCCCGGATCCACGCGCCCGCCCGGGAAGGCCACCTGCCCCGAATGGTTGGACAGGTGCGCGGTACGCTCCGTCAGCAGCACGGTCGGCTCCTCGCGCAGCATGATCGCCAGCAGCACGGCCGCATCGCGCGGCGCACGGGCCGTCATGGCCCGCTCGCGCAGCACGTCGGGCGTCCAGGACGGCGGCGCGGCAAAGCGCCGGCGCAGCGCCTCGGGCGTCCACGCGCCGGCCGGCACCGCAGGCAGGTGACCGTCCGTCCCCAGCACCGGAACCGTCCGGGGATCGAATCCTGGCAGGGCCGTCAACGGCCCGGAGGCGGCCGCGGAGGAAAGGGAAGAGGACATGCGTCTGGGTTCCACGGAGAGACACCGCGCGGCGGCCATGAAAAAAGCCGCTACAGGACCCTGTAGCGGCTTCGGATGCCAGAGCGGCAGCCCGGCCTCAAGCGGCGGGAGCAGCAGCCTTGTTGACGCGCGAAGGCAGCTTTTCCTTGATGCGGGCCGACTTGCCGGAACGGTCGCGCAGGTAGTACAGCTTGGCACGGCGGACGTCGCCGCGGCGCTTCACTTCGATGCTGGCGATCAGCGGGCTGTAGGTCTGGAACGTACGCTCCACGCCTTCGCCGCTGGAGATCTTGCGCACGGTGAAGCCGCTGTTGAGGCCACGGTTGCGCTTGGCGATCACCACGCCTTCGTAGGCCTGCACGCGCTTGCGGGTGCCTTCCACCACGTTCACGCTCACGATGACGGTGTCGCCAGGCGCGAATTCGGGGATGGTCTTGTTCAAGCGGGCGATTTCTTCCTGCTCGAGGGTCTGGATCAGATTCATTGTTGGTTTCCTTGCGATCATGGCCGCGCCAGGATTGGCAGGCGTCGGGATTGACGCATGGTGCTGAAGGGCTGCCCCTTAAAGCCCTGCAGTTGCAGGGCGGGAACATCCGCCAGCGGCCGGGCAGAGGATCGAAAAGCCCACCATTATAGCAAGCCGTTCAGTTTCGCCAAGACGGCCTCGTCCGCGCGGTCGAGGCGTCCTGCCGCGCGCGCGGACTCGATGAGGTCCGGCCGGTGTCGCGCCGTCACGCCGAGCCGCTGGTCCCGCCGCCAGCGCTCGATCTGCGCATGGTGGCCCGACAGCAGCGCAGCGGGCACCGCCAGCCCCTGCCACGATTCCGGGCGGGTGTAGTGCGGGCAGTCCAGCAGGCCGTCCAGCGCTGCATTGAAGCTGTCCTCCTGGTGGCTGCCGGCGTCGTTCAGCACGCCGGGCTGCAGCCGGGCCACCGCGTCGAGCAGCGCCATGGCTGGGATCTCGCCGCCGGAGAGGACGAAGTCTCCGAGGCTCAACTGCACGTCCACATGGGCGTCGACGAACCGCTGGTCCACGCCCTCGTAGCGGCCGCACAGCAGCACGGCACCGTTGCCGGCAGCCCAGCCCGCCACGCCTTCGTGGTCCAGCCTGCGCCCGACCGGCGAGAACATCACCAGCGGCGCCACGGCATCGGGCGCCTCGCCGCGGTCCGCGCGGATGGCCTGCAGGCAGCGCTCGAGCGGCTCGGCCATCATGACCATGCCCGGCCCTCCACCGAAGGGGCGGTCGTCCACGCGGCGGTAGTTGCCCTCCGCGTAGTCGCGCGGGTTCCAGAAACGCACGTCCACGAGCCCGGTGGCATAAGCCCGCCGTGTCACGCCGCTGGCGAGAAACGGCGCGAACAGCTCCGGGAACAGCGTGATGACGTCGAAACGCACGGCGGGCTCAGTAATCCGGTTGCCAGTCCACCACGATGCGGCGCCCGGCGATGTCCACCTTGTCGACGAAGGCGGAGACGAAGGGAATCATGCGCTCCCCCTCCTTGCCGCCGTCCTGCGGGAACGACAGCACCAGGGTCGTCTGCGGACCCGTCTCGAGCAGCTCGCGCACCGTGCCGAGCGCCACGCCCTCGCGGTTGACCACCTCCAGGCCGATGAGATCGACCCAGTAGTACTCGTCCTCGGCCGCCGTGGGGAAGCTCGAGCGGGGCACGAAGATGCGGGCGCCGCGCAGGGCCTCGGCAGCATCGCGGTCATCCACGCCCTGGGCCTGCGCGACGACGGAGTCGGAATGCTCGCGCGCCTGGCGGATGGACAGCAGCACGGTCCCCGTGAAAAAGCTCTTGGCGCCTTTCTCGCTGGGCTGCAGGTACCAGCGCTTGGAGGAGAAAAGCGCTTCGGGGTCGGCGCTGTAGGGCAGCACCTTGAACCATCCCTTGACGCCCCAGGCGTCCGCGATGCGCCCCACTTCCACCGCATCGGCGGGCAGGTCGGCGGGATCGAGGATGGGAAGGGCGGGCATGGCGAAAAGAGGGATG
The DNA here is from genome assembly GCF_900104515.1 of Paracidovorax cattleyae. Classification (GTDB taxonomy): domain Bacteria; phylum Pseudomonadota; class Gammaproteobacteria; order Burkholderiales; family Burkholderiaceae_C; genus Paracidovorax; species Paracidovorax cattleyae. Next base: position 169,879 of record NZ_FNJL01000005.1, read on the forward strand.
AAAAGAAAAAAAGCGGGCTCCGTCTGCCGTGGCAACGGAGCCCGCCTCGTTCCGGGAAGATGGATCTCCCGGCTCGACGACCGAGGATCAGGCGGCGACGGCCTTCTTGGCGCCCTGCCTGATCAGGCGCTCGACGGTGTCGGACGTCTGGGCGCCCACGCCCTTCCAGTACGTCAGGCGGTCCTGGGCGATGCGCAGGCCCTCTTCGCCTTCCTTGGCGGTGGGGTTGTAGAAGCCCAGGCGCTCGATGAAGCGGCCATCGCGGCGCACGCGCTTGTCGGCAACGACGATGTTGAAGAACGGACGGCCCTTGGAGCCGCCGCGGGAGAGTCGAATCACGACCATAATGAATCCTTCGGGTGGGTGACAGCAAAATCTGTCGAGGTTTTGCGGCGTTTGAGACACGCGACATGGCCACCCGGCCAGCGACACGCTGCAAAGCCCGCGATTATATCCACATCCCGACGTATGCCAAATATCCGCCCGAGCCGCGACGAAGATCTCCCCACCATCACCGCCATCTATGGCCACCATGTGCTGCACGGCACGGGCACCTTCGAGACCGATTCGCCCAGCGCCGCCGACATGGCGGCCCGGCGCGCCGACGTGCTGGCGCGCGGCCTGCCCTACCTCGTGGCCGAGGAACAGGGGGAGATCCTCGGCTTCGCCTACGCCAACTGGTTCAAGCCGCGCCCGGCCTACCGCTTTTCCGCGGAAGACTCGATCTACGTGGCGGACGCGGCCCGGGGGCGCGGCGTGGGCCGGCTGCTGCTGGATGCGCTCTGCGACGCCGCCGAGACCGCGGGCGTGCGCAAGCTGCTGGCGGTGATCGGCGACTCCGCCAACGCCGGCTCGGTCGGCGTGCACCGCGCCGCGGGCTTCACCGAGATCGGCGTGATGCGCTCGGTCGGCTGGAAGTTCGGCGCCTGGCGCGATGTGGTGCTCATGGAAAAGCCCCTCGGCGCCGCGGACACCACGGCGCCCGAATGAACCGGCCAACGCACATGGCCCGCACGAAAAGCAAGACCGCCGCTGCGTGGCTCGCCTTCCTGGGCGGCCCGCTGGGCCTGCACCGCTTCTACCTGCACGGCATGGGCGACATGATGGGCTGGATACTGCCCATCCCCACCGCGCTGGGAATCTACGGCATCCAGCGCGTGCAGCAATGGGGGCAGGACGACCACCTGAGCTGGGTGCTGGTGCCGCTGCTGGGCTTCACCATCGCCGGCTGCGCACTGCGGGCCATCCTCTACGGGCTGATGCCTCCGGAGCGCTGGAATACCCGGTTCAATCCCGCCAGGGATCCCGAGGCGCCCGCAGGACGCACGCGCTGGGCGACGGTGTTCGCGATCGCGCTGGCGCTGATGGTGGGCACGGCCGTTTTGATGGCGAGCCTGGCGTTCAGCTTCCAGCGCTACTTCGAGTACCAGATCGAGGAAGCGCGCAAGATCTCGCAGTGACGCCGGGCGGCCCGGTCAGTACATCTGCAGGCTGATCCAGTAGGCGATGGAGGCGACGAAGGCGCTGGCGGGAATCGTCAGGATCCACGCCCAGACGATGTTGCCGGCCACGCCCCAGCGCACGGCACTGGCTCGCTGGGTGGAGCCCACGCCGACGATGGCGCCGGTGATGGTGTGGGTAGTGGACACCGGAATGCCGAGGGCCGTGGCGAGGAACAGGGTCATCGCCCCGCCCGTCTCGGCGCAGAAGCCGCCGACGGGCTTGAGCTTGGTGATCTTCTGGCCCATCGTCTTCACGATGCGCCAGCCGCCGAACATCGTGCCCAGGCCGATGGCCATGTAGCACGCGATGATGGTCCAGGTCGGGGGCGCGCTGTCCGAAGCCGAGGCATGCCCGGTGGCGATCAGCAGCAGCCAGATGATCCCGATGGTCTTCTGCGCATCGTTGCCCCCGTGGCCCAGGCTGTAGGCGCCGGCGGAGAGCAGCTGCAGGCGTCGGAACCACTTGTCCACCTTGCTGGGACGGGAGCGGCGGAAGACCCACGCCACGGCCACCATCATGAGGGAACCCAGCAGGAAGCCGAGCAGCGGCGACACGAAGATGAACGCCACGGTCTTGAAGATGCCCCCGGAAATCAGCGACCCGATGCCGCCCTTGGCGATCACCGCCCCCACGATGCCGCCGATCAGCGCGTGCGACGAACTGCTGGGGATGCCGTAGTACCAGGTAATGACGTTCCAGGTAATGGCCCCCACCAGCGCGCCGAATATGACGTGGGTGTCCACCACCCCGGGCTGCACGATCCCCTTGCCGATGGTGGCGGCCACGCTCAGGTGGAAGACGAAGATCGCGACGAAGTTGAAGAACGCAGCGAAGACGACAGCCTGCGTGGGCTTGAGCACACCGGTGGAGACGACGGTCGCGATCGAATTGGCGGCGTCGTGGAATCCGTTCATGAAATCGAACAGGATGGCCAGCGCGACCAGGAGGGCAACGACCCACAGGGCGGTTTGTACGGTTTCCATGCTTTGAGAGCGCTTGCGTCCGCCGCGGGTCAGGAGTTCTCGAGGATGATGCCCTCGATGTGGTTGGCCACGTCCTCGCACTTGTCGGTGATGGTTTCCAGCAGCTCGTAGATGGCCTTGAGCTTCAGCACCTCGCGAACGTCGGGCTCTTCGCGGAAAAGCTTGCTCATGGCGCTGCGCATGACGCGGTCGGCATCGCTTTCCAGGCGGTCGATTTCCTCGCAGGTCTTGAGCGCCGCCTCGGCCACGCCCGGGTCGGCGATCTTCTCCAGCAGCTTGACGGCATCGCGCAGCCGCTCGCAGCACTTCAGGCTCAGGTCCGTGAGGCGGGTGATCTCTTCGGTCATGTGGCGCACGTCATAGAGCGCCATGGTTTCTGCCGAGTCCTGGATCACGTCGGCCACGTCGTCCATCGTGTTGATGAGCGAATGGATCTGCTCGCGGTCGATCGGGGTGATGAAGGTCTTGTGCAGCGTGCGGTTGACCTCGTGCGTCACGCGGTCGGCGGCACGCTCGGCGTTGTCCACGTCCTGGTTGTACTTGTCGCGCAGGTGTGGGTCGTTGTAGTTGGCGACCAGCTGGGAGAAGGCCCTCGCCGCCTCGACGATGCGGTCCGCATGCTGGTTGAACATCTCGAAAAAATTGCCCTCGCGGGGCAACAGCTTTCCAAACAACATCGGGACTCCTGGACGACTGGCAGGCATGCGCCACCTGCGACGGCTGCCGCATTGTGACGAAATGGTGACGATTTCAAGAAAGGCGCGAGTTTAACCGCGACCGCGCTCCGCTCCGATCCGGATAAATGCCGCCGGATGCGCAGCGTTGGGCCGGCGTATGCGCTTTCTTGTCAGCGCATTCCTACAAATGCGGAACGTGAGTACCCACAAACCTGCGGCGCCGCGCCCCGTCCAATGGCCCCAAGGCCCGCGCGCGGGCCGAGGTGCAGCCTCCGATCCTGCCGCCGCCCAGCCGTTTTCACACCACAAGGAACACCCATGCACACACCGAACCGCTCCCTCCGCCTGCTGTCCTGCGCCCTGGCGCTCGCCTGCGGCACCATGGCCGCCCACGCCCAGGCCAGCCGCGCGACCGGCAACTCCTTCATACCCGCCACGCAGCAGGGCTATATCGGCCTGAGTGCGGGCCAATCCAAGTACGACCTGCGCAACGGCACGAGCCTCTTCAACTTCGACGACAGCGATACCGGCTGGAAGCTCTACACGGGCGGCTTCTTCCACCCCAACTTCGGGGTGGAGTTCGGCTACCTGAACTTCGGCAAGGCCAGCCGCCTCGGTGACGACACCAAGGCCCAAGGCCTGAACTTCAGCCTGGTGGGCCGCGCTCCGATCGGCGAGCAGTTCGACGTGTTCGGCAAGCTCGGCACCACCTACGGGCGCACCCGCACGTCGGGCAATCCGGGCTTCGGTGTCGCCACCGGCAAGGACGACGGCTTCGGCCTCTCCTATGGCGCGGGTGTGCGCTGGGCCTTCAATCCCCAGTGGGCCGCCGTGCTGGAATGGGAGCGCCACCGTCTGCACTTCGCCGACGGCAAGTCGGACGTGGACATGACGACGATCGGCGTGCAGTACCGGTACTAAACGCAAAAGGCCCCTCGCGGGGCCTTTTCATCGTCCACGGCGCCGGGCGCCATCGCGCGTCACTCGCCCAGGTAGGCGGCCCGCACGCGCGGATCGTTCAGCAGATCCTGGCCCGGGCCTGTCATGGTGATCAGGCCGGACTCCATCACATAGCCGCGGTCGGCCAGGGCCAGCGCGCGGCTGGCATTCTGCTCCACCAGCACGATGGTCACGCCCAGGGCATAGACGTCGCGCACCACCTCGAAGATCTTGTCCACCATGATGGGGGACAGGCCCATGGAGGGTTCGTCCAGCAGCAGCACCTTGGGCTGACTCATGAGCGCGCGGCCCATGGCGAGCATCTGCTGCTCGCCGCCGGACATGGTGCCCGCGAGCTGGTCCTTGCGCTCACGCAGGCGCGGGAAGATGTTGAACATCTTCTCGATGTCGGCCTGGATGCCGGCCTTGTCGTTGCGCGTGTAAGCGCCCATCAGCAGGTTCTCGGTGATGGTCATGCGGGCGAACACGCCGCGGCCCTCGGGCACCATCACCAGCCCCTTCTTCACGAGGTCCCAGGCGCCCTTGCCCCGGATGCTCTCGCCCAGGTACTGGATGTCGCCGTCGTTCATCGCCAGCGTGCCGGTGATGGCCTTCATCGTCGTGGTCTTGCCGGCGCCGTTGGAGCCGATGAGGGAGACGAGCTCGCCCTCGCGCACCTCGAAGTCCACGCCCTTGACGGCCTGGATGCCGCCGTAGGCCACCTTCAGGCCCTTGACCGACAGCAGTACTTTGTTGGATTTCTCGGCCATGCTCAGTGTCCTCCGGTGCCCAGGTAGGCCTCAATCACTTTTTCATTCTTCTGCACGTCGGCAGGCGTTCCTTCGGCGATCTGCTTGCCGTAGTCGAGGACAGTCACACGGTCGCACAGACCCATGACCAGCTTCACGTCGTGCTCTATCAGCAGGATGGTGCGGTTGTCCCGGCGGATGCGGTCGATCAGCTCGCGCAGTTGCACCTTCTCCGTCGCGTTCATGCCGGCGGCGGGCTCGTCGAGCGCGATCAGCTGGGGATCGGTGGCCAGGGCGCGCGCGATCTCCAGGCGGCGCTGGTCGCCGTAGGACAGGGTGCGTGCCTTGAAGTCGGCGTACTTGCCGATGCCCACGTAATCGAGGAGCTCCTGCGCGCGCCTGGCGATCGCGGCCTCTTCCTCCTTGAACGCCTTGGTGCGGAAGACCGCACCGATCAGGCCGGAGCCGGTGCGGATGTGGCGGCCCACCATCACGTTCTCCAGGGCCGTCATTTCCGCGAAGAGGCGGATGTTCTGGAACGTGCGGGCGATGCCGGCCTTGGCCACTTCGTGGACCGCCGTCGGTTCGTAGGGCTTGCCGGCGAGCTCGAAGGTTCCGCTGTCAGGCGTGTACAGGCCCGTGATCACGTTGAAGAAGGTGGTCTTGCCCGCACCGTTGGGGCCGATGAGGCCGTACACCTGGCCGCGGCCGATGGTGATGCCGACATCGGAGAGGGCCTGCAGCCCGCCGAAACGCTTGGAAATACCGGCGACCTTCAGCACCACTTCGTTGGTTGTTTCTGCCATGTTCATTGCTCTCGAAGGGTGTTCTCAGGACTTCTGCACGAGGCTCTTGCCGTGCTCGGGCGAAGGCCAGAGGCCGCGCGGGCGCAGCAGCATGATGATGATCATGGCCAGCGCGATCAGCAGCTGGCGCAGGATGGCGGAATCGAGGCGGCCGTCCGTCATGGACTGCAGCGGGCCCGCCACGTAGCGCAGCACCTCGGGCAGCGCGGACAGCAGCACGGCGCCCAGGATCACGCCGGGGATGTGGCCGATGCCGCCCAGCACCACCATGGCGACGATCATCACGGACTCCATCAGGCTGAACGACTCGGGCGAGACGAAGCCCTGGAAGGCACCGAACATCGCGCCCGAGACGCCGCCGAAGGACGCACCCATGCCGAAGGCCAGCAGCTTGAGGTTGCGGGTGTTGATGCCCATGGCCTTGGCGGCGATCTCGTCCTCGCGGATGGCCATCCAGGCGCGGCCGATGCGGGAATCCTGCAGCCGGTAGCAGATGATGACGCTGAGCACCACCAGGATCAGGAACAGGTAGTAGTAGAGCGTGACGGAGTTGATGTCATAGCCGAACACCTCCAGGCGCCGGCCGAGATCCAGGCCGAAGACCTTGACCGAGTCGATCTGGCCGATGCCCTTGGGGCCGTTGGTCAGGTTGATGGGGTGGTCCAGGTTGTTCAGGAAGATGCGGATGATCTCGCCGAAGCCCAGCGTGACGATGGCGAGGTAGTCGCCGCGCAGCTTGAGCGTGGGCGCCCCCAGCAGCGCCCCGAAGATCGCGGCCACCAGCGCGGCCAGCGGTATCACGAGCCACAGGGAGGTGTGCAGCCCGTTGGGGAACATGGCCGCGAAGCTCGCGAAGGTGTCGGACAGGTGCGGCGACGCCATGAGGCCGAAGAGATAGGCCCCCACGGCGTAGAAGGCCACGTAGCCGAGGTCCAGCAGGCCGGCGTAGCCGACCACGATGTTCAGGCCCAGGGCCAGCATGACGTAGAGCAGCGCGAGGTCGGCGATGCGCACCCAGGCGTTGCCGAAGGACTGCAGGATGAGCGGCAGGACGAGCAGCGCGATGGCGCCGATGATCCATTGGGCTTTGCTGTTTTTCATGGGAATGCGTTCCTCAGGCACGGTCGGCCACACGCTCGCCCAGCAGGCCCGAGGGGCGCAGCGTGAGGATGATGATCAGCACGATGAAGGCGAAGATGTCGGTGTAGTTGCTGCCCAGCAGGCCGCCCGTGAGGGTGCCGATGTAGCCCGAGCCGATGGCCTCGATGAGCCCCAGGAGGATGCCGCCCACCACCGCGCCGGCCAGGTTGCCGATGCCGCCGAACACGGCCGCCGTGAAGGCCTTCAGGCCCGGCAGGAAGCCCATGGTGTGCTGGGCGGTGCCGTAGTTGGAGGCATACATGATGCCGGCGATCGCGGCGAGCACGGCGCCGATGATGAAGGTGGCCGAGATGACCATGTCCGGCTTGACGCCCATCAGGGCGGCGACGCGCGGGTTCTCTGCGGTGGCCCGCATGGCGCGGCCCAGCTTCGTGTAGTTGACCAGGTAGACCAGCGAGGCGAGCGAGATGGCCGTGACGGCCAGGATCAACACCTGCGTGGAGGTGATCACCGCACCGCCGATCTGGAACGGCGTGGTCGGCAGCAGCGTGGGATAGGGCTTGTAGTTCGGCTTCCAGATGATCATGGCCAGCGTCTGCAGCAGGATGGACATGCCGATGGCGGTGATCAGGGGAGCGAGGCGGGGGCTGCTGCGCAGCGGACGGTAGGCGACCTTTTCGATGGTGAAGTTGAGCGCGGCGGCGACCACGCAGGCGATGATGGTGGCCAGCAGGAGAATGACCCAGCCCGGCGCGCCCGGCATGGCTTCCTGCATCAGCCCGATGCAGCTCCAACTGGTCAGCGCCCCGATCATGAGCACTTCCCCGTGGGCGAAGTTGATCAACTGAATGATGCCGTACACCATGGTATAGCCCAAGGCTATCAAGGCGTACATGCTGCCGAGGACCAGACCGTTGATGATCTGCTGCAGCAAAATGTCCATAGAAAAAGTCCTTCGTTGATAACGTCCCATCCCGTTATTGGGCCGGGAATCGGTTCAGCCTTTTGGGCCCGATTGCCATGTAGCAAAAAACCCGCCAGGACAGGTGCCACGCGGGTCTGGTGCGGGATTGTAGCCAGATGCCTTGCGGCCGCCTTACCACGGCCCGACGGGGTTTTCCCGGGGATGGGCAGGGCATCAGGAGCCCGCATAAGCCATTAGGTGCGCTGATCCATTCAGGCACGGACGCGGGGCCGGGCATCTGCACGTGCGGAGGCCGGCGATCATCCGTCGCCCGGCCTCCGGGACTTCATCTCATTTCTTGCCGGCTTCTTCATCCCAGCTTCTGAGCACCGCCAGCTTCTCCGCGATCTTCACCTCAAGGCCCCTGGGCACGGGTTGGTACCAGCGCGGCTCGTCCATGCCGTCGGGAAGATAGGTTTCCCCGGCAGCGTAGGCGTTGGGTTCATCATGCGCGTACCGGTACTCATGGCCGTAGCCCAGCTCCTTCATGAGCTTGGTGGGTGCGTTGCGCAGGTGGACCGGCACTTCACGGCTCTTGTCCTTCTTCACGAAGGCCCGGGCCGCGTTGTAGGCGTTGTAACCGGCGTTGCTCTTGGCTGCCATCGCCAGATAGATCACGGCCTGCCCCAGGGCCAGTTCGCCCTCCGGGCTCCCCAGCCGCTCATAGGTCAGCGCTGCGTCGTTGGCGATCTGCATGGCCCTGGGATCGGCCAGCCCGATGTCTTCCCACGCCATGCGGACAATGCGGCGCGACAGATACCTCGCGTCCGCACCACCGTCCAGCATGCGTGTGAGCCAGTAGAGGGCCGCGTCCGGATGGGAGCCGCGCACCGACTTGTGCAAGGCTGAAATCTGGTCGTAGAAGTTGTCCCCGCCCTTGTCGAAACGCCGGCTGTTCAGCGTCAAGGCGTTCTGCAGGAAGTCGGCGGTGATCTCCGTGATCCCGGAAGCACTGGCTGCCGTGCTGGTCTGTTCCAGCAGGTTCAGGAACCGTCTCGCGTCGCCGTCCGCATAGCCGATGATGGTGTCCGTTGCCAGGTCGTCGAACCGGAGATGGCTGAGGGCCATCTCCTGCGCGCGTTTCAGAAGCAGCCGCAGCTCTTCATCCGTCAGGGACTTCAGGACATAGACCTGGGCGCGCGACAGCAGAGCCGAGTTCACCTCGAAGGAAGGGTTCTCGGTGGTGGCCCCGATGAAGGTCACCAGGCCGCTCTCCGCATAGGGAAGCAGAGCGTCTTGCTGGGACTTGTTGAACCTGTGGATTTCATCCACGAACAGGATCGTGTGCTTGCCCATCGCCAGGTTGTGCTGCGCCTGCTCCATCGCCGCCCGGATGTCCTTGACGCCGGAGAACACGGCAGACAAGGCGATGAACTCGCACTGGAATGCCGTGGCCGTGAGCCGGGCCAGGGTCGTCTTGCCCACGCCTGGCGGCCCCCAGAAGATCATGGAGTGCGGCTTGCCCGACTCGAACGCAAGCCTCAACGGCTTGCCCTCCCCCAGCAGGTGGGACTGCCCGATCACCTCGTCCAGGCTGGCCGGACGCAGGGCTTCGGCCAGGGGAGCCGCAGGGGACGTGGAGAACAGATCAGCCATGGCGGTGGGATGCGATACAGCGAAGAACGTGGGTTCGGGAAGGGAAACCGGCAGGAGCGATCGGCAAAGACAGGCCGCCGCACCCATTATTCCTGCTGGCGGTATCCTGCACCAATCCGGGGACTCCGCCCCGCCCCACGTCCATGCCGTGCACCCAGCCCGACCTCACCGCCCTGCTCCGCGACGTGCGCGGCTGCACGCTCTGCGCGGGCAGCCTGCCCCTCGGGCCGCGGCCCGTGCTGCAGGCCTCCGCCGGGGCACGCATTCTCGTCGCGGGCCAGGCACCGGGGCGCAAGGTGCACGCCAGCGGCATTCCCTTCGACGATGCGAGCGGGGAACGGCTGCGCGCCTGGATGGGAGTGGACCGGGAGACGTTCTATGACCCCGGGCGCATCGCGATCATCCCCATGGGTTTCTGCTATCCCGGCACCGGCCGCTCGGGCGATCTGCCGCCGCGCCCGGAATGCGCCGCCACCTGGCGGCAGCCGCTGCTGGATGCCCTGCCCGGCATCCGACTCACCATCGTGCTCGGCGCGCACGCCTTCGCCTGGCACGGGCATGGCGCGGCGGCACCCGCATCCTTGACCGAGGCCGTGCAGGACTGGCGCCGGGGCGCGCCAGGGCTGCGGGTGCTGCCGCATCCCAGCCCACGCAACAACGGCTGGCTGAAGCGCCATCCGTGGTTCGCCGACGCATTGCTGCCCGCCCTGCGCCAGCAGGTGACGGAGGTACTCGCGGACTGATCGCGCCAGAGCGTCCGGCCGGTTCGGCAACACCAGGCACGGCGTGCGAAGCCACGCCCGGATATGCGAAGCGGCCATCCACTGCCGGCGACACGAGTCCGCGAGGTGCCAGGCTGGGCGCCGCACTGCGCGCACAATCCGGCGTCGCGCGCTTGCCCGAAGGCAAGCCCCCCAACATCCAGGAGACCCATCCATGCATTTCGCTGCCCATGCCGTCGCCGCGCTGATCGCGCTGCTGCACATCTACATCCTCGTCCTGGAGATGTTCCTCTGGGACAAGCCGGCAGGCCTCAGGGCTTTCCGAAACACGCCGGAGCGCGCGGCGGACACGAAGGTGCTGGCGGCCAACCAGGGGCTCTACAACGGTTTCCTGGCAGCCGGCCTGCTCTGGGGACTGTGGCTCGGCGGACCGCACGGGCGGGCCGTGCTGACCTTCTTCCTGCTCTGCGTGCTGGCGGCCGGGCTCTACGGCGGCGCCACGGTGGCGCGCAAGATACTGTACATCCAGACGGTGCCTGCGGCACTGGGCCTGGCGCTGTTCTGGATCTAGCAGCGGGCAGCACGGCGGCGCAGCACCCCGCCGGGGATCACTGGCGTACCACGTCCGCGCCCTGCGGAGGCTTGAACTCGAAGGTGGAGGCCGGCAGGGAGGCGCTGGACTGGACGTTCGCGAAGCGGATCACCGAACGCTGGCCGAAGCTGTCGAGGATGTCCAGGGCCGCGAGCTGCTCGCCCTGGAAACCCACGCGCACGCTCTTGAGCTGGCCGTCCTTGGTCCTGGGCGTGGCCAGCACCCATTGCAGGCCGTCCTGCTCCGGCGCGGAGTCGAGATTGAAATCCTTGCGCAGGGCCTGCAGGTCGGGGGCGGAAGCCAGCAGCGCGGCGGGCGTGGTGCCCAGCGCCTGCGCCTGCGCCCGCTGGGTGACCTGGTTCAGGTCGGCGTCGTAGAGCCAGAGCGACTTGCCGTCGGCCACGATGGTCTGGGCGAAGGGCTTGGCGTAGGTGAACTTGAAGCGCCCGGGACGCTGGAACTCGAAGGTGCCGGAGGAGGTCCGGGTGCGGGAGGCCTGGCCGTCCTTCGGGGGCGACGTCACGGTCTGGGTGAAATCCGCGCGCCCGGCCTGGGCGCCCTTCATGAACGATTCCAGGCTCGCCAGACCGTCGGCCCACGCGCTCTGCGCGCCGACCGCGATCACGGCGATCGCCAACCACTGTTTCATCATGCTTCGATCCAATCCTTGTCGTCCAGGCTCCGGCATGCCGGCGGTCATTCGCGGTGGGGCACCAGCACCTCGCGCTGCCCGCTCGCGGTGAGCGCGCTCACGAGGCCGGCCTTTTCCATGTCTTCCAGCAGTCGCGCGGAGCGGTTGTAGCCGATGCGCAGCTTGCGCTGCACGTACGAGATGCTGGCCTTGCGGTCCTTGAGGACCACTTCCACCGCCTGGTCGTACATGGGGTCTTTTTCTTCGCCTTCACCCCCCCCGCCGCCTTCACCGAAGGCGCCGTCGTCGCCATCCACGGTGCCGCCCTCGAGCACGCCCTCGATGTAGTCGGGCTCGCCCTGGCTCTTGAGGTAGCTCACGACGCGGTGCACCTCGTCGTCGGACACAAAGGCGCCGTGCACGCGGATGGGCAGCCCGGTGCCGCTGGCCATGTAGAGCATGTCGCCCATGCCCAGCAGCGCCTCGGCGCCCATCTGGTCCAGGATGGTGCGGCTGTCGATCTTCGAGCCCACCGAGAAGGCGATACGGGTCGGGATGTTGGCCTTGATGAGGCCGGTGATCACATCGACGCTGGGCCGCTGCGTGGCCAGGATGAGGTGGATGCCGGCCGCCCGCGCCTTCTGCGCCAGCCGGGCGATCAGCTCCTCTATCTTCTTGCCCACCACCATCATGAGGTCGGCCAGTTCGTCGATGATGACGACGATGTGCGGCAGGCGCTCCAGCGGCTCGGGCTCCTCGGGGGTGAGGCTGAAGGGGTTGTAGATGAACTCCTCGCGCGCCTTGGCCTCGTCGATCTTGGTGTTGTAGCCCGCCAGGTTGCGCACGCCCAGCTTGGACATGAGCTTGTAGCGGCGCTCCATCTCGGCCACGCACCAGTTCAGGCCGTGCGCGGCCTGCTTCATGTCGGTGACCACGGGCGCGAGCAGGTGCGGTATGCCCTCGTAGACCGACATTTCCAGCATCTTGGGGTCGATCATCAGCAGGCGCACGTCGCGCGCCTCGGCCTTGTAGAGCAGCGAAAGGATCATGGCGTTGATCCCCACCGACTTGCCCGAACCCGTGGTGCCGGCCACCAGCACGTGCGGCATCTTGGCGAGGTCGGCCACCACCGGATTGCCCACGATGTCCTTGCCCAGGCCCATGGTGAGCATGCTCTTGGCTTCGTGGTAGATCTGCGAGCCCAGGATCTCGGAGAGGCGGATCGACTGGCGCTTGGCGTTGGGCAGTTCCAGCGCCATGTAGTTCTTGCCGGGGATGGTCTCGATCACGCGGATGGAGACCAGCGACAGCGAGCGGGCCAGGTCCTTGGCGAGGTTCACGATCTGCGAACCCTTCACGCCGGTGGCGGGCTCGATCTCGTAGCGGGTGATCACCGGCCCGGGCATGGCCGCCACGACGCGCACCTCGACGCCGAAGTCCTTGAGCTTCTTCTCGATGAGCCGGCTGGTCATCTCCAGCGTCTCGGGCGCCACGGTTTCCTGCCGGGCCTGGGCGCCATCGAGCAGGTCCACCTGCGGCAGGCGGCTGTCGGGCATTTCGGTGAAAAGGGGCTTCTGCCGCTCCTTCACCACGCGCGCGCTCGGGGGCGCGTCCGCCATGAGCACGGGCTCGATGATCTGCACGGGCTGCGGATGGTGCTCCTGGATTTCATGGCGCTCTTCCTGCACCACCTCCTCGCGCTCGCGGGCGGCGCGCTTGCCGGCGGCGACGTCGCGGGCCTTCTCGCGGCTCGCCCGGCCGAACTGGACCAGCCCGTCGATGCGGCCGCCCAGCCGTTCGGCCAGCTGGCCCCAGGAGAAGCGGAACACCAGCGCGGCGCCGGCCACGACCGCGATCACGGCCACCAGGCCCGAGCCGGTGAAGCCCAGCCACTTCACGCCGGCGGGGCCGGTCATGTAGCCGAGCACGCCGCCGGCATGCCCGGGCAGGAGCGGCTCCAGCCGGTACAGGCGCGACCACTCGAGCGCCGTGCTCGCGCACAGCAGCAGCGCGAAACCGATCCAGAACAGCAGCCGCCGCGCCAGCGCGCTCTGTCCGGGTGTCGCGGATTCTCCGCCGCGCATCCAGCGCGCGAGCGAGGCGACCCAGGCGCGCACGCCCGCGGCCACACACCACCAGACGGAAAAGCCGAGCGCGAAATAGCTGCTGTCGGCCAGCCAGGCGCCCAGGCGCCCGGCCCAGTTCGCCATCAGCCGGCTGTCGTGGGCGCCGGAGGTGGACCATGCGGCGTCCTGCGCCGAATAGCTGGCCAGGGCCAGCAGCCAGAAAACCAGGGCCAGCAGTCCGACCACCAGGCCGATCTCGTGGCCGAAGCGCGCGGCCATGCCGCGCGGCGCCGATCTGCCCCCGGCAGAAGCATTGAGGGTGTTGAGGGAATACGTCATAGGTCGAAGAGCGCGGCAAGCTTACCCGATGCCCTGCTCTGCGGTCAGGAGCGGGACGGTCCCGCCTGTCCCTGGCACCGTCCCGGATTCCAACCGTTTCCTACAATCGCGGCGATTGAAAACCCCGTCCCCGCGCGGGACGGCCCCGGGTGGATACTCGGGCAGCCGGCCGCATCTGCGGAAAAGTCCCGGCACAAACTCTTACTTTTCACCATGTCCACTACGCAACACGCCAAAGTCATGATCCTGGGCTCCGGCCCCGCCGGCTACACGGCCGCCGTGTACGCCGCACGCGCCAACCTGAACCCGGTGCTGATCACCGGCATCGCCCAGGGCGGCCAGCTCATGACGACGACGGAAGTGGACAACTGGCCCGCCGACGTGAACGGCGTGCAGGGCCCGGAACTCATGCAGCGATTCCTGGAACACGCCGAGCGCTTCAAGACCCAGGTGGTGTTCGACCACATCAACCAGGTGGACCTGTCCAGGCGCCCGTTCACCCTCACCGGGGACAGCGGCACCTATACCTGCGACTCGCTCATCATCGCCACGGGCGCCTCGGCCAAGTACCTGGGCCTGCCCTCGGAAGAGGCGTTCATGGGCCGCGGCGTGTCGGGGTGCGCGACCTGCGATGGCTTCTTCTACCGCGAGCAGGACGTCTGCGTGGTGGGCGGCGGCAATACGGCGGTGGAAGAAGCCCTCTACCTCTCCAACATCGCCCGCAAGGTGACGCTGGTGCACCGCCGCGACAAGTTCAAGGCCGAGCCCATCCTGGTGGACAAGCTCAACGAAAAGGTCGCCGCCGGCAAGATCGAGCTGAAGGTGTTCCACACCCTTGACGAGGTGCTGGGCAACGACGGCGGCGTGACGGGCATCCGCATCAGGAGCACGCTGGACGGCAGCACGCAGGACATCGAACTGCAGGGCTGCTTCATCGCGATCGGCCACGCGCCCAACACCGGAATCTTCGAAGGCCAGCTCACGCTGGAGAATGGCTACATCGTGACGCAGGGCGGCCTCAAGGGCTTCGCCACGCAGACCAGCGTGCCCGGCGTGTTCGCCGCCGGCGACGTGCAGGACCACGTGTACCGGCAGGCCATCACCAGCGCGGGCACGGGCTGCATGGCCGCGCTCGACGCGCAGCGCTTCCTGGAACAGGAAAGCGTGATCTGACGCGCTCCCGGCCCGTCCACACGGGTCGAAGCCGTGCGGCTGGACATCTTTCTCAAGGCCGCGCTATAATGCGCGGCTTTGCTGCATCTTGCGCACCGCTTTTTCAAGCGAGCCGCCTACGGCAGCAGATACCAACCGGGTTACCGCCACCCTATCTGGCGAGGTGAGGCCGCGCGGACAGGCTTTCGCGAACCAGCGGAGCGTGCATGTCCTGCGGCTGTATTTTGAAAAATCGGAGTGTCCTCATGGCACGCGTCTGCGACGTCACGGGCAAGAAGCCCATGGTCGGGAACAACGTTTCCCACGCCAACAACAAAACCAAGCGCCGGTTCCTGCCGAACCTGCAATACCGCCGTTTCTGGGTCGAGAGCGAAAACCGCTGGGTGCGCCTGCGTGTTTCCAGCGCCGCCCTGCGTCTGATCGACAAGAACGGCATCGATTCCGTGCTCGCCGACCTGCGTGCACGTGGCCAGGCTTAAGGAGTAGCACCATGGCAACCAAAGGCGGACGCGACAAGATCAAGCTGGAATCCACCGCAGGAACCGGCCACTTCTACACCACCACCAAGAACAAGAAGACGATGCCCGAGAAGATGTCGATCATCAAGTTCGACCCCAAGGCTCGCAAGCACGTCGAGTACAAGGAAATGAAGCTGAAGTAAGGCACCAGCCGCTTCCAGCGCCTTCCCGGAAAAGCCGCCCCACCGAGGGCGGCTTTTCTTTTTCCCGTGCGCCTCGGAACCTGTTCTCAGGCCGCGGCGGCCCGTCGCCCCTCTTCCCGCAGCGGCGCGCGGCCGGCGTTCTGCAGGACGTCGCACTGGCCGGCCAGCAACTCGCCCAGCACCCGGTAGCCCTCTTCCACCGCCGGCGTGAACGGCATGCCGCAGCTGAGCCGCAGGAAGCGCTCGTAGCGGCCGGTATTGGAGAACATGGGCCCGGGCGCCACGCGGATGCCGCGCGCCAGGGCGTCGTCGTAGAGCCGCGTGGAGGACAGGCCCGCGGGCAGTTCCAGCCACAGGCTGATTCCACCGGGCGGCAGGCTCAGGCGGGTTCCCGACGGGAAGTACCGGGCCACCGCGCGCGCCGACTGCTCGCGCTGCTCTTTCAGCGACGCCCGCATGCGGCGCAAGTGGCGGTCATAGGCGGGCGAGCCCACGGTGCGGGCGGCGAGCAGCTGCGACCAAGTCTGCATGTTGCGCGTGCGGGCGAACTTGAGCATCTGCACGCGCGCGTTCCAGCGCCCTGCGCTCATCCACCCCTGGCGCAGCCCGGGCGCGAAGCTCTTGCTGAGCGAAGCGCAGTAGATCACCTGCCCCGCGTCGCCCGGGCGGTCCCAGGCCTTGGCGGGGCGCATCGGCTGGGCGGACTCGACGAACTCGCGGTAGATGTCGTCCTCGATGAGGGCGAGGCGATGCTCCACGCACAGCGCGACGAGGCGCTCCTTGTGGGCATCGGGCATGACGCTGCCCTGGGGCATCTGCAGGTGCGGCACCACCACCACCGCCCTGAGCCGGGGCTCGTTGCGGGCCGCGAGCTCCAGGGCCTCGATCGATATGCCGGTGTGCGGGCTGCAGGGAATCTCTAGCGCGCGCAGGCCGCGCACCTCGATGGCCTGCAGGATGCCGAAGAAGGTGGGCGATTCGACCGCGATCACGTCGCCCGGCTCCGCCACCGCATCGAGGGCGAGGTTGACGGCCTCCGAGTTGCCGTGCGTGGCGCCGATGCCCTCGGGCGCGAGGCTCAGGCCGAAGCTCAGCGCGTTGTGCGCCATGGCCCGCTGGAACTCCGGATGCGTGGAGGGCGCGGACGGGCTGTACACGAGGATCTCGGGCTGCTCGCGCAGCAGCCGGATCGCGAGGCGGTTGAGCGCCTCGGCATCGAACAGCGCGGGCGCCGGCATGGCGCTGCCCAGGTCCAATGCCAGGGGCGCCCGGCGGGCCTTTTCGAGGAAGGTGGAGATGCGCTCGTTGATGCCGGCGAACACATGCGGATCCGGGGCAAGCGGCTCATGCAGTTCCGGCTCGCGGGCGGCGGGCAGCGAAGACACGCGGCCCGGAATGGATGCGAAATACCCCACCCGCTCGCGCGCCTGGGCAAAGCCTTCGGCCTCGAGGTGCCGCAGCACCTGCAGGGCGGTGGTGAGGCTCACGCCGTGACGCTGGCACAGCTCCCGGACGGAGGGCAGGCGCTGGCCGGGCTGCAGGCTGCCTGCCGCGATGGCCTGCGCGTACAGGCCCGCGATCTGCCGGTAGCGTGGCTGGCCCGCGGCCTGCGCGGCGGGAGGCAGGGGGAATTCTGCGACGGAATCGTTCATGGCGAAGACGCCTCGGCGGAAGCGAAACGGGGGCATGGCCGTGGAAGGCCGGTCCGGCCATCATGCCGTGGACCTGGGCGGCCGCACAGATACAGACAGGCCGTGCCCAAACCATAACAGAGACAGGAAAACCCGCGCTGTTCCCCTTCGCAAGCGGACAGCCTGTGCCTGTTCCCGCATCAGGGTTCTTCCTAGGATGAAGCCCTGTCCCGATGCATTGCGCCCCAAGGAGAAACCATGCCGCAAACCACCCGCCCCGCCGCCATCCCTGCTCCTGCGGCTTCGCCGCTGTCCGTACAGCCCGGCCAGAAGCTCCTGGTGTGCCTGCCACCCGGCGCTTCGCTGGTGGTGGAAAGCGGCCGGCTCGCGCTCCGGTCCGGCCCCGTGGTCTGGGGCCAGGTGGTGGCCTCCCAGGTGGACCTGGGCCATCTGGAAGCCGGGCAGTGCCGGGAGGGCGTACCGGGCTGCGGGGCGGAATGGATGGAGGTGTCCAATCCAGGGCACGCCACGGCGCATGCGGTGCTGCTGGAGCCGGCGCCGGTCCTGCAGCCGGTGGGCGCCGTGCCCGGGGCTGGCCTGGCGGTACTGGCTGGAGCGGCCTCGGCGGCGCAAGCACTGCTGGCCGCCGTGGCGGCATGGACCGGATCGCGACGCGGAGCGACTGCCGGCCCGCGCACCACCACGGCACGGTAAGCGGCCCGCCCCCGCCGGAACGTCGGCAGCCGTGAAGGTTGTTGGCAGCGTCAGGCCTGGGCGGCCCGCAGCCTCTGGGAGAACTCGCGCAGCGCGGCGACGCCGCTTTCCTCGGCGCGGCGGCACCAGGCCTGCAGGTCGGCCGTCAACTGGTCGCGCGAGTGCGAGGTATTGAGCCAGAGCTGCCGCAGTTCCTCGCGCATGGTGACCATGGTGTCGAGCACCGGGTGGGCCGCACGGGCACGGGCGATCTGTTCCTGGACGCGCGCAGGCACTTTCTCGGCATCGCGGTGCAGCCAGCGGCGCGCGGCGCGCAGCACGGAGACGTCCGCATTGCGGGCCTTGAGGGCGGCGATCTCCTCGCGGCAGGCGCGGCGCATGCCCCGCGCATAGCCGGCCATGACCTCGTAGCGGTTGGCGATCAGGGCCTCCAGGGTCTTTTCGTCGGCCACCGGCTTGACGGCACCCAGGCGCAGCTTGGGCGGCACCTTCCTGACGGTGGCCCAGCCCACGCGGCGCATCAGGCTGATGTAGAGCCAGCCCACGTCGAACTCGTAGGGCTTGACCGAGAACTTGGCGGAAGTGGGATACGTGTGGTGGTTGTTGTGCAGCTCCTCGCCGCCGATCACGAGCCCCCAGGGCACGAGGTTGGTGCTGGCATCCTGCGCCTCGAAGTTGCGGTAGCCCCAGAAATGGCCGATGCCGTTGACCACGCCCGCGGCCCAGAACGGGATCCAGAGCATCTGCACGGCCCACACGGTGGCGCCGACGGCGCCGAAGAGCAGCAGGTCGATCACCAGCATCAGGCCCACGCCCTGCCATGCGAAGCGGCTGTAGAGGTTGCGCTCGATCCAGTCGTCGGGCGTGCCGTGGCCGAACTTGGCGAGGGTTTCGGCATTGCCGGCCTCGGAGCGGTACAGCTCGGCGCCGCGCCACATCACGGTGTCCAGGCCCCGGGTCTGCGGGCTGTGGGGATCGTCGGCGGTCTCGCACTTGGCGTGGTGCTTACGGTGGACGGCCACCCATTCCTTCGTGACCATGCCCGTGCCCAGCCACAGCCAGAAGCGGAAGAAGTGCGACGGCACGGCGCCGAGGTCCACCGAGCGGTGCGCCTGGGCGCGGTGCAGGAAGATCGTCACGGCGGCGATCGTAATGTGGGTGGTCACGAGCGTGTAGAGGACGATCTCCCACCAAGACAGGTCCAGCAGGCCATCGGCCATCCAGGAGAGGATGGCATCGAGAACGGCCCGGTCGGGAAGGTGCATAGGAAGCCTTAGAGGAAAACGGACGTGGAAGACCCAGAGCTGCCCGATCGCGGGCAGTTCAGGGATTTTAGAAGCCGATACGCCCGGGAAGTTGCACAAGACCGCGCAGCGCACGGTGTCTTCATCGGTGGATCAGCCGGTAAAAATCAGCCTTTTCTGGTCCATACCGCGGCGAAGAACCCGTCGGTCTGGTGCAGATGGGGCCACAGGCGCAGATAGCCAGTGCCGCTGGCGCCCCCGCTGCACAGTCCCGCCGCGCCCTCGACCTTGAGCTGCGCGAGCAGTGCGCCCACGTCTTCCGCCACGAAATCGGCATGTGCCGCGCTGAAGGCTTCCGCGATACCCTCGTTTTCCTCGGGCAGGATGCTGCAGGTGGCATACACCAGGCGTCCGCCCGGCTTGAGCAGGCGCGCGGCACTCTGCAGGATGGCGGTCTGCTTGGCCACCAGTTCCTGCACGGTCTGGGGCGACTGCCGCCACTTCAAATCCGGATTGCGGCGCAGGGTACCCAGGCCGGAGCACGGCGCGTCCACCAGCACGCGGTCGATCTTGCCGGCCAGGCGCTTGATGCGCTCGTCGCGCTCGTGCGCGATCGCGGCGGGGTGCACGTTGGAGAGGCCGCTGCGGGCCAGCCGCGGCTTGAGCGCGTCGAGCCGGTGGGCGGACACGTCGAACGCGTAGAGACGCCCGGTGCTGCGCATGGCCGCACCGATGGCGAGCGTCTTGCCGCCCGCGCCCGCGCAGAAATCCACCACCATCTCGCCGCGACGGGGCTGCAGCAGCAGCGCGAGGAGCTGCGAGCCCTCGTCCTGCACCTCGATGGCGCCGCGCACGAAGGCGTCCAGTTTGGTGAGCGGTGGCTTGCCGTCCACGCGCAGGCCCCAGGGCGAGCAGGGCGTGGGCAAGGCGGGAATGCCGGCCTTGGCAAGTTCCTTCTGCACGTCGGCGCGCCTGGCATTCAGGTCGTTGACGCGCAGGTCGAGGGGTGCGGGCTGGGCCAGGCTCTCTGCCAGGGCCCAGAAGCCGTCGCCCACCTGCCGCCTGAGCGGCTGCACGAGCCATTCGGGCAGATTGTGGCGGTGGGGCTCCAGCAGGTCGGACGCAGGCACGGCATCGCACTGGTCGAGCCAGACCTTCTCTGCATCGGTCAGCGCGCTCTTGAGGAAGTCGCGCGGGCCATGGAAGCCCAGGATGGCGAGGCGCCGCTCGCGCGGGCCCGAGCCGGAGCGCGCGAGTTGCTCGAACAGCAGCTTCTTGCGCAGCACGGTGTAGGCGGTTTCGGCCAGCGTGGCCCGCTCGCGCGGGCCGAGCGAGCGGTGGTCCCGGAAATAGCGGGACACGATGGCGTCGGCGGGATGTTCGAATTGGAGGGTGAGCCTGACGAGTTCCGCGCAGGCATCCAGAAGGGCTTTCGGGTGCATGGGCCGATTGTCCCATCCATGTGCGCCGGGAACGCTGGTGTTACGGAATGCAATGCGCTGCAGAAGAAATCCCTATGCGTTTTGCCCGTGCATCGGGCTTCGGCGGGATTAGATTGGCCGGCCTATGTTCCATGCACCGATCCGAACACGACGCCCCGGCACGGCCCTGCTGCCTCCGGCACTCCGCGCGCTGCGCCTGGCAGCCGCTGCCGCGGCGGCGACAGTGATGGCCTGCGCCTGCGGCGGCGAGGGTGCGGCAGCCCAGGCCGCGACGGCGCCCGCGGGCAGCATCGATTCGCTGGGCGCGACAGGCTGGGCCTCCTACGGCACACCGACGACCGGGGGACAGGGTGCCGCGGCGGAAAGGACCTACACGGTGGCGAACCGCAACGAGCTCATCCAGGCCCTCTACGGCAACACCGCCGTGATCGCCCCGGACGGCTGGGTGCAGGGAACGCCGGACAAGGCGCCCAAGATCATCCGCATCCGGGGCACCATCGACCTGAACGTGGACGGCCGGTTGCGCCCCTACACGCCGGACCGCTACGTGGCGGGCTCCTGCGCATCGACAGTGCACGGCTATACGTCCCAGGCCGGCCTCTGGTCGGACTACCTCGCGGCTTACCGCCCGGGCATCTGGGGCAACACGCGCCCCGTGAGCGGCAGGCCGGAGGACGCGCGCGCCTGCGCGGCGGACCTGCAAAGGCGCGTCGTTGCGATCAGCGTGCCGGACAACACATCGCTGCTGGGCATCGGCACGGACGCGAGGATCCTGCACGGCAATCTCCTGCTGGGTACGCCGGAGGCGCCGGTCGCCAACATCGTGATCCGCAACATCGCCTTCGAGGACGCATTCGACGACTTTCCCCAGTGGGACCCGACGGACTCGTCCGACGGCCGGTGGAACTCGGAGTACGACCTCGTTTCCGTGGCCCATGCCACCCACGTGTGGATCGACCACAACACCTTCAGCGACGGCGACCGCCACGACCACGCCTTCCCTTCCGTGTGGCAGGAGACAGTGCACGGCACGGACTACCGCGGCAGCGATTTCAAGGTGCAGCACCACGATGGCCTCGTGGACGTGACCCGGCACGGCAACTACGTCACTTTGTCGAACAACCATTTCCACGACCACGAAAAGGCGTTCCTGATCGGTGGAACCGACACGCCCGGGGCGGACAGCGGCAACCCGCGCATGCTGAAGGTCACGTTCAGCGGCAACCATTTCCAGAACCTGCGCCAGCGCCAGGCCCGGGTCCGCTACGGGATGGTGCACTTCTACAACAACTACTACGAGAACACGCGGGACACCCCCGCCGAGTATCCCTGGCTCGCCGGCATCACGCTGGGCCAGAGCGGCAAGGTGCACGCGGAGAACAACGTGGTGTCGCTCGCCGGAGCGGACCGGCCTGCGCGGCCGGCCGACGTGGCCAACGCCCGGATCTCGGAGGCACGGATGCAGGGCTGCACCGGGCTGTTCTCCTCCGGCGAATGCGCCTCCACCTTCCACGACAGTGGCACGGTGCTCAACGGGCAGACTGTGGACCTCACGGCCACCGTGCGCGGGTCATCGGCCCTGGTGACCGCCTCCGCATGGAAGCCATCGGACTTCTACCACTATGAACTCGACGGCACGGCGGATCTGCCGGCCCGCGTCACCGCCTGTGCAGGTGCAGGCAAGCTCGAAGGCCCGGCGTCGCAGCGCTGACCCAGGCGATGGACAGGCGCGCCCCCTGGTGCGCAATGGCCCGGCGCACAATCCGGCCATGATGCATAGCCCTTCCCATCCCGACGGCGAACTGCCGCCCCTGCAGTCCACCCTTCCAGGGCTCTACCGGCATTACAAAGGCATGCTCTACGAGGTGATCGGCACCGCGCGGCACAGCGAGACGCTGGAGCCGATGACGGTGTACCGAGCGCTTTACGGCGACCGCGGACTGTGGGTGCGGCCCGCGGCCATGTTCGCAGAGACGGTGCAGATCGACGGACAGCCCCGCCCCCGGTTCGAGCGCGTCGGGGACGCGGGGTCCCCGGCGGGCTGAACCGCGCGGGCACCGCCTGCAGCAGCGCGTCAGGCCGGCACGTGTCCGGGGGCGCCAGGGTCGTCCGGGCGCGGCAGGACCACGGTCGCCCGCAGACCTCCGCCGGCGGCATTGGACAGCAACAGGCTGCCCCCATGACGCTGCACGATGTCGCTGGCGATCGACAGGCCCAGGCCGGCTCCCCCGGAATGCCGGTTGCGCGAGGTCTCGACGCGATAGAAGGGCTGGACCACCCTGCCCAGCTCGTCCGGCGGCAGGCCGGGCCCGTGGTCCCGCACATGGATGCGCAATGCATCGGGTGCGTCTTCCAGTGCGACCTCCGCGCTGCCGCCGTAGCGCACCGCGTTGCCCACGAGGTTGTCCAGGCAACGCCTGAGCGCGCCGGCGCGGGCGGGCAGCGGGCGGGCAATGCCGGAGCAGTGCACCTCGTGGCCGCAGGCCTGCTCGTCGTCCACGAGGCTCTCGAGGAGGGCCTGCACGTCCAGCAACGCCAGCGGTTCCGCGCCCGCCACGCCACGCAGGTGGTCGAGCGTGGCTGCGATCATGGCGTCCATCTCGGCGATGTCGCGCGCGAACGCGGTGCGCTCGGCGTCCTGCCCGAGCGACTCGGCCCGCAGGCGCAGGCGCGTCAGGGGCGTGCGCAGGTCGTGCGAGACGGCCGCGACGAAACGGTCACGCTCATCCAGCTGGCGGCGGATGCGCGCCTGCATCTGGTTGAACACCCGGCTGGCTTCCCGGCATTCGGCCGTGCCGTCTTCAGGCAGCGGCGGGCGATGGATGTCCGCGCCGAGCTGCCGCGCCGCCGTGGCGAGCCGGCGCAGCGGACGCGCCAGCCAGCGCGCGCCCCACCAGGCCGCGAGCATCAGGGCAGCCAGGCGGACGCCGATATCCAGCAGCAGTCCCGGATGCCACCACCCCGGGGGATGCCGGGCCTGGGGCGGAAGCGGTGGCTCCGATCCACCCTGCCCCCCGCCCGGCCAGTCCGCCGCCGCCGGCGGCCCGTGGCGGAGACCCGGGCCCGATCCTGGCCGCAACTCGAACATCAGCGTCAGCGCCAGCACATGGCTGGCCAGTACCGCCACGAAGAGCAGCAGTGCCAGCCGGCCGAACAAAGTGTCGGGCAGGCAGCGGGCGGCGAAGCGCCAGCCTGCAGGCCCCGGGGGCGGGGGCACCGGTGCCGCTGACGCATCCTGTGTTGCGGCGGGCATGTCAGGCCCGGGCCGCCAGGCCCTGCACGGTCCGGATGTCGAACAGGTAGCCGGAGCCGCGCACGGTCTTGATCAGCGCCGGTGCGCGTGGATCGTCGGACAGCTTGCTCCTCAGCCGGGAGACCAGCAGGTCGATGCTGCGCTCGAAGGATTCCATGGCACGTCCCCGCGCGTGCTCCATCAACTGGTCGCGGCTGCATACGCGCCGCGGCATGCGCAGGAAGGTGCACAGCAGGCGGTATTCGGCATTGGACAGCGGCACGGTCACGCCTGCGGGCGACACCAAGTGGCGCTCCACGCTGTGCAGCGACCAGCCATCGAAGCGCACGACCTCGGCCACCGGCGGCACGCCGCCGGACTCTCGCAAGGCAGGCGCCGTGCGGCGCAGCACGCTGTGGATGCGCGCCACAAGCTCGCGGGGCTCGAAAGGCTTCGTCATGTAGTCGTCGGCGCCCAGTTCCAGCCCCAGTACGCGGTCGTAGGCGTCGGCGCGGGCCGTGAGCATGATGATGGGCACGCCGGACCTGGCACGCAGTTCGCGCGCCAGGGCCATTCCGTCCGTGCCGGGCAGCATCAGGTCCAGCACCACGAGATCGATGGACTGCGCGGACATGCGGGCGCGCATGGCCGCTGCGTCGCCCGCAGCATGGGCCGTGTAGCCGAAACGGCCGAGGTATTGGGTCAGCAGCGCGGTGATGTCGTCGTCGTCATCGACCACCAGGATGTGTTGCATGGCGCGGGGGCGGGAAGCTGGATGGGGAGGCTGCCGGTCTTGCGCCGAGTGTAGGCAGCGCGCGCCCGGCCCCAGGCTGCGAACAGGCCGGGTTTCACCCCGCTGTTCGGGCCTTGCGCCCGCCCCATGTACCAATGCCGGTACAAACGGGACAAAACGCCGTTACCGGCGACGCCAAGAATCCTGGACAGGCCTGAGAAGCGCCCGGCACCGCGGCCCACGCGACCTCCCTGGCGGAGGTGCGCGGGCTGCCGGGGTCTCCCATCCACCCAGGAAGAAAGGAAGGAACGACGATGACGACCATCAGCAGTGTCGGCGGCAGCGCGTGGTCCTCCGCGGCAGCCATGCAGCGGACCCAGCAGCGCCGGGGACCGTCGCCCGAGGACATGCTGTCGAAGCTCGACAGCGACGGCAACGGCAGCGTGAGCGGCACGGAATTGCAGGGATTGCTCGACAAGGTGGCGAAGAAAGGCGGGGCCGATGGCACCGCGGCCGACGCAGGCGAACTCGTGTCCCGTTATGACAGCGACGGCGACGGCAACCTGAATGCGCAGGAACTGGGCAAGACCCTGGAGAGCCTGATGCCGCAGCGCTCCACCATGGACTTCGCGCAGACGCGCGGCGCGGGTGCGAGCCCGGGCCAGGCGGGCGACGACCTGTTCGGCAAGGTGGATGCGGACGGCGACGGCAGCGTCAGCCAGGCCGAACTGCAGTCGCTGGTGGCGAAAATGTCCGGGGCGTCCGACGGCAGCACCTCCGCCACGGACGCGGAAAGCACCGAGCTGTTCAAGAAGCTCGATAGCGACGGCGATGGCCAGCTGTCCGAGGCGGAATTCGATGCCGGCCGGCCGTCGGACCAGCGTGATTCGCGGGTCGCGGGCGGCATGCCGCCACCGCCCGGGGGCGCTGGCGGGCCGGGCGGACCTGGTGGCCCGGCAGGCGCTGGGTCCACCTCGGCCACTTCGGACAGCACCACCTACGACCCGCTGGACACCAACGAAGACGGTACGGTCTCCGCGGCGGAGCGGGCAGCAGGCGCGGCCAGCGGCAAGGATGCGGTCACCGCGCTGTTCAATGCGATCGATACCGATGGCGACAAGACGCTGAGCAACAGCGAGGCGCAGAGCTTCATCACGCAGCTCGCGGGCCAATATGCCGCAGCCTCTTCTACCGCGGACGCCAGCGGCAGCTCCGGCACGACGTCGAATGCAGCGACCGGGGACGGCCGGCGGCTGGACCTCGCCCGGCTGGCAGACATGGCGCGGCAGCGGTATGAAGCCGCCGCCGCGGACTGGGCCGGCAGTGGCCGCTCCAGCGCCGTGAGCGCCACCGCCTGAGGCCGGCGAGGCACATGCGATCGCCGTACCTCCGCAGTGCTGCGAAGCCCGTCACTGGACGAGCTGCGGAGGCCGGCCCCCTGCGATGCTGCCGGAAAGCTGCCTGCGTGCGGCCGCGGCGCAGTCCTGTCGAGGGCCGCCGCACCCGTCCTACAGCCCCCTTGCCGCCGCCTGCATAAGGTTGCCCCCATGGTGCGCCACACGGCGCCTGGATACGAGGAACTTCACCATGGACCATCTTCTGCAAGGCATGTTCGGCGAGAGATCGCTGGCCAAAGTGACCGGGATCTTCGGCGACAAGCCCCCCGCCGAGGCCCTGGTCGGCCGGCTGCTGCGGCTGCCGGACATGCGGCCGGGACAGATCCGGCTGCTGGGGCCGCAGGATGCGCGGGCTTCGCGGCGCGATCTGTTCGGCCGCAGGCCGGAGCCCGGACAGTCCGGACAGTCCGGCATTTTCCGCACGCTGATCCGCTCGCATCTCGGGGCCGGCCTGGCCGGCGCAGTGGCAGGGCTGCTTTTATATGAGTGGCTGATGCGCTCCGGCCAGCCAATGGTGGCTGCCAGCCCGCTGACGGCATTCATCGCAATCGTGGGCGTCTCCACCGTCCTCGGCCTGCTGTTCGGCGGGCTGGCATCGCTGCTGCGCCCGGACCATGTGCGGCTCATCAGCCAGGTACGCTCCGCTCTGCGGGCAGGGCACTGGGCCGTGGTGGTTCACCCGGTGGATTCCTACCAGGCCCAGCTCGCCAGGGACCTGCTGGAAGGCAGCAGTCCCGGAAAGATCGTCTCGCCGCTGTGAACGGCGCTGGCCCCTTTACCGGCGATCCAGCAGCAGCTGCAGCACGGCCGGCGCGTAGATCGCATGCTCCTGGGCCAGCACCCGCCCGGCCAGGCGCTCGGCCGTATCGCCCGGCAGCACCGGCACGACGCCCTGGGCCAGGATGGGCCCTGCGTCCAGTTCGGGGGTGACGAGGTGCACGGACGCCCCGGCCACCTTGCAGCCCGCGTCGATGGCGCGCTGGTGGGTATGCAGGCCGGGAAAGGCCGGCAGCAGCGAAGGGTGGATGTTGACCAGCCGCCCTGCATAGTGCGCCACGAAGCCGGGGGTCAGGATGCGCATGAAGCCGGCCAGCACCACCAGCGCGGGATCGTGCGCGTCGATCCGCTGCGCGAGCATCTCGTCGAAGGACTCGCGCGAGGCCTGGGCCCGGTGGTCCACGGCGTCCGTGGCGATGCCCTGCTCCCGCGCCCAGGCGAGGCCGGGCGCATCGGCCTTGTTGCTCAGCACGGCAGCCACCCGCACGCCATGGCGGCCTGCCCAGTCCTGCATCCGGGCCGTCCGCACGATGGCTGCCATGTTGGAGCCCCCGCCCGAGATCAAAATCACGATGTTCTTCATGGGGCGCGGATTATCGCCGCGTCCGTTCCTCCTCCTTGCGTGCCACGGCGCCATCCGTCCTCTTTCCATGCCCTTCGATCCCCGCCTCCAGCCCCTGACCGCCGCCGAAGCCCGCGTGCTCGGCACCCTGATGGAAAAGGCCCGCACGGTGCCCGACAGCTATCCATTGACCCTGAACGCCGTGGTGACGGGCTGCAACCAGAAGTCGAGCCGCGACCCGGTGACGGCGCTCACCGACGCCGAAGTGCAGGAAGCGCTGGACAGCCTGCGCCGCCGCGCGATGGCGATGGAGATCGGCGGCCAGCGCGCCACCCGCTGGGAGCACAACTTCACGCGCGCGGTGGGCGTTCCCGACCAGTCCGCGGCCCTGCTGGGTCTGCTGATGCTGCGCGGGCCGCAGACCGCGGGCGAATTGCGCATCAACGCCGAGCGCTGGCACCGTTTTGCCGATATCTCCTCGGTCGAGGCGTTTCTGGACGAGCTGCAGTCGCGCAGCGAGGAAAAAGGCGGCCCGCTGGTGGCCCTGCTGCCGCGTGCGCCGGGCGCCCGCGAATCGCGCTGGACGCACCTGCTATGCGGACCCTTGAGCGCAGCCGACATGGCCGCCCAGGCGGCCCAGGCCGCGGCCCCCGCCTCCCCGCGGGCGGCCGATCCGGCGCTGGCCGAGCGGGTCGCGGCCCTGGAGGCCGAGGTGGCGGCGCTGCGCGGATCGCTGGCGGCCCTGTGCGACCAGCTCGGGGTGTCGCTCCCCGGACAGCCATAAAAAGCACGACCGTGCTACAAATTGCGGTATCGCGCCGGCCACGTCGGCGTCCACACGGAGACAACGCATGGACCTTGCATTCACCCCCGAAGAACAGGCCTTCCGCGAAGAGATTCGCGCGTGGGTCCGCGAGCACCTGCCGGCCGAGACCGCGCACAAGGTGCACAACGCGCTGCGCCTGACGCGCGACGACCTGCAGGGCTGGGCCAAGATCCTCGGCAAGAAGGGCTGGCTGGGCTTCGGCTGGCCCAGGCAGTTCGGAGGCCCCGGCTGGACGGCCGTGCAGAAGCACCTGTTCGAGGAAGAGTGTGCGCTGGCCGGCGCGCCACGCATAGTGCCGTTCGGCCCGGTGATGGTGGCGCCGGTCATCATGGCGTTCGGCTCGCCCCAGCAGCAGCAGCGCTTCCTGCCCGGCATCGCGAGCGGCGAGGTCTGGTGGAGCCAGGGCTACAGCGAGCCGGGATCGGGCTCGGACCTGGCCAGCCTCAAGACCCGCGCCGAGCGCCGCGGCGACAAGTACATCGTCAACGGCCAGAAGACCTGGACCACGCTGGGCCAGTACGGCGACTGGATGTTCAACCTCGTGCGCACCAGCACGGAAGGCAAGCCACAGACCGGCATCAGCTTCCTGCTGCTGGACATGAAGTCGCCCGGCGTCACGGTGCGGCCGATCAAGCTGCTGGACGGCGAGTGCGAGGTGAACGAAGTCTTTTTCGACAACGTCGAGGTACCCGCCGAGAACCTGATCGGCGAGGAGAACAAGGGCTGGACCTACGCCAAGCACCTGCTCAGCCACGAACGCACCAACATCGCCGACGTGAACCGCAGCAAGCGCGAGCTGGAACGCCTCAAGCGCATCGCCAAAACCGAGGGCGTGTGGGACGACCTGCGCTTCCGCGACCAGATCGCGCTGCTGGAGGTGGACATCGTGGCGCTGGAGATGCTGGTGCTGCGCGTGCTGTCTGCCGAGAAGTCGGGCAGGAACTCGCTGGACATTGCCGGCCTGCTCAAGATCCGCGGCAGCGAAATCCAGCAGCGCTATGCCGAACTGATGATGCTGGCTGCCGGCCCCTACGCCCTGCCCTTCATCGAGGAGGCCATGGAAGCGGGCTGGCAGGGCGATGCGGCGATGGGCGCGCTGGGGGGATTCCCGGTCGGCACAGTGGCGAATGCGCCACTGGCATCGACGTACTTCAACCTGCGCAAGACCACGATTTATGGAGGGAGCAACGAAGTCCAGCGAAACATCGTCGCTCAGACGGTGCTGGGCTGATTTTGCTTCCGGGGGGGCGACGATGTTTCGCTGGCGCGGTAACGCACGGCTCCCCCGGGCCCCCTCCGGGAGGGGGTTCCAGCATGAGCTTCGCTGATCTTTGAAGGGGGCGTGCAAGCGCCCTGCTCTGAACCGCTTTTGGAGACAACCATGGATTTCGATTTTTCTGAAGACCAGCAATCGTTGCGCGATGCGGTGCGGCGCTGGGTGGACAAGGGCTATGCGTTCGAGCGGCGCCGCGGCATCGTGGCGGCGGGCGGGTTCGACCGTGCGGCGTATGGCGAACTGGCGGAGCTGGGCCTGGCGGCGCTGACGGTGCCGGAGGCGTACGACGGGCTGGGCCAGGGTGCGGTGGATGCGATGGTGGCCATGGAGGAGCTGGGGCGCGGCATCGTGCTGGAGCCGCTGGCGCAGACTTTCGTGGCCAGCGGGGTGCTGGCGCAGTGCGCGCCGGAGGCCGTGCAGGCTGCGTGGCTGCCGCGCATCGCGAGCGGCGAGGCGCTGGTGGTGCTGGCGCACCAGGAGCGCAAGGCGCGCTACCGGCTGGACGTGTGCGAGGCCCAGGCCACCGGTTCGGGCGACGGCGCCACGGTGACGGGCACCAAGAGCCTGGTGCCTGCGGGCGACCAGGCCGATGCGTTCCTGGTGCCTGCGCAACACCAGGGCCGCATGGCCCTCTTCCTGGTCGAGCGCGGCGCGCAGGGCGTGGCCACGCGCGGCTATGTGACGCAGGACGGCAGCCGCGCGGCGGAGGTCCAGTTCGACAACGCGCCGGCCACGCTGGTCGCGGAAGACGGGCTGGCGGCACTCGAGCTCGCGGTGGACATCGGCATCGCCGCGGCGTGCGCCGAGGCCGTGGGCGTGATGGACCAGACCGTGGCCCTCACCGTGGACTACATGAACCAGCGCAAGCAGTTCGGCGTGCCGATCGCAAGCTTCCAGGCGCTGCGCCACCGCGTGGCCGACATGAAGATGCAGTTGGAACTCGCACGCTCGATGAGCTATTACGCCAGCCTGAAGCTGGGTGCGCCGGCCGGGGAGCGCCGCCGTGCCCTGTCGCGCGCCAAGGTGCAGCTCGGGCAGTCGATGCGCTTCGTGGGCCAGCAGTCCGTGCAGTTGCACGGCGGCATCGGCGTGACCGACGAATACATCGGCAGCCACTACTTCAAGAAGCTCACGCAGCTGGAGATGACCTGGGGCGACACGCTGCACCACCTGGGCGAGGTGTCGGCGCGCATGCAGGACACGGCGGGCGTGTTCGCCTGACGGGAGCGGCAACGCGACCGTCTGCGCGCGGTAACACGAACCCCGCGACGGAGGGGTAGGCACAGCGGGCACTCTGTGGTCAAGTGCGCGGTTCATCCGACACGTCACTTGTCACGAGGGAGTTCCATGCATCACACGCCATCACCATCCCGCCGCCCGTCCGCATCCGCCCTGCTGCTGGGTGGCGTCATCGCCGCCTGCGCCGCCCCCGCATGGGCCCAGACGGCCGAGCCCGAGCCCGGCATGTGGAGCTTCGACGGCGAGCTGGATGGCCGCCCGGGCCGCAGCCTGCACATCGACACCCAGGCCGGCCGCACCATGGCCGTCTCCTACCTGGGGTACCGCGCCGACGGCTCGTCGTTCTTCCTGCAGGCCGCCGGCAACCGGCCCAACACCTCTTCCACCTTCGACGGCACGCTGAACGAGTTCCGCAACGGCCCCGTGATCGGCGGCGGCGCCGGCCAGGGCGAAACCGCAGCCACCGCGGGCCCCGTGAAGATCGTCTTCGACACGCCCACCACGGGCACCGCCACGCTGCCGGGCGACGTGCCGCGGCGTATTTCGCGCTACCAGTACGAAGACCCTGGCGTGCGGCTCACGCGCGACTCCATCGCCACCGACACGTTCGCCGCAGTGACGCAAAGCCGGAGAACGCCGCATTGGATCGACGTGAAAATGCAGGATGGCCAGTTCTCCATGCAGATCGAAACCAGTGCGGAGCGACTGAGCTCCTGCACCTACACCGGCAACGTTCAGCCTGCAGGCTCGGGCGTGTCTTCCGAAGGAACGTATCTGTGCACCTCGCGCGACGGGGCGCAGGAGACAGGCGCCTACCGCGCAGAGCATTTCATGATGCAGGCCGATGGCATGTTCCGGGGGACCCTGTGGCGCGACGGCGCGTCCACCGACCTGCTCGGCTACTGCATGGGGGGCGCCGTTTTCATGGACTGGCCCGGGCTTTGCGCCACGGCATGGAATGCTCAGCCGCAACCGGAGCCCGGCATCTGGGGCTTCGAGGGCGAGGTGAACGGCCGCCCCGGGCGCAGCCTGCAGATCGACACGCAGCAGGGACGGGCCATGGTGGTGACCTATGTGGGCTACCGGCCCGACGGCTCCTCCCTCTTCCTGCAGGCCGGGGGCGTCCGGGCCGAGGGTGACACCGCATTCACCGGCAACCTGCACGAATACCGCAACGGACCTGTGCTGGGCGGCGGTACCCGCAGCGGCGAGCAGGCCGCCGACCTGGGCCCGATGCGCATCACCTTCGACTCCACCACCACCGGCACCGTCACCCTGCCCGGTGACACGCCCCGGCGCATCGTTCGGCTCCAGTACGAGGATCTCACGGCGCGATTCAACCAGACCTACCGCATCCGGTTCGCCGAAGGCTCTACATTGGGGGGCGCACCGTCCCTGCAGCTCACGTTCCAGGCACGCGACGGGCAGTTCCAGATGGTCCGAAACGGCGGGGACGGCACCCAGGGCTGCACCTACACCGGCAGCTACCGGTTCGCCGGCCGGAGCCTCGTCAGCCCTTCCGGAACTTACGTGTGCGACGGGTCCGGGGAAACGGGCACCTACAGCAACTACCAGTTCGAAGTGGATGCCGGTGGGCACATCGTTTTCTACAAGTCCCCGCGCCGGGTCTTTGGCGGCGGTTTCTGCATCCGGCGCGCTGAAGGAGGCGGCTTCCGGCCCTGCAGCACCGAAGAGCTGAACACGCCGGCCTCCTGACGAGGCCTGCAGCCACGGCGCGGGCCGGGTTGCGCATGCCCCGCGGCGTGGTACGCCGCCGTGCCGGGCACTGCGGCATCCCAAAGCGATACCCTCAGCATTGCATGCATGGCGCCGCATTGACGCGCCGCCTCCCCGGGCCGAGAGTGCGGAGCCCTGCATACCGAGGAGCACCGCAAATGAGGACACCCTGGACCCGCACCCTGGGCATCGCCTGCCTGGCCATCCTGGCCGCCCCTGCCTGGAGCGACACGGCCGTGTCCGCCCACGCATCGACCAGCGCCGCAACGCCCGCACGCGAAGTGGTGGGCTACTTCACCTCCTGGGGCATCTACGCCCGGGGCTACACCGCGAAGAGCCTGGCCACCCAGGGCGCCCTGCCCCGCATCACCACCCTGAACTATGCGTTCGGCAGCGTGGCGCCCGCCAGCGCGGACGGCAGCGGCCCGGTGGGCTGCGGGCTCGGCGATGCGTGGGCCGACGTGGAGCGCCCGTGGACGGCCGAGGAAAGCGTGGACGGCACGGCGGTGGACGGCAGCGAGCCGCTGCGCGGCAACTTCCAGCAGCTGCGCGCGCTCAAGCGCCTGCAGCCCGGGCTGAAGGTGCTGGTTTCGCTGGGCGGCTGGAACGGATCGAAATGGTTCTCCGACGCAGCCCTCACGCCCGCATCGCGCAGCGCGTTCGTGAAGTCGTGCGTCGATCTCTTCATCCGCGGCCGCACCGGCGGGGAGACTGACGGCGACGGCCCGGCAGCGGGCGTGTTCGACGGCATCGACCTCGACTGGGAGCACGTCGCCGCCGAGGCGGCCCCCGGCAACATCGTGCGGCCGGAGGATACGGCGAACTTCACGCTGCTTCTGCAGGAATTCCGCCGGCAGCTCGACGCGATCGACCCGGCGCTGCGCCTGACCATCGCGGCACCCGCGGGCCCGCAGAACAGCGCGAAGATCGAGCTCGCGGCGGTGGCAAAGACGGTGGATTTCATCAACCTGATGGCCTACGACCTGCACGTTTCCTCGGAGCGGCGCACCAACCACCAGGCCGCACTCGCCCCCAGCCCGCGCGACCCCGACCGGGCACAGGATCTCTCGGTGGTGGAAGCCGCCGGCCGGTACCTGCAGGCCGGGGTGCCGCGCAGCAAGCTCGTGATCGGGGCACCGCTGTATTCGCAAGGCTGGAGCGGCGTGGGCCCGGCCGGCAACGGCCTCTACCAGCCGGCCACGGGCCCGGCACAGGGCACCTACGAGGCCGGCGTGGACGATTTCAAGACCGTGCGCGCCAAGCCCGGCTTCACGCGCCACCGGGACGCGTGGTCGCGCGCGGCCTGGCTCTTCGACGGCAGCACGTTCTGGACCTTCGATGACGAGCAGGTCGTGCGCGAGAAGGCGCGCATCGTGCGGGCCACGGGCCTGCGCGGCATGATGTTCTGGGAGCTTTCGGGCGATGGCGGCGAGCTGGTGCGGGCGGCCGGAGAGGAGCTGTCCACGGGCCGCTGAAACCCGGGGGACGCGCCGTGGAAGGCGAATCCGGGATAATCCCGCGATTCCCTGCAGCCGGGCCGAGCGCCCGGCTCTCTATTTTCAGTACGAGACATGAGCGCCACTGCAACCCCCACCGACCCGAACCGCCAACACCTCGAAACGGCGCGCGAGCAGATCGCGCGCGGCGACCTGC
Organism: Paracidovorax cattleyae; assembly: GCF_900104515.1. Taxonomy (GTDB): domain Bacteria; phylum Pseudomonadota; class Gammaproteobacteria; order Burkholderiales; family Burkholderiaceae_C; genus Paracidovorax; species Paracidovorax cattleyae. The sequence goes on from NZ_FNJL01000005.1 coordinate 203,844, forward strand.
AGCAGGCCGCGCTCACGCTGAACAAGGCCCAGCGCACCCAGCCCAACGACCCGCGCGTGTTCATGCTGGCAGGCCTCATGGCCGAGAAGGCGGGCAATATCCCGAAGGCTTTCGACGGCCTGCGCCGCGCCGTGACGCTGGCGCCCGACTGGGGGCCGGGCCAGCTGGAACTGGCCCTGCTGCACGCGCGCCAGAACCAGCTGCGCGAAGCCGTGGACCTGGCCGAGAAGGTGGCTGCGCGCGAGCCGCGCAACCTGGTGGCGCTCGCCGGCGTGGTGGACATCGCCCACCGCGCGGGCGACCTGGACATGGCCGTGCGCCACCTGCGCCGCGGCCTGGAGATGGTGCCCGGCGACGTGCAGCTGCGCCGCCTGCTCGCACGCGACCTGAGCGACCAGGGCCAGCACGCAGAGGCGCTGCAGACCTGGGGGGCGCTCATCGACGAGAACCCGCAGGATGCCGAGGCCCGGCTGGGCCGGGTGAAGACCTGCATTGCGGCCGGCACGCCGGCGCAGGCGGTGGCCGATACCACGGCGCTGATGGAGATCGCGCCCGGCGACTCCGTGGTGGCCTACTACACCGCCATCGCCCACGGCGTGACGCCGCAGCACCAGCCGCCGGAGCTGCACCGCGCGCTGTTCGACGAACTCGCGGGCCTCTACGACCAGCACATGGTCGCCGGCCTGAAGTACAAGCTGCCGAAGATCGCGGCCGCAAAGATCCTCGAACGCTACCCCGACAAGCGCCTCAACGTGCTGGACCTGGGCTGCGGCACGGGACTGCTGGGCGTGTGCCTGGGCCGCATCGACGGCTTCCTCATCGGCGTGGACATTTCCATCAAGATGATCGAGCAGGCGGCACGGCACAACGTGTACGACCGCTTCCACACCGTCAACCTGCTGGACGCGCTGCGCGACACGCCCTCTTCCATCTACGACGTGGTGGCGGCGCTGGACGTGTTCATCTACGCGGGCGACCTGTCGGACACCGTGCCCGATGCCTTCCGCCTGCTCGTGCCGAACGGCGACTTCCTCTTCTCGTGCGAGGCCGCTCCCGAGGACGGCCCGGACCTGGTGCTGCAGGCCAGCGGTCGCTACGCCCACAAGCGCAGCCACGCCGAGACCGTGTGCCGGGCGGCGGGCTTCACCACGGTGGAGATCGAGGACCTCGTGCTGCGCTACGAGGGCAATGCGCCCGTGCAGGGTTTCCTGGTGGCCGCAAGGAAGTAACGGCTCCCCCCTTGAGGCGCCTGCGGCGCCATCCCCCCCAGGGGGACGACGCTGGCAGCCCGGCGGAGCCGGTTCTGCGGCGTCTGCTGGCGTGGCCTGCTCCACAGCCATCGGACCGGTGGCACCCTGCCTGACAGACGGCCGGGGCGAGGTCAACGGTGCGGCCGCCACGGGCCGCATGCCACGTCAGAAGCCCAGCGCGTGCGGCAGCCAGGTGGAGATGGCGGGCACGAAGGTGAGCAGGGCCAGCACGATCAGGTGGGCCAGGAGGAACGGCGGCAGTTCGCGCGTGAGCGCCGCCAGCGGTACCTTGGTGGCCACCGAGGTGACGAACAGCAAGCCGCCCACCGGCGGCGTGATCATGCCCAGCGTGAGGTTGACGATCACCACCATGGCGAAGTGGATCGGGTCGATGCCCAACGCCGCCGAAATGGGCGCGAGGATGGGCACGAGAATCATCACGCCCGGCAGCGGCTCCATGAAGATGCCGAAGAGCAGCAGCAGGATGTTGACCGCGATGAGGAAGGTGACCGGCGAGAGGTTCCATCCCACGATCGTCTCGGCCAGCTGCTGGGGCACGCCCTCCACCGTCAGCACCCAGGCGAAGGCGGCCGAGGCGGCCACCACCAGCAGGACCGAGGCGGTGAGCAGCGCCGAGCGCGCGGCGATGTGCGGCAGGGCCTTCCACTCCAGCGTGCGGTAGATCCACTTGCCGCAGACGAGGGCGTAGAACACGGCCACCACGGAGGCCTCGGTCGGCGTGAAGATGCCGAAGCGGATGCCCACCAGGATCAGCACCACCAGCATCAAAGCCGGAATGGCGCGGATGCTGTTGGCGAGCATTTCCCGGCCGCTCGGGCGCGGCTCGCGCGAGCGGTAGTCGCGCTGCACGCACACGCGCCAGTTGACGATGGCCATGGCCACGGCGATGAGGATGCCCGGCGCGAAGCCCGCGATGAAGAGCGCGCCGACCGAGACCTGCTCGTCCTGCAGCGCGTAGATGATCATGATGATCGACGGCGGGATGATGGGCCCCACGATGGCCGTGCTGGCGGTGAGCGCGGCGGCATAGGCGCGCGAGTAGCCCGCCTTGTCCATCATTTTGACCATCATCGAGCCGGGCCCCGCCGCGTCGGCCAGGGCCGAGCCCGAGATGCCCGAGAACAGCGTGAGCGACAGGATGTTGGCGTGCCCCAGCCCGCCGCGCAGGTGGCCCACGAACTGCGCGGCGAAGCGCAGCAGCACCACGGTGAGCGCGCCGCCGGACATGATCTCGGCCGCCAGGATGAAGAACGGCACGGCCATCAGCGGGAAGCTGTCGATGCCGGTGAACATCTCCTTGAACACGATCAGCTGCGGATAGCGCCCGCCCACGAAGACCGCGATGGCGGCCGACATGGCGAGCGCGAACGCGACGGGAAAGCCCAGAGCCATCAGCAGGACGGCGGAAACGAAGAGGGTGATGGCCATGGCGTCAGTTTCTCGCGGGCATCAGAGGGAGGCCGCCGATTCGGCGTCCATCTCGTCGGATTCGACGTAGCGGCCATCGCGGATATAGCCGCGCGCCATGAAGAGCAGGTGCACGAACAGCAGCACGAAGCCCGCCGGCATGGCCGCGTAGATCCACGCGAAGGGGATGTCGGTGGCGGGCGTGGTCTGGAAGCGCGTGGCCCAGACGTACTGCACCGAGCACCAGGCCATCACCAGGAAGAACGCGCCCAGCGCCACCACGATGCCGCCGCGCAGCGCCCGCGCGCCGCGCTCGCCCAGCACGTGGTGCAGGTTGTCGATGGCCACATGGCCGCCGAAGCGCAGCACCAGCCCGGCGCCCAGGAAGGTGCACCAGATCATCAGGTGGCGCGCCACCTCTTCGGCCCAGACGATGGAGTCGCCCGTGGTGTAGCGCAGCACCACATTGGCGAAGACGATGCAGGCCATGGCCAGCAGCAGGAAGATGAGCAGCCAGCGGTTGCCGGCGACCAGGGCGCGCTCGAAGCGAGGGAGCATGGTGGAAACGGGAGGATCTGGAAAAGACAAAGCCCGGACGCGCCGGGCACAGGGAAACGGCCATGAGGAGCCGGCGGGCCGAAAGGCCCGCCCAGGCTCACTTCACGCTGGCGATCTGGTCCAGCGTCTTCTGGCCGAACTTGGTGGCGTACTGCTTGTAGGCCGGCTCCAGCGCCTTCTGGAAGGCGCTCTTGTCCACCGACTCCACCACCTGCATGCCGGCGGCCTTGACTTCGGCCAGGCCCTTCTGCTCCACGTCGTCGACGAACTTGCGCGAGGCCAGCGCGCCGGCTCTGGCGCCCTGCGCGAAGGCGGCCTTCTGCGCATCGTTCAGGCCCGCCCAGAAGCCGGGCGAGACGATGAGCGCCATCGGGGCGTACACGTGGCCGGTGAGCGAGAGGTACTTCTGTACCTGCGGCAGCTTGGCCGAGACGATCACCGACATGGGGTTCTCCTGCCCGTCGATGGTGCCCTGCTGCAGCGCGCCGATCACCTCGGGCCAGGACATGGGCGTGGGCGAGGCACCCAGCGTGCGGAAGGCGGTGATGTGAACGGGGTTCTCGGTCACGCGGATCTTCAGGCCCTTCAGGTCGGCGGGCGTCTTCACCGGGTGCTTGTTGTTGGTCAGGTGGCGGAAGCCCTGCTCGCCCCAGGCCAGCGCGACGAGGCCACGCTTCTGGAACTTGCCCAGCAGTTCCTGGCCGAAGGCGCCGTCGAGCACGGCGCGGGCATGGGCCGTGTCGCGGAACAGGAAGGGGATGTCCACCACGCCCACGTCGGGCACGAAGTTGCTGAGCGCCCCGGTGGAGACGATGACCGCCTCCACCGTGCCCAGCTGCAGACCCTCGATCAGCTCGCGCTCGCCGCCCAGGGCGCTGGAGGGGAACTGCTTGAACTTGACGGCTCCATTGCTGGCCTTCTCGACCGTGTCGGACCACGCCTGGGCCGCGGCGCCGTAATGCGAATTGACGGCCAGCGCATAGCCGAGCTTGACCTCCCTGGCCTGCTGCGCGTGGGCCGTGCCCGCAGCCAGGCAGGCGATGGCGGCCAGCGCGGCGGCAAGGCCCTGGCGGCGCAGGACGCGGCGGGCAGGCAGCGGGACGGAGGACGAGGGAACGGCGAAAGCGGAATCGGCGGCGTGGCGCATGGGTACGGGTCCGATGAACGTGGAGAGCCTGGCAGGGCCGGCAGCGGCGAAGAAAGCGTGCCGCACGGGGCGGCCGGCGATTATCGCGATGCCGGCACCGCTTCCGGAAGCGGGAATGCCCTGAGCGCGGAGTCTGCCGGAGGCGCATACCGCATGCCGGAACGCACCCGTCAGAAGCTGTAGCCCGCGGACGCGTAGATGTTGCGCGGCGGGCCCGGCGTGAGGTAGTTGCTGACGTGCAGGTGGCTGGAGACGAAGTAGGCCTTGTCGAACACGTTGCGCAGCGCGACCTGCAGTTCGAGCAGGCCCCCGCCCATCCGGTGCTTCCAGGTGTGCGACAGGTCCACGCGGGCGTACCCCGGGAGTGTGGTCGTGTTGGCGATGTCGGCCCGGCGGCTGCCCTGCGCCTGGATGCCGACGCCGGTGGCGTGCTCTGCGCTCCAGCGGTACTGCCCCCACAGGCTGAGGGCATGCCGGGCCACGTTCGGGATGCGGCGGCCCGGGTAGTCCGCGTTCGCCCCGTACCGGGCATCGGTGTAGGCGTAGGCGAAGGCCACGCCGATGCGGCGCGCCAGGTCGCCGCTCAGGCTCGCTTCGATGCCCTGGGATCGTCCCGTTCCGGCAATCGTCTTGTCGTAGATGTTCGGCGTGGAGGGATCGTCGGCCAGCAGGTGGGTCTGCCGCAGCCGGTACACGGCGAGGTCGGACTGCAGGCGCCCACCGTTCCACAGGGCCTTCCAGCCCGCCTCGTACTGCCTGGAGGCACGCGACGGCAGCGACTGGCCGGAGGCCGAGTATGCCTGGTTCGGCGCGATGCCGGTGCTGTACGCGACATAGACGGAATCCGAGGCCGAGAGCTTGCGTAGCAGGGCGAGGCGGGGCGAGGTATCGGACTCCCGGATGCCTGCCGTGCCGGCGGCGCCGTAGAGAAAATCCTGCCGCGTGGTCCGCAGGCCCGCGACGGCGCTCCAGTCCCCCCACTCCACCCGGTCCTGCAGCGACAGCACCGTGCTGCGGAGATCCTGCGTGGTGGTCGTGAAGCTGAAGGATGGCGGCGGGACCGCCGGGCCGCGGACCGGCGCGTAGACATTGATGGCCGGACTGGCCAGGCCGGCGCTGCGCTGGTCCAGGGTTTCGGTATAGCGGTCCACGCCGGCGAAGAGGTGGTGCCGCATGCCTGCCCATTCGTGCACGCTGGTGATGCCGGTGGCGAGTGCGTCGATGCTGCGCTCCGTGCCCGGCTCGTAGGCGAGCCGCCGGCTGAAGGTTCCCGGTGGCGCGCCCGCGACGGCGGGGCCCAGGGATTGCCGCACCGATGTGCTGTGCGCCCGGAGACGGGTGTAGTCGAAAAGCATCCGTGCCGTTGCCGAGAGGGCCGCATCCCCATGCAGGTCCACGATGGTGTTGCGGGCCGTCGAGTCGCTCCAGGGTTCGCTGAGCTGGAGGTCGGGCGGGACCGCCGCGGGCCTGCCGCCGATGCCCGGCAGCCCGAAGTCGGGGCGGTAGGTCTGGTCGGTGTACTCCACGCCGAGGCGGAGGTGGTAGCGGTCGGCGTCGCTCTTGGCGATGCCCGCCTTGAGCCCGTCCAGCCGGTCCGGAACGTGGCGCCATTCGCTCGCTGACGAGTGCACGGCGATGACGCGGGCCGCCAGTTCCTGCTCGGCGGACAGCACGCGGTTGATGTCCAGGTGGGTGTCGAGCGCGCCATGCGATCCGCCGCCCAGGCCGGCCGAGCCGAAGTCGCCCAGTTCGGGCTGCTTCGTCACGATATCGACGGTGCCCCCCGGCTCGCTGCGCACGCCGATGGCGGCGCCGGGGCCGCGCAGGACATCGACCCGCTCCACGAAGGCGGGCGTGAAGGGATAGTTGGACAGCCGCACGCCGTCGCGCATCACGCGGGAGGCACCGGTGCCGCTGTCCGCGATGGCGCCCCGGAGCACGAAGAACTGGCTGCGGCTGCCGTTGAAGCCCGAATCGGCCTGCGCGCCGGGCACGTTGCGCAGTGCCTCCTGCAGGGTGGTGGCCCCCTGGGCCCGGATGAGCTCGGCGGGCACGGAGGTCACGGACGCGGGCGTATCCAGCGGCGCGGCGGGGCTGCCGGTGGCCAGGCCGGAAGCCGGCGCCGCGGATTCCGCGGCCTGGATGGTGACGGTGCCGAGCGAAGGCTCTCGCGCTCCGTCTTCCGCGGCGCGGGCGAGGCTGGGGAGCAGGCAGGCACAGAGGGCGGGTGCGGCGTGGAATGCATGGCGCATGCGGCGGCGAAGACCTGTGGGGACCATGGTGGATGTGTTCTTTCCTGATGCTTGGGAACGCGCGAGCCCCCGGCCGGCGCGCGGTGGCAGCGCGGCCGTGGCGGGTGCTTGCGGTTGCGATGAAACGGAAGCAGAGCGCGCGGCACGGCCGAGGCAGTTCGGCGCCGGCAGCCTGCGCAGGCCCGGGGGCCCGTGAGGGTGTCAGGACAGCACGGGAGGGCCGCGTGGCGGCAGCGGCGCACCGGCGATGCCCGCGATGTGCGCCCGAACGACAGGCAGCAGGGCATGCGCGAGCGGCTGGGGCACGATGCCCGCACCGCGCACGGGGGGCGGAGGCAGGGAGAAGCCGAGGCACGCCGGGCAATCCAGCGCGCCGTGCGCGGCCTCCCCGGCACCGTCGTCGCCAGGCTCCACCCACTTCATGGCGCCGCCGGTGCTGCAGACCATCTCCGACGGCACGGGCCGGAGCATCGGGGAAGCGATGGCGACGCCCAGCGCCAGGACGAACCACGCCATGACGAGGCGGACCAGCCGTGGCGATGTACGCAGGACGTGCATGGCGACGCATTATGGGTGCGCGACCCCGCGGGCGGTGCGCCCGCCCTGCCCGTGCGGCAATATGTCCACCCGGGGCCGCAAAGATCCATGGCAGGCGCCACGCGCCCGCCTCGCCGCGTCAGCTCAGCAGCCGCGAGGACTTGGGCACGTGCGCCATGAGGAACTCCATCTGGTCGGCGAGGATGCGCCGGTTGCGCAGGATGAAGTCTTCCCACAGGCTGGGCACGTAGGGGGCGTACAGCAGCGGCATGTGGGCCTGCTCGGGCGTGCGCGGGCCCTTGCGGTGGTTGCAGGCGCGGCAGGCGGTAACCACGTTCATCCAGTGGTCGGCGCCGTTGCGCGCGAAGGGCACGATGTGCTCGCGCGTGAGGTCTTCCTCGTGGAAGTGGCCGCCGCAGTAGGCGCAGATGTTGCGGTCGCGCGCGAACAGCTTGCTGTTGGCGAGGGAGGGCTTGAGGCCGAAGGGGTTGATGCCGGGCACGCCCTTGGTGCCGATGATGCTGTTGACCTCGATCACGGACTGCTCGCCCGTGAGCGCGTTGTGCCCGCCGCGGAACACCGCGATGGGGCCGCCGGATTCCCAGCGCACCTCGCCCGCGGCATAGTGCGTGACCGCCTGTTCCAGCGAAATCCACGATTGCGGCAGCCCCTGGGCCGACAGCTTCAAGACCTTCACAACACCCTCCTTGCAACACGACAAGATTCGGAACGCTGATGTCTCGCGGGCCACCCGCGGGGGCCCGTGTCGCACAATATACTCCCAAATCATGACAGATTGGCGGCCAGCGCTTGGCCCACCTGCCTGTCACGCTATCAAAAAACTAGCATTCCGATGAAGATATTCCGCGGCCTCCAACACCCCGGCATCGCTCCTGCCTGCGCGGTCACCATCGGCAATTTCGACGGTGTCCACCGCGGGCACCAGGCCATGCTCGCGCTGCTCGCCAGCGAAGCGGCGCACCGCGGCGTGGAGAGCTGCGTGCTGACCTTCGAGCCGCATCCGCGCGACTATTTCGCCAGCGCCCTGCGGCGGCCCGAACTGGCGCCCGCGCGCATCGGCACGCTGCGCGACAAGCTGGAGGAGCTGGCGCGCTGCGGCGTCCGGCAGGCGGTGGTGCTGCCGTTCAACGAGCGGCTGGCCCGCCAGTCGCCACAGGCCTTCATCGACGACGTGCTGGTGCGCGGGCTGGGCGCACGCTACGTGCTGGTGGGCGACGACTTCCGGTTCGGCGCACAGCGCGCGGGCGACTACGCGATGCTGGACGCCGCCGGGCGCGAGCGCGGCTTCGACGTGGCGCGCATGAACAGCTACGAAGTGCATGGATTGCGCGTGTCCAGCTCGGCCGTGCGCGATGCGCTGGCGCGCGGCGACATGGAGGCCGCAGCGGCGCTGCTGGGACGGCCCTATGCGATCAGCGGCCATGTGGTGCACGGTCGCAAGCTCGGCCGTGCGCTGGGCGCGAGCACCGAGGGCGCCGGGGATGGCTTCCGCACCCTGAACCTGCGCTTCGCGCACTGGAAGCCCGCGGCCGGCGGCATCTTCGCCGTCCTGGTGCACGGCCTCTCGGATGCGCCCCTGCCCGGCGTCGCCAACCTGGGCGTGCGCCCCTCGCTCGACCCCGCGGACGTCAACGGCGGGCGCGTGCTGCTGGAGACGCACTGCCTGCAGTGGCCCGCCCACCTGGGGGCCGAAGGGGCCTACGGTAAAATCGTGCGCGTGGAACTCCTGCACAAACTGCACGACGAGCTGAAGTACGACAGCCTCGACGCCCTCACCGCCGGCATCGCCCGGGACTGCGAGGACGCGCGGGCGTATTTCGCGTCCACCCCGGCGGCCAGCTACACCGAAACCCGTCGCCAGACCACACGCGACCGAATTTGACGCCCGCGCGGCCCGCCCCGGCGGCCGCGCCCGCTCCGCCCCGAGCCGCACCCCGGTGCGCGGCCCCCTCCCGCCCCCTTTCTTGCCTCCGCCCTGGCGGCCCCGGCACCTGCCGGCAGCCAGGCATCTCCTGCCCAGCCATGTCCGACACCACGCCTTCCGCCTCCGAATCCACGCCCGGAACCGACTACCGCGCGACGCTGAACCTGCCCGACACGCCCTTCCCCATGCGCGGCGACCTGCCCAGGCGCGAGCCGGGTTGGGTGAAGGAATGGGACGAGAAAGGCATCTACAAGCGCCTGCGCGACGCCCGGCGCGGGGCTCCGAAGTTCATCCTGCACGACGGCCCGCCCTACGCCAACGGCCAGATCCACATGGGCCATGCGGTGAACAAGATCCTCAAGGACATGATCACCAAGGCGCGGCAGCTCGAAGGCTTCGACGCGCTCTACGTGCCCGGCTGGGACTGCCACGGCCTGCCGATCGAGAACGCCATCGAGAAGCAGCATGGCCGCAACCTGCCGCGTGACGAAATGCAGGCCAAGGGCCGCGCCTACGCCACCGAGCAGATCGCGCAGCAGATGGCCGACTTCCAGCGCCTGGGCGTGCTGGGCGAATGGGACCACCCCTACAAGACGATGAACTTCGCCAACGAGGCAGGCGAAATCCGCGCGTTCAAGCGCGTGATGGAGCGCGGCTTCGTCTATCGGGGCCTCAAGCCCGTCTATTGGTGCTTCGACTGCGGCTCGTCGCTGGCCGAGTTCGAGATCGAATACCAGGACAAGAAGAGCACCACGCTGGACGTGGCCTTCAAGGCGCACGACCCGGCCGCGCTGGCCGCCGCCTTCGGCCTGCCGGCCCTGCCCAAGGACGCCTTCGTCGTCATCTGGACCACCACCGCCTGGACCATCCCGGCCAACCAGGCGCTGAACCTGAACCCCGAGATCCGCTATGCGCTGGTGGACACGGGCGAGCGCATCCTGCTGGTGGCCGAGCCGCTGGTGGCATCGTGCCTGGAACGCTACGGCCTCACGGGCAGCGTGATCGCCACCACCCTGGGCAGGCAGCTGGGCGGGCTGGAATTCGAGCACCCGCTCCACGACGTGGCGAGCGATGACGGCAGTTACGGCTACCGGCGCCTCTCGCCGGTGTACCTGGCCGACTACGCCACGGCCGACGACGGCACGGGTATCGTGCATTCGTCGCCCGCCTACGGCCTGGAGGATTTCAACTCCTGCGTGGCGCACGGCCTGGCGCTGGACGACATCCTCAACCCCGTGCAGGGCAACGGCGCCTACGCGGCCGACTTCCCGCTGTTCGGCGGCCAGCACATCTGGAAGGCCGTGCCGGCCGTCATCGAGGCATTGAGGAACGCAGGCCGCCTGATGGCCACCAAGGACATCGTCCACAGCTATCCGCACTGCTGGCGCCACAAGACGCCGGTGATCTACCGCGCCGCGGCGCAATGGTTCGTTCGCATGGACGAGGGCGAGGGCGTGTTCACGAAGCCCGGCGAGAAGCCCGCGAAGACGCTGCGCCAGATCGCCCTCGACGCCATCGAGCACACGAGCTTCTATCCGCAGAACGGCAAGGCGCGCCTGCACGACATGATCGCCGGGCGGCCGGACTGGTGCATCTCGCGCCAGCGCAGCTGGGGCGTGCCCATCCCGTTCTTCCTGCACAAGGACTCGGGCGAGCTGCATCCGCGCACCATGGAGATCATGGACCAGGCCGCCGCCATCGTCGAGGCGGGCGGCATCGAGGCCTGGAGCCGCGTGACGGTGGAAGAGATCCTGGGCGCCCAGGACGCGCCGCACTACACCAAGAGCACCGACATCCTGGAGGTGTGGTTCGACTCCGGCTCCACCTTCTTCCACGTGCTGCGCGGCACCCATCCGGAGGTGCACCACGACAGCGGCCCCGAGGCCGACCTGTACCTGGAGGGCCACGACCAGCACCGCGGCTGGTTCCATTCCTCGCTGCTGCTGGCGAGCGCCCTCTACGGCCGTGCGCCCTACCGGGGCCTGCTCACGCACGGCTTCACGGTGGACAGCCAGGGCCGCAAGATGAGCAAGTCGCTGGGCAACGGCATCGATCCGCAGGAGATCAACAAGAAGCTGGGCGCGGAGATCATCCGCCTGTGGGTGGCGGCGAGCGACTATTCGGGCGACATCGCGGGCGACGACAAGATCCTGGCGCGCGTGGTGGACGCCTATCGCCGCATCCGCAACACGCTGCGCTTCCTGCTGGCCAACGTGAGCGACTTCGATCCCGCCACGGACGCCGTGCCGTTCCCGCAGATGCTGGAGATCGACCGCTATGCGCTCACGCGCGCGGCGGAGTTCCAGGCCGAGGTGCTGGCGCACTATCAGGTGTATGAGTTCCACCCGGTGGTGGCCAAGCTGCAGCTCTACTGCTCGGAGGACCTGGGCGGCTTCTACCTCGACGTGCTGAAGGACCGGCTCTACACCACCGCGCCGAAGAGCCTGGCGCGCCGCAGCGCCCAGACCGCGCTGCACCAGATCACGCACGCCATGCTGCGCTGGATGGCGCCATTCCTGTCCTTCACGGCCGAAGAGGCCTGGAAGACCTTCGGCCACTCCGAATCCATCTTCCTGGAGACCTACCAGCCCATCGCCGGGGCCGACGAAGGCCTGGCCGCGAAGTGGACACGCATCCGCGCCATCCGCGATGCGGTGAACAAGGAGATCGAGGCGGTGCGCGCCGCGGGCCAGGTGGGCTCGTCGCTGCAGGCCAACGTCACCCTGGTGGCCGGCCCGGAAGACCATGCGCTGCTGTCCAGCCTGGGCGAGGACCTGAAGTTCGTGTTCATCACCTCCGCCGTCGAGCTGGTGGCGGGCGATGCGCTCGACATCCGCGTGGCGGCCAGCCCGGACGCAAAGTGCGAGCGCTGCTGGCACTACCGCGCCGACGTGGGCCGTGACCCGGCCCACCCGACCATCTGCGGCCGGTGCGTGAGCAACCTGTACGGCAGCGGCGAAGCGCGGGAGCACGCATAAATGGCCCGCGGCAACGCTTCCTCCTCCGCGTCCGGCAAGGGCTCGCTGTGGCCCTGGCTGGCCTGGGCCGTTCTGCTGCTCGTGGCCGACCAGTTCACCAAGACGCTGATCCTGGGCTATTACCGCCTGGGCGACGCCACCTACGTCACCAGCTTCTTCAACATCGTGCGGGCGCACAACACCGGCGCGGCGTTCTCGTTCCTGGCGGATGCGGGCGGCTGGCAGCGCTGGGTGTTCACCGGCATCGGCGTGGCGGCGGCGCTGTTCATCGTCTGGCAGCTGCGCGCCCATCCGGGGCAGAAGCTGTTCTGCTTCGCACTCTCCAGCATCCTGGGCGGCGCCATCGGCAACGTGGTGGACCGCATGATGCACGGCTACGTGGTGGACTTCCTGGACTTCCACGCACGCGGCTGGCACTTCCCGGCCTTCAACCTGGCCGACTCCGCGATCACGGTCGGCGCGGCCTGCCTGATCATCGACGAGCTGATGCGGGTGCGGCGGGGCAGCTGACCGCATGCCGGATGCCACCGGCCCGGGGCGCGCCGGGCCGTCAGGACGTTCTCTGGCGGAGCCGGCAGGCGGCGCCGTACAGCAAGGCGGGCACTTCTGCCACGGCCTGGCGCACGCCCAGCCCGGCGGTCATCTGCCGGGCCACGCCCACGGCCTGCACACCATAGCGCAGCGCGCGCCGCGCATCCTGCATCGCGGGTAGCGCCTCCAGTGCCTCACGGGGCACCCCGGCACTGGCGGCCCGCTCCGCCTCTCCGGCACCGGATAGTTTCCGCTGGATCCTGCGCTCGAAGGCCCTGCTGACGGCCGGCATGGCTGGATAGGCATAGCCGGGGGGAGGCAGGGAGCCTTCCGGAACCTGGCTCCGTTCGTACTCGACCCATGCATGCAGGGCGGCGCCGGAGTGTGCGAGCAACCCGTCGAGGCAGGCTTTTTCCGGGCCGCCCTGCACGAAGTATTCCTGCTTGGTCGCCGGCGTGTCGGACCACTGCCCATCGGGAGCGAACACGGCGGGCCCTTCCAGCCAGGCATCCATGACGAGGTCGTCCTCCGGCCCGCCATCACCGCGCACTTCGGTCCATACGTGCGGGATCTCGTGGGAAATCACCTGGCAGAGCGACTCTTGCGGTCGCAACCGGGGCACATGCAGCAGGGCTGCGAGCGCCGCATGCTCGTCGCAGTTGCCGGCCCCGGCCGCGATCGCCCCGGCGGCGCTTGCGGCCACCTGGGGCCAGCCGGCACCCACCAGATGCCCCGCCACGGCCCTGGCGGCGATCATCCCGCGCAGGCTCTCGCCTCCGGTGCGCTCGATGTCCTGCGCCACATTGCCCCGCCCTGTGTACAGCAGGCCGCGCGTTGCCTCGACCGTACAGTGGGCCTGCCGCAATCGGGCCAGATCCGGAACTTCCACGTGCCGTCCGTCGATCGCCCGCGCCATGACATAGGGCCGTAAAAGCGCATCGCCAGCCACACCGCGGCGTGGCGCAGGCAGCCCTGGGGGCACCCCTCGGGGCCGCAGTTCCCCGCCGGCACCGGCCACGACGGTGGAGGATCCGCCGTGTGCATGCGGCAGGGATGCGGCAGGCGCGGAACGGGCCCGGGGCGATGGCAGAGCGCTGGCCGAGGTGAGGCGGGAAACCATGGGCGAGATGCTGGACGCTCCCATGCCATCCGGCGGCCTGCTGGACGAAGCAGGTGGCCAGGTAAACGAAGGCATGGTCCCGGTGGGCGGCCCCGCTGTCATCGCCCCGTCACGCGGTCGGGCTCCAATGCCATGAAATCGATTACATGGCCTGTCTGCAGCCGCCTTCCCCGCATGACCATCCAGCACGTCGCCCACGAAGCCGGTGTATCGGTCGCCACCGTCTCCCGCGTTTTCAACACCCCCGACAAGGTGATGCCTGCCACGCGCGCCTCGGTGCTCGGCGCCGCCGAGCGGCTGGGCTATGTGCCCAACGCCACGGCGCGCACGCTGCGCACCCAGCGCAGCCACGTCATCGGCGTGGTGCTGCCCACGCTGCTGAATCCGGTGTTCGCGGAATGCCTGGACGGCATCGCGCAGGCCGCGGCCCGGGGGGGCTACGCCATCCTGCCGTTCACCACCAGCTACGCGGTGGCGCAGGAAGAGCGCGCCGTGCACCAGTTGCTGGCGGGCAATGTGGACGGCATGGTCCTCGTGGTGTCCCAGCCCCAGGACTCGGCCGCGCTGGAGCGGCTCGCCGCGGCGCAGCTGCCGTATGTGCTGGCCTACAACCGGCATCCGGCCCATCCCTGCGTCTCGGTGGACAGCGAAGGCGCCGTGGCGGAACTGGTCGCGCAACTGGCCGCCCTGGGACACCGCCGCATCGCCATGGTGAGCGGGCAGCTCGCCGCGTCCGACCGGGCGCAGCAGCGCTGCCGCGGCTTCGTGTGCGGCATGGCGCAGGCGGGCCTGGCCCCGGCGCGGGTCGTGGAAGTGCCCTTCGTCGAGACCGCCGTGCAGGAAGTGGCCGAGCTGCTGAGCGGCCCGCAGCGGCCCACCGCCCTGGTCTGCTCCAACGACCTCATCGCGATCCGCTGCCTGCGCGCGGCGCACATGGCAGGGCTCGAAGTGCCGCGCGACCTCAGCGTGGTGGGCTTCGATGGCATCGCGCTGGGACGGGACCTGACGCCCGTGCTCGGCACGGTGGCACAGCCCAATGCCGATATCGGCCGCTGCAGCGTGGAACTGCTGATCCACGCCATGGCCTCGCACATGCCGTCCACGCCGGAGGCCAGCCTGACGCTGCCGCACCGCTTCCGCGCCGGTGGCTCCTGCGCTGCGGCACCAGGCGGCGACTGACCCCAGGGCCTGCCGCACCCGTTTCCCTTCGTTCCCTTTCTTTGTTCCTCGCCATACAGGAGTTCCCCGATGCGATCCGCCCTCCAGCAATTCACCCGCGCCGCCGCGCTCGCCCTCGGCCTGACCGCCACCGGCGGCGCCTTCGCGCAGACCGCCATCTGCTACAACTGCCCGCCCGAATGGGCCGACTGGGGCGCCCAGCTCAGGGCCATCAAGGCCCGGACCGGTGTCACCGTGCCGCCGGACAACAAGAACTCCGGCCAGTCGCTCGCACAGCTGTCCGCCGAGCGCGCCAGCCCCGTCGCCGACGTGACCTACCTGGGCGTGACCTTCGCCATCCAGGGCCAGAAGGACGGCCTGCTGGGCACCTACCAGCCCGCCGGCTGGAAGGACATTCCCGACGGCCTGAAGGACCCGGCCGGCCACTGGTTCACGATCCATTCGGGCACGCTGGGCTTCATGGTCAACGTCGATGCGCTGGGCGGCAAACCGGTGCCGAAGTCGTGGGCCGACCTGCTCAAGCCCGAGTACAAGGGCCTGGTCGGCTACCTGGACCCGGCCTCGGCCTTCGTGGGCTACGTGGGCGCCGTGGCCGCCAACCAGGCGCGCGGCGGCACGCTGGAGAACTTCGGCCCCGGCATCGAGTACTTCAAGGCGCTGCAGAAGAACGAGCCCATCGTGCCCAAGCAGACCGCCTATGCGCGCGTGCTCTCGGGCGAGATCGCGATCCTGCTGGACTACGACTTCAACGCCTACCGCGCCAAATACAAGGACGGCGCCAACGTGCAGTTCGTCATCCCGGCCGAGGGCACGGTGGTGGTGCCCTACGTGATGGGCATGGTCGCCAGCGCACCCCACGCCGCCGACGCGAAGAAGGTGCTGGACTTCGTGCTCTCCGACGAGGGCCAGGCGATCTGGGCCAAGGCCTACCTGCGGCCAGTGCGCGCCGCCGCCATGCCCGCCGACGTGCAGGCGCGCTTCCTGCCTGCCATCGAATACCAGCGTGCGAAGACGGTGGACTACGGCCGCATGGCCGCGGTGCAGAAGGCGTTTTCCGACCGCTACCTGCAGGACGTGAAATGAGTTCGCGCCACGGCGGTTTCGCCCCCTCGCGCGGCCTGCTGGCCGCGTGCGCCGCGCCGGCCGTGGCGTTCTTCGCGGCCTTCTGGCTGCTGCCCACGGCCCTGCTGCTGGCGCTGCCGGCACGCCAGGGCTGGGCCACGTATTTCGCGGTGCTGACGAACGGCCGCTACCTGCAGAGCCTGCTGCAGACGCTGGGCCTGTCGCTGGCCGTCACGCTGGCCACGCTGGTGCTCGGCGCACTGGTGGGCATCACGCTGGCGCGCCAGCGCTTTCCCGGCCGGCAGCTGCTGTTGTCGCT
Source organism: Paracidovorax cattleyae (assembly GCF_900104515.1). Taxonomy (GTDB): domain Bacteria; phylum Pseudomonadota; class Gammaproteobacteria; order Burkholderiales; family Burkholderiaceae_C; genus Paracidovorax; species Paracidovorax cattleyae. Next base: position 220,150 of record NZ_FNJL01000005.1, read on the forward strand.
GCTGACGCTGCCGCTGTCCTTCCCCGGCGTGATCGTGGGCTTCTTCATGATCCTGCTGGGCGGGCGCCAGGGCACCCTGGCGGGCCTGACGCAGTCGCTGGGCTGGGGCCGCGTGACCTTCGCCTACGGTCTGACGGGCCTGTTCCTCGCCTACCTGTACTTCTCGCTGCCGCGCGCCATCGCCACCTACACGGCGGCGGCCGGCGCCATGGACGCACAGCTGGAAGAAGCGGCCCGGTCCCTGGGTGCCTCGCGCTGGCGCGTGGCGCGCGACGTGTGGATGCCGGCGCTGGCACCCACCACGCTGGCCTGCGGCGCGATCGTGTTCGCCACAGCCATGGGCGCTTTCGGCACGGCGTTCACGCTGTCCGCGAAGTTCGAGGTGCTGCCCATCACCATCTATGACGAATTCACCAACTATGCCAACTTCGCACTGGCGGCCAGCCTGTCGATCGCGCTGGGGATCATCACCTGGCTGGTGCTCTGGCTCTCTCGCCGCTGCCAATGAGGAACACCCCCCCTGAGGCGCTGCGCGCCTTCCCCCCGCTCTCGCACCGCTGCGCGGCGCGGGCAGGGGGACGACGCCAGCGCGGCGGGGCGGCCCTTGCGCGGCGTCCGCTGGGCTGGACCGCGCCCGACATGCACGCCGCGACCACGGCCATTCGCGATTGACAACGACTTACTGAGATAGCACCCATGAGAAACGCACGACAGGCACCCTGGGCGCTGATCGCCCTCACCGCGGTGGTGGCCCTCTTCATGGCCGCGCCCATCGCCCTGTCGGTGATGGCCGGGCTGGTCAACAACTACGGCACGGGCCTGCGCAGCGGCCTCACGCTGCGCTGGCTGGGCGAGGTGTGGGAGAACTACGGCAGCACCGTGGGCCGGTCGCTGTGGCTGGCACTGCTGTGCGTGGCGGGCAACCTGCTGATCGGCGTGCCCTGCGCCTATGCGCTGGCGCGCAGCCGCTCGCGCGCCGCGCGGCTCTTCGAGGAGCTGCTGACCCTGCCCGTGGCAGTGCCGGGCCTGGCCAGCGCCCTGGCGCTGATCCTGGCCTACGGCCAGCTTTCAGGCTTCCGCCAGAGCTTCGCCTTCATCCTCGTCGGACACATGGTGTTCACCCTGCCCTTCATGGTGCGCACCGTGGGCGCGGCCTTCCGGAAGGACGAGCTGCGCTCGCTGGAAGAAGCCGCGCGCTCGCTGGGCGCCCGCTTCGTGCAGCGCTTCCTCGGCGTGCTGGTGCCGGCCGTGCTGCCGGCCATCGTGGCGGGCAGCATGATGGTGTTCACGCTCTCGGTGGGCGAATTCAACCTCACCTGGATGCTGCACACCCCGCTCACCCGCACCCTGCCCGTGGGGCTGGCAGACAGCTATGCCTCCATGCGCATCGAGATCGGCTCGGCCTATACCCTCGTCTTCCTCACCGTCATCCTGCCCGTGCTCTGGGGCCTGCAGGCCGTCGGCACCCTCATCGAGAGACACCATGGCACTTGAACTCGAACGCACGCGCGTGGACATCGTCCGGTGCGCCAAAACCTATACCGGCGGCACCCGCGGCCTGCAGCCCACCGACCTGGCCGTGGAGCCCGGCGAGGTACTCGCCCTGCTGGGCCCCTCGGGCTGCGGCAAGACCACGCTGCTGCGGTTGATCGCCGGGCTGGAGGCGCCCGACGCCGGCAGCCGCATCGCCTTCGGCGGCACCGACGTGACGCAGTGGCCCATCGAGCGGCGCGGCGTGGGCATGGTGTTCCAGCACTACGCGCTGTTCCCGCAGATGACGGTGGAGAGCAATATCGGCTATGGCCTGAAGATCCGCGGCACGCCCGAAGCCGAGCGCCGCCGCGTGGTGGGCGAGCTGATCGACCTGGTGCGCCTGAATGGCCTGGAGAAGCGTCGCCCGGCGGAGCTTTCGGGCGGGCAGCGCCAGCGCGTGGCCCTGGCCCGCGCCGTGGCCGTGCGCCCGCGCGTGCTGCTGCTGGACGAGCCGCTCACCGCACTGGACGCCAAGCTGAAGGAATCGCTGCGCGACGAGCTGGCCGAGCTGCTGCGCCGCCTGCACATCACCGCCATCCACGTCACCCACGACCAGCAGGAAGCGCTCGCCATCGCCGACCGGCTGGCCGTGATGCAGGCCGGCCGCATCGTGCAGGTGGGCGACGGCGAGACGCTCTACCGAGCCCCCGCCCACCCCTTCGTGGCGTCCTTCCTGGGGCGGGTGAACCGGCTGGAACAGCCCGCCGGCGGGCGCCAGGGCATGATCGACCTGGGCGGCCTGGAACTGCCCGCTCCGGCCGGCCCGCACTGCAGCGCCTGGCTGGTGCGGCCGGAAGACGTGGAAGTCGAGCCCACGGTGCCGGGACGGCCCGGCTGGGGCCATGCCGAAGTGACACACCGCAGCTTCCTGGGCGACCGCGTACAGCTCACGCTGAAGGCGTCCGGCCAGGCCCCGCTGCGCGCCGACGTGGCCCGCGACCATGCCGCCCGCGTGGGCGACGGCGTGGCCGTGCGCATCGCCCCCCAGCGCCTCATGCCCCTGAGCGAAGCAACACTCCCGACACCATGACCGCATCCGCATCCACCACGACGATCCTGCTGCAGCTCTCGGACCTGCACATCCGCGAGCCCGGCCGCCTGGCCTACGGCCGGCTGGACACCGCGCCCTACCTGCGCCGGGCGGTGGAGACGGTGCTGCGCATGCCGCAGCGCCCCGATGCCATCGTCGCCACGGGCGACCTCACGGATTTCGGGCGGCCCGGGGAATATGCCCACCTGCGCGAACTGCTCGCGCCGCTGGGCGCCATCCCGCTCTACCTGCTGCCCGGCAACCACGACGACCGCGCGCAGCTGCGCGCCAGCTTCCCGGAACACGCCTACCTGGGCACGGACGGCTTCGTGCAGTTCAGCGTGCCCGCGGGTGGCCTGCAGCTCATCGCGCTGGACACCGTGGTGCCAGGCGCGAGCGAGGGCAGCCTCTGCGCCGAACGGCTGGCATGGCTTTCCGCGCAGCTCGACGCCTGCAGCGGCCGGCCGGTGGTGATCGCCATGCACCATCCGCCCTTCCGCACGCTGATCGGCCACATGGACGAGATCGGGTTGCTGCAAGGCTCTGAAGCACTGGAGGCCCTGGTGGCGCGCCACCCCAACGTCGAGCGCGTGGTCTGCGGCCATCTGCACCGCAGCATCCAGGTGCGCTTCGGCGGCACGATCGCGGCCACGGTGCCGTCGCCGGCCCACCAGGTGTGCCTGGACCTCGCGCCCGATGCCGCCTCGGCCTGGACGCTGGAGCCCCCGGGCTTCGCCGTGCATGCGCTGCCCGCAGGCGGGCGGCTGGTGAGCCACCTGGCGGCCAGCGGGCAGTATCCGGGCCCCTACCCGTTCCATGACGGCGGTCGGCTCATCGATTGACGCGGCGGCGCGCGCGGCGCCACAGCCGCCGCCAGAACGGGCCGCGCCGCGGGACTCAGAACAGGATCTTGCTGAAATTCCGCTCCTTCTGCTCCTGCACCTCATCGGTGGCTTCCGAAAGGCGATGCCGCAGGTTGGCGATGCCGCCGTCGATCTGCTCCAGCCGTTGCTTGGGCCGGGCCTCAAGGATGCCCTCCCATTCCCTGTGGCGATTCCAGTCGATGCCCAGCGCCTTTCCCGAGTCTTAGGCTGCGCGGAGCTGCACCACATCCTCCGCCAGTTGCACCTTCTGCGCCCGGACCTGCAGGAGTTCGTCCAGCTTGCGCTGCAGGGCCCCGATCTGTTCCACATCCGCGGCGGAAGGCCTGCTGTGGACGGCCGTGCCCAGCCGCAGCGACACCAGCGGCTTCAGCCGGTCGGCGGCGCTGTCGGCACGCGCGAGTTGCGCCTCCTGTTCAGGAGTGCGGACGACGGCCTCCACCGGCCCGTTCGAGAGGAAGCGGGCCGCGAACGTCAGCGTGTCCGGCGCAGCGGGCCGCGGCGGCGTCCGGTGCCCGTCCGGCAGCGCGGGGGCCGGCCGGCGGGGTGGCGGCCCGGAACGGGCCGGGTCGGTCTGGAAGGCGTAGCCCCGCGGGCCCGGGCCGCCCCCGGCATCGAGCCTGCGTCCGTGGCTGGATGGGCGGGTCGAAGGAGATTCGGCCGGCTGCGCGGAGGGCGACGGGCGGTGCGAGGCGCCTGCCCCGGATACGTGATTGGCGTTGAACTGCATGGTCTTGCGATCCATTCGAACGGAAATGCGGCAAGGCTAGGGCCGCGCGCGGCACCGCGGGGCCCTGCACGCGAAATCGGGCCGGCCCGGGCGAAGTCGCTTCCCGCCCAGCCCTGCACCGCGCCTGCACCACGCCTGCACCACGACCGCCCACCCATGGCGCGGCCGTGGCCTTCGGCCGATTGCTATGGATTCAGGAGTATGCTGTGGCCCCTGAAAACAGCACCTGCCGCGGCCCGGCCGTGGAAGGCATCCGAACACCCGATCCATGAAGCACCTGTTGAATCTGCTGGCCGCCGTGGCCCTGCTGGTCTGGGGTACGCACCTCGTGCGTACCGGGGTGCTGCGCGTGTTCGGCGCCAACCTGCGCACCCTTCTGGCGCGCAGCATGGGCAACCGCTTCTCGGCCGCGCTGTCGGGCATCGGGGTCACGGCGCTGGTGCAGTCGAGCACCGCCACCTCGCTCATGACCTCGTCCTTCGTCGGGCAGGGGCTTATCACGCTGCCGGCCGCGCTGGCGGTGATGCGCGGGGCGGACATCGGCACCGCGCTCATGTCGGTGCTGTTCTCCACCGACCTGTCGTGGCTGTCGCCGCTGTTCATCTTCGTCGGCGTGGTGCTGTTCATCACCCGGCAGACGAGCACCGCAGGGCGCGTGGGGCGCGTGCTGATCGGGCTGGGCCTGATGCTGCTGGCACTGGAGATGGTGGTGCAGGCCAGCGGGCCGATGCTGGCCTCGCCGCTCATCCGCACCCTGCTCGGCTCGCTCGACAGCGACCTGGTGCTGGAGGTGCTGATGGGCGCGGTGCTGGCCGTGATCGCCTACTCCAGCCTCGCCATCGTGCTGCTGATCTCGGCCATGGCGGCCTCCAGCGTGGTGCCGCTGGACGTGGCCCTGGGCCTGGTGCTGGGAGCCAATCTCGGCAGCGGCCTGCTGGCGGTCATCACCACGGCCAAGTCGGCCGTGGAGGTGCGGCAGGTGACCGTGGGCAACCTGATGTTCAAGCTCATGGGCGTGCTGGTGGTCGCCCCGTTCGCGGGGCTGTGGCTGCGGCACGTGCAGCCCCACATGCCGGGCGCGGCCCAGGGCGTGGTGCTCTTCCACCTGGCCTTCAACGTGGTGGTCAGCCTGGGCTTCATCGCGTTCACTCAGTGGGTGGCCCGGGCCGTCACGCGGCTGCTGCCCCCGCCCGAGGGGCCGCCCAATCGCCGGCCCCAGCACCTGGACCCTTCGGCGCTCTCCACTCCCTCGCTGGCGATGTCCTGCGCGGCGCGCGAAGCGCTCTACCAGGCGGACGTTGTGGAGTCCATGCTGCTGGGCGTGCTCGACGTGATCCGCCGGGACGACCTGCAGCTGGCGCAGCAACTGCGCAAGATGGACGACGAGGTGGACAGGCTGTACTCGTCCATCAAGTACTACCTGACACAGATCTCCCGCGGGGCGCTGGACGAGGAGGAAAGCCGGCGCTGGACGGACATCATCAGCTTCACCATCAACATGGAGCAGGTGGCCGACATCATCGAGCGCGTGCTGACGGACATCGAGGACAAGAAGATCCGCAAGGGCCGGCGCTTCTCCGATGCCGGCATGGCCGAGATCACGGAATTGCACGGCCGGCTGGTGAACAACCTGCGCCTGGCGATGAGCGTGTTCCTCAATGGCAACGTACGCGACGCGCAGCGGCTGCTGGAGGAAAAGACGCGTTTCCGCGAACTGGAACGCGCCTACGCGGCGACCCACCTGGGCCGCCTGTCCGACAAGACCGTGCAGAGCATGGAGACCAGTTCGCTGCACATCGACCTCATCAGCGACCTCAAGCGCATCAACTCGCACATCTGCTCGCTCGCCTACCCGATCCTCGATTCCGCCGGGGCGCTGGCGCCGAGCCGGCTGCGCAACGCACCAGACGAGGCGGGCGCCGACCCGCTGGCCTGACACTCGTCAGTGCCGATACCAGTCGCGCCAGCGGCTGTCCACGTTGTCCATGGCTTCGCTCATCGGCAGGATGGCCTGCGCGCTGCACCCTGCAGCATGGCGGATCGCCTTGTCGAGGAAGGCGATGCGCTTGAGTTCGATCGACGCGCTCTGCAGCAGCGGGCCGGGTTTGTGACCCGCAGGCTGTGGCCATCGGGCCACCCGGTGGGCGTCGTGCCTTTCCAGCAGCGTCTGTCCCTTGCGGTTCACGGGCTGGTGCCTGGCCCCGTGCGGCAACCCGTCGAGATAGCCCTGCAAGGCCGTGCGGGACTGCGCATGCTTCATGTAGGCCGGCCCCAGCACGTCCGCCACCGTCTTAACGTAGTGTGCGAGCAGGCCCACCGGCTGCGGTGATGCCGGGTTGACGTCACGAACGGCGGCAGAGCCATGCGCCGAATCTCCGGTGCTGCCATCCGACGGGCTGCCGGTCTCGCCGGAATACTCGGCCGGCAACAGCAGTTCGGCATCCACCTCGACCGTATCGAAGGACGGCGGCTCTCCACGCAGTTGCCGGGCATGCAGGTCCTCCAGGGATGCATCCGCGGCGCACTTGAGGGCCATCGACAGCGCGAAAATCCTGCAGGAGCGCAGGCTCTTCTGGGCCGGCACATCCACCAGCAGCAGCGGCCAGCCCTCGGGCAGGCGCAGGTGGGCCGCCATCTCGGCGGCGGTGAGGATCGGATCAGCGCTCTCGGGAACGGACGAACTCATGTGCACCACGGAGCAGCGGCGCCCCGGCTCACCCGGCATTCCCTCGACATGCAGGTCCAGCGCGAGATTGTGGGCGGCGTTGTCGAGCACGACCCGCCATCGGCCGGGCGCCGCATCCGCCACGAAGCTGCGCCACTCCACGGAGCCGAAGCCGCCATGGTCCGGAACCACGCCCCGGTCGTCCGGGACGCTGGCGTGCGCATAGACCAGGCGCAGTTGCGGGTCCTCCGCATTGAGGGCGGACACGATCGCCGGCATCGCCAGCTTGTCGAGCTTGCGGAAGGCATCGGGCTCGTCGTCGGGGCTGGCGCCTTCCGCATGCACCTCGGCGGCGAAGGCGCGCAGTTCACCGAGCCCATCGACCACCTGCCGCCGCTGCGCGGCCACGGGATCGCCGGACGGCAGCGCGACCACCGGGGCCGGCGGCACAGGCAGCGCCACGGGAAGGAAAAGCGCACCCGGTGCGGCAGCTTCCAGGGGACGCCGCTCGGGAGGCGCGCACAGCAACTGCGCTCGGGGGTCGAAGCCCATGCGAGACAGAGCGGCGGTGTTGTCCAGCAAGGCGGGACCCTGCGCCATCCGGCGCAGCGTGGCACGCGCGCGGGTGATCGGCAGGGAAGGCCCCGTACGCCGCGGCGGCAACGGCATTTCATGCGCCGAGGGCCCCGGCGTGCCAGCGGCCCGCCGACGCCGTTGGGGCGGGCCGCTCATCCGCGGATGGCGGCGGATGCCCGGGGTGGGCAGGACCGGACGGGCGTGGCGGCGAAGAGGATGTGACGGAACGGGGCATGGCGGGGGCAAGGCGATGCCTGCAAGGGCAATGCCGCCGAGCATGCCGCTGCACTGCAGGGCGGCGCCGGGCGGCGCGAAACGGGTGCCTGCCGGGCGAACCGGGGCGCAAACCACCCGCCCGCATCGCGATGCCCTGCAATCCCCCGCGTTTGCCATCGGTGCTCGGAGCCCCTACCCTGGCAGGTCCGATGGCCCCGCCATCCCACACTCCGAGGAGACGCCATGCCCAAGCCCCACCGCAAGCCCCCCGGCGACGAGCCGGAAGTCACCCAGGAAACCGATGTGCCGGTGGATCGCACCGATCCGGTCGGCGAGGAGATGATGAAGGAGGTCCGCAACGACCGCCTGCAGCAGCCCGCCGGTGGCGGCGAAAGCCCTGCGCCACCGCAGCCGCGGCGCTAGCGTGCCGCCTGCACGTACGCCGCGCCGAAGTCGGCCGCCAGCTGCTGGCGTGCGTTCCGGACGAAGCCGGACTCGCCCGCCCGCGGCGGCAGCACGGTGAACCGGGCCTGGGGCAGCGCCGGAAGCCCCCATGCCGCCGGCAGGACCTGCACGCCCTCGCACAGTGCGGCGGCGTTCAGGCAGGCGATGCCGAGCCCCGCCGCCAGCGCGGACTGCAGGCCGGCGACCCCGGAGGCCACCAGTGCGACGGTGAAGGGAATGCGCCGCCGCCTCAGCAGGGCCGCTGTGAGCTGGTGGAGCGCGCAGGTGTCCGGCAGTGCCAGCAGGCGCAGGGGCTCGCCCTGGCAGGGCGGCGCGGCCGCTACCTGCGCAGCCCCCATCCAGAGCAGGGGCTCGCGCCGCAGCACCTGCCCCCCTCGGGGCCGGGCTGGCGCATCGGCGGTGCGGCCAGTGGCAGGGGCCGGCAGGCGCATGGCAATGCCGACATCGAACGCGCCCTGCGCGTAGCCAGCCTCGACATCGCCGCTCTTCTGCACCGTGACCTGCAGCCGCACGCCAGGGTGCCGGGCCTGCATGCGCGCCAGCAACCCCGCCAGCTCCGCGGGACGGAAATAGTCGGTAACGCCCAGCCGCAGCACCCCTTCCAGCCGCGCGCCGCGCAGGTCATGCCATGCCGACTCGCTCAGCGCCAGCAATTGCCGGGCGTGCGCCAGCAGCCGCAGCCCGGCGGCGGTGGGTACCACGCCGGCCTTGGAACGCACCAGCAGCGCCTGGCCGGCATGCTGCTCGAGCTTGCGCAACTGCTCGCTCACGGCCGACTGCGACAGGAAGACCTGCGGCGCGCCGGCGGCCAGGCTGCCGGCATCGGCCACCGCGACGAACGTCCTGAGTTGTTCCAGGTTGAAGGGGCGCATGCCAATCCCACGGAATTTTCGATGGATGAACACCAATCATCCTGCTTTTCCGATGGCCTGGAAAATCGAAGAATCAGGCCATCCACAGCCCACCCCAGGAGCCTCGCATGCCCCACACCGTGATCCACCTCAGCGGAGAACCCGATGCCCAACTCGCCCGCAGCGCCGCCGATGTCGTCGCCCGCATCACCCAGCGCGTGCTGGGCAAGCAGCTGCCGGTCATTGCCACCACCGTGCAGTTCATCCCGGCCGCCCAGTGGTTCGTGGGCAGTGCATCGCTGGCGGAGCTGGCCCAAAGTGCTTTCCATCTCGACATCAGCATCACCGACGAGACCAACACCAAGGCCGAGAAGGCGCTCTACCTGCGCGAGGTGCATGCCGCCTTCGAAGCGCTGTTGCCGAACCTGCATCCGGTGAGCTATGTGCACCTGATCGACGCGCGCGCCGCGGCCTACGGGTATGGCGGGCGCACCCAGGAGTGGCGCCACCAGCAGGCCGGCATCTAGCCCTCTGCAGCATGCGGCCGCGGAAACCCGCCCGCGGCCGGTGGCGATGCCGGGCAGTCCTGCAGGCCCGGCGTCCTTCCGCTAAGGTGGCGGGCCCGATCCACTTCCGCCCCAGGGCCCCGCCATGAGCAACACCGTCCTCGCCTACGGCGCACAGTCCGCCACCACCCCGCTAGCGCCGCTCACCATCGAGCGGCGCACGCCCGGCGACCTCGACGTCGCCATCGACATCCTCCACTGCGGCGTCTGCCACTCCGACCTGCACACCGTGCGCGGCGAGTGGGCGGGCACGCAGTTCCCCAGCGTGCCTGGCCACGAGATCGTCGGCCGCGTCACGTCCGTGGGCGCGCTGGTGACGAAGTTCCGCGCGGGCGACCTGGTCGGCGTCGGCTGCATGGTGGACAGCTGCCAGCACTGCGCCCCCTGCGCCGAAGGCCTGGAGCAGTACTGCGACAACGGTTTCACCGGCACCTACAACGGCCCCGAGCAGGGCACGGGCGCCAACACCTTCGGCGGCTATTCCGCGCAGATCGTGGTGCGCGAGAACTTCGTGCTGCGCATCACGCACGGCGAGGACTCCCTCGCCGCGGTGGCGCCGCTGCTGTGCGCCGGCATCACCACCTATTCACCGCTGCGCCAGTGGAACGCCGGCCCGGGCAGGAAGGTCGGCATCGTGGGCCTGGGCGGCCTGGGCCACATGGGCGTGAAGATCGCGGCCGCCATGGGCGCGCACGTGGTGCTGTTCACCACCTCGGATTCCAAGCGCGAGGATGCGAAGCGGCTCGGCGCGCACGAGGTCGTGGTGTCGAAGAACGCCGGGGAGATGGCCGCGCACGCGAACAGCTTCGACCTGATCTTGAACACGGTCGCCGCGCCGCACGGCCTGGACGCCTTCCTCGCGTTGCTCAAGCTCGACGGCACCATGACCCTGGTGGGCGCGCCGGCCAGCCCCCATCCCTCGCCCAACGTGTTCAGCCTCATCATGAAGCGCCGGCGCCTCGCGGGCTCGCTGATCGGCGGCATCCGCGAGACGCAGGAGATGCTCGATTTCTGCGCGCAGCACGGCATCGTGGCGGACATCGAGACCATCCGCATGGACGAGATCGAGAGCGCCTACGAGCGCATGCTTGAAAGCGACGTGCGCTACCGCTTCGTGATCGACATGGACACGCTGCGCGAAGCCGCCTGAACGACTGCGGCGCGCGCCTTCAGGGCCGCGCCGCGGGAGGAACGCTCGCAGACGCGCCCGCCCCGCCCAGCGCTTCCCCGCCCTCCACCGGCCGGCGCGCATAGCGCTGAGCGATCACCGCGCACACCATGAGCTGCATCTGGTGGAACACCATCAGCGGCAGCACCAGCGCGCCCACCGCGTGGGAGGCGAACAGCACCTTGGCCATCGGCACGCCGCTCGCGAGGCTTTTCTTGGAGCCGCAGAACACCACGGTGATCTCGTCTTCCGTCGAGAAGCCCATGCGCCGGCTGATCCAGGTGGTGGCCGCCAGCGCGATCGCGAGGATGACGGCGCACACCGCCACCAGGCCCGCGAGCGCGTGCAGGGGAATCTCGCGCCACAGACCTTCGATCACCGCGGCGCTGAACGCGGTATAGACCACGAGCAGGATGGAGCCCTGGTCCACGAACTTGAGCACCGCCGCGCGCCGCTGCACGAAGCCGCCGATCCAGGGCCGCAGCAGGTGGCCGGCCAGGAAGGGCACGAACAGCTGCACCGTGATGCGGCCGATGCTCGCGAGGGTGTCGTGGCCGCCGGCCGCGCCCGGTGCGCTGTGTGCGCCGGGAACATCCTTGAGCAGCAGGCCGACCAGCAGCGGCGTGATCACGATGCCCAGCAGCGTGGACCCGGAGGCCGAGCAGATCGCCGCCGGCATGTTGCCCCGCGCCATGGCGGTGAACGCGATGGCGGACTGCACTGTCGCGGGCAGCACGCACAGGAAGATCACGCCCATGTAGAGCTCGGGCGTGACCAGCGGCTCCAGCACGGGCCGCAGGGCCCAGCCGATCAGCGGGAAGAGCACGAAGGTGCTGGTGATCACCAGCAGGTGCAGCCGCCAGTGCGACAGGCCGGCGACGATGGCCTGCCGCGAGAGCTTGGCACCGTGCAGGAAGAACAGCAGCGCCACGGCGGCCGTGGTGGCGTACTCGAAGCCGCGCGCCGCCTGGCCGGCGGCGGGCAGCACGCTGGCCAGCGCCACGGTGGCGACCAGCGCGAGGGTGAAGTTGTCGGGCAGGAAACGGGAACGGGCCATGGCGGTTGCGGCGGTGCGCCGCGTACGGGATAACCCCGCATTATTGCCCCTGCACGGTCAGGGGCCCGGAGGCCGCCTGCCGGCTCACCAGCCGTAGAAGCCCGCCAGCACCAGCGCCGCCTCGGGCGTGAAGGCGCCCTGCGCGAGCCGCGCCTGCACTTCGGCCGCCTCCAGCAGCTCGAAACGCTCCACCTCGCCATCCTGGTTGGCGGGCACGGTGCCTTCGGGGACGGTGGCCCGGAACCAGTCGATGCGCTCCACCATGTAGCCCGCGCCCTCGCCTTCGTCGCTCGGGCGCGAGAAATCGACGTGGCCGCAGCGCGCCAGGGCCTGCAAGGTTTCGATGCGCAGCCCGGCCTCTTCCCAGGTCTCGCGCGCCAGGGCGGATTGCACCGTGTCCTGCGCGCTCACCATGCCGCCCATCAGCGTGTCCCAGCGGCCCGGGTGGCTGGGCTTGGTGAACGCGCGCTGCTGCACCCACTGCCGGCCGTCCGGAGCGCAGGCCACGAGGTGCACCGCCCGCGTGGCGATGCCCAGCGCGCGCACCGCGCCGCGCTCCACCGTGCCGATGCGCTCTCCGGCCGCGTTGCACACCGCCAGTTGCTCGTCGCGCCAGGCCCCGCAGCGCCCCGCGCGGCGCAGCGCATCCGCCAGCGCGGCCAGGGCCGGAGTGGCCTCGGCCGGCGCGCAGGCCAGGTGCCAGCGCTCCACACCTGCGTGCGATTCCTTCACCAGCGCGGTGCCGGCGGCGGGCGCCCCCAGCACGATGCCCTCCAGCACGCCCGGCGCCACCGAGCCCACGGCCTGCCCGGCCACGGCGAACGCCAGCCGCGGCACCGCCGGGAGGCGCTGCGCCAACGCGCGCGCCGGCGCCACCCAGCCGGGCATCGGCACTTCGCGATGCCCGCTCATTCCAGCGTCAGGATGGTGGAACCCGTGGTCTTGCGCGCTTCCAGGTCGCGGTGCGCCTGCTGCACGTCGCGCAGGGGGTAGCGCTGGTCGATGTGGATGGTCACGTCGCCGCTCTGCACCACGGCGAACAGGTCGTCGGCCATCGCCTGCGTCGCCTCGCGCGTGGCGATATGCGTGAACAGCGTCTGGCGCGTCACATAGAGCGACCCCTTGGCCCCCAGCATGCCGGGCGCAAACGCCGGCGCCGGGCCGGAAGCATTGCCGAAGGTGGCCATCAGGCCGAAGGGGCGCAGGCACTCCAGCGACTTCTCCCACGTGTCCTTGCCCACCGAGTCGTACACCACCTTCACGCCCCGGCCGCCGGTGATCTCCTTCACGCGCGCCGCGAAGTCCTCCGTGCGGTAGTTGATGGCATGCGCGGCACCGTTGGCGAGCGCCAGCCGGCACTTCTCGCCGCTGCCCGCCGTGCCGATGAGCTGCAGGCCCAGCGCCTTCGCCCACTGGCAGGCGATGAGCCCCACGCCCCCCGCGGCCGCATGGAACAGCACGTGGTCGCCCGCCTGCAGGCCCTCGGCCGGCAGCGTCTTCTTGAGCAAGTACTGCGCCGTCAGGCCCTTGAGCATCATGGCCGCGCCGGTCTCGAAATCGATCGCGTCGGGCAGCCGGCACACGCATTTCGCGGGCAGCACGCGCACCTCGGCATAGCTGCCGGGGGGCGCGCTCGCATAGGCCGCGCGGTCGCCCACGGCCAGGTGCGCCACCCCCGCGCCCACCGCCTCGACGATGCCGGCGCCCTCCATGCCGATGGTGGCCGGCATCGGCAGCGGGTAGAGCCCCGTGCGGTGATAGACATCGATGAAATTCAGGCCCACCGCATGGTGGCGGATGCGGATCTCGCCGGGGCCGGGCTCGCCCACGGTCACGTCGGTCAAATGCAGTTCTTCGGGGCCGCCGGGCTGGCGGATCTGGACGGCAAGGCTCATGCGGCGTCTCCTGCGATGGAAGGGGAAGTGAGGGAAAAGGCGCGAAGGTCCCGCGAAGCGGAATGGCCCCACGCGGCGGCCGGCGTGCATCCTGCCATGGATCGGGAAAGCCCGCAGGCCGGTACATTTCCCGGGCATGACACAACGACTCTCGCCCGGCACCGCGGCCCTGCTGGTGGCCGCGCCGCTGCTGTGGGCCGGCAACGCAGTCACCGGCCGCCTCGTGCACCACCTCATCTCGCCCGTCGCGCTCAACTTCATCCGCTGGGCGCTGGCCTTCGCCGTGCTGCTGCCCCTGGCCCATGGCGTGCTGCACCGCGGCAGCCCGCTGTGGTCCCACTGGCGGCGCTACGCCATGCTCGGCCTGCTGGGCATCGGCTGCTACAACGCGCTGCAGTACATGGCCCTGCAGACCTCCACGCCGCTCAACGTCACGCTCGTCGGCTCCAGCCTGCCGGTCTGGATGCTGGCCATCGGCGCGCTCTGCTTCGGAATGCGCGTGACGCGCGCCCAGGCGGCGGGCGCGCTGCTCTCCGTCGCCGGCGTGCTGGTCGTGCTCAGCCGCGGCGAATGGTCGCAACTGCTGGCGCTGCGGCTCGTTCCGGGCGACCTCTACATGGTGCTGGCCACCATCTCCTGGGCCTTCTACAGTTGGCTGCTCTCGCGCACCACCGAACCGGCGGGCCTGCGCGCGGACTGGGCCGCGTTCCTCATGGCGCAGATGGTGTTCGGTCTCGCCTGGTCCGGCGCGTTCGCGGCCGGCGAATGGGCGCTCGGCCACGCCCACGCCACCTGGGGCTGGCCGCTCGTGGCGGCCCTCGCCTTCATCGCGCTCGGCCCGGCCCTGCTCGCCTACCGTTGCTGGGGCGTGGGCGTGCAGCGCGCCGGCCCGGCCGTGGCGAGCTTCTTCATCAACCTCACGCCCCTCTTCGCCGCCCTGCTCTCCGCCCTGGTGCTGGGCGAAGCACCCCACCTCTACCACGGCGCGGCCTTCGTGCTGATCGTGGCGGGCATCGTGGTGTCGTCGCGCCGGGGATGAGCCCTCTTGCGCCAGGTCAGGAGGCGACCAGCAGCAGCGCCCCCGACAGCATCAGAACGGCGGGCAGCCATCGCTCACGCCTGCGGGTGGCCTTCACCACGGCGAAGGCCTGCAAAAGCACGATTGCCGGCAGGCCGGCGATGCATGCCAAATGAATGCAGAGACGCAGGGTTTTGTGCATGGCCTAACTGGATCAGTTGGCTGAAGCGGTTGCAGAATTTCACGATGGAATTGCCATAGGGAAGGTCTGCAAAACCCCGCCGCTGACTGGCGCATGCAGTGAACCGCAGGCAAGATGGCGAGCATGACGCACGAGCAGCATCAGCAGCCGCAGATGCTGGGGTTCGATCCCCTGCCCGAGAAGATCCCAACGATCAACGCCCACCTGGCAGCGCAAGGGCTCATGCTCAAGACCGGCACGCTGGTGGATGCCACGCTGATTGCCGCGCCCAGCTCGACCAGGAACGCCCAGGGCGAGCGCGACCCCGAGATGCGCCAGACCAGGAAGGGCAACCAGTGGCACTTCGGAATGAAGGCGCACATTGGCGTGGATGGATGCCGAGTCGGGCCTGGTGCATACGGTCATCGGCACCGCGGCCAACGTCAACGACGTCACCCAGGCCGCACGACTGCTGCATGGGCAGCAGCACGATGCCTTTGGCGATGCGGGCTGCCAGGGAGTGGACAGGCGGCCCGAGGCCCGAGGCCTGAAGGCGAGGTGGCCCATTGCCCTGCGCCCGGGCAAACGTGCCGTGCTGGACAGGAGCCGGCCACTGGCCCAGGTAATCGAGCGTGTGCGCCCGGAATGTGCCGAAGGACCGCTGCACGGGCCACATCTGCCTGCTGCATGGGCATTGCGCGCGGGAAATCAGGCTGATCTCGCACATCGCGACAAATCACCCGATTCATCCCGCCAAGGGGCGCGGGGAAGGAGTTTTGCAGACCTTCCGTAGATACCCAATCGGATCCTGGTGCACGAACCGCCCCGTCACCGGATCGTAGTACCGGAACCGGTCGTAGTGCAGCCCCGTCTCGCCATCGAAATACTGCCCCTGGAACCGCAGCGGCTGCTCCACGAAACTCAGAGCCTGCACGTCCCCCTTCGCCGCCAGCGCCAAAGGCCGCTCCGCCTGGGTGAACACCGCCGCGTCGTCCGTCCCCGTGCGCATCGCCTGCAGCGCCTGCGTCTGCCCCCACACCTGGTAGCTCGCCGCCCATACGATGCGGCCCTGCTCGTCCGTCAGCTCCTGCGGCGCGCCGATCTGGTCGCATTGGTAGTAGTAAGCCGTGAAGTTCTTGGGCCGCACCTGCTCCTGTGCCTGTGAAGCGGTACCCACCCTCTCGGCCTCATTCTCTGTCTCTGCAGCCTCGCCCTTCCACTCCGACTCCAGTTTCGCCAGCGGCACGAAGCTGTCCGGCTCGTAGAGG
>NZ_FNJL01000031.1 GCF_900104515.1 Paracidovorax cattleyae
ATACGGTCCTGGCCGTCGCCTCGCCCGAAGATGAACGTGTTGTTGCCGAAGCCGCCATGCAGGTAGTCGTTGCCCGCACCGCCTTCGAGCACGTCATCGCCCTCGTCGCCACGCAGTTGGTCGTCGCCTTCTCCGCCCTTGAGCGTGTCATTGCCCTGACCACCCTGCAACTGGTCATCGCCAGCGCCTCCCCGCATCAGGTCATCTCCGGCGCCTCCGGCAAAAATATTGGCGGTCTGATCACCCAGGTAGATGTCAGCGCCCGATGTTCCCTGGGCCACTCCGGCCAGATAGACATGAAACGCCTCGATCTCTGCCCTCAAGGCACTCCCTTCCGGGAGGGCATACACCCAATCCGACAGAGACTTCGCAACATCGAATCCCACGGCATCGAGCAACTTGCCCTGGTACCGGTTCAACTCCACCAAGTCGATGATGGCATCACGCTCGCTGGCGCCCTTCTTCGCATCCAGCATCGACGACAGCGCCGACGTATCAAAGCGCACCCCCTTCTCGTCCACCACCAGCTCCACGCTGTCCAGGTACGGCCTGAGCCGCGTCTGCGTCACCAGCGCCGCATACACGCTCTCGCGCAATTGCTCATAGCTCTGTGCCAGCAGTTCCAGCTGGGTGGTGGAAAGGCGGGCGGACACCCGGTAGGTCAGGTCGGCCTCTGCGCCACTGCCCCCGCCCCCGCTGCCACTGCCCGAGCTGCCGCCTACCGGCGTACCACCACTGCCTTCGCTGGAATCCGGACGCACGTTGCGGTCGAAGGTCACGAAGCGCGTGCCGTTGAACACCTCCAGCGCATTGATCTTCTTGTACAGCGCCGTCCGGTCCTCCTCGGTCAGCGGCCTTTGCTGCCCCGTCGTCGGATCCGTCCACAGTGTTCCCACGTCGGGCATATCCGCCGACAACGTGCCTTCCGTGCCGGGCAGGTGGCGTGGGTCGATGGGCGTGTCGGGTGTGGCGATGTCCCACTGGTGCGTGGCCGCATCGAAATACAGGCTGTGGAAACGCAAGGTCTCCACGAGCTTGCCCGAAGACCGCGCCCACTCGGTGATCAGCCCATCGACCGCCGCCATCTGTGCATCGCGCGTCGTGCCCGCAGCAAAGGCCTGCACCTTGTCTTGCAGCGCCTGCGACTTGTCGTTGCCCAGGCTCATGGCTTCGCGCAGGTCGCGCGCCCAGCCCGCGCCGCCCATTTGCGGCAGGGCCTGCGCCGCGGCGGTCGGCACCGGGTCGTCGGGGAACTCCCGATAGAAATTGTTGCTGGCCAGCAGCAGGCTGCCCGAGACTTCTGCCACGCCGCTCATGCCCTGGCTGCCGTCCATGCGCGTGAAGCTGCCGCTCCAGGGCTGGGTGTTGCCGTTGCCCAGGTCGATGCTGCTGCGCTGGCCCTTGGCGTTGAGCCGCGCGATGCCCAGATCGGACAGCGTGTGCAACTCGCCCGCCTGGCTGATGCCGTCCTGGTTCACGTCCTTCCAGATCCGCAGCTGGCCGTAGGCCGTGTCCGCCGCGTCGATCACGCCATCGCCATTGCCGTCCTGCCCTGCCAGGGCTTCGTAGCCGTTGGCATAGAACATGCCCTGGCCCGCCTGCGCTCCCTCGCGCAGCGTCTGGTCGCCGAACAGCTCGCGCCCCGAATCGATCAGGCCGTTGCCGTTGCGGTCCAGCACCACGATGCCGTCATCACCCTTGATCCAACCCGTGGCGTTCCTGGTGCCGTCGCCGTCGTGGTCGAAGAGGATGGGGCGGGAAGGATCGATGCCCACGGCTTCTATGCCGTCGCCGTCCAGGTCCAGGACGAGGGGGTCGCGTGGGGGTGTCCAGTTACGTGCAGCAAGATATTTGAGGTTCAAGCTGGCATCGGGACTAGGATTTAGGCCCATCGCATCGAATAATGCATCCCAAAATAGAGGGCTGTTTTTATCAGACCAACCCAACTCAGGCGCTATCTTCTTTTCCCAAAGCCATTTAGAAGCAAAACCTGCCCCTATTCCTACAGCAAAAGTAGCCACGACTGGGGCGCCAACAAGGGTAGCCAAACCTACACCGATTGATGCACCAACTAAACCAAGACCAGTTTCACCAAAGTCATAGGTAGTAAAGTTGTCTCCTTTCATTTTGTACAACAATTCTGCTGCACCTATGATTGCACCCAGATTCTTACCGAGGGCTTCAATTTGATTTGCCGCGAATACGTTTTGCGCAGCACTTCGAATAAAAGCATCTGCTTTTGATAGTTCGACCTTCAGTGCTTGTACTCTGCCGGCTATCTGCACATCCAGCGCGCCAGGGGCAATTGCATTCAAATCATGCATTGCGGCTGTTGTCAAGCCATCCAGCGTTTGCCAAGCCGCCCTATACATTTCTGCTCGAGAAGCACTGGTAGCTGCTTGCCTAAGCAGCTGTTCGGATGTATTTTGAAAAAAGCTGGCAGCGCTCTCTAATCTTTGCCCGAGTATCCCCCCAACCTGTCCAGCCGTATCCCATTTACTCCAATCAGTCCAAGCCATATTAATCCCTCAAAGTTCTGAGAAAAACAGAAAAATAATGCCAAGCAAGTGCCAGCGAAAAATATACAGAACCGAAGCCAACAATAGGCCCAAAAATTCCTAACGCCCATCTTTTCTCATTTACAGGCATGAGACCAAATTGATATCCAGGTTGAGCATAAAAAACAAATGCCAGCAATACAAAAAGAACAACACCCAATATAGCAATTAGCGATGGAAATCTTTTTTTCTTTATATACAAATAAACCCCGTCCAATCCCCCATTGTCAAAGCATATGTCTTTCTCTTTTATCATCCGAATAAAAGCAGGCAAAAATATAAGCGGTTGAACGGAGAGATAGAAGGCGGAGACTTCAGGAAATATCGATTTCTCCCAATAACCATTTACAGATGGAATAATAGATCTCATAAAAATCACCAGATTTTCTGCCAAAAAATTTTTATAAAAACCATCAGGCAGGTAAATGCAGAAAAACCCAATTGCATACGCCAGCAAAAATTCAGAGGTTAACAATATTCTCATAAACTACTTTACATATTATTCAAATAAAACAGACGATATTCAATTTCGTGTCATTTTTCACACCGAAATATATAACTTCAACTCAGTGCCTTCAATGAAACCCAAGTTGATCGGCTCCTATATCCGCAGCCGCCTAATCGGAGTCGTACTACGAGCTTCTGCCGAACAAGTAAGAGCGGTTACCTAAATCTGCGGGTTCGCGATCAACGAAATCGTCAGATCAGGCAGCAAAGCGCCTGGAGTCACGTGCCCCGCCCCCCGCAGCGAGAATCCCGCCATCGCCTGCACCAACTGCTGCACGCTGCCCTCCAGACCTGCGGAACCGCCCACCGTGGAAGTCGTCCCGTTCAGTGCAGCAGTGAGCGCAGAACTGCCAGCTACACCAGCGCCAGCCGCAGCGCCCATCAATGCCTTTGCGAGATCGGCGCCAACATTCGCCGTCCCCGTAGCAGTCGGATAGGCGTCATCCCCCAACTCAAGTTTCCAAGGCTTGGTTTCGTACACGCCCGCCTGCCCCTCTTCGCCTTGATCGGGCTGGAAGAGCGTCGGCCGCGTGCTTGCCCATCCGTCATCGATGGCGTCCGACACGGCGATGGGTTTGACTTGCGCCACTTCAACGTCCTGCAACGATGGCAGTCCGGGTGTCTGCGGCCATGCGGCGATCACTGCAGCGAGTGCGTCGCGCAGTGATCCGTGCCGTCCCATCGCTCCAGCGGTGCCCCGCACTGCGGCGTCGTCCTCATCTCCAGTCGTGTCGCGCACATGGGCCGCACGCAGTACGACAGCGATGGCGTTCTCCAAGCTTTCCTGGTTCATGCTCTTCGTCCCTTCCTTCTGGATTCATTTATCGATTGGTTGATCAACGCTCGCGCAGGCTCTCGCTGCCCGCCTTCTGGATCGGGCTCAGCAGGTACTCGATGACCCGGCGCTGGCCCGTCTTGATCTCCGCTGTCAGGTTCATGCCCGGCGCGAGCTTGATGTCCTTGCCATCCACGTTGATGAACGCATGGTCGAGCTTGAGCAGCGCCGGGAAGATCGCTCCGCGCTTTTCGTCGTTGACGGCATCGCGCGTGACGGTTTCCACGTGCGCGGGCACCGTGCCGTAGCGCGTGAAGGGGAAGGTCTCCAGCTTGATGGTCACGTCCTGGCCGGGCTCCACGAAGCCGATGTCCTTGTTCTCCAGCGTGACCTCGGCGCTCACGTGCGCCCCGTCGGGCACGATGACCATGAGCGCCTGCGCTTCGGTCACCACGCCGCCCTCGGTGTGCGCGGCCAGTTGCTGCACGGTGCCGCTCACGGGCGCCACCAGGGTGGCGAGGCGCTCGCGCAATGCGGCCTTGTTCCATTCCTGCGCGCTCTGCAGGCGCTTGAGTTCGGCCTGGGACTGCCGCTCGCTCAAGGTGCGGCGGGTTTCTGCCAGGTAGGCATCCCGCGTCTGCTGCGTTTCCTGCAGGGCCGCCTGCGCCTCGCGCAGCCGCGCCTGCTGCGTGCCCAGGTCGCGCTCGAGTTCGATGCGCTCGCGCATGCGGTCCTGGTTGGCGTGGCCGGACATGAACCCCTGGTCCGCCAGCGCCTGGAAGTCGCGCTCGCGCTGCCGCACGATGGGCAGGGTGGCCTCGAGCTTGTCGATCATGGCGCGCACGGTGGCGATCTCCGCTTCGCGGCGCGCCCGCTCGGCCGCGAACTTCGAGAGGCGGGCCGTAACGTCGCTCCACTCGGCGGCCAGCTGGGCCCGGGCGTTGTCCGCATCCTCGGCGCTCCACTCCTTGGGCACCAGTGCCTTGGGCAGCGCAGCTTCCGCACCGCGCAGGCCACCGTCTCCCCGCGCGGCGCGCGACACCAGGTCTCCCAGCACGCGCGTGCGCAGCCATTCGGATTGCGCCGAGCGCCGGGTTTCGTC
The DNA here is from genome assembly GCF_900104515.1 of Paracidovorax cattleyae. Classification (GTDB taxonomy): domain Bacteria; phylum Pseudomonadota; class Gammaproteobacteria; order Burkholderiales; family Burkholderiaceae_C; genus Paracidovorax; species Paracidovorax cattleyae. Next base: position 4,943 of record NZ_FNJL01000031.1, read on the forward strand.
GAAGCTGGTCTTGTCGGCCTGCGCTGCCGTGGGGTCGAGCTGCACTAGGGCCTGCCCCGCCTCCACGTGGTCGCCCTCGCGCACCAGGATGCGCCGGATGACGCTGTTTTCCAACGGCTGCACGAGCTTGGTGCGGTCACTCACGATGATGCGGCCGGAGGCCACGGCAACGATGTCGATCTTGCCGAATATGGACCAGGCGAGCGCGATGAGGAAGAGCGCGATGAGCGCCCAGGCAAGGCGCCGCGGTGCGGGATGGACGGGGGTCTCCTGCAGGCTCAATGCGGCCGGCAGGAACGCCTGCTCGTCGGCCAGCCGGCGCGGCCCGGCGAGTTCGTGGCGATGCGCCCAGGCCACGCGCAGGATGTCCCGGTAGCGTGCGAGCAGTTCGATGGCGGGGTGGCGCGGGGCTGGCGTGTGTGCGGGTTCGTGGGGGATGGCCGGCTCGTTGGCACTGTGCATGGGGGTGCCCGCGCTCATGCGGCCGCCCCCTGCACCGTCTGCGCGCCAGGCTGCAGCGGCGGCACGTTGCCCGCTCCGCCGCCCTGCATGCGCCAGAGGTGCGCATACAGGCCCTGCGGCCGCTGGATGAGTGCATCGTGGGGGCCGGCTTCGACGATGCGGCCCTTGTCCATGACGATGATGCGGTGCGCATGCCGCACGGCCGAGAGCCGGTGGGCGATGATGATCACCGTGCGGCCCTGGCAGATGTGCGCCATGTTGCGCTGCACGATCGCCTCGCTTTCGTAGTCGAGCGCGCTCGTGGCCTCGTCGAGGATGAGGATGCGCGGGTTGGTGAAGAGCGCGCGGGCGATCGCGATGCGCTGGCGCTGGCCACCCGACAGGCCCGCCCCCTGCTCGCCGACGATGGTGTCGTAGCCCTCGGGCAGTTCGCTGATGAAGTCGTGCGCACCAGCCAGGCGCGCGGAGTGCACCACCGCCTCGATGGGCGCCGCGGGGTCCGCGATGGCGATGTTCTCGCGCACGCTGCGGTTGAACAGCAGGTTCTCCTGCAGCACCACGCCGACCTGCCTTCGCAGTTGGGCGGCGTCGATCAGGCTGATGTCAATGCCGTCCACGAGGATGCGCCCCTGCTCGGGCACGTACAGGCGCTGCACGAGCTTGGTGAGCGTGCTCTTGCCGGAGCCCGAGCGGCCCACGATGCCGATCACCTCGCCGGGGCGGATGTCGAGCTGTACGCCGCAGAGCACGGGCGCGGCCTCGGGCCGGTAGCGAAAATGCACGCCGTCGAGTGTGACGCGGCCGCGCAGGGCCGGCAGTTGCGCGGCGCTGCTGGCCGGCACCTCGGTGCGCGTGTTGAGGATGTCGCCCAGCCGGGCCATGGAGATGCCGGTCTGCTGGAAGTCCGTCCACAGTTGCGCCATGCGCATGATGGGCTGTGAGACCCGCTGGGCGAACATGTTGAACGCCACGAACTGTCCCACGGTCAGCCCGCCATCCATCACGAGGTGGGCGCCGTACCAGAGCGTGGCGGCGTTGACGAGCTTGCCGATCAGGCCGACACCCTCGTGGGCCCACGAGGCGAGGTTCTGCGTCTTGAAGCTCGCGCTGACGTAGGCGGCCAGCTGGTTGTCCCAGCGGCGCGCGAAGGAGGGCTCCAGCGCGCTCGCCTTCACGGTCTGGATGCCCGTCACGGTCTCCACCAGCATGGCCTGGTTCTCCGCGCCGCGCGCGAACTTGTGGTCGAGCCGCCTGCGCAGGATGGGCACGACGGCCAGGCTCAAGCCCACGTAGAGCGGCAGGCTCACCAGCACGATGAGCGTGAGCGGCACGCTGTACACCAGCATCACGCCGATGAAGATGATGGAGAACAGCACGTCGAGCACCACGGTGAGCGCATTGCCCGTGAGGAAGCTGCGGATGTTCTCCAGCTCGCGCACCCGCGCCACGGAGTCTCCGACCCGCCGGGCCTGGAAGTAGGCCAGGGGCAGCTGGACCAGGTGCCTGAAGAGGCGCGCGCCCAGTTCAACGTCGATGCGGCTCGTCGTGTGGCTGAAGACGTAGCTGCGCAATCCGTTGAGCAGGCTCTCGAAGACCACCACCACGACCAACCCCGCGACCAGCACGTCCAGCGTGGTGAGCCCGCGGTGCACCAGCACCTTGTCCATCACGACCTGGAAGAAGAGCGGGCTCACCAGCGCGAACAGCTGCAGCATCAGCGAGATGAACAGCACCTCGCCCAGCAGCTTGCGGTGCTTGACCAGGCTGGGAATGAACCAGGAGAAATCGAACTTGGCGAGTTCGCCCGCCAGGCTGGCACGGCTGGAGACCAGGATGAGCTCACCCGTCCAGCGCCTGGTGAAGTCCTCCACGGATTCGATGGTCGGGCGGCCCTGCTCGCCGGCGCCGGAAGGGTCTTGCAGCAGCACCCGCTGGCCGTCGCACTGCGCCACCACGACGGCCTTGACCGTTCCGGATGGCCGCGTCGACGGCGCATCGTCAGCCACGAGCGCCATCGCGGGCAGCGGGCTGAGCGGCAGCCGCGCGGCGCTGGTGCGGACCTTCCTGGCCTTCAAGCCGATGAGCTTTGCAGCCTGCAGCAACTCCTGCGCGCCGATGCGGTCGTTGGCCGCCAGCCCCAGCCGGTGGGCGAGCGTCGCAGGATCGCAGGCAATGTGGTGCAGCCGGGCGACCAGGCACAGGGCGTGCAATGGACCGTAGGCCATCCCCTCTTCCGCGTCCTGCTGTTCTTTCAAATCGAGCGCCCCCGTAGGCAGCGCGCGCGCTTCCGCCTCCGCTCCGCGGCTATTTCCGTTCATTCAACCCCCACCCCGAACTATTTTCAGATTCCCTAGAACGGAACAATGTTATGGGAAAACAGCTTGTTTCAGTTAAGTGAAAGAATGCCAAGTAACGTATTTTTTTGTAAAAAATTGAACTCTGCTCCGAGCAAGGGATAGCCTCCTTGCTCGCAGACTAAAAAGCCCGCTATACACCCAAGGCACCAAACAAGGGACGGGCGCCGAGCTCAAGTGGCATGCATCCTGCTTGAGTCCGCCGACCCTATCGTTACGTCACTTCTCTCTCTCGACCCAAGGAACCCGCGATGACCACCCGCCGCCTCTTCACCGGCCGCCTGCTCTGCACCTCCCTGGCCATCTCCGCCACGCTGGGCCTCGCGCCCGTGGCGGCCTTTGCCCAGGCCAGACTCAAGGTGGCGGGCATCTACACGGTGCCCTATGAGCAGCAGTGGGTGAGCCGCATCCACAAGGCGCTGAAGGCCGCCGAGGCGCGCGGCGAGATCGAGTACAAGAGCAGCGAGAACGTGGCCAATGCCGACTACGAGCGCGTGATGCGCGAGTACGCCAACGGCGGCAACCAGCTGATCTTCGGCGAGGTGTTCGGCGTGGAGGCCGCGGCCCGCAAGGTGGCCAGGGACTTTCCCAAGACCGCCTTCGTGATGGGCTCCTCGGGCAAGCCCCAGGCGCCGAACTTCAGCGTGTTCGACAACTACATCCAGGAGCCCGCCTACCTCACCGGCATGATCGCGGGCGGCATGACGAAGACCAACAAGATCGGCATGGTCGGCGGCTTCCCGATCCCCGAGGTCAACCGCCTGATGCATGCCTTCATGGCCGGCGCGAAGGAAGTGAACCCGAAGGTGGAATTCACCATCACCTTCATCAACAGCTGGTTCGATCCCCCGAAGGCCAAGGAAGCCACCTTCGCGATGATCGACAAGGGCGCGGACGTGCTGTATGCCGAGCGCTTCGGCGTGAGTGACGCGGCCAGGGAAAAGGGCAAGCTGGCCATCGGCAACGTGATCGACACGCAGCCCCAGTACCCCGACACCGTGGTCGCCTCCGCCCTGTGGCACATGGAGCCCAGCGTGGACCGCGCCATCGGGCTCGTGAAGGCCGGCAAGTTCACGGCCGAGGACTACGGCCCGTACTCGATGATGAAGCACAAGGGCTCGTCCCTCGCGCCCCTGGGCACGTTCGAGAAGAAGGTGCCGGCCGACGTGGTGGCCAAGGTCAAGGCGCGCGAGGCCGAGATCCTTGCCGGTAAATTCACCGTGAAGGTGGACGACAGCCAGCCCAAATCCACGGCCAAGTAAGGCGGAGCCCCGCCTCCCATGTCCGCCCCCCTGCCGGCCGCTGCGCCGGACACCGTACTGCGCCTCGCCGGTATCACCAGGCGCTTCGGCAGCCTGGTGGCCAACGACGGCATCTCGCTCACGCTCGCGCGCGGCGAGGTGCTGGCGCTGCTGGGCGAGAACGGCGCAGGCAAGTCCACGCTGATGTCCATCCTGTTCGGGCACTACGTGGCGGACGCCGGCAGCATCGAGGCGTTCGGCCGACCGCTTCCGCCGGGCCAGCCACGCGCGGCGCTGGCGGCGGGCATCGGCATGGTGCACCAGCATTTCACGCTGGCCGACAACCTGAGCGTGCTGGACAACGTGCTGCTGGGCAGCGAGCCGCTGTGGCAGCCGTTTTCGCGCCGCAGCGCAGCACGCGCCCGGCTGCTGGAGGTGTCGCGGCGCTTCGGCCTGCCCGTGGTGCCCGATGCCCGCGTGGGCGATCTTTCCGTGGGCGAGCGCCAGCGGGTGGAGATCCTCAAGGCGCTCTACCGCGGCGCGCGCATCCTGATCCTGGACGAGCCCACGGCCGTGCTCACGCCGCAGGAGAGCGAAGCGCTCTTCGCCACGCTCGGGCAGATGGTGGCCGAGGGCCTGTCGATCATCTTCATCAGCCACAAGCTCGGCGAGGTGCTGCGCGTGTCGCACCGCGTGGCCGTGCTGCGCCAGGGCCGGCTGGTGGCCGAGGCCCCCGCACAGGGCACCACGCAGGCGCAGCTCGCGCAGTGGATGGTGGGCCATGCGGTCGAGCGCGCCGAGCGACGGCCCGCGCGCCGGGTGGGAGATGCCGTCTGCACCCTCGCGGATGTCCATACCGCGGGCGGGCGCGATGCACTGCACGGCGTGCATCTCACGCTGCGCGCAGGCGAGATCACGGCCATCGCGGGCGTGTCCGGCAATGGCCAGGTGGCCCTGGCCGACGTGCTGTGCGGCGTGCGCTTGCCCACGCGGGGCAGCGCCCTGCTGCAGGGCAGGCCGCTTCCGGCGCAGCCCCAGCGCCTCGTCGCCCAGGGGGTGGCCCGCATTCCCGAGGACCGCCATGCCGTGGGCGTGGTGGGCGACCTGCCGGTGTGGGAGAACGCCGTCTCCGAACGCCTGGGCAGCCGCTGGTTCTCGCATCCCTGGTTCACCACCGGCTGGATCAAGCGCCGCGCCGCACGCCAGCATGCGCGCCGCGTGGCCGAGACCTTCGACGTGCGCGGCGGCGGTCCGGACGTGCCGGCGAGGTCGCTGTCAGGCGGCAACATGCAGAAGCTGATCCTCGGGCGGGCGCTGCTGTCGCCCGATCCACACGATCCCGAACCTCCGCGGCTTATCGTCGCCCACCAGCCCACCTGGGGTCTGGACATCGGCGCCGTCACCTTCGTGCAGCAGCAGCTCATCGACGCGCGCGACGCGGGGGCGGCCGTGCTGCTCATCTCCGACGACCTGGACGAGGTGCTGCATCTGGGCGACCGCGTGGCGGTGATGCATGGCGGGCACCTGACCGAAGCGCTGCCTGCCGGGCAATGGACGCGCGAGGCCATCGGCCTGGCCATGGCCGGCGAAGGCACTGGCGCGGGCCGCGCACCGAACATCCCATGAGACTCGAAAAACGCCACCGCACTTCCGCCGCGGCCTACGTGGCCGCGCCCATCGGCGCCGTGGCCTTCACGCTGCTCGTCTCCTCGCTGCTGGTGCTGTGGGCCGGCGCGCCCGTGGGCCGGACGTATGCGCTGCTGGCGCAAGGCGCGTTCGGCTCGGTCTTCGCGCTCACCGAGACGCTCACGCGCGCCACGCCGCTGATCCTGACCGGGCTCGCCGCAGCCGTGGCCTTCCGCGCGCGTCTCTTCAACATCGGCGCCGAAGGGCAGCTGTATGCCGGCGCCATCGCCGCCGTGGCCGTGGGCGGCATGCACGGCGGCACGGGCCTGGAGTGGTCGCCGTGGGTGCTGTTCCCGCTGATGATGCTGGCGGCGGCCCTGGCCGGCGCCGCGCTGCTGCTGGGCCCGGCGCTGATGAAGGCGCGCCTGGGCGTGGACGAGGTGGTGACCACGCTGCTGCTCAACTTCGTGATGCTGCTGCTGGTGTCGGCCCTGCTCGACGGCCCCATGAAAGACCCGCTGGCGCTGGGCTGGCCGCAGAGCGTCGCGCTGCAGGGCGACCTGGAACTCTCGCGCCTGGTGCCAGGCTCGCGCCTGCACACCGGCCTGCTGTTCGCCGTGGGCCTGGCCGTGCTGCTCTGGGCGCTGCTCGCGCGCACGGTGCCGGGCTTCGACATCCGCGCGGCGGGCGCCAACCCGCGGGCCGCGGCGTTCGCCGGGGTGCCGGTCACGCGCACCGTGGTGCTGGTGGCCCTGCTCTCGGGCGGGCTGGCAGGCCTGGCCGGCGCCATCGAGGTCGCGGGCCGCACCAGCTATGTGACGCTGGACATGTCGCCGGGCTACGGCTACAGCGGCATCGTGATCGCCATGCTGGCCGGGCTGCATCCGCTGGGCGTGGTGGCGGCGGGCATCTTCGTGGCCGGCGTGTTGGTCGGCGCGGACAGCATGAGCCGCGCGATCGGCGTGCCCACCTACATCGCCGACGTGATCGTGGCCGCCTCGCTGATCGCGGTTCTGATGGCGGGGCTGCTGGCCCAGTACCGGGTGCGATGGAGATGAAACGACATCCCCCTGAGCGACTTCGTCGCTTCCCCCTTCTCTCGCGCTGCGCGCGGGAAGGAGGACGCCGCCAGTGCGGCGGGACGGCCCTTGCGCGGCGGCACTGGCGTCAGGCCGCGGGTATAACCAATGCATCAGCCTCCGGCGAACCGCGAGTGACGGCATGAATGAACTGCTCGATATCCTGGTCAATCCGGCCTTCTGGATCGCGACGCTGCGCGTGGCCACGCCTCTCATTCTCGGCACGCTGGGCGTGCTGCTGTGCGAGCGCGCGGGCGTGCTGAACCTGGGCATCGAAGGCATCATGGTGGCGGGCGCCTTCACCGGCTGGCTCACCGTGTATGCGGGGCATGGCCTGTGGACGGGGGTGGCGGTGGCGGCGCTCACGGGCGCCGTGTTCGGCCTGCTGCATGCCTGGCTCACCGTGGGGCTGGCGCTGTCGCAGCACGTCTCCGGGCTCGGCATCACGCTGCTGGCCACGGCGCTCAGCTACTACGGCTACCGCGTCGGGTTCCCGAAGGTGAACACGCCGCCCACCATTGCGCCGTTCGCCCCGATGGAATGGCTGGGAGTGCCCATCCTTTCTGCGCAGACGCCGCTCACGCTGCTCGCCCTGCTGCTGGCGCCGCTGCTGGCCTGGGCGCTCTACCGCACGCCGCTGGGCCTGGCGGTGCGCATGGTCGGCGAGAACCCGCAGGCGGCGGAGGGCCAGGGGATTTCCGTGGCGGCCACGCGCACCGGCGCGATCGTGGCAGGTTCGGCGCTCATGGGTGTGGCCGGCAGCTTCCTCACGCTGTCGGCGTTCAATGCATTCTTCTTCAACATGGTCAACGGCCGCGGCTGGATCTGCGTGGCGCTGGTGGTGTTCGCCTCGTGGCGGCCCGGCAAAGCGCTGCTCGGCGCCCTGCTGTTCGCGTTCTTCGATGCGCTGCAACTGCGCCTGCAGCAGGCCGGCGACGCCTGGCTGCCCTATCAGGTGTACCTGATGCTGCCCTACCTGCTGTCCATCCTGGCGCTGGTGCTGGTGGCCCGCAAGGCCGCATACCCGCAGGCGTTAATGAAGCCGTATCGCAAGGGAGAACGCTGAGAGCCCGCACACGGCGGGCCACCCTAGTCCCAGGCACGTGGCGCACTACCATCGGCGGATGCAGAACACTGTGTCAGCCCCCGCCGCTCCGGACCACATGCCGGACGCCCCCGCCCCCGCCCCCGCCCCCGCCTCCATCGACCCGGCACTGCTGCGCTCGCCCCGGCTGCGCCTGCGCCCGTGGACGCCCGCGGACCGCGCGCCGTTCGCTGCGCTCAATGCCGATCCCGTGGTGATGGAGCATTTCCCGGCGCCACTGGACCGGGCGCAGAGGGAGATCGTCGCCTTCACCGCGCAGCGCAACCGGCGCTCCCAGGCGGTGATGGCGCGCCTGGGCATGCGGGAGTCGCCCGCGGAGACGTTCGAGCATCCGTCCGTGCCCGAGGGCCATGCGTTGCGCCCGCACGTGCTCTACCGGCTCATGCGCACGGCGTGGCGCGCGTCCCTGCAAGCGGCCTGAACACCACCGGGCGCGCAGGTTCTCAACCCGCCTGCACGGGCGTGCACAGTTCCACCAGCACGCCGTCGCCATCTTCCACGTAGGCGATGGTCTGGCCCCAGGGCATGCGCTCCGGCGCGCGCACCTGCCGGGCGCCGGCGGCCACGGCGCGGGCCAGGGCCGCGGGCACGTCGTCCGTCGTCAGGGCGATCTCGAAGCTGGGTGCGTCGGCGCTGGCGCGGCGCGGGTTCTTGCCCAATTGCGCCATGAGCTGGTGGGACGAGAACGCCAGCGTGGTCGCGCCCGTCTCCATCTCGCCGTAGTCGCCGCCCTCGTGCAGGAAGCGGCGCTGCAGGCCGAAGGCGGCTTCGTAGAAGGCGATGGACCGGGCGACGTCCTGGACGTAGAGGATGGTGTAGGCGAATTGCATGGGATCGGACTCTGGAAGACGAAGACAAGGCCGGGGATGGCGGCTGGGTAACGCCGCGCAGCGCACAGCTTACGCTCCCGCGGCACGGCGCCGACCGCGCCGACCGCCGCTGCTCCGGGCTCTCGCGGAAGACCCTGCCATGGCGGCCATACCACCCGCAGGGCCACAATGGGGCATGCGACGCGTCTCCCTTTCCGCCCTCCTGCTCGCCGCCGCTCTCGCGGCCGCGGCCACCTGGACCCTGGGCAGCCGCCGTGCCGCGCCCCCTGCCCCGGCATCTCCGCCGCTGGTCGCGGTCGAATCCCTGGGCGACCTCGTGTCCGTGCGCGTGCGCTACGCCAACGTGATCGAATTCCACCGCACGATGACGCAGGGCATTCCCTGGACCCGCTGGGAGCTGCCGATCGGCGAGACCCGCGTGCTGCTGGTCGCGCGCGGCGACTGCCTGGTGGGCACCGACCTGCGCGCCGCCCGCTACGAACAGGTGGACACGGCCGCGCGCACCGCCGTGCTGGCGCTGCCCGCGCCGCGCACCGTGTCGGCCCGTGTGAGCCACGGCACGCGCGACGAGGGCGGCTCGTACTTCTATGCGCTGCATGGCAGCGGTTTGGAGCCGCTGGTGCCCGGATCGGAGCACCGCACCCAGGCGATCGAGGCCGCACTGCGCATCGCACAGCAGGATGTCGCGCAGGCCTGCGCCACGCCCGAGACCTTGCGGGAAGCGCGGACGAACACGGAGGCGGTGCTCAAACCGCTGCTGTCGGCCTCCGGCTGGAACGTGGCGGTGCGCTGGCCGTAGCCGCAACGCGTGCCCGGGCGACTGGCCCAGAATATGCAATCCGGCAGGCACTGCCTGCCCCTTCGACAACTCCCGACCCACGACACGGTGACCCCATGCTCGACCTGCTGATACACGACGCCACCCTGCCCGACGGCCGCACCTCCATGTCGGTGGCGGTGCAGGACGGCCGCATCGCGGAGATCACCGAAGGGCTGCGCGCGCCCGCCCACGAGACGGTGGATGCCGCCGGCATGCTGCTGAGCCCGCCGTTCGTGGATGCGCATTTCCACCTCGATGCCGCGCTCTCCTACGGCCTGCCGCGCGTGAACGCCAGCGGCACGCTGCTCGAAGGCATCGCGCTCTGGGGCGAACTCAAGCCGCTGCTCACGCAGGAGGCCATCGTGGAGCGCGCCCTGGCGTACTGCGACTGGGCCGTGGCGCGCGGCCTGCTGGCCATCCGCAGCCATGTGGACACCAGCGACCCCAGCCTGCTGCCGGTGGAAGCGCTGCTGGAAGTGAAGCGCCGCGTGGCCCCCTACCTGGACCTGCAGCTGGTGGCCTTCCCGCAGGACGGCGTGCTGCGCACGCCAGGCGGCCTGGACAACCTGCGCCGCGCGCTGGACCTGGGCGTGGACGTGGTCGGCGGCATTCCCCACTTCGAGCGCACCATGGCGCAGGGCGCAGAGAGCGTGCGGCTGCTCTGCGAACTCGCGGCCGAACGCGGGCTGCGCGTGGACATGCACTGCGACGAGAGCGACGATCCGCTCTCGCGCCATGTGGAGACCCTGGCGCACGAAACGCACCGCCTGGGCCTGCACGGCCGTGCGACGGGATCGCACCTCACGTCGATGCACAGCATGGACAACTATTACGTGAGCAAGCTGATTCCGCTGATGGCCGAGGCGCAGCTGGGCGTGGTGGCGAACCCGCTCATCAACATCACCCTGCAGGGCCGCCACGACACCTACCCGAAGCGCCGCGGCATGACCCGCGTGCCCGAACTGCTCGCGGCCGGGCTGACGGTGGCCTTTGGCCACGATTGCGTGATGGACCCGTGGTATGGCGGCGGCAGCGCCGACATGCTGGAAGCCGCGCACATGGGGCTGCATGTGGCGCAGATGACGGGCCAGGACGCGATGCGGCAGTGCTTCGACGCCGTGACCGAAAACCCCGCCCGCCTGCTGGGCCTGGAGGGCTACGGGCTCGTCCCGGGCTGCCATGCGGATTTCGTGCTGCTGCATGCGCGCACGCCCGCGGAGGCCATCCGCCTGCGCGCCACGCGGCTGGGCGTCTGGCGGCGCGGACACCGGCTGGCAGGCAGCCCCGTGCCCACGGCCACGCTGTCGCTGCCGGACCGGCCCGCGCAGGTGGACTTCCTGCACGGTTGTTGACCGGAGGCACACCCCACCCGGGGACTGGTTCTCAGGCTATCCCCGCCATCCGGCCTGCCGCAGGCAGTCCGTGTAGTGCGCCAGCACGGCCCCGTCCGCGAACGGATGGCCGGCCCTCAGCGCATCGGCCGGATAGGGGCCGAAGCGGCGGGCCTGCTCCAGGGTGCGGCACCCGTCGGCCCTATGGCCGGCAGCGGCCTGGCAGGCTGCCAGCAGGTAGTGGTTCAGCAGCCAGTCCGGCCGCTGCGCGAGCGCCTGCAGGGCGAAGGCCTCGGCCCCGCGGTAATCGCCCTCCACGAACCGGGCCAGCGCACGCGTGCGCATCCACAGGCTCATCTGCGGATCCAGCGGGCTGGCCTCGCAGGCCTGCCGGGCACGGTCGTCCGCCTCACGGGTGCGCCCGCTGAAGGCCAGCAGGCGACCGAGCTCGCCGGTGGCGGCAGCGAACTGCGGGCAGATGGACAGGGCCAGTTCCTGTTCCGACATCGCCTGCGCGAAATGGCCGGAGAACGACAGCGCGGTACCGAGCGTGAAGTGGGCGAAGGCATCGGTATCGTCGCTGCCCACCGCGCGCAGCGCCAGGCGCCGGGCCTCGGAAGCGTCCACGCGCACGCATTCCGAGCGTCCCGCCCACACGCGGGCCATGTGCACGAAGGCCAGCAGGGCCAGGCTGGGTGCATCGTCGGGGCGCGCCTGCAGCGCCCGGCGGGCGTAGTGCCCCGCCTGCTGCAGGTGGTCGCGGCCGGAGCGCCAGAAGTGCCATCGTGCCCGCATGAGCAGCGGCCAGTACTCGCCATCCTGCGGCGGCGTGGCACTGTGCAGGCATTCCTCCCGGCGCAGGTGGACGGGTTCCACCGCGCTCGCGATGGCCGCGGAAATTCCGCACTGTGCCGCCGCCAGGTCATCGGCCGGGCGCTCGTAGCTCTCGGTCCAGATGGTCTCGTTGCGCGGTGCATCGATCAGGTCGGCCGTCACGCGCACCCGCCCCGCATGGAAGCGGGCCTGGCCGGCCACGAGGTAGCGCACGCCCAGCTCGCGGGCAATCACCGCGTTGGGCGGCAGGGGGTGGCCATAGCGCTGCGTCGCGTTGCGGGCGATCACGCTGGTCCAGCGCGAACGGGACATCCGCTGGATGACATCCTCGGCCAGGCCGTCGGCGAAATGGCGCTGGGCGGGCTCGGGGCCCGCGCCGAAAGGCAGCACCGCGATCGACCGGCCCGTGGATGCATCGGGCAGGCGCGCCTGAGGGGCTGGAAGGGCCTCCTGCTCCGGCTCCGGAGGCCGGGCCACGCGCGCCACGAACCGGTAGCCCTGGCCGGGGATGGTGACGATGCGGTCCGCACCCACGAGCTTGCGCAGGGCGGACACATGCACCTGCAGGTTGTTCTCCTCCACGACCATGCCGGGCCACACCTGCCGGAACAGCTCGGACTTGGTCACGAGCGTGCCGGCACGGTGGACCAGCGTGCACAGCACGTCGAAGGCACGGGTGCCCAGTGCCACCGGGCACCCGTGCGAGAGCAATTGACGCTCCCGCACCTTCAGTACGAAATGGTCAAACGCGAATTCTGGGGCCATCGTTTTCTTTCTCGGACGGGCTCTGCGGTTTCCTCCCCGCGGCCTGCACTCTACCCCCGGCCATCGCGGCGAACGACATCGATGTAATCGGATGCAATCGCAGCCCTCGAATACCCCGGCAGCACCCGGAGGTTCCTGTATTCCAGGGGATTAAGGATCCTTCAGAAGAATAAAGACGCAGTTAAAGGCTGAAGACGCCGACGGCTCACAGAATCCGCCTGCCCTTCACCCCGTTGTCGATCCCGTCCCCCACGGCGTCGCGAACGAAGCGAGGGCACCCCCTACGGCCGGAAGCAGACAAGTTGCATGGCCCCGGCCGACTTCAACAGCAACGAATCGAGAGAGGAAAAAACCATGTCCGACTGCAATTGCAATCAAACCAAGGCAGCCAGCAACGAAGGCCACGTGCCGAATTTCGCTGTGGCCGGCTTCGCAGACACTGCTTCGGCAGACAACTTCGAGAACCTGCGCGCGCAACTGACGGATGTGGACGCGCTGCGCATCCAGGTCTGCGTGAATGCGTCGTACGACCCGGCCACCCACCAGGTCTGCGTGCAGATCCCGATCCTCGGCAAGAAGTGCTTCACGCTGCCGATTCCCGTGCCAATCGGCGCACAACTGAAGGCCTGCGTGGACACCTGCGGCATCATCCCCTGCGGCGCGAAGATCACCATCTACCTGAACAACACCGCCATCTATACCTACAAGTTCGGCTGCTGCTGAGCCCGGGCACCCTCATCGCCTGCAAGAAGGAGCACCCACATGGCATCCTGCCCTCCCTTCAGCGTCGATTTCACAGGCAGCGCCCAGGAGCTGTTCGTCAAGATCGCCACCATGATCCATGACCACGGCGGCGCGATCACGCAGCGGCCGTTCCTGCTGCCGTGCAGCGCGATCCAGGGCTTCATCAAGAGCCACCTGCCCACGGTCGCGCAGGCGCAGTTCGGCGATCTCTGATGCCATCGCGGCCCACGGGCCGACGACAAGCCGCCCTGGCATTGCCGGGGCGGCTTTCTCTTTTTTCATCCCGCGCGCACGAGCATCGCGAGCACGAGGCAGCCGGCCAGGACCAGGACGGCACCCGACACCCGCTCCAGCCAGGGCAGCGCTCGCGCGAAGCGGCGCAGCACGGCCCGGTTGCCGATCGCGATGGCGACCGCCAGATCCCACAGCAGCACGGCACAGAACATCCACGCACCGTAGAACACCTTCCATCCCGGGGTGGCCTGCGGCCCGGCCAGCATGGCCGCGAGGCTGGCATAGAACAGAGCGTTCTTCGGGTTGAGCCCGGCCGAGACAAACCCCATGCCTGCGGCCCGCCACCAGGCCCTGTGCCCTGCCGCGAAAACGCCGGCGGCCCCCGCAGCGGAGACATCCAGGCGGCTGCGGCCCGCATGGCGCATGAACAGCACGCCCAGGTAGAGCAGGTAGGCAGCACCGGCCAGCTGGATGCCGGTGAACCACGGGCTGCCCACGCGCAGCGCGGACAGGCCGGCAAACGCCGCCACGATGAACACGCCGTTGGCGAGCGCGATGCCCACGCAGGCTCCGCTGGCCGTCCGCCATCCGGCCGACAGCGAGGTGCGGGCGATCAGGAAGAAGTCCGGCCCCGGCGACAGCAGGGCGAGGAAATGCGCGGCGGCGATCAGGAGGAACTGTTCCATGCGGGCGTAAAGTGGGCTGTGGGAGGCCGCCACTGTGCCGGCCGCCGTGCGCGCCGTATTGAATGAAATTGCGCCCCCGGGCCCCGCCCGGAGGAAAGCTAGGCGCGGAACCGCCCCGGGGTCACGCCCGCATGCGCCTTGAACATCCGCTGGAAATGGGCCTGGTCGGCGAAACCCAGGCCATGGGCCACGTCCGCGAGGCTGTGCCCGTCCTGCAGGCGCGCCCGCGCGCAGTTGATCCTCAGGTTCATCTGCCAGGCATGGGGTGTCATGCCGGTGGAGGCCTTGAACGCCCGGATCAGCTGGTAGCGGCCCATGCCGGCCAGCCGGGCCAGTTCATCGAGCGGTGCGCTGTCGGCGGGCGCGTCGCGCAGGCGCTCCATCGCCGGGCGCAGCCGCTCCTGCAGGCCAGGGCCGGCAGCAGGCGCCGGAATGCGCAGGCCGTGCACCGCGTCGCTGTCGCCGATGAATTCGATCAGTGCCGCCTCCTTGTCCTGCGGCGCGGCCGGGGAAAACAGCAGGGCGTTCAGGTGTGCGAAGCGCGCATGGCAGGCCGGATCGTCCACGATGCGTACCGGGCCGCCGTCCTTAGGCACTGTTGCGGCGGCCTCGCTGCGCACCGCCTGGAGCCACGCTGCATCCAGGTGCAGCATCTGGTAGCTCCACGCGGAGCCCGGCGCCGGGTTGCAGGCATGCACGCGCCCGGCCGGTACGAACACCAGCATGCCCGCACGCAGCGCGACGGGGCCGCCCTCCGCTCCCGTGAACACGCTGCGTCCGCCGTCCACCGCGCCGATCGAGAAGGTGGGATGCAGGTGGGGCCGGTAGCAGGCGCGGCTGCGGCAGGCGCGGCGGCTTTCGGCGAAGGGCAGCGCCGGGTCGCGCCAGAAGGCCTCCGCCGTCCCGGCATCCTGCGCCGGCGCAGCGGTCACTCCGCGCCGTCCGCCACGTGGCATTCGCGGCGCAGCAGCGCGCGCGCCTCTTCCAGGCGCTCGTCCCGGTGGTTGAGCAGTGTGGCCGCCGACTCGTCCACGAAGGACTTCCAGAGCGCCAGGTAGCTGCCCTGGCGCGCACCGGCCGCATGCGTGCGGATGAATGCCTCAGCCAGCTCCGGCTGCCAGCCCTGTTTGCGCACGCGGCGCACCAGGCTCGCGGCGGCCTTCTCGGTCAGCACGGTCTTGCGCGGCACGCCGGCCGCCAGGCAGAGGAACAGCGTGAGCAGCGAATGCTCGTCCTCGTGGCCCTGGGTGAGCCGCTCCCAGGTCCGGCTTGCAGGCGCGAGGTCTGTCTCGCCGTCGTCTCCGGCCTCCAGCAGGGCGTCCAGCCCCTGGTGGTAGCCGTCCACCTCGGCGAGCGGATCGTCCTCCAGGAAATAGCGCGCGCGGAAGCTGCCCATGGGCCGCAGCAGTGCGCGGGGCGCCGTGGCCGCGTCGAGGGTGCGCGCGGCGTCCGCCAGCACGGCCGCGACGTGCCCTTGCGCGACGGCCGCCACCTCGGCCGGCATGCCGCCGGGCAGCGGCAGGCGCGACGGCGCGGGAATGCCCTTGCGCCGCATGGCGGACAGTCGCTTCTCGAACGACACGGCATGCGGCCAGGCTTCGGCCGCGGGATGCATCCAGTGCCACAGCAGGCCCATGCGCACCACGGCCTCGGCCTCGGCGCCGGCCGCCTCCAGCGCGTTTTCGTCCAGGTCCAGGCGCTCCGCGAACCAGCGGGCGGCCTCGATCGCGGCGGCGATGCGGGTGCGGCGCTCCAGCTCGGCGCGGTAGTCGGCATGGCTGCGCAGCGACCAGACCGACAGTTGCTGCACGTCCGGCTCGCCGGTGGTGGAGAGGAACCCGAAATTGCTGTTCTGCGGCAGCGCGATCAGGCGGCGCAGCCGGTCCGATCCCGCCTTGGAGCGCGACAGGAAGCTGTGCTCGCGCAGGCTCTGCGCGGCGCGGCCGAGGTCGCCGCCGCTGTCCTCGATCAGGTCGAGGCTCACGAGGTTCACCATGCGCTCGCGCGCGCGCTCCAGGTCGGGCCGCAGGAACTCCGTGCCGAAGTAGCGGGCGATCTGCACCATGCCCTTGGGTGCTTCGGCCGCGATGGCCTCCACCCGCTCGGTGGGCACGATGCCGTGGCGGATGCCATGTACCAGGGCCTTCTCGAAGAACGGGCGGCCGTCGTGCAGCGACAGCGCCGTCGCGCCCCCTGCGGCCGGGCTGGAATCGGAAACGCTCATCGCGGCAGCCTCCGGCTCAGATCGCCGACTCTTCGTCGGACGCGCGCGCGGCCGGCGTGGCCTTGCCGCGGTCGGTTTCGCTGGTCTCGAACCTGCCGTCGTCGTCCTCGTCCGTGCCGGTCTCGTCCTCGCCCAGCCCTTCGTCGTAGGCCTGCGCCTTGGCGCGCAGCACCAGCAGGGTCTCGATGAACAGGTCCGGGCACTGGTAGCGCAGCAGCCAGGCCAGCTGCATCCAGTCGCGGTCGGCCACCTCGTCCTGGTCCACCTTGGGCGGGGCATAGGCCACGTTGAAGAGCTGGTCCTCGGTCAGCGACGGGCCGTAGTCTTCGGTGGCGTCGAACAGCCCCGAGCGGGCGAATGCCTCCAGGCGGCTCCATTTCTCTGCGAAATAGTGGGCCAGGGCCTCGCTGCCGCCTTCCAGGTCGCCGATGGCGGTGAGGAACTCCACCGGATCCACGTCACCGCGGAACACGACGGCGTTCACCATGCTGCGCAGGTAGGTGTGCGTGGCGTCCTTATACTGCTTCTCCAGCACCAGCGCGCGGGCGAACTGCTGGGGCGTCACCAGCATGTTGACCACCGAGGCGCGGGATTCGTCGTACTCGCGCATGACGGCCAGCACGTCCTTGGGTGCGAGCTCGTCCAGCACCTCGACCAGGGCGCGGTCGCCCTCGTCGTCGGCGAGCTGGGACAGGGCGGACTCGGCGCCCACGATGTCGCCAGCGGCGATCAGGGCCTGGGTCTGGGTGATGAGGGCGAGATGTCGTGACATGGGCGATTACTCCTTGCGGTCGAATCCGAGGTCGGCCATCCAGTCGGCGGCAGCCTCCTCGCGGTCGGCATGGCTGCGGGGCTCGCTGGCGTCGTCGGCACTCCAGCGGGCCTCGTCGTCGTCGCCCTGCTCCGCCTCGTCTCCGCCCTCTTCCCCGTCGCCCTCCCCGGCATCGGCGCTGCCGGCACCCTGGCCGGCGAAGCGCGCGTGCTGGCGCTGGTACTCGAGCAGCGCCGCCAGCGACAGGAAGCGCGCGCCCGACGGTTCGGCCAGCACCACGTCCGCCAGCGGCTGGGCCCAGGGCTCGAGCGCCACCGCCCCGCCCAGCGCGGACCATTCCGGCAGGTCATCCACCCTGCCCCGCCCCAGCAGCGGATCGAGCGCGGCCGGCCGGAGGAAGCGGAAGCCCTGGTGGAACGCCACCGCGACCATCTCGGGGCTGAAATCGATCATCCTGGCCAGGAAGGCGATCTCGCCGCGCTTCTGGGCGAGGCGCTTGCGTAGCACATCCTTGCCCTCGGAATCCTGGGCGAGGTCGTCGAGCTCGGCCTGGTAGGCCGAGCGCAGGTCATGGAAAAAAGGAGAGGGTTTCACGAGGAAAGCACGTTCTTGAAATAGGACTGCCAGATCTCCCGCGCCGTCTGGAGCGGATCGTCGAGCAGGTTGCGGCGGCGGTTGTCGTCGTAGGCCTGGCGCGCGGCATCGTCCGACAGCACCTCGTAGGCCTTCTGGGCCGCGCGGAAGCGCTCGGCCGCATCCGGCGAGGGATTGCGGTCGGGGTGGTAGAAGGCCGCCTTCTGGCGGAACGCCTTCTTGATGTCGGCCAGGCTCGCGGTCGCGCTCAGACCGAGGGCGGCGTAGTGGTCAGTCATGCTCGGGGGATGAAACGGTGGGGCCGGCAGGCGCGGGGCGCGGCGCCGCGGGTGTCCGGGGAGGCGCGGTTATACACCAAGAGCGGCCGGCGTGCCCCGGGTGACGCCGACAGCCCCTTCCGGGCGAGCGGGCGGGCCGCATAGCAGGCCTCCGCCCCCGGGCCGGCCGGCATCGCCTCTCGCGGGCGCCGCTCCGCCATGCAACACCGCTGCGCAGCCACTGCTCCATAACGGAACACATGGAGCACCTGGACGGCCTCTGCGGAGCATGGAACACGGGGCGCATGCGCTGGCATGCGGCTTGCGCAATGTCCTGCACCGGAGAGCGCACGGTGCGCCGCCCGGACATTCCACCACCACAGGAGACAAGCACCATGGACATGGCAGAAATCGCCAACCTCGGCATCGCCAACCCCTACAAGAAGCAGTACGGCAACTACATCGGCGGCCAGTGGGTTCCCCCGGTGGACGGCCAGTACTTCGAGAACAGCTCGCCCATCAACGGCCAGGTGTTCACCTCGATTCCGCGTTCCAACGACAAGGACGTGAACGCCGCGCTGGACGCCGCGCACAAGGCCAAGGCGGCCTGGGGCAAGACGTCCACGACGGACCGCGCCAACATCCTGCTGAAGATCGCCGACCGCATGGAGGCCAACCTGCTGACCATCGCGGTAGCCGAAACCATCGACAACGGCAAGCCTCTGCGCGAGACCATGGCGGCCGACATCCCGCTGGCCATCGATCACTTCCGCTACTTCGCGGGCGCCGTCCGGGCGCAGGAAGGCGGCATCAGCGAGATCGACCACGACACCGTGGCCTACCACTTCCACGAGCCGCTGGGCGTCGTGGGCCAGATCATTCCCTGGAACTTCCCCATCCTGATGGCCGTCTGGAAGCTGGCGCCGGCCCTGGCCGCCGGCAACTGCGTGGTGCTCAAGCCTGCGGAGCAGACGCCCGCCTCCATCCTGGTGCTGCTGGAGCTGATCGGCGACCTGCTGCCCGCCGGCGTCGTCAACGTGGTCAACGGCTTCGGGCTCGAGGCCGGCAAGCCGCTGGCTTCCAGCAACCGCATCGCGAAGATCGCCTTCACGGGCGAGACCACCACCGGCCGGCTCATCATGCAGTACGCCAGCCAGAACATCATCCCGGTCACGCTGGAGCTGGGCGGCAAGAGCCCCAACATCTTCTTCGAGGACGTGCTGGCCGCCGACGACGCCTTCTTCGACAAGGCGCTGGAAGGCTTCGCCATGTTCGCGCTGAACCAGGGCGAGGTCTGCACATGCCCCAGCCGCGTGCTGATCCAGGAATCGATCTACGACCGCTTCATGGAACGCGCCTTGAAGCGCGTGGCCGCCATCACCCAGGGCCATCCGCTCGACAAGGGCACCATGATCGGCGCGCAGGCCTCGCAGGAGCAACTGGAGAAAATCCTCTCGTACCTCGACCTGGGCAAGAAGGAAGGCGCCGAATGCCTGATCGGCGGCGAACGCAACCTGCTCGGCGGCGACCTGGCCGGCGGCTATTACGTCAAGCCCACGGTGTTCAAGGGCCACAACAAGATGCGCATCTTCCAGGAGGAAATCTTCGGCCCGGTGGTGTCCGTCACCACCTTCAAGACCGAGGAGGAAGCGCTGGAGATCGCCAACGACACGCTCTACGGCCTGGGCGCCGGCGTTTGGAGCCGCGACGGTGCGCGCGCCTTCCGCATGGGCCGCGGCATCCAGGCCGGCCGCGTGTGGACCAACTGCTACCACGCCTACCCCGCGCATGCAGCCTTCGGCGGCTACAAGCAGTCCGGCATCGGCCGCGAGAACCACAAGATGATGCTCGACCACTACCAGCAGACCAAGAACCTGCTCGTGAGCTACAGCCCGAACAAGCTGGGCTTCTTCTGACGGCTTGACCTGCATCAGCAGCGACCGAGGGAGGGCGGCATATGGTGGAAGCCAGCCCTCCCCGTTGAGAACCTGCTCGAGGTTCCAACCCTTCCGACAAAAGAAAGGATTCCCGTTCCATGCTTCCCAAGACCATGAAAGCCGCCGTCGTGCGTGAATTCGGCAAGCCCCTCACCATCGAGGAGGCCCCGGTGCCGACGCCCGCCGATGACCAGATCCTCGTGAAGATCGAGGCCTCCGGCGTCTGCCACACCGACCTGCACGCCGCCGAGGGCGACTGGCCCGTCAAGCCCAACCCGCCGTTCATTCCCGGGCACGAGGGCGTGGGCTTCGTCGCCGCCATCGGCAGGAACGTGAAGCACGTGAAGGAAGGCGACCGCGTGGGGGTGCCGTGGCTGCATTCGGCCTGCGGATGCTGCACCCACTGCCTGGGCGGCTGGGAAACCCTGTGTGAATCGCAGAGCAACACCGGCTACTCGGTCAACGGCGGCTTCGCCGACTACGCACTGGCCGATCCGAATTTCGTGGGCCACCTGCCCAAGGATGTCGGCTTCGTGGACATCGCCCCGGTACTGTGCGCCGGCGTGACGGTGTACAAGGGCCTGAAGGTGACCGATGCCAGGCCCGGCGACTGGGTGGTCATCTCCGGCATCGGCGGCCTGGGCCACATGGCCGTGCAATACGCCAAGGCCATGGGCATGAACGTGGCGGCCGTGGACGTGGAAGACGACAAGCTCGAACTGGCGAAAAAGCTCGGCGCCAGCGTAACGGTGAACGCGAAGACCGCCGACCCTGCCGCCTACCTGCAAAAGGAGATCGGCGGCGCCCACGGCGCGCTGGTCACGGCCGTCTCGCCCAAGGCCTTCGAGCAGGCGCTGGGCATGGTGCGCCGCGGCGGCACCGTGTCGCTCAACGGCCTGCCGCCCGGCAACTTCCCGTTGCCGATCTTCGACATGGTGCTGCGGGGCATTACCGTGCGCGGCTCCATCGTAGGCACGCGCCTGGACCTGCAGGAGTCGCTGGACTTCGCGGCCCGCGGCCAGGTCAAGGCCACCGTGGCGACCGAGAAGCTGGAGAACATCAACGACGTGTTCGCACGCATGCACAAGGGCCAGATCCAGGGCCGCATCGTGCTGGACATGGCGGCGCACTGACGACCTCGGCGGATACGCCCTGCGTACTGGCGCAGGGCGTGGGCTGGCCGCAGGACGGGTGCCGCCGCTGCGCTTCGGGCACACTGCACGAAGCGCAGACCCATGACAGGAGACACCGCATGACGACGACCGCGCCCCCCGTTTCCGCAACTCCCGTTTCCGCAACCCGTGTCTCGGCCACGCCCGAGGCCGTCGCCCTCATCGAACGGCTGCACGCACAGCACGGCCCGCTCATGTTCCACCAGTCAGGCGGCTGCTGCGATGGCAGCGCGCCCATGTGCTTCGCCCGCGGCGAATTCATGCTCGGCGATTCCGATGTGCTGCTCGGGGAGATCGCCGGCACGCCCTTCTACATGAGCGGATCCCAGTTCGCCTACTGGGAGCACACGCACCTGATCATCGACGCCGTGCCCGGCAACGGCGGCATGTTCTCGCTGGAACGGCCCACGGGGCTGCGATTCCTCACCCGCTCACGGCTCTACGGCGACGACGAGTGGGCGGCCATCGAGGCGCTGGGGCCGCCGCCGCGCGGGGCAGGCTGACGGACAGCGCCGCAGCCTCATCCACGAGAACTGCACTCGTCCCATGCGATATCTCCTCGGATTGGCGGGCCTGGCCGTCGGGATCGTGGCATGGGGCATCGTCCTGCACCTCTCGGCGAGCGGGCTGCCCTACGTCGGGGAAGGGAATGCCCTGCTGGCCTGGCTCATCTACAGCCCCGCCCTGCTCTGCCTCGTGCCAATCGCCTGCATGAAGCTCCAGCACAACGGGGTGGCGGCGATCTGGCTGTTCGCCATCGCGCCCGTCGCAGGGCTGCTCAATGCCGCCGTCGCCGTTTTTGCGAGCACGGCCGATCCCGAATCGCTGATCGTCGTGGGGGTGCTGTCCATCCTCTGGGCCTGCCCCGTTGGACTTTTGGTATGGAGTGTGCGGGCAGAAACGCGCGCATCATGAAGTGGACCAAGCAGTCATTTTATACGCCATGGTATTGGAGGCTATCACCACAGCAATCGTGACCTAGACGCATCACAAATATTCTTTTGGGAATATTCAAAATCACCTCATAGAAAGCAGGCCCCAATTGCTGGGTATTTATCTAGAGGCCGTCCTTGAAGACTAGTATGGTCCACCGACTTTCACAGACCCACTTCCGGGGAGAAAATTCTTTGCATTAAAGGTGCAAATTCATATGCATCTATGCACCGCATGGCCCATATGCGCATATACCCATAACCCAATGAACTCTGCCAATTTTTATAAAACCGCCCCGCCCCAGACGCGCACGAAGATAGACAATCCTCAAGCAAATGAATCTAAAAAATATTTGAATAAAATTTTATTTTCAAGCTTTATGTAGCTCAAGAATATCACTTATAGATTTCAACAACCTAGAAAATCCAGACCAGTCAATCTTCTCAGGGTATTTAGCAACAAAATCGTATGCAAAACTAGCTTTACCCAAGATAGAGTCCGACGATTCGCCCGAGAAATCAAAAGGTTTCCCATCCATTAATATCGATTTATCATTTTCCGAGAAAAGATGTTCGATGCTCACATTTGACTTACCATCTTTTGATATAGGAATCACATAAACATTTTCAAACACGTGAATAAATAGCTCTGTACCGCTTGGTTTTTTCTTTGTAATACCCTCTATAACTTTAAAAACCGGCTTCCCCCCACTATCACTATCGACAATAAAAATAACTGGACACTTTCCACCGGGAGAGGTGAATTTTTTCAACTCACTCCTATATGCACTCATCAAACCAGCCAAATTAGGTCCTCCACCACTACCGTTACCCAAAATCATGGCGGTAGAATAATTTGGCAAATATATATCACTCTTTCTTCGATGCTTTCTAGCATATTTAAAAAACTGAAAAGAGATCACATCTTTGCCATCATCATTCTTTTTAATTAGCAAAGGAAATTCCGATTTTCGCTGATGAATAGCATTGCCAATATAAACGTTATCAGTCTTCCCTTCACATATTAACAGCGGCTGATGGTTAGCATAAAATCGGGTATATAAAAGGAATCGACGATATATTGACAAATTTCCAGTAGGCCTTCTTTCGTCAATTACCACACCCGGATAGTTGTACGGCTGCCGTTGCAGATCGGTACGGTAAACGCTTTCCACCGCATGAATAAAGCCAAGCATCCCATGTAATTTTTGAATACCACCCTCCTCCACCTTTTCACCATTATCAACCATATAAAAACCGCGCCGAACAAGTGAATTCACATAAGCCCTCACCTGATGCCTGTACTCATTAGGGGCGCTGATTTTTTTATTCACGACCAAACCTGTGACCTGTTGCCGTGATGTCCGATATTGCATACGTGTTTTTGACACGTTAACAGAAAATCCTGACTTTTTAATTAACCCCGCAAGCTGCCTGCCCAACACCCAGACATTGGCATTTCCCTGCGATTCAATAGCGATTGCAATTGGGAAATCTTTTTTATTGGTCGAAAATGTAATATCGTCTGCATATCTCGTATATGTACATCCATTTACCTTTGCTAATCGTGATAGATGCACATCGAGAATTCCCGCTATCAGGTTAGATATAACGGGAGAGCAAGGGCTACCTTGAGGCAATTTACTTTCCAAGCAAGCTATTTGCGCGATTGTGGTTGCAACAACAGGAGCAAGGTTGAAGTTCTTATCTGAGGTTAAGAATCCTCTGATTCTTGGAAAAGTAATAGAAGGAAAAAAGTCCTCTAAGTCAATATTAAAAACATACCGCTTATTTCTATGCATTGCTGCATTGGTGAGTATGCTCTTATCGAGGCGAAAGCCATGAGCAGCACGATTGATCTTTTTGGTAGAGGTTTCAATTTCAGAAATACATTCCTGCAAAACTTCTGCCACTTTCCTCTGCAGCGATTTTAGAGAATCAATCGGCGCACTTATCTTTCGCTTACCGCCACTCCTTTTTGGAATTTCAAAAGAAGTATATTTTTTATATATAGGCTTTTTATAAAGAAGATATGTCAGGTCTTGCAGCTTAATGCCCAATATGCTCGCAAGATGAGCGCGTGACGTAGCTGCCTTGAGCCGACTCAGTGATGAAAGCACAACAGTAGGGAAGTGATGGCCATCAGTAAAGGTGGCTCCGCAGACACTCTTACGCGAACCAATCGTCACATACAAATACGCTGTGTCGATTCATAAGGATGAGGCATAGGCCCTCACGTTGTTGTCAAGTGCCACGATACATGGCAGAAAGTCTGTCTACGGAGCCGAGACCATTCTACACGAAAAATTACCGGAGGCATCACAACGACAGAGATCAGCCCTTGCTATCTTTCCGCCAATCTATGAAGAAACCAACACAATCATTTATTAGCCTTATAGATCAACAACTTAGAGCGCTGGGAGTTGGTAATTTTTGATATTTGTTGGCACCTTCCAC
The DNA here is from genome assembly GCF_900104515.1 of Paracidovorax cattleyae. Lineage (GTDB taxonomy): Bacteria > Pseudomonadota > Gammaproteobacteria > Burkholderiales > Burkholderiaceae_C > Paracidovorax > Paracidovorax cattleyae. The sequence goes on from NZ_FNJL01000031.1 coordinate 29,399, forward strand.
TGAAAGCTGTAGTTAAACCGACAAACGATCAACTTACCTCTTTCTCCGTTGCGATAGCGAAGCTCCAGGGCATTAGATATACCCATTCATATTCCGACCCCGCGCAATCGGTACAGGACGTTAATGACAGGCCGGCGCCTCGTCCATGGCCTTCAGCCGCCGATACACCGTATTGCGCGACACCCCCAGTGCCCGCGCCACGGCGGACACGTTGCCGCCATGCACCGACAGCGCATGGCGCAGCGCATCCTCCACCGTCTCATCCCATGAGCGCACCGCGGCCGGCGCGGACCGGAGTGCAGCGCCCCGGCCCGGCGGGCAGGGCTCGGCGCCCCATGCCGACGCCCCGGGCGTGGCATCGCCCAGGTGTCCTGCTGGCACCGGGGCTGCGGAGGCGGCAGTGGGAGGGTCGTCGTCGAACAGGTCCTCCGGCAGGTGCCCGATGTCGATCTCGTCCGCATCGCCGGCCATCAGCGCCGCCGTGCGCAGCGCATTCGAGAGCTGGCGGAGGTTGCCCGGCCAGCAGTGCCGCAGGAACAGCTCCATGGCCCGCGGCGAGACCCGCAGGGGCGCCGTCCGGCGCGGCCGCTGCCATCCGGGTGCGGAGCCTTCGGCAGCCCGCTCCCGGTCCTGCGCCTGCAGGAGGCGCTGCACGATGACGCGCAGGTCCGAACGCTCGCGCAGCGCCGGCAGGCGGACCACCAGCCCGTTGAGCCGGTAGTACAGATCGTCGCGGAACAGTCCCCGGGCCATCATGTCGCGCAGGTTGCGGTGGGTGGCGCACAGCACATGCACGTCCACCGGAATCTGCCGCGCCGAGCCGAGCGGCGCCACGGTGCGCTCCTGCAGCACGCGCAGCAGCCGGGCCTGCATGGCCAGCGGCATGTCGCCGATCTCGTCCAGGAACAGCGTGCCGCCGTGGGCCTGGGCGATCTTGCCCACGCTACCCTTGCGGCGCGCGCCAGTGAAGGCGCCCTCCTCGTAGCCGAACAGCTCGGCCTCGATCAATGTTTCCGGGATCGATGCGCAGTTCACCGCCACGAAGGGTCCGCGCGCGCGGGGACCGTCCTGGTGGATGGCGCGGGCCAGCAGTTCCTTGCCCGTGCCGGTCTCGCCGAGGATGAGCAGGGGCACGTCGCTGCCCAGCACGCGCGAGACGCGGTCGATCACCTGCGCCAGCTGCGCATCGCCCGTATCCAGGTAGCGCAGGCCGGACAGCCTCGGACTGCCGGCCGGAACCGGGGCGGTGGGCCGCGGCCGGGTTGCCGCAGCCGCGGCGGAAGCTGGCGCCACGGGCGCGGGTGCAGGCGCGGTCACGGGAGAAACGTCCTCGTCGCGCCCCTGCACCATCCAGCCGAGGGCCGCAGCCCCCTTCGGGCGAAACTCCACCATCGCATTGACCACCACCCCGCCCGGCAGCGCGAGCTGCAGCGGCCGGGCCATGGCGCCGCGTGCATGGGCCAGCAGCGCGCTCATCGGCATGCCGAAGAGCGACGGGAAGGTCTGTGCCTGCAATGCGTTCGCCGACATGCCGAGCTGGAACTGCCCGCTGCGGTTGGCCGCGAGGAAGCGGCCCTCCGGCGTGAACGCGGCCAGCCCCTCCACCAGCGTGCCCAGGAACTCCGGGCGTGCATGGAAGCGCAGCCGCACCGCGTCCTCATAGACCTTGCCGAAGAGATGGTTCTCCACCATGCGGGCGGACATGCGCACCAGGGCCAGCGTGTGGGCACTCTGCTGGTGGCGCTCGCCGCTCACGTCGAGCGCGCCGATCACCTGCCCCAGCGGGTCGCAGATGGGCGCGCAGGAACAGGTGAGGAACTGGTTGGCGGCCAGGAAATGCTCGTCGCCGTTCACCTGCACCGCATCGCCCAGGGCCAGGGCCGTGCCGATGGCGTTCGTGCCCTTGCTGCGCTCGGACCACGAGCCGCCGGGCCGCAGCGCGACCCGGTGGGCGCGCCCGAGGAACTCCTCGTCGCCCAGGGCGTGCAGCACCACGCCCTGGGCGTCGGTAAGCAGCACCATGCTCTGCGTGCCCGCGATCTGCGCCGAGAGGGTTTCCATGACGGGGAGCGCATGCGCACAGAGCGCGTCGTTGCACGCCACGGCCCAGGCGAGCGCGTCGGGCGCCAGGGGCTGGAGGTCGGCGGATGCGTGCCGGTGCAGGCCGAAGGAGCGGGAGCGCTCGTGCGACTCGGCGATCACGCGGGCCGAAGGCAGCGGCGCGAAGGCGGCGGCCTGCGCCGCCTCCCCGCCATGGAGGGAGCTCTGCATGGGTTTGTCTCCTCAGGTGCCCCGGCTCGCTCTCGCGGCGCGGCCCGGGCGTTATCCGGCCACCATAGCACCATCGGCGGACGCCGTCGCGCAAAACCGCCCGTGCCACCGGGTCATGCGGCCGGCGGCACTCCCCGGGATGGTGCCAGCGCATGCGCCAGGGCCTCCAGCACGCGGCCCACGTCGTCCTCGACCTTGACCGCGATCAATGCGTCCGCGCGCGTCACGCCCCGGTTCACGGCCGCCACCGGCAGCCCGGAATCCACGGCCGCCTGCACGAAGCGGAAGCCCGAATACACCATCAGCGAGGAGCCGGCCACCAGCAATCCATCGGAGCGGGCCAGGGCTGCCCGGGCGGCCTCCACGCGCTCGCGCGGCACGCTCTCGCCGAAGAACACCACGTCCGGCTTCAGGGGGCCGCCACCGCAGTGCGGGCAGGACGGCAGCGCGAACGTGGAGAAGTCGCGCCCGTCCAGGTCGGCGTCGCCGTCCGGCGCTGCAGTGGCCGTCAGCGCGGCCCAGGCCGGGTTGCGGTCCTCCAGCCAGGATTGCAGGTCCGCGCGTGGCATGCGCGCCTCGCAGGCCATGCAGCGCACCGTATCGATGCGCCCGTGCAGGTCGATCACCCGCTGCTGCCCCGCGGCAGTGTGCAGGCCGTCCACGTTCTGCGTGAGCAGCATCTCCACCCGGCCCATCGCCTCCAGCGCGGCCAGGGCATGGTGCGCAGGCCCCGGCGCGGCACCGCCCATGATGCGCCAGCCGATCATGCTGCGCGCCCAGTAGCGCCGGCGCACCGCCTCGTCGCCCATGAAGGCCTGGTAGGTGACCGGCGGGGAGCGCTTCCAGGCACCGCCCTCGTCGCGGTAGTCGGGAATGCCGGACGCCGTGCTGCAGCCCGCGCCGGTCAGCACGAAGAGCCGCGGGCAGGCGCGCGCCCAGGCCAGCAGGGCATCCAACCCGCCGGCAGATGCCGGCAGGGACACGGACCCGGACACCGGAAGGGGCAACCCTTCGCCTGTGCTCCCGATGCCGTCAGAAATCGGGAGCGATGCTTTCTGCATACTCGTACAGCGCCCCCAGGATCGCCTCGCCGCGCTCGTCCGCGGTTTCGCCCAGCGTGTCCAGCCGCGCGAACAGCGCGTCGAATGTCAGGGCGCCGCCCTCGCCCTCCATGAGGCGCGCCACGCGCAGCGCCTCCCAGCGCCCACGGTCGGCCTCGTCCAGCGTCTCGGGAAAGTTGCGCGCGCGGAAGCGCCAGGCCAGTTCCTCCAGGCGCTCGTCGTCGAAGCCCGGCCGGGCCAGCGCCAGCTCCTGCGGCGGCAGCGTGCGCAGCCGCTGCAGCCGCCGCCGGTCCTCATTGCCGACGAAGCCGCCGTACAGGTCCTGGTCCACATCGGCCGGCGCCTCCTTCGGCCGCGCGAACACCTCGGCCCAGATCGCGCTCATGTCGGGCAGTGCCCGTGCGATCTCCGCATGGGCGGCGGCACGCTCCACGTCGATGCCCCAGCGCTGTGCCATGGCCGGCGTGAGGGTGTTCACGTTGCCCACCACCATGGGGGACTTGTTCAGGTGCACGCTCTTGACGGGCAGCCGCACCACGCCCTCGGGCAGATCGGCCGTGCGCGTGAACATTCGCTCGCGGATGCGCACGGCATCCAGGCCGGCCAGTTCGGCGGGATCGTGCGCCAGATCCCAGGCGATCAGCTCGTTGCGGTTGGTCGGATGGCTGGCCAGGGGCCACAGGATCCCCAGGCAGCCCCGGTCGGCGGGGAACATGCCCGACACGTGCAGGAAGGGGCGCGCGGTATCGGCCGTGGCGGGCAGGCGCAGCTCCGCGGCCACGCGGTCCTTGCGGCGCAGGCCCAGCGCGAACTCGAACAGCTTCGGCTGGCGCTGCCGGATCAGCCGCGCCAGCGCGATCGTGGCGCGCACATCCGACAGCGCATCGTGCGCGGCTTCGTGCACCAGGCCGTTGGCGCGCGACAGGTGCTCGAGCTTCAGGCTGGGAGAGCCGTCCTCCTTGCGCGGCCACTCGATGCCGTCGGGGCGCAGCGCGTAGGTCAGGCGCACCACGTCCAGCAGGTCCCAGCGGCCGCATTCGTTCTGCCATTCCCGCGCATAGGGATCGATCAGGTTGCGCCAGAACATGAAGCGCGTGATCTCGTCGTCGAAGCGGATCGTGTTGTAGCCCACGCCGATCGTGCCGGGCCGGGCCAGTTCCGCCTCGATGCGCGCGGCGAACTCGTGCTCGGGCAGGCCACGCTCCAGGCACAGTTGCGGCGTGATGCCGGTGAGTAGGCAGGACTCGGGGTCGGGCAGGTAGTCCGGCGCCGGGCGGCAATAGATCATCACCGGCTCGCCGATCTCGTTCAGGTCGGCATCCGTGCGGATGCCTGCGAACTGCGCGGGGCGGTCGCGCCGCGGGTCCGCGCCGAAGGTCTCGTAGTCGTGCCAGAAAAACGTGTGCATGGATCGGTGAAGCGCAGCGGCGCGTAAAACTCCAGCCCGCAAGTATGCCGGCACCGCCGCGGCGCGTGGACAATGGGGCATGCAACGAAGCAACACGACGCCCGCCTCCGCCCTCCGTCCGTCCTTCCGCCTCCACGCCATGCCCGCCAGGCCGTGGTGGCCCGCCGCTGGAGCGGGCCTGCTCTGCGCCCTGCTGGCCGGCTGCGCCTCCTCCCCCACGGCGCCCCCCGCACCGGTCCCCGTCCATACGGCACCGCCGGCCGTCCCCGCACCGGGCACGCAGGCCGCCACGCCCGCCCCCGCCCCGCCCGCCGCGCCGGTGGCCGATGCCGCCCCGCTTTCCGCCGAGGCCGAGCAGGCCGGTTTCGCGCAGTGGATCGCGGGCTTCCGCCAGGAGGCCCTGCAGGCCGGCATCCGCCCGGAAACGGTCGCCGCCGCCCTGGACGGCGCGCAGTGGCTGCCCCAGGTGATCGAGCTCGATCGCTCCCAGCCCGAGTTCACGCGCCCACCCTGGGCCTACCTGGACAGCGCCGTGTCGCCCACGCGCATCCAGCGCGGGCGCGCCGTGCTGGCCGAGCAGAGCGCCGCCCTGGACGCCGCGGCCGCGCGCTACGGCGTGCCCGCCGAGGTCATCACCGCCATCTGGGGCATGGAGAGCAACTACGGCTCGAACTTCGGCAGCTTCCGCACCGTCGATGCACTCGCCACGCTGGCCTACGAGGGCCGCCGCCGCGACTGGGCGCGCGGTGAGCTGCTGGCCGCGCTGCGCATCATCGGCCAGGGCGATATCGCCGCCGACCGCATGATCGGTTCCTGGGCCGGCGCCATGGGCCACACCCAGTTCCTGCCGTCCGTGTTCCTGGGCTACGCGGTGGACGCCGACGGCGACGGCCACCGGGACATCTGGGGCAGCGTCCCGGACGTCGCCGCGTCCACGGCCAACTTCCTGTCGCGCATGGGATGGCAGGCCGGCCAGCCCTGGGGCGTGGAAGTGCGCCTGCCGCCGGGCTTCGACTACGAGCGCGCCGAGCTCGCCGTGCGCCACCCGTCCACCCAATGGGCGGACGAAGGTGTGCAGTCCATCGACGGCCAGCCGCTGCCCGCGCTGGATGGTGCCTCCATCCTCGTGCCCGCGGGCGCACGCGGGCCGGCCTTCATGGTGGGGCCGAATTTCCGGGTGATCCTGCGCTACAACAACTCCACCAGCTACGCCCTGGGCGTGGCCCTGCTCGCGCGCCAGATCGCCGGCGGCCCCGGCGTGACGGCCCCGTGGCCGCGCGACCTGCAGCCGCTGACGCGCAGCCAGACCCGCGACCTGCAGAACGCCCTCAACGCCCGGGGCTTCGCGGCCGGAACGGCCGATGGGGTCATGGGCCCCGCCACGCGCGCCGGACTGCGCCGCTTCCAGCTCAGCATCGGGCAGCCAGCAGACGGATACCCCACGCTGGGTCTGCTGCAGCGCCTGCAGGCGCCCTGATGCCCGGCGCTGGGCCGATGCGGAATTTGACATGCTGGGCCGCTGGCCGGGCCTGCGGCGCAGCGCACTTCATCGGTGATCCGCCCGCGGGACGGAGCGCTATGTGCGCGGCACGAGTACCCAGACGATCTTCGTCGTGACCTCGGCCGATGCCATCCACCGGCTGAATACTTCGCCGAGCGCCCGGGTGCCGGGAGGGAACTTTCGAGCGGTGCAGGAAGCAAACGTCCCCGCCAGTCCCAGGCCGTAGGTGCCGCCGCCTTCCGCCTTGATCTGGCAGGTATTGTCTTCCGACCATTGCTGGAACAGCCACCCCGGTGCGTCGGTGCCGAACTCCACGACCGCCCCGGGGCTCTTGATCGATAGATAGGAGTAGGAATACGAATAGCCCGGTGCAATGCCGACGAAACTCGGCACGTTCCACTCCAGGGTGCTGTAGCTGCTGGCGACCAGGGCGTTCACCTCCTGGATGGGCATGCCGCGGTACCAGTACCGGGCCAAGGCGGCATCCTCCTCGTGCGGAACGAAGCCGCTACGCTGCAACTGCATCTTGTTGACCGTGGTGCCGGAGGCATTCAGCACCAGGATCCCTTTCTGCACCATAGGCACCAGCGAAGCCAGGTTGTTGGCTTCCAGGGTCTTGATGATTTCGGCCTGCGACATGTCATCGGCCAGGCAGGGCAGGCAGAAAGCGCCGGCGAGCGCGACCACAGGGATGGCTCTTTTCATGGAATGGATCTTTCGTTGGTATGGATGGACGCGGCCCGCTGGCGCGCCGCGCTCTCCCCCTTCCGCGCAGTGGCGCGCGGCCCTCGGGGCGGAAACACTATGGCATGGCGTGCCGAGGGCTTCAACGCCGCCCGGACCACCTGACATCGCAATTCAGGAAATTTCATGGCGCTTCAGACGGCACCGGGAGAGCCCGCGCGGCGCACAACGAAAAAAAGCCCGCAAACCCCTGGCAGGGCTGCGGGCTCGGCGCGGTGCCGCAGGGCACCGACGCGTGGCGGGCGGGACCGTCAGTCCGCCGTCGCCTCTTCGGGTTCCGCGGGCTCGGACTTGGCAGAACGGTCCTTCTTCGGCAGCGGCTGGATGTCCAGCAGCACCTCGGGCGTTTCCACACCCTTTTCGTCAGTCTTCACCTCGATGTCCACCGTCAGGCGGCCACCTTCGGTCAGGCGTCCGAACAGCAGCTCGTCGGCCAGCGCACGGCGGATGGTGTCCTGGATCAGGCGCTGCATCGGGCGCGCGCCCATCAGCGGATCGAAGCCCTTCTTCGCCAGGTGCTTGCGCAGCGTGTCGGTGAAGGTGACTTCCACCTTCTTCTCGGCGAGCTGGGTCTCGAGCTGCAGCAGGAACTTGTCCACCACGCGCAGGATGATCTGCTCGTCCAGCGCCTTGAAGTTGACGATCGCGTCCAGGCGGTTGCGGAACTCGGGCGTGAACAGGCGCTTGATGTCGGCCATCTCGTCGCCGGCCTGCCGCGGGTTGGTGAACCCGATGGTGGCCTTGTTCATGGTCTCGGCCCCCGCGTTCGTCGTCATGATGATGATGACGTTGCGGAAGTCGGCCTTGCGTCCGTTGTTGTCCGTCAGCGTGCCGTGGTCCATCACCTGCAGCAGCACGTTGAAGATGTCCGGGTGCGCCTTCTCGATCTCGTCGAGCAGCAGCACCGCGTGCGGTTTCTTCGTGATGGCCTCGGTCAGCAGGCCACCCTGGTCGAAGCCGACGTAGCCGGGGGGCGCACCGATCAGGCGGCTCACGGCATGGCGCTCCATGTACTCCGACATGTCGAAGCGGATCAGCTCGATGCCCAGGATGTAGGCCAGTTGCTTGGCCGCCTCGGTCTTGCCCACGCCGGTCGGGCCGCTGAAGAGGAACGAGCCGATCGGCTTGTCGCCCTTGCCCAGGCCCGAGCGCGCCATCTTGACCGCGGAGGCGAGCACTTCCAGCGCCTTGTCCTGGCCGAACACCACGCTCTTGAGGTCGCGCTCGATGGTCTGCAGCTTGCTGCGGTCGTCGTTGGACACGTTCGCGGGCGGGATGCGCGCGATCTTCGCCACGATTTCCTCGATCTCGGCCTTGCCGATGGTCTTCTTGCGCTTGCTGGCCACCAGGATGCGCTGGGCCGCGCCGGCCTCGTCGATCACGTCGATGGCCTTGTCGGGCAGGTGACGGTCGTTGATGTACTTGGCCGACAGCTCCGCCGCCGCCTGCAGGGCCGCGGCGGCGTACTTCACGCTGTGGTGCTCCTCGAAGCGGCTCTTGAGCCCCTTGAGGATGTCCACCGTCTCGGCCACGGTCGGCTCGACCACATCGACCTTCTGGAAGCGCCGCGACAGGGCCGCGTCCTTCTCGAAGATGCCGCGGTACTCGGTGAAGGTGGTCGCGCCGATGCACTTGAGCTGGCCGCTGGAGAGCGCCGGCTTGAGCAGGTTGGACGCATCCAGCGTGCCGCCCGAGGCGGCGCCCGCGCCGATCAGCGTATGGATCTCGTCGATGAACAGGATGGCGTTCGGCTTGTCCTTGAGCGACTTGAGCACGCCCTTGAGGCGCTGCTCGAAATCGCCGCGGTACTTGGTGCCGGCCAGCAGCGCGCCCATGTCCAGCGAATAGACCGAGGCCTCGGCCAGGATCTCGGGCACGTCGTTCTGCGTGATGCGCCAGGCCAGGCCCTCGGCGATCGCCGTCTTGCCCACGCCGGCCTCGCCCACCAGCAGCGGGTTGTTCTTGCGGCGGCGGCAGAGGATCTGGATGGTGCGCTCGACCTCGTAGTGGCGGCCGATCAGCGGATCGATCTTGCCTTCCTTGGCAGCCACGTTGAGATTCTGGGTGTACTGCTCCAGCGGAGAGGCCTTCTCGCTGCGCTCGCCGCCAGCCCCTTCCTCGGCCTCCGAGGGGTTCTCGGCCTTGGCGGGCTCCGGCGGCTCGCCCTTCTTGATGCCATGGGCGATGAAATTGACCACGTCCAGGCGGGTCACGCCCTGCTGGTGCAGGTAGTACACGGCGTGCGAGTCCTTCTCGCCGAAGATGGCGACCAGCACGTTCGCGCCGGTCACCTCCTTCTTGCCGTTGCCGGTGGACTGCACGTGCATGATGGCGCGCTGGATCACCCGCTGGAATCCCAGCGTGGGCTGCGTGTCCACCTCGTCGGTGCCCGCCACCTGCGGTGTGTTGTCCTTGATGAAATTGGCCAGCGACGAGCGAAGGTCCTCGACGTTGGCAGAGCATGCACGCAGCACCTCGGCTGCGCTGGGGTTATCAAGCAGTGCAAGCAACAGATGCTCCACGGTGATGAACTCGTGGCGCTGCTGGCGGGCCTCGACAAAGGCCATGTGCAAGCTGACTTCCAGTTCCTGGGCAATCATGTGAACTCCTTTGTGCTTGCGGGGAAGGGATAACGGTAGATCGGGACCCGGGGCCGGTTATTCAACCGGCTCGCTCAGGCATTGCAGCGGGTGGCCCGCCTTGTGCGCGGCTTCGCGCACCTGTTCGACCTTGGTGGCGGCGACGTCGCGCGAATACACACCACATACGCCTTTGCCATCCAGATGGATCTTGAGCATGATCTGCGTGGCCGCTTCGCGGTCCTTGCCGAAGAACTCCTGCAGCACGACGATCACGAATTCCATGGGCGTGTAGTCGTCGTTCAGCATCACCACCTGGTACATCTGGGGCGGCTGGGTCCTCTGCGTGCGCCTCTCGAGCACGACCGAGCCGCCATCATCCCGCGACGGCACTCCCGTGGGAGGCGTCGGGGTCATGGGGGGTGGTTTAGTTGCCATGCGGACCATTCTAGAGCGTCCGGGACAGTTTGCCCCAGACCGAAAAAGCCCGTTGCCGGGGTGCAAATTCCGGTCTTGCGACACGGTTTCGCATGCGGTGCGGCATGGGCGGAAATCCGCCAGCGGGAAACGCACCGACCCAGGTGCCGCCGGCGGCCGGAATTTCAAGGCCGCACCGTGGAACACACCCCCGCGCCATGTCAGCCTGCGTCGTACACGACGTTCACCGCCCCGCTGCCGGCCTCCGCGCCCCAGGCCGCCAGGGCCGCGTCCGAGGGGAAGAACCGGCTGCTTTCCCCGAGCTGCAGTTCGGCCACGGCCTCCTGCCCCTCGGAGCGGCAGCGCACGCCCATGCGCACCCGCAAGCCATGCACCAGCACCTCGCCCTCGGGCGTCTCCTGGCGCTTCGGGGGGAACTCGCGCACCAGGCGCTGCACGTCCGGTGCGCAGTCGCCCACCGCCACCTGCAGGTAGCGGCCGAACTTGGCGCGCGCGCCGGCGAGATCCCAGCCCTGCATCACCTTGACGCGCAGGCCGCCGCTGAAATGGTCGAGCTGCAGGCGCCCCAGCAACACCACGAATTCGTCTTCCTTGAGCAGGTCGCGGTGGGCATTGATCACGTTCTCGTCGGCAGAGGCCTCGATCATGGCGGACTTGTCGTCCAGCTTGAACAGCGCAAGGCGGCCCCGCTGCCCGTTGATCACCCGGAAGTCGCTCACGATGCCCGCCATGATCTGCGGCTCCCGGCTGTCGGCCAGCTCCTCGATCGGGGTCCGGATGAAGCGGCGGACCTCCTTTTCCACCTCGTCGAACAGGTGGCCCGACAGGTAGAAGCCGACGGCGGTCTTCTCCTGCGTGAGCCGCTCCTTCACGCCCCAGGGCAGCATCTCCACCAGGGCCGGGTCCTGGGTGCTGGAGCCGTGCGAATCGTCGCCCATCATGTCGAACAGCCCGCCCTGGTTGGCGTTGGCGATCAGGGAGTTGGCGAAATCGAAGGCCCGGTCGATCGACGCCACGAGCGACGCGCGATTCATCTCGATGCCGTCGAACGCGCCCGCCTTGATGAGCGCCTCCAGCGTGCGCTTGTTCAGCCGGGTGCGGTCCACCCGCGCGCAAAAGTCGAACAGGCTGGCGAACGGCCCCCTGGTGTCGCCGCGCGGGCCCACGCCGCGGCCCTCGCGCGCGGCGATGATCGCCTCGATGGCCTGCTGGCCGGTGCCCTTGACCGCACCCAGCCCGTAGCGGATCACCTTGTCCGTCACCGGCTCGAAGCGGTACATGCCCCGGTTCACGTCCGGCGGCTCGAACGTCATGCCGAAATGCTTGACTGCATCCTCGTACAGCACCTTCAGCTTGTCGGTGTCGTCCATTTCCACCGTCATGTTGGCGCAGAAGAACTCGGCCGTGTAGTGCACCTTGAGCCAGCCGGTGTGGTAGGCCAGCAGGGAGTAGGCGGCGGCATGCGACTTGTTGAAGCCGTAGCCCGCGAACTTCTCCATCAGGTCGAACACCTCATCGGCCTTGTCCTGGCCGATGCCCTTCTCGGCCGCGCCCTTGCGGAAGATCTCGCGGTGCTCGGCCATCTCCTCGGCCTTCTTCTTGCCCATGGCCCGGCGCAGCATGTCGGCGCCGCCCAGGCTGTAGCCGCCCAGCACCTGGGCGGTCTGCATCACCTGCTCCTGGTAGACCATGATCCCGTAGGTCTCGGCCAGCACGGGCTCCACCAGCGGGTGCGGGTACTCCACCGGCTCCTTGCCGTGCTTGCGGTTCACGAAGGTGGGGATCAGGTCCATAGGGCCCGGGCGGTAGAGCGCGTTCAGGGCGATCAGGTCTTCCAGCCGGCTCGGGCGCGCTTCCTTGAGCATGCCCTGCATGCCGCGGCTTTCGAACTGGAACACGGCTTCCGTCTTGCCTTCGGAAAACAGCCGGTAGGTCGGCGCGTCGTCGAGCGGGATGTTCTCGAACGAGAAGTTCTCCTGCCCCTTGTGGCGCTTCATGATGAACTCGCGCGCGATCTCCAGGATCGTCAGCGTGGCCAGGCCCAGAAAGTCGAACTTCACGAGGCCGATGGCCTCCACGTCGTCCTTGTCGTACTGGCTCACGGCCGACTCGCTGCCCGGCTGCTGGTAGAGCGGGCAGAAATCGGTGAGCTTGCCCGGCGCGATCAGCACGCCCCCGGCGTGCATGCCGATGTTGCGGGTCATGCCCTCGAGCTTCTGCGCCATCTCGATGACGGTCTTGACGTCCTCTTCCTTGCGCACGCGCTCGTAGAGCATCGGCTCCAGCTCCAGCGCGTAGTTGTTCTTGTCGCCCTCCTTCTTCACCTCGGGCGGGTATGCCAGCGTGTAGGACATGCCGGGCTTGCCCGGCACCAGCTTGGAGATGCCGTCGCAGAAGGTGTAGCTCATGTCCATGACGCGGCCCACGTCGCGGATCGCCGCCTTGGCCGCCATGGTGCCGAAGGTGGCGATCTGGCTCACGGCGTTCTTGCCGTACTTGTCCTTCACGTAGTCGATCACCCGGTCGCGGTTGGACTGGCAGAAATCGATGTCGAAGTCGGGCATGGACACCCGCTCCGGGTTCAGGAAGCGCTCGAACAGCAGGTTGTACTGCAGCGGATCCAGGTCGGTGATCTTCAGCGCATAGGCCACGAGCGAGCCGGCGCCGGAACCCCGGCCCGGGCCCACCGGGCAGCCGTTCTCCTTGGCCCACTGGATGAAGTCGCCCACGATGAGGAAGTAGCCCGGGAACCCCATCTTCAGGATGGTGTTCAGCTCGAACTCCAGCCGCTCCACGTAGCGCGGGCGCTGCCTGTCGCGCTCGGCCTCGTTGCGGAAGAGGTGCGCGAGGCGTTCCTCCAGCCCCTCGAACGAGGCGTAGCGGAAGTACTCGTCGATCGGCATGCCGTTGGGCGTGGGGAAGTCCGGCAGGCGCGGCTTGCCGAGCACCAGCGTCAGGTTGCAGCGCTTGGCGATTTCCAGCGTGTTGGCGATGGCGGTCGGCACGTCGGCGAACAGCGCCTCCATCTGGGCGCTCGACTTGAAGTACTGCTCGCGGGTGAAGCGGCGCACCCGGCGCGGGTTCGCGAGGATCTCCCCTTCCGAGATGCAGACCCGGGCCTCGTGGGCCTCGTAGTCGTCGGCGGTGAGGAATTGCGTGGGCTGCGTGGCCACCACGGGGAGCTGCAGGCGCGCGGCCAATTGCACGGCCGCCACCACCTGCGGCTCGTCCTCCGGGCGCCCGGCCCGCTGCAGCTCCAGGTAGAAGCGGTGCGGGAACAGCCCGGCCAGCCGCAGCGCCACGCGCGCCGCACCATCATCGTCGCCGCGGGTGAAGGCCTGGCCCACGGGGCCGGCCTGCGCGCCGGACAGCGCGATCAGGTCGCCGCCCAGCTCTTCCAGCCATCCCCAGGTACACAGCGGCACATTCTTGACGACATTGCGCGTCCAGGCACGCGCCAGCATCTCGCAGAGGTTCAGGTAGCCCTGACGGCCCTGGGCCAGCAGGAGGATGCGGCCGGGCGCACCGCCGGCGGTCTCGGGCTCGATGCTGACTTCCGCGCCCAGAACGGGCTTGACGCCTTTGCCACGGGCCTCCTTGTAGAACTTGATGGCGCCGAAAAGGTTGTGGAGATCGGTGATCGCGAGGGCGGGCTGGCCGTCTTTCGAGGCCGCCTTGGCCACTTCGTCGATGCGGGCGGTACCGTCGACGACGGAAAACTCGGTGTGCAGGCGCAAATGGGCAAACATGGGGCTATTGTAGGAATCCGCCCCATCCCGGGCCCGGAGCCCGGGTGCTGGGCGGCCGGTACAATGGCCCGTTGTCCGCAGCCCGCCGCACCGCGCCGGGCGTGCGCAGGCCTCCCTTTACCCGATTGTCAGAAAGCCGCTGCCATGCCGCGTTTTTCCCTGCCGCTCTTGACCACCCTGCTTGCCGCAGGCGTGCTCGCGGGCTGCTCCAGCACCACCGAAGACAAGACCGCGGGCTGGAGCCCCAACCGCATCTATTCCGAGGCGCGGGACGAGCTGAACAGCAACTCCTACGACAAGGCCGTTCCGCTGTTCGAGAAGCTCGAAGGCCGCGCCGCAGGCACCCCGCTCGCGCAGCAGGCCCAGCTGGAGAAGGCCTACGCCCAGTACAAGGGCGGCGAGAAGGCCCAGGCGATCGCCACGCTGGACCGATTCATGAAGCTGCACCCCGCGAGCCCGGCCTACGACTACGCGCTCTACCTGAAGGGCCTGGTCAACTTCAACGACAACCTCGGGCTGTTCTCGTGGCTGTCGCGCCAGGACCTCTCCGAGCGCGACCAGAAGGCCGCCAAGGATTCGTTCGAATCCTTCCGCGAGCTCACCACGCGCTTCCCCGACTCGCGCTACGCGCGTGACGCGCAGCAGCGCATGACGTACATCGTCAACTCCCTCGCGCAGTACGAGGTCCACGTGGCCCGCTACTACTACCAGCGGGGCGCCTACGTGGCGGCCATCAGCCGTGCGCAGATCGCCCTGGCCGACTACAAGGACGTGCCCGCGCTCGAGGAAGCGCTCTACATCCTCGTCAAGTCCTACGACGCGCTCGGCATGACCCAGCTGCGCGACGATGCCCAGCGCGTCATGGCCGCCTCCTACCCCCAGAGCGAATACATGCGCAACGGGTTCAAGGGGAAGGAGGAGCCGTGGTGGAAGGTCTGGTGACGGCCGCCAGGCCGCGCAGCGCCTCGCTCCACTCCGCCTCGTCCTGAATCCGGCGCATGGGCGGCAGCGCGGCCAGCAGCCGCTTGCCGTAGCCCATCGTCACCAGCCGGGCATCGGCGACCGCCAGCAGGCCCCGGTCCTGCTCGTTGCGGATCAGCCGCCCGGCGCCCTGCTTGAGCGCGATGGCCGCGTCGGGCAGCGCGAAATGCCGGAAGGCATTCTTCCCTTCCTGCTCCAGGCGCTGCGACCGCGCCTCGACCACCGGATCGCCCGGCGGCGGAAACGGCAGCTTGTCGATCACCACCAGCTGCAGCGCGTCGCCGGGCACGTCGAACCCCTCCCAGAACGAGGCGGACGCCACCAGCACGCAGCCGGGGCGGTCCCCGCCGGCATCGGCCTCGCGGAAGCGTTCCATAAGCCGGCGCTTGGGCCAGTCGCCCTGCACCAGCACCTCGATGCCGGAGCCGTCCGGGAAGCGCTCGCGCAGCACGTCGCCGATCGTGCGCAGGGCCTTCAGCGTGGTGGTCAGCACCAGCGTGCGGCCGCCCAGCACGCGCGCGGCATCGCCCGCCCAGCGCGCCACCGCGGCCCCGTGGCCCGGATCGGACGGCGGAGGCAACTGGCGCGGGACATAGAGCGCCGCCTGGGCCGCATAGTCGAAGGGGCTGGGCACCTGCAGCACCCGCGCGCCCTCCAGGCCGCAGGCCGACGTGAACCATTTCAGCGAGGCGTCGTCGCCCAGCGTGGCCGAGGTGAATACCCAGGCACGCGGACGCTCTGTCCCCGGGCCGGGCACCACGCCGGAGAGCGCCGCGGGGCCGGGCGCCCCCCAAGGATCGGGGTCGGCGCCCTCGTCGATCCAGGGCAGGTCATCCCGCGTGCCGGGGGTGCCGTCGATACCGGCATCGGCGGGCGGCTCCGCGGCCTGCTCCTGCGGAAACCACAGCCTGCGCAGCGGCTGCGCGATGTCCAGGGGCACCAGGCAGGCGCGTACCTGGTGCTGCCCCACCTCCACCCAGCGCACGGCGTCCGGCGGAGCCGGGTCCAGGAACAGGGCGAGCCGTTCCATCCCTTCCACACAGCGCTCGTGCAGCCGCACGAAATCGGGCGCGATCTCGCTGACCGTATCGAGCGCCGCCAGCGCCTCGCGCGCGGCGGCCGACAAGCGGCCGAGGGCATCGTCCCAGGCCGCGCGATCCACGCCGTCGGGCACCGGTCCGGCCCAGCGCAGCCGCGTGCCCGGCGCACGGGCTCCGGCGGCCACGCGCCAGTCGCGCGCGGCCCGCTCCAGCGCGGCAGCGGCGCCCTGCCAGTCCGCCAGGCCCCGCGCGAACTGCAGCCCCGCGGCCAGCACGTCCCGCGCCAGGTCCAGCCAGTGCGAGGAGCCCATCTGCGTGCCCATGAACTGCACGCCCGTCTCGTTGAGCTGATGGGCCTCGTCGAACACCACCACGCGCACGCTGGGCAGAAGTTCCGCCACGCCCGAGCCGCGGATGGCGCGGTCCGCGAAGAAAAGATGGTGGTTGATGACCACCACGTCGGCCGCCATCGCCTCGCGCCGGGCCTGGTACACATGGCATTCACGCAGGCGCGGGCAGGACGATCCGAGGCAATTGTCACGCGTGGACGTGAACAGCGGCGTGGCGGCCGATCGCTCGTCCCAGCCCGGCAGTTCGGCGAGATCGCCGGTGGCGGTCGCCTGCGCCCACACCTCCGCGCGGGCCAGCAACCGGGCGACGGCGGTGTCGGCCGCCGAAGGGTGCTGGCGCGCGATGCCCAGCCGGTGCAGGCACAGGTAGCTGCCGCGCCCCTTCAGCAGGGCCGTGCGCGCGGGCAATGCCAGCGCCTGCAGCAGCCGGGGGAGATCGCGGCCGTGCAGCTGGTCCTGCAGCGCCTTGGTGGCGGTGGAGATCAGCACGCGCTCCCCGCTGAGCAATGCGGGCACCAGGTAGGCGAAGGTCTTGCCGACGCCCGTGCCGGCCTCCACGACGAGCGCTCCGCCCCGGTCGATGGCTTCCGCGACGGCCGCGGCCATGGCGGCCTGCCCCGCCCGCGGCTGGAAGCGCGCCTGCGCGATCGCCAGCGGCCCGTCTTCCGCGAAAGCGGCCGACACTGCCTGCAGGAGCGTGCCGGGGTGTTCCGCGCCGGCGCTCAACCACGGCCCCGCAGGACGCCGCAGGCGCGAGACAGTTCACAGAAAACGCGGTGCATCCCTCGATAATAGGGCTCCCGGCCGCGTGCGGCCCGCCCCAGGCCTTTTCCCGCCCCTTCAGATACCGCCATGACGCCATGAACAAACCGTTTCGCCTCACTGCGTCGACCGGTATCCACAAAGGCGACCGCGACTACCAGCAGGACCAGGTGGCGCTGATCGCGCACCCCCGGTACAACGGCTGCGTGCTCGGCGTGGTGGCCGACGGCATGGGCGGGCGCAGCGGGGGGCGCAAGGCCTCCGACCAGGTCATGATGACCGCGCGCCAGCTCTTCGAGCGCTACGCGCCCGACAGCGACAATTCGGTCGCCATGCTCCGGCACATGGTGGAAGAAGCGCACATCGTGATCCGCCTGACCGCCATTTCCGCGGAACAGGAGCCCCACAGCACGGTGGCAGCCTTCCTCATCAACCCCCGCGGCGACTGCTACTGGGCGCATGCGGGCGACTCCCGCATCTACCACTTCCGTGGTTCGCAGCTCGTCCACCGCACCAGCGACCACTCCTACGTCCAGGCGCTGGTGGACCGGGGAGAGATCACCGAGGCCGAGGCCAACACCCATCCGCACTCGAACATCCTGGTGGGGTGCCTGGGCACCGAGAGCGACCCGCCCGTGGCCATCCACACCATCGCGCAGCTGGTGCCCGGAGACACGCTGATGGCCTGCAGCGACGGGGTGTGGCACTACTTCTCGCCCGCGGAACTCGGCTCCGTCGTGGACTCGCTCACCCCGCGCGAAGCGACCGAATTCCTCATCGATAAGGCGCGCAGCCGCGCACGCGGAGGCGGCGACAACCTGTCGCTCGCCATCGTGAAGATCGAGACGCTCGCCGACGCCGCCGCAGCGGTGGGCGCCCGGCCCCTGCCCGCCCAGCGCTGAGCTGGCCTGAGCGGATGCATGCGTCCCGCGACGCCACGCGTCCTCCCGGTCAGCGGGCCGGTGCGGAACCGGCCGGCGCCGGCAGGGGAGCGGGATCGACCGGCTCCGGCAAGGGGGCGGCCGGTTTGCGGCCCGAAGCCGCGGACTCGGCATTGGCGCGTTCGCGCTTTTCCCGGCGCTCCCGTGCAGCCTGCTGCTTGGCCTCGTAGCGGGCCCGTGCCTCCGCGGAGCGGGCCGGCTGCGTGGCGGCGCGCTCGGTCTCGCTGCTGCGGTGGGATTCCTCCCGGGCGCGCTGCTGCGCCGCGCGGATGCGCGCCTCCTCCTCGCGCCGCGCGCGGTCTTCGGCCTGGGTCTGGGAACGCGACTCGGAGCGCATGGGCGCCGGGCGCTCGCCGCGCTCGATCTTCTGCCGCTGCTCGGCCTGCTTCTGCTCGATGGACTGCATGCGCAGCGTGGCCTTCTCGCGCCGCTCGGCATTGTTCAGTTCCACCTCCCGCTTGCGCAGCACCCCGTCGGCGTCCCGCACCTGCGAACGCACGGTCTCCAGGCAGTCCTCCACGGAGAAACGCTGGTAGCAGACCGCCTCTTCCTTCTTCTTGCGCGCCTCGAGCGCGCGGCGCTCCTGCTGGATGCGCGTGCGCTCCGCAGTCCTGGCGGCCTGCGCCACCTCGAACGCGGACCTGGCCTGCTCCGCGTCGTCCTGGGCGGCGGCCGCCACCGCCGGGCCGGCGGCGGTCAGCAGCGCCCAGGACACCGCCAGTGCCAGGGTGCGAAAAACGGAAGACGGGGAAGAGTTGGGCATGCGGGAATCCTTTGCGGGCGACTTCAGGTCAGACCCGTGTCCACCACCCGTCGCTCGAGCGCCAGGAATTCCTTGGACTGCATTTCATTGAGGCGGGACACGGTGCGCGGAAACTCGTGCGCGAGCGGCCCCTCCGTGTAGAGCTGCTCGGGCGGCACGGCGGCCGACATGATGAGCTTGACGCGCCGGTCGTACAGCACGTCCACCAGCCAGGTGAAGCGCCGCGCCGGGGACGCCATGGCCACCGGCATGTAGGGCACGTTGGACAGCAGCACGGTATGGAACTGCGACGCGATCTCCAGGTAGTCGTTCTGCGAGCGCGGGCCACCGCACAGCACGTCGAAATCGAACCACACCACGCCGCCGGCCTTGCGGCGCGCCCGGATCTCGCGCGCCTCGATGTGCAGCACCGGATCCTCGTCGCGGCTTTCGGCGAGCTGGTCGAAGGCGGCCTCCATCTCGGCCTCGGCCTGCGGGCCCAGCGGGCAGTGGTAGAGCCGGACCTGTTCCAGCGTGCGGCGGCGGTAGTCGGTACCGTTATCCACGTTCACCACTTCCAGCCTCTCGTTGAGCAGGTCGATGGCCGGCAGGATGCGGTCGCGGTGCAGGCCGCCCGGGTACAGGTCGTCGGGCTTGAAGTTGGACGTGGTGACGAAACCCACGTCGTTGTGGAACAGCGCCGCCAGCAGGCGGTGCAGGATCATGGCGTCCGTGATGTCCGCCACGTGGAACTCGTCGAAGCAGATGAGCTTGTAGCGCTTGGCGATGCGCTCGCCGAGCACGTCCAGCGGGTTCACCGTGCCCTGCAGGCCCGCCAGTTCGCGGTGCACCTCGCGCATGAACTCATGGAAGTGCAGGCGCACCTTGCGACGGATGGGCACTGCGTTGAAGAAGCAGTCCATCAGGAAGCTCTTGCCGCGGCCCACGCCCCCGTACATGTACACGCCGCGCGGCACGTCGGGGCGGTGGATGAGCTTCTTGAGCGCATTGGAACGCTTCTCCTTGTACGCGGCCCAGTCGTCCGCGCAGCGCTGCAGCGCCTCGACGGCCCTCAGCTGTGCCGGGTCGCTGCGGAACCCCTTGGCGGCCAGCTCGGCCTCATACGCCTGCTTCACGTTCACGGACGTCTCTCCCACGCAATCGATCCACGCATCCACATGAAAAACAACGGCTGCCGGCACGCGGATGCGCGCACCGGCAGCCCGTGGAAGCGCGGCGCGCTCCCGATCGGCGCCGTCAGAAGTTGAGCGTGCGCTTGTCCACGGCCAGGGCCGCTTCCTTGGTCGCCTCGGACAGCGAGGGGTGCGCGTGGCAGATGCGCGCGATGTCCTCGGCGCTGGCCTTGAACTCCATGGCCACCACGGCCTCGGAGATCAGCTCGCTGGCCATCGGGCCCACGATGTGCACGCCCAGGATCTCGTCCGTGGTCGCGTCGGCCAGGAACTTGACCATGCCGGTCGTGTCGCCCAGCGCGCGGGCGCGGCCGTTCGCCAGAAAGGGGAAAGTGCCGGCCTTGTACTGCACGCCGTCGGCCTTGAGCTGCTGCTCGGTGCGGCCCACCCACGCGATCTCGGGGCTGGTGTAGATGACCCAGGGGATGGTGTTGAAGTTCACGTGGCCGTGCTGGCCCGCGATGCGTTCAGCCACCGCCACGCCCTCTTCCTCGGCCTTGTGCGCCAGCATCGGGCCGCGCACCACGTCGCCCACTGCCCACACGCCGGGCAGGTTGGTCTTGCAGTCGGCATCGACCACGATGGCGCCGCGCTCGTCGAGTTGCAGGCCCACGGCTTCCGGGTTCAGGCCGATGGTGTTGGGCACGCGGCCGATGGAGACGATGAGCTTGTCCACCGCCAGTTCGCGGGCCTCGCCCTTGGCATCGGTGTAGGCCACCGTGACACCTTCGCCGCCCGTCTTGATCTCGCCGATCTTCACGCCCAGCTCGACCTTCAGGCCCTGCTTGTCGAAGGCCT
The DNA here is from genome assembly GCF_900104515.1 of Paracidovorax cattleyae. GTDB lineage: Bacteria > Pseudomonadota > Gammaproteobacteria > Burkholderiales > Burkholderiaceae_C > Paracidovorax > Paracidovorax cattleyae. Next base: position 49,957 of record NZ_FNJL01000031.1, read on the forward strand.
TCCTGGCTTCCTTGGCGATCTGTTCATCGACCGCGCCCAGGAAGGTGGGCAGGCCTTCGAGCACCGTCACGTCGGCACCCACGCGGCGCCACACGGAGCCCATTTCAAGGCCGATCACGCCGGCTCCGATCAGGCCCAGCTTCCTGGGCGTGGCGCCGATGCGCAGTGCGCCGTCATTGGAGAGTACCTTCTCTTCATCGAAGGGCACGCCGGGCAGCGCACGCGGGTTGGAACCCGTGGCCACGATGATCTGCTTGCCCACGAGGGTTTCCTGGGCGGCGCCGGCCACCTGGATCTCGTAGCCGCCCTCGGCTGCCTTCACGAAGGAGCCGCGGCCATGGAAGAAGCTGACCTTGTTCTTCTTGAACAGGTACAGGATGCCGTCGTTGTTCTGCTTCACGACGGCGTCCTTGCGGCCGATCATTTTGGCCACGTCGATCTTCACGTCGGTGGCCGTGATGCCGTGCTCGGCGAAATGCTTGTTGGCATGCTCGAAATGCTCCGAGGACTGCAGCAGCGCCTTGGAGGGGATACAACCCACGTTCGTGCAGGTGCCGCCCGGTGCGGGGCCGCCCTTCTCGTTCTTCCACTCGTCGATGCAGGCCACGTTGAAGCCCAGCTGGGCCGCGCGGATGGCCGCGATGTAGCCGCCGGGGCCGCCGCCGATGACGATCACGTCGAATTGTTTGCTCATGTCGTTCTCACTGTGTCAGTTGGAGAAAGACCCACCGCGCGGTTGGCCCGAGGCCAACCATGCATGTGGGTCCGTCAATGGATTCCGGTTTTCACCGCGCTATGCAACACCCCTGCCCGCGCCATGCGCACGGCCCAGGCCAGCGACCGCCGCGCAAGGGCCGCCCCGCAGCGCCGGCGGTGTCCCCCTTCCCGGATTGCGCAGCAAGCCGAGAGAAGGGGGAAGGCGCAAGGCGCCTCAGGGGGTTGGTCCATCAAATATCGAACAGCAGGCGGGCCGGATCTTCCAGCGCTTCCTTCATCGCCACCAGGCCCAGCACGGCTTCGCGGCCGTCGATGATGCGGTGGTCGTACGACATCGCCAGGTAGTTCATCGGGCGCACCACGATCTGGCCGTTCTCCACGACGGCGCGGTCCTTGGTGGCGTGCACGCCCAGGATGGCCGATTGCGGCGGGTTGATGATGGGGGTGGACAGCATCGAGCCGAAGGTGCCGCCGTTGGAGATCGAGAACGTGCCGCCGGTCATGTCTTCGATGCCGAGCTTGCCTTCCTGGGCCTTCTTGCCGAACTCGGCGATCTTCTTCTCGATGTCGGCGAAGCTCATCTGATCGGCATTGCGCAGGATCGGCACCACCAGGCCGCGGGGCGAGCCGACGGCGATGCCGATGTCGAAGTAGCCGTGGTAGACGATGTCGTTGCCGTCCACCGAGGCGTTCAGCACCGGGAACTTCTTGAGCGCGTGCACTGCCGCCTTCACGAAGAAGCTCATGAAGCCCAGCTTGGTGCCGTGCTCCTTGGTGAAGCTGTCCTGGAACTTCTTGCGCAGGTCCATCACCGGGGCCATGTTCACCTCGTTGAAGGTGGTCAGGATGGCGTTGGTGGACTGCGACTGCAGCAGGCGCTCGGCGATGCGGGCGCGCAGGCGGCTCATGGGCACGCGCTGCTCGGGGCGGTCGCCCAGGTTCGGCGCGGCGGGCGACGCCACCTGGGGCAGCGACTTGGCGGGCACGCCCGTGGGGATGGCGCTCGGTGCGGCTGCAGGCTTGGCGGCAGCGCCACCGGCCACGGCGGCCAGCACGTCGCCCTTGGTCACGCGGCCATCCTTGCCGGTGCCGGACACGGCCGAGACGGAGAGGTTGTTGTCGGCCAGCAGCTTGGCGGCGGCCGGCATGGCCACGTCGCCCTTCGAACCGCCCGCGGCGGGAGCCGCGTCGGCCGCGGCGGCGGCCACGGCAGGAGCCTGGGCAGCAGCGGTCGGTGCGGATTGCGCGGGCGCAGCAGCGCCGGCCCTGCCTTCGGTATCGATCCTGGCGATGACCTGGTCGGCCACCACGGTGGCGCCGTCGCCCTGCACGATCTCGGCCAGCACGCCCGCCGCCGGCGCGGGCACTTCGAGCACGACCTTGTCGGTCTCGATTTCGATCAGGATCTCATCGATGGCGACGGCCTCGCCGGCCTTCTTCTTCCAGGAGAGCATCGTGGCTTCGGCCACGGATTCGGACAGTTGGGGGACTTTGACTTCTACGATAGCCATGACGATTCTTTCGATTCTTTCAGAACGTGTTGTGTCGCTGTGGGATGCGGTTCGCGGGGTCGGAGTTCACGCGCTCACTTGGCGAGGACGAAGCCCTTGAGCTTGCCGAACGCGCCATCGACCAGCGCCTTCTGCTGTTCCTGGTGCAGGTGCGAGTAGCCCACGGCGGGCGATGCGGAGGCAGCGCGGCCGGAGTAGCCCAGCTTCTGCCCGTCGAGCATGTTCTCGTGGATGTAATGCTGCACGAAGAACCAGGCGCCCTGGTTCTGCGGCTCGTCCTGGCACCACACGATCTCGGTGGCGTGCGGGTACTTCTTGATCTCGGCGGCGAAGGCCTTGTGCGGGAACGGATAGAGCTGTTCCACGCGCAGGATCGCGACGTCGTCGGCGCCCTTTTCCTCGCGCTTCTTCACGAGGTCGTAGTACACCTTGCCCGAGCAGGCGATCACGCGCTTGACCTTGTCGGCCTTCTTGTCGATGGCTTCGTTCTGCTCCGGGATCACGGTCTGGAAGCTGCCCTTCGTGAACTCGGACAGCGGCGAGGTCGCGTCCTTGTTCCGCAGCAGCGACTTCGGCGTCATGATGACCAGCGGCTTGCGCAGGTGGCGCACCATCTGGCGGCGCAGCACGTGGAAGATCTGGCTGGCCGTGGTGGGCTGCACGATCTGCATGTTGGCGTCCGCAGCCAGCTGCATGAAGCGCTCCAGGCGGGCCGAGCTGTGCTCGGGGCCCTGGCCTTCGTAGCCGTGTGGCAGCATCAGCGTGATGCCGTTCACGCGGCCCCACTTCACTTCACCGGAAGCGATGAACTGGTCGATCACCACCTGCGCGCCGTTGGCGAAATCGCCGAACTGCGCTTCCCAGATCACCAGGGTGTTGGGGTCGTTGGAGGAGTATCCGTACTCGAAGCCCAGCACCGCCTCTTCGGACAGGATGGAGTCGATCACGACGAACGGGGCCTGGTTCTCGCTGGCGTTCTGCAGCGGCACGTAGGTGCCCTCGTTCCACTTCTCGCGGTTCTGGTCGTGGATCACGGCATGGCGGTGCGTGAACGTGCCGCGGCCGCAGTCCTCGCCCGACAGGCGCACCGGGAAGCCGCTGGCCACGAGCGACGCGAAGGCCATGTGCTCGCCCATGCCCCAGTCCACGTTGATCTCGCCGCGGCCCATGGCGGCGCGGTCGTCATAGACTTTCTTGACCAGCGGGTGCGGCGTGACGCCTTCCGGGATGGTCGTGATGCGCTCGGCCAGGCGCTTCCATTCGGTGAGCGGAATCGCGGTGTCGCCGGCGTCGGTCCATTTCTTGCCCAGGAACGGGCTCCAGTCCACGGCGTACTTGCTCTTGAAGTTGGTCAGCACCGGATCGACCGTGTGCTTGCCGGCATCCATGGCGGCGCGGTAGGCCTTGGACATGTCGTCGCCCAGCGTCTCGCCCAGGCCCTGCGTGGCCAGCTTGTCGGCGTAGAGGCGGCGCGTGCCGGGGTGCTGGCCGATCTTCTTGTACATCAGCGGCTGCGTGAGCGCCGGCGTGTCCTGCTCGTTGTGGCCCAGCTTGCGGTAGCAGATGATGTCCACCACCACGTCCTTCTTGAACTCCATGCGGAACTCGAGGGCCAGCTGGGTGGCCAGCACCACGGCTTCCGGATCGTCGCCGTTCACGTGCAGCACGGGCGACTCGATCATCTTGACCACGTCCGTGCAGTACAGCGTGGAGCGGCTGTCGCGCGGGTCGGAGGTGGTGAAACCGATCTGGTTGTTGATCACGATGTGCACCGTGCCGCCCGTGGAATAGCCACGGGTCTGGGCCAGCGCCAGCGTTTCCTGGATGACGCCCTGGCCGGCGAAGGCCGCGTCGCCGTGCACCAGCACCGGCAGCACCTGCTGGCCGTGCGGGTCGCCGCGGCGGTCCATGCGGGCGCGCACCGAGCCTTCCACCACGGGGTTCACGATTTCCAGGTGGGAGGGATTGAAGGCCAGCGACAGGTGGACCGGGCCGCCCGCGGTGGACACGTCGGAGCTGAAGCCCTGGTGGTACTTCACGTCGCCGGACGGCAGGTCTTCCGGAGCGGTGTGGTCGAACTCGGCGAACAGGTCCTTGGGCATCTTGCCCAGGGTGTTCACCAGCACGTTCAGGCGGCCGCGGTGGGCCATGCCGATCACGATCTCCTGCACGCCGCGCGAGCCGGCCGACTGGATCAACTCATCCATGGCGGCGATGAAGCTCTCGCCGCCTTCGAGTGAGAAGCGCTTCTGGCCGACGTACTTCGTGTGCAGGAAGCGCTCGAGGCCCTCGGCGGCGGTCAGGCGGTCGAGGATGTGCTTCTTCTTCTCGGCGTTGAAACTGGGCTTGCTGCGGATGGTCTCGAGCTTTTCCTGCCACCAGCGCTTCTGGTTCTGGTCGGAGGCGTACATGTACTCGACGCCGATCGTGCCGCAGTACGTTTCGCGCAGCGCGTTGATCAGCTCGCGCAGCGGCATCGATTCCTTGCCGAAGAACGTGTTGCTGGTGTTGAACACGGTCTCCTGGTCGGCATCGGTGAAGCCGTAGAAGGAGAGTTCCAGCTCGGGAATGGAGGGGCGCTCGGTGCGCTTCAGGGGATCGAGATCGGCCCAGCGCTGACCGACGTTGCGGTAGGCGGAGATGAGCTGCTGGACGGCGGTGCGCTTGCGGCCGAGTTCGGAATCGGCGCCGGTGGCCACCACGACCTGGGTGCCGCCCTGCTTGGCGCGCTCGGCGAAGGCATTGATGACGGGCTGGTGGGGGACGTCCTTGGCGTTGGAGCCATCCACGGCGGGCACGTGCTGCAGCGCGTCGAAGTACTCGCGCCACGTGTCGGGCACGCTGCCCGGGTTGACGAGATAGCTCTCGTACATCTCTTCGACATAGGGCGCATTGCCGCCGAAGAGGTAGGTGTTGCCCTGGTAGGCTTGATAGACGGACGTCGTCTCGCTCATTTCCGCTGACCTCCGCTTCCCTGCGGGAAGCATTAGCTGGTTGGTGAAACCTTCCGCGACACGGCTGAACCGGTTGGCGGATGCGACTGTGGCTCGGGGAAGGGCCTTAAATCTTGCGCCCACGATTGTGCCACCGATCGCAGGACGGCGCCTACACGGCGGTGTCCCACAGGGCGCAGCGGCCGTCTCGCGTACATTTGCGCGAACTTCCGCCACCGCCCTGCCATGAAGACCACCCTGCTGCAGAACCGCACGTTCATCGCCCTGCTGATCGCCGTCAGCCTGGCCTTCCTGGCCATCCTCTGGCCGTTCCACGGTGCGGTTTTCTGGGGAATCATCCTCGCGATCCTCTTCGCGCCCCTGCACCGCCGCCTGCTGCAACGCATGCCCCGGCGGGCCAACCTCGCAGCGCTCTGCACCCTGTCGCTGTGCCTGCTGATCGTCATCCTGCCGATGACGCTGATCACCGTCTCCCTGGTCCAGGAGGCCAGCCTGGTGTACGAGCGCATCCGCTCCGGGCAACTGGATTTCACCGCCTACTTCCACCAGGTGATGCAGGCCATGCCCTCCTGGGCCATGCAGATCCTCGACCGGCTCAACCTGACCACGGCGTCCGAGCTGCAGGCGCGGCTGTCGTCCGTCACCGTGCAGGCCACGCAATTCGTCGGCAGCAAGGCGATCGACTTCGGCCAGAACACCCTGCAGTTCGTAGTGAGCTTCGGCATCATGCTGTACCTGCTGTTCTTCCTGCTGCGCGACGGCCCGGCCCTGGCGGCGCGTATCCGCGAGGCCACGCCCCTGGACGAAGGCCACAAGCGCCAGCTGGCCACCAAGTTCACCACCGTGATCCGCGCCACCGTCAAGGGCAACATCGCGGTGGCCGCCGCGCAGGGCGCCCTGGGCGGGCTCGCCTTCTGGTTCCTGGGCATCCAGGCCCCCGTGCTCTGGGGCGTGCTCATGGCCTTCCTGTCCCTGCTGCCCGCCGTGGGTGCCGGGCTCATCTGGGCACCGGTGGCGATCTACCTGCTGGCCACCGGCGCCGTCTGGCAGGGCGCGGGCCTGGCGGCCTTCGGCATCGGCGTCATCGGCCTGGTGGACAACGTGCTGCGCCCGGTCCTGGTCGGCAAGGACACCAAGATGCCCGACTACATCGTGCTGATCTCCACGCTGGGCGGGATGTCGCTGTTCGGGCTCACGGGCTTCGTGATCGGGCCGGTCATCGCGGCGCTGTTCATCGCCACCTGGGACCTGTTTGCGCCGCACACCCACGGGCGGTGACAATACGGGGGAGCCCGCCGCGCCGCGGCAGCCCTTCCCCCTGCCGTTTCCGCGCGGACCCGTGCCGCCCGCTGCACATGTCCTTGCGCCTGCCTCCGCACTACCGAATGCTCCTGCTGGCCGTCGCGCTGTCGGTCGGCATCGGGGCGCTCTTCGCGCGGGCCATCCTGACCATCCGCGACGATGAATGGAACTACGCGCGCGACGCCAACGCGGCACTCGCGCGCACGCTCGAGCAGAACATCGGGCGCACGCTCGACAGTTTCGACCACTCGCTGGCGGGCGTGGTGGAGGTCCTGGCCCGGCCGGATCTTCCCAGCCTGCCGCCCGACGTACAGCACGCCATGCTGTTCGACCACTCGCTGCGCACACGGGGCCTGGGCTCTGTGGCAGTCATCGACCCCGGGGGCAACGTGGTGGTATCGGCCGGCGTTACGCCTGCCAAGAGCATTCCCAATCTGGCCGACCGGGACTACTTCCAGTTCCACATGCGCGAGAAGGACCGGGGCGTGTACATCGGTCGGCCGATCCAGGGACGGGTGACGGGCGAGTACAGCCTGGCCATGAGCCGCGCCTACTTCAACCAGGACGGCAGCTTCGGCGGGGTGGTCGTCGGCACCATCCGGATCAACTACTTCAACGAGCTGTTCGCATCGCTCGGTCTGGGGCCCCAGAGCCTGGCGGAGATCGTCCGCACGGACGGCACCTCGATCTCGCGATTCCCCGGGAAGGCTCCCGGCATCGGCCAGCCTATGACCGCCCACCACCTGAAGCACCTCGTGCAGGGCCGCGAAGGGCACTTCACCGAGCTGCAGGGCGATGCGCAGGACGGCATTTCCAGGCTCTACGCCTTCCGGCACGTGGGCGACTACCCGCTCGTGGTGTCCGTGGCGCAGTCGGTGGACAGCATCCTCTCGAAGTGGCAGCGCAACGCGGTGATCCTGGGATGCTTCGCCGCCCTGCTCATGGCGGCGTGCCTGGGCCTCGCCCTGCTGTTCGCGCGCGAGCTGATGCGCCGGCAGAACGTGGCCGCCCAGCTGCAGCGCGCGCAGCACGACATGCGCACCATCCTCGACAACCTGCCCTCGCTGGTGGCCTACTGGGACCGCAACCTGCGCAACCGCTTCGCCAACCAGGCCTATCTCGACTGGCTCGGCATGACGCAGGAGGAAATCCAGGGCCGGCCCATCGAGGAACTGCTGACCGCCGAGGCCTGCGAGGTGGCGCGGCCGTACCTGCGGCGTGCGCTGCAAGGCCGCAGGCAGGTGTACGAGCGGTCGGTGCCGATATCGTCGGGCGAAATACGGCACATGATGGTGTCCTGCGTTCCGGACATGGAAGGAACGCAGGCCCAGGGCATCTTCGTGCAGATCGACGACCTCACGGAGCGCAAGCGCATGGAAGACCTGCTCTTCGAGGAAAAGGAACTGGTCCGCCTCACGCTGCAGTCCATCGGCGACGCCGTCCTCTGCACGGATGCCTCAGGACACGTGACCTACATCAACCCGGTGGCCGAGAAGATGACGGGCTGGCAGGCCTTCCACGCTGCCGGCCGGGACATCGACGAGGTCGCCCCCCTCTACGCCGCCAACGGCGTGCATGCGGAGCAGCCGGCCCGCAGCGCGCTGTCCGGCGCGCAAGCCGTGCCGGCGGGTCGCGGCCTCGTGCTGTACTGCCGCGACGGCCGCCGCATCGAGGTGGAAAACAGCGTCAGCCCGATCACCGACCGGCACGGGCAGATCACCGGCACCGTGATGGTGCTGCGTGACGTGACCGAGGCCATGGCGCTGGCGCGCCGCATGGCCCATCTGGCCCAGCACGACATGCTGACGGACCTGCCCAACCGCGTGCTGCTGCAGGACCGCGCCCAGCAGGCCATCGCCCAGGCGCGCCGAGACGGGCACGGTCTCGCCCTGATGTATATCGACCTCGACGGCTTCAAGCAGGTGAACGACACGCTGGGCCACGACGCCGGCGACCTACTGCTGGTCCAGGTGGCCCGGCGCTTCACCCGCTGCGTGCGCCGCTCGGACACCGTCTGCCGCCAGGGCGGCGACGAGTTCATCGTGCTGCTGCCCATCGTGGAGCATCCCGAGCAGGCCTGCCACGTCTCGCGCAAGATCATGGCTGCGTGCGAGGCCCCCTTCGACCTGCAGGGCGAATCGCGGCGGATCGGCCTGAGCGGCGGCATCGCGCTGTTCCCCCAGCACGGCGCCACGTTCGAGGAACTGGCCCGCAGCGCCGACGTGGCGCTCTATACCGCCAAGCGGGCCGGCAGGCAGCACTTCCGGGTGTACGCGGGCCCCGAGCAGGAACCCGAGGCGGTACCGCACGAAGCGTCCGCACCCGGGCCGGCGGCACCTTTAGGCACGCAGCCGCCGCGCTGAACGCCGGGCCGGCACGCGCGCGGGCACAGGACCGCATCAGCGCCACATCGGCACGGACGGCACGGCGGCTCAGGCGGTGCCGCCGCCCTCCCTGGCCGCCGCGACGAGGCGCCGCGTGTAGGGGTGGCGCGGCGCGTCCAGCACCTGGGCCATCCGACCCGACTCGACCACATCGCCATCCTTCATAACGAGCACGTCATGCGCCATAGCGCGGATCACGGCCACGTCGTGGGTGATCAGCAGGTAGCTCAATCCGCGCTCCTTCTGCAGGCGCTGCAGCAGCACCAGCACCTGCTGCTGGATGGTCACGTCCAGCGCGCTCGTGGGCTCGTCGAGCACCAGCAGGCGCGGCTCCAGGATCAGCGCCCGCGCGATCGCGATCCGCTGGCGCTGGCCGCCGGAAAATTCATGCGGATAGCGCCCCAGCAGCCCCGGGAACTGCGCATGCGTCAGCCCCACGTCCGCGAGCGCCGCTTCCACGCGGGCCCGCCGCCCTGCCCCGCTGTCCTGCGGAGCATGCACCTGCAGGCCTTCCCCGACGATCTCTTCCACCGTGAGCCGGGGCGACAGCGACGAGAACGGATCCTGGAACACGACCTGCACGCTGCGGCGCAGCGCCTGGTTGGCCGCGCTGTTGCGCTGCACCGGCAGCTCCCATGCCCGGCCGACGATCTGCAGGTCGCCGCTGAACGGCAGCAGGCCGAGCAGTGCCTGCGCGAGGGTGGACTTGCCCGACCCCGACTCGCCGACCACGCCCAGCGTGCGACCGGGATGCACCACCAGGTCGGCACCTTTCACCGCCGCGAATTCGCCACGCCGGAACCAGCCCCGCAGGCCGGGCAGCGGGGTGGCGTAGGCCACGCGCAGGCCCCTGGCACTCGCGGCCGGCGGCTCCCCCCGGGCGACGTCCGTCCCCATGTCCTCGACCAAATCCTCGATGACATCGCGCCGCGGCACGCTGCCCAGCAGGCGCCGTGTGTAGGCATGGGCGGGCGCGGCGAACACCTCCGCCACCGTGCCCTGCTCCACGAGCACGCCGCGCTCCATCACGGCCACCCGGTCCGCGAAGCGCCGCACCAGGTTCAGGTCGTGGGTAATGAGCAGCACCGCCATGCCGGTCTGGCGCTGCAGGTCCGAGAGCAACTCCAGGATCTGGCCGCGCAGCGTCACGTCGAGCGCGGTGGTGGGCTCGTCGGCCAGCAGCAGGCGCGGCCGGCTGGCGAGGGCCATGGCGATCATCGCGCGCTGGCGCTGCCCTCCGGAAAGCTGGTGCGGGTAGGCGCGCGCGCGCCGCGCCGGCTCCGGCACGCCCGTCGAGGCCAGCAGCTCCACCGCCTGGGCGGCGCTCTGGGCCCGCGACAACCCCTGCTTGAGCTGCAGCACCTCGGCGATCTGCCGGCCCACCGGCATCAGCGGGTTCAACGCCGTCATCGGCTCCTGGAACACCATCGCGATGTCGCCGCCGCGCAGGCCGCGTATCTCGCGCTCCGGCAGCGCCAGCAGATCCTGCGCGGGCGCGCCGCCGCGCCCCTGCAGCAGTACGCGACCCGACATCTCCGCGTCCGCGACCAGGCGCAGCAGCGACAGCGCCGTGATGGTCTTGCCCGAACCCGATTCGCCCACCAGCGCGAGCTTCTCGCCCGCCCCGATGTCGAAGCCCACGCCATGCACGACCTCCTTGCCGCCGAAGGCTACGCGCAGGTCCTGCACTCGCAGCAGCGGCGGGGCGGAGGGCGAAGAGGAAGGTGCGGTGCTCATGGTTGAATGGTTTTCTGCGGTCAGGCTTGTCCCGCTGCGTACCGGCATGGCGCGGCATCGGCCAGCAACCGCCGCGCAAGGGCCGCCCCGCCGCGCTGGCGGTGCCCCCTCTCCCGGCGCAGCCGAGAGAAGGGGAACGGCGCGCTGCGACTCGGGGGGATGTTCACTGCTTCCTCGGATCGAGCGCGTCGCGCAGCGCATCGCCCATGAAGGTCAGCAGCAGCAGCGTGCTCACCAGTACGGCGAAGGTGAAGATGGAGATCCACCAGGCATCGATGTTGTTCTTGCCCTGGTTCAGCAGTTCGCCGAGCGACGGCGTGCCGGGCGGCACGCCCAGGCCGAGGAAGTCCAGCGAGGTGAGCGACAGGATGGCCGCGCTCATCCGGAACGGCAGGAAGGTGACGACCGGCGTCATGCTGTTGGGCAGGATGTGCCGCCAGATGATCTGCCGATCGGGCACGCCCAGGGAGCGCGCGGCCTTCACGTAGTCCAGTTGCCGGTTGCGCAAAAACTCCGCGCGCACATAGTCCGACAACCCCATCCAGCCGAACAGGCTGAGCAGGATCAGCAGCAGCGCCAGGCTCGGGGAGAACAGCGCGCTGAAGATGATCAGCAGGTACAGCTCGGGCATCGAGCCCCAGATCTCGATGAAGCGCTGGAAGGCCAGGTCCGTCCGGCCCCCGAAGAACCCCTGGATCGCGCCCGTCGCCAGCCCCAGCACCACCCCGGTGACGGTGAGCGCCAGCCCGAACAGCACGCTCACGCGAAAGCCGTAGAGCAGCTGGGCGAGCATGTCGCGCCCCCGGTCGTCCGTGCCCAGCCAGTTGTCGGCGGTCGGCGCGGACGGATTGGGCGACTTCGCGAAATAGTTCAGCGTGTTGGGCCCGTACCGGTTGATCGTGTAGAGCGCCCAGTTGCCGCCCGCACTCAGGCGCTCCTGGATGAACGGGTCCAGATAGTCGGTCGGCGTGTCGAAGTCTCCGCCGAAGGTCGTCTCGGGATAGGTCTTGAACAGCGGGAAATACGTCTGGCCCTCGTAGTGCACGATGAGCGGCCTGTCGTTGCTCACCAGTTCCGCCCCCAGGCTGATGGCCACCAGCACGCAGAAGGCCACCAGGCTCCAGAACCCCAGCCGGTTGCGCTTGAAGCGCATCCATGCGCGGCGGGAGGGCGAAACGGACATCGGCGCGGCCAGGGGCGCCGCAGTGGACGGCATGGCTGCCGGAGCGGAAAGGTCGGGGGATGGAGTACTCATGCGCTCAGTCGAACTTCACGCGGGGGTCGACCCACACATAGCAAAGATCGCTGACGAGCTTGGTGACCAGCCCGATCAGCGTGAACAGGTAGAGCGTGCCCAGCACCACGGGGTAGTCGCGCCGGATCACGCTCTCGTAGCTCAGCAGGCCCAGGCCGTCGAGCGAGAACAGCGTCTCGATCAGCAGCGAACCCGTGAAGAACGCGCCGATGAACGCCGCGGGAAAGCCCGTGATGATGGGAATCAGCGCATTGCGGAAAACATGCTTCCAGAGCACCTGCCGCGGGGGCAGGCCCTTGGCCCGCGCCGTCAGCACGTACTGCTTGCGGATCTCCTCCAGGAAGGCGTTCTTGGTCAGCATCGCCGTCACGGCGAAGCTGCCCGCGACCGTCGCCGTCACCGGCAGCGTGATGTGCCAGAGGTAGTCCACGATGCGCGCGCCCCAGTCCATCTGCTCCCAGTTGGACGACACCAGCCCGCGCAACGGGAACCACTGCAGCTGGCCGCCGAAGACCACCAGCAGCGCCACCCCCAGCACGAAGCCCGGAATGGCATAGCCCAGCAGGATGAGCAGTGTGGTCACCAGGTCGAAGCGCGAGCCCGCGCGCACCGCCTTGGCCACGCCCAGCGGCACCGCCACCAGGTAGCTGATGAAGAAGGTCCACAGCCCCAGGCTGATGGAGACCGGCAGCTTTTCCTTCACCAGCGCCCATACCTCCTTGTTCTGGAAGAAGCTGCGCCCCAGGTCGAAGCGGGCGAATTGCCCCAGCATCTGGAAGAACCGTTCGTGCGCGGGCATGTCGAAGCCATACAGCGCCTTGATCTGCTCCAGCCGCTTCGGGTCCACGCCCTGGTCGCCGCGGTAGCGCATGCCGCCGGACTCCAGCCCGCCCGCGCCGCCCTTGCCGGCCGCAGTGCGGGCTTCGGCCAGATACTGCTCCACAGGACCGCCGGGCACGAACTGGATGACCACGAAGGTGAGCAGCAGCACGCCCAGCAGCGTGGGCAGCATGAGCAGCAGGCGTTTGGCGATGTAGGCGAACATGGTGGCGCGCGGTGTAATCCAAAGCTTCAGTGATCGACGGCGCTGCGCGGCATCCACGCACTATGAAACCGCCGCGGCATGCCCCTCCCGATGGCCGCGGAGCAGGCCACGCCAGCAGGCGCCGTGGAACTGGCTTTGCCAGGCCACCGGCGGCGTCCCCCTGCCCGCCGTGCGCAGCACGGCGAGAAAGGGGCTGAGGGCCGCTGCTCCGAGCCTGCCTGCGCAGGCTTGGACGTGCCCGAAGGGCTGCCGCCTCTGGCGGCTGCATGGATGGCGCGCAGCGCCTCAGGGGGGTGATCTCTCACTTGCTCCACCAGGAAAACATCGCCCACTCCTCGGCTTTCGCATAGGACGGCATGGGCGCGTGGTAGGCCAGGCGCTGCTGGTTGTAGACGATACGGTGCGCCGACAGATGCCACTGCGGGATGAGGTAGTGGCTGTGCATGATGACGCGGTCCAGCGCGCGGCAGGCGGGCAGCAGTTCGGCCTTGGATTTCGCCCGCGTCAGCGCGGTCGCCAGCGCATCGACCGCCTGGCTCTTCACGCCCGCATGGTTGCTGCTGCCTTCCGCGTCGGCGCGCTGGCTGCCGAAAAGCTCCAGCATGTCCTGCCCCGGGTTGTAGGTGCCTGGATAGGCCAGGGTGATCATGTCGAAATCGAACTTGTCCAGCCGCTGCAGGTACAGCGCGAAGTCCACCGAGGTGAAGCGCAGGGTGATGCCCAGCTTCTCAAGGTTGCGCATCCAGGGCGTCACCGTGCGCGCGCCGACCTCCTTGCTGTCGAGGTAATCGATCACCATGGGCTCGCCGCTAGCGTTGCGCAGCGCGCCGTCGCGGTAGGTCCATCCGGCGTCGGCCAGCAACTGGCGGGCGCGGCGCAGGTTGTCGCGCAGGGAATGCCCGTCCCCCTCGGTGACCGGAGGCGTGACCATGGGCCCGAACACGCTGTCCGGCACCTTGCCACGCCACCGCTCCAGCAGCGCCAGTTCCTCCGGGCCCGGCGTGCCGGTGGCCTGGCAATCGGTGTTGCCGAACAGGTCCACCACGCGCGGGTAGCCGCCATAGAACATCTGCCGGTTCATCCAGTCGTAATCGAGCGCCAGCCCCAGCGCTTCGCGCACCCGCAGATCCTTGAGCATCGGCCGCCGCGTGTTGAGCACGTAGCTCTGGAAACCCGCCGGTAGCTGGTGCTTGAGCTCCGTCTTCACCAGTACGCCCTGCCGGAACAGCTTGCCATCGATGCGGCGTGCCCAGTCGCCGGCCGAATACACGGTCATGAAATCGAACTCGCCGGCCTTCACGGCCTCCAGCCGCGCGGTGTTGTCCTTGTAGATCTTCACCGTGATGCGGTCGAAGTTGTAGGCGCCCCGGTTCACGTTCAGGTCGCGGCCCCAGTACTGCGGATCGCGCACGTAGGTGATGTCGCGGCCGAACGCCACCGGGCCGATGCGGTAAGGGCCGCTGCCGATGGGGATGTCGGTCACGATCTCGTCGAACCGTTTCGCCTTGCCGTCCGCCTGGCGCCCCCAGGCGCGGCTGAAGATCGGCAGGCTGCCCACGGTGAGCGGCAGTTCGCGGTTGGGGTGCTTGAAGCGGAAGCGCACCGTGCGCCGGTCAATAACGTCGGCCCCCGCCACCTCCTGCAGCAGCGTCGCGTAGCTCGGCGACGCATGGGGTCCGATCAGGGTCTCGTAGGTGTACTTCACGTCGGCGGCCTCGACCGGGCTGCCGTCGTGGAAGCGCGCCTCGGCCCGCAGGCGGAAGGTCGCGCTGAGCCGGTCCTCCGGCACCTGCACGTCCTCGGCCAGCAACCCGTAGCCCGAGGCCGTCTCGTCCATGGAACCCGCGAGCAGGCTCTCGAACAGCAGGTCGGACAGGTAGGCCGGCGGCGACCCCTTCATCGTGAACGGGTTGTACTTGTCGAACGTGGAATAGCGCAGGTTGCTCACCATGCGCAACTCGCCGCCCTTCGGCGCCTCGGGATTGACGTAGTCGAAATGGGCGAAACCCGCCGGGTACTTGAGGTCGTCCCACAGCGCATACCCGTGCGCGGCCCAGGCCGGCGCCGCGCACAGCCAGCTTCCCCAGAGCAGACAGATCATCCAGAACCGCATGCGACAATTCTGCACTACGGTGGCGGGCCGTCCACGCCTGCCAGGGGATTTTTCCCCGGCCGGGTGCCCGGCCGCCGCATCTTTCCGCCACGGGCCGCGCCGCGCCCCTCCGGCATTCCACCCCTACCGCATTCACTGGAGAACAACAATGGGTTTCCTGACCGGCAAGAAGCTGCTCATCACCGGCGTGCTGTCCAACCGTTCCATCGCCTACGGCATCGCCAAGGCATGCCACGCGCAGGGCGCAGAACTGGCTTTCAGCTACGTGGGCGAGCGCTTCAAGGACCGCATCACCGACTTCGCCGCCGAGTTCGGCTCCCAGCTGATCTTCGACTGCGACGTGGCGAGCGACGAACAGATCGAGCGCATGTTCGCCGACCTCTCGGCCACCTGGCCGAAGTTCGACGGCTTCGTGCACAGCATCGGCTTCGCGCCGCGTGAAGCCATCGCCGGCGACTTCCTCGAGGGTCTCTCGCGCGAATCCTTCCGCATCGCGCACGACATCAGCGCCTACAGCTTCCCCGCCATGGCCAAGGCCGCCCTGCCCTACCTGAACGACAAGGCCGCGGTGCTCACCCTGAGCTACCTGGGTGCCCTGCGTGCCGTGCCCAACTACAACACCATGGGCTTGGCCAAGGCCAGCCTGGAAGCCAGCGTGCGCTACCTGGCCGAATCGCTGGGCCCGAAGGGCATGCGCGCCAACGGCATCAGCGCCGGCCCCATCAAGACCCTGGCCGCCAGCGGCATCAAGGACTTCGGCAAGCTGCTGGGCACGGTGGCCGAAGCCTCGCCCCTGCGCCGCAACGTGACCATCGAGGACGTGGGCAATGCCGCGGCCTTCCTGCTGTCCGACCTCGCCAGCGGCGTGACGGCGGAGATCATGTACGTGGACGGCGGTTTCAGCCAGACCGGCGGCATCAGCCGCGACAGCGCCAACCTGTCCTGAGCGTCCCTCCGCGGCTGCCGGCATGGGGCGCCGGCAGACGCGGACAGCCCTGCGGGCTTACTTGGGCAGCAGCACCTTGTCCACGACGTGGATCACGCCGTTGGACTGGTACACGTCGGCGATCGTCACGTTGGACGTGCCGCCCTTTTCATCGGTCAGCGCGATCGACGAGCCGCTGGCCCTGGCCGTCAGCGTGCCGCCGGCCACGGTCTTCAGGCTGGCCGGGCCCTTGCCATCGGCGATCGTCTCGGACAGCGCAGCCGCATCGATCTTGCCCGGCACGACGTGGTAGGCCAGCACCTTGGTCCAGCGTGGGCTTGTTCTCCGGCTTCAGCAGCGTGTCCACGGTGCCGGCCGGCAGCGCCGCGAAGGCCGCGTTGGCTGGCGCGAACACCGTGAACGGGCCGGGCCCCCTGAGCGAGTCCACCAGGCCCGCGGCCTTCACGGCGGCCACCAGCGTCGTGTGGTCCTTGGAGTTCACCGCGTTGTCGATGTGACGTCCTTGGTGGAGAACATCGGCGCACCGCCGACGGTCTCCTGCGCGAAGGCGGGCATGGCGGCGGCGGACAGGACGAGCGTGAAGCTGGCGGCTGCGAGGCGGGCATTCAGGGGCGAAAGGTCATGGAGGTCTCCGTTGGATCGTTGAGTGGAATGCCGCCCGAAGATTCGTGCGGCTGCCCACTTATATGGGCCGTGGTGCCGTCTGGATTCGACACCGCGGCCATCCCCATGCGAAAAAGCCCGGAGGCGCTTGCGCGCCGCCGGGCTTCCAGGGCCGATGCGGCCCGCCTCGCGGTCGGTCAGATCTTCCGGCCAAACGGGCCGTCGCTGCCCACCTGAACGATGTCTTCCGCCTGGGGCGCGTCCTTGCGGCCGCCGCGGCGGCCCGGCTTGGGCTGCTCCACCCGCGTCACGCAGTCGGCGTAATAGCGCACGTGGCCGTTGTCGTCCTCGATCTCCACCAGGCCGTGGATGTCGGTCTCGAAGCCCGGGCAGAGCTTGGCGAACTCGCGCGCGAACTTGAGGTAGTCCACGATCTTCTTGTTGAAGACCTCGCCCGGGATCAGCAGCGGGATGCCCGGCGGGTAAGGCGTGATCAGGCTGGTGGTGATGCGGCCTTCCAGGTGGTCGATCTCCACGCGCTCGGTCTTGCGGTGCGCGATGTGCGCATAGGCGTCGCTGGGCTTCATCGCCGGCGTCAGGTCCGACAGGTACATCTCGGTCGTCAGCCGTGCGATGTCGTACTTGGCATAGAGCGCATGCACGTGCTGGCACAGGTCCTTCAGGCCCATGCGCTCGTAGCGCTTGTGCTGCTGGCAGAACTCCGGAAGGATCCGCCACATCGGCTGGTTCTTCTCGTAGTCGTCCTTGAACTGCTGCAGCGCGGCCAGCAGCGTGTTCCACCGGCCCTTGGTGATGCCGATGGTGAACATGATGAAGAAGCTGTAGAGGCCCGTTTTCTCCACCACCACGCCGTGCTCGGCCAGATACTTGGTCACGATGGACGCGGGAATGCCGGTCTTGTCGAACTTGCCGTCCAGGTTCAGGCCGGGCGTGACAATGGTGGACTTGATCGGGTCCAGCATATTGAAGCCATCGGCCAGCTGGCCGAAGCCGTGCCACTTGCTGCCGTTCTTCCTGCTCTTGCCGTCGCTGCGGATGATCCAGTCCTCGGCGCGGCCCACGCCCTCGTCGGCCATCTTCTCGGGACCCCAGACCTTGAACCACCAGTCGTCCTTGCCGAACTCCTCTTCCACCTTGCGCATGGCGCGGCGGAAGTCCAGGGCTTCGAGCAGGCTCTCCTCCACCAGCGCGGTGCCGCCGGGCGGCTCCATCATGGCGGCCGCCACGTCGCAGCTGGCGATGATGCTGTACTGCGGGCTGGTCGAGGTGTGCATCAGGTACGCCTCGTTGAAGAGCGGGCGGTCCAGCTTCACGGTCTGCGAATCCTGCACCAGCACATGGCTGGCCTGGCTGATGCCGGCCAGCAGCTTGTGGATGGACTGTGTCGCATACACCACCGAATGCTTCGGGCGCGCACGCTTCTTGCCCATGGCGTGGTAGCTGCCGTAGAACGGGTGGAAGGCCGCGTGCGGCAGCCAGGCCTCGTCGAAGTGCAGGTTGTCCACGTAGCCGTCCATCATCGACTTGATGGTCTCGGTGTTGTAGAGCACGCCGTCGTAGGTGGACTGCGTGATCGTCATCACGCGCGGCTTCACCGTCGTGGCGTCCACGCCCTTGAGCAGCGGGTTGGCCCGGATCTTCGCCTGGATCGCGTCCCTCTCGAACTCGGCCTGCGGGATCGGGCCGATGATGCCGAAGTGGTTGCGCGTGGGCTTCAGGAACACGGGGATCGCCCCGGTCATGATGATCGAGTGCAGGATGGACTTGTGGCAGTTGCGGTCCACCACCACCACGTCGCCCGGTGCCACCGTGTGGTGCCACACCATCTTGTTCGAGGTGCTCGTGCCGTTGGTCACGAAGAAGCAATGGTCGGCGTTGAAGATGCGCGCCGCGTTGCGCTCGGATTCGCCGATGGCCCCGTTGTGGTCCAGCAGCTGGCCCAGTTCCTCCACCGCGTTGCACACGTCCGCGCGCAGCATGTTCTCGCCGAAGAACTGGTGGAACATCTGGCCCACGGGGCTCTTGAGGAAGGCCACGCCGCCGGAGTGGCCCGGGCAGTGCCACGAATAGGAGCCGTCTTCCGCGTAGTCCAGTAGTGCCTTGAAGAACGGCGGCTGCACGCTCTCCAGGTAGCTCTTGGCCTCGCGGATGATGTGCTTGGCCACGAACTCCGGCGTGTCCTCGAACATGTGGATGAAGCCGTGCAGCTCGCGCAGGATGTCGTTGGGCAGGTGGCGCGCGGTCTTGGTCTCGCCGTGCACGTAGATCGGCACGTCCGCGTTCTTGCGGCGCACCTGGGTGATGAAATTACGCAGGCTCAGCACGATCGGGTCCAGCCCCGAGCCCAGCGTGAACTCCTCGTCGTCGATCGACAGGATGAAGGCGCTCGCCCGGCTCTGCTGCTGCGCGAACTGCGACAGGTCGCCGTAGCTCGTCACACCCAGCACCTCGAACCCCTCGGCCTCGATCGCCTGCGCCAGGGCCCGGATACCCAGGCCCGATGTGTTCTCCGAACGGTAGTCCTCGTCGATGATGACGATGGGAAAGCGGAATTTCATGCACAGCCTCCGAGCAAGCGGGCCCAAAAAACGAAATAGGCGCGAAGTGTAAGGAATAACGATGTCATCCCTTTGAAGACATCGGCATTTGACCCAGAATGGACGGGAAAGCACCGGCTCCGCCGGGCACGGACATGCGAGGAGGACACCCGTGATGCAGCATTCCACCCTCTGGTGGCTGATGGCCGGCGCGATGGTCGCCGCCGAACTCGTGACGGGCACCTTCTACCTGCTCATGCTGGCCGTCGGCCTCGTGGCCGGCGCATTGGCGGGGCATGCCGGCCTGCCGATCACCGCGCAACTGGTGGCGGCCGCCTTCGTGGGCGCGGGCGGCGTCATCGCCTGCCACCAGTTGCGCCGCCGCCGCATGGCCGCCGCGCAGCCCGCCGCGAGCAACCGCGACGTGAACCTCGATGTCGGCGAAACCGTGCAGGTGCCCGCCTGGAACCCTGATGGCACGGCCCAAGTGCGCTACCGCGGCGCGCAGTGGACCGTGGTGCTGCGCAGCGGCCCGGCCGGCTCGGCCAACGCCCTGCCCGGCGCCTACCGCGTGGCGGAGGTGGTCGGGAACCGGCTGGTGGTGGACGCCGCCGCCTGAGCGCCGCGGCCCCCCGCCGGTGGCGCGGCCGCCCCTGTGCCTTTCCTTCCGCCTGTGCTCCGGCGCAGGGTTTCTCCAACCCCTTCCCCGGACCCGGTCCGGTCCGCCCAAGGACTCCATGGAAATCGCCCTCATCCTCTTCGTCATCGCCGGCATCTTCGTCGCCCGCTCCATCAAGGTCGTGCCCCAGCAGAACGCCTGGGTCAAGGAGCGGCTGGGCAAGTACGCCGGCACGCTCACGCCCGGCCTCAACTTCCTGGTGCCCTTCATCGACCGCGTCGCCTACAAGCACAGCCTCAAGGAAATCCCGCTGGATGTCCCCAGCCAGGTCTGCATCACGCGCGACAACACGCAGCTGCAGGTGGACGGCATCCTCTACTTCCAGGTCACCGACCCCATGCGCGCGAGCTACGGATCGAGCAACTACATCATGGCCGTCACGCAGCTCGCGCAGACCTCTCTGCGCAGCGTGATCGGCAAGCTGGAGCTCGACAAGACCTTCGAGGAACGCGACATGATCAACGCCCAGGTGGTCGCCGCCATCGACGAGGCCGCCCTCAACTGGGGCGTGAAGGTGCTGCGCTACGAGATCAAGGACCTGACCCCGCCCAACGAAATCCTGCGCGCCATGCAGCAGCAGATCACCGCCGAACGCGAGAAGCGCGCCCTCATCGCCGCATCCGAAGGGCGCCGCCAGGAGCAGATCAACATCGCCACGGGCGAGCGCGAGGCCTTCATCGCCCGCTCCGAGGGCGAGAAGCAGGCGCAGATCAATAACGCGCAGGGCGAGGCCGCCTCCATCACCGCCGTGGCCGAGGCCACCGCCCAGGCCATCGAGCGCGTGGCTGCCGCCATCCGCCAGCCCGGCGGCGAACAGGCCGTGCAGCTCAAGGTGGCCGAGCGTGCCGTGGACGCCTACAGCCGCGTGGCCGCAGATGCGACCACCACCCTGGTCGTGCCCAGCAACATGACCGAGGTCTCCACCCTCATCACCTCCGCGATGAAGATGGTGCAGGGCGCGCAGCGGCCCTGAGAGCGGACCACAGTGCCAGGCAACGCACGACGCAACGGGCAGCGCGAAAAATTCCTGGGCCGGTTCGCCGGGAGCCGCAGGAATCGCTGCTATACTTGCGGGCTTCCGGAGAGGTGGATGAGCGGTTTAAGTCGCACGCCTGGAAAGCGTGTGTGGGCTAATCCCCACCGCGGGTTCGAATCCCGCCCTCTCCGCCATTTGGCCTAAGTCGTTGATCTATAACGATTTTTAGGCAAATTGGCAAAAGGACTGGTAGCACTTTTGGTAGCAAAAAGTGCTCACACTCCCTGTTTACAGCCGCAATGGCATGTACTACTTGCACACGCGGGTAGGCAAAAAGCAGTTCAAACGCTCCCTTGGCACTCGTGATCCCGCAGTCGCTAAACTGCGTGCATTGGATTTTCTGCGTGCCATTGCGATGTACAAACCCAAGCTCTCCGACTTCAACCTGGACCCGAGCAAGCTCTCCAAGTACGAACTTGACCTGAGCCGAGGCATTGCACGGTCTGACGGTCCCGAAGATCACGCCCGTTTGCTGGAAGCAATTGAGGCGATTGCCCCTGGGAACCTCTCACAACCCCTGATCCGAGCCCAGCATCAAGGCTATCCGCACACATTCACCTGCTTCGGGAGCGCGATAGCAACTGCCCTGGGGACGATCCCCGTGCTCAGGGGCCTTTCGGCCCCAGCGACTCATGCGTTCGCCGTGCGCGGGCGCACCTGTGCCTTGCAGGCGCCGCTTTTG
>NZ_FNJL01000018.1 GCF_900104515.1 Paracidovorax cattleyae
CCTTCAACGCTTCGATGTGCAGGTGGGCCTCAGCCAGCAGCTTCTTGAGCTTGGCGTTCTCGCCCTCGATCTCGCGTAGTCGTGTGGCCTCACTGGCTTGCATGCCGCCGAACTTGGCGCGCCACTTGTAGAAGGTCGCGTCGCTGAAGCCGCCCAGGCGGCACAGTTCCTTGACCGGCATGCCGCCTTCAGCCTGCTTGAGGAACCCGATGATCTGCTCGTCGGTGAATCTGCTCTTCTTCATGTCCGTTCTTCCTCTGAAAACGGACTCTACTAACCTTCTATTGGTACGCCCTATGGGGAGCAGGTCAAGTCACAGCCTCGCAGATTGCCTCGGCATCTGCGGCATCGTGCTTGTTGCCTTTGACGTAGGGCTTCACGAACTGCGGCGCCATCAGCCGAACGGTGTGCCCCATGCTCTGGAGCTTGCGCGCCCAGTGGTGCGCACTTCCACAGGCCTCAATTCCCACCAGGGCCGCTGGAAGGTTGACGAAGAAGGCCGCCATCTGCTCGCGCTTCAAGGCCTTGTTGAAGAGCTTCTTTCCATGCGCATCCACGCCGTGGACCTGGAAAACGTTCTTGGCCAGATCAATACCGATGGTCGTCGCTTGCATGGTGGACTCCTGGTGGTGAATGAGGGCTGAGCCACCTTTGTGGCAGAGCGCTCACTGTGCTCCGGTAAAGGAGGGGCGTCCATTCCATTGGCTGACACCACCGATCCACGAAGCGTGCACAGATGATCGCTGCAGCCAGTTTCAATAGCGCTTCGTGGATGTGCAGCCGCCTTTCGACGCGAATGCGCAGCTTGCCAAAGCCTGCAAAACATCCATCGCAATGGGCGTGCATTGAGTCCATCGCCAGCAAAAGCGGCTGCACCGCCCAGACGCTAGACAACCGGGTCAAGCAGCACGAGCGCGACACCAATCAGCGTGAAGGTCCAAGCACCGAAGAGGTCAAGCGCATCAAGAACCTCGAGCCGGAGGTGCGTGAATTGCGCCGTGCCAACGAGATCCTGAAGATGGCCAACGGGTTTTTCGCCCAGGTATGGCTCGACCGCCGGCTGAAGTGACGTACGCCTTCGTGGATCGGCACCACGAACACCACGGGTTTATGGCGCCGACAAGGTCTGGCGCCAGCTCAGGTGAGAAGGCGTCGCAGTGGCTCATGCGTCGGCAAGGCCTGCAGGCCTGTGGCAGTTGCTCGATGGACGGCTTGGTGTCAAAGATCAATCGCGTGCTCCGTGCGATGCGCGCGGACAGTCCCTCACTGTATTGAAGCGCATGGACGGCCGGGTCCACTGCCACAGCAATGTGAGAACGGCCAATATCGCAAAGGCCAGCCCCACCCAAGCCAATCTGGACAGTCCCCAACGCGCAAGCGCGGTTGCGCCCAACATCGAGCCCACCACCACCCCACCGTTGAAGGCGGCGATGTTCAAGCCCGAGGCCACGTCGAGTGCCTGCGGCCGATGCCGGTGCGCCAGTGCCAGGATGCGCGACTGCAATGGCGGGATGGCGCCATAGGTCGTCAATCCGAGTGCCATGATCAACGCCATCATCAGCGGGAAATTTGCCTGGCCCATGCCGATAAAAGCCAGCACTGCTGCGATACCGACCAACAGCCAAAGGGATGCGCGATCCATGCCCATGCGATCGGTCATCCGCCCGCCCACGACATTGCCGACCGCCGCACCAATCCCGTAAGCCAGCAACATCGCGCTCGCGCCCCGAATATCGGTGAGGGTGACTTGCAGAAGCAACGGCGTGATGAAGGTATAGAGTGCGAACGAACCGGCATAAGACAGCAACGGCAAGCTGGCTCCGGCCAGCAAGCGCCGATCGAACAGCACCGGCAACTGCCGCCAACCTGCTCCGGCCTTGTCGAGGTCGCCTGCACCGGCGGGCATCCACCAAGCCAGCCCGAGCGCGCCGATGAGGCCACAGCCAGCGATCAAAGCAAAAATCCACTGCCACGGCAGTACGCGGCCCAACCAGGTGCCCGCAGGCACGCCCAGCGCCATCGCCACGGTCACCCCGCCGAACACCAATGACAGTGCCGCACCCGCCCGCTGCGGCGCCACCAACCGAGTCGCGACGCTGGAGGCAACTGCGAAAAACACCCCATGTGCCAACCCCGACATTAACCGTGCGACCAGCAGTAGCGGCAAATGCGTAGCCAGCGCCGCCAGCACATTGCTGGCGGTGAAGGCCAGCATGGCGACCAGCAGCAGGCGCTTGCGCGACCATCCCGACGCCAGTGCGGTCAGGACTGGCGCGCCGATCACCACGCCAGTCGCGTAGAGCGTAACCGCCAACCCCACCTGAGCCGTACCGGTCTTCAGGCTGTCGGCCAGGGAAGCCGCCAGACCGATGCTGATGAACTCGGTGAAGCCGATGGCGAAGGCGCAAAGGGTGAAAACATAGATGGCAACGGGCATGGGACGGCTCCAGAGCGTGGTCCGTCGCCATCGAACGCGACGAACACAGTGATCCAGCCGTCAATTTTGGGAATCTCGCAGTTTTCCAAAAAGGAGTAGATTGGCAAAACATATGTGATGAATCGGAATAAATGGCCATACGCAACCTGGATGATCTGACGGTGTTCCTGAAGGTCGTGGACTGCGGCGGCTTCTCGGCCGCCGCCCGCTCGCTGGACTTGGCACCGGCCACGGTGAGCAAGCAGATCGCACGTCTGGAACAGGCGTTGGGCGCACGGCTGTTCGAGCGCAGCACGCGGCAGCTGCGCATCACCGACGAAGGCCGGGCCGTCGCCGAGCGCGCCCGTCCCGCGCTGGCGCTGCTGGATGAGGCGGCCGATGTGGCCCGTAAAGGCGTGCAGACCTTGACGGGTACGCTGCGTATCACGGCGCCAGTGACGCTGGGCGCGCGCTACCTCGCGGCGGCGGCCGCGGCGTTCCGCGAGCGCCATCCGCAGCTGGGGTTCGACCTGCAATTGAGCGATCACGTCGTCAATCTCTACGACAGTGATCTCGACCTGGCGATCCGGGTTGGGCGGCTGGCCGATTCGCGTCTTTTCAGTCAGCGGCTGGCGCAGAACAGGCGCATCCTGGTGGCGGCTCCGGCGTACCTGCGGCGCCTGGGCATCCCGGACCACCCACGCGAACTGTCGCGCTACCAATGCCTGCTGTTCGCCTACCCGGGGCTGCGTCCGCTCCGGTGGACGCTCAGGCACTCCACCCGGCGCGGTGCGATCGAGCAGGTGGAATTGCCCGGTGACCTGCGCAGCGACAATGGCGAAGCGCTGCGCACCTGGTGCCGGGCTGGCTTGGGCATCGCGCTGCGTGAGACCTGGGACGTGGCGGAGGAGTTGCGCAGCGGCGACCTGGTGCGCGTGCTCCCCGACTGGGCCGAACCCGCGGTGCCGATCCAGGCGGTGCGCGTTCAGCGTTCGCCTGTCCCGCGCCGGGTCAGCGCGTTCGTGGAGTTTCTTGCCGGACAGTGGCGGCAGGCACCTTGGGAATCCTGACATTCTCATCCGTCCATGTATCCATGCAGGTTTGAGCGCCATGGCTTTCTGGCTAGCACGGCAGCCATCGCCAACACCGCAAACAACCAGCCGCTCCACACCGTTCCCTGCATCCCTATTGCTTCGATGAAGCCGCCGCCGGCCGCCGCCCCCAGAACCACGCCGAGGTTCGCTGCCGAGACATAGAGGCTGGTGGCGAACTCGGGCGCATCCGGCGCCGCCGAAGTCATCCACATCTGGCTGACGATCAAACCGCTGGTGTGCGCCGCGCCCCACAGCAGGCAGATCGGCAGCATGGCCGCGAACGAAGGCGAAGCGAACGCCAGCAGCACGCCATAGGCGGTCGCCAGCGCCACGGGATAGCCCAGCACGGTCTGGGCGAGCCGGCGTCCCAGCGCACGCCCGGCCAGCAGGTTGCCCAGCACACCGCCCACGCCGAAGACCGCCAGCAGCACGCTGATCGCCTCGCCACCCAGGTGCGCCTGCCGCGCCAGGTATTCGGCGGCATAGCTGTAGACGGAGAACATCGCGGCGAACACGCACACCGCCATCGCGATCGACAGCCAGACCGTGGGTCTGCGCAGGACGGCGAGTGGACGACTCTGTACGGCCGCCTGCGCCTCAGGCCTGGAAGGCAGCACGATCCATAGCCCGGCAGCAGCGACCAGGCTCACCGCCGCGCAGAAGTAGAACGCCGCCTCGTAGGACACCCTGGCCTCGATCCAGGTCGCCAGGGGCACACCCAGCACCAGCCCCAGCGTGGTGCCAAGAAATGCCATCGAGGTGGCGTGCGCGGCACGTTCCGGCGGGTACAGCGAAACAGCCGCAGCGAAGGCCACCGAGAAGAACACCGGGTGCAGCAGGGCCGACGGCACGCGCAGCGCCATCAGCCCCCCGAAGCTCGGCGCCCACGCCGACAGCAGGCTGCACAGGCTGAAAACCAGCAGCGAACCGGCCAGCACCTTGCGCCGGTCGAAGCGCGACAGCCACAACACCATGGCCGGCCCGCACACCGCGACCACACCGGCAAACAGCGCGACCAGCCAGCCGGCCTGGGCTACGCTGATGCCGTAACGCTGGACGATGGCCGGCAGGATGCCGACCACGCCGAACTCGACGGCATACAGGCCGAACAGCCCCAGCGCGATGAAAAACAGTGCGCGCGCGCCGTTCATGGCTGCGCCTCTGTCCGTCGATCGGGCGTCGTTGCCGGGCGTGCCCCGGACGCACCCGCCGGAGCGGGAAAGCCATGCCGCCTGGCCGCCCACACCACCACCAGCGTCGCCACCAGCAACACCAGCAAGGCCGGGGCGAAAGCGCCAACGCCCAGCCGTTCGAGCAGCACACCGCCCACGATGCCGCCACCGGCAATCGCCGTGTTCCAGGCGGTGACCAGCATGGACTGGGCGACGTCCGCCGCCCCGTCGCCGTGTTTCGCGGCCGTCTTGGCCAGCGCCGTCTGGAACAGCGTCGCCGCGCCGCCGAAGGCCAGGCCCCAGGCGGCCACCGCCACATAGACCACGACAGGCGCATCGCCCGCCACGCCGAGCGCCAGCGCGGACATCCCGAACACGATGGTGCTGGCGAGCGTCAGCGCACGCAGATGGCGGTCGATCAGCACGCCGACGATCCAGATACCCAGCAGCGAGGTGACGCCGAACACCAGCAGTACCAGGTCCGTCCGCTCGGCCATGCCCGCCGCCGCGAGGAACGGCGCGATGTAGGTATAGAGGATGTTGTGCGCCAGCACGAAGGCCAGCACCACGAACAGCACCGGGCGCACGCCGGCGATGGTGAACACACGGCCCAGCGGCAGCCGCTTGCCCGCGGCCTGCCCGGCGAAGTCCGGCACCTGGACGCGCACCCACACCATGAGCACCAGCGCCAGCGCGCTCATGATGCCGAAGCACGTCCGCCAGCCGACCAGGTTGCCGAGGAAGGTGCCGGCCGGCACGCCCAGCGACAGTGCCAGCGGCGTGCCGACCATCGCGATGGCGATGGCGCGCCCCTTCTGGTGCTCGGGTACCATGCGCGCGGCATAGCCCGCCAGCAGCGCCCACAGCAGCCCGGCCGACACGCCCGCCAGGAAGCGGGCCACCATCGTCAGCACATAGCTGCCGGAGAATGTCGTGACGGTATTGGCGACCACGAAACCGGCGATGGCCGCCAGCAGCAGCGGGCGGCGACGCACGCCCTGCGTGGCGGCGGTCAGCGGAATCGCCGCCACCAGCGAACCGATGGCGTAGATCGTCACGGTCTGGCCGACCCAAGCCTCGGACACCGCCAGACCGTGCGCCATCTGCGGCAGCAGACCGGCCGGCAGCGCTTCGGTCAGGATGGTGATGAAAGCTACCATCGCCAACGCCAGCAACGACGCAAGCGGCAGGCGGTCATGAGCAACGGCGCTCATCGTCCGGCCTCCCGCGCGGGTTGCACCGCGTCGTCCTTGGTGCGGGCCACGACCACCTTGCCGGCAACGCCATCGCCTTCCACCAGCCGATGGGCCTCGATCAGGCGGGTTGCATCCAGCGGATGCAGCACGTGGCGGGCGGTCGAGCGCAGCACGCCCGCATCCACCAGCGCGGCCACTTCGTCGAGGATGCGGTGCTGCGCGATGATGTCCGGCGTGCGGTACAGCGGACGGGTGAACACCATCTCCCAATGCAGCGACACGCTCTTGGCCTTGAACGGCGCCGCATCCAGAGTGTCGTGGTCGTCGATGATCGCCAGCCTGCCCTGCGGCGCGATCAGGTCTGCCAGTGTGTGCAGATGGTCGGCGGTATGCGACAGCGCGGCGATGTGGGTGACAGGCGGCACCGGCAGCGCGCCGACCTGCGCCGCCAGCGGTTGCCGGTGGTCGATGACGTGGTGGGCGCCCAGGGCGAGGCACCAGTCGCGGCTTTCTCCGCGCGAGGCTGTGGCGATCACCGTCAGGCCGGTCAGCCGCCGCGCGAGTTGGATCAGCAGGGAGCCGACGCCGCCGGCACCGCCCAGCACCAGCAGGCTGCCGGCATCGGCCGGCTTGCCGGGTGCCACGCCCAGGCGGTCGAACAGCAGTTGCCAGGCCGTCAGCGAAGTCAGCGGCAGCGCCGCCGCCTCGGCGAAGCTCAGCGTCCGGGGCATGTGGCCGACGATGCGCTCGTCCACCAGGTGGAACTGGGCATTGCTGCCGCTGCGATCGAAAGAGCCGGCGTAGTAAACCTTCTCTCCCGGCTGGAACAACGTGACCGCTTCGCCGACGGCTTCGACGATGCCCGCAGCATCCCAGCCCAGCGAGCGGACGCCATCGGGCACCGCGACCCGGCCGGCCCGAATCTTGGTGTCCACTGGATTGACCGAGACGGCGTGAACCGCTACGCGCACGTCGTGCGGCCCCGGCTCGGGACGCTCGGTTTCGACATCGGTCAGGCAGTCGGGATCGTCCAGCGTGGAGCCGCGACGAAACGCGATGGCCGCCATGCGTGCGGGACTCGTCTTCATCACCGCACCTCCAGCGCGCCATAGACGGCATCACGCAGGTCGGTGACGAAGCGGCCGGACATGCCTTCGTACAGCGTGTTGGTGAAGGCCACGACGCTCAGCCCCTGCGCCCGGTCCACGAACCAGGAATGGCCGTAGGCGCCGCCCCAGCGCCAGGTACCCACCGATTCGGGGGAAGCGGCCCGCACCGGGTCGCGCAAGACCGAGAATCCCAGCCCGAAGCCGAAGCCCGGCGCATCGGGCAGTTCCCGGCCGTCCGTTTGATCCCGCGCCATTTCCGCGATCCATTCGTTGGGCAGGAACGCACCGCAGCCCTGGCGCAAAGCTTCCAGCAGGCGCAGCAGGTCTTGCGCCGTCCCCGCCATGCCCGCACCGCCCGAAGGAAATGCCCGCGGATCGAAGATGCGGGAGGGGCTGTAGGTGATGCCCACGGCGCCCTCGAAGGCCGAGACCGTCTCACCCTCGGCCAGCCGATGCGGCTGCGGCGCGTCGTTCACATAGGCGGTCGCCACGCGCTGGGGATCGCGCGCGACGAAGCCCGTATCGACCATGCCCAGCGGGCCGGTCACGAGCTGGCGCACCGCCTCGTCCAGCGGCGTGCCGTGGACGCGCGCGATCAGCGCGCCCAGCACGTCCGTCGCCAACGAATAGCCCCAGGCCGTGCCCGGTTCGTACAACAGCGGCACGCTGGCGAGGCGGCGCAGGTTTTCCTCCAGGCTGATGCCGGACGCATCCATGCCGTCCGACACGCCGGCCCGTGCATAGGGGCCGGCTGCGTCGGCCTCGAAGAAGCGGTAGCCGAGACCGGCCGTATGGCTGAGCAGTTGCCGCACCGTGATGCATACCGGGCGGCCATCGGCCAACCGGGGTTTGAAATCGGGCAGCCAGCGCCCGATGCCCGCGTCCAGGTCGAGCCGGCCTTGCGCCAACAGCGCCAGGGCCGCAGCGGAAACGATGGGCTTGCTCACCGAGGCCAGCCGGAACACCGCCTCCAAGGCCATCGGCCGCGCGCTTTCGCGGTCGGCGAAGCCGGCCGCCTGCTGGTGGATCAGTTCGCCGTCACGCGCCACGAGGATGACGGCACCGACCAGCCGCTGGCCGTCGAGCGCCTGCTGCACGGTGTCGTGAATGCGCGTACCGAGGTGCGCCGGCGGAACGCCTTGGCGCAGGAAAAGTGGGGGATTCGTCATGGCAACTCGCTCGCCTCAATGAGTGAAGCCTTGACGATAGAAAGCCTGCGATTAAAGAAAAAGCAGGCTACAGTTCCTGTTTGTGCGGAGCCATGTGTCCGCAATAGAGGTGTGAAATGGACAGCCTGAACGGCTTCGTGGTGTTCGTGCAGGTGGCTGAGACGCGCAGCTTCGTCGCCGCTGGCCGGCTGTTGGGTGTGTCGGCCTCGGCCGTCGGCAAGAGCGTGGCGCGGCTGGAGGAGAAGCTGGGGGTGCGCCTGTTCCACCGCAGCACGCGCAGCGTCACGCTGACCGCCGAGGGCACGCTGTTCCTGGAGCGCAGCCGCCGCATCCTGGCCGAGATCGAGGCGGCGGAACTGGAGTTGTCGCAAGCCACCGCGGCGCCGCGCGGACGCCTGCGGGTGAGCCTGCCGCTGGTCAGCTCGCTGGTGCTGCCGGTATTGGGCGAGTTCATGCGCGAGTACCCCGAGATCGAACTGGACCTGGACTTCACCGACCGGATGGTCGATGTGATCGAGGAAGGTTTCGACGCGGTAGTACGCACGGGCGAGCCGACCGACTCTCGCCTCACGGCGCGCAGGTTGGGCACCTTCCGCTCGGTGCTGGTCGCTTCGCCTGGCTACCTGGAACGGCGGGGGACACCCCAAGCACCTGCCGATCTTCTGCTGCACACTTGCCTGCACTACCGCTTCCCCAACAGCGGCAAGCTGGAGACCTGGGCATTGCGACAGGAACCTGGCGCGCCGGAGCTGCAATTGCCCACCTCGATGATCTGCAACAACATCGAGACGCGCGCGTGCTTCGCGCTCCAAGGACTGGGGATCGCCTATTTGCCGGACTTCGCCATCCGCGAGCCGTTGGCCGACGGCCGGCTTCAACCCATCCTCGCCGACCATGTGGAGCGCGGCGGCGTCTTCCACGTGCTCTGGCCTGCGAGCAAGCACCCCGCGCCGAAAGTGAGGGCGCTGGTGGACTTCCTTGGCGCGAGGGTGTTTCCAGAGCGCCGTGCCGAGCGGGGCCGAGTCGCTCGGCGATAGCACCAACCATGGGAGATTCAGCCCAATGCCCGACGAAGCGGGTGTCTTCGGCAACCGCCTGAAAGCAACGCAAATGCCGAGACTCCATGGCGCTTTATTCTTGCAGTGCCCTGCACTGGAACGCGGGACGCCGCATCTGCCAAAGCATCCACGCAATGCCCAGACCCATGGCAATGGCACCGACCCACGCCGTACTGGTCAGCCCCATCGCCTCAAGGCTGGCACCGCCCAGCAGCGAACCGAGTGCGATGCCGGCATTGAAGCCGGCGATGTTCAGCCCGGCCGCTACGGCGGGCGCCTGCGGTGCGTGCAGGTGCGACAAGCCGATAACCCGTGCCTGCAAGGCCGGTACCGACGCGTAGGTCAGCGCACCCAGCACGCCGGTCAGCAGCACCATCAGCGGCAGTGACGGCGCACAGGCCCATATCGCCAGCAACACCACGGCCAGGCCGACCAGCACCGTCATCACGGCCGTGTCAGCGCCCTTGCGATCGGTCAGCCGTCCACCCCACACGTTGCCGATGGCCGCCATCACGCCATAGACCAGCATCAGCAGGCTGGCGGTGCTTTCGCCGGTCTTCGTCACCTGCAACAGGAGCGGCGAAATGTAGGTGTAGAGCGAGAACGATCCGGCGTAGGCCAGCACGGTGATGCCGGCCCCTGCCAGCAGGCGCGGATTGAACATGGCCTTGAGGCCATCCATCGCATCGGCCTGCGCCGAGGCATCGGCGCGATCCGTCGGCATCAGGGTCAGCAGGCCCAGGAAACCAATCGCCCCACTGGCAGCCACGGCCATGAAGATGACTTGCCAGCTCAACACGCTGCCGAGGTAAGTGCCAAGTGGCACGCCCAGCGCCAGGGCCAGCGTCAGTCCGCCGAACACTACGGCCACAGCCTCGCCGGCGCGATGCCGTCCCGCGAGTTGCGTGGCGACGCTGGACGCTACGGCCAGGAACACGCCATGTCCCAGGCCCGATGCAAAGCGAGCCATCAGCATGGGTGTCAGCGCATCGGACAGGCTGACCACCGCGTTGCCCAGCGTGAACAGCGCCATCGCCACCAGCAGCAGCCGCTTGCGCGGCCAGCGCGTAGCGAGTGCGGTCAGGCCCGGCGCACCGATCACCGCACCCAGCGCATAGGCGGTGACCGCCGTGCCGACCTGACTGACGCTGGCATGAATGTGAGCAGCAATGGTGGACACCAGCCCAATGGTGACGAACTCGGTGAAGCCCAGGGCGAATGCGCACAGCGCGAACACGTAGATGACGAAGGGCATGCGCTCGTTCATGCCGATACCCGCTGCGCCAGCAAAGGCAGCATCGCTTCGGCCACGCCCTTGGCTGACGCCGGGTTCTGTCCCGTCACCAGCCGCTCGCTGACCACCACCTGCGCCTGGAAGTTCGCTGCGGGAACGTGCCGGGCGCCGCGTTCCTGCAGGGCATCGGCCAGCAGGAATGGAACGGCTTCGGCCAGACCGACCGCACGTTCCTCGTCGTTGGTGAAAGCCGATACGTCCTTCCCATCGACCAGATAACGGCCATCGGACAGCGTGAGGTTCACCAGCCCGGCCGGGCCGTGGCACACCGCCGCGATGACACCCCCACGCTCGTAGATGCGCGCCGCGATGGCGGCCAATTCGGCGTTGCCCGGGAAGTCCCACATGGTCGCGTGGCCGCCGGCGTAGAAGATCGCGGCATAGGCGCCGGTATCGACCTGTGACGGTGCCAGTGTGGATTCGGTGGCCGTGCGCAGCGCCATATCGCTCCAGAATGCGGCATTGACCGGATCGTCCAGGTCGAGGCCATCGACGTGCGTGCGGCCGCCCTTGGGGCTGACGAAATCAACCGCGTAGCCGGCTGCGGTCAACACCGCATGCGAATGAGTGACTTCCGACAGGTAGAAGCCGCTGGGTGCCGCGTCGGCGGCATCGGCTGGCCCCTTGCGGTCATGGCTGGTCAATACGAAAAGAATGCGCTGGGTCATCTGAAACTCCTGTCCATGGGCGTTGCCGGACACACCTCGACAGAAAGCGAGGTTGGCAACGGCATCGGGAACAAAGAGTGTCAGTCTGGGCAAATCGGTATATCCTTTAAATGATCAAAATAAACAAACACTTTCTACGGAATGACCTAGATGGCGCTGCGCAATCTCGACGACCTTGCCGTGTTCGTGCATGTGGTGGAGCGGCAGAGCTTCTCCGCCGCCGCCCGCGAACTGCATCTCGCACCCAAGACCGTCAGCAAGCAGATCGCCCGGCTGGAACAGGCACTGGGCACCACGCTGTTCGAACGCAATACCCGCAACCTGCGCATCACCGACGAAGGCCGCGCCATCGCCGAACGGGCGCGCGTGGCGCTGGGCGTTCTGGAGGAAATGCAGGAACTGGCGACCGGCGGCAGTCAGGAACTCAGCGGCACCATCCGCCTGACCGCACCCACGCCATTCGGCCGCAAGTTCGTGGCTCCGGCGATCCACGACTTCTGCCGCCTGCATCCGGGAGTCGGCTTCGACCTGCGCCTGTCCGATCAGGTGCAGGATCTGTACAGCGGCGACCTGGACATGGCGATCCGCATGGGCGAACTGGCCGACTCCCGCCTCGTAGCGCGGCGCGTGACCGACAACCGGCGCATCCTGGCGGCGTCGCCCGCCTACCTGAAAGCGCATGGACAGCCTGCGCAGCCGGAAGACCTGGCGCAGCACCACTGCCTGGTGTTCGCTTATCCCGGCCTGCTGCAAAACGCCTGGCCGTTGCGCAAGGGCCGCCGCGAGAAGCCCACCGTGGTCAGCGGCACACTGTGCAGCGACAGTGGCGACGTGCTGCATGCCTGGTGCCTGGCCGGGCTGGGCATCTCGCTGCGCGAGACCTGGGACATTCACGAGGAACTGCGCAACGGGCGTCTGGTTCGGGTGTTGCCGCAGTGGGAGGCTAAACCTTCCAAAATCAGCATCGTCCGGGCGCGGCGCGAACCCGTACCGCGGCGGCTGACGACTTTCAGCGATTTTTTGCTGGAACGCTGGCGGGACGCGCCGTGGGATGCGGCCTGACATGTTCAGTGTCCTTGGGTGCTGCCAGGCAACACTGCCGCAACCGGCACCGGCCGCCTGTCCGGCCAGCCACTCCACACCGTCAGCAGCAGGCCAATGCCCACCATGACCGCGCCGACCCAAGGCGTTGCCCCAACCCTGGCCGGGAATCCGCCACCAGCCCGCCGATGAAGGCGCCGAGCGCGATGCCGGCATTGGCGGCCGACACGTGATGGTGGAAGCGATGTCCACCTTGCCCGGCCGATGGCGCTGGGCCAGTTGCACGACGTAGAGCGCCAGGCCCGGCACGTTGCAGAACATCAGCGCGCCCAGCACGCCGAGCGCCAGGATCGAACCGAGCATGGATGGGGCCGTGAAGGTGAAGATCCAAGAGCACCGCCGCTTGCGCGCGAGCATCGGCGTCAGCGTCGGCACGACCTTCTTGCCGGACACTCGCCCGCCAAGGAAATTGCCGACGATCACCGAGACACCGTAGAGGGCCGGCATCCAGTCCACGCCGTTCGGGCCGAAGCCGGTGATGCCGGCCAGGATGCTGGGCAGGCAGGCGAGGGCGACGAAGGTGCCGCCCCGGGCACGGAAGTTCATGCCGAACGCGATCAGCAGGCACCCGCTGCCCAGCACCTTGACCTGCTCGATGAGATTGCCGGCCGGCGCGATGTCAATCTTGCGGGGCAGGGTGGCGGCCATCGCCGCGACCGCGATCGTCAAGCCACCGAACGTCTCGCGTGTGCAAGGCATCCCGCCTCGATGCGGCCTTCAGCCTCGAGCGCCGCGTCGCAGTCCCCGTAGTCGTCGCAGGTCAGCGTGCCTCGCCATCGATCGAGGAACGCCACCGGGTACTTTGGGCCGCGCCCCGTGCAGAACTCGTAGATGACACCCGGCTCCGCGTCGTGCTCGCCTCGCGCATACGCCCACACGTAGTCTTTGGCCATCTTGTCCTCGCCGGGGTCGAGCATCTTGACAGGCGTCTCGTCGGCGTGCGGCACCGGCGCGCCCAGGAAGAACGCGCGGTGCGCGTCGCACAGCGGCATCAGGCCCGCGCCGCCTGCACCCGACCACGCTGCCAGTGTCGAGTGCGGCGTGTGCACGTTCGAGCGCGCGTTGACCTGCTCTTGCCGGTAGTACGGCAGGTGGTCGACGAAGCGGCTGACCAGCACGAAGAACTCCGCCGGCACGATGTCCAGTCGCTCGCTCACGTCCTCGCCGATGCGCGTCATCGGCTGGCCGCAGGCACACGTCGTGTTCTGGGGCTCGTGGCGATGCTCGACGCGGCGCAGGTGCTCGGGCAGCGGCTTGCAGCCCGGCTGGCGCTTGTCGTCGAACGGCGGCTCGGGGTGATTGTCTTCGCCTTGCAGCACGCGCAACTGCTCCATCAGGCTCGCCTGGTCTTCGTCCATCTGCTCGAGCCGCTGCCACGGCAGCCCCGGCACCAGGGCATCGAACTGTGCCCGCGTGAGCGCAGGCACGGCCGCGTCGCCCGCGCCCGGCAGGCGAAGCGGCCCTGGTTGAGCCGGCGCGTCGCGCACCACACGCCCAAGCCGTCGTGCACGAGCAGCTTCACGCGGGAACGGCCCGCCGCTTACATCGAGGAACCGACTTTGGTCGTCGCCAACGTGGAGTTCTATGGTGCGCACCGGGCGTCGGTCGCTGGCGTGGCGGGATAGGTTGGAAATTGCCCTCAGGGCTTCCGGTACGCCATCAGTAACTTCATCTCTGGGATCCCAGGGGAATGTCAGCGCACTGAAGTGCGCTCGTAACGCTTTGACAAGCCCTCAGAAGGGCAGTGTCTGCGGATCGATGCCCTGATCTGGCCCATTGAGCCGGCCTGCATTGAATTCAGCCTCCACGGTGAGTGCTTGCGCTTCGGTGGTAAGCAGGCCTGCATTGGGTTGGTTCGTCTGATTCATCAGATTGCCAGGTGCTCCTCCAATGGGCGGATGGTTCAGGCCGAGCGTGTGTCCGAACTCGTGCGCGCCCGTGCGTTCGAACGACGCGCCGCCGGCCGCGCTGCGGCCCGTGCCCGCATGCGGGCCTGCCGCTGCGGGCAAGATGTTCGCGATGTTCTGGCGGATGAAGATTACGCGTTGCCTCTCTCGAAGGCCGCCGGCAATATTGCGACCAGGTGCGTAGCCGGCGACCCCCCCTGGTCGGTATTGCCCAGGCATGTAGCGAGGCCCGACTCCCTGCTGAAAACTCGGAAGTCGACCCAAAGGCACCAGCCGGAAAACATGGTCGTTGGGATAAATGTGGTTGGAGGCGCGAATTCTCGCCGACGTTACGACGCGTACCGTGTCACCCGCCATGGTCCCGTTGCGGCTATAGCTGCGTGCTATCTGCCGTTCGAGGCGGCGCGCGAACCTGCGTACCTGCAACGGCGTGAAGGTCCCGCCGGGAACGTTGCTCAACAAAACACCGGTCATCCTGATGCGCAGCGTGGGCAGGTTGCCGTTGCGTCCAGGGACACGCCACACGATGATCTGGCGCCCGTCGCTATCCGCAAGCGTGGTCGGATCGTCCCTCACGAACTGGAACAGGTTCAGGCCGTTGATGGTCCCCGAAGGGTCAGGATTAAGCCATCGTCCCAGCCAAGGAGCGAAATAGCGTGCGCCATAGTCGTAGAGGCCCAGCCCATCGTCGGCGATTTTGCCGCTGTAGCGTATGTGCTTGGGATCGACAGTGGCCTCATCGGGGCCCGCGACGACCGAAGTGCCGCCAAAAGGGTAGTAGGCTTCGTAGCTCAGCGGGGTGCCCCCGGGATCGGCCTCGACGCTGATCGAGTTCTGCGCTGCGGCCAGTTGCAGGCGCAGCTGCGAGGTCGTCGTCGCGCCGTCGATGCGCTCATCGAGTATCGCGAGCATTTGCTGTGCGCTGGCCAGGCGCGTGCGGGTGGAGCGCAA
The DNA here is from genome assembly GCF_900104515.1 of Paracidovorax cattleyae. GTDB lineage: Bacteria > Pseudomonadota > Gammaproteobacteria > Burkholderiales > Burkholderiaceae_C > Paracidovorax > Paracidovorax cattleyae. Next base: position 15,136 of record NZ_FNJL01000018.1, read on the forward strand.
GGTGAGTGCACCGCCACTTGCCACGTCTTGCATCAGGTCGACCTGAAAGCCAGGGCCCAGGAAGATCTGCTGGAGCACTCGCACCATTGTGCCCTCGGCGTCGTGCTCTTCGATCACGCGGCGCACGCGGTTGCCCGTGTGGTCGTAGCTGTACCACTCGCGGCGTGTGCCCGGTGCGGTCTTGTCGTAAGGGCCGGCCTGCGCCATCAGGTTGCGCGCGTTCCAGCCCAACGACACCTCGGTGCCAAGCAGGAGCTGCAGCGGATTGCCGTTGCAGTCGTAGCTCTGGCCTGCCAGCCGGTTGCTGTCGGGCTGCACTGGCTGCCGCCGCTCGAAGTCGGTGCCGCCGTTGCTGGACACGAGGTGCGTGAGCGATATCAGGTTGCGCGCGTCGTCATAGACGTAGCGTTCCTCGTAGCCGCGCAGCCTGACCTGTTGCTCGGGATTGGCCGGGCACAGCGGTGCAAAGATCGACTGCTTGAAGCCAGCCACGTGCGTGTTCGCGGTGATTCCGGGGTGTTCGATGCCCGTTGAGCCGCAGAGCTCGTAGATCGCATCGTAACGGTAGCGTTTCACGGCCTCGGGCTGCGGGTAGCAGAACAGCAAGCTGGCGCAGCGGTCGCGCACCAGCGTGAGGTTGCCGACCGGGTCGTAGACGTAGCCGATGTTCTGCAGCCCTCGCCGGTTGCCGCTGCCTTGCGGCGGCGGTGCACTGCTGGTCCATGTCAACAGCCGCCGCGTGGTGGCCTCGTAGCCGCGCTCCTGATCGATACCACCACCGAATGCGATGCGCTCGATCTGGCTGGAAGGGTTCCAGACGATGTCGGTTGTGACCTCGAGCCAAGCGCCGTCGCTGCCGCGCAGTTGAGACTGCCGCATGCGCCCGGTGAGGTCGTAGCGCAGGCGCGTCGCACTGCCATTGGGGAAAACTTGCGCGATCGTTCGCTTCTGCACGTCGAAACGTGATTCGATCCGGTAGACGGTGGCTTCGAGTTCGACCGGCTGGTTCCAGTTCGGTGTCACGCGATAGTCCAACGGCAGTTGTTTGGAACCCGCGGTCAGTTGTCCCTGAAGCGAATAGTCGGTGTGTACGAGCAGGCCAGTCTCATCGCGGTATTCGTGGATCCGGCCGCAGAGGTTGTGGCGTGCGGCGTTGGCGGCGGTTTCTCCCCAGGTGATTTGCTCAGTGCGTAAGCGCGCAGAGGTGCCGTCATCGATGTCCACGCGAAGCACACGCTGCAGCCGGTCGTACGACTCTAGGGTGGCGCGCAGCGCATCCCAGCGTCGCATTGGGCTACCGAAGATGTTCTCCAGCGTCCAGCGCGTGCCTGCATCCACGCTGATCGAGCGCGCAGGCGTGGAACTTTGCATCGCGTACATGTAGCGGAAGTTCGCATGATCTGTGCCGTTGGTGACGTTGTCGTAGTACAGGCGCGGATCGATCGCGAGCAGGCGCCGCTGCTGAGCATCGGTGCGCAGGAACGTGGTCAGACCATTGGGCTTGAGCTGCGCCGTCACAGCTGCCGCGAATGGCGCGAACTCTGGTCCAAGATGCAACATGAAGCCCGGAAAGTACGGACGGAACCTGCCGGTGATCCATGTGCCGGTGGGCGAGTCATTGCGCGTGACCAGATAGCCTTGACGGTGCAGTTCGTTCCACAGCGCCTGGGAGGTCACGCCGCTGCCCTGGACGATCGCCTCGAAGGCATCGGGCGGCACGTTGCCCAGGTTGTTCTGCAGCACGCGGATCTGCGAGCCCGCGTTGTCGAATACGTCGGTGCGCGGCGTGTTGTAGAAGTCCGCCGCCTGCGTCAACGCCTCCCATTCGTCGCGCTGCGCGGTGGTGGGGTCGCCGGGATAGTCGCGCATGAAGGCCTGGTAGTAGACCGAGTCGCGCACCGTGTCGTCACGGTCGTAACTCAGCGTCTCCCACGGGGTATAGCGAGAGCGCGAGAAGAAGCCTTTGGGATCATCGCTGCGCAACAGGCGCTGCAGCGGGTCGTAGGCATGGCGTGTGGGCGGCACCGGTGAGCCGCCTATCGCTGTATCGCCGGGCGTGTAGAGCGGGCTGTCCGAAAGCCAGGCGTAAAACTGCTCGACTTCGAGGCTGGAGGCATTGAATCGCTTGCTGCCCTCGACCAGCCAGAGCGGCAAGCCCGTGATTGGGTCATGGTCGGCTTCGCGCCGTGATTGCACCGACCCTTCCTGCGCATCCTCGTAATCGACCTGGGCGAGGATCAGCGTGCTCTTTCCATTGTTCGGGTCGCTGCCCAGGTCACTGACATGTGTCTGGCGCGTGAGCGTGATACGTGAGCAAGGCTGCCCATGCTCGGCATAGGCCCTGCCGTGGTACATGCAAAAGGAGGTGGACTGTTGCAGGTAGTAGGCCTTGTGCTCCAGCACGTCTGCGAAGGTGGCGCCCGGGCGCCGCTGGAAGTCGGCGGGATCGTCGAGGTTGCCGTCACCCACGCGTGGCCCGCTCGCATCGGCAGGCTTGAAGATCGAGGTGGCGAGCACGCGTGCGAGCGGGTCGTATAGATACTGTTGGTGATTGCCGTTGGCATCGATGGCCAGCGCTGGCAACAGGCTCTGATAGTTGGGTTGCACCCAGCTGTCGAGCCAGACGGTGTCGGCGATGCGTTCGCGCTTGCCGATGATGAACAGGTGGTACGGCTTGTCGTGACCAAACACCGTCTCCGACAGCAGACCGTCCACTGGCTGACTGCCAGCCGGCGCCTCATAACGCGTTCGCCATGGCATGAAGAAGGACTCGGGTTTGGCCGGCAGCGCATAGTCGGTGACGAGGCCCGGGTTCCACCAATAGCCGGTCGTGGCGGCCACATAGCCGCCCTCGTCGCGCAGCAGGGGCGCATCGACCTTTGTGCCGAAAACCTCGGTCAGCCAGTAGTCCGAGAACGCTGCATCCTCGCGATGGTGCGCGAGCGCGCGGGCGGAGATCTCGCCCAATGGCAAGGCTGCATCCTGCGCGTCGTTCCAGTAGTAGGTGCGGCGCCAACTGTAGGGCCGCGTCTGCTGCCTGGCCGGATCGAAGGGCTCGCCATAGGCGATGCGCTGCAGCAACGCCGACTCGACCAGTGCCCGCATCCCGGCCCAGTCGAAGTGTCCAGCCGGAGGAAGCGTCAGTCCGCCCAGCTGCAACCCCTGGATCTCGAACTCGGCGCCGAGCAAGCGGAACGGCATGGTCACGGTGCTGAGGTCACTGAGCTCGACGATGCCGCGCACCACGGTCTGCTCCGGATAGACGATGCGGTCGGGGTCGAGCGTGGCGCGGCGCGGGTAGTTGATGCTGCTGCTGCGCACGATGTCGCCATAGGCGTTCACCTCGAGTACGAAATGGTGCTGGGTCGAGGGATCGTCGGCGACCTCGTCGTAACTCAGATTCAATGACTCGTGCGGATGCACGTAAATGCTGGCCGGGCGGTCGGCGTCCGCCGATTGCTCGAGTCGCGCCGACCAGGCGTTGCTGCTCACGGTCAGTGGCACTGCCTGGCTGCCGCCGTTCGCATAGAGCTCCTCGTGTATCAGATGGCCGGCCATCGCTCGCCAGGCTTGGTCGACCGTGTCCGCGCCCGCCTTGGAGATATCTGGCTGGAGCATCACCGGCTCGAGCACGAAGCCATGCGGATCGGGGAAATACTGCGAGCGCGCCTGCTCCAACAGCGCCTGGTCCTGACGGGGATCTCCCGCCAAGTACCAACTGCGCGTGAGTGCCTGCGACGTGCTAGCCAGGCTCGGGAAGCCCGCAAGGGATTCCTCTCGGTCCAGCCGCGTGACGTGCCCGAAGCCGCGGAACTCGCGCCAAACGGGGTCGTAGTATCCGTTGGCGTAGTCGAACTCCTGCCAGCTGCGCACCTGATTGATGTGGTCCGTGACGCAAACGTTGGCCACCACCTCGACCGGAAATGGCATCTGCGTGAGCCAGGCCTGGCCCGCGCGCTGCGCCGCCAGCGCGTAGCGTGTGGAGCTGGCGTAGCCCAACACGGTCTCAGTGCCGCGTTGGGTGTCCCAGCGCAGCAGCATCCAGGGCCTCGGCGTGGCGTTGGCCGTGATGCCGGCCGGTGCCTGCCCGTCCAGAGGAAAATAGAAGTGCGCGGTCTGCGGATGCATTTGCGTAAATACGATGCAGACCGAGCCATCGCCCAGGATGTCGGAGAAGTTCAGTTGCGCGGTGTCCGAGAGCTGGCCTGGCAGGGCGATGCGTCGTGGCGCGGAGAAGCCGTTGCCGGATTCGTTGACGTGGATCTCGATGCAGTCGTCGCGCGCGATCACGAGGTCGACGCCCGCGCCGCCGCTGAGGTTGGCCAGGAAGATTCGGGTGGCTTGCGTTCGGCTGTCGAAGCGCGGCGCGTTGGCCAGCACGATGCGCTCGCCGAAGCGCCCGTGGCCCAGAGAGGGCCAGACCTCGAAGCTGCCGTCGCGGATGCGCACGCGGTGAGACAGGCCATCGCCGAAGGGATCGGCAAAGGTCAGCACCTCGGACTCGCCGCCTTCGCTGGCGATCGGAAAGCCATCCGGCAGCGCCGTGCCGTGCGGTTCGCCCCAGCCCTCGGTACCGCGGCCCTCGAACACGGTGGCGCGGGCCGACCCGAGCATCAGCGCGTCGCTGCGGCCGGTGCCGCTGAGCGCGACCTCCATGCTCGCGACGCCAGGCGTCGCAGTGGGGCGGTTCGGGAAGGGGCGGTATGGCAGCCAGCGGTGGTCCTCGCGTTGAAAGTAGCCGTGCAGCGTGTCGGTACTCGCTACCAGCGCGTAGCGGCCGTCACCGTTGAGATCGGCCAGTTCGAGTGACGGCGCCTGCGGCATGCCCAGGTCAGGGAGATCGTCGAGCGGCAGTGGCGCTGCGTAGCGCCCATCGCCCAGCGGCCGGTGGTAGTAAAGGGTGGGTCCTTCGCTGTTCAAAAGCCCGGGCAGGCCGACGCCGTCCAGGTCGATGGCTTGCAGGGCCGGCGAGCCAACCGTACCCGGGAACTGGGCGCCCAGAGTGTCCACCTGCAGGACTCGGTAGGTGGGCGCAGCCGGAGGGTCGAAGCGCGTGTAGTCGAGCTTGACGGAGGGCTGCGAGAGCTGTTCATAGGTGCCGTCATCGGATCGGCGGCGCCAGCCTGTCTCGCGCAGCCCGGCCAGCGTCGTGAAGACCGGGCTGGGCGTGTGCTCCAGCGCCCACGATCGCGTCAGCGCCGGCTGGTCGCCGAGTTCCTTGAATCGATGGAACAGAAGGATGTTGCGGCAGAGTCGTTGGGTGCGCAACTCGAAGCCCGGCCGAAAGCTCGAACAGGCATCGGGCCGCGTGGCCCAGGCGCGTACCGGTTGGTAGGGATTGCTGCCGGGCTGGTCTAGTGTGTCCAGGGCATATTCGCCGTAGTCAAACACCAGTTCGAACGCGGCTTGTTCCGTGCCGTCGTCGTCGATGTAGTTGCCCCAACTGATGCGCTCGATATAGCGCTGAGCTGGCGGACCGCGGTCGGATTCGTAGACCGCGTTCGGTAGGTTGGCTTGGTCGTCGCTCTTGTAGCGGTAGCGCACCCAGTTGCCTTTGCTGTCGCTGGTTTCCTCGATCAGCCACTCGGTGGTACGCGTGGCGTCGCGCGGATCGGCGATGCGCGAAGCCGTTCCGGTGCCGTAGATCGAGACGCGGTTCTCGCGGTCCACCGTCTTCCACGAGCTGGTGCCGTCGGCATTCGGACGCTGGATCATTAGCGTGAAGTCGCTCTCGAACTGGGGCAGATAAACCACACCCTCGTCGTCGCCCGGGCCCGTGGTGGTGCGCCGAACAAGCGGACCTGCGCTTGCGAATTCGAGCGGATCGTCGCCTAGGTACTCGGGCACACCCACGGAGGTGCGAACCGAGAACCCGGGCAGGCCGAGTCCAAAGCCCAGGCCGAAGGGGCCGTTGCCGGCGCGCGAGGCGTAGACCAGTGCGAGTTGTGGTGCCAGGCCGCGCGCCTGTGGCAGATCCAGCGCGAAACTCAGTTCGACGCTGCCGGTGAAGCCACCGGCCTGCAGGGTTGGTACGCTGCCGAACAGCGGGGGCGCAGCGGCGGCGGTGTCCCCGCTTTTGGCGTTGCTGAAAGAGGCGTGGTTGCTCATTGGTGTCATCGGTCTCTATTGCGGCACAAGCCCTGGCGGCCATTGCCTCGAATCACCCAAGAATGCGCGCCGCTCTGGACTGTCATAGCGCGCGAGATATTCGCGGGTGCCGACCTGCAGGGGCTCCTCGGCACTGCTTTCCAGCAGCGCCGGATTGAGCTGGTTGCAGCTGAAGGCCAGTTGCACCGCGAAATCAGCGCTGACCACGCCGTGGGCGCTCAGTAGGTGACCGTCGAGCGTGGTGTTGTCGAAGCCGCCGAATGCCAAGTGGTGCACGCCGCCCTGGTATTTCGCGAGCACCACCAGCACTACCTCGACTGGGGCACCATGGGGCCTTGCGAGGCGATCCCTCGGCGTCAGGTACTGCACCGGCTTGACCTTTCCGCTCGGAAGCAGGAACAGGTGGTCGCGGGTCACGAAGACCCCCTGGCTGTCAGTGTCCAGCAGGTAGTGAACGTAGTACATGATGTCGAACCCGATCTGCGCGTTGAAACCGCTGCTCAGCGCGATGTCCCGCTGCTGCCACTCGATGCCGCCCTCCTTCTGGAAGCCCGACAACACCAGGTCGTTCTGCGCGATGTCGCGCACCGGTACGAAGTTGTTCGGACTGACCTCGATCGGCGTGTCCTGCCCGAAGCAGGCGCAGCAGCAGTAGCAGAGTTTGCCGTCCTCGATCAGCGCTACCGGATGGTCGAATCCGACCTCCTGGCAGTAGGTGCTGATGCCATGCTGGTTTGGCCAGCAGGTACTCTTCCAGTTGCATAGCTGACCGCGCATAGCTTTGACCTGCTCCACGCAGATCGACGCGTACTCGTGCATAAATAACTAGGCTCCTTGCGAGTGATCAACGAGGACTGCCGGTTTAGTCAGCGGGGAGCACGCCTCCCCCTGGCCTGTGTCGCCGTTCCAGGCTCAGTTCGCCAGCGCCTGTCCCCAGCGATTGAAGTTGGGTTGCGCCGGATCGGCGCGCGGGCAGCGCTCGGTCGGCAGCCGGGCCTTGCGTTGCGCCACGCAGCCGCAGGCCGCGCATACTCGTGCGTCGGCCTGCTGGCGCGCGGCGAGGCTGCTCGTAATCTTGTAGACCACGCGCTCGGGCGGCTCGATCAGGTGTGGGCAGGCCTGGCAGCTCGACCAGCGTTGTTCGAAGACCTCGGGCTCGACCCGCACGATGCCTGCCGCGCCCCAGCGAGCGAGTGCGCCTGCGGCGCGCGCCGCGAGCCGCAGACTGCCGGGCAGCGCTTTTGCCTCGGCTGGATCCTGGACGTCGGGATCGGCAGGTTCCTCGATTCCCAGCAGGCCCTCGGGCGGCCGTGGAAACGCGGCGTTCTTTGGATCCGAAATCAGGATCTGCAAAAACTGCGGCGAGCCGCGCGACACGATCAGGTTGTGAAGGAAGGGCCGATCCGACAGCGCGCGGTGGATCACGGGATCGGGCAGAGGATCGTCCAGCCCGAGGAACTCGGCGAAGCGCTGGCGAACTTGCGGCATCGAGCCGGCGGTGGTGAGATTTTCAAGCAGGGCCTGGGGTGTCTGGTTCTGCATGGTGTCGTCCTCAAGGCGTGGTGAACACGGCGGTGCGCTTCTGTGGGTTGAGCGAGGCACCGTCCTTGGACTGCACCCCGTCAACGCTCAACTCGTAGTTCTGCCCTGGCTGCAGGCCGGTCGTGAGCAGGCGCACCGTGCGACCCCCGCCCTTGCCCCGGACGATGGCGCTGTCCACCGTCACGGGCACATGCGTCGGATCTTCCGGTGAGATCGTGTAGTTGTCGGTGCTCTCGGCGCTGGACACGTCGACCGAGAGACTGAAGCTTGCGACCACGCCGTCCAACGCGCGCCCCGCCTTGGCCCCTTCGAGCGAGAAGGCCGAAACAGGTGTCGCACAGGCTGGCAGCGGCATCATGGACAAGGCCGCGTTGTAGGTGTCCAGGCGACATTGCAGCGAGGGCTGATTGCAGATGTTGTCGGGGTTCGCCTCGCTGTCCTGGATGTGGGAGAACAGCGTCGTCACCTGGTCCAGGCCGGCGGCGAAGACATCGAAGAACAGCGCGTTCGACCAGTTCATGCGCAGCACGCTAAACACCGCGTCGTAGTCCGCCGGCCCCACGCACATCAGCCCGGAACCCGCGGCGATACCGTGCGCCATCATGAGCGCCAGACCTTCGTACTGCAGGCCCTCGATCAGTGCGAGGCCGCCGGTGACCAGCACATAGGTCGTGCCGTCGCCCTGCCAGCCGTAGATGTTGGGCAACGGGTTCTCCCAGTCGAGCAGGAACGTCGTCTTCGGCCGGTAGCTGCCGTAGATCGTGTTCATGAGCCAGCGCAGCGTCGCCATGTTGATCGACGAGTTAGCGGGATAGGAAGGCGCAGCGGCCTGCAACTGCCTGGCCTGGGCTTCGGTGAAGAAGGCGCGTGCCGTGGCCGGCACGTTGATCAGCGGGCGCGGGAGCGGCTCCAGCCCCGCGGGCCAGCGCTCGGGGTCAGCCAGAAAGGCACGCTGCGCGGGGTTTTCGAACTGCGCGGCATATTCGGCCGTGCCCACGCGCAGCGGTGGTGCTGCCGGTCGGTCGAGCAGGGCGGGATTGAGCTGGCCGGCGCTGTAGGCCAGCTGCACCGAGTAGTCGGAGGTGATCACGCCGTTGGCGCTGAGCAGATGACCGTTGAGCGTCGTGTTGTCAAAGCCCGCGAAGGACACATGGTGCACGCCGCCGACGTACTTGGCGGAAAGCACGAACAGCACCTCGGCGACCGTGCCGTCGGGCCGGCGCAGACGGTCCTGCGGGTTCAGGTACTGCACGGGTTTGACCTTGCCGTTCTCGAGCAAGAACAGGTGGTCGACGGTGACGATCATCTGCTGGTTGAATTCACCCGACATGTACTGCACGTAGTACATGTAGTCGAACTCCAGCTTCGGGCCGATGCCGTTGCTCAGCACGATCTCGCTGGGCTGCCATTGCATCTGGCCATTCTGCTCGAATCCGGAGAGCACGAAGTCGCGTGTCTCGATGTCGCGTACGGCGACGAACTCGCCCGGGCTGACCTCAATCGGTGTGTGCTGCGCGAAGCAAGAGCAACAGCAAAAGCAGGGTTTGCCATTTTCGACGTTCGGGACCGGCTCGTCGAACGGGGTTCCGTCATGGTCCAGGCGGTTTTTGCAATAGACGTCGGTGTTGTCCTGGACGATCTTGCAGACGTTGTCCCAACTGCACAGCTTGCCATTTTTGGCCTTGACCTTCTCTACACATCCTGGCAAATAATCCGGCATGACGCGGCTCCTTGACGTGGTTGACGATGGCGACCGGGGCTACCAGTCGATGGTTGCGCTGAAATCCAGGATCAGACCGATCCCTTCCAGCTTTTCGGGATCGAGAAAGCCGTCCTGCAGCAGCGCCGCCGGTGTCGCCGCGAGATCGAAGGTCAGTTCCAGCGGTTGCGCAAGGAGCGCCCTCATGTCCACAGGAGAGCTCAGCGTGACCAGCGCCGTGGCGTTCGCGCCGAAGGTGATGGCGACGCTGTCGGTGGGCGTCAGCTTCAGCTGCAGGAAGTTGCTGCCGACCGGCACCGTAACGCCAGCGGTCAGCTGCAGTTGCAAGGAGAAGCCGGTGGCCTCGGCGCCGCTGACGTGCGCAGGCACCGTGCCCGCCGCGAGCGGGAACCGGATCGTCTGCGCGGCGACGCTAGCGTGATCCGTCATGAAGACGTGCCAGGGCTGCGGATACATCTGGCGCAGCAGCAGCAGGCTGGCGCCGTGGTAGATGCTCATTTCCGGGATCGCGACCACCTTCCGGCGAAGGCTCTCACCGCCGTCGAGTGCGGTGTAGCGCACCTGCAACACCACGTCGCTGATACTCGCGAAGTAGAAGCGGTTGGTTTGCGGCGGCAGTGAGAGGCGCCACGAAGACACTGCTCCGGTACCCTCGAACGGCAGGAAGCGTGGATCCGACGGGTCGAGCGAGAACTGCCCGGAGTCGTCGAGTCCGCGCGACAGCGCGACCTGCTGCAGCGCGCGCCAGTCCGAGCGCAGCGCACGCGGTGGGAAAGTGCCCGCGCCCTTGCCGGTGGCCAGGAAGGTGATGGCCTCGATGTTCGAATCGATCACCACCTGATTGCTCAGCTGCGTCAGCGTGGCCTTGAGATTCTGGTAAGGCCCGAGCACCGCCGGGATCGAGACCGTGACGTTGGCGATGGTGCGTTGATAGTGACCTGGATAGTCTTGGTCGAACAGCAGCTCGCTCAGCGCGAACACGCATTCGCCGGTCTCGCGCAGCGCCAGCAGTTGCACTGGATCGAGTTGCGACAGCGAGACGGTCTTGACGATCTCATAGCGGCGGCGGTTGTCGTCGAGATAGGCCCGCTCCAGCTGCGCCAGCTGCAGCTGCAATGATTCGCCTGCGAGCAGGCCCTTGTAGAGGTTGTCCCAGGTGCTGCCGCGAATGAAGCTGCGGCCCGCTCCGAGCCGGTACTCGTAGGCGCGCTGTGCCGCCCGTGCGAGATCTTCTGCGATCTGGAAAAGCTGCAGGTAGAGGCCTGAGAGCTGGCGTGACATCCATTCGTAGAGCTGCAGGTTGGTGAACTTCTGCTTGAGCAGCTTGCCCAGTGTCTGGTTCTGCGCGATCTGGGCGTCGAGTAACAACAACTCCTGTTGCGCCATTTCTACGCGCAGCACGGCCGCGTCGATCAGGTGCATGGACTGCGTGGCGTCGAACCCGGCGATGGTCTGCTGCAAAGTCCAGTCCTGCTCGCGCCGCTCGTAGCCGGCCACCATGAGGCTGCGCTGCGCGATGTAGTTCGAGATCAGCGACCCGATCTCCAGAACACTCGCGGCTGCGTCGAGCGCGTTGCCAACCTGGACGCCGCCGTAGGTCATCGCGAACGGAGAGCCGACGTTGGGGATTGTGTAGGCGATCGAAGCAGCGGTCTTCGTGGCGGTCGCGAGGATGTTGACCGCTAGACCCGCAGCCATCGCGTCGAGGTTCTGCCGTTCGCCGATCGACAGGCCCGTGTCCAGCAGTCCCTGATAGAAGTTCTGGCGCCACTGCGCCGACTGCTGGCCGACGCGCAACGCCTCGAGTTGCTGGCGCGCCTCGGCCAGCGCATTGACCTTGGCACCTCGCGTGAGCTGCAGCAGCGTGTCGGTCTGCGTGTTCTGCAGTTGAGCGAGCGCTTCGGCATCGCGTTTTTCCAGTGCCAGCAGCAGCGACTGGCCGAACTGCATCACGGTGCCGGTCACGCTCTGCGCCTGCGAGATGAGAAACTCGAAGCGGTAAGGCGACACGGGCGGCTCGGCCATGCCCGATTCGTAGCTGGCTCCCAAGCCGTCGGCGGCCGCGGCGCGCACCAGTCCGTTGGGGTCGAGCGGCGGCGCGAACAGTGGCAGCATGCGCACCACGCCGTTGATGTTCATGCTGTGGCGGATCTTGTACAGCCGATCTTCCACGCGGTCCCACAGACCGATCAGATCGGCGTTGTCGGGCACGCAGAAGTAGCTGTCGAGCATGTTGTAGGGCAGTTCACGGAGCGAGGGAAGGGCGGACGCGTCGATGCCGGTGTTCTCGGTGTCGATCAGGAATTGGGGCACCGAGCTGATGCGGTATCCGGAGCCCGCGACCGGCTGCGCGTCCCATGGCAGGTCGACGGTGGCGGTGCGCGTGGCGCCGGCGTAGGCGACGATGGTGCGGCGCTGGCCATTGCCTTCGCCGCTGGTGATCGTGAGGAACAGGCCGTTGTAGAAGTTGTTCTTGTCCGAGGCGGTGTTTTCGAGTATCAATGTGTCGGCGTTCCCGCCCTGGGCGGTACCGCTGGTGTCGTAGGCGGCGCGTATTTGCGCATAGCTGCGCGGCGCTTGTTGCTCGCAGTCGCCCATCGAGCGCGGCCGCGGTCCCAGCAATTCAGTCACCATCAGGTAGATGTTGGTGGCGGCGCCGATGGACTCGCGCGTGTCGACCGTGAACAGTCGGTCTCCCCAGTCGAGCAGGTTGCCGACGTAGCGCGAGAAGATCGCCTTCGGGTAGGAGCCTGGGCGCAGCCTCGCGACCGAGTCCGGGTCGAATGGGTCATCGTTGTAGATGTCGATCTGCTCAACGTTGCTCAGGCTGTCTATCAGCGACTGCACGACCAGCGGCCGGAACGGGCGAAAGCGCCAGAAGCGGTCGCCCGGATCGGGCGCGCCGTTCTCCATCGGCTGCGTCGGGTTGAACAGGTACTCGTACCACTGCTTGGCCTGCTCGAAGCGCTGGTTGTTGTTCAGGCGCGAGGCAATCAGGAACGGTGCGTAGAAGAACACCTCCCAGAAGTACTGACCGTAGGCGCCGTCGAAGTCCATGAGCTCGGGCGGCAGGTGGGTGCTGTCGATGGCCGGTGCGGGCTGGTGGGTGGCGTCGCTGTAGAAGCGGCTGAACGGAGCCTCGGGGAGGTACTGCGTTTCCAGTCGCAGCAGGCCCGGCAGGCCGCGCGCCAGCAGCGTGGTGTTCAGGCGGCTCGCCACCGAGGTCGAGATCCGCGTGAAGCGGAACTTGAGCTCGGCGAAAGGCATCGGCTTGGCGGTGTACGGCCCGGTGCTGATCGCCAGCTCGTTGCGGTAGACGCCCGAGGTGAGATAGGGGCGTACGAAGGTCAGCGTGGTGGTGTCGATCAGGCCTGGCTCCTGACTCTGGACCAGATAGGCGTCGGTGCCATTGCCGTAGACCAGCCAGCCGGTCTGATTGACCACGTTGTGGAACGTGCTGACACGGTCGGGCAGGTTGTACAGCAGCGGGAGGCTGTTGGCCGCGGTCGCCAGCGCCTGCTCGAGTTCGGGCGCGTAGCGCATCGCCTTGGGTTCGATGTTGCCCCAGGTGGCGTCCGAAAGAATGTCGTAGCTCGGGACGATCGAGAGGATGTTATTGTTGCGGTCCAGGTGCGGCGCGTAGGGCTGAAGGTTGAGCAGCTTGGAGTAGTCCGCGCCGAAGCTGTAGTCCAGCAGTAGCGCGCGGCCGACGTTGGGGATGAGATCTTCGGTCAGCTGGATCGCGATGCCCGCAGTCACCGTGCCGGCGACGGGGCTCTCAGTGCCCGGCGCGACGAAGGCGTCGATGCGGTCCGCAAGCACCAAGGTTTGATAAAGATCGCGGTTGAACTCGTTGAGCGCGCTGGTGAAGGGGTCGCGCCCCGGATTGGCCACCGGTGTCGGTTGCGGCGGATCGGGAACGCGCTCGGCGGTGGGTAGTGCACTGCCGTACAGCACAAGAAGGCGGTCAATGCCCGCGGTCATCGGCGTGATCGTGTAGTCGACCAGGCCGGCGCTCGAGAAGGTCCAGGGGAAGTCAACTACCAACTGCTGCGCGGAGGCTGTGACGTCGACCAGCAGCACCGTGCGCGTTTCGCCCATCGCGCTGATGCGGTCGCCTACCTCGATCTGCGCCGTAAAGTCGGTGCCGGTGCCCGAGGCGAGCGGCAAGCCTGCCGTGATGCTGACCTTGCCTTTGCCCTGGAAGGTTGGAAGAGTGCTGCGTGCCTGCTCTGCTGGGATGATCTTGAACTCCGCCTGGTCCGCCGACATGGTCCAGACGTCGTTCACGATGGCAGAAGCACTCAGCATCTCGGTCACTTCGCGCTCCTGGCCCGCGACCCAGATGCGGTCGCCGACGCGGAGCTCGTGCGGGAAGTTGGTTTCGTAGCCGATGACGGTGAGAGCGCCCTTGGCGATCGTGATCCGCCCCTGGCCCGGAATGCCACGACCGATGCGCAGAACCTGCGGCGTTTGCCAGCCGGGCCGCTCTTCGGAAAACAGCGAGGAGATCGCTGTGTTTGCCATCGGCGGGTAGTTGTTAGGCTGGGCGTCGATGACATAGTTCTCGTAGAGCACCTGCGGCTGTACCCATTCTCCTGCCGCGTTCTGGAACGAGTACTTCAGCGTCGCTCTCAGGGTGGTTTGGGCGTTGGCGTTGCCGCTCGAGACGGCCGAGCTGCTGGTACGCTCCCTCTCGCTCCAGAACACCAGCAGCCGGCCGAACGCGTAGGCTGCGGCCACCGAGCTCGATGCAATGCTCAGGTCGATCGGCTGCCAGGGCGTCCAGCGGCGGCCGTCAATGAAAGTGCGCAATTGGTAGCTGTAGGGTTCGGTCAGCGAGCGCCCGACCAGGAATAGCGTGTCGCGCGGCCGACCGTCATGGAGGTCAGCGCTGCGTTCGCGCAGTGCGGATACTTGCGCCAGGCTTGTTGCTACCGTGAACTGGTCGAAGTAGCGTGTGTAGGCGGCGGCGACGGTGCTGTCGTCGATCTCGTTTTGGCGCAGGTCCTCGGAGAACGTCCGGAAGATCGGCGAACTGTTGCTCAACAGTTCGGGATCGGCGTAGTTCTCGGGATACACGAAGATCCGCCGGTTGGCCTCCCAGACGCGGTACTGGGACAGCCAGCGCCACCAGATGTCTGGCACTGGAATCTGCGTGATGCCGGGTTCTTGCTGAAGACGCGCGCGCTGCAGATAGAGCTGGACCGACTGGATTGCCTGTGCGCCCCACGAGGTGCGATCGATGCCGCCCATCTCGACGTCAATCAGGAAGTAGTCGAAAAGGTCGGTGGCGTCGTGCACCGGCAGGCCATCGCGCTCAAGCAGCCACACGCTGTAGCCCAGCAGGGCGTCGCGCTGGGCCGCGAGCATCGCAGTCTCGATCTTCTCGTAGACCAATTCGTAGCTGTCGCCGTAGCGACCGGCGACGGCGCCGAGTGTTGCCTGAGCGCGCTCGTTCCAAGTGGCCCAGTTGGCGGCTATCGGGCCGTTGCCGTCGAGCAGCGGCAGGGTGGACAGCCGCGCGAGCTGTAGCAACGCCTGCGAGTCGACCCCCAAATCGGCGCACAGCGAGAACACGCGCTGCAGCAGAACCAGGCCCTCGACCGTCTGCCAAGGTGGCGGTGTCAGCACATTGTCGGGCCAAAACAGTGCGATCAGCTGGTCGATCTGCGCTTCGGGCCAGCCCGTCAAGCGCGCCAGGATCTCGACCGGCGTGCCCTGGCAGCCACTGTCGGGGAGGATTTGGAAGTAGCAGCGAACCAGCTCATTGTTGCGGTCCTGCAGGCTGGCTTCGAGTGCGACGAAGGCGCGGAGCGAGCGCATGTCGGCCACGCTGGGCGCCTGCAGATTTGCGATGTTAAAGCTGGCGGGAGAGCGCAGCAGGGCGTCCGTTTGTGTGAGGTCGAGCGGCAGCAGGTCGATCAGGCGCAGATTGCGTGCGATCGACTCGATGAAGCGCTGGATCTCCGTTGGCACCGTGTTCGCCGGCCGCGGCGTAAGGAGTGCCGCGCACCAGTTCGGCAGCGCGGCGATGGCGCCTGCCAGCGGCGTGAGCAGCGCGATGCGTTCGGTGCCCGTGTTGAAGAGCTCGCCCAGCCCCGTTACCGCGACCACCTGCTGCGCGCTCGCGGCCGCGGAGATCACGGCGACCAACTGGTCGATGTCCGATTTGCGCGCCGTGAGCACATTGCGTACCTGGTCGCGCTTGGCCGGCGCCTGCGGGTCTGCCACGAAAAGGAAGTCGAGCGGGGTGGCGCTGGTGTAGCTCGCGCTCAGCGCGCCCCTGGCGGCGCCAGCGGGCGCGACGATCAACTGCTCGGCGACGAGTTCTTTGAACGCCGTCTGGGACTCAGCCTGCGTCAGCATGCCGCCGGGCTGCCAGAAGCTCGCCTCCGCCAGCGGCAGCATCGGCGACAGCTCGGCGAAGCTCCTGGGCACGGCGAGCACCAGCCCAAGCGCATCGATGAAGCCCGACTCGATCAAAGATTTGCGCAGCGCCTCCGCGCTCTCGGGGCCGATGTCGCCAAACACCAATTCGTCGACCACCACGCGTGTGTCGATACTGGCCGCGACCAGACGGTCGAGCAGCGTGCCGAGGTCGGCCACTCGGTAGCCAGGCGAGACCTGCGGGCTCAGCTCGCCGGTGATCACATACTGCAACTGGTAGACGTCGAAGCTGCTGTCCTTGAGCCAGTGCGCCGCATCGAACAGTCGGCCGATCTCGGACTGAGTGGCGTTCCAGGCCGCCCTCGGCGGCTGCCGCCAAGAGGCAGCGGGATAGAACAGCAGCCCCACCAGCCGCAGCAGGCCCTGCACTCCGAGCTTGAGCAGCCTCGCCGTGCGCGCGAGCCGATAGAGCCAGGACAGCGTGGGCAGGTCGGTCTTGAGCGTGCTTCCGGTGAGGCCCTGGAGGGCCAGTAGGTAGCGCGCCATGGTGTCGAGGTCGTCATTCGACAGTTGAAGCGCGGCGCTCAGCCGTGCGCGGATCTCGTTGTCGACGGCGCCGAGCCCTTCGATGTTCCAGTCCAATGGGCGCGCCGGATCGAAGGGGATCGCCACGGGCGACGTGTACGGATTGCGCCCATCGAGCAGCGAGGGCGCATTGAATACGCGGTCGAAAGGATCCGCCGGCTGTGCGCCGTTACCGCGGCCGTCGGTCTTGAGGTCGTGCCACAGGGCCGTGAGGTCGAGCGCTGCGGTGGATACTGCGATGCTCAGTTGCACCAGGCCCGAGACGCTCACGATCGTTGCCGAGTCGATCGGCGTGCTGTTTGAGGTCGTCAGTGCCCACTGCAGGGTTGCGAAATCGAGCGATCCGTGCGTGTTCGCGCTGACAGCCGAGCTTTGCGCTCCCACGTGCTGGTGCAGGCGGATGAAGCGGTTGAGCCGGTCCAGCCGCAGGACAGAGAGATCGGCGATGTGCTCCACCAAGTCGGTGCCGACCGTGCGGTACTCGAGCTTCATCGCGGGCAGGTCTTCGCCCGTCGCGTTGATGAAGAAGCCGTCCGCTGCGCCAGCGGCGAACTCGGCGCTGCTCAGGTTCTGCGTCAACAGAGCGACCAACTGGTCGCGCGTCAGGCCCGTGCGTTCGAGGAACACCGCGACCACCTGCAGATCTGCCAGGGTGGCGCCGCCGTAGTAGGGCAGGATGGTCTCGGCGGTGCTGAGCGCGGTGGTGATGATCGCGAACTGCTCGATCGACATCCGCAGCGCTTCCCGCGCCGCCGCCTCGGGCGTGACCGGCGAGTTGGCGGGCGCCGGCACCACGAAGGCGGCATACACTGCGGCCAAAGTGGTCGACAGGTGCGACAAGTACTCGCGTAACTGCGCCTGCGGCAGGCTGAAAGGCAGGTTGAATGGGTAGGGCGCGTTCAAGACGGCCTGGTAGGCGGGCAGGCCAGTGCGCGCCGCGATCTGCTCGCCGAGGATGCCGTTGACCAGGCTCAGGTAGGGAACCGGCGTCTGGGTCGAGGCGCAGTCCAACGGCGTGGTGAAGAGGTCCGGGCGGCGCGTCTGCAGCTTCCATGCCTCGTCGATCGTGTTCGCAGGCTCCAGGTAGGTGTCGACGATACGCAGCAGATCCACCAGATAGGCGGCCGGCCCGAAGATGCTCTGGCATTCGGTGCAGTTACAGAAGTCGAGCGTGCCGAACATCTGGCGGTAACTCGGAATCTGCTCGATGTACGCGATGACCGCTGCCGCGTTGTGGCTGGGCTGCGCTCGGGCATGGGGCGAGGCCACCAGCGCGCGCACGGAGAGTGCGATGTGGGTGCTCAGGTTCCGAATTTGGCACGCGCGCTGGTGAATCGTTCGCGCCTGTGTCGCGCCGCCGGGGAGCGATTGCCTCAGGCGTTCGATGAAACTGGCCACGGGAACGGCCGCGATTTCGTGTGCGGAGCTGAAGTGCGCGTTGCTCAACGCCGACAGGCTCTCGAGTTCAACATCTGCGGGGATCGGTACCGTGTCGTCGAGTAGACGCACCATGCGTTGGTAGCGGGTCAGGTCGCTCCAGTCGCAATCTGCCGAAGCTTCCTCCAGCATCTTTTCGAGACGCCGCCGCTCTGCGTGCAGATCAAGCCGCCGAATACTGCACTCGGGATGCTTTGTCAGGAAATTGCTGACGCTTCGAAACTCTGCCGAAATCATCGTTCCCTCCCTTTTTTGTCGAACCGCATTACCCAAAATGCGCTTCGGACCCTCTGTCAAGTCGGCGCAGGCATCGCCCGCTAGCGGCGTCGTGCCCATTCAATGCAGTCGATGGGATTTCGACGAGCGTTGCACATGCACGGCCCTTTTTTGAGACAGGCTAGCGGCTTTTTGCGGCAGAACGGTGATTCCCATACAGTCCATATGGTCATCGGATTCGTCGAAAAGTACTCAGGCTGAAGCAATACGACAGCCGCGAGAGCGGATCGCGGCGGTGTTGTCGACCTTATCCACAGAGGAGTCGTCGTGAAAACCATCGAGACTGAGTGCGAGAGGCCAAAAAATAGCCTGACTTTTATGGAATTACCTATACAACCCGCCGATATGGGATGTGATCCGAACCTTTCTTGTTGGCCACCTCCTGTGCCAGCACGGAATCGTTGATCCGCGTGCTGTCGATCTCCATCCGCATCTGCCGCAGATCCGTCCCGCAGGGGATGGCGGCGACGGCGGCGCCGGTCACGGCCTTGGAAATCGCGTGCATGAAGAACCATCACACCGGCACGCGCGCACTCTGGTTGTTGAGCGTGGTGAACGCGTTCGATTTGGCCCGTGCAGCGGCCCTTCGGCGCATTCCGGACGCACACTCATGCCTGCAGCGCCGGCAACGGCCGGCGGGCCATCCACGCAGTGCCCAGCGCAAACATCACCTGCAGCCGCGCCGTGTTCTTGGCCAGCCCCCCGTAGCGCACCCTGGCGTGGCCGAACTGCTGCTTGATCACCCGCAACGGACGCTCCACCTTCGCACGGATGCTGGACTTGATCTGCTCGACCCGCTCGATTACCTGGGCCAGTGGCCGGCTCCTGTCCAGCACGGCACGTTTGCCCGGGCGCAGGGCAATGGGCCACCTCGCCTTAAGGCCTCGGTCCTCGGGCCGCCTGTCCACTCCCTGGCAGCCCGCATCGCCAAAGGCATCCTGCTGCTGCCCATGCAGCAGTCGTGAGGCCTGGGTGACGTCGTTGACGGTGGCCGCCGTGCCGATGACCGTATGCACCAGGCCCGACTCGGCATCCATCCACGCCAATGTGCGCCCTCATTCCGAAGTGCCGCTGGCTGCCCTTCCTGGTCTGGTGCATCCCGGGGTCGCGCTTGCCCTGCGCGTTCCTGGTCGAAACTGACAACGGAAGCGCTGAAGGTGCTGCCGAGGAGCAAGGAAGTGCTCCAGGCGGGGAACGATGCTTCGCTTTCCGGTTTTTCCGATGAGGAGAAGATGCAGCTGCTGGCATTCCTGCAGCGGATGTATGCCAACTTGAGCGATTGGCCAGGGCGCCGCCGCCCATGGTGAGCAACTGACTCGGAGCTCAGGTGTCGCACTTCAAATTCAAAGTCCCGGTGGAGCCGAGGCTGGGCAGTGAGCCTCAAATTTCTCAGATATATGAATAAAACCGCGCATTGATGATTTTTTTGTCAATTCATATTGAATTGAATGATCATTTGGATCGGAATTGCCAGTGAATTGAGATAAAAGAGTTGAAAGCTGCGAGAAGTGATTTTTATTGTCCAGTCGGTTGTTTTTGCTGCTCAAATACCACAACGAATTAGATGCCGCAATCCGTAGTGTCAGCTCTTGTCGTAATTATGTCAATTTCTAGAATGGAAAATGCACTGCTCCACCGGTGCCAATAACCAAATTCTACACGGGAGGTTTGCCATGATTTTTTCAAACTGGCCCCTCGCTCGCCGGCTTTCTATGGCATTCGCGGGCGTGATAGGGATTTTTCTGACCGTCATCGGAGTGGCGATCAGCAGCCAGAACGAGCTCAAGAAGGCTGATGAAATGAATCAGCACACCTATGTGGTACTGGGTGTCGGGCAGGACATGCTGCAGAGCATGGTGAACATGGAGACGGGTGCCCGGGGATTCCTGCTCGCCGGTGAAGAGCGGTTCCTCGAGCCCTGGAGCGCGGGCATCAAGGACTTCGATGCCGCCTGGAACAAGGCAAAATCCCTGACTTCCGATAATCCAGCTCAGCAAAAGCGCCTGGAGGATATGCGCGCCCGGAAAGCAGAGTTCGTCAGTGTCGCGGAGGCGATGCAAAGAATCCGCAGGGAAGTCAATAGTGGCGCCGTTCCCTGGGATGATTTCCTCGCCGATTTCAGGAAAGGCCGTGACAAGGCTGCCATGGATGGCTTCCGCGCCCTGGAAGGCGATTTCAGCAAAATGGAGAGGGATCTGCTCGCGGTGCGCTCCGCCGCGCTGGACAGTGCCAGGCGTACGACCTTGATGCTCGAGTTCGGCGGATCGGCATTGGCGGTGGTCATGGCGACCCTTCTTGGAATGTGGGTCATCCGGTCGATCACCAAGCCGGTTTCCCAGGCCCTCGGTGTCGCGCAGGCGGTGGCGGACGGCGACCTGACAACGCGTATCGAAGTCGCTGCCCGCGATGAAGTCGGTACCCTGCTGCTGGCGCTCAAATCCATGAATGAATCGCTCACCCAGGTTGTCAAGCGGGTGCGCGAGGGCAGCGAATCGGTGGCTGCTGCCAGCACCCAGATTGCCCAGGGAAATTCCGATCTTTCCGTGAGGACGGAACGCCAGGCCAGTGCGCTGGAGGAAACCGCCGCATCGATGGAGCAACTGGGCTCGACCGTGAAGCAGAATGCAGACAATGCTCGCCAGGCCAATCAGTTCGCACAGGATGCCAGCGTGGTGGCAACCCGGGGGGGCGAGGTGGTGTCGCAGGTGGTGCAGACGATGAAGGGCATCAGCGAAAGCTCACGCAAGATTGCCGACATCATCAACGTCATCGATGGCATCGCCTTCCAGACCAACATCCTCGCGTTGAATGCGGCGGTGGAGGCGGCGCGCGCGGGTGAGCAGGGACGCGGTTTCGCGGTGGTGGCGGGGGAAGTGCGCAGCCTGGCCGTGCGAAGTGCCGAGGCAGCGAAGGAAATCAAGGACCTCATCAACACCAGCGTCGCGCGTGTCGAAATGGGCGAACAACTTGCGGATCGGGCTGGCAGCACCATGGGCGAGGTGGTCGGCAGCATTCGCCGGGTGACCGAGATCATGGGCGAAATCAGCGCAGCCAGCGGGGAGCAGAGCGCCGGCGTCAACCAGGTGGGCGAAGCCGTCATACAGATGGACCAGGTCACCCAGCAGAACGCCGCGCTGGTCGAGGAGATCGCGGCCGCAGCCACCAGCCTCAAGGCACGGGCGCAGGATCTGGTGCAGGCGGTGGGCATCTTCAGGCTGGGGCAGTCGATGGCCACGAGCGAGGCCGTCTTTTTGAGCAGCGACCGGGCGCTGGCACCTTGGAGCAACTGACACGTCCCGCCTTGTATCGTTGCCGCAATGTGGGCGAACGCGCTTCGGCCCGGTCCAATCTCTCGGACCACACCGGGAAGGAACATCTCACGGCGATCTGGGTCTGGTTGAGCTTGCCGCATACGAACGCCGTCGTGGCGGCTTCGCCGGTGGACTTGATCGCCACCTTGTTGTATTCGCTGGCGCCCTGCGCTTGCGCCAGCGGCACACAGGCGATTGTCGGCCACCCCATCGCGTTTCCCGGCCGACGGTATCGCGGATGTTTGCATCGATCACTCTGCTGTTTGCCATGTCCTGTTCGGCGTATGCGGGTGGTGCCACTGCGCAGTCGGCCGGCAGTCCGCAGCCTCCAGAGCGCCCGTCGCCATCCGGAAGCGGTGCGTTGCAGCCGGGCGATACATGACGGAGCGGGGCCGGGGACGTCTTTTGATCGGGAGCGAGAAAGGCGAGATGACGTTTTCGCTGGAAAGCACGACGGGTGACAGCCTGTGCTCGCTCGATGGAACCATCGACGGCGGGCAGGGCGTTGCCAGGCTGGATGGCGGGCGCTCTTCCTGCATGGTGTGCTTTGGCCGCAGCGCGCAGGGGATCGATGTGAAGGCCGCTACGCGTGCCGAGTGGAGGGATTTTTGTGGCTGCAACGGGAGTTTCGCAGGGCGTTATATGCGGGTGAAGGAAGGTTGCGGCAGAAACGAGGTCGATCGCACGCGTGCTGCGTTCCAGCGTCTCTATGACCGCCGGAATTCCAAGGCGGCGCTCGCCGCCCTGTCTTCCGTGCTGGAGAAATTTTCGGTGACCCTGGACTGGGAAGACGAGGGGGGCCATTCGCAACGGCCTTGCCATCACGCAGTACCGCAACGGGCTACATGCCCAATGCCTGGCGACGCTCGCCAGATACGCAGGGGATGCCGCAAAGGATGATGATGATGCCCGCAGAGGGAGCGCGAAGACAAGGCCAAGGCGCCCTGATGCAGCACACGTTGCCAGGTCTTTCCAAGGCGCGGCTCCTGCTGTGTACATCGCGTGATCGGCGGCTGCAGGAACAGGTCGGCAGGCAGCCTGGTGCGGCCGGGCCCGCCGAAGCGCCTTAGAATCCGCTTCCGAAAATCACCTGCCCGGATCGCCCGTCTCGCGGCGCTCCTCGGTGCATGTGCCGTGCCACGTCCCATCGGCCGGCTCGCGCCGCCAACGAAGCAGTCCCCCTCCTGACAATGGTTCGCCGGATCGTCATCGTCTTCATGCTGTTGCTGCTGCCGCTCCAATGGACGGCAGCGCAGTTCCATGAGTCGGCGGCGTCTGCCGGGTCCGTGGCGGCAGGGTACGCCTCGGCCCAGAAGAAAATCGCCGACGAGGCGAGCAGCCTTCATTTCTCCGAAGACCGCGGCGTTCCCTGCCCATTCCACAACGTCGCCCAACCTTCGTCGATCGGCGACCTGCCGAACCCGTGGCTCCCCATGCAGCAGGCCGCGAATGCATGGGTCGTTCCCAGGCATCTCCGGCACCAGGGCACCGGCGCGGCCAATGATATCGAGCGCCCCAAGTGGCCCTTCCACGCTCCATCGACGGTGGACGGCGGGGGAACTATCGCCTGATTGACTGCCCCCTGCGGTCCACCGAAGTTTTCATCACTTCGGAGACCCAGGTGTCCCATACCAGACCATTCATCGCAACGGCCTGCTCCGTCCTGCTGGCCGGCTTGCCCCTCTTTCCTGCGCCCGCACACGCGCAGCCCTTGGCCACCCCGCCCGGGGCCACGTCCACTGGACCCGCGGCCCGTTTCCTGACGCTGGCGGAAGCCATTGCGCTGGCGCTCGACAGGAACACCGCCATCGCTGTGGCGCAGCGCGAGTTCGATGCGACGCGCGGCGCCGTCCTGCAGGCCGGGCTGCGCCCGAACCCCGAGCTGTCCGTCCAGCAGGAGGATTTCAAACAGGGGCGGCGAACGTCCACCGTCCAGATCACGCAATCGCTGGAGCTCGGCGGCAAGCGGGCCAGCCGAACGGCGGTCGCGGAGCGGATCAGTGCGCAAGCCGCTGCCGACATCGAGCAGGCCCGCGCGGACGTGCGCTTCCAGGTCGTCGTCGCTTTCCATGAGGCGCTGGTCGGCCAGGAGCGCTTGCGGCTGGCTCAGTCCTCGCTGCAGCTCGCCACCGGCGATGCGGAAGCGACCGGCAAGCGCGTGCAGGCGGGCAAGGTGGCCCCGCTGGAGGAGACGCGCGCCCAGGTCGCGCGCGCCGCGGCGCGGGCCGAGGTGGCCCGGGCGGAAGGCGCGCTGCGGGCCGGCCGCCAGAAATTGTTCGCTCTCTGGGGCGACACGGGCCACCGCGAACCCACGCTGATCGGCCCGCTGGACCTGCCTGCCGGAGGCCTGTCCGACGAGTTGGTGTTCGCCCGGATGACCGCATCGCCGGTGCTCCAGCGTGCCCTGCTGGAACGGGAGCGGGCGGAGGCGGCCGTGGCACTCGAGCGTTCGCGCCAGGTCGTGAATGTCGCGGTGTCCGTCGGCGTCAAGCGCAGCCAGGAGAACGGGGAGACGGCTGCCGTCGTGGGCCTGACCGTGCCTCTGCCCCTGTTCGACCGGAACCAGGGCAACCTCGCCGAAGCACTGGCGCGCGAGGAGAAGGCCCGCGAGGAACAGAACGCAGCCGAGCTTCGGCTGGCGTCGGAGATCGCCCAGGTCCGCGAGCAACTGAGGTCTGCCCGTGCCGAAGCGCAGACCTTGCAGCAGGACGCGATTCCCGGCGCGCGCGAGGCCTACCGCGTTGCATCGCAAGGCTTCCAGCTGGGCAAGTTCAGCTACCTGGAAACGCTGGATGCCCAGCGCACCCTGGTCGGTACCCAGGCCCAGTTCCTTCGTGCATTGCTCGATACCTATCGCGCCGCGGCCGAACTCGAGCGCCTGCTGCATGTCACGGACGCGTCGTCCGGCCTCCTCCATCCCTCCAAGCCCTGAACGCCATGCAATCCCCCATCGAAACTTCCGCCGGCAAGACCCAGGCCCGGCACGTGATCCTGGCCGCCGCGATTGTCGTTCTGGCGGCCATCGCCGGATTCTTCATCCTCCGGCCCGCCAAACCACCCGGTGGCACCGACGGGCATGCGGCCGCCGCACGGCCCGCCGACGAGCACGGCGAGGGCCAGACCGGGAAACCCGAGGAGCATGGCCACGAGGAGGACCATGAAAAAGGCCCCATCGCCTTCTCGGACGAGCAGTTCAGGTCCTCCGGCGTGGTCGTCGAGACGAGTGCGCCGGGCGAGATCGAAACCCGCACCCGGCTGCCTGGCGAAATCCGCTTCAACGAGGACCGCACGGCGCACGTCGTTCCCCGCGTCGCCGGCGTCGTGGAAAGTGTCAGTGCCGATCTGGGGCAGCACGTCCGCAAGGGCCAGGTGCTGGCCGTCATCTCGAGCGTGGCGCTGTCCGAGCAGCGCAGCGAACTGCTGGCTGCACAGAAGCGCCTGGCGCTGGCCCGTACCACCGCGGACCGTGAGCGCAGGCTCTTCCAGGACAAGATCTCGGCCCAGCAGGATGTCCTGCAGGCAGAGCAGGTTCTGCACGAAGCGGAGATCGCCGTCGCCAACGCCGGCCAGAAGTTGCGGGCCCTGGGCGCGGCGGCCGGTTCCAGCGACCTGGCGCGCTTCGAACTGCGGGCGCCATTCGACGGCACGGTGGTCGAAAAGCACCTCGCGCCGGGCGAGTCGGTGAAGGAAGACGCGAATGTGTTCACCGTATCGGACCTCTCCGCGGTGTGGGCCCGGATCAACGTGACGGCGGCCAACCTGCCGCTGGTGAAGGTGGGGGATTCCGTGGTCATCCAGGCAACCGGCTTCCAGCGCGAGGCGACGGGGAAGGTGTCTTACGTCGGCGCGCTCATCGGCGAGCAGACGCGTACGGCCGCGGCGCGCGTGGCGCTGCCGAATCCCGGGATGGCGTGGCGCCCCGGGTTGTTCGTCACGGTGGAACTGGTCACCGGGAAGACGGCTGCGCCCGTCACCGTCACCGCGGACGCGATCCAGATGGTGGAGAACCGCCCGACCGTGTATGCGAGGGTGGACGGCGGATTCGAGGCGAGACCCGTCAAGACCGGTCGCTCCGATGGCCGGCGCGTCGAAATCCTCGATGGCCTGGCCGCCGGCACCGCCTATGCCGGCAAGGGCAGCTTCGTCGTCAAGGCGCAGCAGGGCAAGGGCTCCTCGGGCCATGAACACTGAGAGCCAGCATGTTCGAGCGAATCATCCATTTCTCCATCGCCCATCGCTGGCTCGTGATGCTCGCCGTCGCGGGCATGGCGGCCCTGGGTATCTACAACTATCAGCGCCTGCCCATCGATGCGGTACCGGACATCACCAATGTCCAGGTGCAGATCAACACGGCGGCACAAGGCTACTCCCCGCTGGAGACGGAGCAGCGGGTCACCTATCCGATCGAAACGGTGATGGCGGGACTGCCGGGGCTGAAGCAGACCCGGTCCCTTTCACGCTACGGGTTGTCGCAGGTCACGGTGATCTTCGAGGACGGGACGGACATCTATTTCGCCCGCCAGCTGGTCAACGAACGCATCCAGGCAGCGCGCGAGCAGATGCCCGAAGGCGTGAGTCCCGTGATCGGGCCGATTTCGACGGGCCTGGGCGAGATCTACCTGTGGACCGTGGAGGCCGAGGAGGGCGCGCGGCGCCCGGACGGCAAGGAATACACGCCGACCGACCTGCGCGAGGTCCAGGACTGGATCATCAAGCCGCAGCTGCGCAATGTGAAGGGCGTGACCGAGATCAACAGCATCGGCGGATTCGCCAAGGAGTACCAGGTCGCGCCGAGTCCTGAGAAGCTCCATGCCCATGGCCTGACGCTCGCCGATGTCGTCACGGCCCTGGAGCGCAACAACGAGAACGTGGGGGCCGGCTACATCGAGCGCCGCGGCGAGCAGTACCTGATCCGGGCGCCCGGGCAGGTGCGGACCATCGAGGATGTCGGGAACATCGTCGTCAGCAACGTGGCCGGCGTCCCCATCCGCATCGGCGATGTGGGTGAGGTGATCGTCGGCAGGGAACTGCGCACCGGAGCCGCGACGGACAATGGCAGGGAGGTGGTCCTCGGCACGGTGTTCATGCTCATCGGGGAGAACAGCCGCACGGTCTCGCAGGCCGTGGACCGGAAGATGGAGGAAATCAACCGGACCCTGCCCGCGGGCGTGAAGGCCGTGACGGTCTATGACCGCACGGTGCTGGTGGACAAGGCGATCGCCACGGTGAAGAAGAACCTTCTCGAGGGCGCGGTCCTGGTGATCGTGGTGCTCTTCGCATTCCTCGGGAACATCCGTGCGGCGCTGATCACCGCCATGGTCATTCCGCTGGCGATGCTCTTCACGTTCACGGGGATGGTCTCGCAGAAGGTCAGCGCCAACCTCATGAGTCTCGGGGCACTGGACTTCGGGATCATCGTGGACGGCGCAGTGGTGATCGTCGAGAACTGCATCCGGCGGCTGGCCCATGTGCAGCACGCCGCGGGGCGCGCGCTCACCTTGAAGGAGCGGTTCGCCGAAGTGTTCGAGGCGGCCCGGGAAGCCCGGCGTCCGCTGATCTTCGGCCAGCTCATCATCATGGTGGTGTATCTGCCGATCTTCGCCCTGGCGGGGGTCGAGGGCAAGATGTTCCATCCCATGGCCTTCACCGTCGTGATCGCGCTGTTCGGCGCCATGATCCTGTCGGTGACCTTCGTGCCGGCCGCGGTCGCGCTCTTCATCGGCAGGCATGTCGCGGAGAAGGAGAACCGGATGATGGCCTGGCTGCGCGGACGCTATGAACCGCTGCTGGAACGGGCGCTCGGCGCAAAGCTGGTGGTGCTCACGGCCGCCATGGCCGCCATCGTCCTGTGCGGGCTCATGGCGACCCGCCTGGGCACCGAGTTCGCCCCGAACCTCAGCGAAGGAGACCTCGCCATCCAGGCCATCCGCATTCCAGGCACCAGCCTCAGCGAATCGGTCGCGATGCAGCAGAAGATCGAGATCGCCGTGAAGGCGAAATTTCCCGAGGTCCGGCGTGTCTTCGCACGGACGGGAACCGCGGAGATCGCCTCCGATCCGATGCCTCCGAACATTTCCGACGGCTACATCATGCTGAACCCGGAGAGCGAGTGGCCCGAGCCGCGCAGGACCCCGGCGGAACTGCGGGAAGCCATCCAGGAGGAGGTCGAGAAGATCGCCGGCAACAGCTACGAGTTCTCGCAGCCGATCCAGCTGCGGTTCAACGAGCTCATCTCCGGCATCCGCAGCGACGTCGCGGTCAAGATCTTCGGCGACGACATGGACGTGCTGAACAGGACGGCGGCCGGCATAGCGGCGGTTCTGCAGAAGCTGGACGGCGCCTCGGAGGTGAAGGTCGAGCAGACCACGGGCCTGCCCGTCCTGACCGTGGGCATCGACCGCGCCAGGGCCGCGCGCTACGGCCTGAACATCGCGGATGTGCAGGGCACCCTGGCGACGGCCGTGGGCGGCCGGCGCGCGGGCACGATGTTCGAAGGCGACCGGCGCTTCGACATCCTGGTCCGCCTGCCGGAGGACATCCGCAGCGACCTGGAGGCGATCCGCCGGCTGCCCATCGCCCTGCCCAGGAACGGCACGGCCGCGACTTCGTTCATCCCGCTGGGCGAGGTGGCCTCCCTGGACATCGCGCCGGGGCCCAACCAGGTGAGCCGCGAGAATGGCAAGCGCCGGATCGTCGTCAGCACCAACGTGCGCTCGCGGGACCTCGGTTCCTTCGTGTCGGAGGCGCAGGCGGCGATCCGCGAAGTGCCGCTCCCCTCGGGCTATTGGGTGGAATGGGGCGGCCAGTTCGAGAACCTGCAATCCGCCGCGAACCGCCTGAAGATCGTGGTGCCGGTGTCGCTCGGCCTGGTGTTCGTGCTGCTGTTCGCCATGTTCGGCAACGCGAAGGACGGCCTGCTGGTGTTCACGGGGATACCGTTCGCACTGACGGGCGGGGTGCTGGCGCTCTGGCTGCGCGACATCCCGCTGTCCATCTCCGCGGGCATCGGGTTCATCGCGCTTTCCGGGGTGGCGGTGCTCAACGGCCTGGTGATGCTGTCGTTCATCCGGCAGTTGCGCGGGGAAGGCATGCCGCTGCACGAGGCGGTGCGGACCGGCGCGGTGCAGCGCCTGCGCCCGGTGCTCATGACCGCCATGGTGGCATCTCTCGGCTTCATTCCCATGGCCCTGGCCACGGGTACCGGATCGGAGGTGCAGCGCCCGCTGGCGACGGTCGTGATCGGCGGCATCCTGTCTTCCACCGTCCTGACGCTGCTGGTGCTCCCCCTAATCTACAGCATGGCGCACCGCAGGGATGGCATGCGCGGCAGCGGTGGGGCGGGCGTGGCCTGACGGAGAAACGCGGCCCCGCAGGGGCGCAAGCCAGGGCCCTTGCGGACCGCGGCTTGTGCGGCGACGGCGCCGTCCGCGTCAATCCGCGCCGGAGGTGCCGCCGCCCTGCGTGCCGGCCGCATTGCTCCCGAAGCGCCGGCAGTGGTTCTTCCCGTCCTGCTTGGCTTCGTACATCGCATGGTCGGCCTGCCGCAGCAGCAGGTCGGGCGTATCGCCGTCGAGGGGGTAGAAGCTCAGGCCCATGCTGGCCGAGACGAAACCCTGGCCCTTGGGCAGCGGCACGGGCTGGCGCACGGCGTGCAGGATGCGGTCGATGAGGGGCGTGCAGTCCTCGGGGGTCTGCAGTCCGTTGATGAGCACGACCATCTCGTCGCCGCCCAGGCGGGCGAGGGTGTCTTCCGCGCGCAGCTGGGCCTGGATGCGCCGGCCGACCTCGATGAGGAGCTGGTCGCCGGCGGCATGGCCGTGCTGGTCGTTCACGCGCTTGAACCCGTCCAGGTCGAGGTAGCAGACGGCCAGCAGCTGGCGCCTGCGCTGTGCCTGCGCGATGCCCTGCACGAGGCGGTCCGCCAGCAGGCGCCGGTTGGGCAGGCCCGTGAGGCTGTCGTAGAGCGCGATGTGCTGCAGTTCCTGCTCGTGCGCCTTGATCTGGCTGATGTCGGTGATGACCACGATGTAGTGGTGCGGATAACCTTCCTTGCCCAGCACGCTGGCGATGGAAATGCGCTGCGGCATGGCGATGCCCAGGCCGCGGCCCAGGATCTCGCCCTGCCAGTACCCCTGCCACTGGATGGTGCGCCAGATCGCCGCGAAGCGCGGCCGGTCGGGTGCGCGGTCTTCCGCGGCCCCGTCCTCCGGCATGTCTTCCGAGCCTGGGTAAAGCTGTTCCACCGGGGTGCCGAGCAGGTCCTGCCGGCAGATGCCGGTCATGCGCTCGAAGGCGGGATTGGCATCCACGATGTGGTGGTCCGAGTCGAGGATCAGCACGGCCTCGTAGCTGTGCTCGAACACGCTGGCCGCGATGCCCAGGCGCATTTCGGCTTCCTTCACGCCGCGCAGGTCGATCAGGAAGCCGACGAACAGCGGGCCGTCCGGTGCGTTGGCGCGGCCGATGGACAGGCGCAGCGGCAGGGCGCTGCCGTCGCGGTGCAGGCCGACGACCTCGCGGCCGGTGCCGATGATGCGGGCCTCGCCGGTGGCCAGATAGCGCTGGAGGTAGCCGTCGTGGGCTTCGCTGTCGGGGGAAGGCATCAGCATGCGGATGTTGCGGCCCAGCACGTCGCCGGCCGTCCAGCCGAAGATGCGCTCGGCCGACTGGTTGAAGCTCTGGATGATGCCGCGCCCGTCGATGGTGATGATGCCGTCCACGGCCGTGTCCACCAGCACGCGCAGGCGCGATTCGCTGCGCCGCACCTTGCGGTAGAGATCGCGGTAGAGAATGAAGCCGTTCACTGCGCCGGCGAACAGGCCCACGCAGGCGGTCACCAGGGTCACGGTGAGCGCCATCATCTGCACCCAGTCGCGTCCCCCGCCGCCGTCGGGCTCGGCCGCGCCCACGAAGCGGGCCGCGGCCATGGCGGTGTAGTGCATGCCGGAGATGGCACAGCCCATGATGGCTCCGCCCAGCAGGTTGGCCTTCCACGGCGCCATGCCGAGGCGGCGCTTGAGAATGAAGCGCACCCACAGTGCAGCGTTGGCCAGCGCCACGGCCACCACCAGCGAGGCGGTGAACCACAGCGGGTCGTACCGCAGCAGCGGGGCCATGCGCATGGCCGCCATGCCCATGTAATGCATGGCGCCGATGCCCGCGCCCACAAGCACGCCGCCGAGCACCAGCTGGCGGGGCCGCACATCGGGGCGCGCCAGCAGCGACAGCGCCAGCCAGGAGGCGCACATTCCGGGGAACATCGACAGCAGCGTGAGTGCCACGTCGTAGTGCACCTCGGCACACAGCGTGAACGACAGCATGCCGATGAAATGCATGGACCATATGCCCGCGCCGAGCGCCACGCCGGCGCTGGCCAGGGCGAGCACGCGCGACAGCGAGATCTGGGCGCTGCGGGCCTGGCCGGAGAGGTAGAGCGCAAGCGCGGAGGACAGCACCGCGACGGCCACCGAGAGGGCGACGAGCGCGGGATCGTGGCTGCCGGTGAGCAGGGCGCCCGCGGGCAGCCCGTCGGCCGCGTCCAGAAGAAAGAAACGCTCCAGCTCCAGCATGCGCAATGCTCCTCCCAGGTGTCTGTGATGTCGGCGGCCCCCCTTCCGTAGCGGCCGCCGGCGGTGCCCCGTCCGCACCCAGGCGGCGTTGCCTTTTCTCTCGTGTCTCCAATGATGCGGCGTGCTTCGTCCCTCGACAAGCCGCCGCCCCAATATCCCGGTGCTGCGGCATGCATGCGGCGCGGCAGGCTGCGCGTCAGCCTCCGGGTCCAGGGCTGCAGCGTGAAGGGGGCGGGGAGGAGGGGCGAGGGAGCGATTCAGGCCGCGGCCTGCAGGCCCTGGGTGAAATGGTCGAGCATGGCGGCCGCCGCGCGTTTGCCATCCCGCGCCTGCAGGGCGCCGAGGAGGTCCGCGTGCTCGCGCAGCGACTCCTCGATGCGGCCCTGGCGCAGCAGGGAGTTGTGGCGGTTGAGTTTCATGACCTTGCGCAGGTCGGCGACCATCTGGTTGCGCCAGCGGTTGTCCGCCAGCTCCAGCAGTCGCATGTGGAAGCGTTCGTTCACGCCGAAAAAACGCTCCCGGTCGTCCACCGAGGCGGCCAGTTCGGCATGCAGCACCTCCAGCTCGCGCATCTGGGCATCGGTGGCGCTCTCGGCGACCACGCGCGCGGCATCGCTTTCCAGCAGCGCGAGCAGGTGATAGACATCGCGCAGGTCCTTGTCCGACACTTCGGTGACGTACGCGCCCCGGCGCACCTTCATCGTCACCAGCCCTTCGGCCGCCAGCACCTTCAGGGCCTCCCGCAGGGGCGTGCGGCTGATGCCGAATTCCTCGGCGATCTTGAGCTCGTCGATCCAACTGCCCGGCTGCAGCTCCCGGCGGAAAATGCGCTGGCGCAACTGCTCCGCCACCTCTTCGTAGAGTGCGCGTGGGGTGAGCAAGGCGGTGGACATGGCGCGGAATGGTACGTCAAAAAAATGATGAATTAATAATTATGGAATCGGCTAGACTAGCCCTCGCTTTTCCGTGCGGCCCGGAGACAAGGCGGCGCGGAACCTCCGACCGACAAGCAAAACCCCGACGCGAGCCATCCATGAGCAGCAGCCAGACGCCCCCGCCCGAATTCCAGCCCGCCGATCTCGCCGCCTGGGCGAAGGCGGCGGCCAGGTCCGCACCGGGCGGCGATGTCTCCGCGCTGAACTGGGTCACGCCGGACGGGATCACCGTGAAGCCGCTCTATACGGCAGAGGACGTGGCAGGCCTTCCCCATGCCAATACCTTGCCGGGTTTCGAGCCTTACCTGCGCGGCCCGCAGGCGACCATGTACGCCGTGCGTCCCTGGACGATCCGGCAGTACGCGGGCTTCTCCACGGCGGAAGAGTCGAACGCCTTCTACCGCAAGGCGCTGGCGGCGGGCGGGCAGGGCGTTTCGGTGGCGTTCGACCTCGCCACGCACCGCGGCTACGACAGCGACCATCCGCGCGTGACCGGCGACGTGGGCAAGGCCGGCGTGGCCATCGACAGCGTGGAGGACATGAAGATCCTCTTCGACGGCATCCCGCTCGACAAGGTGAGCGTTTCCATGACGATGAACGGCGCCGTGCTGCCCGTGCTGGCCGGCTACGTGGTCGCCGCCGAAGAGCAGGGCGTGCGGCAGGACCAGCTCTCCGGGACCATCCAGAACGACATCCTCAAGGAGTTCATGGTCCGCAACACCTACATCTACCCGCCCCAGCCTTCGATGCGCATCATCGGCGACATCATCGGCTACACGGCGCGGAACATGCCGAAGTTCAATTCCATTTCGATCTCCGGCTACCACATGCAGGAGGCGGGCGCCAACCAGGCGCTGGAGCTGGCCTTCACGCTGGCCGACGGCAAGGAGTACGTGAAGACCGCGATCGCCTCGGGCCTGGACGTGGACGAGTTCGCCGGACGGCTCTCGTTCTTCTGGGCGATCGGCATGAACTTCTACCTGGAAGTGGCCAAGATGCGCGCGGCGCGGCTGCTGTGGTGCCGCATCATGAAGAGCACCGGCGCGAAGAACCCCAAGAGCCTGATGCTGCGCACGCACTGCCAGACCTCGGGCTGGTCGCTCACCGAGCAGGATCCGTACAACAACGTGGTGCGCACCACCATCGAGGCCATGGCGGCCGTGTTCGGCGGCACGCAGAGCCTGCACACCAACAGCTTCGACGAGGCCATCGCGCTGCCCACCGAGTTCTCGGCCCGCATCGCGCGCAACACGCAGCTCATCATCCAGGAAGAGACGCACATCACCAACGTGATCGATCCATGGGCCGGCAGCTACATGATGGAAAAGCTCACCCAGGACATGGCGGACGCCGCCTGGAAGATCATCGAGGAGGTCGAGGCCATGGGCGGCATGACCGCGGCGGTGGACTCGGGCTGGGCCAAGCTCAAGATCGAGGCGGCTGCCGCGGAGAAGCAGGCGCGCATCGATTCCGGCAAGGACGTGATCGTGGGCGTGAACAAGTACCGCCTGGCCAAGGAAGACCCGGTGGACATCCTGCAGATCGACAACATGAGGGTGCGCGAAGGCCAGATCGGGCGGCTCGAGCGCATCCGTGCCACGCGCGATGGCGCCGCCGTGCAGCAGGCGCTGGATGCCCTGACCGCAGCCGCGGAGTCCGGCACCGGCAACCTGCTGGAGCTGTCCATCCAGGCGATCCGCCTGCGCGCCACGGTGGGCGAGGTGAGCGATGCGCTGGAGAAGGTATTCGGCCGCCACCGCGCCGACACGCAGAAGGTGACCGGCGTCTATGCCGCCGCCTACGATTCGGCCGAGGGTTGGGAAAAGCTCAAGGGCGAGATCGACGCCTTCGCGGAAAGCGAGGGCCGCCGCCCGCGCGTGATGATCGCCAAGCTGGGCCAGGACGGCCACGACCGCGGCGCCAAGGTGGTGGCCACGGCGTTCGCCGATCTCGGGTTCGACGTGGACATGGGGCCGCTCTTCCAGACGCCCGAGGAATGCGCGCGCCAGGCGATCGAGAACGATGTGCACGCCGTGGGCGTCTCCACGCTCGCGGCCGGCCACAAGACGCTGGTGCCGGCCATCATCCAGTCCCTGCGGGACCAGGGCGCCGACGACATCATCGTGTTCGTGGGCGGCGTGATCCCGCAGCAGGACTACGAATTCCTCTACGAATCGGGCGTGAGGGGCATCTACGGCCCGGGCACGCCGATCCCGGCGAGCGCGAAGGACGTGCTGGAGCAGATCCGCAAGGCCGTGGCCGCCTGAGGATGCGTGCGTCCGCGATGCCTGTCGCCTCGTCGTTTTTCCCACCGCCCGGACCCTCCGGCCTGGGCTGGGAGGCCGTCTCCCGAGGGGACTTCGCCGCCATGGCCGACCTGCGGGCCGAGGCGTTGCGCGAGAGCCTGGAGGGGCTGGGCCGCTTCGATCCGGTGCGCGTGCGGGAGCGGCTGCGCGATGCCTTCGTGCCCGAAGGCATGCGCCACATCGTGCGGAACAGCGAGCGCATCGGCTACCTCACGCTGCTGCCGCGCGCGGCCGACGGCACGCTACGGCTGCACCATCTCTATCTGCGGCCGGGCGCGCAGAACGCGGGCGCCGGCAGCTGGGCCATGGCCTGGGTGCAGGCGCAGGCCCGGGAGCGCGGCTGCGACGTGACGCTGTGCGCGCTCAAGGGCAGCGACGCCAACCGCTTCTACCTGCGCCACGGCTTCCGGCAGGTGGCCGAGGCGCCTTTCGACCTGGAGTACCGCTGGAGCCCGTCGTGGGACGGCCCGGCCCCGGGGACGCAGCCATGAATGCGCCCCCCCATCCGCTCCTGGCCGGCATCACCGGCGCGCCCGGCCCCGTGCAGCGCCGCGCCATCGCCAAGGCCATCACGCTGCTCGAATCCACGCGCGCCGACCACCGCGCGCAGGGCGACGGGCTGCTCACGGCCCTGCTGCCGGACACCGGCAAGGCCTTCCGCCTGGGCCTGAGCGGCGTGCCCGGCGTGGGCAAGTCCACTTTCATCGAGGCGCTGGGTCTGTACCTGATCGCGCAGGGCCACCGCGTGGCGGTGCTGACCATCGACCCGTCCTCCAGCGTGTCGGGCGGCTCCATCCTGGGTGACAAGACACGGATGGAGCGCCTGTCGGTACACGAGCAGGCCTATATCCGCCCCAGCCCTTCCAGCGGCACGCTGGGCGGCGTGGCGGAGAAGACGCGCGAGGCCATGCTGGTCTGCGAGGCGGCCGGCTACGACATCGTGATCGTGGAGACGGTGGGCGTGGGCCAGAGCGAGACCGCCGTGGCGGGCATGACGGACATGTTCGTGCTGATGCAGCTGCCCAATGCCGGCGACGACCTGCAGGCCATCAAGAAGGGCGTGATGGAGATCGCGGACCTGGTCGTGATCAACAAGGCGGACATCGACGCCCACGCGGCGACGCGTGCCGAGGCGCAGATCACCTCGAGCCTGCGGCTGTTCAGCCAGCACGGCCACCCCGGGCATGCGCGGCACGACACGGCGCTGTGGCATCCGCGCGTGCTGCAGATCAGCGCGCTGCAGGGCCGCGGCGTGGACGCCTTCTGGGCTGCGGTGGACGACTACCGGCGCGTGCAGGCGGCCAACGGGCACCTCGCGGCGCGGCGCCGGCAGCAGTCGCAGGCCTGGATGTGGGAGCGCATCGATGCCGGATTGAAGCAGGCGTTCCGCGCGCAGCCGCAGGTGCAGGCGATGCTGCCGGGCCTGCGCGAGGACGTGCTCGCCGGGCGCATCGCGGCATCGACGGCGGCCCGCAGCCTGCTGCAGGCAGGCGGCTTCGCGCCGCCCTGACCGGCCCCTTCGCGGGCAGCGGGCGCGCCACACGGACACCGCACAGACAACTTCACGGATCGTTGGAAGGAAGACCATGCAAGACATCCTGGAACAGCTGGAGAAAAAACGCGAGCAGGCCCGCCAGGGCGGCGGCGCGAAGCGCATCGAGGCGCAGCACAAGAAGGGCAAGCTCACCGCGCGCGAGCGCATCGAACTGCTGCTGGACGATGGCACCTTCGAGGAATGGGACATGTTCGTGGAGCACCGCTGCACGGACTTCGGCATGCAGGACCAGAAGATCCCCGGCGACGGCGTGGTGACGGGCTACGGCATGATCAATGGCCGGCTGGTGTTCGTCTTCAGCCAGGATTTCACCGTGTTCGGCGGCGCGCTGTCGGAGGCGCATGCCGAGAAGATCTGCAAGATCATGGACCAGGCCATGAAGGTCGGTGCCCCGGTGATCGGCCTGAACGACTCGGGCGGCGCGCGCATCCAGGAAGGCGTGGCGTCCCTGGGCGGCTATGCGGACGTGTTCCAGAAGAACGTGATGGCCTCGGGCGTGATCCCGCAGATCAGCATGGTGATGGGCCCCTGCGCGGGCGGCGCCGTCTATTCGCCCGCCATGACGGACTTCATCTTCATGGTGAAGGATTCGAGCTACATGTTCGTCACCGGGCCCGAGGTGGTCAAGACCGTGACGCACGAGGAGGTCACCGCGGAGGAACTGGGCGGCGCCGTCACGCACACCACGCGCAGCGGCGTGGCCGACATGGCCTTCGAGAACGACGTGGAGGCGCTGATGATGCTGCGGCGCCTGTACAACTACCTGCCGCTCAACAACCGCGAGAAGCCCCCGGTGCGCAGGAGCACCGATCCGGCCGACCGCAAGGACCTGAGCCTGGACACCCTGGTGCCCGAAAACCCCAACAAGCCCTACGACATGAAGGAGCTGATCGCCAAGACGGTGGACGACGGCGACTTCTTCGAGCTGCAGCCCGACTACGCGCGCAACATCGTCGTGGGCTTCGGCCGCATGGACGGGCAGGTGGTGGGCATCGTGGCGAACCAGCCGCTGGTGCTGGCGGGCTGCCTGGACATCAAGTCCAGCATCAAGGCCGCGCGCTTCGTGCGCTTCTGCGATGCCTTCAACATCCCCATCGTGACCTGCGTGGACGTGCCCGGCTTCATGCCCGGCACCAGCCAGGAGTACGGCGGCATCATCAAGCACGGCGCCAAGCTGCTGTACGCGTATGCCGAGGCCACCGTGCCCAAGATCACCGTGATCACGCGCAAGGCCTACGGCGGCGCCTACGACGTGATGGCCTCCAAGCACCTGCGCGGCGACGTGAACCTGGCCTGGCCCAATGCGGAGATCGCGGTGATGGGCGCCAAGGGGGCCGTGGAGATCATTTTCCGGGAGGACAAGAACGACCCCGCCAAGCTGGCCGCGCGCGAGGCCGAGTACAAGGCCCGCTTCGCCAACCCCTTCGTGGCGGGCAGCCGGGGCTTCATCGACGACGTGATCCTGCCGCACGAGACGCGAAAGCGCATCTGCCGCAGCCTGGTCATGCTGCAGAACAAGAAGATCGAGAACCCGTGGCGCAAGCACGGGAACATTCCACTTTAGGTTGCAAGGTGAATGGCATGACCCGCCTGGCGTCGTCGCCGCATCTCGTCGTGCCACGTGTACTGCCTGGGATGTAACGTCTCGCTAGAGCCGGTTTGCTGGGGCGGCTTTCCAAGTCATATATAAAAATGAAGGAATTTGATAATGGAGAGTGTTGCTCTGGAGCCTGGATTAATTATAGGAAATAATGTCCCTCCAGGTGTTTTGGACGGGTTTGAAATCAGGCCGCCCTCGGTTCCGCCAACGGCTCGACGTATCATTGACGAGCAAATGGGGGGATGCATTGGCTATGCGTACGAGGGCTCGCGTGGGGTTTGGCATATTTACAATGCAATGGGAGAAAAGGTCGCCATCGAAGAAATTCCTTTGGAGGCATCGCCGATTGATCCTTTCGATGTGTTGATTCTTGGGGGCCTGCTTTTGAAGCTGGGCCGATGGGGATGGGTCGCACGTAAGAATGGCCCGGCCGCTATTAAATTTGCCGGAGAAGTGGTGGTGCAGAGATTTGCCAAGTTATTACGCGCCAGACTCTTGGCGCGCTAAAGCAAGGCAGTTGAAATTCACTGAATCCGCGGCGCGACATATGGCAGAGCCAACAAGATTCGTGCCTATTCATATCCTCGAAGGGGCTATTCGATTCGGTGCAAGAAGAGCAGATCCCAAGGGGGTTCAAGGCTATTTTATGTATACATTTCCTGAAATGATAAAACTGACCAGGCAAGTGGTCATGATTGAGGGGCGGAGAGAGATGATATACATCCCGAAAAAGTATAATCTTGAGGTTTTGGTGCGAGAGGCCGATTGGACGATTTCACATTTTAAATACTGGTAGTAGATATGAAAATCGAACATCCTGACGCCATTATTTTTATTAACCCTATTTCTCGCCATGTCGAGGAACAAGGTGGGCCGTATTTGGACTGGATTGTGCTCCAGATAAACATCTCTACGAAGGCGTTTAATGGGGTGTCCGATTGGAGTGTCATGCCTTTCGAGATAAAAAAATTCAAAGATGAACTCTCGATTTTTTACGAATCTCTTGTAAGTGGCAATCCAAGTGCTGGATCTGTCTGCTTCTCCGGAATTGAGCCGCATTTTTCATTGAATTTGGAGTTGATTGATTTGGTCGGCCATATATCTGTGAAATACTGCCTTCATGATTTCCCCGTCGGTCCAAAGCTTCAAGGTGAGTTTGAAATTGATCAGAGTTATCTCCCCCAAATGATTGGGGATTTGGATGATCTGCTCGATTTTCGAGGAAAATGATTTGGTCTTATTTTATTATTCAGTCGATGGAAGCCCTGGCATCCAGGCACGGCTCGAACACCCGTTCCGATTGCTCAAGCGCCAGTTCGGGCATGCCAATGTGCGCCACCGAGGGCTGGCTGAGAACACAGCGCAGTTGCACACGCTGTTGCGTGTTGCGCAGACCTTTCCTAAGCCTTTATGAATACTGTCTGGATCGTCGATGGTGCCTACCTCTTCAACTACGGCAAGAGCAGGCCCTTCGACTACCTCAAGCTGAAGAACGAGATCACCCGGCTGAATGGCGGGCCGATCCGCGAGAGCTACTACCTGAACTCCGTGAGCGACCCTGCCACGGATGCGCAGAACGCGTTCCACTCGTGGATCAAGACCGCGCCGCCCCATGGGCCGAAGTTCCGGGTGCAGCTCTACAAGCTCAAGAGGATGCACATGAGCTGCGCGGCATGCGGCCACTCGTCCGACCGGTGGGTCCAGAAGGGGGTGGACGTGGGCATCGCCACGCTGATCATCAAGCTGGCTGCGCAGAACGTCTACGACCGGCTGATCCTTTCCGCGGGAGACGGCGATTTCGAGGACGCGATCTCCTACGTGAAATCCGAACTGCACAAGGAGGTCTGGGTGTCCGGCTCCGCGGCCAGCCTGTCTCCGGACCTGCAGTCGTATTCGGACAACGTCCTCTGGATGGAGGACATGAGCCCGACCATCGACCGGACCTCCTGATCGCCTGCCCGGCAGCTCCATCCACGTCCGCCCGCAACCCCATTTCCGACGCACCATGTTCACCAAAATCCTCATTGCCAACCGCGGCGAGATCGCCTGCCGCGTCATCGCCACCGCCCGCCGCATGGGCATCGCCACGGTGGCCGTGTATTCCGATGCCGACAAGGACGCCCGCCATGTGAGGCTGGCCGACGAGGCCGTGCACATCGGCGCGGCGCCCTCGCGCGAGTCCTACCTGCTGGCGGACCGCATCATCGCGGCCGCGAAGCAGACGGGCGCGCAGGCGATCCACCCGGGCTATGGATTCCTTTCGGAGAACGAGACCTTCGCGCAGCGCTGCGAGGACGAAGGCATCGCCTTCATCGGCCCGAAGGCGCATTCGATCGCGGCCATGGGCGACAAGATCGCGTCCAAGAAGCTCGCCAACGAGGCGAAGGTCAACACCATCCCGGGCTGGAACGACGCCATCGCATCGGCTGAAGCAGCCGTGGAGATCGCGCGCGACATCGGCTACCCGGTGATGATCAAGGCCTCGGCCGGCGGCGGCGGCAAGGGCCTGCGCGTGGCCTGCAACGACAAGGAGGCGCTCGAAGGCTTCACCGCCTGCCAGAACGAGGCCCGCAACAGCTTCGGCGACGACCGCATCTTCATCGAGAAGTTCGTGCAGCAGCCGCGCCACATCGAGATCCAGGTACTGGGCGACGCGCATGGCAACGTGATCTACCTGAACGAGCGCGAATGCTCGATCCAGCGGCGCCACCAGAAAGTGATCGAGGAGGCGCCGTCGCCCTTCATCAGCGATGCGACGCGCAAGGCCATGGGCGAGCAGGCCGTGGCGCTGGCGAAGGCCGTGAAGTACCAGAGCGCCGGCACGGTGGAGTTCGTGGTCGGTAAGGACCAGGATTTCTACTTCCTGGAGATGAACACCCGCCTGCAGGTGGAGCATCCGGTGACGGAGTGCATCACGGGCCTGGACCTGGTGGAGCTGATGATCCGCGTGGCGGCCGGCGAGGCGCTGCCTCTCGCGCAGGAAGACGTGAAGCGCGACGGCTGGGCCATCGAGTGCCGCATCAATGCCGAGGACCCGTTCCGCAACTTCCTGCCCTCCACCGGGCGGCTGGTGCGCTTCCAGCCGCCGCTGGAGAGCATGTTCCAGGCCGACACCGAGAAGAAGCTTGGCGTGCGGGTGGACACGGGCGTCTATGAGGGCGGCGAGATCCCGATGTTCTACGACTCGATGATCGCCAAGCTCATCGTGCACGGCACGGACCGGGAGGACGCGATCCACAAGATGCGCGCGGCGCTCAACGGCTTCGTGATCCGCGGCATCAGCAGCAACATCCCGTTCCAGGCGGCGCTGCTGGCGCACCCCAAGTTCGTGTCCGGGCAGTTCAACACCGGCTTCATCGCGGAGCACTACGGCCAGGGCTTCCATGCCGAGGACGTGCCGCACGACGATCCGCTCTTCCTGGTGGCGCTGGCCGCCTGCATGCACCGCCGCTACCGCGCGCGCGCCAGCGGCATCAGCGGCCAGCTGGCGGGGCACCAGGTGAAGGTGGGCGAGCAATTCGTGGTGGTGGTGCTGGGGGCCGGGGGCGAGAACGTGCACCACGAGGTGTCGGTGACCGACTTCCAGGATCCGTCCGGCGGCAGCAGCGTGCGCGTGGGCGGCAAGGACTATCAGATCGGCAGCGCTGCCACGCTGGGCCAGATCCGCGTGCAGGGCCAGTGCAACGGCGTGGGCTTCACCGCCCAGGTGGAGCGGGGCGCAGGCAAGAACCCGCTGGCGCTGCGCATCGCGCACAACGGCACCCAGATCGAGGCCATGGTGCTGTCGCCGGCGGGTGCTCGGCTGCACCGGCTCATGCCCTACAAGGCGCCGCCGGACCTGTCGCGCTTCCTGCTCTCGCCCATGCCCGGCCTGCTGGTAGACGTCGCGGTGCGGGAGGGCCAGAAGGTGCAGGCCGGCGAGAAGCTGGCGGTGATCGAGGCCATGAAGATGGAGAACATCCTGTTCGCCGCGCAGGACGGCGTGGTCGGCAAGGTGGTGGCCGGCAAGGGTGAATCGCTCGCGGTGGACGACATCATCCTCGAGTTCCAGTGAAGACGGCGACGTCCGCTGCCGCCGGGCCGGGATGGCGCCTGCCCGGTGCGCGCCTGCCGCTGGCCCTGGCCGGGCTGGTGCTGCTGGCCGACGGCGTGTGGCTCATGGCGATGCGCCAGTTCAACCTGGGCGTGGCGCTGCCGGCGGTCTGCGGTGCCGCGCTGCTGGCGCTGGTGCTGCGCTGGGAGCAGGCGGCCCGCTGGCGCCGCGGGCACCGGGGCCGCACCTGGGCGTGGCGCCTGGCCTGGTGCGCGCTCGGCCTCTGGATGGTGTCGGTGCTGTGGTTCTGGGCCCTGCTGCGCAACTACGGGGTGCCGCCGGCCGAGGTGCTGCCCGTGCAGGCGATCGTGGTGCTGGGCGCCGGCACGCTGGACGGGCAGCCGCGGCCCACGCTGGCTGCGCGGCTGGACACGGCCGCCGAGCTGGCGCGCCGGCAGCCGCAGGCGCTCGTGGCCGTGTGCGGCGGCATCGACCTGGGCGAGACCGAGAGCGAAGCCGCGATCATGGCCCGCTACCTGAATGAGCGTCACGGCATCGCACCCGCACGGATCGTGCAGGAGCGCGAGAGCACCAGCACGGAACTGAACATCGCGCTCAGCCGACCGCTGCTGCAGGCGCGCGGGGTGGCCGCTGCGGCGCCCACGGCCGTCGTCACGAGCGACTTCCATCTCATGCGCGCCACGCGCATCGCGCGCCGCCAGGGGCTGGCCGGCGTGGTGCCGGTCGGTGCCCCGACGCCGGTCAACACGCGCTACAACGCCTGGCTGCGTGAATACTTCGCCATGCTCAGCAGCTGGGCGCTGAGCGAGATCTGAATCCACCGCGGCCTCGCCAGGGCCGGTTTTCTTCCAGGAGTTTCCTCATGACTTCCGACACGCGCCCCTTCAAGGTTCTCGGCATCCAGCAGATCGCCATCGGCGGCACCGACAAGCAGCGGCTCAAGACGCTCTGGATGGACATGCTGGGCCTGCAGCAGACCGGGACGTTCCGCAGCGAGCGCGAGAACGTGGACGAGGACATTCTCTCGATGGGACAGGGCGCCCATGCCGTGGAGGTGGACCTGATGCAGCCGCTCGACATCGACCGCAAGCCCGCCGTGCACGCGACGCCGCTGAACCACGTGGGCCTGTGGATCGACGACCTGCCGCGTGCCGTGGAATGGCTCACGGCGCGGGGCGTGCGCTTCGCGCCGGGCGGCATCCGCAAGGGGGCCGCGGGCCACGACATCACGTTCCTGCACCCCCGGGGCAACGAGGAGTTTCCCATCGCCGGCGAAGGCGTGCTGGTCGAACTGGTGCAGGCACCTCCGGACGTGATCGCCGCGCTGGGCTGACGCGGCCCCGGCCTGCGCCGCTGCGCCGCTGCGCCGGGCGGCAGGTGCGGCGGACGTGCGCCGCGGATGCGGAGGCCGTTCAGGTGCCGGGCCGGCCGCGTGGAGGCCGCACGTAGGCGCCGCTGGAGTGCAGGTGCTGCTCCGCGTGGCCGATGGCCCGCGCCGCCGCGCCGCCGGCCCGGCTGGCCAGCAGTTCCACCAGCGCCTCGGCCAGCGCCAGGCCCGCGGCCACCGAGGGGAAGAACGAGGGGCTGTGGATGCTGAAGAGCAGCGTCTGCTGCGCCAGCAGCGAGAGGGGCGAGGCCAGGCTGTCGGTCAGTGCCACGATGCGCGCACCCGCATCGCGCGCGGCCTCCGCCACCTGCAGCGCCTCGTGGGAATAGGGCGAGAAGCTCGTCACCACCAGCACGTCGCCCCTGCCTACGGCGCGCAGCTGCATTTCCAGCGTGCCGCCCTGGCCGTCGAGCAGGTGCACGTCCGGGCGGAACAGGCGGTATTGGTACACCAGGCCGAAGGCGATGGGGTAGCTCGCCCGGAAGCCGGCCACGTGCACGGCCTTCGCCTTCTCGATCAGCGCGCAGGCCTTGTCCAGCCGCGCGCCGCTCTGGGCCTGGGTGGCCTCCAGGTTGCGCCGCTGCACCCCGAACATTTCCTCCGTCAGCCCGCCGGATTCGCCGGCCCGGGCCACGAGGTGCTGCGCGCGCGCGCCGTAGGCATCGCCTCCCAGTCCCAGGTCGGCCGCGAAGGCGGCCTTGAGGGCCGGCCAGCCGTCGAATCCCACCTGCTGCGCGAAGCGCACCAGCGTGGGCGGCGTGGCGCCGGACTGTACGCCGATATGGCGCATGGACGAGGTCACCACCTCGGCCGGATGGTCGAGCAGATAGCGCGCGATGTCCTGCAGCGCGGGGCTCAGTTCGGGGTAGCGCTGGCGGATGTGTTCCTGGATGGAGGGAGGCATGGACGAGGGGAGTGGGGCGCGGGCGGTGCGGATGCGGCGACTGTACCGAAACGGTAGCAACTCCAGATGTTCTGAAAATCATGTTTGACGAAACGAATGTTCCAAATCACAATACATGGAACATTTGATCCATAAAAATTGAAGATGACACACGTATTCCACCGGCACCTCCACCACACGCCACCCGTCGCCGTTGCCGCCCAGGGCATGACCATCGTGGACGCCGAAGGCCGCCGCTACCTCGACGCCTCGGGCGGTGCGGCAGTGTCCTCGCTGGGCCACGGGCATCCGGACGTGATCGCCGCCATGCACGCGCAGATCGACCGGCTCGCCTATGCCCATACCAGCTTCTTCACCACGGCCGTGGCCGAGGAGCTGGCGGACGTGATGGTGGCCGGGGCGCCCGCCGGCATGGAGCACGTGTACCTGGTCAGCGGCGGGTCGGAGGCCGTGGAGGCGGCGCTCAAGATGGCGCGCCAGTATTTCGTGGAGATCGGCCAGCCGCAGCGCACGCATTTCATCGCGCGGCGCCAGAGCTACCACGGCAACACGCTGGGCGCGCTGGCCGTGGGCGGCAATGCCTGGCGGCGGGAGCCTTTCGCGCCCCTGCTGGCACCTGCCACCCATGTGTCGGCCTGCTACCCCTACCGCGAAAAGGGCGCGCAGGAAACGCCGGAGCAGTACGGCCAGCGCCTGGCGGACGAGCTGGAGGCAGCCATCCTCGCGCAGGGTGCGGACCGCGTGATCGCCTTCGTGGCCGAGACCGTCGGCGGCGCAACGGCCGGCGTGCTCACGCCCGTGCCCGGCTACCTGCGCGCGGTGCGTGCGGTCTGCGACCGCCACGGCGTGCTGCTGATCCTCGACGAGGTCATGTGCGGCATGGGACGCACCGGCACGCTCTACGCCTGCGAGCAGGAGGGCGTGGTGCCCGACCTCGTCACCGTGGCCAAGGGCCTGGGCGGCGGCTACCAGCCGGTGGGTGCGGTGCTGGCGCAGAAGCGCATCGTCGAGGCGATGTCGGCCGGGAGCGGTTACTTCCAGCACGGCCATACGTACCTGGGCCATCCAGTGGCCTGCGCGGCGGCGCTGGCCGTGCAGCGCGTGATCCAGCGCGACGGCCTGCTCGCCAAGGTGCGGGACGACGGCGTGTT
Source organism: Paracidovorax cattleyae (assembly GCF_900104515.1). Lineage (GTDB taxonomy): Bacteria > Pseudomonadota > Gammaproteobacteria > Burkholderiales > Burkholderiaceae_C > Paracidovorax > Paracidovorax cattleyae. Next base: position 59,966 of record NZ_FNJL01000018.1, read on the forward strand.
CTTCGGGGAGGCGCTGCGGCAGGCGCTCGGCGGCCATGCCCACGTGGGCGACATCCGCGGGCGCGGCTTCTTCTGGGGCGTCGAGCTGGTGCAGGACCGGGACGGCAAGACGCCGTTCGATCCGGCGCGCAAGGTGCACGCCCGCACCAAGAAGGAGGCGATGGCCCGCGGGCTGCTGTGCTACCCCATGGGCGGCACGGTGGACGGGCGCGTGGGCGACCACGTGCTCCTGGCGCCGCCCTTCATCGCCTCGCGCGCGGAACTGCAGGACATCGCGGGCCGCCTGGCCGACGCGGTGGACGCCGCCACCGCCACCTGATTTCCCACCGTTTCCATCGTTCCCGCAAGGAGTTCTCCCATGTCCTGCTCCCGCCGCGCCGTCCTGGCGCTCGCCGCCGCATGCGCGTTCGCCACCCAGGCCCATGCACAGGAGGCCACCTCCACCCTCCGCAAGATCAGGGACACCGGCACCATCACGCTGGGCCACCGCGAGTCCTCCTTCGGTTTTTCGTACAACGCCGGAACGGGCACGCCCGTGGGCTACAGCATCGACATCTGCATGAAGATCGTGGATGCGATCAAAGCCGAGCTCCAGCTGCCGAAAGTGGAGATCCGCTACCAGCTCGTCACCTCGCAGAACCGCATTCCGCTGGTGACGGGCGGCACCGTCGATATCGAGTGCGGCTCCACCACCAACCTGGTGGAACGCCAGAAGCTCGTGGCGTTCTCGCCGGACATCTTCCGCTACAACGTGCGCATGCTGGTGCGCGCAGAGTCAGGCATCCGCAGCATCGCCGACCTGCAGGGCAAGACCGTGGTGGCCACCAGCGGCACCACCTCGCTGCGGTTGCTGCGCGAGGCCGACAAGGGGCGCAACCTCGACATCCAGCAGATGGCCGGCAAGGACCATGCCGACTCCTTCCTGTTGATCGAGACCGGGCGCGCCCAGGCCTTCGTGCTGGACGACATCCTGCTGGCCGGCCTGGTCGCCACGGCGCGCAATCCCAAGGATTTCCTCATCACCGGCGAGCCGCTGCGCACCGAGAACCAGTCGCTCATGTTCCGCAAGGACGATCCGGCCTTCAAGGCCCTGGTGGACCGCGTGGTGACGGGCATGATGCAATCCGGCGAGATGGAGCGGCTCTACCAGAAGTGGTTCATGTCGCCCATTCCACCGCGCGGCGTGAACATCGGCTATCCGCTCAATGCCGAGACCCGGGATGCCTTCGCCCACCCCTCCGACAAAGGACTCTGAGTTTCCCCATGCCCCGCATCGCCCTGATCCACGCCCTGGCCCATTCGGTCGCCCCCATCAATGGCGCCTTCGAGCGCGACTGGCCGCAGGCCGTGCGCATGAACCTGCTGGACGACAGCCTCTCGGCCGACCTCGCGGCCGGGGGCGGGGTGCTCGACGGCGCCATGCACGACCGGTTCGCACGGCTGGCGCGCTATGCGGTGGACACGGGCGCCGAGGGCATCCTGTTCACCTGTTCGGCCTTCGGCCCCTGCATCGACGCGGTCGCGCGCACGCATGCTCCCATGCCCGTGCTGCGGCCCAATGAGGCGATGATCGACGAAGCCGTGCAGGGCAATGGGCCGTTGGGGCTGATCGCCACCTTCGCGCCCACGCTGCGCTCCATGCCGGCGGAATTCCCGCCCGGCACCGTGCTTGAGACGGCCCTGGCCGAAGGTGCACTCGATGCGCTGAATGCCGGAGACGGCCCGGCCCACGACGCGCTCATCGCCCGCCAGGCCCGTGCGCTGGCCGGGCGTGGTTGCACCCGCATCGCCCTGGCCCAGTTCAGCATGGCCCGCGCGCGCGATGCCTGCGCGCAGGCCAGCGGCCTGCCGGTGCTGACGACGGTGGACAGCGCCGTGCGCAGGCTCGGCAGCCTGCTGCAGGCCTGAAGGCGGCGCGAACTGCGGCGATTTTCAGCGGCAGCGGGGCGCCGTGGCCGGGCGATTGCCGGCAGATGCCGGCGAAATCGTAGCCGATGGGGCCTGCACGCGGATGTGGGTTCTGAAGTTCACGCAAAACGCCGGCATCTTCGCGCATCCGGTGCCTAACCGCCGTTGGAAATGCCGGCTGTTCTTTCGCCTGCGAAGACGCCGGGTTTTTGGCGGAAAAGGCTTGGCACGCGGCCCCGTTCTCTTCCAGAATCCAGCCGAAACGCCCAGCGTGCACCTTGTGTCCGTACCACCGCCATGACTGCCACTCTCTCCGATAACCGTCCCGAAGCCCCTGCCGTTCCCGTGCAATTGCACCGCCCCGCACGCACTCCAGCCCCCGCGGCCGGCACGTGGAGCGTCCAGGCGGTGCAGGAATTGCTGGACCTGCCGTTCCTGGATCTGCTCTGGCGCGCGCAGTCCGTGCACCGCGATCACTGGCCTGCGGGCGATGTGGAACTGGCCACGCTGCTGTCGGTGAAGACCGGCGGCTGCCCCGAGAACTGCGGCTATTGCCCGCAGTCCGCCGAGTTCGACACGGGCGTGAAGGCGCAGAAGCTCATGAGCGTGGACGAGGTGACCACCGCAGCGCGCGCCGCCCGCGACGCCGGGGCCACGCGTTTTTGCATGGGCGCGGCCTGGCGCGCACCCAAGGACCGCGACATCGAGAAGGTGGGTGAGCTGATCGCCGCCGTGAAGGGCCTGGGAATGCAGACCTGCGCCACCCTGGGCATGCTGGAGCCGCACCAGGCCCGGGCGCTCAGGGGAGCGGGGCTGGACTACTACAACCACAACCTGGATACCGCGCCCGAGTACTACACCGACGTGGTGAGCACCCGCGCCTACCAGGACCGGCTCGACACCCTGCGCCATGTGCGAGAGGCCGGCATCAGCGTCTGCTGCGGCGGCATCATCGGCATGGGGGAGGCCCCGGTGCACCGCGCGGGCCTGATCGCCCAGCTCGCCAACCTGGACCCGTACCCGGAATCCGTGCCCATCAACAGCCTGGTGCGCGTGCCCGGCACGCCGCTGGCCGACAGCGATCCGGTCGATCCGCTCGATTTCGTGCGGGTGATCGCGGTGGCGCGCATCACCATGCCGCGTGCGCGCGTGCGCCTCTCGGCGGGCCGCCAGCAGATGGGCGATGCGGTGCAGGCGCTGTGCTTCCTGGCCGGCGCCAACTCGATCTTCTACGGCGACAAGCTGCTGGTGACCGGCAACCCCGATGTCGAAGCCGACGTGCAACTGCTCGCCAAACTGGGGATGAGCGGCCGGCAGGTGGCTTCCACCGAGCCCCACGACCTGCACCACCACGCCGCCTGAGGGCGGGCAGGGTGGTCAGCGGCCGCCGCGCGGCGGTTCGTAGCCGAGCATCTTCATGGCCTGCGTGATGGAGACCGCCGCCGCGGCGTAGCCCTCCCAGGGCGCATTGCCTTCGCGCAGCCGGTCTTCCACGGTGGCCACGGTCCATTCGGTGCTGCTGGAAAGCGCACCCAGCTCATCCCAGCGCAGCGGCACGGAAATGCCCAGGCCGGGCCGGGCCCGCGCGGACCACGCGCTCACCGTGGTGGCGCCGAAGCCGTTGCGCAGGTAATCCACGAAGATTTTCCCCACGCGGTTGCGCGGCCCGCTCTTGGCCACGAACAGCTGCGGGATCGTGCGCGCCATGTGCTGCACCACCGCCTGGGAGAAGCCCTTCACCGCATCCCAGCCATGCAGGCGCTTGATGGGCACGACCACGTGCAGCCCCTTGCCGCCGCTGGTCTTGAGAAAGCACGGCAGGCCCAGCTCCGTCAGCATCACGCGCAGCAGCGTGGCGGCCTCCTGCACTTTGTCCCAGGGCACGCCTTCGCCGGGATCGAGGTCGAAGGCCATCCGGTCGGGCCGGTCGATGCGGTCGCTGCGGGCGTTCCAGCTGTGGAACTCGATGGTGTTCATCTGCGCCCAGGCCGGCAGGCCTTCCGGGCCCGCGATCTCCGCCAGGGGCGGATGGCCGGGGTCCAGCGCCGGATCCAGCGTCCGCACGCCGTCCACCGAGCCGTGCTCCGGATGTTTCTGGAAGAAGAGCTCCCCGCCCACGCCTTCCGGCGCGCGCACGACCGAGACGGGGCGCTGCCTCAGGTGTTCCATCATCAGCGGCGCGACCAATGCGTAGTAGCGCACCAGGTCCAGCTTGGTGGTACCGCTCGCGGCATCGATCACGCGGTCGCCATGGGTCACGCGCAGCGAGGAGGGCGGGGCGGCAGAGGAAGGAGCGGATGCGGTTCGGCGGGCGGTCATGGTGGTGCGGGCCCTGGGGGGCGTGGCGTCGGTTGGTGCACGGCGTCTGGCGGCAGGCGGGGCGCAGGCCGGGGCCGCCACCGCGGCGGCCGGTGCGGGTGTCTCGCGCACGATCTCGCGCGGTGGCTTGTCCTCGCGCAGGCCGCGGAAGACCGCCTGGCGGACATGGCGCGTCTGCGTCCAGCCCGAGAAGGCCACCTCCGCGAGCAGTTGCGGTTGCACCCAGTGCGCCTTGCGGCCCACCTGCGTGCCTGCGGCAAAGGGGCTGCGCTCGGCGGCCAGCAAGCGCAGCCGCGCGTGCAGCGTCGCCAGGGTGCGCTCGCTGAAGCCGGAGCCCACATTGCCCGCATAGTGCAGTTGCCCGTCGTCGCCATGCACGCCCAGCAGCAGTGAGCCGAGCCCGGTGCGCGTGCCCTGCGGGTCCGTATAGCCGCCGATCACGAACTCCTGCCGCTGCCCGCACTTGAGCTTGATCCAGTCGGCCGACCGGCCGGATAGGTAGGCCGACGACACGCGCTTGCCGATCACGCCCTCGAAGCCGAGCCGGCAGGCGGAGGCGATCAGCTCGCCGGGCGATGCCTCGAATGCGTCGCTGAAGCGCACCGTGTCGCTGCCGGCTTCGGCCACGAGCGTGCGCAGTGCCTCCCTGCGTTCTGCCAGCGGCAGGCCCCGCAGGTCGTGGCCGTTGAGGAAGGGCAGGTCGAATACGTAGAAGACCAGGCCGCTGCGGTCCACCGTGCCGTCGTCCGCGGGGCTCGCCGCGCTGCGTCCGGGCCGGCGTCCGCTCTCGAAGGCGTTCTGCAGCACCTGGAAGTCGGGAATGCCGTGCCGGTCGGGCACCACGATTTCGCCGTCGATCCAGCCGGACTCCAGCGGCAGGGCGCGCACGGCGCGCGCCAGCCCGGGCATGCGGTGCGTCCAGTCGTTGCCGTTGCGGGTGATGAGGCGCACTTCGCCGCCCTCGATCCGCGCGAGGATGCGGTAGCCGTCGAACTTGAGCTCGAACATCCATTCGGCCAGGTCGGTGGGCGGGCCGTCCACCAGCGTGGCCAGTTGTGGTACCAGCGCCGTGGGCAGGGCCGCCTTCTTCGGGTGCCGGGACGTACCGGCCCGAACCGTCCGGCCTGAGCCCGGCCCCGGGGCCGGTGAGGAGGCCGCAGCCTTGCCGCGGGTGGCCTTGCGGAGGGCGGGGGACTGGGCTGGGGCGGGTTCAGGCAGGTCGGGCAGCGACTTCACGCTGTCCGGCAGCGCGTCCACCACGCTGTACTCGACGGCGTCGCGTTCCAGCCCGTCGCGCTCCTTGATGAGCAGCCACGGCGGCTGGCGCTCGTTGCCCCGGCCGTGCATGCGCACCAGCGTCCACCGGCCCTGGAGCTTGTGGCCGTGCAGTTCGAACTTGAGCTTGCCCGCGCGCCAGGCCCGGGCGGGGTCCTCCAGCGGCGCCCAGTAGCCCTTGTCCCAGATGATGACGCGGCCCGCGCCGTACTGCCGCGCGGGTATCTGCCCTTCGAAGCGGTTGTAGGCGACCGGGTGGTCCTCGACCTGCACGGCCATGCGCTTGTCTTTCGGGTCGAAGCTCGGGCCCTTGGGCACCGCCCAGCTCTTCATCGTGCCGTCGATTTCCAGCCGGAAATCGTAGTGCAGGCGGCTGGCCCAGTGCTTCTGCACCACGAAGCGCAGCGCGCCGCGCGGCAGGGCGTCGCCCGGCTCCGCTCCGGGCTCGGGTGTGCTGCGGAAATCCCGCTTGCGGGCGTAGTCCGCGAGGGCCTCCGGTGGCGCCTTTGGCGGCGTTTTCTGCGGTGCGGCCTGCGCGGTACCCGGGGCTTTGGGGCGTCGTGCCATGGCGTACGGGCTCAGGCGGCCTTGCGGCCCGCCGGGGCGCTTTTCGCGGAGGATCTGGCGGTCGCGCGCTTCGTGGTGGCCTTGGCCTTGCCCTTCGCGCCGCCGGCCGACGTGGCGCGTGTCCTGGCAGTCTTGGCCGACGCGTCGGGCAGGTGCCGCACGCTCGAGGTTTTACGTCCCTTCGCGCCATCTTGCGTCTCGTCCTCCCCTTCCTCTTCTTTCTTGCCATCCGCATCGGCGGCGGCCTTGCGCCTCCCGCCTTCGAGGCTGCGGCGCAGCAGGGCGGTGAGATCCACCACGTCCGCACCGCCCGCATCCGACGGTGCCTCCAGCGGCTCGACCTCGGCGATGTCGCCGGCCTGGGCGCGTGCTTCCACCAGTTTCATGATCTCTTCGGAGAACGAGTTGCGGAACTGGTCCGCATCCCAGCCCTGTGTCATGTCGTCGATGAGCTGCCGCGCCATGCGCATCTCGGCATCCTTGAGCCCGACGGCCTTGCCACCGGCTGGAGGCAGGTTCAGTTCCTGGAAGGAGCGGATCTCGTCGCCCCAGCGCAGCAGGTTGAGCACCAGCGCGCGCCCGCAGGGAATGAGCACCGCCAGGTGCTGCTTGGTCTGGATCACCACCTTGCCCATGCCCACGCGGTGGCTCGCCTTGAGCGCCTCGCGCAGCAGGGCATAGACCTTCTCACCGCGGGGCAGCGGCGCCGTGTAGTAGGGCCGCTCCAGATAGACGAACGGGATCTCGTCGGCATCCAGGAAGGCCTCGATCTCGATGGTCTGGGTGGTCTTCGGGTAGGCTTGCGCGATCTCTTCGGGCGTGAGCACCACATAGCGGCCGTCTTCGTATTCCACGCCCTTGACGATGTTCTCTGCCGTGATCTCCTTGCCGGTCTTCTTGTTGATGCGCTTGTAGCCGACCGGGTCCATGCTGCGCTTGTCGAGCCAGTCGAAATCGATGCCGCTGTCCCGCGTGGCCGAATACAGGCCCACCGGCACATGGACCAGGCCGAAGCTGATCGCGCCCTTCCAGAGCGCGCGGGTGGAGGTGGGGGCCTGCGCAGGCGTGGCGGGAGCGGAGGCAGCGCGGGAACGGGTGGTTCGGGTTTTCTTCTCGGCCATGCGGGCTCTCCTGGGGGACGCGGCGGCGACGTGCCGGCGCACGCGGTGCGGAGGACGTTAGCCCTGCCGCGGCACGCAGGCTGTAGGACGCGCACCGGCCGCGGCGCCGGTGGCGGCAGGCGATCGCACGCCATGTGCAATACCGCCGCTGGCCCGGCACGCGGGCGCGCCCGGGATCAGCTCTCGCCGCTGTCCGATGGCGCGCTGGCCCCCGTGCCGGTCGCGGGGCTGGGCGGCGCGGAGGCCACCACATGGTGATCGCTCTGCAGCATGGGCACAAAGCCCAGCTGGCCCTTCATGCGCCGGAAGGGCGTGGAGAACTTCTCCAGCGTGATGGCCGTGATCTTGTCGAAGAACGCGCTGTTGGAGCCGGTCGTGGAATACACCGATTCCTTCTGGTTCCAGCGCACGCGCCAGTGGGTCCGCGATTTCTGGATGCCCACGCGGATGTGCTCGTCCAGGCAGTGCGCGTCCGCGCGGAAGAACAGCGTCAGGCCGAAATAGAAGAAGCCGTCGTCGCCCACCTGCAGGCGCGGCCAGAGGGACGTGCGCTCGTCGGCGATGCGCTCCAGCCGCTCGTCCAGCGCGTGGAACTCCACGTCACCGGAGCGTGCGCCCAGGTGGGCGATGAACTCCACGCGAAGGCGCTGGGCCAGGACGACGCACTCGTCCTTGTACTGCTCGAAATCCTTGCACCAGGCGATGGCCTTCGCCTGCAGTTCCTGGAAGTTGGTGGTCATGGGAAGGGATCCTTTGCGGCGGGACGCGCCCCGTCCATCGTCCCCATGCACGGCAGCCCGGCATGTGGTAGCAACATCGTGTGGGCTTGTAGGAAAAGGACTACTCCCCTGCCCATCAAGTGCGCGTGTGATTTACGCTACGTGACGCACGTCGAAGTGTAGGAATTACGCTCTTTTGTATAATTTACAAATAATTTGTAACTTCTTGAGGGGGAATTCCGAGTGTCGAGATATGGCGTTGAGCGGCCCGCCGGACCATGACGGGCGATCTTGCACTCCGGATGATGGCCGACCTGTTCTGGACCGGCCTGCTCGTCTGCCTTCCCGTCCTCGGGCTCACGCTGCTCGTGGGCCTGCTCATCAGCATCCTGCAGGTGGTGACGCAGGTGCAGGAAATGTCGCTGACGTTCGTGCCCAAGCTGCTGGTCGCCGGGGGCGCCATGGTGCTCTTCGGCCCCTGGATGCTCCGCAAGCTGGGCCAGTTCGCGACCCAGCTCTGGACGAACATTCCCGCGATGTTCTGACGCCGGCATGAGTTCCCTGCTTTCCTCACCTGGCCATGCCCTGGGCGGCGCCGGTGCCTTCGGCCTCTGGGGGCCGTTTTTCCTGCCGTCGCTGCGTGTCGCGGTGGTGCTGGCCATGACGCCCGTGCTCTATGCGATGCCGGTGCCCAACCGGGTACGCCTGCTGGTGGTGATGGCGCTGTCCTGGGTGCTGGCCCAGGCACTGGCGCCGTCCGCACCGCCGCCGCCGTCCGGCGTGGGGGAACTGCTGCAGATGGCCATGGCCGAACTGGCACTGGGCGCCACGATGGCGCTCGGCGTGCTGCTGGCGTTCGCCGCGTTCTCGCTGGCGGGCAACCTGCTGGATGTGCAGATCGGGTTCGGCATCGCCCAGGTATTCGATCCCGTGGGCAACCGCGCGGCGCCGCTGCTGGTGTCGGCATTCAACTACGTGGCCGTGATCGGTTTCATGGCGGCGGACGGCCACCATCTGCTGCTGCGCGCGCTGGCCTATAGCTTCGACGTGTTTCCGCCCGGCGCGGCCTGGCAGCCCGCGGACATGGCGGCTCCGGTGTTCCGGCAGGCCAGCGGGCTGTTCCTGCTGGGGTTCGCGCTGGCCGCGCCGGTGGTGTTCTGCATCCTGCTGGTGGAGTTCGCGCTGGGCCTGATCTCGCGCAACCTGCCGCAGATCAACATGCTCGTGCTCGGCATTCCCGTAAAGATCGTGGTGGGCCTGGCGGTGCTGTCCCTGTGGTTCGCCGGGATGGGGGGCGCGATGCAGCGCGTGTACGCGGGCATCTACGCCATGTGGGAGGCGATGTTCCTGCAGGCGGCCGCGCAGGCGCCGCTGCCCGGAAGCCGGTAGGAGTCGGGCATGGCAGAGCAGGATCTCGACCGCAACGAAGCGGCCACGCCCTACAAGCTGCAGAAAGCCCGGGAGAAGGGGCAGGCTTCGAAGAGTGCGGATGTGGTGTCGGCCCTGGTGCTGGTGGTGGCCGTGGCCTACCTCAGCTCGCAGGGCGCAGACATGGCGCTGGCGCAGTTCCGGCTCGACTGCATGGTGCTGCTGCATGGCACGTTCGCCGACCCGGGCGGTGCGGGCCTGTGGCCATTGGTCTCGCGCCTGCTGCGCGACACGCTGCTGTGGCTGGCGCCCTTCCTGGCCGCGGTGGTGCTCCCCGCGGTGCTGGGCAACGTCCTGCAGACCGGCCCCATCTTTTCCTTCGACCCGGTCACGGCGGATTTCAGCCGGCTGAACCCTGCCAACGGGTTCAAGCGCATCCTGTCGATGCGTTCGCTCTTCGATGCCGGGCGGGCCTGCGCGAAGCTGCTGCTGCTGTCGGGCATGGCCTATTACGCGCTCGAGGATCTTTCTACGCAGTTCTACAGCCTGGCGAACCAGTCGCCGACCAGCTACCTGCACCTGCTCGTCGCGGACCTGGGTTCGCTGGGCTTCCGGATGGCACTGCTGCTGGCCATCATCGCGGCGCTGGACTGGATGTTCACCCGGCGCGAATTCGCCAGGAAGATGCGCATGAGCCAGCGCGAAATCAAGGACGAGCACAAGCAGCGCGAAGGCGACCCGCGGGTGCGGGCCCGCATGCGCGATTTGCGCCGCGAGGCGCGCAAGCGCAGCCAGTCGCTGCGCCAGACGCGCAATGCGGATGTCGTGCTCACCAATCCCACGCACCTGGCCATCGCGCTGCGGTACGTGCATGGCGAGATGGACTCCCCGCAGGTGGTCGCCAAGGGAGCCGGGCACCTCGCGGCCGCCATGCGCGAGATCGCGGCCCGCCATGGCATCCCGGTGGTGCGCAGCCCGGCCCTGGCCCGGCGCCTGTTCAAGGAGCTGGACGTGGAGCACTACGTGCCGCCGCAGTGGTTCGCCGACGTGGCCCGCATCATCGTCTGGGTGTTCGCCATGCGGGAGCGCCGCGCGGGCACGGCCGCGGGAGGCGCGGCATGAAGGCACTGGAACGCTTTTTCGGCCGGCACAGCGACATCGCCATGGTGCTGCTGGTGCTGGGCGTGCTGGTGGTGCTGTTCGCGCCCATCCCGAGCCCGCTGCTGGACTTTCTCATCCTGACGAACTTCAGCTTCGCGTTCCTGATCCTGCTGCTGACGTTCTACATGGGCCGGCCGGTGGAGTTTTCCACCTTCCCGTCGCTGCTGCTCATCGCCACGCTGTTCCGGCTTTCGCTCAACGTGGCCGCGACGCGGCTCATCCTCTCCGACGGCGACGCCGGGCGGGTGATCGGCGCGGTCGGCTCCTACGTGGTCGGCGGCAACTACGTGATCGGGCTGATCGTCTTCCTGATCCTGATCGTCGTGCAGTACGTCGTGGTCACGAATGGCGCCCAGCGCATTTCCGAGGTGGCGGCTCGCTTCACGCTGGACAGCATGCCCGGCCAGCAGATGAGCATCGATGCCGACCTGAACATGGGCTTCATCGACCAGGCCGAGGCGCAGCGCCGGCGCAAGAACATCGAGAAGGAAGCCGCGTTCTACGGCGCGATGGACGGCGCCAGCAAGTTCGTGAAGGGCGATGCGATCGCGGGCATCGTGATCCTGCTGATCAACATCGTGGGCGGGCTGGTGATCGGCATGATGCAACACAAGCTGCCCTGGGACCAGGCGCTGCGCACCTACTCGCTGCTGACCATCGGCGACGGCATCGTCACGCAGGTGCCGGCGCTGATCATCGCCGTGGGCACGGGCATCATCGTGACCCGCTCCGCGTCCGACGGCAACCTGAGCCAGGAAGTGCTGCGGCAGATCACCTCCTTCCCGAAAACGCTGCTGCTCGTGGGCGCGGCGCTCACGGGCCTGCTGTTCCTGCCGGGCATCCCGGCGCTGCCGACGCTGGTCCTCATCGCGGGCGTGGCCGCCGTGGCCTGGGTGGTCTATCGCGGGGCCGCGCGCCAGACGGCGGACGGCGCGGCCGCCGCGGCGGGCGATGCACAGGATGCGGATGGCCCGGCGGACACGGCCAGGGCCGACGAGGACCCGTATGCCTCGCTGCAGGTGGAGCCCATCGAGGTCCATGTGGGCAGCCAGTGGGCGGCCATGGTGAACCAGCCGGGCAGCGTGCTCATGGACCGCATCGTGTCGTTCCGCAAGCAGCATGCGCAGGACCTGGGCCTCGTGCTGCCGCGCGTGCGTTTCAAGGATGCCGTGCGGCTGGGGGCGGACCGCTACGAGATCCACCTGGACGGCGTGGTGTGCGGGCGCGGCGAGGTCCGTACCGACAAGGTGCTGGCCATCCACCCCGCGGGCAAGATGGACGGCGTGCCCGGTGAGCCCACGCGCGACCCGACCTACGGCCTACCGGCGCTGTGGATCGACGAGCAGCAGCGCGCCGCCGCCGTGGCGGGCAAGTACACGCTGGTGGATGCGCCCACGGTGTTCATGACGCACCTGACGGAAGTGCTGCGGCGCGAGTCCGCCACGCTGCTCACGCGCGCCGAGGCCGACCGCCTGCTGCAGCGGGTGCGCCAGCAGCAGCCCAGCCTGGTGGAGGAACTCATTCCCACGGTGCTGTCGGTGAGCGACGTACAGAAGGTGCTGCAGAACCTGCTGCGCGAGAAGGTTTCGATCCGGCACATCGACGCCATCCTGGAGACCCTGGCCGATGCCGGCCGGCAGTCCAAGGACGCCGCCTACCTCACGGAGATGGTCCGCCTGCGGCTGGGCCATGCCATCTGCCAGGGCCTGGTGGGCGAAGCGAACGCGCTGCACGTGATCACGCTCGATCCGGCCATCGAGAGCCAGCTGTTGCAGAACATCCAGGCGGCCCAGGCCGGCGTGCGTGCGCAAGAGGGTGCTGCCGCCCCCGCGACCGGCTTCGTGCTGGAGCCGCGGCTGGCCGAGCAGATCATGGTCAAGCTGATGCAGCAGGCCGAACGCATGATGAAAAGCAACCTGCTGCCCGTGCTGCTCTGCGCACCGGAACTGCGCCGGCACGTGCGGGCGCTGTCCGAACGCATGATGCCGCACCTGCGGGTGCTGTCGATGGCGGAGGTGCCCCATGCCATCGAACTCAAGTCCTACGCCGTAGTGGCGCTGTAGCGCGCCACTTCACCGTTTTTTGCTCCGGATATTTTTGACACCATGCAGGAAGTACTCGCCCTCGCTCTGCAGTCCATGCAGTCGGACATGCAGCGGCTCGACCGGATCGGCACGAACCTCGCCAACGCGCTGACGCCGGGCTACCAGCGCGAAGTGGCCGCGGCGCGCCCGCTGGCCTTCGCCTCGGTGGTGGGGGCCATGGAGCGCACGGCGACGGCGGCGGGAACGGGAGCGCCGTCGATCGCTCCGGCGCCCGGCCTAATGATCCGCACGGATTCGCGCCCCGGCAGCCTCCGGTCCACGGGCCAGGGCCTGGACGTGGCGCTGGCAGGGCCGGGGTTCTTCGAAGTCAGCACGCCGGAGGGCCCGGCCTATACCCGCCAGGGCGATTTCCGCCTGGACGGCCAGGGCCGGCTGGTCACCGCGATGGGCCATCCCGTCATGGGCCGGGGCGGCGAGATCTATCCCGGCAGCGCAACGCCGCGCATCGACGCCGCGGGCAACCTGCTGGCGCCGGAGGGCTCCGGGGCGGGCGCCGCGCTGCCGCTGGCCCAGCTGAAGATCATGCAGCCCGAAGGCTCCGCCCGCATGGCGCATACCGGCAACGGATTGATGCGTGCCGAAGGGGCGGTCGCGCTGGTGCCGGAGGCGGACGTCCAGGTGCGGCAGGGTTATCTCGAGAACTCCAACGTCAGCTCCATGCAGGAGATGGTGCAGCTGGTGCAGACCATGCGGCACTTCGAATCCATGCAGAAGGTCGCGCTCGGCTACGACGAGATGACCGGTCAGGCCATCCGCAAGCTCGGGGAGCTGTCCTGACGCGCGGCCGCGCCACCTCCATCGCCGGCCCGGGCAGGGCCGCTCCATCACTTCCCGGATTCTTTCCCCATGTTCGATGCCTTGTATATCGGCGCCACCGGAATGCAGGCGCAGCAGCTCAATGTCGAGACGATCGCCAACAACCTGGCGAACGTGAACACGACCGGCTACAAGCGGGCGCGCGTGAGCTTCTCCGACCTGGTGGCCCGCGACCCCGCGCGCACGGCCGCGCTGGGCGATGCCGCGGACGCCGGCCTGCTGCAGCCCGCGCTGCGCCTGGGCACGGGCGTGGGCATCGCCAGCGTGTCCCGCCTGTTCGACACGGGTGATGCCAAGAAGACCGACGCACCCTTCGACATCACGGTGCAGGGGGATGGATTCTTCGAGGTGCTGATGCCGGACGGCACCTCGGCCTATACCCGCGGGGGCACCTGGAAGGTCAACAAGGATGGCCAGCTTGCCACGCTGGGCGGGCTGCCGCTGAAGCAGGCGATCCAGATCCCGGACGATGTCCAGGCCCTGGTCGTGCAGCCCGACGGCCGTGTGCAGGCGCGCGTGGCCAACCAGCCCAACGCGCTGGACCTGGGCCGCATCGAGCTCGTGCGCTTCACCAGCCCGCAGGGGATGCTGGCGCAAGGCGATGGCATCTACCGCAGCAGCAGTGCGTCGGGCGAAGCGATACCAGTGCGGTCGGGCGACGAAGGTGCCGGCCGGATCGCCCAGGGCTACCTGGAGGGATCCAACGTGAAGATGGTCGACGAGATGGTCAACCTCATGGTGGCGCAGCGCACCTACGAGGCCAATGCCAAGATCGTGCAGGCCGCCGACGAGATCCTGGGGCTGGTGAACGGGTTGCGCCGATGAGCGCGCGCCGTGCACGCAGGCTCCTGGCGGCCCGGGGCCTGGCCGCGGGTTGTGCCGTCGCGACCGCCGCCGTGGCCTGGTGCGGCGCCGCGCAGGCGGTGCCCGGGGGCGATGCGGGGGCGCCGCTGTTGCGCGTGGCGCTGCGCCCGCAGGTGCAGGTGCAGCGGCCTGACGTGCGGCTGGGCGATGTCGCGCTGCTCAGCAGCCCCGACCTGGAAACGCTGCGGCGGGCAATGGCCGTGCCGCTGGGGCAGGCGCCCCGCCCGGGTGAGCCGGTGGCGCTGGATGGCGGCCGGCTGCGGATGTGGCTGCGCAGCCGCACCGGGCTGCGGGACGAGCAGATCGAGTGGGAAGGCGCCGAGGCCACGTCCGTGCGGATGGCCGTGCGCGAGGTGGCGGGCGATGCCGTGGCCGCGCAGGCCCGGGCGGCCCTGGCCGCGCACCTGGAGGGCATCGCCCGGCAGAAGGGGCTGGTGCAGCCCCGCGTGGAACTGCAGCCGGTCTCGCTGCCCGCCGCGCTGGAAGTGCCCGCGGCCGATGCCGTCCTGCGGGTGCGGCCCCTGGAGCAGGTGCCGCTGGCGGCGCGGATGATGGTGTGGGTGGATGTCTTCGCGGGCGAGCGGCACGTGCGTGCCATTCCCGTGCGCTTCGAGGTGGCCCTGTTCGCGATGGCGCCCGTCGCGCGGCAGGCGCTGGCCGCTGGCAGCGACATCCCCGAGGACGGCGTCGTCGTGCGCGAAGTGGACATGGCCCGCCTTCCGTCGTCTGCTGCGCCCGCCGCATGGCCCGTGCAAGGGAGTGGGCAGGGGGCGGTGCAGGCCCGCAGGCGCCTGTCGGGTGGTGACGTGGTTACCGAGGACCGGGTCGGCCCGGCGCCCGCCGTGGCCCGGGGCCAGTGGGTGCGGCTGACGGCGCGCACGGGCGATCTGGCGCTGGAGAGCCGCGCGGAGTCGCTGCAGGACGGCCAGGTCGGCCAGGTCGTGAAGGTGCGTCCGCCGCATGCCGGCGAAGCGCTGCTGGCCCGCGTGGTCGGCCCCGGCCAGCTGGAGCTGCAGCCATGACGGCGCCGATCGCACGGTGGCCGCACGGCCGCACGGGAGCGCGCATCGCTGCGGCGTTGTGCTGCGCGGCCCTCGTGGCTGCAGGCGCGGCGCGCGCCGAGAGCCTCTACCAGGAGCAGACCTACCGCCCGCTGACGGCAGACAACCGGGCGTTCCGGGTCGGCGATGCGCTGACGGTGCAGGTCTTCGAGAACTCCAGCGCCACCACCAGCGCCGATACCGGTACGCGGCGCAGCAATGGCCTGTCGGCCGAACTGTCGCACCGCAGCGGCACGGTGGGGCAGACGGGCATCGGGGTCAACGGCACTTTCGACGGTGGCGGCCGGACGCAGCGTACCAACCGCGTGCTGGCGACGCTGACGGTCTCCGTGCAGGAGATCCTGCCCAACGGCGACCTGCGGGTGGCGGGCGAGCAACTGCTCACCGTCAACCAGGAGCCGCAGAAGGTCACGCTCGAAGGGCGGGTGCGGCCGTTCGACATTTCCGACGGCAACGTGGTGCTGTCCACCCGCCTGGCCGATGCCCGCATCAGCTACGTGGGCGAGGGGGACATCGCCGAGCGCAACCGGCGTCCCTGGTGGCGCAACCTGCTCGACATGATGGGGTTCTGAGATGGGGCAACGGATACAGGCGTGGGCGGGCAGGGTGTTCGCCGGCTGGCTGGCGGCGCTGGCGCTGTGCGGCGCGGGCGCGGCCCATGCGGAGCCCGTGCGCGTGAAGGACCTGGGCAAGCTGCAGGGGTGGCGCGAGAACGCGCTGGTCGGCACCGGCATCGTGACCGGCCTGGCCGGCACGGGCGATTCGCCATCCAACCGCGGCACGCGGCAGGCGCTGTCGAACGCGATGTCGCAGTTCAACCTCAACATCGCACCCGAACAGATCCAGAGCCGCAACGTGGCGGTGGTGATGGTCAGCGCGGCGCTGTCGCCGTTCTCGCGCGAGGGCGACACGCTGGACGTGACGGTGAACTCCGTCGGCGACGCGCGCAGCCTGGTCGGCGGCAGCCTCGTGCTCACGGCCCTCAAGGCCGCCAACGGCCGCGTCTATGCGCTGGCCCAGGGGCCGCTGTCCGTGGGGGGCTACCGCTACGACGCCAACGGCAACGTGGTGCAGAAGAACCACCCGACCGTCGGCTCGATCCCGGGCGGCGCGACGGTGGAGGTCGGGGTGACCTCGCAGATGGTGTCCCAGGACCACCGGATGACCTTCGTGCTGAACGAGCCCGACTACACCACGGCCAACCGCGTGGCGGAAGCCTTCAACCGCCGCTATGGCGCCGGCATGGCACTGGCGCGCGATGCGTCCGGCATCGACCTGCTGGTGCCGGAGGCGCAGCAGCGGCAGCTCGTGGCGTTCGTCGCCGGGCTGGAGTCAGTCACGGTGGAGCCGGACCGCCGGGCCAAGGTGGTCGTCAACGAGCGCACGGGCACCGTGGTGTCCGGCGGCGACGTGCGGATTTCGAAGGTGGCGATATCGCACGGCGATCTGAAGCTGTCCGTGCGCAACGAGACCACGGCGTCGCAGCCTTACTTCATCGGCGATGCGGGTGACGGCGTGCGCACCGCCCTGGTGACGAACACCCGCGTGGACGTGGACGAGCGCAACGGCGCCGGCTTTGTCACCGGCAGCACGACCGTCGCGGATCTGGTGCAGACGCTGGCGCGGCTGAAAACGCCGACGCGCGACATCATTTCCATCCTGCGCGCCGTGAAGGCCGCGGGCGCGCTGCACGCCGAACTCCTCATCCAGTGACCCTGAAAAAGAGCAAACCATGACCGAAGGCATCGA
Source organism: Paracidovorax cattleyae (assembly GCF_900104515.1). Taxonomy (GTDB): domain Bacteria; phylum Pseudomonadota; class Gammaproteobacteria; order Burkholderiales; family Burkholderiaceae_C; genus Paracidovorax; species Paracidovorax cattleyae. Next base: position 76,999 of record NZ_FNJL01000018.1, read on the forward strand.
AGCGATCACGCAGGCCAGCCTCTCCCTGGCACTGGACGCCGCATCCCTGCGGCAGCAGGCCATCGCACGCAACATCGCGAACGCGTCCACCGAGGGGTATGTTCCGGTGGATGTGGATTTCGCCGCGCAGATGGAGGCCGCACGCGGGCAACTCGCACAGGGGCGCCGCCTGGATGCGGCCCACCTGGCCTCGGTGGCGGAAGAAGGCGTGCGCATGCGCCCCATGGTGGGGCCGGACGGCCTGCCCGCGCGCGTGCAGCTGGACACGGAAGTCGCACGCATGGCGCAGAACGCCGTCCATTACCAGGCCCTGCTCAAGGGGCTGTCGCGCCACATGGCCATCCTGTCGTCCGCCGTCTCCGACGGCAAGCGCTGATCTTTTTCCGATTCGATTTCTCCCCGCATCCGCCCATGGACTATTCACAAGCCTTTGCCATCAGCGCCAGCGGCATGACGCTGGAGCGCACGCGCGTCGAGGTCGCGTCGCTCAACCTCGCCAACGCCAACACCGTGGCCGGCCCGGAGGGCAGGACCTACCAGCCGCTGCGGGTGGTGTCCCGCGCTTCTTTCGGCGACACGGTCGCCCAGGGCCTGGCCGCCGTGCCGGCGGCCTCGGTGGAGCCCACGCTCCAGCCCCCGCGCATGGTGTACGAACCCGGCCATCCGATGGCGGACGGCCGCGGGTTCGTGGCCTATGCCGGGGTGGACCCCGCCACCGAAATGGTGACGCTCATGGGGGCCATGCGTTCCTACGAAGCCAACGTGGCGGCGATGAACACGTCGCGCAACATGGCCCTGAAAGCCCTGGAGATCGGGGGCAACGCATGAGCGCCGATGCCATCGCCGCCATCGCGGCGTCCGCGCTGCCGGCCATCGCCGAGCCGCAACCGGCCTTCGCCGCCGCCGGGTCCGCCGCTTCCTCAGGGGCGGCTGCGGTGCCGGGCGCCGGTTTCTCGGACATGGTCGCCCAGGGGCTGGGCCGCGTCAACGGGCAGTTGCTGACGAGCCAGACGGACCTGCAGCGCCTGGCCGCGGGCGACGCGCAGAACCTGCACCAGGTGATGATCCGGCTGGAGGAGAGCCGGCTGTCCTTCCAGCTCATGATGCAGGTGCGTGGAAGGCTCCTGGAAGCCTACCAGGACGTGATGAGGATGCAGCTGTGAACCTGCGAGACGCCACCCGCCACATCGAGCAACGCATCGGGAACACTGCACCATGAACGCTTTCTGGGAGGGCCTGGGCCGCTCCGCGCGCGCCGGTCTGATGGCCGGTGCCATCGCCATCGCCCTGCTGACCGCTGCCCTGGCATGGTGGCTGATGCGGCCGGACTACCAGGTCCTTTTCTCGGACCTGAAGCCACAGGACGCGGCGGCCATGAGCGCCGAGCTGGACAAGCTCAAGATCCCCTACCGCTTCGACGAGGCGAACGGATCGATCCTGGTGGACCGGCCGCAGGTGCATTCCACGCGCATCAAGCTGATGGGCCAGGACATGCCGCTGCATGGCGCCGTGGGGTTCGAGCTGTTCAACAACACCGACTTCGGGATGACCGAGTTCGCCCAGAAGATCAACTACCAGCGCGCGCTGCAGGGCGAGCTCACGCGCACCATCCTGTCGCTGTCCGAGATCCGCGACGTGCGCGTGCACCTGGCCCTGCCGGAGCAGGGACTGTTCAAGCAGGCCCACGCCCGTCCGAAGGCCGCGATCACGGTGACGCTGCGCGAGGGCCGGGTGCTGCGCCCCGAACAGGTCAGCGGCATCCAGCGCCTCGTGGCTGCGGCGACGCCGGGCATGACCGCGCAGGACGTGACGGTGGTGGACCGGCAGGGCGTGGCGCTCAGCCGCCCGGCCGACGAGGCGGCCGATGCCGCCGCCGGCATGGCGGGTGGATCCGGCCGCCTGGAACTGAAGAAGGACACCGAGGCGCAGTTGGCCCGCAAGGCCGCGGCGGTGCTGGACCGCGCGTTCGGCCCGGGCCAGGCCATGGCCAGCGTGGATGTCACGTTGAACATGGACCAGGTGCGCATCACCACGGAAGACGTGATTCCCGCTCCCTCGCGCACGGCCGACAGCCGGGGAGTGATCGTGAAGGAGCGCGAATCCGTGCGCGACGGCGGCCAGGCCCCGCTCGATGCCGCGCGCGCCGGAGGCGGCGCGGGTGCGAGCACCCAGCGGGAGGTGGACTACCAGGTCGGCCGCCGGGTGGAGCAGGTGGTGAGCCAGGCGGGAGCCGTGCGCCGCATCCAGGTGGTGGCGGTGGTCCGCCAGGCGCTGGATGCCGCACAGGAGGACAAGCTGCGCCGGTTGCTGGCGGCCGCGGTGGGCGCGAACCCGGACCGGGGAGACCTGGTCGTGGTGCAGTCCCTGCAGGCGCTGGTGCCGTCCGCGGCCGCCGCGGGTGGAGCCGCTGCGGGTGCCGGCGCTCCTGATGCTTCCGGCCAGGCGCCCGGTGCGCTGCGGGACATCGCGACGGAGCCTGCCGGGCAGGCCGACGGAGCGGGGCAGGGCGCTGCCGTTTCCCGCCCTGGCCTGGAGTTGTGGTGGGCCGCTGCCGGCATCGGGCTGCTGTTGCTGCTGGCGGGCGCTTGTCTGGCCGCCATGCGCCGCCGCGCTCCGGCTTCCGGCGCGCCAGGCCGTCGCCTGAGCGCGGCCGAGCGCGAGGCGGCCCTGCGCAAGGTGCAGGCCTGGATGCGTGCGGGCGAGACCGCACCGACGCCCGGGGCTGCAGGAGGGCACGGCGCATGAACCTGCATTTCCCGGGGCTGGCGGAGCCGTCCGCGCCCTCGTCCCCGGCCGCGCAGGCACGCCGCGCCGCGCTGGTGCTGCATGGCATGGCGCCCGCGGACCGTGCCTGGGTGCTGGAACGCATGGCGCCCTCGCAGCGCGATGCGCTGCAGGCATTGCTCTCTGAACTGCAAGCGCTCGGCATCCCGCCCGATCCGGCCGGCCTGGACGCACTGGCGACCGCTGCGCCCGACTCGGTCGCCGCCGCGCCGCTGCCAACTGGCAATGCGGCATCCTCCCCGCCGGAGGCCGACCTGCTGATGGCGCTGGGCGCTCCGGGCGTCGCGGCACTTGCGCGCGCCTGGCGCGCCCAGCCTCCCCTGATGGTGGCGCAGGCCCTGTGCCTGCGTCCCTGGCCCTGGCGCGCCGCGCTGCTGGAGCAGTTGCCGGCCCTCCAGCGCCGGCGCGTGACGGACCTGCTGGGCACTGTTTCCAGCGGACCCTCCACCGCCCCCGCCCTGGCCTCCGCCATGCTGGACGGCATGCGGCACTGCTGCGATGCGCCTGCGGTGGCGGCGGCCGGTGCAGTGCAGGGCGATGGCCGGCCTGCCGGACACCGGGCCCATGGCCGGTTCGGCGGCTGGCGCTGGCCCTGGCGGCGCAAGGAGGGCGGGGCATGAGCGACGACATGAAGATCCTGCGCTCCGCCGCATGGCACGGGCAGGCCGTTGCCGTGGGCAGGCCCCGTGGCGCGGGAGCCGGGCATGCCGCGGCCGTGGCCGTGCCCGCGGCCACGCTGCCGCCGGCGGCCCTGGCCGAAGCCGCTGTATCCGCTCCGCGCCGTACCGCATCCCATGGACTGGCCGCAGGTCCGGACCGGGCAGCCATGCCTTCCGCGGCCGCACCGGGCGGCGCTCCTGCCGCCGAAGTCCCGGCCCAGGACCTCGCCCGCCTGCAGGCCCAATGGAAGGAAGAGGGGCGGCGCGCAGGGCACGCGCAAGGCCTGGCCGAGGGCCGCCGCATGGTGGACGAAGACATCCAGGCGCGGGCAGAGGTGCTGGCCCGCGATGTGGTGGCCGGGCAGGTGCGCGAGGCCATGGAACAGGTGCGCGCCTCGGAGCAGGCACAGAAACACAGCGAGGCGCAGGAGCGGCAGTCCGCCGCGCAGGAGGTGGCCCGGCGCACCGAACGCCTGGAACAGCTGGCCGGACAGCTCGCGCAGGAATGGACACGGTTCCTGCAGGGCGCGGAAGACGACATGCTGGACATCGTTTTCGAGGCCGTCTGCCGCATCGCCGGAGACCGTGCCGTCACCCGCGACGGCGCACGGGAACTGCTGGCCCGGTCGCTGCAGGCGTGGCACGGGCGGCATCCGCTGAGCGTGCACCTGCACCCGGACGACGCGGCGATGCTCAGGGAGGATGCCCCCACGCTGGAAGCGCTGGCGTCGCGGGGATTCGATGCCGGGCGCGAGAGCGTGCGCTGGGTGGCCGACCCGGAGGTCCGCATGGGCGGCTGCCTGCTGCGTTCCGCGGAAGGCGCGCTGGACGCCCGGCTGGAACGGCAACTGCAGGCCGTGGCGGCACGGTTGGCCAAGACGCGCGCCGAGCGCCGGCAGCAGGCCATCGGCGCCGATGTCTCCGCGGGCAGGGACGCGGCATGAACGCCCGGTTGCCCATCCCGCTGGCCGGATTGGCGTCCTATCGGGACGCCGTGCGCGACGCCGAGTTGACGCGGCGCATCGGCTGGGTGCGCCATATGCAGGGGCTGGCCATCGAGTCCCAGGGACCGGATGCGACCGTGGGCGAGTTGTGCCGCATCCAGCCACGCTCCGACTCTGCTGAAGATCGGCATGCCGGTGGTGGCGTGCTCGCCGAGGTGGTCGGCCTGAGCGGCGACCGCCTCACGCTGATGCCCTACGGCAGCCTGCAGGGCGTGGCCGCGGGGGCGGAAGTGGTCGCGCTCGGCCGCCGTTCGGATTTCGGCGTGGGCCCGGGCCTGCTGGGCCGGGTGATCGACGGCTTCGGGCACGCGCTCGATGGCCTGCCCGATCCGGTCGCGCCTGTCATGCGCCCCTTGCATGCACGGCCGCTCAATCCCCTGCAGCGCCCCCGCATCCACCGGGTGCTGCAGACGGGCGTGCGTTCACTCGATGGGCTGCTGACGCTGGGCCAGGGGCAGCGCGTGGGCATCTTCGCGGGAAGCGGCGTGGGCAAGAGCACGCTGCTGGGCATGATCGCCCGACATGTCAGTGCCGACGTCAACGTGATCGCGCTCATCGGCGAGCGCGGCCGGGAGGTGAAGGAGTTCATCGACAAGCAGCTGGGCGAAGGCCTGAAGCGCTCGGTCGTCGTCGTGGCGACCTCCGACCAGCCTGCGATGGCGCGGATCCGCGCGGCGCATGCCGCCGTGACCATTGCGGAGTATTTCCGCGACGCAGGGCAGCAGGTGCTGCTCACCATGGATTCGGTCACCCGCCTGGCCATGGCGCGGCGCGAGGTGGGCCTGGCGGCCGGCGAGCCACCCACCGCCCGCGGCTACACGCCATCCGTGTTCGCGGAGCTGCCCCAGCTGTGCGAACGCTGCGGGACGGCCCCTTCGGGCGGGGCCATCACGGCGCTGCTCACCGTCCTCGTCGAGGGCGACGACATGAACGAGCCCATCGCCGACAGCCTGCGTTCCATCCTGGATGGCCACATCGTGCTGTCGCGCGACATTGCGCACGAAGGGCGCTACCCCGCCATCGATGTGCTGCGCAGCGCGAGCCGGCTGCTGCCGGACCTGACCACTGCCGAGGAGCGGGAACTGGTCTCCGACGCGGTGCGCCACCTCGCGCTGTTGCACCGCAACCGCCAGCTGGTGGACATCGGCGCCTACGAAAAGGGCGCGAACCCCGAGCTGGACCAGGCCCTGGCGCTCGCTCCCGCACTGCAGGCATGGCTGTGCCAGCAGGAAGGCGGCGTGCCGCGCGCGGAAGGCCTGCGTGCCCTGCGCGCGCTGCTGTGGCCCGACCGGCCACCGGCTGCCAATCCCGCCGCCGTTCCCGCGCCTTCGCCCCCCGCGAAACCGGCCGCAGCGGCCGCGCAGAACCTGCCGCACAAGTTCAGCTATTCGCTGGGCGCCGCGGCCAAGGGAGGCCAGCGATGACGCGGACCGCGGCCCCCGCGCCGGCCTCCGTGGACCTGCGCGGCTTCACCTATCCGCTGGAGCCCTACCTGCGCAAGCAGGAGTGGCAGCTCGAGCGCCTGGAAGCCCGGCTGGCCCGGTTGCTGCAGGACATTGCCACGGCGGTGGAGCAGGGCCGCGCGCTGCAGGCGCAGTTCGACGCCCAGGCGCAGCAGATGCAGCAGTGGACGCAGGCGCGGCTGGACCCCCGCCTGCACCAGCGCGGGCTCGTCTATCTGGCGGATGCACGCCGCGGCATCGCGGACCACGCCCGCGAACTCGAAGCGCTGCACGCACAGCGGGTGGCGCTGAAGGCCGAGTGCATCGCCCAGCAGCGCATGATCGACGGGCTGCAGGAACACCGCGCGGATGCCGTGCGCGACTATGCGCAGGAAGCGGTCCGCCTGGCGGCCGCAGAAGCGGACCGCGACTGGATCGGCCGGATGGCGCTGCGCGCTTCATCGCCCACCCGCGCGCCGGAGGTGATGGAGTGAGCGGCATCGACACGGCCATGGCGGGCCTGCTCGCAGGCCCGGGCGCCCGCGGTGCACGGGATGCGGCCGAAGGTCGCGAACCGCCGGGGCTTTCGCCGTCCCTGCGGCAGGCGTGGCTGCGCGAGATGGAGCGCGCCCAACTGGCCGGGTGGTTTCAGCCTTTCAACCCGGCGGCCGCACCGCAGCCCTCCGGCGCGGCGGTGCGGCCGGCCCAGGGGCTGCCCACCGCGTACCGGACGATGCCCGAGCCCCCGGCAGACCGGGGTGGCGCGCCGGCCTCGCCCTCCGGGGCGGCTGCGTCGCGCTCCGGAGCGGATGCGCCAGGCACCGCATCCGCCAGCCATTCCGTGGCCGCCAATGGCGTTGCCGGACCGGCGCATGCCGGTGACGGTGCCGCGGGCGTGCCGGACCGGGACGGGAGCGACGGCATGCGTGCGGCGCCTGCCCCGGGTGCCGGCGGTGACCCATGGCCGCATCCGGCCGCGGCCGGCGCATCCGCGCCGATGCCCCTGGCCGGTGCGTTCGCGGGCCGCGGCGCTGCGGCATCCGCAGGGATCGCTGCCGCTGACCAGGCCACGGCGGCCATCGGCAGCGGCGCCGTGGACAGGGCGGCAGCCATCGTGGAGCCCGCAGTAGTGCCTGCCTGGCGGCCGGATGGCGTGCGTCCTCTGGCGACGCCGCTACCGGCGGCACTGGCGGCTGCCTCCACGTCCGCGCCCCCGGAGCCCGGCGACGGTCCCGCGGAGCACAGCGGCCGTACCGCGCCGGGCACTGCACCGGGCGCCGCACGCGCCCTGCCTGCCGAAGCGCAGCGCCACGCCGGCATGCGGGTCCATGCCCAGTGGTCCGATGCGGGCGCACAGCTCTGGCTCGGGATGGACGGCACCGCGGACCAGGTCGGCTTCCAGGCCGCCGCCGTCGTTCCTTCGCTGGAGCGCGCCCTGCGCGAGCAGGGGCAGCGGCTGGTGCGCGTGGTCTGCAATGGCCGCGTGGTGTTCGACGCCTTCGCGCCGGCCTCGCGGCAAACCACCGGGCCGTCCCGCTTCACCGATGTGTTTTCCACCGCCGCGCAGCGCATCGCGCCGCGTGCGCGCAACGTTTTTTCTTCTTCCATTTTCCAGGAGGGCAACCCATGAGCATCAACGGCATCAGCAGCGCGACACCCAGCCTGCGCGCCAACGCGCTGGGCCAGGAGGACTTCATGAAGATCCTGCTGACCCAGCTCACCTACCAGGACCCCATGAAGCCGATGGACAACCAGCAGTTCATGGCCCAGATGGCCCAGTTCACGAGCCTGGAGCAGACGCAGCAGCTCAACAGCAAGATCGCCACGCTGATCGGCAACCAGGCGGCGCTGCAGTCGGTCGGGCTGATCGGGCGCACCGTGGATGTGAGCTCCACCAGCGGCACGCTGACGGGCACGGTGGTGTCGTTGTCGCTGTCGGGCGAGTCGCCGCTGATCACGCTGCGCACCAGCGCCGGATCCACCCTGCAGGACATCAGCCTGAGCCAGATCCTGGCCGTGCGCTGAGCACCCGCTTCCTCCCAGGAATCCAAGGAGTTTCCATGATCGAGTCCATCTACGTCGGCATGACGGGCCTCTCCAGCTTCTCGCGAGGGCTGCGGGTGATCGCCAACAACACCACCAACCTCAACACCCCCGGGTTCAAGAGCTCCTCGCTGCGCTTCTCGGACGCCTTCTATGCCGGCGGCGGCTACGCCGGCCGGCAGTTCGGCCAGATGGGCTACGGCGTGAGCACCATGGGCACGTCGATGTCCTTCAAGTCCGGAGAACTGCGGCAGACGGGCAACGGCCTGGACCTCGCCATCGACGGCCAGGGCATGTTCATGCTCAAGGGCGCCGACGGCAGCATCCGCTATACCCGCGCGGGGCAGTTCCAGTTCAACCGCGATGGCACGCTCGTCACCCAGGGCACCGGTGCCCGGGTGATGGGCGTCGGCGCGGATGGCGCCCCTTCGGAAATCAGCATCGCCAACCTGAAGACCTCCGCGGGCAAGGCGACGGCGGTGGCCAAATTCACCGGCAACCTGTCGAGCGCCGGCACCGACCAGACCGTGAGCGGCGTGCGTGTGTACGACGCCGCGGGCGGCGAGCACCTGCTGAGCGTCAAGCTGACCAACACCAACAGCACGACTCCGGGCAGCTGGAAGGTCGAGCTGATGGACGGCAGCACGCTGGTCGGTACCAGCCAGCTGATCTTTCAGGACGGCAAGCCCACCGCGGCCACGTCCAAGCTGTCGTTCACGTACACGCCGGCGGGGCAGGCCGCCGTGCCGCTGACGCTCGACTTCAGCGCGGACGTCACCTCCTTCGCGTCGGGCACGCTGTCCACCCTCGCATTCGCGTCGCAGGACGGCTTCGCCCCGGCCGAACTGAGCTCCGCATCCTTCGATGCCACCGGGACCCTGGTCCTGACCTACGCGAATGGGCAGACCGCCAAGGGGGCGCGCCTGTCCCTGGGCCGCTTCGACACCAACGAGGCCGTGGGCTCCGCCGGGGACAACGAATTCGAGGCGCTCGACGGCAGCGCCTGGCACACGGGCGTGGCCGGCGGTGCCTTCGGATCGGTGCGCTCCGGCTATATCGAAATCTCGAACGTCGATCTGTCGCAGGAATTCAGCGACCTCGTCATCATGCAGCGCGGCTACCAGGCCAGCTCCCAGGTCATCTCGACCGCCAACGAGATGCTGCAGGAGCTCTTTTCCATGAAGAGCCGCTAAGCCATGGATGCCAGGACGGATCGGCCGCCGCAGGCCGGGGAGTGGCTGTCGCCGGAAGCCTCGCGCACGCAGGCCAGGCCGCTGCGCGCCTGGAGCGCCGCCCGGCAGGCGGTGGTGCGCGATGCCTGCCAGGCCGCCTATGGCGCATGGTGCCGCGACTGGGGACTGGCGCAGGCGCCGGTGCAGGTGCAGGTCGTGGAAGCCGGCATGGCCCCGGATGCGCCGGGCCTCGCCGCCGCTGCGCAGGCGCTGCGCGGTTGGCTGTTCGGCGACGCCGCGGCGTCCAGCGCGGCCGAGGGGCCGGACATGGCCGCCGACATCGCTGCACAGGCCTGGTCGGCCCTGCAGTCCGTGCTGGAGGAACTGGCCCCCGAGGCACGCGAATCCCGGCAAGCCGCCGAGGCACCTGCCGCCTGGTCCGGCGCATTGGCCGTGCTGTTTCCATGGGGCGGCAAACCCTGGGCCTGGCGCCTGGACGGCGACCGCGTGGCGGCATTGCTGGGCCGGCATGAACCTCCCTCCTCCGGCGGCGCGGCACGCACCGGGAAGGAACCTGCCACGCCGCGCTGCGCGCTGGTGCCGCTCGACCAGGCCCTGCGCGGCCACCGCGTGGCGATGCACATCCATCTGCAGCCGCTCACCCTGAGCCTGGGACAGTTGCAGTCGCTGGCCGTGGGCGACGTGATCGCGCTCGACCACCCGCTGGCGGCGCCTGCCGCCGCCCGGCTCGCGGCCTCCGGCTCCGCCACCCCCCAGCCGCTGTGCGAGGCCTGGCTCGGGCAGTCCGGCGGCCGCCTGGCAGTCGAACTCCATCCCGACGCTTCCTGAACCGTTTTCCGTTTTTTTGCTCTTCCGTATGCCGCAATCCTCCTCGACCCCGGGCACCGTGCCCACCCCGGCCCCGTCCGGCACCGCGCCGCAGGTGCAGCCCATCGCGCTTCCACCGCTCGCCGAACCCGCAGCCACCGCTGCCACGGAGCCGCTGCTCCCCAGCTTCCAGCCCCTGCACCAGGTCCGGACCACGCTGCAGGTCTGCGTCGGTTCCGCCACCGTGGCGGTCGGCGATCTGCTCGCGGCCCAGGCGCAGCAGGTGCTGGTGCTGGACCGCGGCGTGGACCAGCCCGTGGATCTCGTGCTGGAAGGGCAGGTGGTGGCGCGGGGGCTGCTGGTGGCCGTGGGCGACCGGTTCGCCGTGAAGCTCACCGAACTCCCTGCGCCCCTCAGCCTGCAGCCTTCGGCCGCTTGACGCCATGGCATTGCCGGAATCGATCCCGCTGCGCCGGGAGCCCGAAGGCGCGGGCGCGCCGGTCCCCGCGGCGGAACTGGCCTGGATGGGGGTGTTCGTCTTATTGATCGCGCTGAGCGTGGTTGCCTGGCGCAAGCACCGGGCCCGGAGCGGAACGCCACCGGCGCCCGCGGCCCGCGGATCGCTGGGCCGCTGGATGGCCCGCGTGCAGCAGCGCTCCGGACGGGCCGTGGAACTGGTCTCCAGCACGCGCCTCACGCCCCAGCACAGCCTGCACGAGGTGCAGTGGCAGGGACGCCGTCTGCTGGTCGGCTGCGCGCCGCAATCGATCTCCGTGCTGTCGGAGTCGCCCGCGCCCGGGGCGGCCGAGCCCGGCCACCCGGATCCGCTGGCGGCGGAGGTGCGATCTTGAGCCGCCTGCAAGCTTCTTCCTTTGCCGGCATCCGGAGCCGCATGCGCCGCGCGCTGTGCGCCGGGGGCACCGTGGCCCTGCTGCTCGGGGCCTGCGGGGCCGCCGCGGCGCAGCAGGCCCCGTCGGCGGCATGGCTGGGCGGGGCGGACACGTCCCAGGCCGTGCGCATCGTGATCGGGCTCACCGTGCTGGCCGTGCTGCCGGCGCTGCTCGTGTGCATCACCAGCTTCCTGCGCATCATCGTGGTGCTGTCCATGCTCCGGCATGCGATCGGCATGAACGAGACACCGCCCAACACCGTGCTGATCGGCCTGGCGCTGTTCATGACGCTGTTCACCATGTCGCCCGTGCTGGAGCAGGTGAACCGCGAAGCGCTGCAGCCGTTCATGTCCGGCAAGCTGGGCATGGAGCAGGGCCTGAACAAGGGCATCGCGCCGCTGCGCGAATTCATGGTGCGGCAGACCCGCGAGCAGGACCTCGCGCTGATGGTGGAGCTGTCCAAGGCGCCGCCGCCGCAGTCCATGGACGACATCAGCAATGTGCAGCTGATTCCTGCGTTCATGCTCTCCGAACTGCGCGCCGCATTCCAGATCGGCTTCGTGGTCTTCCTGCCCTTCCTGCTCATCGACCTGATCGTCTCCAGCGTGCTCATGGCGCTGGGCATGATGATGATGCCGCCGACGACGATCGCGCTGCCGGTCAAGATCCTCATGTTCATCCTGATCGACGGCTGGAGCCTGCTGCTCAAGGCCCTGGTCGGCAGTTTCCACTGAAGCAGCCGCGGCCATGCAGTCCTGCGCCGGCTCCCTGTCCGCCACTGCCGCGGCTCCGCCATCGTCCGGGGGCGAGGCGGCGCTGTGGTCGCGCTGGCGGGAGCAGGGCGACGCGGCTGCCAGGGCCGCGCTGATCGAACACTACCTGTCGTACGCGCGCATGCTCGCGGCCGTCAGCTTCAAGTCGCGCTACCACGATGGCGTGGAATTCGCCGACTACCAGCAACTGGCCTGCATCGGGCTCATGGAGGCCGTGGACCGCTACGACCCTGGCCAGGGCGCCCAGTTCCGCACCTACGCCACGCACCGCATCCGCGGCGCGATCCTGAGCGGGCTCGAGCGATTCACGGAAACCGGCCAGCAGGCGGCCCTGCGCAAGCGCCTGGAGCGCGACCGGCTGGAAGCCGCCGCGGCATCGGCGGGCATGGCGCAGGAAGGCGTCCAGGAGCCCGCCAGCCCTGCCGGGGCAGGGCGCTCCGCGCAGGACCTGCTGGCCCGCCTGGCCGAGATCGGCATCGGCCTGGCGCTGGGCGTGCTGCTCGATGGCACGGGCATGATCGGCAGCGGCGCGCACGAGGAGGCACCGCAGGACCAGTCGCCCGAGGTAATCTACTTCCGCAAGCGCGAGCAGCAGCACTGGCAGGCCCTGCTGCGCGATCTCGTCCAGCGCCTGCCCGAGCAGGAGCGGCGCGTGATCCGCTGCCACTATCTGTACGGCATGCCCTTCGACGAGGTGGCGTGCCTGCTGGACGTCTCGCGCAGCCGCATATCGCAGCTGCACCGCCGGGGCCTGGCACGCCTGCGCGAGGCGCTGGCCCAGGCGACGCCCTGCGATGTGGCCTGGTAGCCGAATCTTCCCGGCCAGGCGAGCCCTCTCTTTTTTTGCGGATCGTTTCCGACCATTGCTTCCATGACCTCTCCTTCCCTTTCACCCGACGCATCCCCCCAGCCCGCGCGGCTGGATCGTCTGGAAACCTACCTGCGCGACGACCCCGCCAATGAATCCCTGCTGGCGGAGGCGTTTTCCGCCGCCTTGCAGTGCAGTGCCTGGGACCGCGCGGAATTCCACCTGCGCCATGCGCTCGCCCTCTGGCCGGATTCCCTGGCCTGGCTGCTGCGGGAGTCGGAGGCAGCGCTGGCCCGGGGCGACATGGACGGCGCGCGCCGCAGCCTGGCCGGCATGCAGGCACTGCCCGGTACTCCGCCGGCCTTCGCCGACGCCGTGCTGCACAACCTCGCCTTCGTCGATTTCCAGGAAGGCCGGTACGCCGAATGTGTGGAACGCCTGGCGCCCCGCATGGATGCGCTGCTGCAGGGGCGGGGCGCAGGGACGCCCCCCGCCATGGACGCACTCTGGCTGAGGGCGTTGCACCGCGCGGGCGACATCGAGCGCGCGGTGCGCTGGGCGGCCTCGCGCGAACAGGGGGGTGCCCTGGCGCCGGCCGCGGCCGGCATCGCGGCGCTGGCGGCGCTCGATGCCGCGCAGGTGGCCGATGCCGCGCGCTGGGCGGGTCAGGCCCTGGCCGCCGGGGCCGAAGCGGTCACGACCGAGGCGCTGGTCACCCGTGCATCCCTGGCGCTGGGCGAAGCGGACGCCGCCACGGCAGGCGCCTATGCGCAGGCCGCCCTGGAGCGGCAGCCCGGCGATGGCCGTGCGCGCTCCGCACTGGCCTTCGCCCAGATGCTGGCCGGCGACTCGGCCGGCGCAGTGCAGCAGTTCCACGCGGCCCTGTCCTCCATGCCGGGCCATATCGGCACCTGGCACGGCCTGGGCTGGGCGCAACTGGTGCAGCACGACCTCGACGGCGCCCTGGCGAGTTTCGAGCAGGCCCTGGCGCTGGACCGCAACTTCGGGGAAAGCCATGGGGGCCTCGCGGTGGTGCTGGCGCTCCGGCAGGAGGAAGCCGCGGCCCGGGAGCACATCGAAAGGGCCGCCCGGCTGGGCGGCAGCAACCTGTCCGGCCGCTTCGCCGAGGCCATCCTGCGCGGAGAAGCCTCACCGGACCACTTCGCGCGCCTCGCGGAGCGCCTGCTCGGCAGCCAGACCGCGCCCGGCGGTGGCGGCATGCTGGATGTGGTGATGCGCGCGCTGCGCACCAGGCGCTGAGCCGCGCCTAGGCCCGGGCCGATGCCTCCAGCAGGGCATCGGCGGCCGCATCGCAGGCGCTGCGCAGGTCCGGATCCGCATACATCTGCGCGGTCACCTGGTCCACCAGTCCGTCGAAATCGGCCGGATCCTGCAGCAGGCGGCCAAACTCATCCCGCAGCGTGGCTTCCATGAAGATGCGGAACGCCTTGCGCCGCCGTTCCGGATCGTCGTGCCGGATCGCCCGCAGCCGCAGGGTGGTGGACGCGGTGCCGGCCCCCGGCTCCCGCGCTCCGCGGTCCGGCTCCGCGGCCTTGGTGGGGCCTGGAGCGTTGTCCGGCCTCGGCCGGCCCATCTGCTCCAGCCGGGCGTGGAGCAGGGCGCCCCACTGGACCGTCGGATCGATGCGGGTCAATGCACGGGCCCCTGTTGCTGGTAGTTGGACAGCAGCACGTGCGTGGCTTCCTCGTCGGCCCCGGCAGCGTCGCCGGAGTCCGGCGCAGGCGCAGCGGAGCCTTGCCCCAGCGCATCCATGCGCGCCAGCACCAGGCGGATGTCGGCGGACATGGGCGGGTGCTCGGTATTGCGCTCCAGGCCGGCCTCGAAGGCAGACCGCGCGTGGGTGAAATCATCCCCTGCCAGGGCCGCGAACCCGCGTATCCAGTGGGGCAGCGGGCTGTCGTCACCCAGCGCCAGCAGCGGCTGCCAGGTGAGCAGGGCGGTGGAGGCGCGCCCGGCGCTGAACTGCAGCAGTCCCAGCTGGTAGCGCGGGATCGGCCATTGGGGCGCGAGCAGCACCGCCTGGCTGAAGCACTGCTCTGCCTCGTCCACCCGGCCCTCGGTCGCGTATTCGGCCCCCATCAGGAAATGCGGCACGGCGGAGTCCGGCTGCTCGCGGGCCGCCTGCCGGAAGAGCGCGACGGCCTCCTCCACATGGCCGGCGGCGCTGGCGGCCAGGGCGCGCTCCAGCGCGGGGGGCATCGGGGCGGAAGAAGTGGACATGGTGGCGGCTTCCGGGGGAAGCATGGGACAGGAAAAAAATCGGTCGCACAGCATAGCCGTGCCACCCATATATCCACACGGTGGGCGAATTGTTGAATGGGAGGAGGTATTGCCCCTTTATCTGAGTAGGTTATCGGCCTTCCCCGCTCAACAAATCCGGAAATCGCCGGATGTATTGCCTGAAAGCATTCGCCATCGGCAGCCCGGCCCGGGGAGGGACAGGTGCAGCGCCGGTGGCGGACAACCACAGCCAATACACGGATACAGGGCAGATATGGTCGCCAGCGTCAGCGCAAACGGATTGGGTCTCAGCACGGGCTCGCTCGCCACACTGGGGCAGCGGGGGGTGTTCGGCAACGCGGCGCAGGGCCGGGGGGGCGAGCAGGCGTACGTGAACCTGGCCAACGGCAACCTGGTGCTGCAGCGGCGCGACGACTTCGTGGCCAGCCAGGGCCTGGGCATGGACGTGCTGCGCACGTACAACAGCCGGGGCCTGCTGGACGACGACAACGCGGACAACTGGTCCCTGGGCATCCACAACCAGCCGCTGCGCCTGTCGGGCACGCGCAATGCGGCGGGCAGCGTGCTCACGCGCACGGCGGCCGACGGCGCACGGTCGGACTACGCCTTCGATGTGGCCCAGGGACTGTACGTGGGCACGGACGGTGCGGGCGCCTACGACACCCTGCGCTGGGACGACGCGGCGGGGCAGTATGTGTGGACCGACGGCGACAGCGGCGCGCAGGAGCGCTACGAGGGCAGCGGCGACAACCGGCTGCTCTCGCGCTCGGACGCGCACGGCAACACCACCCGCTACCGGTACGGCGCCGACGGCCTGCTGTCGAGCGTGGTCGATGCTTCCGGGCAGACCACCTGGTACGACTACGCCGGCCGCAACCTGTCGCAGATCCGCGTGGTGGCGAATGACGGCACCACCACCAGCACGCGCGTGCACTACGCATACGACGCGCTCAACCGGCTCGCCTCCGTCACGGTGGACCTGACCCCGGGCGACAACGACATCACCGACGGCAAGGTGTACCAGACCACCTACACCTACGACGGCGACAGCCGCCGCGTGGCCAGCGTGGCGCAATCGGACGGCACGCGCCTGGAGATCGGCTATGTGCTGGTCGATGGCGACTACCGCGTGGCGAGCGTGAAGGATGCGCTGGGCCTGACCACCCGCTACGCCTACGACACCGCCGCGCGCACCACCACGGTGACCGACCCGCTGAACGTGGCGAGCCGCTACGCCTACGACGACAAGGGCCAGTTGCTGCGCGTGCAGGCGGGCATTACCGAATCGAAGCCGGCCGGGCTCTCGCAGCTCTACTACCGCTACGACGACCAGGGCAACGTCACGGCGATGACCGATGCGCTGGGCCGCAGCATCGCGATGCAGTACGACGCGCACGGCAACCAGACGCTCAAGGTGGACCCGCTGGGCAACAGCGTGGTGCGCACCTACGACGACCGCAACCAGCTGCTCACCGAAACCCTGCGCGCGGGCGATGGGAACAACAACGCAGCCACCACCCCCGTCTTCGGCGGCAGCACTTCGCCCGGCAGCGCGCCCGACAGCACCACGCGCTACATCTACAGCGCCCAGGAACGCGGCCAGTTGCGCTTCGTGGTCAGCCCCGAGGGCCGGGTCACCGAATACCGCTACAACGGCCTGGGCCAGCGCGAGACCACGCTCGCCTACGCGGCGGCGGCCTACGACGTTGCCTCACTGAACTCCACCGCTGTGCCGACGGAAGCGCAGATGGCCGCCTGGGCGGCCGGGCAGGACCTGCGCGGCGGCCAGCGCACCGACCTGCGCTACGACTTCCGCGGGCAACTGGCCCAGAGCATCGCCTACGGCACGCTGGATGCGGCCGGCGCGGGCAGCGACCCGGCGGTGACGCAGTACATCTACAGCCAGGCGGGCGAGTTGCTCAAGACCGTGCAGCCGCGCACGGACAGCATCACGCAGTACGTCTACGACGGCCTGGGCCGGGTGATCGTGGCGAGCGCCCCGTCGTCCGACGGAACGAGCGCGAACACCACGATCACGAGCTACGGCGACACCACCACCACGGTGACGCTGGCCAATGGGCTGAGCACCATCTCGAACTATGACGCGGCGGGCCGGCTCACGAGCGTGCTGCAGAGCAGCGCCGGCACGACCCTGGGCATCACGCGCTACGCCTACGACACGGCAGGGCGGCTGGTGATGACGCAGGACGCGACGGGCGTGCGCCAGTGGGTGGTGTACGACGCGGCGGGCCGCAAGGTGGCGGACGTGGACGGCACGGGCGCGGCCAGGGAATACCGCTACAACGCCAACGACCAGCTCACGCAGACGATCGAGTACACGAACAGGCTGGCGGGGCTGGCCGACGCGCCGAAGCTGGAGGCGATCCACGCGCTGGCGGCGCCGGGCGACCGCAGCAGCTGGCGGCTGTACGACAGCGCGCAGCGGCTGGCGTGGCAGGTGGATGCGGGCGGGGCGGTAACGCAGACGGAGTACGACGCGGCCTCGCGCGTGGTGGCGGTCACCCGGCTGGCCACGCCCATCGATACGGCGATGCTGGGCGATGGCTCGGCCTTCCTGGTGGGGGGCGCGGGGCTGGTGCGCATGGACAGCGCCGGTCTGGCCGCCACGGCCATCGCCATGCGGACTTCGGCGGCCAGCATTCCCGCGGGATCGGCGTTGACGCTGGAGGCTGCCGTCTCCGGAAGCCAGCCCGCAGGTACCGTCACCTTCTACAGTGGAAACACCGCGCTGGGAACGGCACAGATCAGCAACGGCGTTGCACGGCTGACGCTGGGCACCCTCGCCACAGGCACCTATGCGTTCACCGCCCGTTACGAAGGCGACGCCACCCACGCGGCCGCGACCTCGGCGGCGGCTTCTGCCACGGTGCTCCAGGCGTCCAAAGTGACTCTCGACCCGTTGCCCGCCACGCTGGCCGCTGGCCGGGCATGGGTCCTGAAAGCGACCATCGCCGGCACGTCTCCCGGCGCAACCGTGACATTCTTCGATGGCGCCACCGTGATCGGCAGCGCCGCCATCCAGACCACCGGGGGTGTTTCCACCGCGGTCCTAGCCTGGAGCACGCAGGACCTGGGGAACCATGCGATTTCCGCCGTGTACTCGGGCGACGCGGCTAACGCCCAGGCAGCGACGGCGTCCACGGCAACGGTCAAGGTGGGCCGTGGCAGCGAGGTCGCGCTGGACAGCAGCGCCACACCCTCCACGGCAGGCACAGCCCTTACCGTCCGCGCGCGCGTGTCCGTTCCGGGCGGGCAGGCCCAGCCGACCGGATCGGTGGCGTTCTACCGCGGCAGCGAACTGCTGGGCACTGCCACGCTGGATGGCCAGGGCCTTGCTGTCCTGAATACTTCCGCACTGCCTGTCGGGTTGCATGCCATCACGGCCGTCTACCAGGGAGATGACTCCGTGGCCGGCAGCAGTTCAGCCACCTTCGCGCAAACCGTCCTGCCCCCTGCCGCCACCACGGCGGTGCTGGCGACATCGCACGTCCAGGTCGCCGCAGGAGGCGGGCTGACCCTGACGGCGCGCATCGCAGCGGTCGCGGACCCCGCGGCAGCCCCGGGAGGAACGGTCACGTTCTTCGATGGCGATTCCCGCCTGGGCAGCGTCGCCCTCGCCAATGGCCAGGCCAGCTTCAGTGTGACGGGCTTGGGCATGGGCAGCCATGGCTATCGCGCCGTCTACAGCGGCGATACCGCCGATGCCGGCAGCACGTCCGCCACGGCCGCTGTGCTGGCAGTGGCCAACGGGCCGGACATCGCGACGCCCAGCGGCGCCGCCAGAACGCTCGCCCTGTCCGCTTCCGCATCCAATGTGGCCAGGGGTGGCGCAGTCACCTTGGCCGCCACCGTCGCCGGCGACCGTCCCACGGGATCGGTCGTCTTCGTCAGCGGCGGCAAGATCCTCGGCTCGGCCTCCCTGGCCGACGGCAAGGCGGTTCTGTCGTTCACGCCGCTGGAAGCGGGCCTTCTCGATGTACAGGCGCTGTACTCTGGCGACGCTGCCAACCCGGCCGTCGCCAGCGCCCAGCCCGTGCGCCTCACGGTCGCACCCACGGCACCGGGCATGGCCCTGTCCCTGTCCTCCACGCAGGCCGTGCGCGGCGCGGCCGTGGTGCTGACGGCGACGCTCTCCGGCAGCGACGGCACCATGCCCCCTACGGGCAGCGTGACCTTTTATGCCAACGGCTTGGCGCTGGGCACGGCCATGCTGTCCCAGGGACAGGCGTCGCTGGGTGTGGGTACTCTGGACGTCGGCGCGAATGCCATCACCGTGCAATATGCGGGCGACGCACGCAACGCCGCAGCCATATCCGCGGCGCAGAGCCTGCGGATCGTGCCCGCGCCCGCCACCGTGGCGCTCGGAGCTTCCGCCGTGCAGACAGTGGCCGGAACGGCCCTGACCTTCACCGCCACCGTCGCGCCTGCAGCGGGTGGCGCGGCGCCCTCGGGGCGCGTGGACTTCTTCAACGGCACGTCGTTCCTGGGATCGGCCATGCTCGCCAACGGGGTGGCGGCCCTGACGACCAGCGCGCTGCGCAACGCGGGAGCCGCGAACATCACGGCGGTCTACACGGGCGATGCCGCCGGCGCCGTCTCGCCGTCGCTGGCCGTTTCGATCTCTTCGGGCGTGGATGTATCGGCATCCTCTCCGCGAATCGTGTCGGGCAATCCGGTGGTGCTGTCGGCGAACGTGGGCAGTGGCACGGGACAGGTGAGCTTCTTCGACGGCTCGGTGTACCTGGGCAGCGCGAGTGCGGTCAACGGTGTGGCGAGCCTGACCACGAAGGCGCTGACGCAGGCGGGCAGCCATGCGATCACGGCGGTCTATGCGGGCGACGCGAACCGGGCGGGGGCCGCTTCGGCGGCCGTGGCCATCCAGGTGGCCGACGCGGTGGAGCTGGCCATCTCCGGCAACTCGGTGGTGGCGGGCACGCCGCTGGTGCTCACGGCCAGCGTGAACAGCGCCACCAGCGCGCTGGTCAACGGCGTGGCGGTGCCGGCCGGTGCGATCGCCAACGGCGTGACGCTCATGGACGGCACGGTCACGAAGACCAGCGGCACGGCCGACTGGGAATCCTCGATCCGCAGCACGGTGGGGGTGAGCGGTGGTGCCAGCGTGAGCTTCAGGGCGGGGCAGACCAACAAGGCGATCATGGTGGGCCTGAACACGGACCCTGGCACGAACGACAACTACCTGACCATCGACTGGGCGATCTACGTCACTTACGACGGCGCGATGTACGCCTACCAGAACGGCACGAGCGTGGCCTCGCTGGGCACGTACACCACGGGCGACGTGCTGAGCGTGGAGTATGCGAACGGAACGGTGAGCTACCGCAAGAATGGCGCGGTGCTGCGCCAGGAGTCGGCCAACATCACGCAGCCGCTGTACCTGGATTCCTCGTTCTACGGAACGGGGGGATCCATCGCAGGACTGAAGTTCAGGAACGGGTCGGGCCAGGAGGTGCCGTTGAACGCGGCGGCCGCGCCCACAGGCACGGTGACGTTCTTCAACGGCCGGCAGGTGCTGGGCACCGCGAGCGTGGTCAATGGCGTGGCGAGGCTCACGACCGGGGCGCTCGCGGCAGGTACGGCGCAGATCACGGCGGTCTACAGCGGCGATGCCAACAATGCGGCAGCGAGCTCGGCGGCGAACGCAGTGGCGGTGAACGATGCGGTCGGGGTGAGCGCATCGGCTACCACCATCGCCGCAGGCGATGCGGTGAGGCTGACGGCGCGCATGAACGCGCAGCCCAGTGTGGTGACCTCGGGCGTGTCGTTCGAGTCGGGTGCGATCCGGAAGACCGGCACGGCCAGCCAGTGGGATGCCTCCGTGCGCAGCACGGTGGGCTACGCGGGCGGCGCGAGCGTGCGCTTCACGGTGGCCGGGCAGTCCGATCAGAACTATGTGATCGGCCTGAACACGGACCCTGCCTCGGACAACGGAGTGGCGTCGCTGGACTGGGCGATCCACGTATCGGGCGAGACGGTGGAGCTGTACCACGACGGCATACTGGTGGCCAACGTAGGCACCGTCGTGGCCGGCGACGTGCTGGCACTGGGCTATGAAAACGGGGTGCTGTCGTTCTCGAAGAACGGCGTGGTGTTTCGGCGGGATGTGGTGCAGATCAGCCAGCCGCTGTACCTGGACTCGTCGTTCTATACGCCGGGTTCGTCGGTGTCGGGGCTGGAATTCCGCGATGCCACGGGCACGGCGGTGGCGCTGAGCGCCAAGCCGGCGGCCACGGGGCGCGTGACATTCCACAGTGGCGGCGCGGTGCTGGGCACGGCCACACTGGTGGACGGCGTGGCCAGCCTGACCACGCAAGGGCTTACCGCGGCCGGCGTGGCCAGCATCACCGCCATGTACGAAAGCGATACCGACGGCGCCAAGGCACAGTCGCAGCCGCTGACCATCGTGGTGTCGGGTGGTGGTTCGCAATCAGCCACGGCTGCCAATGCACCGGCGCTGTCGGTCTCGTCGCCGAAGATCGTGTCGGGCAACCCGGTGGTGCTGTCGGCGAACGTGGGCAGTGGCACGGGACAGGTGAGCTTCTTCGACGGCTCGGTGTACCTGGGCAGCGCGAGCGCGGTCAACGGTGTGGCGAGCCTGACCACGAAGGCGCTGACGCAGGCGGGCAGCCATGCGATCACGGCGGTCTATGCGGGCGACGCGAACCGGGCGGGGGCCGCTTCGGCGGCCGTGGGCATCCAGGTGGCCGACGCCGTGGAGCTGGCCGTCTCCGGCAACTCGGTGGCGGCGGGTACGCCGCTGGCGCTCACGGCCAGCGTCAACAGCGCCACCAGCGCGCTGGTCAACGGTGTGGTGGTGCCGGCCGGGGCGATCGTCAACGGCGTGGCGATCATCGACGGCACGGTCACCAAGACCAGCAGCACCGCCGACTGGGAGTCTTCCATTCGCAGCACCGTGGGCGTGAGCGGCGGGGCCAGCGTAAGCTTCAGCGCGGGCCAGACCAACAAGGCCATCATGGTCGGCCTGAGCACGGCTCCCGGCACGAACAGCCACTACCTGAGCATCGACTGGGCGATCTACATCACCTATGACGGCGCGATGCATGCGTACCACAATGGGGATTACGTCGCCTCGCTGGGCACCTACACGACAGGCGACGTGCTGGGCGTGGAGTATTCGAATGGAACGGTGAGCTACCGCAAGAACGGCGCGGTGCTGCGCCAGGAGTCGGCGAACATCACGCAGCCGCTCTATCTGGACACCTCGTTCTACGGCACGGGCGGCGCGATCGCGGGGCTCAAATTCAAGAATGCCACGGGCCAGGAGGTGCCGTTGAACGCGGCGGCCGCGCCCACGGGCACGGTGACGTTCTTCAACGGCCGGCAGGTGCTGGGCACCGCGAGCGTGGTCAATGGCGTGGCACGGCTCACGACCGGGGCGCTCGCGTCGGGTACGGCGCAGATCACGGCGGTCTACAGCGGCGATGCCAGCAACGCGGCAGCGACATCCGCGGCCACGGCGATGGCGGTGACGGACTCCATCGGCCTGAGCGCATCCAGCACCAGCGTGACCGCGGGCGATGCGGTGACGTTGGCTGCGCGCATGAACCAGCGACCGAGCGCCATGGCATCGGGCGTGTCATTCGAATCGGGTGCGGTCAAAAAGACCGGCACCGCGAGCCAGTGGGATGCCTCCGTGCGCAGCACGGTGGGCTACGCGGGCGGCGCCAGCGTGCGCTTCACGGTGTCGGGGCAGTCGGACCAGCGGTATATGGTCGGGTTGAACACGGACCCGGCGACGGACGACGAGGCGTCCTCGATCGACTGGGCGATCCACGTGACGGGCAGCACGGTGGAGCTGTACCACGATGGCTCGCGGGTGGCCACCCTGGGCAGCATCGTGGCCGGCGACGTGCTGGCGCTGGGCTACGAGAACGGGGTGCTGTCGTACTCGAAGAACGGCGTGGTATGGCGGCGCGATGCCGTGCAGATCAGCCAACCGCTGTACCTGGACTCGTCGTTCTACGCACCGGGCTCGTCGGTGTCGGGGCTGGAATTTCGCGATGCGGCGGGCACGCTGGTGGCGCTGAGCGCCAAGCCGGTGGCGACGGGACGGGTGACGTTCCACAGCGGCGGCGCGGTGCTGGGCTCGTCCACGCTGGTGGACGGCGTGGCCAGCCTGACCACGCAAGGGCTCACCGCGGCCGGCGTGGCCAACGTGACGGCCACCTACGAAGGCGACGCATACAACGCGGCGGGTTTCTCATCGGTTCTTGCGCTGGCCGTCCAGTCCGCGCAGGACAGCCGTCCATCCACGACCACCTCGCTGACCACGTCCACGGCGGCCACCGCGCGCGGCCAGGAAGTGGCGCTCACCGCGACGGTCTCCGGGAACGCATCCGGCTTCATTACCTTCTTCAGCGGCGACCAGGCGCTCGGAGTGGCCGCGCTGGCCAACGGCGTGGCCGTCTGGAAGTCCAGAGACCTGCCCGTCGGGGCCTACGCCTGGCGCGCGGTCTATACGGGCGATGCGCAGTCCGCACCCAGCAATTCATCCGCGGTCGGCGGAACCATCGTTGCCATGGGCGCCGGTGTCAGCCTGGCGGCGACGGTCACCGGGCGTTCCGGCAGCGAGGCGACGGTCACGCTCGCCGCGCGCGTGGCGGGCCTGCGGCCCGGCGGCACCGTCACCTTCTACAACAACGACGCACCCATCGGCGGCGGAACGGCCACCGTGGTGGACGGCGTCGCTACCCTGTCGGTCACGCTGCCATCCGGGTCCACCCGCATCACAGCCCGCTACTCCGGCGACGCCTCCAATGGCGCGGCCACGTCCGATGCGCTGGCCCTCGGCCTGCGTGCGGCCGGCACGGTCACCGTGGCTGCACCATCGCCTGCCAATGCGTCGTATGGCAGCCCCGTCACCCTGAGCGCCACAGCCCCCTACAGCAACTCCAGCTCCGGCACCATCACCTTCTACGCGGATGAGCTGCTGGTCGGCGTGGCCGCCGTGCAGGCCAACGGCGTGGCCACGCTGGTGTCATCGGCCATTCCCGTGGGCTCCCGCACCATCACCGCCGCCTACTCCGGCAACACAGAGCGCGAGCCCGCCAGCCAGAGCGCCTCCGCGCCGCTGACCATCACCGGCATGGCGACGCAGACGGTGCTGACGGCGTCCCGCAGCACCCTGGCCGCGGGCACTCCGCTGGTACTGGATGCCACCATCACGTCCGGCGGCCGGACCACCGGCATCGTGGGCACCGTGCGTTTCTATGCCGGCAGCACCCTGGTGGGCACCGCGCAGGTATCCAACGGCGTGGCCAGGCTCACGCTCGCGGATGTCCCGTCCGGTGCCTTGACCGCGATGTACGACGGATTCCAGGGCTTCGCCAGCAGCACTTCGCAGGCCGCCGCTTCCACTGTGCTGGCCGCCGCCACCACCGTCGCGCTGTCCAGTTCGGCGGCGAGCGTGGGCGCAGACGCGTCCGTCACGCTGAGCGCGCGCATCGACGGCCGGCAGCCTGGCGGCACCGTCACCTTCCTGCGGGGCGACACGGTGCTGGGAACCGCCCAGGTCGTCGATGGCGTGGCCCGCCTCGTGGCCGGAGGGCTTCCGCCGGGTACGCATGAACTGCGTGCCCGCTATGAAGGCGATGCCCGCAATGCCGCGAGCGCCTCCGCGGCACTGGCGCAGGCCGTCACCCCGGCCGGGACGGTCGTGCTGGGCCTCGCGCCCGATGCCACCCTGGCGCAGGGGCAGGACATTTCCATCACGGTGGGCGGTGGCACGATCGGCTCCGTCACGCTGGTCGATGGCCACACTGTTATCGCCACCGCCCGCGTGGTGAACGGCGTCGCGATCCTGTCCACCCGCGGCCTGGCAGCCGGGGGGCACACGCTGACGGCCCTCTATGCGGCAGATAGCGGCTTCGCGTCCGCGCAAATCGGCTTCACGCTCACCCTCACGCCGTCGCAAGGCTCCACTACCGTGGCGCTCAGCGCCACGCCGACCCGCACGCCCCAGGGCCTGGGCGCACTGCTCAGCGCGCAGGTCTCCGGCGATCAGCCCGGCGACCGGGTGGCTTTCTACAACGGCGACCAGTTGCTCGGCACTGTCGATCTGGCCTATGGCCTGGCGGTGCTGGATATCGGCAACCCGCCTTCCGTGCTGGATCGCTTCCGCGCCGTGTACCTCGGCGACGGGACCCATGCCGGCAGCACGTCCGCCACGCTGGGCGGCCAGACCATCTCCGGCGAGACGGTGTCTCCGCTGGTTCGCAGCACGCAGGACCGCACGGCCAGCCAGATCTACAGCCGGGACGGCCTGCTGCTGGGCACGGTGGATGGTGAAGGCTACCTGAGCGAATACCGCTACGACGCAGCCGGCCGGGTGATCGGCAGCGTGCGCTACGCCCTGCCCGTGGCGGGCGGCGCGGCCGCCGGCCTGGCTGCGGCGCGCGCAGGCTCCCTCTCGGGCCTGCGCCCGGCGTCCAGCGCGGGCGATGCGCATACGGCCACTTTCTACGACGCGCAGGGCCGGCGCGTGGGCGAACTCGATGCCGAGGGCTACCTCACACAAAGCAGCTACGACGCGAACGGCAACCTCGCCACCGTGCGGCGCTATGCGATTGCGTCGGGCGCCATCACGGCCGCGCAGGTCACGGCCGCCACGCGCCTGGAGGACCTCCTGCCCGGCATCTCCGCGCAGGACCAGGTCAGCACGCGCACCTACGATGCGCTCAACCGCGTGGTGCTGTCGGTAAACGCCGAAGGCACCGCCACGAGCTACCGCTACGACGCCATGGGCCGCCTGGTGGAGACCGTGCAGGCCGCGGCCACTCCGCAAGCGCGCACCACCGACGTGCGCTACGACGCCCAGGGCCGCCTCGTGGGCGAGCTCTCCGCGCAGGGCGCGGCGCAACTGGCGAGTGCCCGGGCCGCCGGGCAGGGCGATGCCCAGCTCGAATCGATCTGGCAGCAGTATGGCCTCATCCACACCTACGATGCGGCGGGCCGGCGCACCAGCACCACCGACCAGAACGGCCTGAAGACGCAGTTCTTCTACGATGCCGCCAGCCGCCTCACGCACACCGTCAACGCCCTGGGCGAGGTCTCGGAAACCCGCTACGACGCCTTCGGCCAGATACAGGCGACCATCCGCCACGCCAGCCGCCTCGATCTCTTCGCGCTGGCCAATGCCTCCGGCACCCCGGGGGGTGTCACCAACGCCGGCGTGCTGGCCGCGCTCGACACGGCGCGCAACGACGCGGCCGATCGCACCACCGGCTACCGCTACAACACCACGGGCACGCTGGCGCAGGTGACCGATGCGCTGGGCTTCGCGCGCAACTACGTCTACAACACCTTCGGCGAGGAAGTGCGGCGCACGGGCGGCGGCCAGACCATCGACACCG
Organism: Paracidovorax cattleyae; assembly: GCF_900104515.1. GTDB lineage: Bacteria > Pseudomonadota > Gammaproteobacteria > Burkholderiales > Burkholderiaceae_C > Paracidovorax > Paracidovorax cattleyae. The sequence goes on from NZ_FNJL01000018.1 coordinate 103,075, forward strand.
CCTACGACCACCGGGGCCTGGCCGTGCAGACCGTGCAGGACCCCGATGGCCTGAAGGCAGCGACCTCCGTCACCTACGACGCCTTCGGCCGCGTGACGGCCAGCACCGATGCGCTGGGCGCCACGCGCAGGCAGGCCTACGACCGCCTGGGCCGCACCATCGCCCTCACGGACGCGATGGACAGCCGCAGCACGAGCAGCTACGACGCCTTCGGCCGCACCGTCACCCAGACCGATGCGCTGGGCCACACCACCACCTACGCCTACAACCCGGACGAACGCAGCCTCACCGTCATCACGCCCGAGGGCATCCGCGTCACCACCGTGCACGACCGCCTGGGCCAGACCGTCGCGGTCACGGATGGCAGCGGCGCGACCACCCGCTACGAATACGACGCCGACGGCCACCAGACGGCGGTGCAGACGCCGCTCGCGCGCACGACGGGCCTCTACGACGCGGCCGGGCGGCTGATCCAGGCGACGGACGCCAACGGCGCGATGACCTCGCTGGCCTACGACGCGGCCGGCCGGGTGCTCACCCGCATCGTGGACCCGCTGGGCCTGAACCTGGTCACCCGCTACACCTACGACGCGCTGGGCAATCAGCTGAGCGTGACGGATCCGCAGGGCGTGGTCACCCAGTTCGGCTACGACGCCAGGGGCCAGCTCATCCGCCAGGCGGTGGACCCCACGGGCCTGAACCTCGTCACCACCTTCGCCTACGACAGCGCCGGCCGCCAGGTGAGCGTCACCGACCCCAACGGCACGGTGACCCGCTACGAATACGACGCGCTGGGCCGCCGGGTGCTGGAGGTGGTGGACCCGTCCACCGCCACGCACGCGGGCCTGGACCTCGCCAAACGCTACACCTACGATGCGCTGGGCCACGTCACCAGCGCCACCGATGCGCAAGGGCACACCACGCGCTACGCCTACGACGCCGAAGGCCGCCAACGCTTCGTGCTGGACGCGGCCGGCAACCTCGCCGAGACCGCCTACGACGCGGCCGGCCGCGCGGTGCGCCAGACGCGCTATGCCGCGGCCATCCCGGCGCCGGACGGCCTGCCCTTGAGCACCACCGAAGTGCAGCTCGACGGCCTCAGGCGTCCCAACGCGGCGCAGGACCAGACCGAACACCGCATCTACGACGCGGACAACCGCGTCACCGCCACGGTCAACGGCGCGGGCGACGTGGTGCGCTTCGCCTACGACGGCGCGGGCCGTGTGACCCTGCGCACGTCCTACGCCCGGCGCCTCGCCATGGCCCAATGGGCCGTCGGCACCGACCCGCAGCCGGGCACGGACGCGGCCAACTCCCCGGACATGGTCACGCGCACCGTGTACGACGCGGCCGGCCGGGTGCGCTACAGCATCGACGGCACGGGCGCGGTGGTCTCGCAGCGCTACGACGGCAACGGCAACGTCACCCAGCGCATCCGCTATGCGAAGCGCCTGGACCTCGCCAGCCAGCCCCTCTCGGCCAACCCGGACGAATCGGAGATGGAGCTGCGGCTCGTGACCATCTTCGATGCGCAGCGCGACGAACACACGCGCATGCGCTACGACGCGGCCGGGCGGCTCACGCTGAGCGCCGACGGCACGGGCGGCGTCTCCCAGTACCTCTACGACAAGGCCGGCCACCTGCTGCAGAGCACGCGCTACGCCACCCCCACGGGCAGCTTCGCATGGCGCGACGAGGGCACCACCGGTTTCGTGGGCACGCAGCCCGCGGCCGGCCAGCACGCCCTGCGCGCCTTCGGCGCCGACGGCCAGCCCGCAGACACCCTGGGCTACGTGGACGATGCGCAGGCTGCGGGCAACGCGGCCCTCTATCTGGCGCGCAACACCGACGGCAGCTACTTCTACACCACCGACACGAAGAACCTGGAGCTCGTCAGGACCCTGGCGGGCTGGAGCGTGGAGGGCGTCGTCGGCTACATCCGCACGGCCCCCACGCAGGGCACCACGGCGCTCTACCGCCTGAACCTGCAGGGCCACAACACCAACCGCTACACCACCAGCCGCGCGGAGGTGGACGGCGCCCTCATCCCCGTGCCGCAGGCGGGCACCTCGGACGCCTTCGTGCGCAAGGTCTATGACAAGGCCGGGCGGCTCACGAAGGAAGTGGACGCCAGCGGTGCCGTGAGCACCTACGACTACGACGCGGCCGGCCGTCTGGTGCGTGAGACGCGCCTGGCGGTTCCTGCCTCGGCCTATCGCAACGCGCAGGCGGGCGCCATGCTGCTGGCCGAACCCACGCCGGTGGCCAGCAGCGGCGACCGCACCACGCGCCACTTCCTGGACCGCGCGGGGCGCGAGACGCTCACCATCGACGCCGAAGGCGGCGCGACCGAGCGCTTCTATGACGGCACCGGACAACTGCTGCGCGTGCGCCAGGTGGCCACGCCGCTCACCGACACACAGATCGCCCAGCTGGAGAGCCTGCGCGCGCAAACGGGTGAACTCAGCCGCAGCGCCATCAACCAGCAGGCACCAGGCAGCGCCAACGACCGCAACACGCGCAACTACTACGACGCGGCCGGCCGCCTGGCCTTCACGCGCGACGCGCTGGGCCACCTGCAGGGCTACACCTACGACGGCGTGGACCGCACGACCAGCCGCACCCTCTACATGGGCGAGCAGAGCCCGGACTACTGGGTCGAAGAGGGCATCACCGGCTTCACCCGAACGGGCGGCGGCGATGGCCTGAAGCCCCTCTATCGCCTGGGCGGACCGGACGGCGTGAGCGACCACTTCTACACCACGGACGAGCAAGAGCGTACGCAACTCCTGCAAAACGGCTGGAAGGACCAGGGCAACGTCGGCTATGTGGGCAGCCAGCCGGCCAGCGGCACGGCGCCACTCTACCGCCTGCGCCCTCCGGGCGGCAGCAGCACCAACCACTACTACACTGCCAGCGAAGAGCAGCGCGCCTTCGCCAAGAACCAGTTCGGGTGGGTGGACGAAGGCATCGTCGGCTACATCGACATCGCGTCCTCGAGTGGCAACACTGCGCTCTACCAGCTCAACGTGGACGGCACGGGCCGGCACTTCCACAGCCTGAGCCGCTCCGAAGTGGACTACGCACTCCTGCCCAACCCCGGGTTCACGCAAGGGCTGGACCGCCGCGAGAGCATGGCCTACGACGCGGCGGGCAATCTGATCGGCAGCACCGACGCGGCGGGCAACACGGAAGCCACCGCCTACGACGGCGCGGGCCGCAAGACCGCCTTCACCAACAAGGCCCGGAGCACCTGGACATACGCCTACAACGCGGCGGGCCATCTGGTGCAGGAGACCTCGCCGCAGGTGATGCTGGCCGATGGCCAGAATGCCACCCTGGCGAGCGTCGTCACCCGCATGGAATACGACGCCCTGGGCCACCTCACGGCGCGCACCGAGGCCGCGGGCCGCACCGAGCAGCGCACCACGCGCTATGAATACGACGCGCTGGGCCGCCAGGTCAAGACCCTCTTCCCGCCGGTGAGTGTTTACCAGGATGAAGGCGCCAACCTGCTGGCCAACGGCAGGAGCGGGGCGGGCACGCGCACCGAGCAGACCGTGGAGACCAGCAGCGAGACGCGCTACGACACGCTGGGCCGCGCCGTGGCCGGGCGGGCTGCCGGCAGCACCACGTGGAGCTACAAGGCCTACGACCGCGCGGGCCAGCTCGCGTGGGACGTGGACGCGCTGGGCTACGTGACGGGTTACACGCGCAACGCCTTCGGCGAGACCGAGCGGCTCGTGCGCTATGACAAGAACATCACGACTCGGGCCGACGGCGTGCCGATGCGCGAAGACGAAGTGCTCGGGGCCATCACCGCGAAAGCAGGCAGCACCGACCGCGACATCCTCACCGGCTACGACCGCCTGGGCCAGGTGAACGAAGTGCAGGAGCCCTACGTCTTCTTCGTGGACAGCGCCACGGGCGAGCAGACCAGCGGGCGCAAGACCACGCGCAACACGTACGACGCGCTGGGCAACCTGACGAGCGTGGCGAGCAACGTGGGCGCCAGCCAGTGGGCGACCACGCGCTACTACTACGACGTGCTGGGCCGGCGCACCTCGACCATCGATGCGCTGGGCTACCTCACCACCGACAGGTACGACACGGCGGGCAACGTCGTGCGGCACGCGGAGTACTACAAGCAGGGCGTGGCGATCGGCACGGACACCGACCCGGCCGCGGGCGACCGCGTCATCGACACCGACTACGACGTGCTCGGCCGCAAGGTGGTGGAGACGCGCCGCGGCGTAGGGTATGCGCGCGTGAACGCCGGCGCCGCGGACATCGGCGGCGTGCTCACGGACGCCCGCGACGACCTGGTCACCCTCTACGCCTACGACGCGCTGGGCAACCTGCTGCGCACCACGGACGCGCTGGGCGCGACCACCTACCAGTTCTACGACGTGCTGGGCCGCGTGAGCGCGATCGTGACGCCGGCCGTGAACATTGGCGTGGCAGCCAACCAGCAGGGCGCGGCCCCGGTGAGCCCGCTCACCGAGTTCCGAAGGGACGCGCACGGCAATGCGGTTTCCACCGTCCAATATGCGGGGGGAGCCTCGGTGTCGGGCGATGGGCGGAGCTACGCCGCCAACGCCGCGCCGGGCGGCCTGGCGGACCGCACCAGCTACATCCGCTTCGATGCGCAGGGCCACACGCTGGAGACCATCGACGCGATGGGCAACAGCCACTACTACGCCTACGACGCGCAGGGGCGCCTGGCCAAGGAGTGGCAGAACGTCAGCTACGTGGACGACGCGGGCGCGAAGCAGGTGCACAGCCTGTGGAGGGCCTACCGCTACGACGCGCTGGGACGGCAGACGCACACCTACACGCCGCTGCAGGACAGCCCGGACCCGTCGAGCCTGTGGCTGGGCGACACGGAGCTGCAGTACAACGGCTTCGGCGAGGTGACGCGCAAGATCGTGCGGCAGGCCGACGGCAGCAGCAAGCTGGGCATGATGGCGTCCGACGGCAACCGCGTGGTCGGCGACGAGGTCTACGACTACGACAACGCCGGCCGCGTGTGGCGCAGCAATGCGGGTGACGGGGTGATGAAGATCTGGGCCTACGACCTGCAGGGACGCCAGACGGTGCAGTTGGTGGGCGCAGGGCGGTTCAAGCTGGACAGCTATGCCAATACCCAGCAGGCACTGGCAGTGCAGATGGAGGAAACCGGCGAGTTCAGCCGCACGGACATGCAGTACGACCTGCTGGGCCGGCTGGTGAAGACGATCGCACCGGAGCGCGCCAGCGAGAAGGCCATGGGGCTCTCCACGCGCCAGAACCTGGTGTATGGGGTAATCACGGCCACCGAGAAAAACATCCCCAACGACTCCGGCAATTCCACCATAGATGGCCAGAACCAGGTGGACCTGGTGTGGCGTTCGTTGCAGGACCTGGGCAGCGGCGATGTGCGCATCACGCTGAACTATGTGAACACCAGCAGCGAGGCCACGTCCCGCAGCATCGTGGTGGGAGCGGAAGAGGCGTTGAGCGGGTACTCGTTCAAGTGGAAGTCGGCGAGCCAGAGCACGTCCGTGGGCATCCAGAGCATCCAGAGCATCCAGGTCGAGAAGCTCGACATCTTCGGCAACTGGACCACGATTTACGACGCACCGACCACGGGCAACAATGCCCCGTTCAACTGGACCGAGGCACCCAGCCCCGGCCTGATCTGGAACGAGCCGGCCGCAGGCCGCACGCCCATCTACCGCCTGTACAACCGCAACAGCGACACCCACCTGTTCAGCACCAGCGCCGCCACCCGCGACTCGCTGCTGACCGGAAACAATGGCTGGCTGGACGAGGGTATCTCCGGCTACGTGGCCGAGCAGCCCGCTGCGGGCCTGACGGCGCTCTACCGGCTGGGCAAGGCCAATACGGACACCTCCATCTACACCACCAGCGACAGCCAGCGCGCGAGCCTGCTGGCCAGCGGCTGGCAAGACCGGGGCATCGATGGCTACGTGGGTGTTCCAAACCCTGGAGCGGCACCCGCGGGCATGACCAAGCTCTACGCCCTGCAGCACCACAGCTCGTCCAACGGGGACGCGGAGTGGCGCGACGGGCTCTACACCACCTCGCTGAGCGAGCGCAATGCCTTGATGGCGGGGCTGCAGTCATCGTCGCAAACCGCGCAGTCCCAGAGCGCCTCCGGCGGGCAGCAGGCGGCCTGGGGCGGAACGGCCCCAAGCACCCCAAAAGACAGCGCGGCCGGCAACATCGGCCACATGACCACGCTCTATGGCCGGTTGCTGGGCCAGAGCCTGGAAGTCAGCCTGCCGCAGAACCTGGTGACCCAGTTGCGCATGGAAGTGCGCACCATTGGCGGCAACTGGCGCACCGTGCGGCTCGCCGATGCCTTGCACACCTTCGGGTCCGCGCACCGCATCGAACTGGACAAGCTGGTCTGGGACGATGGCAGCGGCATGGGATCGGGCGGCTTCGAATACCGCATCAGCAACGTCCAGGGCAGTGATGTGCGCGAAGTAGGTACCGGCACGTTCGCCATCGGCGTGGACGCCACCAACAGCGCGCCGGCGCTGGAAGGCGTCGGCGTGGTGCAGGCCACCATCGACAGCACTGCCTACCAGGTGCTGCGCTGGCCCCAGCCGGCGCCGGACCAGACCGTGGCCTTCCACTGGAAGCTCTCGGGCGACCGCGACTGGACCGGCACGCGCACCGTGGGCAACGGCGTGTTCGCCCAGGGCGACGGGCGCACGACCGGCTTCGGCACGGGCTACCAGGGCATTGCGCTGAACATGGCGCCTGGTACCTACGAGTACGAGGTGGTGGTGTACAACCGCTTCGGCGGCGTGGCACAACGTGCCGGGGGCACGCTGACCACGACCCAGGGCGCGAGCCTGGCCGTGACCACGCCGGAGCCGGTGTCCGCCAACCGCAACGTGTCCAACATGGGCATCCTGGGCTATGTGTGGAAGGACCCGGGCCCGGGGCGCAAGCCGCTGCAGCGCTACTACTTCACCTACCAGAACAACGACCACCACATCACGACGGCGGATGAGGGTGAGATCCTGAAGATGAACGATCTGGTCGCCAAAGGTGCGGTATCGTTCGACGGCGTGCTCGGCTACGTGGACGCAAGCCCATCGGGCAACAGCAAGCGCCTGATGCAATACATCTATGGTGGGGACACCGTATTCCAGCTCGCCTCGAACCCCTCCACGGTCTCGCGCGGAGACTTCACCGTGCTGGGCAGCGATCCGAACCAGCAATCCGGATTCTCCTGGAACCAGACCCGTTGGTACCAGAACGCCTACCAGAACGACGGCTACATCATGATGGCGCCGGTGGAGGGCACCAAACCGCTCTATGCCGTGTACAACGGCAACGCCACCGGCAGCCACAGCCTGGGCGACTTCCTCACGACGGACCTGGAATACGAGGCGATCTCCAGCTTCATGCTGAGCGCGCCGATGGCCGCCACGGCGAAGATGCAATCCCTGGGCATGGGCAACGCCGTCATCGACGGCACCAACTATGCCGTGCTGCAATGGCCTCAGCCCGAGACGGGCGCTCGGGTCACGGTGAGCGCCAATCCCGGCATCCCGGGGGGCAACCCGGCGCCCTACCTGTTCCGGCAGGGTGACGGCCGCTCGCAGTTCGCGGGTGGCGCGGCGCTGCAGGGCTTCGTGCTCGACGGACTCGTGCCGGGCACCACCTACCAGGTGAAGATCGTCGTCGAACATCCCGCGGGGATGTACCGAGACCCCTACATCGAGCAGGGCACCGTGACGATCACCGTGCCCTCCACGGGCGTGCGCGGGGGCGTCACGGTCCAGTCCAAACCCACGCTGTACGTGCCCGAACTGCGCGCGCAAAATACCCAGCAGGGCGGCCTCAGCAGCCGTCCCGTCATCGTCCGCGGCTACGACCGCTGGAACAACGTCTCCACCATCGATGAAACCCAGGGCCTGGGCGCGGGCACGCTGGTGCGCACGGCCACGATGCGCTACGACGCGAACAACCAGGTGATCGAGCAGTCGCGCCTGCACGAGGACGTGAACTTCGCGCAATCGTGGGCCACGACGAAGGTCTATTACGACGCGGTGGGCCGGCAGGTGGGCGTGCGCGATGCGCTGGGCAACCTGAATGCGCAGGTGCGTGACCTGGCGGGCAACGTGGTGCAGGAGCGGCGCGCCGACGGCGGGCGCATGGACTACACCTACAACGCCTTCGGCGACAAGGCGAGCTCGGCCGAGACGATGAGCGCCGGGCGCATCGTGAAGACGAACTACGCCTACGACCAAATGTCGCGGCTCAAGCAGACCTCGCTCGAACAGGCCATCTCCCGCTATTGGGTCGATGGCAGCATGAACGGCGCGGTGGCGGGGAACCTGTACGCCGCCGATGACGACAAGGGCAATGGTGTCGTGTCCGGTAACGAGTCCGGCGTCAAGAGCGCCAACATGACGGTGCTGGAGACGGTGGAGTACGACGAAGCCGGCCGCAAGATGCGGGTGACCAACGGCAACGACGAGTCCACGCGCTACCGCTACGACCGCATGGGCAACGTGGTGCTGAGCGGCCAGGAGACGGTCAAGGGCGCAGGCGGAGCCACCGCTCCGCTGGCCTACACCATGCGCTACCGCTACGACGCGCAGGGCCGCAAGGTGGGCCAGACGGACGCCATGGGCATGACCCAGGCGTGGAACTACGACCTCTTCGGCCACCTGATCGGCCGCACGGACGCGCAGTCGGGCGGCGGCACGCCGGTGGACTTCAACTACACCTACAACCTCGCGGGCCAGCTCGTGCACGAGGACAACACCCGCGTGGAGCCGGGCGTCGGCGGGGCGGCGGCCACCAGCAAGAAAAAGAACACCGACTACCGCTACGACGGCGCGGGCCAGCTCATCGAAATCCGAGACAACTACCTCGGCCAGACCACCCGCTACGAATACGACCTCGGCGGCAACCGGGTGGCCGAGAAAATGTCGCAGAAGACGCTGCTCACCTCCGGGCTGCTGGACGACGTGGTGTACCAGGACAACCACTTGGTGTATGACGCGCAGCACCGGCTGCGGGCGGTGTTCGACGGGCGATCGGACGTGCGCATCACCTATGACCTGGCGGGCAATCGTTGGCAGGTGAAGACGCACGTGATCAACACGATCCGCACGACCACGGAACAGGGCGGGCTGCAGGAGCGGCAGGTGGTGCACACCGACACCACGGACTTCCAGTACGACGCGATGAACCGGCAGACCTGGAGCCGGCAGACGTCCTCCGTCAATGGCGCCATCGAGACCCACAAGTACGGCTATGACCTGGCGGGCAACCGCGTCAGGGAGCAGGTGTTCGACGGGCCCGCGATACCCAACGACGCCAATGGCACGATCCGCAAGACCTACGACTACATCTACGACGACCTGCATCGCATCGAGAGTTACACCGGTGCGGGTGCGGCCGACATGATGGACCACATCAGGTACGACGGTGCGGGCCGGCAGGTAGCGGCGCGCACGCTGGTCGGCCCGGAAGGCGGCAGCTATGAATACCGCTACAGCCAGTACGACGCCACGGGCAAGCTGCAGGACGTGCACACGGTGATGCGCAGCTCGAGGACGGGAGACAACCAGAAGGTCGCGCAGACAACGAACGTGGCGTACCACGACGCCGACGGCGTGACGGGCCTGGGATACGACGCGGCGGGCAACTTGAAGGGTGTGCGCCAGTACGGGGACGGAGACGCCACGACCACGACCTACCAGTACACGTACCTGAACGGCAGCTGGCAGCAGAGCGCGGCCCTCACGCGCCGCGGCGGTGACGTGGTCGGCACGATCACGCAGCGCGACGCCAGCGGCTTCGTGGTGGGCATCCGCCAGCCGAAGGCGACGGGCAGCGCGGCGCAGGCCCCGGACGGGAGCCTGGCGGCGGCGCTGACGAACCAGGCGACGCAGGCCACGAGCAACGACGCACGCTACGACCGCACGTTCGTGAACGACGCCAACGGCACGGCGGTGTTCGTGAGCCAGGGCGGCTTCAACGAGAAGACCGAGGTCCAGAGCAGCATCGCCAACCCGGCCTCGGGCTACCAGGGCGGGGTGACGGGGAGCCCGCTGACGCCGGGGCACGTGCAGCGCCAGCTGGTCGCCAACGGCGAAGTGCTGGCGCGCTACGGCGACGC
>NZ_FNJL01000040.1 GCF_900104515.1 Paracidovorax cattleyae
CCCGGATGATGGAGCGCAGGTCCGAGACCATTGCCTCGAAGCAACCCGCATCCAGCCAGCGACGGCTCTGCTGGTAGACCGCCTCCCAAGGCGGCAAATCGTTGGGCAGCATCCGCCAGGGCGCTCCCGCGCGCACCAGCCAGCGCAGGGCATTGAAGACCTCTCGCAGATCGTGTCCACGCTGAGGTGCGTGCGGGTCCATCAGGGTCAGGTATGGCGCAGCGAAGCTCCATTCTTCGTCGCTGACGTCTGTCGGGTAGGGCTTGCGGGGCATTTGCAAACTCTACCTCCCGCATCGCACTCATGAAGCAAAGTTCATAACACGCTCTAGCTCATCCCATGAAAGTTTTTCACTTTTCTCGGAAGATTGTCCAAGCACTGCCATTCTGAGCTCATCAAATACAGACTGTGTGCGCGCGTATCGCATGGCCCAGCTCATGGAAACCGTGCTTTCATCTACGTAGTTACGAGGCAAGTCTGCGTGTGTTATTTCGTACCCCCTTTTCCACCGATCTGGCAGAACAAAGGCGGATCCAAGAAACCATTTGCGCATCAATGCGGCGCCGACATTAAACCCTTTGCGCTCCATGACTTCAGGAATCTCAGTCAGCTGCAAATCGCGAAAGCAAGCAGCTGCAGGATAAGACCCTGACAACGCGATGGGTGATCCCAATACCCTGCTGCCGGCAAGGAATGCATCTTGCATGGCTTCATTCAACGACATACTCGATCCCTTACTAAATGATCAAAATCAATTGTCATCTACCCTTAGAAGCCAACGAAACTACCGAAATGAAAATTTTCGTTATCTGCCGAATAACATTGGATTCTGGCTGCATCTAGAATCCGTTTGGTAAGACGGGGCCCCATACAGTTAAAGCTCTCATACAACACGCCATGCAGCTCAAATGGGTGGAAGACTTCATCGCCCTCGCACGCGAGCGCAGCTTCACGCGCGCGGCCGAGTCGCGGCACGTCACGCATCCCGCGTTCGGCCGGCGCATCCGTGCGCTGGAAGCCTGGGCGGGCACGGCGCTGGTGGAGCGCGGAGGCGCGGAGGGAGGTGAAGCGGCGCCCGGTACCGATGCCCGCAGCCGCGGCGGCGCGGGCGGCCCGGTGCGGCTGACCGCGGCAGGCACGGCGTTTCTCGCGACGGCGGAGCAGCTCGCGCGAGAGCTTGCGCAGTCGCAGGAGGAACTGCGCGCCATCGCCGGGCGGCAGGCGCGGTCGGTGACCCTCGCCACGGGCCGCACGCTGGCGCGTACCGTGCTGGCGGATGCGCTGCCCCGCATGCGCACGGTGCTGCGGACCGCGGAACTGCACGTGGTCACCAACGGGCTGGCGCAGACCGTGGCGATGCTGGAGCGCGGCGAGGCCGATCTCTGGCTCGGCTACCACCATGCGGCGCTGGAAGTGCGCCTGGACGGCCGTGCCTATGCGCACGCCACGCTCGCCTCGGACCGGCTGGTGCCCGTGTCGCGCGTCAATGCGCAGGGCGCGCCGCAGCATGCGCTGTCGCCCACCGGCCCGGCCGTTCCCTACCTCGCGTATGCGGACACGCTGGCGCTCGGTCGGCTGGTGGAAGACCTGCTCGCGCGGCATCCGCTGGCGCCGCGGCTGCGCCGCACGATCGAATGCGATTCGGCCGATGCGCAGTACGAGTACGTGCAGCGTGGCCTGGGGGTCGCCTGGCTGCCGTGGTCGATGGTGCGCGCAGACTGCCAGAACGGCCGGCTGGCACCCGCGGGCGACCGGCGGCTGGAACTGCGGTTCGACGTGCGCCTGGTGCGCCCCAAGCGCCGGCTGACCGAAGCCGCAGAGGCCGTCTGGCAGGCGCTCGCCCGCAGCTGAACGGCACAAAGGGGCCCGTGCCAAAACAGCACCACTGCGTGCCGTCTTGGCACGGTCCGGCGGCATGGGCATCCCACAATCGGGCCCACAACCATTTCCCCCACCGCCCACGGAGACATCCCATGCCCTTGTTCCGCACCCCTCGTGTGCCTGCGCGCGCCGGCTCGCCCCGCCCCGGCCGCCGCGGCGCGCTCGCCCTGCTCGCCCCGATGGCGCTGGCCGCCGCATTCGCTGGCCCGCAGACCGCGCTCGCGCAGGACGCCTGGCCCGCCAAGCCGATCACGCTGGTCGTGGGCTACCCGCCCGGCGGCAGCACCGATCTGACGGCCCGCACCCTGGGTACGGAACTGTCCACGCGCCTGGGCGTGCCGGTGGTGATCGAGAACCTGGGCGGCGCCGGCGGCGCGATCGGCGCGCAGAAGGTGGCCAGCAGCGCGCCGGACGGCTACACGCTGCTGCTGGGCGCGAGCAACGAGATCGCGATCAACCGGCTCGTCACGAAAAAAGTGAAGTACGACGTGAAGGATTTCACGGCGCTGTCGCTGGTCGCCTCGCAGCCGCTGGTGCTGGTGGCGTCCACTGGCTCGGGCGTGAAGAACACCACCGAGTTCGTGCAGCGCGTGCGCTCGCAGCCCGGCAAGACCAGCTACGGCAGTTCGGGCGTGGGCACCGCGCTGCACCTGGCCGGCGAGATGGTCAAGGAGCAGGGCCAGCTCTTCATGACGCACATTCCCTACCGCGGCGTGGCGCCGCTCACCAGCGACCTGATGGGCAACAACATCGAGTTCGGCGTGTTCGTGCTCTCCAGCGCGCTGCCGCACATCCGCAGCGGCAAGGTGGTGGCGCTGGGCACCACCGAGGCCCGCCGCTCGGCGATCACGCCCGACATCCCGGCCCTGGCCGAGCTGCCGCAGTTCAAGAACGTGGACATCAACGTCTGGTTCGCGCTGATGGGCCCCGCGAACCTGCCGCGCCCGGTGGCCGACAAGCTGCGCAAGGCGACGCGCGAAGCCCTGCAGTCGCCCGATTTCCGCAAGAAGATGGAAGCCAGCGGATCGGTCGTGGCATCCCCCACCGTGGACCCCGATGCCTATCTGGCCGCCGAAGTGGCCAAGTACCGCAAGATCGTCCAGTTCGCCAAGATCGAAGAGTGATGCCTGTGACCTCCAACACCGTGGATTCCCCCCTGCGCTTCGAGCTTTCGAAGCCCGACCTCGGCGCATGGCGCGCCGGCAACACCGGTACCGAAGGCGTCTGGCGCTTCGACTCCGGCCGGCCGGGCCGCCACGTGCTGGTCACCGCGCTAGTGCACGGCAACGAGCTGTGCGGCGCCTGGGCGCTGTGCGACCTGCTGGACGCAGGGCTCCGGCCGCAGGCGGGCAGCCTCACCCTGGCCTTCTGCAACCTGGCCGCGTTCGACCGCTTCGATCCGCAGGACCACGACGCCTCGCGCTTCGTGGACCAGGACATGAACCGCCAGTGGAGCGACGACCGGCTGGATGCCGCCGACACGCAGGAGCGCCGCCGCGCCGCCGCGCTGCGCCCCTTCGTGCGCGAAGCCGACTGGCTGCTCGACCTGCATTCGATGCACGAACCCGGCGCGCCGCTGCTGCTCACCGGCACGCATGCGCGCAACCAGCAGCTCGCGCGGCGCATGGGCGCACCCGAATACGTGGTGGCGGACGCGGGCCACCAGGACGGCGTGCGCATGCGCGATTACGGCCGCTTCGGCCATCCCGACACCGACGAGGCGGGCGAGAACGGCACGCGCTCACTGCTGATCGAATGCGGCTTCCACGGCGATCCGGCGAGCCGTACCGTGGCGCGCGACCAGTGCGCGCGCTTCCTCGAAGCCGCCGGCACGCTGGACGCCGCCGCGCTCGCACAGGCCCTGCCCGGCTGGCGCCAGCCCGATGCGCCGCGGCAGTGGGTGCTGGAGGTGACGGGCCCGGTCGTCGCGCGCAGTAGCGGCTTCCGCTTCGTGCGCCCGGTGACGGCGCTGGAAGTGATCCCGCAGGCCGGCACGGTGATCGGCGACAACGACGGCGAACCTGTCGCCACGCCCTACGACGACTGCGTGCTGGTGATGCCCTCCACGCGCCAGGCGCGCAAGGGCGTCACGGTGGTGCGGTTCGCGCGGCGGCGCGCGCTGTAGCAAGTGCGCGCCGGCCCGGCACTGCCGGGCTCAGTGGCCTGCCGTTTTCGAGAACAGGTTGATCACCAGCACCCCCGCCAGGATCAACCCCATGCCCGCCAGCGCGGGACCGTCGAGCCGCTGGCCGTAGACCAGCCAGCCGATCGCCGACACCAGCACGATGCCGATGCCGGACCAGATCGCGTAGGCGATGCCGGTAGGGATCGCCTGCAGGGTGAGCGAGAGGAAATAGAACGACACGCCGTAGCCGGCCAGGGTGACCAGGCTCGGCACGGGACGGGTGAAGCCCTCGGAGGCCTTGAGGAAAGAGGTCGCGACGACTTCGGCGCCGATCGCGACCGCGAGGTAGAGGTGGTGGATGCCCATGGCCCGATTGGACCACCGGCACAGCGTTCAGCGCTGCCGGGCGGCGGCCCAGCGCGGCCCCAGCACCACGCAGGCGAGGGCTGCCACCACCGCGGCGATCCCCGCCCACTGCCAGGCCGACACGCGCTCGCCGAGCACCAGCATGCCGGCCGACAGGCCCACCACCGGCACGGCGAGGCTGAAGGGTGCCACGCGGTTGGCCGGATAGCGCGTGAGCAGCCCCGTCCAGAGGCCGTAGCCGAGGATGGTGGCCGCCCAGCCGAGGTAGGCGACCGACCCCCAGGCCAGCCCGGGCAGCGCCGTCCACGCATCGGCCTGCAGCCACCGCGCGGCATCGTCGTCGAAGGCGATGGAGAGCGCGACGAAGGGCAGCACCGGCACGAGGCTGCTCCAGGCCACGAAGGACAGCGGGCGGTAGCCGGGCGATTCCTGCTGGGCCATGCGCGCGACGATGTTGGACGCGGCCCAGGACGCGGCGCCGCAGAGCGCAAGGCCCACGCCGGCCAGCGTCACTTCATCCGATGCGCTGCCGGGCGCGACGAAATGCAGGCCGAAGCAGACCAGGCCCAGCGCCGCCAGCCCCAGGCCGACCACCAGCGGGCGGCCCGGGCGCTCGTGCAGCAGCAGGTAGGCCCAGAACGCGGTGAAGAACACCTGCGTCTGCAGCAGCACGCTCGCCAGGGCCGCGGTGAGCCCCACGCGCAGCGCCAGGAACACCATGCCGAACTGCCCCACGCCCTGGAAGAGCCCGTAGAGCACCACCCAGCGCCAGCGCACGGCGGGAGGCCGCAGGAAGAACACGAGCGGCAGGGCGGCGAACACGTAGCGCATGGCGCCCAGCTGGAACGGCGTGAAGGAGCGCAAACCCCACTTCATGGCGACGAAATTGACGCCCCAGAGCACGACGACCGCGAGGGCTGCCAGCAGATCCCTCGGGGCCAGCGGCACAGCTTGCGGCCCGGCGCTCAACGGCAGCTCCTGGATCCCTCGCCGGCGGCCCGGGCGTCCACGGACGTGGCGTGGAGCCCCGGCGGAATCAGCGGGACGAGGAAATGCGCAGGCAGGAAAGACATGGTCAGGAGGGGACGGAGAGAAGGGCCGAAGGGGGACGCCCGCACGGCACGTGCAGCAGGTGCTCGCGTCGGGGGTGCGCGGCTGTCGCACCGGAGGTGCCGCCGGCATCAGGGATTATGAAGTTGGAGCCGACTTGATGCCGGGCAATTTTTCCGGCTACCGGTATACCATTTGCGTGGGGTGTATTTCACAATTGCTTGCGCACGGTGGCGAATCGCCGGCAACGGCGCGCGGGGGAGGAGCCGCCGCGCAAGCCCTTTCACTCAACAGACCGCCAAAACATGTCCATGCTGACCAGGCGTTCGCCGAGGCCCGCGTACCGCAGGCCCAGATGCAGGCCTGGAGCGCCGCTGAGCAGACATGGCGCACGTCGCCGCGCGCGCTGCAGCCGCCGCAGAGCCTCGCCCAGCACACGCAGCTCGTGGCGACGCTGATGCAGATCGGGGAAGAGCTGCTGCACCACTACGGTTTCCAGACCGACCCGGACATGGCCACCCAGGACCTGATCCAGGCCGCCGTGGTGAACGCACCCATGCTCGGGGAAAAGCCCGGCCTGCTGCGCGGGCAGGGTTCCGGCTACCTGGCACGCCAGGCCCTGCCGCCGGAAGGCAAGGGCGCGCTGCAGGCGCTGCAGCAGCGCGTGGGCGAACTGGAAGCGGACACCTTCCGCAACTTCGAGCGCGCGCTGGCGGACGAAGACCTGCGCAAGGCCCTGGCCGGCCCGGTACAGGACGTGCGCCAGCGCGTGACGGTATCGCGCCAGCTGGTGGACCGCAGCCTGCTGTTGGCCGGCGAGATCGCCATGCCTGCCAAGGACTACTTCGACCAGCTCACCGGCACGCTGGAAGCGCTGAACCAGCTCAACACCACCGCCATGGCCAGCCTCGACGCCGCGCTGCGCCAGCGCGTGGCCGCCGAACAGTGGGCGCTGGGCGCCGCCTCGGCCGCGCTGCTGCTCGCGCTGGCGCTGGGCCTGGGCGTGGTGTTCATGCGCTCGATCACCCAGCCCCTCGCGCAGGCGGTGCGGCTGGCCAGCGCGGTGGCAGATGGCGACCTGAGCGGGGACGACGTGCCGCACGGCACCAACGTGGTCGGCCGCCTCATCGCGGCCCGGCAGCAGATGCACGCGCGCCTCAAGCCCATGGTGGCCCAGGTGCGCGGCGGTGCCGAGGGCGTGGCCACGGCCAGTGCGAAGATCGCGCAGGGCAACATGGATCTCTCGGCCCGCACGGAAAGCCAGGCCAGCGCCCTGGAGCAAACCGCCGCCTCGATGGAGCAGATGACGGCCACCGTGCGGCAGAACGCAGACAACGCGCGCCAGGCCAACCAGTTCGCCATGAATGCCAGCCTGGTCGTCGCCCAGGGCGGGGAAGTGGTGACGCAGGTGATGCAGACCATGCAGGGCATCCGCACCGCGTCCGGCAAGATCGCCGACATCATCGGGGTGATCGATTCCATCGCGTTCCAGACCAACATCCTGGCGCTGAACGCGGCCGTGGAAGCCGCCCGCGCCGGCGAGCAGGGCCGGGGCTTCGCCGTGGTGGCGGGCGAGGTACGGGCCCTGGCGGGGCGCAGCGCCGAGGCCGCCAAGGAAATCAAGGCGCTCATCGGCGACAGCGTGCAGCGCGTGCAGCAGGGCGGCGAACTCGCCGACCAGGCGGGCACCACCATGGCGGAGGTGGTGCAGGCCATCCAGCGCGTGACAGGCATCATGGGCGAGATCAGCGAAGCCAGCCAGGAGCAGAGCCAGGGCGTCGCGCAGGTGGGCGAGGCCGTCAGGCAGATGGACCAGGCCACCCAGCAGAATGCGGCGCTGGTCGAGGAAATGGCCGCGGTGGCCAATGGGCTGCGCACGCGGGCCGACGAACCCGTGCGCGCCGCGGCCGTCTTCCGGCTCGCAGCGGGCGACGAGCCGGGCGCAGCCGGTGCACTCCGCATCGGCCAGGGCCGGGCCGCCTGACCGCCACCTGACCAGCCAGGCCATGGCAGGCGCCGTGACTCGGCCGCACAACAGACTGCAAGCCGACTAACATTTAGTCACGATTTTTCCGCAAACCAGGGCGCATGCTGACAACCGGGAACAGCGCGTTGCGTTAGGCACAGGTTCCCGGATCCGGCGGTCCTTGCCGCCTCCGCTGAAACGGAAGCTGACCCATGCACCCCACACCCACGGCCACCGCCGAGATGCCGCCCGCTGACCCGGCGCGGCCCGGCTCCTCCCCCGGACTGGCGTCCCCGGCCCCATCCGCCCTGGCGGCCTTCACTGCCGCCGGCCTGCTGGCCGCATGCGGCGGGGGCACCGGCGGCGATCCGGCTTCTGCCTCTGCCGAAGCCACTGCCGCCAGTGCAGCCGGCGGCACGGCGTCCGACGCACCCGCCACGGACGCGGAAGCAGCGCGCTTCCTGCTCCAGGCCCAGTTTTCCGCCACCGACGAGGACATCGCCGCCGTGCGCGGCAAGGGCTACGCCGCCTGGCTGGCCGACCAGTTCGCGCAGCCCGTCGGCACGACGGGCACCGACTGGCTGGCGCAGCGCGGCTATGGCGTGGCGAACGCGGACACGCGCTACCACAACGCCTCCTATCCCGCCGACTACATGCTGTGGAGCCAGCTGTTCACCGAGCGCGATGCCGTGCGCAAGCGCGTGGCACTGGCGCTCTCGGAGATCATGGTGGTGTCCACCAACGGGCTGAACCAGCCCTGGCCCGCCTTCCTCGCGGCCGGCTACTGGGACGTGCTGAACCGGCACGCCTTCGGCAACTTCCGCGCGCTGCTGGAAGCCGTGACGCTCAACCCCGCCATGGGCGTGTACCTCAACGCCCTGGGCAGCCAGAAGGAAGATGCGCGCACCGGCCGCCAGCCGGACGAGAACTACGCCCGCGAGGTGATGCAGCTCTTCACGCTGGGCCTGTACCGGCTGAATCCCGACGGGACCGAGCAGCGCGACGCGAACGGCAGCCGGATCGACACCTACGGCGCTTCCGACGTGAGCAACCTCGCCCGCGTATTCACCGGCTACGACTACGACCGCAGCCAGAACCAGTCCTTCACCGTGGGCACCAGCACCGTGCCGGGGCCGCAGCAGGCGGGGCGGCCGATGGTGCTGGTCCCCAGCCGGCACTCGGCGCTGGCCGCGACCTTCCTGGGCACGACGATCGCGGCGGGCACCCCGGGCGACGTGGCCCTGAAGACCGCGCTGGATACGCTTTTCAACCACCCCAACACCGCCCCGTTCATCGGCCGGCAGCTCATCCAGCGGCTGGTGACGAGCAACCCCAGCCCGGCCTACGTGGCACGCGTCGCCGCCGCCTTCACGAACAACGGCAGCAGCGTGCGCGGCGACCTGCGCGCCGTGGTGGCCGCGATTCTGCTCGACAGCGAGGCGCGAAGCGCCGCCGGTCTCTCCAGCACTTCCTTCGGCCGGCTCCGCGAGCCCATGGTGCGCTTCGTGCAGTGGGGCCGCACGTTCGGCCTGCGGTCGGCCCGGGGCAGCTGGAAGCTCGGCGACCTGAGCGACCCGGCTTCGCGGCTGGGGCAGAGCCCGCTGCGCTCGCCTTCGGTGTTCAACTTCTTCCGCCCGGGTTACGTGCCGCCCTCCACGGCCATGGCGTCCGCCGGGCAGGTGGCGCCGGAGTTCCAGATCGTCACCGAATCCAGCGTGGGCGGCTACCTGAACTTCATGCAGAACGCGATCCGCAACGGCCTGTTCGTGAACGCGCCCGACCTGCCGCAGAACAACGCGAGCAACGGCAACAACGGCTTCGACATCACCTGCGACTATGCCACCCTGCTCCCGCTGGTGACCGATCCAGCCGGCCTGGTGCGCAAGGTGGCGCTGCTGCTGTCGGGAGGCCAGATTTCCGATGTCACGCAGGCGCGCATTGCCAACGCGCTGGCAGCCACCCCGGTCACGGCCTCGAGCAGCGCGGCGGCCAAGCTCAACCGCGTCGCCGCGGCCGTCTTCCTGGTCATGGCCTGCCCGGCCTATCTCGTGCAGAAGTGAACGGCCCGCGCCGTCCCCCCACCGGAGCCCATTCCATGCCGTTCATCGACCCCGCACGCCACACGCGCCGCGCCTTCCTGCGCCGCTCGGCCCAGCTCGCCGCCACCGGTGCCGCGCTGCCCATGGCGCTCAATCTCGCCGCGATGGGCGAGGCCGCCGCCTTCGACGCGCAGGACTACAAGGCGCTGGTCTGCGTCTTCCTGCTCGGCGGCTGCGATTACGCCAACACCGTCGTGCCGTACGACAGCAGCCGCTACGCGCAATACGCCGCCATCCGCGGCGGCGGCTCCGACGGCGCGGCCGGCGGCATCGCGCTCGGGCGCGCGGCGCTGGGCGCCACGCTGCTGCAGCCGGCCACGCCGCTGGCGGGAGGCCTGCAGTACGCGCTGCATCCGGCCATGACCGGCATGGCGGGCCTCTTCAACGCCGGCCATGCGGCCGTGCAGCTCAACGTGGGCCCGCTGCTGGTGCCGCTCACGCGCGCGCAGTACGCGAGCGGCGACCGGCGCAACTATCCGCTGCCGCCCAAGCTCTTCTCGCACAACGACCAGCAATCGGTGTGGCAGTCGCAGGGCGCCGAAGGCTCCACCGTGGGCTGGGGCGGCAACCTGGGCGACCTCGCCCTGTCGTCCAACGCCACCTCGCTCTTCACCTGCATCTCGGCCAGCGGCAATGCCGTGTTCCTGGCGGGCGACCAGGCGCTGCAATACCAGATCAGCCCCAGCGGCGCCGTGCCCATCAACGGCGTGAAGAACAATGTCTATGGCTCCAGCGCGGTGCGCGGCGTGCTCGGCGACCTGGTGCAGGCCGCCAGCAGCCATGTGCTGGAAGCGGAATACGCGCGCGTCACGCAGCGCTCCATCAGCGCGGAAGGGCAGATTTCCGCGGCCCTGGCCGGCACGAGCCTGTCCACCGCCTTTCCCGCGAACAACGCCCTTGCCGACCAGCTCAAGGTGGTGGCGCGGCTGATCGCGGCGCGGGGCACGCTCGGCACGAAGCGGCAGGTGTTCTTCGTATCGCTGGGCGGCTTCGACCTGCACGACAACCTCATCGCCACCCAGCAGGTGCTGCTGGACAAGGTGAGCAGCGCCATGACAGCCTTCTACAACGCCACGGCGGAACTGGGCGTGGCGGACAAGGTCACGGCCTTCACCGCGTCGGACTTCGGCCGCACGCTCACGTCGAACGGCGACGGCTCCGACCATGGCTGGGGGAGCCACCACTTCGTCGTCGGCGGCGCGGTGCGCGGCGCAGCCTTCTACGGCACGCCGCCCCCCATCAGCGTGGGCAACGGCAGCGGCAGCGAAGACCAGTGGCACGTGGGCCAGGGGCGCCTGCTGCCCAGCACCGCCGTGGACCAGTACGCGGCCACGCTCGCGCGCTGGTTCGGCGTGGCGAACACCGAGCTGGCAGGCGTGCTTCCGCGCATCGGCAATTTCGGAGGGTCGGCGTATCCGGTGAACCTGGGGTTCATGGGCTGAAGCGCTACCGAGCGGAGCGTTGCTGCCGCTACAGCCAACCCGGCCTATTCGCGGCCCGGAACGGGCGTATCGCCATGGGCAGGCCGCATGGGCACCACGATGCGCGCCCGCAGCCCCTGCCCCGGAGCGACATGCAAATCGAGCCATCCGCCGTGCAGCCGGGCCACGCGGTCGGCAATGGCCAGGCCCAGGCCGGCGCCCGGGGTGCCGGCGCGGGCAGTGCCGCTGCCGCGCGCGAACGGGCGGCGCAGTCGCTCCAGTTCGGCGGGGTCGATACCGGCTCCGCTGTCGGCCACCTCGATCCAGGCGGTGGCGCCGTCCGCATCCTCGCCCGTGCGCAGCACCACGGGCGCAAGGCCGTGGCGCCAGGCGTTCTCGAGAAGGTTCTCCACCGCGCGGCGCAGGGCCTGGGGCTGCACGGCCAAGGGCGTGGGCGCGCCGCACTCCAGCGAGAGCACGCGGCCGTGGTCGGCCTGCGCCTCCGCCAGGGCCTCGGCCAAGGCATCCAGGGGCGCGGCGTGCGCAGCCTCGCGCCCTTCCGGGCCTGCGTCCAGCCGCGCGAAATCCATGAACTGCACCACCACGGCATCCATCTCGTCCACGCTGCGCTCCATGCTCGCGGCCAGGGCCGGCTCCATGTGCGGGCGGGCAATCTCCGCCGCCAGGCGCAGCTTGGTGAGCGGCGTGCGCAGGTCGTGCGAGATGCCGGCGAGCATCAGCGCACGCTCGCGGTCGGCCGCCTGCAGGGCATCGGCCATGTGGTTGATGCCGTGCGCGAGCGCGGCGATCTCCTGCGGGCCATCCTCGGGCAGGGGCGTGTGGGCCTGTCCGCGCGCGATGGCCTGCGCCGCTGCCACCACGCGCTGCAGGGGGCGGTGCAATTGCCGCTGCAGCCAGGCGGCGCCGGCCAGCGCCAGCAACCCGCCGGCCAGCGTGGCCGCCAGCCAGGCCCCCGTGAAAGCGCGGAACGTGCCGGTGACCGGCAGCGCGACCCAGGCCGCTGCCGGATCGGCACCAGCATCCGGCAGCGGCTGCAAGTGCAGCCAGAGCACGCCCGCCCCCCCTCGCTGCCAGACGTGCCCGGTGCCGGGCACCAGCCAGCCGGTGGCGCCCAGGCGGTCCGACAGGGCCTGCTGGAAGCGGCGCTCCAGCGGCGTCATCGCGAGGTCGCCCTGAGCGGAGGGCGTGCCCGGTCCCTGCACCCTGCCCTGCACGCCGGCCACCTGGCGGTTGAAGGCATCCACGAAAGCCTGCCGCTGCGCGGGGGGCAGGGCCTGCAGGCCGGCGCGCAGCGCGGCCAGCTGGCGTGCGGAGCCCTCGGCCGCCATGGCGATGCGCGGCTCCACGATGAGGCGCCGCGCGATCCAGGCCGCACACAGCTGCCCGGCGACGACCAGGGCCACGATGAGCAGCAGATGGCGGCCGAACAGGCTGCGCGGCCAGCCGTGGCCGGCAGGTGCCGTGGGGGCCGCGGTGTTCATTGCGGCGCCTCCGGACCGGACGACGACTGGGGCGGGCCAGCAGGCAGCGGAACCGGCCCGTCGGGCAGGAAGACATAGCCCACTCCCCATACGGTGCGCAGGTGGCGGGGGTGCGCGGGGTCGGGTTCGATGAGCTTGCGCAGGCGCATGACCTGCACGTCGATGCTGCGGTCGGTGGCCACGTGGCCGGGGCCGTAGGCCAGCGCGATGAGCCGGTCGCGCCCCAGCGGCCGGCGCGGCTGGCGGGCGAATGCCAGCAACAGGGCAAATTCGGTGCTGGACAGGTCCACCTCCTGCCCCGCACGCTGCAGGCGGCGGGCTCCGGGCCAGAGGGTGCAGTCGCCGAACCCGATGCACTCGGGCGCGGCGGCAGCTGCCACGGGCCCGTGGTGCGCGCCCAGCAGGCGCTGGCGCCGCACCATGGCCTGGATGCGCGCGAGCAGTTCGCGCGGCTGGAACGGCTTGGGCAGGTAGTCGTCGGCCCCCATCTCCAGGCCCACCACGCGGTCCACCGGATCGCCGCGCGCGGTCAGCATGAGGATGGGAATGGTCTCGCCCTGCGCACGCAGGCGACGGCACAGCGAAAGGCCGTCCTCGCCGGGCATCATCACATCCAGCACCAGCACGTCGAAGCGCTCGCGCGCGAGCAACCGCTCCAGGGGCGCCGCGCCATCGACGGCGCGCACGGCGTATCCCTGGTCGCCCAGGTAGCGCTGCAGCAGGGAGCGCAGGTCGGGCTCGTCGTCGGCCACGAGGATCCTGGCGAGCGGTTCGGTCATGGCGCGATGATGACAGGCGATGACGTCCTCCGGACGGACTGTCATGCCTTGTCATGATTTGCCGCGCGCGCTTCACCGTGCAGGCCGGACCGCAAGGCACCATGGGGCCCATCCACAACGCGTTGCACCGCGCCACCCAGGAGTCCGCAGCCATGTACCACCGCTCCACCCGCCCCTCGCACTCTTCCCGCGCCGCTTCCCTGGCCCTGTGCGCCGTGTTGCTGGCCGCTGGCCAGAACGTGAACGCCGGCATCGGCGACGGCGGCGAATCTCCACGCGGCCGCTGGGCCGAACGCATGCGGGGCGGAGCGGCCGCGGCCCTGCCTGCCGGCGTGCGCAGGATCGCCGACCTGCCCTACGGCGCCGATCCGCGCCAGCGCATGGATGTCTACCTGCCGGCCGCCGGCTCACCGGCCCCGGGCCTGCGCGCACCGGTGATCTTCATGGTGCACGGCGGGGCATGGCGCACCGGCGACAAGGCCATGCCCAAGGTGGTGGAGCACAAGGTCGCCCGCTGGGTGCCGCAGGGCTTCGTGCTGGTGTCGATCAACTACCGCATGCTGCCCGACACGCCCGTGGCGCAGCAGGCGCAGGACGTGGCCCTCGCGCTGGCCACCGCCCAGCAGCACGCGGGCGAATGGGGTGCGGATGCGGGACGCTTCATCCTCATGGGGCACTCGGCCGGGGCGCACCTGGTGGCACTGCTCAATGCCCGGCCGGCCGCAGCAGTGCAATGGGGGGCATGGCCCTGGCTCGGCACGGTCGTGCTCGACAGCGCCGTGCTCGACGTGCCGCAGTTCATGGCCGCGCCGCACCTGCCGCTCTACGACGCGGCCTTCGGCACCGATCCGGCCGCATGGGCCCAGTTGTCGCCCTACGACCAGCTGGTGGCCGGCACGCCCCCCTGGCAGTTCGTCTGCTCCACGGAACGGCCCGACCAGCCCTGCCTGCAGGCCGAATCCATGGCCCGCAAAGTGCATGCCCGGGGCAGCCGCGCCACGGTGCTGCCGCAGCCCCTGGACCACGGCGAGATCAACGGCGACCTCGGGCTGGAGGGCGGCTACACCCAGGCGGTGGAAGACTTCATGGCCTCGCTGGACCCGCTGGTGGCGCGGCTGCTGCGGCGATAGGCCCGCGCGGCCGCCCTGCCGGAGCTGCCTCACATCGGAGACTGCTGCGCTGCAGGCTGATGCACTCAGCCCATCGGGAACCTTTGGACCCAACCTGGTCTTCAAGGCTTCGCGGGGCATCCGCTACCAAGCGGCGGGTCTCCGCATTCGGCTGGGATACCTTCAAAGACCACCACGCTGCCTACCGTCACGGTATTGATGGCGACCGGTGCATCAAGAAGCCAGTCGAATTGGCCGCCGGACTGCAGATCCACAACCTCGCTTTCGCGCAACAGTTTCTTGGGGGACACGCGATACAGGCGCACGACATAAGGCATTCTGAAGTCGTAGTGGATAAGCCGTTGGAAAATCGATGCCTTGTGAAACTCCAAGCGGTAGACCCCATGGGGACTGTTGTAGCTGTACAAGAATGTCGGGGAAGCCGCGTACCAGACAAGAGCAACGAAAGCGGTCATTGCCAGGCACCACACCAAGCACGGGATTTTCTTCAAACGACTCAGCAGCTTCATCACCACTCCAATTGGATCGGAAACGGAAGGCGTACCCGATACACATCGGAGAGCACCATAAAGTCTCCGCCAAGGCCGTGGCGGGCGCGCCATTTTCTGAAATGAGCATTCTGTACAAGATAGTAGGATGCCCGCGCCGAGACCGCTTCCTCATAGGCCCATCTCTCGTCGATCAGGATGTCCCTGCCCAGTTGAAGGCTGCGCTCGACGCCTTCAAATCCCCAGAATCCAAGAGGCTGAGATATGAAGGAGTCGTCGTTGAAGTCGTAGGCATCGCGCAGATAGAAACCCAATTCATCGATGGCGACGGTTGCCTTGCCATTGGGCTTGGGCGTGACCATTCCTGAAGCCGCCACCTTGAGCGTGGCTTCGCCCATGGCTCCGTAAAAATCATCCAGCGGATCGCCGAAGCGGCCAAAGTTCAGAAAGTTCACTTGGCAAGTGTCGTCCAAGTGTTTAGCCGACAGGTTCAAGTCGCCAAACCTCCAGTTCCCTTGGCCACGCATCCCACGCCAACTCAGCACACGCTTTTGCAATTGCACCCGCCCGGCAGTACTGGCCCAGTTAGCTTGCAATTGCTCCACGGCGGCATGCACCCGGGGAAAACGCAGCGCCCACGCCATGGTCACGGTGTTTTCGTCCAACCGCGCGGCGGGCAACTGGCTCAAGCGATTTTTTTCAAGACTGAGCTTCATCTCGTCAGGCATCTCGAACGCCGCCCCTCGAAACCATCGTTCCATCAACGCAGCCGCCACCGGCCACCCCAAGCGCGAACGCATCACACCCGGAATGTCCTCCAGTTGAAAAAGCCGCACCTTGGGTGGCAGTTTTTTCTCCAATTGCGCACGCAGTTGCGCCTGGTCTACATGGACCACTCCACTCATGGAACCTCCCCCGCAATTGCCGGTTGTTTTAGCGGCGCGATTCTATGGAAGAGCTGGCAGGCTCAACAGCCGGGGTTCGCCTTGTTACATCCGTAACGACCGAGCCATTCCGATAAAGAAGGCAGCATTACAAATACCGCGCCAAATATCGCCCCGTATGGCTGGCCGGGTTCGCCGCCACCTCCTCGGGCGTGCCCTCGGCCACCACGGTGCCGCCGCCCGCCCCGCCTTCGGGCCCCATGTCGATGATCCAGTCGGCCGTCTTGATGACGTCCAGGTTGTGCTCGATCACCACGATGGTGTTGCCCGCGTCGCGCAACTGGTGCAGCACCTTGAGCAACAGGTCGATGTCGGCGAAATGCAGGCCCGTGGTGGGCTCGTCCAGGATGTAGAGCGTGCGGCCCGTGTCGCGCTTGGACAGCTCCTGCGCCAGCTTCACGCGCTGGGCCTCGCCGCCCGAAAGCGTGGTGGCGGCCTGGCCGAGGCGGATGTACGACAGGCCCACGTCGAGCAGCGTCTGCAGCTTGCGGGCGATCGCGGGCACGTCCTGGAAGAAGGCGTGGGCATCCTCCACCGTCAGCTCCAGGATCTGCGCGATGTTCCGGCCTTTCCACTGCACTTCCAGCGTCTCGCGGTTGTAGCGCTGGCCATGGCAGACGTCGCAGGGCACGTACACGTCGGGCAGAAAGTGCATCTCCACCTTCACCACACCGTCGCCCTGGCAGGCCTCGCAGCGCCCGCCGGCCACGTTGAAGGAAAAGCGCCCGGGGCCATAGCCGCGTTCGCGGGCGGTGTTGGTCTCGGCCATCAGTTCGCGGATCGGCGTGAACAGGCCCGTATAGGTAGCCGGGTTGCTGCGCGGCGTGCGGCCGATGGGCGACTGGTCCACATTGATGACCTTGTCGAAGTACTCGATGCCCTCGATGGCCTCGTGCGGCGCGGGCTCGTCGTGGGATCGGTAGAGCTGGCGCGCCACGGCGGCGTAGAGCGTGTCGTTGACCAGCGTGCTCTTGCCCGAGCCGGACACGCCCGT
Source organism: Paracidovorax cattleyae (assembly GCF_900104515.1). Taxonomy (GTDB): domain Bacteria; phylum Pseudomonadota; class Gammaproteobacteria; order Burkholderiales; family Burkholderiaceae_C; genus Paracidovorax; species Paracidovorax cattleyae. The sequence goes on from NZ_FNJL01000040.1 coordinate 16,746, forward strand.
CACGCAGGTGAGCAGCCCCACGGGAAACTCCACGCTCACGTTCTTCAGGCTGTGGCCCGTGGCGCCCACCACGCGCAGCGCCTGCAGGCGCCCCTGCTTCGCGCGGTGCTCTGCCATGCGCTCCGCGCGGCGGCGGCTGGCGTCGGTTTCGGGGAAGCGCGACTTGCCCTTCTTCGGCGGCTCGGCTTCGGCCTGCGCCTCCAGCACCGGCAGCCAGGGCGTGCGGCGCGCCGGCACGGGGATGACCCGCGCGCCCGAGAGGTACTGGCCGGTGAGCGATTCGGGATGGGCGCTCAGCTCGTCGCTCGTGCCCTGGGCCATCACGCGGCCGCCGTGCACGCCCGCGCCCGGGCCCATGTCCACGCAGTGGTCGGCGGCGCGGATCATGTCCTCGTCGTGCTCGACCACGATCACGCTGTTGCCGATGTCGCGCAGGTGCTGCAGCGTGGCGATCAGCCGGTCGTTGTCGCGCTGGTGCAGGCCGATGCTGGGCTCGTCCAGCACGTACATCACGCCGGTCAGGCCCGAGCCGATCTGGCTGGCCAGGCGGATGCGCTGCGCCTCGCCGCCCGAGAGCGTTTCGGCGCTGCGGTCCAGGCTCAGGTAGTTGAGGCCCACGTCGTTCAGGAACGTGAGGCGCGTGGCGATCTCGCGCACCACCTTGCCGGCGATCTCGGCCTTGGCGCCGCTCAGCTGCAGCGCCTCGAACCAGGCCCGGGCCTCGGCCAGGGTGGCGCGGCTCACCTCGTAGATGGCGCGGGACTGCTCGCCCTCGCCCACGCGCACGTGGCGCGCCTCCAGCCGCAGGCGCGTGCCATGGCAGTCGGGGCAGGGCTGGGTGCTGCGCAGGCGGGCGAGGTCTTCGCGCACGACGGTGGAATCGGTCTCGCGGTATCGCCGCGCCATGTTCGGCAGGATGCCTTCGAACGGGTGCTTCCTGACGACGGCCTTGCCCTTGTTGGCGCCGCTGTCCAGGATGTAGCTGAAGGCGATCTCTTCCTCGCCGGAGCCGTACAGCACGGCGCTGCGCACGCGTTCGGGCAGCGACTCGAACGGGGCCTCGACATCGAAGCCGTAGTGCCGGGCCAGGCTCTCGAGCATGGCGAAGTAATAGCCGTTGCGCCGGTCCCAGCCCTTGATGGCGCCGCTGGCCAGGCTCAAGCTGGGGAAAGCCACGATCCGCACCGGATCGAACACCTCCTGCTGGCCCAGGCCGTCGCAGGTGGGGCAGGCGCCGATCGGCGAGTTGAACGAGAACAGGCGCGGCTCCAGCTCGGGCAGCGAGAAACCGCAGATGGGGCAGGCGAACTTGCTGGAAAAAAGGTGCTCCCGCTCCGAATCCATCTCCAGCGCCAGCACGCGGCCGTTGCCGTCGGCGCCCGCGGCTTCCTGGCCCACGCGCAGCGCGGCCTCGAAGCTCTCGGCAAGCCGTTGCTGCGCGTCGGGGCGCACCTTCAGCCGGTCGATCACCACGTCGATGTCGTGCTTCTCGGTCTTCTTGAGCTGGGGGAGGTTCTCCACCTCGTGGATCGTTCCATCCACCCGGAAGCGCATGTAGCCCAGCGCATGCATCTGCGCGAACAGCTCGGTGAACTCGCCCTTGCGGCCACGCGCCACCGGGGCCAGCACCATGAGGCGGGTGTCCTCGGGCAGCGCCAGCACGGTGTCCACCATCTGGCTCACCGTCTGCGCGGACAGCGGCAGGCCGTGCTCGGGGCAGTAGGGCGTACCGGCGCGGGCGTAGAGCAGGCGCAGGTAGTCGTGGATCTCGGTCACCGTGCCCACGGTGGAGCGCGGGTTGTGGCTGGTGGCCTTCTGCTCGATGGAAATCGCGGGCGACAGCCCCTCGATCAGGTCCACGTCCGGCTTGTCCAACCGGCCCAGGAACTGCCGCGCATAGGCCGACAGGCTCTCCACGTAGCGGCGCTGGCCCTCGGCATAGAGCGTGTCGAACGCGAGGCTGGACTTGCCCGAGCCCGACAGCCCCGTGATCACCACGAGCTGGTTGCGCGGCAGGTCCAGGTCGATGTTCTTGAGGTTGTGCGTACGCGCGCCGCGGATGCTGATGCGTTGCTCGCGCAGGGCGCGGGCCAGGTAGGCCCCTTCGCCGGGGCGCGGATCATCGGGGACGGTGGGCTCGGTCACTTAAGGCGTCGGCATGCGGGAAACCCACCATGATAGGTGAGGCGGGCCGGCGGCGCCCGTGCCCATAATGGAAGCCCGTTCCCAGGCACCCGTGCCATGACCGTCCCGCCAGCCGCTTCCTCCGCCATCACCCGCCAGGACCGTGAACGCCTGCAGGGCCATAACGCCCGGGCCGTCTGGCTCACCGGGCTCTCGGGCGCGGGCAAGACCACGCTCGCGCACGCGCTGGAGGCCTCGCTGCACCGCGACGGCCTGCGCACCTTCGTGATCGACGGCGACCGCCTGCGTGCCGGGCTCAGCAGCGACCTGGGCTTCACCGATGCGGACCGGGCCGAGAGCATCCGCCGGGCCGCGCACGTGGCACGGCTGTTCGTGGATGCGGGATTTGTCGCCATCGTCGCGCTGATCTCGCCGTTCCGCGCAGAGCGCGCGGCCGCTCAGGCGCTGTTCGCGCCCGGGGATTTCCTCGAGGTGTACGTGAACCTGCCGCTGGCCCTGGCCGAGGAGCGCGATCCCAAGGGCCTGTACCGGCGCGCCCGCAGCGGCGCGCTGCCGCGCTTCACGGGGATCGATTCGCCCTATGAGCCGCCGGAGGCCCCCGCATTGGAGCTGCGCACCGATGCGCTTTCCGTGGCGCAGTGCGTGCAGCGCCTGCGCGCGCAGTTGGGCCTGCCACCCACCCAGGCCCACCTTTCCTGATCCGCAGGCCCGCCTGCGGGAAGCCCGGCGGCGGCTCGGCCATGGGCTGCGGAAACTGCGCAGAACGCGCTTTCCATCGCGGGATGGTTCCGTCATGATGGATGGTTACGCTTTGCCGTGCTCGACGGTTACGCCTTCTGCGTCCCCTTTCTTTTGGCCTGCCGGCTCCTGGCCGTGCAACCGTTTTCCGATGACTTCCGGTCTTTCCCGCGCCTTCCCGTTGCCGGCCTCCTTCTCGCTGCGCCGCACCTTTGCCCAATTTGCGCTGATCTGCCTGCTCACCCTCGGGGCGCAGGGTGCCTGGGCCATGCAGATCTTCGTGAGGCTGATGTCCAGCGAGACCTTGACGCTGGACGTGGAGCCCAGCGACTCCATCGGGAACGTGAAGGCGCAGATCCAGGACCAGAAGGGCATTCCGCCCGAGCAGCAGCGCCTCATCTTCGCGGGCAGGCAACTGGAGGACGACCGCACGCTGTCCGACTACAACGTACAGAGGAACTCCACGCTGCACCTCGTGCTGCGCCAGAGCCCGACCACGTTCTCGGCGGCGTCGGCCACCGGCACGGGCACCATCATGGCCACGCTGTCCGGCCCGGCCGTCGCGGACGGCTGCCAGTTCGACAGCACCCGGACCGCCTTCGAGACGCCCACGGGCGGCCCGGCCGGCGCGCAGTTTCCCCACGGCGTGTTCCGCTTCGTCGCCACCAGTTGCACCGGCAGCGTGACAGTGACGCTGAAATACCCCCAGGTCCTGCCCGACGGCACCCGATTCCTCAAGTTCGGCCCCTCCGGCCCCGGGGCGGACCGCTACACCTGGTTCGAATGGACGGACGCGCAGATCGCCGGCGACACGATCACCTTCACGATCACCGACAACGGCGCGGGCGACACCGACCCCGCCGTGGGCGTGATCGCCGACCCGGGCGGCCCGGCGCTGCTGGCTGCCGCGCCGGCGCCCGCACAGGCCACCCCGGTGCCGGCGCTGTCCCCCGCCGCGCTGGTGCTGCTGGCCTGCGCGGCCGGCGTGCTCGGCTGGCGGCAACGCCACCGCTGACGGCCGGCCGGCGCGGGGCGCGCGCGATGGGCGAGAATCGCCGTCTTTCCATCGCCCGCAACCGATGACCTCTGCCGTGCCGGATCCCCTGCCGCCTACGCCCGCGACCGACATCCCCGCCGCCTCCGCCACCACGATGACGCCGCTGGAGCGGCGCTCCAGCCTGTCGCTGGCGCTCATCTTCGCGCTGCGCATGCTGGGGCTGTTCCTGGTGCTGCCGGTGTTCGCGCTCGAAGCGCGCAAGTACCCCGGCGGCGATGACCCCGCCCTGGTGGGCCTGGCCATGGGCATCTACGGCCTCACCCAGGCCGTGCTGCAGTTGCCGCTGGGCATGGCCTCCGACCGCTTCGGGCGCAAGCGCGTCATCGTCCTCGGCCTGCTGGTGTTCGCGGCCGGCAGCCTGCTGGCGGCGCTGGCCGATTCGCTCGGCGGACTGCTGCTGGGCCGCGCGCTGCAGGGCGCGGGTGCCGTGTCCGCCGCCGTCACCGCCCTGCTGGCCGACCAGACGCGCGACGGCGTGCGCACCAAGGCCATGGCGCTGGTGGGCGGCAGCATCGGGCTGATGTTCGCCGTGGCGCTCGTGGCCGCCCCGCCGCTGGCGGCCCGCTTCGGCCTGCCCGGCATCTTCGGGCTGACCTGCGCGCTGGCTCTGGCCGGCATCGCCGTGGTGCTCCGGGTGGTGCCCCCCGAGCCCGCGCGCCATGCGGACGCACCGCGCGGCCGCCTGGCCGACGTGCTGCGCCACCCGGACCTGCTGCGCCTGAACCTCGGCGTCTTCGCGCTGCACACGGTGCAACTGGCCATGTGGGTGGCCGTGCCCGCCCTGCTGGTGCAGGCCGGCCTGCCCAAGAGCGCACACTGGCACCTCTACCTGCCCGCCGTGGTGCTGTCCTTCCTGGCCATGGGCGGCCTGTTCGCCCTGGAGCGCGCCGGCCGGCTGCGCGGCGCCCTGCTGGGTGCCATCGGCCTCGTGCTGCTGGTGCAGCTCGGGCTGGGCTGGGCGGCATCGGCTGGCACACCGACGGGGCTGTGGGCCCTGGGCGGGCTGCTGTTCCTGTTCTTCTGCGGCTTCAACGCGCTCGAAGCCAGCCAGCCGAGCCTGGTCTCCCGCACCGCTCCGCCGGCCGTGCGCGGCGCCGCCCTGGGCACCTACAACACGCTGCAGTCGCTGGGCCTGTTCGCGGGCGGAGCCCTCGGTGGCGCGCTGCTGCGCTGGGTCGGCGCACACGGCCTGTTCGTGGCGACCACCCTCCTCTGCCTCGCCTGGCTGGCGGCGGCCTGGGGCATGCAGCCCGTGCCGGCCCACGGCGGCCGCGCCCGGAAATAAGGCCCGGCGGCCCCGGGTCGGCTCAGCGACCGGCAGTTTTCCGCGGGGCGCCTTCCTCCGCGGGAGCGGGAGAACCCTCCGCCGCCGCATCCACGTCCGCCGGCGCCTCGGGCAGCTGCGCGGCGCTCAGCATGGAGGCCGCCAGGGTCTCGTAGAGTGGCCGCGCCAGCATGCGCGACACCAGGCTGGCCAGCATCGCGGAGGCCATCAGGCTCAGCACCAGCGCGTGCCCGTCCACCATCTCCATCACGATGATGAAGGCCGTGAGCGGCGCCTGCGTCACCGCCGCCAGGAAGGCCGCCATGCCCATGGCGATCAGGGCCGGCGCGATGGCCGGTGCGATGTCCCCGCCGGCCAGCAGCGCCACGTTGTGGCCCACGCCCGCCCCGATCGAGAGCGACGGCGCGAAGATCCCGCCCGGCACCCCCACCCAGGCCGACAGCCACGTGGCGATGAACTTGAGCGTGACGTAGAAGGCCGGCACGTCCGCCTGGCCGGCCAGCATGTGCTTGACCGCCTCCGAGCCCGCGCCGAAGGTCGCGCCGCCTGTCACCAGGCCGATCACCGCGATCGCCAGCCCGCCCGCCGCCGCGAAGCGCACCGGCCAGCGCGCCCGCCAGCGGTTGAAACGGTCCGGCGCGCCGGTGAGCGACGCCGCCATCAGCTTGGCGAACAGCCCGCCCAGCACGCCGCAGGCCAGCGAGACGGCCAGGCCCGGCAGCAGCGCGTCCCAGCCCAGCCGCGGCACCTGGATGCGCCCGAAATAGCTCAGGTTGCCGAACGCCGACACCCCCATCAGGCCGGCCAGCACGATGGCCGCGATGATCAGGCCGCTGCTGCGCGATTCGAGCTTGCGGGACAGCTCCTCGATGGCAAACACCACGCCCGCCAGCGGCGCATTGAAGGCCGCGGCGATGCCCGCCGCCCCGCCGGCCACGAGCAGCGCATGGGCAGTGATGCCCGACCGCGGGCCGAACCAGCGGCGCGCATGGTGCATCACGCCCGCCGCCACCTGCACCGACGGCCCCTCCCGTCCGATCGACAGGCCCGCCATGAACCCCGCGCTGGCCAGCAGGATCTTGGCCGCCGACAGCCGCAGGGAGACGAAGCGGCCCCGCTGGGGCGCCGTGAGGCCGGGCTCCAGCGCCGCGATTACCTGAGGGATGCCCGATCCGGCCGCGCCCGGCACCCAGCGCCGCGTGGCCCGGACCACCGCCGCGGTGATCGCGGGCGTCCACAGCAGCACGGCCCAGCCGCCGCCCCAGTGGTAGACGCGCTCGAACACCGCGAAGGCCCACTCCGCCAGCATGGTGAACACCACCACGCTGAGCCCGGCGGCCACCGCATAGGCCAGGACGATGCTGCGCTCCAGCCAGCGCTGGCCGTCGCGCAGCTCCGAGCGCAGGTTGTCCAGGAAGTCGGGTTCTCGTTGCATGGCGGGGCAGAGGGCGGGGAACGGACGCGGGCGCGGGCGCGGCGGGCGCCGGTCGCTGCGCGGCAGGACGGAGGGACATTGTGGCACCCTGCCGGGCGGGAACGGCGCGCGCAGGCATCGGCCGCTTGGGGCACAATCCCCGCTCCCTCTTCGCGGCGCCCCCGTGGCCGCCGCGCAGGCCGTAGTGCCTTTCCTCCACCATTCTCTACAGGCCCCTTCACACCATGGCATCCGTCAACAAAGTCATCATCGTCGGCAACCTCGGGCGCGACCCCGAGATGCGCACCTTCCCCAGCGGCGACCAGGTCGCCAACGTCACCATCGCCACCACCGACCGCTGGCGCGACAAGAACACCGGCGAGAACAAGGAAGCCACCGAGTGGCACCGCGTCGTCTTCAACGGCCGCCTGGCCGAGATCGTGGGCCAGTACCTGCGCAAGGGCTCCCAGGTCTATGTCGAAGGCAGCCTGCGCACCCGCAAGTGGACCGACCAGTCGGGCCAGGAAAAATTCACGACCGAAATCCGTGCCGACACCATGCAGATGCTCGGCAGCCGCCAGGGCATGGGCGGCGGCCAGGGCGGTGGTGGTGGCTATGACGACGGCGGTTATGGCGGTGGCGACGACGGCTACGGTGGCGGCAACAGCGCCCCGGCGCCGGCGCGGCGCCCTGCGCCCCAGGCGGCCACGCCGCGCCCGGCACCGGCGCCCCGTCCTGCTCCGGCACCCGCGGCCCAGGCGCCGCGTGCGGCGTCGGGGTTCGACGACATGGATGACGATATTCCGTTCTGAGATCTGCCGTTGCCACAATGGCGAACAAGAAGCCCCAAGTGCCTGTCACCCGGGGCTTTTTTCTTCCTGACGCGGTGACCTGCCATCCGATCAGCCGTTCTTACCTGACCCACTCATCCCCGATCATCTCGGCCTGCTCCAGTACCAGCTCCACCGCGGCATCAGCCAAGTCAGGCGGGTACTTGTACTTGCGCAGAATCCGCTTGACCATCAGCCGCAGCTTGGCCCGCACGCTCTCGCGGTGCGCCCAGTCCACGCTGATGTTCTGGCGCAGGCTGGTCGTCAGTTCGTGGGCGATCTTCTTCAGCGTCTCGTCGCTCAACTCCCGCGCCGCCGATTCGTTGAGGATCAGCGCGTCGTAGAACTTCACCTCGTCGTCGCTCAGGCCCAGGCTCTCGCCGCGTGATGCGGCCTCGCGGAATTTCCTGGCCATTTCCACCAACTCTTCCATGACCTGGGCGGTTTCGATGGAACGGTTCTGGTAGCGCTTGATGACGTTGCCCAGCAGCTCGGAGAACTTGCGCTCCTGCACCACGTTGGTGGCGAAGCGGCTCCTGATCTCGCCTTCCAGCAGGCGCTCCAGCAGCTCCACCGCCAGGTTGCGCTCGGGCAGGTTCTTCACCTGCGCCAGGAAATCGTCGTCCAGCAGCCCGATGTTGGGCTTGTCCAGGCCCACGGCATCGAAGATGTCCACCACGCGGTCGGACACCACCGCCGAGCCGATGATCTGGCGGATGGCCAGCTCGCGCTGCTCGTCGGTCTTCTTCTGCTGGGTGATGTCCTTCTTGGTCAGGATCACCTTCACGGCCTGCATGAAGGCCACTTCTTCGCGCACGGCCTTGGCTTCGTCCAGCGTGCAGCACAAGGTGAAGGCCTTGCTCATGGCCAGAGCCGTATCGGCGAAACGCTTTTTGCCATCGCGCCGGCCTTCGCTCTTCAGGCCCAGTACATGGTTGGCCGCACCTGCCAGCACCTTGTGCCCACCCGTGAGGAAGCCGCTGTAGTCGAAGCCATGCAGCATGGCGCGGAGCACGTCGAGCTTTTCCTCCAGCACGGCGTACGCCTCGTGGGCATCGACCGTGGGTTTGCCCCGGCCCTTGCTGGCCGTGTATTCCTTCATCGCGGCCTTGAGTTCGTTGCCGATGCCGATGTAATCGACCACCAGGCCACCCTGCTTGTCCTTGAACACGCGGTTCACGCGGGCGATGGCCTGCATGAGGTTGTGGCCCTTCATGGGCTTGTCCACATACAGGGTGTGCACGCAGGGGGCGTCGAAGCCCGTCAGCCACATGTCGCGCACGACAACCAAGCGCAGCGGATCGGTCGGGTCCTTGAAGCGCTTCTCCAGACGCTTCCTGACCTGGCCGCTGTAGATGTGCGGACGCAGCAAAGCCTTGTCGCTGGCCGAACCCGTCATCACGATCTTGATGGCGCCCTTCGCAGGGTCTGCGTCATGCCAGTCGGGGCGCAGCTTGATGATCTCATCGTACAGGTGCACGCAGATGTCGCGGCTCATGGCCACGACCATGGCCTTGCCGCTCTGCGCCTTGTTGCGCTCCTCGAAGTGCCTGACCAGGTCCGCCGCCACGGCGGCCACGCGGGGCTCGGCGCCCACCACCTTTTCCAGGGCGGCCCAGCGGCTCTTGAGCCTGGCCTGGATGCCCTCTTCCTCGTCTTCGGCCAGCTCGTCCACCTCTTCGTCGAGGTGAGGCAGCTCGTCTTGCTTCAGGCTGAGCTTGGCCAGGCGGCTCTCGTAGTAGATGGCCACGGTAGCGCCATCTTCCTTGGCCTGCTGCATGTCATAGACATGGATGTAATCGCCGAACACGGCGCGCGTGTCGCGGTCTTCGCTGGACACGGGCGTGCCGGTGAAGGCCACGAAGGTGGCGTGGGGCAAGGCGTCGCGCAGATGCTGGGCATAGCCGGCCTGGTATTTGTGTTCCACCTCATACGCAGGCGGAACGAAATCGACGGTCAGCGCCGAACTGGCTTCGTCACCCGTGGTCCTTGCAGTCGCTGCGCGCTCTGGCTGGCCCGCCTTGCGCTTGATGGTCTTGAGCTTGGCCTCGAAGCCGTACTGCGTGCGGTGCGCTTCGTCGGCGATCACCACGATGTTGCTGCGCTCGGAGAGCATAGGGAAGGCGTCTTCGTCCTCACCCGGCATGAACTTCTGGATGGTGGCGAACACGATGCCGCCCGATGGCCGGCGGGCCAGCTTGGCGCGCAGGTCCTGCCGCGTTTCCACCTGCACGGGCTGCTCGCGCAGCAAGTCTTGCGCCAGACTGAACACGCCGAAGAGCTGGCCGTCCAGGTCATTGCGGTCGGTGATGACCACGATGGTGGGATTCTTCATGGCCGGCTCCTGCATCACCCGTGCGGCAAAGCAGGTCATGGTGATGCTCTTGCCGCTGCCCTGGGTGTGCCACACCACCCCGCCCTTGTGCGAACCACCCGGGCGGGAAGCGGCCACCACCTGCTCGATGGCCGCGCGCACCGCGTGGAACTGGTGGTAGCCGGCGATCTTCTTGATCAGGCCGCCGTCGTCCTCGAACAGCACGAAGTAGCGCAGGTAATCCAACAGGTACGCCGGTGCCAGCGCACCGCGCACCAGGGTTTCCAGCTCGTTGAACTGGCCGAGCGGGTCCAGCGTGACACCGTCGATGGTGCGCCAGGCCATGAAGCGCTCGGCATTGCTGGAGAGCGAGCCCATCAGCGCCTCGGAGCCATCCGACACCACCAGCACCTCGTTGTACTGGAACACGTCGGGGATCTGCGCCTTGTACGTCTGGATCTGGTCGTAGGCCTTCCAGATGCTGGCGTTTTCATCGGCCGGGTTCTTCAGCTCCAGCAGCACCACGGGCAGGCCGTTGAGGAACAGGATGATGTCCGGGCGGCGAGTGTGGTGCGGGCCCTTGAGCGAGAACTGGTTGACGGCCAGCCATTCGTTGGCCGCTGCATCGCCCCAGTCCACCAGCCGCACGAAGTCGCCCCGGGTCTCGCCGTCCTGCTGGTACTGCACGGGCACACCGCCCACCAGCAGCCGGTGGAAGTGCCGGTTGGCCGACAGCAGCACCGGGGTGCCCAGGTCCTGCACCTGCTTGAAGGCGTCTTCGCGCGCTGCCAGGGGAATGAGCGGGTTCAGGCGGGCGATGGCGTCGCGCAGGCGCTGGGGCAGCAGCACCTGGCGGAAGTTGTCGCGCGCCGGCGCTGGGCCATCGGGGGCGATGTCGTAGCCGCTCAGGTGGGTGTAGCCGACTTCGATGAGCCAACTCAGTGCGTCCTGTTCGAGTTGATCTTCTGTCATGGCGCAACCTCCCCTGCTTGATTGGTCATTTGCTCGGTCGTTTAGCATGCTAAACGCGTAAGTCATTGATTTATTTGAAAAATCCCGCCGTTTAGCAATTGGCTGATGAATTGCTAAACGCCCGGCGCCTTCAACGCAGGGTGTAGAACGGCTTGCCCTTCCCTTTGTTCTTCAGCAGAAAACCATCGTCCTGGCTCCACTTGGTCAACAGCCTGGACGCCTCCACTTGGGCTGAGGGCGAATCGCCGAGCCCCAGCAGTTCCCGCATTCGCGCGTTCTCGATGCGCTGGTGGTCTCGCAGGTACTCCCTCACCATCTCTGCATAGCGCACGGGGTTCAGGCCGCGAGTCCGTGTATAGGCCACCTTGCCCTTCAAGGCCGTGGCAACGCCCTTGGCCAGATGAAAGGTCGCTGCAGGGGTGTGCCCCTTGCGCTCCAGCAAGTTCAAAGGGGGCATGCACATGGCCTCCAGCACCCACCGGGCCTCGTCACGCGGCAACTGAAGCACCTGGGCCACCTCTGCCGAATCGATGAACGGCTGCCCCATCAGGGCATCCAGCACCAACAGATGATCCAGGGACACCTCTGCGCCTTCGGCATCCAGGCGGGCCACCACTTGCGCCACGGCATCGTGGGTGGCCCGGTTGAACAACCTCAAGGTGACCGAGTGGCCATCCGTCTGGTATTGGGGCCTCCGCTTTCCGAACACCAGCGCAGACCTGAAGATGCGCCAACGTCCAATGCCGGAAGACTCCACCAGACGCAGCTTGACCAGCGCATTGGCCAGCGTGCGGTTGCGGGGCACGGCCTCATGCCGAAGGATGTTGTCTGGTGTGATGCCTGCAACGAAGCCCCCTGGGCTGGTCACCACCAACTCCTGTGCCGAATGCCGCACCAGGATTTCGCCCGGATTGAGGTAGTCCCGATGGGTCAAGGCGTTGAGCACAGCTTCGCGCACCCCTTCTATCGGGTACTGCGGTATGCGCATCTTGAACAAGCCCAGCTCGATTTCCTTCTCGGGGTTCAGCGGTCCCACGAAGACCTGCTCCATGCGCTCCACGGCTTCAAGCAAGGGCAAGCGATCGATGTCGTTGCGCGCCACCGTGGTTTCGCTGTCGTGCAGCACATAGTGGAACTGGGCCTGCGGGCAGCAACGCGCCAATACCTCTCGGCGGGCAAACAACAGCAGGCCCGTGTGGGTGACGCGGCCATCGCGCACCGCCTCCAGCCCCTGCAAGAACGCCAGATCGGGCAGATCCAGCAAACCCGAAGACGGCGCCTTGCTGCGCAGCACCTGGCGGGCACGTTCGATCTGAAGCGGGTCCAAGTCACTCAGGGTGACGCCTTGGGCGGGCTCACCACTCCAGTCCAGTGCCGCACTGGCCACCTGGGCCCGCTGGAACACGACGCGGTCCAGCGGCATGCAGTTCTTGCCCACCCGCTGCTTGAACAGGCCTGCCGCCGTGCCGTAAGGCTTCTGCAAACCTTCAGGCACCCGCATCACAAGCAACCTGCCCGTGCCCTCGGGCACCGATAACTCGAACACCTCGGCCTCGATGCCTGGGCGTGTGCCGTCGTAAATCGCGCGCTTGAACACGTCCACATCGTGCCCCTGCGTGCCTTGAATGGCCTGGGCACGGCCCTTGAGTTTGTCGGCCACGCCGAACACGACGACACCACCACCTGCATTCGCAAAACAGACGGCGTACTCACAGGCCACTTTCAGGTCTTCCTTGGGACCCTGCGAGGGCTTGAAGTCCAGGTGCTCGCTTTCGAGATCGTCAGCGATGTGGCCTTCGAGTCGGTCCAGCAAGGCCAGGATGTCGTCGAGCATGGGAATGCTCATGCGGCGGCCTCCAATTGGGATTGGGCTTCCGGCAGGCGGAGTTGGCCGGAGATGAGGCGGGGGAGCAGGGTGTCTCGCAGCATGGACAGCGATTGCGCCGTATCTGCGTTGCAAGAGATTCGGGCTTTCAGCGGCAAGACAGCCGCATCAAAGGCAGCCAGTACCGCCCCCGTAGGCACCAGCAAAGGCATGCTTCCCAACTTGCTTCGAGAAAGCTCCGTCTGACCAGTGGACCCTTCGCCCATGGCTTCAATATGTCCCTGCCTGCTTTGCATCCATTGGCCGAGGTAAGGCCAGCTGACCGCCTCGCCTGCGCGAACCACGGTCACGTGGGAGTCAACGATGGCGGGTTCGGGTAAATCCAATATTTGCCCAACTCGCCCCAAGGTTCCCACACCGGTCGAGTTCACCAAAACATCCCCCTTCTCCAGCAAGCGGCCATCCACCTTCCGGTGACTGGGATCGTGACGGCGCCCCTTTGACCAATCGATAGAAAAGTCCCGAACGCACTTCTGGTTCAGCACGAGCAGACCGCCATCGTCTACGTACTTGGGTGAAATTCCTCTGTTGAGGTAAGTCGTGACGTCCGCCAATATCTTGACTGACCACCCCTTCGGCACCACCCCCAACCCTGTCTCTTCCAACGCATCCGGAAACAGCGCGACCGTGGCCTCGTCCATGCCTTCGGGGGCGCGGCCTGCCATCTTGGCGCGCACGGGGTCGAAATCGACGAACCACGACTTGAACAGCGCCTGGGCGAGGGCTTCGAGGGTGGCGTTGGTTTCGCGCAGGAGAGTGATGCGGTCGTCAAGTGCCTGCAGCACTGACACGATTGCATCCTGCTCGTCGACGTCCGGGACCTTCAGCGGAATCGAGTAAATGAAGTTTCGATTCAACGATGGCTGGGCGCTGCCGGAGTTGAACGTACCAAGATCGAGCATCTGAAGCAAATAAAAGGCGAACCGGGGGTTGTTGCCAAGAAAGTCAGTGACGTAGAGACAAGTGTTGTGCGGCCAATAGTCCACCTCGATGAAGTGAACCTTCCCAGCGGATGCCCCACTTCGCCCAATGACAACGCCGGGGCCTTTGGCTAAAGACTTACTGTGCGTTCCATTTGGCCCTGCTGAACCCATAACAGGCACATTGCCGGGCTCTTGCTCTGCCGCCGTAAGGTCATGACCTCGCTGGAGCCGTACAAATTTGCCAAGGGTGGCTTCAGCCCACTCAGAACTCATACCCTAGCCCCCCCAGCTTCTGCCGAATCAGCGCATCCAGCTCCGCCCCCTTCGCCATCTGCTCACCCAGCTTCTCGGTGAGCTTCTGCATCTTCTCGGCAAAGGCCTCGTCGTCGTCTTCCACGGCTTCGGCGCCCACATAGCGGCCCGGGGTCAGCACATGGCCGTGCTGCGCAATTTCGGCCAGGGGCACGCTGCGGCAAAAGCCCGGCACGTCTTCATAGCTGGTGATCGTGGCGCCCACCTCCACCTCGCCGCGCCAGGCGGCCACGGTTTCAGCGATGCGCTTGATCGCCGCATCATCTAGCTCCGCCTGCACGCGCGAAATCATCTTGCCGAGCTTGCGCGCATCGATGAACAGCACTTCGCCCTTGCGTGCCTTTTGCTTGGCCAGGAACCACAGGCAGGCCGGGATCTGGGTGTTGAAGAAGAGCTGCCCCGGCAGGGCCACCATCACTTCCACCACGTCGGCATCGACCATGGCAGCGCGGATCACGCCTTCGTTGTTCTGGCTGCTGCTCATCGAGCCATTGGCCAGCACGATGCCGGCGCGGCCCGTGGGTTTCAGGTGGTGCAGCATGTGCTGCAGCCAGGCGTAGTTGGCGTTGCCTTGCGGCGGGTCGCCGTAGTGCCAGCGGGCGTCGCCTGCCAGGCTGCCGTGCCACCAGTCGCTGATGTTGAACGGCGGGTTGGCCAGGATGTAGTCGGCCCGCAGGTCGGGGTGCTGGTTGTGGGTGAAGGTGTCTGCGGGCTCTCGCCCCAGGTTGAAGTCGATGCCGCGAATGGCCAGGTTCATGGCGGCCAGGCGCCAGGTGGTGGGGTTGGCCTCCTGCCCATAGATGGACACGTCGCCCAGCTTGCCGCCGTGGGCTTCGATGAACTTCTCGGACTGCACGAACATGCCGCCCGAGCCGCAGCACGGGTCGTACACCTTGCCGTGGTGCGGGGCCAGCACGGCCACCAGGGTCTTGACGATGCTGGCAGGCGTGTAGAACTGCCCGCCCCGCTTGCCTTCGGCACTGGCAAACATGCCCAGGAAATATTCATACACCTGGCCCAGCACGTCGCGGGCCACGGCGGGGTCGGTGCCGAAGCCGATGGTCGAGACCAGGTCCACCAGTTCGCCCAGCTTGCCGCCGGGCAATTGCGCGCGAGCGTATCGCTTGTCGAGGATGCCCTTGAGCTTGGGGTTCTCGGCTTCGATCAGGCCCAGGGCGTCATCGATGTGCTTGCCGATGGTGGTCTGCTTGGCTGCGCCGCGAATGGCCTCCCAGCGGGCGGCTTCGGGCACCCAGAACACGTTGGCCGAGGTGTAGTAGTCGCGGTCTTCGAGTTCGGCGGCGATGTCTTCGTCGCTGGCATTGCCGTAGAAGTATTCGTCGTCGGGGTCGCGCAGGCGCGCAGCCAGTTCGGCGGTACGGGCGGTGAAGGTGTCCGAGATGTACTTGATGAAGATGAGGCCGAGCACCAGGTGCTTGTACTCGGCGGCGTCCATGTTGGCGCGCAGCTTGTCGGCGGTGGCCCAGAGGGTCTTCTTGATGTCGTCGAGCATGTATCCCGTGAGCTGGATTCTTTGTTGACTGCAAGGTGGCAAGGAGGCCTGCCAGACTTGCTGATCTTAGTTCGCAGCTCGGGGCGGGATCAGTTTAGTCAGCAATGGCTGACTGTCACCTGGCCCGCAACCCCTCCGCATACGCCAGCAGCCGCTCACGCATCGCCTGCGCGGCCGGGCTGAGCGACTGGCCCGCCAGGCGCAGGATGCCCAGCCGCCGCTCGCGCCGGGGCGCCACCAGGGGCACGAAGGCCAGCCGGTCGGCCAGCATGGCCGGCATGCCCAGGCGGGCCAGCACGGTCACGCCCACGTTGGCATCCAGCAGCGCCAGCATGGTCAGCATGGTGCTGACCTGCATCACCGGCGCCTGCAGCCAGCGGGCCTCCTCCGGCCAGGCGGCCAGCTGGTGGTGGGCGGTGGTGCCGAGCAGGGGCAGGCCCTGCAGTTCGTCCCAGCGCAGCTGGCGGTGCCGCGCGAGCGGGTGGCGACGGCTGCACACGAGGCCGAAGGCATCGCCCGCCAGCGGCTCGAACACGATCTCCGGCGCTTCCGACACCAGGCTGCCCACACCGAAATCCACCTCCCCGTCCCGCACCATGCGCTCCACGTTGCGCGAGTTGTCGTCCAGCAGGCGCACGGCCACGCCCGGATGGTCCTGCAGGTAGCCGCTTACCAGGCCCGGCAGCCAGTTGCCGGCCAGCGCGGCGATGGCCGCCACGGTCAGCGTGCCCCGGTCCTTGCGCACGAAGGCCGACACCGCCGCGGCCGTGCGGTCGTGGTGGAGCACCAGCTCGCGCAGGAAGGGCAGGCATTGCCGGCCCAGGGGCGTCAGCACCGAGCGCCGGCCCGGCTCCAGCAGCGCGCCGCCCAGGCGATCCTCCAGCGCCTGCACGGACTTGCTGATGGCCGGCTGCGTGCGGAAGGCCTTGTCTGCCGCCGCCTGGAACCCGCCATGCTCGGCCACGAGCAGGAAGTGGCGCACCTGGGTGACCGGCAGGTCGGGCAGCAGCGGGTACGGGGATGTCATGGCAGGCGATTCCTCTTGCTCATCATCGAATGAAAATTATTCCCTATCCGCATCGGCGGCAGCTGCCTAGGATGGCCGCCATGCCCCCGCTGCCTGCCTCCCGCCCCCACCCCGTCGATGCCCCCGGAGCGCCGCCCCTGCCGCCCGCGGCCATGGATGCGGTGGACTGGTGCGCGCTGCGCGGGCCGCTGCTCGTGGCCCTGCCCGGCGCCGGCTGCTCGCCCGCCGTGTTCGGGCGCCTGCACGCTCCGGGCTGGACCGTGCAGCCCGTGGACTGGGCCGAGCCGCCCCGCAGTCCGCATTCCTGCGAACCGTGCGCAGTGGCGCGGCGCCTGGCCGACGCCCTGCGCCCGCGCGTGCAGGACGGCGATGCCGGGCCGGTGGTCCTGCTGGGCTATTCCGTGGGCGGGGTGCTGGCCCTGCTGACCGCGCTGCAGCCCGGGTTGCCGGTGGCTGGCGTGGTGGCGGGCAATACCGGCGCCCACAGCAGCCGCCATGGCGATCCAGGTTTCGCCCGCCGGGTGCGCGAAGGCTGGACCGCGGAGGCCCGGCGGGATTTCCTGCGCACCTGCTTCGCCCGCACGCCGCCGGCCATGCTTTTCGCGCAGCTGTGCGCCTATCTGGACAGCCTGGCGCCCGAGGCGCTGCTGCAGAGCATCGAGGGCCTGCGAGCCGTGGACCTGCGCCCCCTGCTGCCCTCGCTGCGCGGCCCGGTGCTCGTGTTGCACGGGGAACGGGATATGCGCCGCAGCGTGGCCGATGCCGAGGAACTGGCGGCTTGCCTGCCCTCGGCGCAGTTGCGGCTGCTGCCCGGCGGCCACACGCCCATGGTGGACTGCCTGCCGCAGTACCTGCAGGCGCTCCACCCCTTCCTGGCCGCGCTCGCCCACCAGCCGGCACAGGCGTGACGTACGCCGCCATCCGCTCGCCCACCCCATTCCAAGACCAGCCCCCAGGAGACATTCCCATGCGCCGTACCGCCCTTTCCACCCCGCCGCTGCCCCGTCGCCGTGCCCTGCTGCGCGGCCTGGCCTGCCTGCCGCTCACCACGCTGGCCCTGCCCGCCGCGCGTGCGGCGGACGCCCCGTGGCCGGGCGGGCGGCCCATCAGCCTCATCGTGCCTTCCGCGGCGGGCGGCGCTGCGGATTTCGTGGCGCGCACCTTCGCCAGCCACGTGCCCCGCACGCTGCCGCTGGCCACCATGGTGGTGGACAACCGCCCCGGCGCCGCGGGCATCCTGGGTGCGCTGGCCGCCAAGGCCGCGCCGCCGGACGGCTATACCTTCCTGCTCACCAGCAACTCCACGCACGCCGCCAACGTGAGCCTGTACCGCAGCCTGCGCTACGACCCGCTGAAGGACTTCGTGCAGGTCGGCATGTTCGGCCGCTTCAGCTCCGTGCTGCTGGTGCGCTCCGACGCGCCCTACCGCAGTCTGGCCGAACTGGTGGCGGCGGCACGCGCCAGGCCCGGCACGCTGAACTACGGCTACTACAGCTCGTCCTCGCAGGTGCCGGCCGAGCTGCTGCGCGTGCATGCCCGCCTGCAATACCAGGGCGTTTCGTACAAGTCGGTCACCCAGATCCTGACCGACCTGATGGGCGGCCAGCTGGATTTCGTGTTCATCGACACGCTCTCGGCCGCGCCCGCGCTGCAGAACGACCGGCTGCGCCCGATCGCCGTCACCAGCCCCCGGCCGCTGCCGGCGCTGCCCCAGGTGCCAGCGGCCAGTTCCGTCGTGCCCGGCCTGGAACTGCAGGGCTGGTTCGGCCTGGCCGCGCCGGCCGGCACGCCGGCCGCGGCCGTCGAGGGCATGGGCCGCGCGCTGCAGCAGGCCATGGCCGACCCCGCGGTACAGCAGGCCTACGCCGCGCGCGGCTTCGAGAACGCATGGCGCTCCGGGCCGGACCTGCAGCGCTTCATCCAGGAGGACATCCGCCGCTGGGCCGAATGGGTGGAGATGGCCGGCATCGAGCGCATGTGAGAAGCCTGCCCCATTTGGTTGTATGATACAACTAAATGGAGTTACCCATGCCCACCGATCCAGCCCTCGTCGAGGAAATCCGCGCCGCGTCCCGCTCGATGGTGCGCGCCCTCGGTTTCATGGGGGGCGATTTCGCCGGCACCGATCTGTCGCCGTCCGCGGTGCACGCCCTGATCGAGATCGGGCAGGACGGCGGACAGCTGACGGCGCGCGACCTGGGCGAGCGCCTGCGGCTGGAGAAGTCCAGCGTGAGCCGCATGCTGCGCAAGCTGGTGGCTTCGGGCGACGTGCGGGAAACGGCCGGTGCGCAGGACGGGCGCGTGAAGCAGCTGGCGTTGACCGCGCGCGGCCGGCAACGGATGGCGGGCATCCATGCGTTCGCGCGGGCGCAGGTGGTCGGCGCCCTCGAACATCTGGGGCCGGGGGAAGACCGCGCCGTGCTCGAAGGCGTGCGCCTGTATGCCGCCGCGCTGGCCCGGATGGGCCACGGCGGGCCCGCGACGGCACCGCAGCCGCCGCAACCGCAGCCGCGGCCCACGGTGGCCCTGTGCTCCGGCTACCGCCCCGGGCTGATCGCCCGTGTCACCGAAATGCATGCGCTCTTCTACGCACGGGAGGCGGGTTTCGGCCAGCGGTTCGAATCCGTGGTGGCGGGCGGCCTGGCGGAGTTCTGCGGCCGGCTGGACGCCCGGGAGCCTTCGCCCAACGCCGTGTGGACGGCCGAGGTGGACGGACGGATCGCCGGTTCGGTGGCCATCGACGGCGAAGACCTCGGCCCGGGCACCGCCCACCTGCGCTGGTTCATCGTGGATGACGGGGTGCGCGGCGGCGGCATCGGCCGCCGGCTGCTGGCCGCCGCGCTGGCGTTCGTGGACGCCCGGCCGGCCTTCGCCGAAACGCACCTGTGGACCTTCAGCGGCCTGCACGCCGCCCGCCGCCTGTACGAGGCGCGTGGTTTCACCTGCGTGGAGGAGCGGCCGGGAAGCCAGTGGGGGCGGGAAGTGCTGGAACAACGCTTCGTGCGGCAGCGCCCCTAGGCACCGGCCGCCCGGGCCCCGCGCATGCCCGTCGCCCCCGGCCGGCCGGCTCCCCGGGCCGCCAGGACGGCATCCTGCAGCGCCAGGGGCCGGGCCAGGTAGTAGCCCTGGGCGAAGTCCACGCCCAATCGGCCCAGGGTCTCCAGTTCGGCGGACTCTTCCACCCCTTCCGCGACGATCCGGCTGCCGATCTCGTGCGCGAAGCTGATCAACCCCTTGGCCAGCGCCCGGCGGTGGCTGTCGCGGTCGATGGACTGCGTGATGCTGATGTCGAGCTTGATGATCTCGGGCTGCAGCTGGAGGATGTGGCGCATGCTCGAATAGCCGGCGCCTGCGTCGTCCACGGCCAGGCAGATGCCCCGCGCGCGGAACGGCTGCAGGGCCTCGGCCAGGGCCGCGTAGTCGTTCACGGCGGCATGCTCGGTCACCTCCAGCACCACGCGGGACAGGTCGGTGCCGTCGTCCATCAGCGCCTGCAGCCTGCCCGAGAGGATGAAGTCCGGCGAGCAGTTCACGTTGAACGGGAGGGCGGCGGGAAAGCACTCCAGCGAGGACAGCGCCCGGCGGATGGCATGCAGTTCCAGTTCCATCCCCAGCCCCACGCTGTGGGCTGCGCTGAACCACTGGTCCGGCGGGCGCAGGGGCTCCATATCGAACCGGGACAGGCATTCGAAGCCATGGAGGCTGCGCCGCCCGATGTCATAGACGGGCTGGAAGACCGTGCGCAGGTGGCCATCCTGCATCGCCGCGCGGATGACGTGCGCGACCGCCTCCCGTTCCTTCTCGCGCCGCGCTGCCAGGTCGAAATAGAAGCCGAGGAACTCGGCGAAGGCACGCAGCACGTCCATGTCGCGCTCGGCGAGCGAGGCGACGGGCTGGTGGCTGAAGCAGCACAGGGTGCCGAACAGGCGATGGTCTTCGAGCACGATGGGCGTGCTGAGGTGCGAACCGATGGGAATGGACACCGTCTCGGGAATCTCCATCGCCGCAGGCACGCGGGAGGTATCGGGGATGTATTCGGGCAGTTCGCCCCGGATCACCTTCAGGCAGTAGCCACTGCCGAGCGGGACCACCTGCCCTGGCTGGAGCACGCAACCGGCTTCACCGTCCACGTAGTCGAGCACGCGGTCGCTGTCCTGGAACCGTGAGATGAACGCCACGTCCATGGACAGATGCCTGCGGACGACCTGCAGGACGCGCTCGAGCCCGGCCGCGCTGACGGAATGCTCGAAGAACGGCGCCAACGGATCGGAGTAGGTGGTCGTTGCCATATCCTTCCTTGTTTGCCTGCACAGCCCGTTGCGGCGCTGCACGGCCCTCTCTCGCCGTAGTTTACGGTCGAACCCTCTCCGATAGCTATCCTTGAATCATCGAGGGGCAGGACATCAGAGGGCAGTGCCGCCAGGCGCCAGTTCGGCGACGAGGTGGTCGACCAGCGCCCGCAGCTTGGGCGCGGTATGGCGGGACGCGGGAAACACCAGGTAGGCGGTGCCCTGGTAATGGCTGTCCACGGTCCAGCCGGGCAGCACGCGCACCACCCGCCCGGCCTGCAGCGCGTCGCGCGCCACAAAATCCGGCACGCAGCCCACGCCCAGCCCCGCCTCGATCGCCGCGAGGCGCATCTCGCTGTGGTTGACCGCGTAGCGGCCGGCGACCTGCATCTCGACCACGCCATCGCCGAGATGGCCGTCGCCGTCGCGGACGAAGCGCCACCGGCTGTCGCCCGCCTGCTCGCCGAGCGGCAGGCAGCTGTGGATTGCCAGGTCCTCGGGGCGGCGGACAGGCTCCCGCGCGGCGAGATAGTCCGGGCTGGCGAGCACCCATTGCCGCACCGGCATCAGCGCGCGGGCCGCCATGCCCGGCGGCGGATCGTCGGTCATGCAGACGACGAGGTCGATGTCCTCCCGCAGGGCATCCACCGGCCGGTCGAGCACCAGCAGGTGCAGGTCCACCTCGGGATGCACGCGCAGGAAGGACAGAAGCGGCCCGTGCAGCACGTGGCGGGCGAAGGCCTTGGGCGCGCTGAGCCGCACCAGCCCCCGGGGCGTGCCCACGTGGCCTTCGGCGGCCTGCAGGGTGGCCCGGGCCGCGGCCACCATGGCGCGCCCGCGCTCCAGCACTTCCAGCCCGGCCTCCGTCAGCCGCAACTGCCGGGTCGTGCGCTGCAGCAGGCAGACGCCCAGGGTCTTCTCCAGGCGCGCCACCTGCCGGCTCACGGCAGACGGCGTCAGCCCATGCCGGCGCGCGGCCGCGGAGAAGCTGCCGGCCTCCGCCACGCGGACGAAGGCCACGAGTTCCACCATCACCTCCAGGGCGTCATTTGTTCTCACCGGGCACAGCTCCTGTTCTGCCGCCCAGTCTAGTCAATGCCCGGCGGCCCGGCGAACAATCACCGCACCCCCACAAGTACCCAAGGAAAACAGGCATGCAGGCAAGCGGAATCCGCGTTTCCGGAACCATCGGCACGCGGCACCGGCCGCCATTCGGCGCCACCGAGGCGCTGCTGCTCCTCGTGGCCGTGATCTGGGGTGGCAGCTACAGCGCTGCGAAGACCGCCACCGCCCAGGTACCCGTACTGCAGTTCCTGGTGCTGCGCTTCGGCCTGACCTTCCTGCTCCTGCTGCCGGCGCTGCGCGGGCTCGCCCTGCCGGACTGGCGCGCAGCGCTCGCCGGTGCATCAGTGCTGGGGCTGAACCTGCTGGCGATCTTCGTGTGCGAGACCTTCGGCGTCTCGCTGACCACCGCATCGAACGCGGCCTTCCTGATCAGCCTCTGCGTGGCCTTCACGCCGCTGTGCGAATGGTGGCTGCTCAGGGAACGGCCCGGCCGCGCCGTGCTGTCGGCCGCCGCGCTGTCGCTGCTGGGCGCCGGGCTGCTGGCCTTCCAGCACGGCGGGCTCTCCGGCCTCGCCTGGGGCGACGGCCTGATGGTGCTCGCGGCCTTCCTGCGCGGCGCGATGGTCTGCCTCACGCGCCGCCACGGCCAGCGGCACGGCCTGCCCGCGCTCACCGTGACCGCGGTACAGATGGGGGTGATGGCCCTGGGCTCGGCGGCCCTGATGCTCACGGTGCAGGGCCCCGGCTGGCCGCCCCTGCCGCACACCGCGCCGTTCTGGGGGGCCATGGCCTTCCTGGTGCTGCTATGCACCCTGTTCGCGTTCTTCGTGCAGAACCACGCGGCATCGCGCACCAGCCCCTCGCGCGTGGCCCTGCTGATGGGCAGTGAGCCGCTGTGGGGTGCACTCATCGCCATGCTGTGGGTGGGCGAGCGCATGGCGGCCCAGGGCTGGATCGGCGGCCTGCTGATCGTCGCCTCGGCCGTGTGGGTCACGCGCAGGACCGCAGACAACGCCTGACGTCCGGGGGCCCCTCAGCAGATGTGCCCGGCCTGGCTCCTGCCGCTTTTCAGGTCGAAGCCCACGTAGCAGGTGTGCTTTCCGGACCGGGTCCGGTAGCAGGTCAGGTCGTTCTTCTACCGCATCCTCTCGCCCGGTTCGGAAGGGCACAGGTTGGGGGTGTCTCGCTCCATCTGCTCGAAGATCTGGCGGGCGGCGTCCTTGTCGATCCGGATCGCAAGGCTGGAGCCGGATTTTCCAGCGGGCCGGGGATCGCCCAACTCTCCGGAATAGAGGGTGTTATGAACTTCCCGCTGCGGCCAGCACCCGCGCGGCGGCGGGCAACATGAGCACTGCAAACACCAGGAAATGCAGTCCGCTGAGCACTTCGGGCAGCCGCTCATAATCCCGAGAAAGCCTGCGGAACCTCGCCAGCCAGCCGAAGCTTCGCTCCACCACCCAGCGCCGCGGCAGCAGCACGAAGCCCTTCTTCGCCTCGGGCAGCTTCACGATCTGCAGCTCGATGCCGTTGTCCCGTGCGGCCTCTGCTGCCGCCTCGCCCGTGTAGCCTTGATCCGCCCAACCCCGCTTCACCGAGTGGCCCGTGGCCTGCTGTACGTCTTCGCACAACTTCTGC
>NZ_FNJL01000084.1 GCF_900104515.1 Paracidovorax cattleyae
GTCGAACTTCAGCGCGCTGCGGGGGGTGATCATGGCTATGGCGGGTTCAGGCGTTCTCGGTCAAAGACAGAGGGGCTGGGTTTTGAGAGGTTCCCAATAAATTCATCGAATGTCAATATCGATCCGGCAGCAAATTGCTGCAAAAAATAGTTCTGGATATTTTTCAAGGCAGGCAGGAAAAAGGGAGTGCAGAACATGCCAAGTCATTGCTGGAAGATATTGAATGGGACGTGGATGATGTCAATGAAGATGATTTCGATGCATCAGAAGGTGCCCTGAAATTTTTGGGTGTGATAGAGATGGTGATTGATTTTGTTTTGAAGGGCGGTAGAAAAAATGCAGTCACTCGGCCATTCAATTTTTGGAGCATATAGATTACTATATGATGAATTATGATGAAGAGGATATAAGGTACAAGAATGCAAATATCTTTCTCGAAGAGGAGTTTGCCCTACAGCGCCATGTTCTACAGGACTTCAAGGAGGCGAAGTCTCGAGATATTCCCGTTGATTACAAGAGGGATAATATCGTTCAAAAAATATCCTCTCTCCATTGATATCAATACCATCATCCCAATACCTGCTTCGGTTTTCTATTTCTTCATCCGGGCTATGGCTGATGGATTGACTTGCAGGGATTTCTCAAAAACCTCCAAACCTTGGTTGGAAAACTCTTCGAAGACATGCACTGGCAGCCCATGAGGCCGGGGCATGCAATCATCATTCGCTATCAAAAATATAGCGAACTATTGAATGAATACAGCGGCAAGCGGTTGATCAGAGCGTAATGCGCGTGCCATCGTCTGGTACATCTGCGAACCGGGCGGCTACGTGCCGCTGGCGCGCATCGATGCCGATGGGAAGCGGCTGGGCGCAGAAGACCTGAACGCGCCCCGCGCTCCAAGCGTGCCTACCCTGTTCGATGGCTGAGCAGAGCGGCCTACCTACCGCCGGAGGACTTTTTAAAGAAATATGACCGTATAGGCATAAAACCTGAAAATTCGGCTCAATCACTTGATTCCATGGAGTTCTTCCATTTGCTAAAAAAATCTCTGTGGACATCGGTATGTCCCGTGCGCCTAGCGACGGCATAGTAATCTTCGAATGAATGATAGCTGGGACTGGGAGCGCCTGTATATGCGTCGTGCGACATATACCAAAGCGAAGGATTTCCATAGCCCGCAGCCTCAATCTCAGGACGTGCCTCGCTATAATAGCTTGACATTTCCTCAATGGTTCCGTATTCAGCGCGTTCTTTATTGTGAGCAGCCCTGGCAACACCTATTCTCCCTTGCTGAAAATCGGCGTTGACCTGTTGAAAATCAGCCGCTCTCCCCAGATTGGTCAGTTCAATCAAAAGGGTATTCAATAGCTGGTGATGGTTGCCATCAATGTCGCTCGCTGTGGATTCAGTCAATAAAATGGTTCTGTCATGGATCCTCGTGGCCGCATGACCATAGGAGTGTCCCGTTTCATCGTCAGCAACGATTCGGATAGTTGCTCCTCCTTCGCGAGCAACGGCGTTTAAGCGATCACGCAAAGTGGCAGAATTTAAATAAATATCTTTTACCAGGCCAAGCGCGCGCGAAATACGCGGATCACCGCTTGGGTTATTCATGTGGGAAAGTACCGAATTCCACTGCTCGTTGCCTCGGCCATTTCCTGCTCCATTGGTGGGCTGCGATCTCTCCCGCAACCTGGCAAGCGGTCCGTCCGCAGTTAATTTTTTTTTTGTTCTCTGGCCCTCTGAGTCTGAGCTGGGCGCAGATGAGCGTGAAATTGTCGAGGGACTGGGAGAGTAAACACGTGTCGGTTTTGAATTGCAGAGGCCCATGGGATTCGATTCGGAGTTTTCAGATTTCTTGTGCTTGCGAGTTGACTTTTAAATATCAAGAAGAAATCATCGATTGCCGAAAAAACCCTCAGAAAAACGAAGCTGTAAATGGCAAACCTGCTGAATATTGCCACTGAGTCAGCAGGAAACCTCTCAAAACCTCCGAATCCGCAAGGGAACCTCTCAAAACCCAACCGCTCTCTTCCTGACCCAAGAAAGCCTGCCCCCTTGCCATGATCACCCCCCGCAGCGCGCTGAAGTTCGACCTGTTCGCCGAGGCCTCGCGCCAGCACAAGAGGGATGAGGT
>NZ_FNJL01000004.1 GCF_900104515.1 Paracidovorax cattleyae
AGAAGCGTGCCAAGGTGGAGCATGTGTTTGCCGGTCTCCGTCACCTGGGCGGCAAGTTCGTGCGCACGATCGGGCAGGCACGGGCCACGGTTGGCATGACGATGATGGCCGCCTGCTACAACATGAAGCGCCTGGCGTCCTTCCTGGACCGGGGAGTGGATGCATTCTTCAAACCCAAAAGCGGCGCCTGCAAGGCACAGGTGCGCCCGCGCACGGCGAACGCATGAGTCGCTGGGGCCGAAAGGCCCCTGAGCACGGGGATCGTCCCCAGGGCAGTTGCTATCGCGCTCCCGAAGCAGGTGAATGTGTGCGGATAGCCTTGATGCTGGGCTCGGATCAGGGGTTGTGAGAGGTTCCCGGACGGCACGGCCTTCCATGTCGTGCCGGGCCAGACAGGCTTGCAAGGGGCCAAGTGCGGGCAGGACCGCCGGTGGGTTGCCTGTCTGGACGATGGGTTGCGCTGCATGGAGGCGCCGTCGCTGGGTGTGCGCCCGGAAAGCCATTGCCGTGGTGCAACGGAAGGAGCATGGCGAAGCGGGGCAAGTGCCAGCGAGGCCGCTTGTTTTTCGGTGCTGCCGGTGTTTTACCGGCCTCTGCTCGACCCCCGCACCACCAGCTCTCCCTCCAGCACCACGCGCCGCGCCGGCCGCGCCGGGTCCTGCATGCGCTGCAGCAGCAGTTCCGCCGCGGTGCGTCCGATGTCGTAGGTGGGCTGGGCGATGGTGGTCACGTCCAGCGCGGGCAGGGCGGTCCAGTCGTTGTTGTCGAAACCGGCGATGCCGATGTCCTGCGGGGTGCGCAGGCCCGCGGCCTGCACGGCCTGCAGGGCGCCGAGCAGCAGCAGGCCGTTGGTGGCGAGCAGCGCGTCGGGGCGTTCGGCGGGCGGCGCCGCGAGGCATTGCGCGGTGGCGCGCTCGCCCGCGTCGCGCGTGGGGTCGAGCCACAGCGGCCGCGGCGCGAGGCCGTGCGCCGCCAGGGCCTCCGCATAGCCTGCGTGGCGCTGCTGGCCGGTGGTGCTGTGGATGCCGGCGAGCAGGGCGATGCGCCGCCAGCCCGATTGCAGCAGGTGCTCCGTGGCGCGGCGCGCCGCGGCGTGGTTGTCCAGCACCACGCGATCCACGCGGGAGCCTTCCAGCGCGCGGTCCACGAGCACGAGCGGAAAGGGCCAGTCCCCGGGCCGCAGGCGCTGCAGGCCTTCCATGGTCGGCGACAGGATCACGCCGCTGGCCTGCTCGTCGGCCATCAGCTCCAGGTACGACTGCTCCTTGGCGGGGTTCTCGTCGCTGTTGCAGAGAATGAGCCGCAAGCCGTTCCGGTAGGCCACGTCCTCCACGGCGCGGCCCACGTCGGTGAAGAAAGGGCTGCGGATGTCCGAGACGATCAGGCCGACGATCGAGGCGCGGCGCTGGCGCAGCCGGCGCGCCGCGAGGTTGGGCCGGTAGCCCAGCTCGGCGATGGCCTGCTCCACGCGGTCGCGCAGCGGGGAGCGCACGGCGTCCGGCGTGGTGAGCACGCGCGAGACGGTGGTGGTGGAGACGCCGGCGCGCTGGGCGACGTCCTTGATGCTGGCCAATCCGGACTCCTGTACAAGACGGTGGGACAACGGGGGAGGGCGCCGGGGCCGGGGACCTCCGTCAGGTGTGCATTGGATGGTAACGATTCCAGAAACTGTCTGGCAAGTGGTGCTGGCGCGGTTTTCCGGCCCATGGCGTCCGCTGTCGCCGCCGCCCGTGGAAAAGCGCTGAGGATAAGGTGATTTACTAGGTGTTTTCCCTGGTTTTTGCGGGAGCCGGGGGGCGGGACCGCTTGCCCGGCCACAAGGCGCCGCTTCATAATCGCGCTTGGAATCGATACCAAATTCAGGAGACATACCCATGTCCACCATTCCGGTCGAGGTCCGCCTGGGAGCGGCCCCGCACAACCGCGAAGATGCCGTGCGCGCCGCCGGCGCACTGCTGGCGCAGGCCGGCCATATCCAGCCCGCCTATGTCGACAGCCTGCTGCAGCGCGAGAAGGTGGCCAACACCTTCCTGGGCGAAGGGCTGGCCATTCCGCACGGCATGGTGGAAGACAAGCACCTCGTGCGCCGCACGGGGCTGGCCGTGCTGCAGGTGCCGGCCGGAGTGCGCTGGGGCGACGACGCCAAGCAGGCGAAGCTGGTGGTGGCGATCGCCGCGGCATCCGACGAGCACATCCAGGTGCTGCGCCGGCTCACGCGCGTGATGCGCGACTCCGCCCTGATGCAGCGCCTGGCCACCACGGGCGATGCGCAGGAGATCGTGCGCGTGCTCACGGCCGATGCGCCCGATGGCGCTGCGGGTGCCGGTGCCCAGGGCGCGGCGCTCGAGGATTTCCCGCTGGGCCGCGAACTCTCCCTCAATTACCCCGGCGGCCTCCACGCGCGGCCGGCCGGCGAATGGGCCCGCGTGGCCGGGCGCTTCCAGGCGCGGGTGCATGTGCGGTGCGGTGATTCCGTGGCCGACGCCAAGAGCGTGGCCGCGCTGCTGGGCCTGGGGGCCGGGCGTGGCGCACAGCTGCGCCTGTCCGCACAGGGGCAGGACGCGGCCGCGGCGCTGTCCATGCTGGCCGCCACCATCGTGCGGCTGGGCGAGGAAGAGGCGCGGCAGGCCGAACTGTCGGCCGCGCGGCAGGCCCAGGCCCAGGGCCTGGGCCGCGAACTCGGCGACTGGCAGCCCGCGGCGCGGCACACCTTCACCGGCATCGCCGCCAGCCCCGGCCTGGTCGTGGGTACCCTGGTGCACGCGGAGGCGGCCGCCCTGGACGTGGAGGACCGCTTCACTTCCGTGGCCGCCGAGGCCGCTGCGCTCGACCGGGCCTTCGCCGCCGCGCAGGCGCAGCTGGAGCAACTGGCCGCCGGGGCAAGGGCCGCCGGCCGGGCCGAGCAGGCCGGCATCTTCGCGGCCCACCAGGGGCTGCTGCGCGATGCCGAACTGATGCAGGCCGTGAGCCGCACCGTGGTGCAGCGGCACGGCGCCGCCTGGGCGTGGCGCCACGCGGTGCATGAGCGCGTGGGCGCGCAGCGTGCGCTGCCGGACGCCACGCTGGCCGCCCGCGCGGCCGACCTGCAGGACGTGGGCGAGCGCGTGCTGCGCCACCTGCTGGGTCTGGGCGGCGAGGCGGCCGGGCCGGATGCGGCTGGGGCCGCCTGGCCCGACGATGCCATCCTGCTGGCCGACGACATCTCCCCTTCGATGGCGGCGCAGATCGACACCGGCCGCGTGCGAGGCTTCTGCACCGCACGCGGCGGCCCCACGGCGCACACGGCCATCCTGGCGCGCGCCCTGGGCCTGCCCGCCGTGGTGGCCGCCGGCCCGGGCGTGCTGCCCGCGCGGGACGGCGCAGGGCCGGCACTGGGCGGCACGCCGGCCATCCTGGACGGCTACCGCGGCCGGCTGTATGTGGCGCCCAGCGAAACCGCCCTGGTGGAAGCGAGCGAGCGCATGGCGCGCCTGGCCCGCCGGCAGGAGGAAGAGGCCCGCAGCCGCCGCGAGCCCGCCACGACCACCGACGGCCACACGGTGGAGATCGCCGCGAACGTGAACCGCGCCGACCAGGTCGCGAAGGCGCTGGAATCCGGCGCCGAAGGCGTGGGCCTGATGCGCACCGAATTCCTCTTCCTGGAGCGCGACACCGTGCCGGACGAGGAAGCGCAGTACCAGGCGTACCGCGGCATGGTCGAGGCGCTGCAGGGCCGGCCGCTCGTGGTGCGCACGCTGGACATCGGTGGCGACAAGCGCGTGCCCCACCTGGACCTGCCCGTGGAGGAAAACCCCTTCCTCGGCGTGCGCGGCGCGCGGCTGGCGCTGCGGCGCGACGACCTGCTGGTGCCCCAGCTGCGCGCGCTCTACCGCGCCGCGCAGCACGGCCCGCTACAGGTGATGTTCCCGATGATCAGCACCGCGGAGGAGGTGCGCGAACTGCGCGCGCGCATGGAGGCCGTGCGCGCCGAGCTGCAGGCGCCCGCGGTGCCGGTGGGCATCATGATCGAGGTGCCGTCCGCGGCGCTGGCCGCGGACCGCCTGGCGGCCCACGTGGACTTCTTCTCGATCGGCACCAACGACCTCACGCAGTACACGCTGGCGGTGGACCGCCAGCATCCGGAACTGGCTGGCATGGCCGACAGCCTGCATCCCGCGGTGCTGCGCCTCGTGGAGCGCACCGTGGCCGGCGCGGCGCGGCACGGCCGATGGGTGGGCGTGTGCGGCGGCCTGGCGGGCGAGCCGCTGGGCGCGGCGCTGCTCGTGGGCCTGGGCGTGCAGGAGCTGAGCATGAGTGCCGGCGACATCGGCACCGTCAAGGCGCTGCTGCGGCGCCATTCCCTGGCCGAGCTGCAGGCGCTGGCGCGCAGTGCGCTCGACGTGGACACGGCCGACGAAGTGCGCGCCCTGGGCGCCGCGCTGCGGCCGGCCGCGCAGGCCCCCGGGCAGGAGGCCGACCATGGCTGATCACGCGACGCCCCGGGTCTTCACGGTCACCCTCAACCCGGCCATCGACCACACCATGCGCGTGCAGGCGCTCGTGCCCGGCAACGTGCACCGCGCGCTCGGCCAGCAGGTGGAAGCCGGCGGCAAGGGCGTGGGCGTGGCGGCCGTGCTCGCGGCGCTGGGCGTGCCGGTGACGGCCACCGGCTGGCTGGGCGCGGACAACGACGCGGTGTTCGCCGCCGCCTTCGCCGCGCGCGGCATCGCGGACGGCATGCTGCGCCTGCCGGGCGCCACCCGCACCAACATCAAGATCGCGGACGCCGCGCGCGGCGACTCCACCGACATCAACCTCCCCGGTCTGGCCCTGGAGCCCGCGGCCCTCGCGCGCGCCGAGGCCGACCTGACCGCCGCGCTCTGCGCCCAGGTGCGGGCCGGCGACTGGTGCGAACTGGCCGGCAGCCTGCCGCCCGGCGCGGATGCCGCCGTGTGGGAGCGCATCGCCCGTGCCGTGGCCGCGCGCGGCGCGCGCATCGCCATCGACACGGGCGGTGCCGTGCTGCGGCAGCTGCTGCAGGCGCTGGCCGACCCGGCGCGCGGCGCCGTGGTGCCGGTGGACTTCATCAAGCCCAACCGGGCGGAACTGGAGGAACTGGCCGGCCGCGATCTGCCCACGCCCGCCGATGTGGCGCAGGCCGCGCGCGCGCTCTGTCGCGTGCACGGGGTGCGGCAGCTGGCCGTGTCCCTGGGCGGCGAAGGCGCGGTGATCGCGACGGCCGATGGTTGCTGGCAGGCCGCGGCCGCCCGTGTGCCCGTCGCCACCACGGTGGGCGCGGGCGACGCGCTGGTGGCGGGCACGCTCGCCGCCGTGTCGCAGGGCCGGGCCATGCCCGGCGCGGCGATTTTCGGCATGGCCTGCGCAGCCGCCCGCATCCAGCGCATCGCGCCGGGCCTGCCGCCGCGCGCCGAGGTGGATGCCCTGGCCGCATCCATCCAGGCCATGCCGCTCTAAAGCAATCAGGAGACCCACACCATGGCCCAACTCATCGCCATCGCCGCGAGCCAGGCCGGCCCGGCGCACAGCTTCATGGTGGCCGAGGCGCTGCGCGCCGCGGCCGAATCGCTCGGCCACCGCATCGCCGTGAGCGTGCACAGCAGCCTGGGAACCCAGGGCGGATTCAGCGACGGCGAACTCGCGGCCGCCGCGGCGGCCATCATCGCTGCCGACATGCCCGTGGACCGCCAGGACCTGCTGGGCACGGCATCGGCTCCCGTGCACGAAGCCGCCCCGCACGAGGTGCTGGCCGATGCGGAACGCGTGGTGCGCGCCGCCCTGGCCCGTGCGGGCGGCATGCCCGTGCAGGCCGCCGCGCCGCTGCCGCCCGCCGCACCTGCAGCGGCTCCGCCCGCCATCGCCGCGACCCAGGACGGCCCCCTGCGCATCGTCGCCATCACGTCCTGCCCCACGGGCGTGGCCCACACCTTCATGGCGGCCGAGGCGCTGGAGCAGGGCGCGCGCGCGCTGGGCCACACCATCAAGGTGGAGACGCAGGGCTCGGTGGGCGCGCAGAACGCGCTCACCGCGGGCGAGATCGCCGAGGCCGATCTCGTCGTGATCGCCGCGGACACGCAGGTCAACCGCGACCGTTTCGCCGGCAAGCGGCTCTACGCCACCGGCACCAAGGCCGCCATCCACGATGCGGCGGCGGTCTTCGCCCAGGCACGTGCCCAGGCCCAGGTGCGGGGTGGTTCCGCATCGCCTGCCCCTGCGGCTGGCGGCACGGCGCCGGCCGCCCCGGCAGGGGCCGGCAGGCGGGAATCCACGGGCGCCTACAAGCACCTGATGACGGGCGTCTCCTTCATGCTGCCCTTCGTGGTGGCGGGCGGCCTGCTGATCGCGCTGGCCTTCGCGCTGGGCGGTATCTACGTCTATGACGACGCGCACAAGGGCACGCTCGGCTGGGTGCTGTTCCAGGTCGGCGCCAAGGCGGGCTTCGCGCTCATGCTGCCCGCGCTGGCCGGCTACATCGCCTACTCCATCGCCGACCGGCCCGGCATCGCGCCCGGCATGATCGGCGGCATGCTGGCCGGCACCGTGGGCGCGGGCTTCCTGGGCGCCATCGCGGCGGGCTTCATCGCCGGCTATGCGGTGCACTGGCTGAACCGCTTCATCCGCCTGCCGCGCGGGCTGGACGGGCTCAAGCCCGTGCTGATCCTGCCGCTGCTGGGCGCGGCCATCGTCGGCGTGCTGATGATGATGGTGATCGGTGCGCCCATGGCCGCCGTGATGGGCGCGCTCACCGAGTGGCTCAAGGGCCTGCAGACCGGCAGCGCCGTGCTGCTGGGCGTGGTCCTGGGCGCCATGATGGCTTTCGACATGGGCGGGCCGGTGAACAAGGCGGCCTATGTCTTCTCCACCACCCTGATCGCCAGCGGCGTGGCCAACCCCATGGCCGCCGCCATGGCCGCCGGCATGACGCCGCCGCTGGGCATCGCCCTGGCCTGCTGGCTGTTCAAGAGCCGCTTCACCGCCGAAGAGCGCGAAGCCTCCAAGGCCTCCGCCGTGCTGGGCCTGGCCTTCATCACCGAAGGCGCCATTCCCTTCGTGGCGCGCGACCCGCTGCGCGTGATCCCGGCCTGCGTGCTGGGCTCTGCCGTGGCCGGGGGCCTTTCGATGGCCTGGAACATCGGCCTGCAGGCCCCGCACGGCGGCGTGTTCGTGCTGGCCATTCCCAACGCGGTGAACCATGTGGTCCTGTATGCGGCCGCGATCCTGGCCGGCACGGTGGTGACGGCGCTGGCGCTGGGGCTGTTCAAGAAGCGCCTGGCGGCGCCAGGGGCCGCAGCATGACACTGCGCCTGACCCGGGATACGCAGTTGTGCATGTCCCTGAGTGCGCGGCCCAGCAACTTCGGCACGCGCTTCCACAATTTCCTGTACGAGGAACTTGGCCTGGACTACGTCTACAAGGCCTTCTCCACCACCGACCTTCCGGCCGCCATCGCCGGCATCCGGGCCCTGGGCGTGCGCGGCTGCGCGATCTCCATGCCCTTCAAGGAGGCCGTGATTCCGCTGGCCTACGTGCTGTCCCCGTCCGCGGCGCGGCTGCAGTCGGTGAACACGCTGGTGAACGGCGGCGGCCACCTCGTGGCCTACAACACCGACTACCTGGCCGTGCGGTCGCTGCTGCAGCGCCATGCGGTGCCGCGCGGCCTGCGGGTGGCCTTGCGCGGCAGCGGCGGCATGGCCCGCGCGGTACTGGCCGCCCTCGCCGACGAAGGCTTCGCCCACGGCGTGGTCGTGGCCCGCAACGAGGCCGCGGGCCGTTCGCTGGCCGCCGCCCATGGCTACGTTTGGCAGGACGAATCGGGCGCCATCGAGGCCGGTCTGCTGGTCAATGCCACGCCCATCGGCATGGAGGGCGGAAACGAGGCCGGAGCGATGGCGTTCACGCCGGACCAGGTGGCCGCCGCGGCCTGGGTGTTCGACGTGGTGGCGATGCCGGCGGAAACCCCGCTGATCGCCGAGGCCCGGCGCCAGGGCCGTCCCGCCATCACCGGCCCCGAAGTGATCGCACTGCAGGCGGCCGAGCAGTTCGTCCTGTACACCGGCGTACGCCCGAGCGACGAGCAGCTCGCGCGCGCTTCGGCCTTTGCCCGGAGCGGCCGCTAGCGGCGTTTCCGGGCTCCGGCTTCGTTCACGCGGTAGCCGCCCCCCGGCTCCACGCGCACGTTGAAGGTGCGCAGCCGGTCGTCCTCGTCGTGCTCGTAGCGGGCCTTCACCGTGATCTCGATCGCCGCGCCGCGGGCGCGGCACTGCACGGATTCGAAGCGGTACTGGCTGTGGTCGTCGTTCAGCTCGGAAAAGGCGACGGTCTTCGTGACGCGCGACGGCTCGCCCTGCAGGGGGTCGGTCACCCACTGCACGTAGAGCTCGCTGCCTGCGCCCTCGTTCACGTTCGCCTCCACCACGCGGTAGGTGCCCTGCCGGGACGCTTCCGTCCACTGGCCGCAGGGCAGCACCTGGCGCACCGAGGCGGGCAGGGCTTCCACCTGCGCGCGCATCCAGGATTCGGCGGCATGGGTGGAGGCCGGCACTGCCGCGAAGCCGGCGAGTGCGAGCAGGATTGCATGTCGTTTCACCATTGGGCCGTACTCGCTTCGGTGGCGTTCTTCCAGGAGACCTGCGGATGCCGGTAGATCTCGCGCGTGGAGATGCCCAGCGTGGACGTGAGCTGCGCGGTCAGCCACGTCAGCGAGACCTGCTGCGCGCCCGTCACGGCTTCGAAGGTCTGGCCCTGCACACCCGAGACGATCTCGATGCCGATGGAGTCGTTGTTGTCCGGGTACCGCTGCGGGAAGGGCTTCTGCTTTTCAACCATGCCGATCTGGCGGCCCACGGTCTTGCCCTTGAGCGCGGCGACTTCGGCCGGCGTGCACTTGTGCTCTTCCATGCAGCGCGACTTGATGAAGCCCACGTGGTGGGTCTTCTGGTAGATGGAGGCCGTCTGGTAGATCGTGCCGTCCTTGTCGATGAGGAAGTGCGCGCCGTTGGGGTTGGCCGTCTTGTAGCTGTTGAATGAAGACTGCGCCGTGGAAGCCCCCGTCTGGTGGACGATGATGCCGTGGACCACCTTCATCTCGCCGCGCTGGATGGCTCCGTGGATCGCGAGCCGTACACGGGGATGCTGCACTTTTCCGGTTTTGTCGATGTCCATGCCTTGCCCGTTCCTCCTTTGGTTTGAACGGGCCATGCTATCGGCAGGGTTCGATGTGTAAACACCTGTTTCCCGACGTTGCATAACCTTGCCGCTGGATACATCGAGGCGCCTTGATCGGTACGCTGGTCGCCGTGTCCTGGATGCGGAGCGGTTACGCTTGCAGCATGCTCTGGAACCGTTCCCTCCGGCCCTGCGTTGGAGTCACCATGAAATTGCCCCTGTCCCTGGGCCTCGTCGCCGTCTGCTGCCTGATTTCCTTCGGTGCCTTCGCCCAGACCGCATGCCCCTCGGGCGTGGCGGCGGGCAGCGCACTTTGCGGGCCGAGCGGCGGCGGCGAGGAGGCGCCACCGCGGCCTACAGGCGAGTGGATCAAGACCTGGGGCGCGATCGCGACCTCCTCGTCCAGCGGGGACATCGGCAGCAGCACCGGGAAATTCTCGGAGGAGGAGGCCCGCCAGGGCGCCATGCAGCTCTGCACCAAGCTCGGCAACTCGGATTGCGTCGTCTCGCACACCTATCGCAACCAGTGCGTCGCGGTGGTCGATAGCTCGAAATCCACTTCCGGGCGCGCGATCGGCAAGATCATCAGTGCAGTGAGCATCCCCGCGGCGCAGGAGCGGGCGCTGGAGGATTGCCGCAAGGCCGGCGGCACCGAGTGCAAGGTGCGCGGAACGGATTGCACGAAGCCCTACTTCCACAGGTATTGATCCAGCGGGATCGGCGGCGGGTTGGGGCCAGTCCACGGGTGTCGGCTCACGCCGGCTGCGCCAGCGTCCCCGCGAGTTCCCACAGCGACCCCATCTGCCCCGAATGGAACAGCAGTGGCGGTGCGTCGCTGCGCGTGAACCGTTCGATGCGCCCGAGCAGCACGGTGTGGTCGCCCTCCTGGTGGCGCGAGTAGGTGCTGCATTCGAAGGTGGCCACGCTCTCGCGCAGGCGGGGGCAGCCGTTGCCGGCGGTGTCGAAACCGTCCTCGAAGCGCTCGAACTTGTCCGGCGCGGGTTTGGCGAAGTGCCAGGCCAGGTCGCGCTGCGAGGCCGCCAGCACGCTGAGATTGAACGCGCGCGCCGCCAGAAAGGCATCGGCGCTGCGTGCGTCGTCGCGGATGCTCCAGAGCAGCAGGGGCGGGTCCAGCGAGACGGACGCGAAGGAGTTGATGGTCATGCCTACGCGCTTGCCATCGGGCGTGGCGGTGGTGACGAGGCACACACCGGTGGGAAAGGCGCCGAGCGCCTGCCGCAGCGCGCGTGCATCGACCGTGTCGGCCGCGTCGCCGGTAATGAGGGCCCAGGAATACATGGCGTGGCTCTCCTCTCAATACTGCCCTTTGGGCTCCAGGCCCAGCAGGTACTGGCCGACCATGGACGACACGGCATCCCAGTTCAGGCTGATGTGGCGGGAGATCGCATTCGCGTCGCGCCACATGCGCTGGATGGGCTGGTCCAGCGCCAGGCCCGCGCCGCCCACGCTGGCGAACACGGCTTCCACGGCATCGCGCGAGAGGCGCGCGGCGAAGGCGTGGTCGCGCCGGTTGCGGATGCGCTGCGCGACGTCGATGGCCTGGCCGTCCATGGCCATCTGCTCGACCTGCGCGGTGTCGCGGTAGACCAGCAGGCGAGCGGCATCCACGCTGGCCGAGGCTTCGGCCAGCCGCGACTGCACGGGGAAGAATTCGCTCAGCCGGCTGCCGCCGCCGGAGACGGCGCCGCGCGTCACGCGCACGCCGGCCAGTTCGATCAGCGCGTCCACCGCACCCTGGGCCGTGCCCAGGATCGGCGAAGTCAGGCACACCGGTACGGCCGACAGGAACGGGATGCGGTAGATCGGGTGGGTGTTCGCCCGCGCGCCGGGCGGATGGTTGGACGACGCTTCGGCGAAGGTCAGCTTTCGGTGCCCGGGAATGAAGAGCGGCTGGTCGATGACGATGGCCTTGGAGCCGGTGCCCGCCTGGCCGGCGACGTGCCAGTTGTCCTCGATCCGCCAGTCGGCGCGCGGCGCGAGCAGGAAGCCGGCGGACGGCGGCGCACCCTGGACTTCGGGCGGAAACTGCACGCCCAGCAGGGCCCATTGCGAGTTGTCCACGTTGGAGGCGAACAGCCATTGGCCTTGCACGAGGTAGCCGCCATCGGCCTTCTGCGCCATCGTGGCCGGCGCGTACGAGCCGCACACGATGGCCGACGGGTCGTCGCGCCACACGTCGTCCTGCGCCTGTTCGGGGAAGGTGCCGACCAGCCACTGGTGGATGGCACCCAGCGAGCAGCCCCAGGCCGACGAGGTGCAGCCGCGCGCCAGTTCGCTCACCACGTCGATGAAGGCGGTGAAGCCGTATTCGTAGCCGCCATAGCGTGCCGGCTGCATGAGCTTGAAGAAGCCCGCGTCGTGGAAGGCGCGCGTCGTCTCGTCGGAAACGCGGCGGTCCCGTTCCGTCTGCTCGGCCCGGGCGCGCAGCACGGGGACCAGATCGCTTGCGGATGCAACGATCGAAGCCAGGGAAGGCGCACCCGCCACGGGCGAGTGGCGGCCGGGGGCGGGAAGGTCCACGTGGTTGAGCGCGGTGAACGGATGGGCGGTGGCGGGTTGCATGGTGTCTCCGGATGGAATGGTTGAGCCGTCTTCTGTGCAGCGATTGGAGAGCTTTTTATTTGCATTTGCAATTAATTGGAGCTCGGGGTTTTCACGCATGCCTGCGGGACTTCCACGGATGTTCGACGGGCTCGGTATCGGTAAGATGGGCCATGGCCACCCGAAAAAAGACCCCGGAGACCGTGAAGACTGCGGCCTCCAAGGCGCCCAGGCGCGCAGTCGCAGCGCCTTACGCTGCCACGGAATCCATTGCAAATGCAGGCAAAGAAGTGCGGCACGACCTGGAGCGCGCCATTCCGTATTTGCTGGCACGTGCAGGCTCGCGCATGGGCCAGTCGTTCAGCCGGGAGCTGCGGCAGTTCGAGCTGTCGCTGACGGACTGGCGCGTGTGCGTGGCGCTGCACCACCAGCCCCACCAGCGGCTTTCCGACCTGGCGCTGCACACCTCGACGGAGCCCTCGACGCTGTCGCGCGTCGTCGATGGTTTGCTGCAGCGCGGCCTCGTGGTGCGCGACCGCTCGGGCGAGGATGCCCGCGCGCTGGCGCTGAGCCTGACCCCCGCGGGCCACGACCTGACCCTGCGCATCATTCCGCTGGCGCAGCTGTACGAGCGGGTGTCCCTGGGGGGGCTGACCCACGCGCGGGCCGAGTCGCTGCGCGACATGCTGCGCCTGCTCTACGACAACCTCGCCGCGCTGGACCGGGAGTGAGCGGCGTGCACGAAGGCAAGGAGGCGGTGCGGTGAACATCCACTCGATCGACCTGAACCTGTTCCTGGTCTTCCAGGCCATCTTCGCGACCCGCAGCGTCACGCTGGCGGGCGAGCGGCTGGGCATGACGCAGTCGGCGGTGAGCAATGCGCTCAAACGCATGCGCGAGCGCTTCAACGACGTGCTGTTCGTGCGCTCGGCGGAGGGCATGGTGCCCACGCCGCTGGCCGAGCGGCTGATCGGCCCGGTGGAGGAAGGGCTCGCCGCGTTCTCCCAGGCGGTGGACCAGGGCCGCACGTTCGAGGCGGGCACCTCCGGGCGCCTGTTCCGCATCGCGGTCAACGACATCGGGCAACTGGTGATGATGCCCCGGCTGCTGTCGCTGGCCCGGGGCCTGGCGCCGGGCATCCGCTTCGAGACGGTGGACGTGCCCCGGGCCGAGGCCCGCCAGCGCATGCTGCACGGCCAGATCGATGTCGCGCTGGGCAGCTGGGAACCCATGGGTCCGTCGTTCTACCAGCAGCGCCTGTTCGACGAGACCTTCGTGGTGCTCGTGGCCCGCGCGTCGCCGCTGGGCGCGCGCGATTCCATCACGCTGGACGACTACCTGGCGGCCGAGCACATCGCCTACCGGCCGCGCGGCACCACCGACCACCAGCTGCAGCAGGCCCTGGAGCGCGTGGGCGCCCTCGACCGGCGGCGCGTGGTGCTCACCGCCGCGCATTCGCTGGGCCTGTCGTCCATCGTCGCCACCACCGGGCTGGTGCTGACCGCGCCCCAGCGCCTCGCGCAGGCCATGGTGGCTTCACGCTCCGACCTGCATATCCTGAATGCGCCGTTCGAGGTGGCGCCCTTCGAGATCAGCCAGCAGTGGCACGAGCGCTTCCACCAGGACAGCGGCAACCGCTGGCTGCGCGAGCTGATGTTCGGCCTGTTCCACGAGAAGTCGCGGCGGGCCCCGGAGCCCGCCGCCGGTGCAGCGCCTGGCGGCCCGGCGGGGGTGCCGCCGGAACCGGCGGGCTGAAGCCACGGGCGGCCCCCGGCCGGACCCCCTATGCGGGCGGTCTGCCGTGGAATGCCGCGTCCAGCAGTCCGCGCAGCGCCGCCCGTTCCAGGGGCCGCGGATTCGGATACGGCTGCGCGGCGGCCAGTTCCGCCGCCCGGTCGAGGCCGGATTCCGGCATGCCGATCTCCCGCAGCGACAGCGGCGCGCAGTGCGTCTCTGCGAGCCGGTGCAAGGCCAGGGGCGCGTCGTCCGCGCCCAGCGCACGCGCGATGCGCTCCATGGCCTGCGGGGCGGCGGCGGCCTTCCTCGGCCATCAGGGCCGCGACCGGGTTGCCGTCGTGGGCGTACAGGCCTTCGCAGGCATGGGCGATGGCGTTGAGCGTGCTGGTCGCCGTGAGCGGCAGGGGCAGGGTGAGCGAGAGCGTGGGGTCGTACACCACCGTGCGCGGCAGCGCGCGGGCATCGCGGCCGGTCTTTTTCAGGCCGGCCTCGGTGATGCCGTAGATCGGCGTCGCCTCGCTGCCTGAGTAGGTGGTGGGCACCGCGACGATGGGCAGGCCGCTTTCCAGGGCGATGGCCTTGCCCAGGCCGATGGTCGATCCACCGCCCACCGCGAGCGCGCAGTCGGCCTCCATGGCCGTCCTCACGGTGCCTGTGGGGCGGGGGCCGCGGGGTTCAGCACGAAGTCGTAATCGAGCGTGTGGAAGGGCGTGTCCATGCGGGTGCCGTCGGGGGCCGTGCCGGGGCCGTGGGGCTGCCAGTCGGCCACCAGGGACGAGCGCACGCCGAACACCGCATCCGACTCCAGGTACTCGTCGCCCGCGCGGAACACGTGGGTGACCAGCGTCTCGTAGCCCGGCGCCTGGATCATGAAGTGCAGGTGCGCGGGCCGCCAGGGATGCCGCCCCGTGCGTTCCAGCAGCTGGCCGACGGGCCCGTCGTGCGGGATGGGGTAGGGCACCGCGAGGATGGAGCGGAAGTGGTAGCGCCCGTCCGCTGCGCTGGCCAGGCGGCCCCGGCCTTCGGCGTGGTCCAGGCCCGGGCGCTGCACGTCGTAGGTGCCGTCCTCGTCCGATTGCCATACGGCGATGGTGGCGCCGGCCACCGGCTCGCCGCCGATGCCGCGCACCGTGCCGCTGACGAAGCACGGCTGCCCACGGGCGCCGTTGGCGATGTCGTCGCCATTGCGGCAGGCGGGCGCATCGGGCACGTAGAACGGGCCGAAGACGGTGGCTTCCGTGCAGCCCGCAGGGCGGCGGTTGTTCTGCGCCGTGACGAGCGTGGACAGGCCCATGACATCCGAGAGCAGGATGAATTCCTGCCGCCGGTCGTCGGTGATGTGCCCCACGCGCGTGAGGAAGTCGATGCCCTGCGCCCATTCGGCCTCGGTCAGCTCCACCTCCCTCGCGAAATCGTGCAGGTGCCGTACCAGGCTGTCCAGCACCCGGCGCAGGCGCGCATCCTGCGTGCCGGCCTGCACCTTCAGCACGGCCTGGGTGATGGTCCATTCGTCGATGTCGATCATGGGGGCCTTCCTCGCTGTGTGTCGTGTCTCAACCCTGCGGCAGCCTGAAGAGCGACAGGGCGTTGGTGCGGCCGATTTTCAGGCGGTCGGCCTCGCTGATGGCAGCACCGTCGAACCAGTGTGCGGCATGGTCCACGTTCTCGAAGGGCCAGTCGGTGGAAAACAGGATGCGGTC
This sequence comes from Paracidovorax cattleyae, assembly GCF_900104515.1. Taxonomy (GTDB): domain Bacteria; phylum Pseudomonadota; class Gammaproteobacteria; order Burkholderiales; family Burkholderiaceae_C; genus Paracidovorax; species Paracidovorax cattleyae. Next base: position 15,162 of record NZ_FNJL01000004.1, read on the forward strand.
CGCGCCCACCTCGAGCAGCGCATCGATCAGCGTCTGCGTGCGGAAGTTGCCCGAGGTGGTCAGGTAGAAATTCTCGTGGAAGTAGTCGCACAGCTTGCGCTTCGCGGGGTAGCCCTTGGGCATGTCCACCCAGGCGTTGCGGTGGTCCACGCGCCACATGTTGTAGGGCAGGCCTTCGCCGAGGTGGCCCAGGATGATCCTGAGCCCGGGGTGCCGGTCGAACAGGCCGCTGGCCATGAGGCGCAGCGCGTGCACGGCGGTCTCCTGCGCGAACGCCCAGGTGGGGCCCATCAGCCAGGGGTGGCCCTGGTAGATCTGCGCCCAGCTGGCGATGGGGTTGCGCGGGTGCAGGTAGAAGGGCGCGTCCAGCCGTTCCACGGCGGCCCAGAAATCGCCGTACTGCGGCGCGTCGTAATAGACCACGTTCCCGGGCGTGCCGACCTGCGAGAAGCCGTTGACCAGCGCGCCGCGGAAGCCCGGGTCCTGCATGCAGCGCTCCAGCTCCCGCGTGGCCAGGTCGGGGTCCTGCATCGGCAATGCCGCGAAGGCCTGGAATCGGTCCGGCCGGCGGGCCACCTGCTCGGCCAGGAAGTCGTTGGCGCGCACGGCAATCTCCACGGCCTTCTGCGTGTCGGGGATCGCCTGCACGGCAGGGGCGTTGAGCGACAGGATCATCATCTCCATGCCGTTGGCGTCCATCTCGCGCAGCCGCCGCTCGTGGATGTCCAGCAGGCGCAGGCTCAGTTCCTTCCAATAGTCGCCGGGCACGAAGCCGGCCGAATCCTGCAGCGTCTCCGGAATGGCGAAATGTTCTTCCAGGCCGATCTTTCCCTGCATGGGGTGTCTCCTTTGCCGCGCCTGCGGGCGCCGTGTGATGGATAAGTGCATGGAATGTAGGGAGCGCTGGCCTGCGGGTCGAACGAAATTCCGTGATAGCGCGCATTCACCAATCGCATGGGGCCGGGGTGCCCCGGCAGGCGGGCACCGCCCCATGGGAAGACCCGCCCCATCATTTCCGGGGCGCATACAGGACATCCTGAAAATGCGTTGGACCCGGCGCTTTGCCGTGCAGAAGATCGGCGGGAATTCCAAGGACAACGCAGCGGAGACAACGGACGTGCGACCTATCGACCTCCACCAGCTGGCGGACACCGCCCGCTTCAACCGGTTCCACGCACTGGTGCTTTTCTGGTGCGCGCTGATCATCGTGTTCGACGGCTACGACCTGGCCGTCGTCGGCATCGCCCTGCCATCGATCATGGCCAAGATGGGCGTGGACGCCACCCACGCGGGCTTCATGGTGAGCTCGGCGCTGTTCGGCATGATGTTCGGCGCCATCCTGCTGGGGACGGTGGCGGACCGCATCGGGCGCCGCTGGGCCATCGTCATCTGCCTGGCGCTGTTCAGCGTCTTCACCGCGGGGGCCGGCCTGGCGCAGGGGCCGGTGTCGTTCAGCGCGATGCGCTTCCTCGCGGGGCTGGGCATCGGCGGCGTGATGCCGAGCGTGGTGGCGCACATGACGGAATACGCGCCCAGGAAGATGCGCGCCACCCTGGTCACGCTGATGTTCAGCGGGTATGCGCTCGGCGGCATGCTGGCGGCGCTGCTGGGCAAGGGCCTGTTGGAGAGCTATGGCTGGCAGTCGGTGTTCTTCGCCGCCGGCCTGCCCCTGCTGCTCGTGCCCTTCATCCTGAAGTCGCTGCCCGAGTCCATGCCGTTCCTGCTGGCCCGGGGACGTACCGATGAACTGCGGCGGATCGTCGCCCGGCTGGACCCGGGCTACACGCCGCAGGACGGCGACCGCTTCACCATCCCCGCCCACGAGAAGGCCGCCGCGGCGCCCATCCGCCAGCTGTTCAGCAACGGCCGGGGCTTCAGCACGGTCATGTTCTGGATCGCGTTCTTCATGTGCCTCTTCATGGTGTTCGCGCTCAGCTCATGGCTCACCAAGCTCATGGCCGGCGCCGGCTACAGCCTGGGCTCGGCGCTGAACTTCGTGCTGGTGATGAACATCGGAGCGGTGGCAGGCGCGGTCGGTGGCGGATGGCTGGCCGACCGGCTCCACATCAAGTACGTGCTGGCCGGCATGTACGCGCTGGCAGCGGTGTCGCTCACGCTGCTGGGGCAGCCGGCCTCCACGCCCGTGCTGTTCGTGCTGCTCGGCCTGGCGGGCGCTTCCACCATCGGCACCCAGATCGTCGCGAACGCCTATGCCGGCCAGTTCTACCCCATGGCGGTGCGCGCCACGGGCCTGGGCTGGGCCCTGGGCATCGGCCGCAGCGGCGCCATCCTGGCGCCCATCCTGATCGGCATGCTCGTGGGCATGCGCCTGCCGCTGCAGCAGAACTTCGTCGCCATCGCGATCCCCGCGGTCATCGGCATGGTCGCTGTGCTGCTGATCCAGCACGGCCGGTCGGCGGCGGGCCCCATGCCCCGCGACGCGCTGCTGTCGAAGTGAGCGACCCATCCATCCCACACTCCACAGGAAAACGATAGGAAGCCTCCGGTCTTCGCCGCCGCCGTACTGGGCCCGTGCCGCCTGGGTGGGGCTCGCATCGGCCACGGCGGGGTCCGTCCGCCTCGGCCGCATCCCCATCGCCGGTTTCCAGCAGGCCGTGCGGTTCAACCCCTTCGGGGATTCGGCGGTGCTCAGTCCTTTCCTGCTGCACAACTACCTGCCCAGCCCGTCCCAGTCCCTGATGGCGTCCGACGGATTCCTCGATTCCGGCTGGAGCGATTCGGTGGCCTACACCAGTCCTTCCTTCGCCGACGTGGCGGCCAGCGCGCAATACGCGGCCCGCGAGGATTCGGGCGCCGGCCGGCGGCTGGGCCTGGGCGCGATCTACGGCGCGCCCGCGTCGACATTCTCCCTGGGGGTCAGCTACGAGAAGACCGGCGGCGCCGCGGCCACGTTCCCGCGCCGCAATCCGGTGTCCGATCCTGCCGCGGGCGTGGTCACCCTGCGGGACTTCACCAGTAGCACCGTGGGGGCCAGCGACGACTTCGGCGCCGTCAGGCTGTTCGGCCAGTACCGCCACGCGCGCCTGGAAGGCACCGGGGGCAAGGTCCGCCTGGAGACGGCCCAGCTGGGTGCCGCGGTGCCCCTGGGCGCCGGCAAGGTGCTGGCCAGCGTGGCGCGCACGGAGAAGACCGAGGCGTCGTCGCAGGACCAGAACGCACCTCGGTCGCGCTCGGCTACGACCACGGCCTGTCGAAACGCACGGACGTGTATGTGGCGACCCTGTTCGACAAGGCCTCCGGCCTGGACCGCGGCACGACGCTGGCCATGGGCATCCGCCACCGGTTCTGACCGTGCGGCCGTCGCGGCCGTCGCGGCGGCGGGCGCGCTCAGTCCGGCGCGCCCGCCGCCGGGTTCTGCACCTGCATCCGCCCGCGCCCCGCACGCTTGGCCTCGTAGAGGGCGGCGTCGGCGCGCGCCATGAGGTCCGCGAGCAGCGGTGCGACGGCCACGGGGCCGGGGGCTGGCAGGCCGGCTTCCAGCGTGGCGGCCCCGGCGCTGTAGCCGACCGGGAATCCCAGGGCCTGCGGGCTGTCGGCGGCCAGCCGCGCCCGCAGCCGGCGGTCGAAGCTCTCGGCGGCGCGGTCGCCCGGCGCATGCGCGAGCAGCACGGCGAATTCCTCGCCGCCGATGCGGCCCGCCGCGTCGCCCGTGCGCGTCGCGTCCTGCAGCAGCCGCGCGAAGAACGTGAGCACATGGTCGCCCGTGCCGTGCCCATGCGTGTCGTTCACACGCTTGAAGTGGTCCACGTCCAGCATCACGGCGGTGACGCGCAGGCCATGCTGCAGCGCATGCGCCAGCAGCGCGCGGCCCCGGGCGTCGAAGCCGCGCCGGTTGAGCACGCCGGTGAGCGCATCCGTCTTGGCCAGTGCGCGCAGCTTGTCCTCGGCCTCGGTGCGCCATGCGACGAGCAGCGCCACCGTGCCCAGCACCAGTGTCACGTTGGCGGCGACGGCGGCGGCGATGTTCACCGGGTGCGGCGTGCGAAAGCTCGGGTAGGCGTCGGTGAAGGCACCGAGCACGCCGCGTGCGCCCGTGAAGCCGGCCATGGCGACGAGGCAGGCGCACAGCAGCAGGCGCCAGTGCCGGGGCGACGGCCGCCAGGGCGCGAGCGTGGCCCGCGCCACGGTGGCCAGCAGCACGGCCAGCAGCAGGTTGGCCCAACCCACGCGGAAGGGGTAGCTGCCGAAGCCGAGGGTGTAGCCGAGTGGTATCGCGGCGACGAGCCAGGGCAGCCACCGCCGCCCCGGGCGCGGCCCCAGCCATTCCTGCAGCGCGGTGAACAGCGACCACTGGGCGGCCGCCGCGCTGGCGATGGAGAGCGTGGACAGCGCCTGGTCCCACAGGTGGGAGGACGCGATGATCGCCGCCCAGGAGGCGGCCTGCAGCACCACGCTGGCCTGCGCGAAGCGTGCCGCCCGGCTCACCTCCCGCCCCATGATGAGCGGCAGGGCGATCGAGAGCATCAGCAGGTTGGTGGCCGTGACGGCCAGCAGCGTGGCGAAATCCAGTGCCATTCCGCCGCAGCGCCCTGCTACTGGAAAGCGACTTCCGCGAAGCTGCGCAGCTTGCGACTGTGCAGCCGGCTCACGCCGCCGGCGCGAAGGATGTCGATGGCGCGCATGCCGATGCGCAGATGCTGGTCCACGCGCTCGCGGTAGAAGTGGTTGGCCATGCCGGGCAGCTTGATCTCGCCGTGCAGCGGCTTGTCGGACACGCACAGCAGCGTGCCGTAGGGCACGCGGAAGCGGAACCCGTTGGCGGCGATCGTCGCGCTTTCCATGTCCAGCGCCACGGCGCGGCTCTGGCTGAAGCGCCGCTGGGGCATGTTGTGGGGCAGCAGCTCCCAGTTGCGGTTGTCGGTGCTGGCCACGGTGCCGGTGCGCATGATGCGCTTGAGCTGGTCCTCGGGCACCTGGGTCACGTCCGCCACCGCCTGCTGCAGCGCGAGCTGGATCTCGGCCAGCGCGGGGATCGGCACCCACAGGGGCAGTTCCTCGTCGAGCACGTGGTCCTCGCGCACGTAGGCGTGCGCCAGCACGTAGTCGCCCAGCTGCTGGCTGTTGCGCAGGCCCGCGCAGTGGCCCAGCATCATCCAGGCGTGCGGCCGCAGCACGGCGATGTGGTCGGTGATGGTCTTGGCGTTGGACGGGCCCACGCCGATGTTGACCATGCTGGTGCCGCTGCGGTCGGCGCGCACGAGGTGGTATGCGGGCATCTGCGGCAGGCGCGGCGGCGGCGAGCCGAGGTCGTCGCCCGCCTCGGCGGGCAGGCCGGTGCGGCGGGTGACCACGTTGCCGGGCTCGATGAAGGCGACGTACTCGCTGTCGGGGTTCGCCATCTCGGCATGGCCCAGGCGCACGAATTCATCGATGTAGAACTGGTAGTTCGTGAACAGCACGAAGTTCTGGAACCACTCGGGCGCGGTGCCCGTGTAGTGGCGCAGGCGGTGCAGCGAATAGTCCACGCGCGGCGCGGTGAACAGCGACAGCGGCTGCGCCTCGCCCGCGCGCGGCTCCCAGGTGCCGTTGGCGATGCCGTCGTCCATGGCGGCGAGGTCGGGCAGGTCGAACACGTCGCGCATGAGCATGCGGCGCTGGGCCGACAGGGTGCCCTCGATGTGGTCGTGCTCGGCGAACGAGAAGTGGATGGGGATGGGCTGGTTGCTGATGCCCACTTCCAGTTCGACGTTGTGGCTGGCGCGCAGCAGCCGGAACTGCTCGGCGTAGTAGCGCGCGAACAGGTCCGGGCGGGTGAGGGTGGTCTCGTAGCGGCCCGGCCCCTCCACGAAGCCGTAGGCCAGCTGCGTGGCAGCGCGCGCCACCGTGGTGGTCTGCACCCGCACGAAGGGGTAGAAGGCCCGCACGTGGCCGTTCGGCGTCTCGCCGGCCACGAAGCGCTGCATGGCGTTTCTCAGGTGGCCGATCTGCTCCTGGTAGATGCGCTGGACCTGGGCCAGCGCGTCGGCGGGATCGGTGTGGAAGGTGGGCTCTGTGAATTCTGGTATTTGGGCCATGGGCGTATTGTCCACGCCCGCCGCATGGCGTGCCCGGGAAAGGGCCGGGCCGGGATAATCGGGCGATGCAACCCTCCCCTTCCTCCCCGGCGCCCCAGGCCGCCGCCGCGGCATCCGCAGGCTTCGACGCCCTCGGGCTCGCCCCCGAGGTGCTGGCCAACCTGCGCCAGCTCGGCTACGACCGCATGACGCCCATCCAGGCCGCCAGCCTGCCGCCCGCGCTGCTGGGCCGCGACCTGATCGCCCAGGCCAGCACCGGCAGCGGCAAGACGGCCGCCTTCGGCCTCGCGCTGCTGGAGCGCCTCAATCCCCGCCGCTTCGCCGTGCAGGCGCTGGCGCTCTGCCCCACGCGCGAGCTGGCCGACCAGGTGGCGGCGGAAATCCGCCGGCTGGCCCGCGCGCAGGAGAACATCAAGGTGGTCACCCTGTGCGGCGGCGTGCCGCTGCGCGGGCAGGTCGCGAGCCTGGAGCACGGCGCGCATGTCGTCGTCGGCACGCCCGGCCGCGTGATGGACCACCTGGAGCGCGGCACGCTCGACCTGGACGCGCTGGCCACTTTCGTGCTGGACGAGGCCGACCGCATGCTCGACATGGGTTTTTCCGAGGACATCGCCCAGGTGGCGCGACGCTGCCCGGACACCCGCCAGACGCTGCTGTTCTCGGCCACCTATCCCGAAGGCATCGAGCGGATCGCGCGGCAGTTCATGAAGGATCCGCAGCGCATCGTGGTGCAGGCCCAGCATGCCGCGGGCAAGATCGAGCAGCGCTGGTACGAGGTGAAGGAGCGCGAGCGCCTGCATGCCGTCTCGCAATTGCTGAACCATTTCCGGCCGGAATCCGCCATCGCCTTCTGCAACACCAAACAGCAGTGCCGTGACCTGGTGGAGGTGCTGCACGCGCAGGGCTTCAGCGCCCTGGCCCTGCACGGCGACCTGGAGCAGCGCGACCGCGACCAGGTGCTGGTGCAGTTCGCCAACCGCAGCTGCAGCGTGCTGGTGGCCACCGACGTGGCCGCGCGCGGCATCGACATCGCCGGGCTGCAGGCCGTGATCAACGTGGACGTGGCGCCCGATCCGGAAGTGCACATCCACCGCATCGGGCGCACCGGCCGTGCCGACGCGGAGGGCCTGGCGCTCAGCCTGGCGAGCCTGCCGGAGATGGGCCAGGTGGGCCGCATCGAGGTGCTGCAGGGCCGGCCGTCGGAGTGGCATCCGCTCTCCGGCCTCACCCCCGCGCCGGGCGGGCCGCTGCAGCCGCCCATGGCCACGATCCAGATCATCGGCGGCCGCAAGGAGAAGATCCGCGCGGGCGACGTGCTGGGCGCGCTCACCGGCGAGATGGGCTTCACCCGCGAGCAGGTGGGCAAGATCAACGTGAACGACTTCTCCACCTACGTGGCGGTGGAACGCAGCGTGGCGCGGCAGGCCGCGCAGCGGCTCTCGTCCGGCCGTGTGAAGGGCCGCAGCGTCAAGGCGCGGCTGGTCGAGGACGGCGACGCCTGACGCTTCCGCCCCGGGCATCCTGCCGCGGGGCGGTCCCGTGCACGCCCTGAGGGTTTGCCCTGCCTCCAGTGAATGAGCGGGCGATTTAGACTTCCAGTCATCTAGAGGAGTAAATGATGTCTGAAGTGATCGCGCTGGATACCGCAGGCCAGCCGGGCCTCGCGCGCTATGCTGCGCTCGCGGAAACCCTGCGCCGCCGCGTGGTGCGGGGCGAATGGCCTCCCGGCTCCGCGTTGCCGGCCGAGCAGGCCCTGGCGGCCGAGCACGGCGTGGCGCTGGGCACCCTGCGCCGGGCCCTGGAACTGCTGGTGGAGCAGGGGCTGATCGAGCGCATCCATGGCCGCGGCACCTTCGTGCGCAGCGGGATCGCGGGTGCCTCGATGCTCCGTTTCTTCCGCTTCGGCGAAGGGCCGGCGGGCGTGCCGGCTTCGCGCATCCTGTCGCGCCAGCGGGCCGAGGCCCCCGGTGCCGTGGCCCGGGCCCTGGGCCTGGCCGCCGGCGAGAGCGCACTGCGCCTGCAGCGCCTGCGGCTGGTCGATGGCGAGCCCTGCCTGCTCGAGCGGATCTGGCTGCCGCTGGACCTTTTCGCGGCGCTGGAGGAGGGCGATCCACAGGACTGGGGCGACCTGCTCTATCCCTTCTATGCATCCCGGCTGGGTGTGCACGTGCACCGCGCGGTGGACGAGATCGGCTTCGCCGCCCTCACCGCGCCGCAGGCCCAGGCGCTCGGGCTGCAGGCCGGCCATCCCTGCGCCCTCGTCACGCGGCGCGCCATGGACCTGTCGGGCCGCTGCGTGGAGTGGCGCGCCACGCGCGGCGATGCCCACGCATTCCACTACACCGTCACGCTCGTGTGACACAGCTCCCGGAGACTGCCCCCATGACCGATTCCTCCCTGCCGCCCGCCGGCCCCGTCCCCGCCGGGCGGCTTTCGCGCCGCGGCATCGTGCTCGGCGCCGCGGCCGGTGCGCTCTGCGCTCCCTGGGGCGCCAGCCGCGCTGCGCCTGTCGCGGGCGGCCGCCCGGTCACCCTGGTGGTGTCCTACCCCGCCGGCGGCGGCGCCGACCTCATGGCCCGCATCATCGCGCCGCGCCTGGGCGAGGCCCTGGGCCAGGGCGTGGTGGTGGACAACAAGCCCGGGGCCAGCGGGCAGATCGCGGGGGCCTTCGTGGCGCGCTCGGCGCCGGACGGCGCCACGCTGCTGGTGGACGCTTCGTCGTTCGCGGTGAACCCGTCGCTCTATCCGAAGATGGCCTACGACTCCGACAAGGCCTTCACGCCGCTGGCGGTGCTGGCCACCTTCCCGAACGTGCTCGTGTGCTCGGCGGATTTCCCGGCGCGCACGGTGCTGGACGTGGTCCGCATGGCGCGCGAGCGCCCCGGCGACATCGCCTATGCCTCGTCGGGCAACGGCTCCGCGCAGCACCTCGCGGGCGCCTTGTTCGAGCAGCGCGCAGGCGTGAAGCTCTCGCACGTTCCCTACCGCGGGGGCGGCCCGGCCATGAACGACGTGATGGGCGGGCAGGTGCCGCTGTTCTTCGCCAACGTGGCGTCCGCCCTGGGCCACATCCAGTCCGGCAAGCTGCGGGCGCTCGCGGTGACGGCGCCGGTGCGCGCCCGCTCGCTGCCCACGGTACCGACCATGGCCGAGGTGGGCGTGCCCCAGTACGAGGTGCTGGAATGGAACCCCGTGCTGGCGCCGGCGGGGCTGCCGGCAGACACCCGCGGGACGCTGGTGGGCGCCATCCGCAAGGCGCTGGCCGATCCCGAGGTGCTGGCACGGGTGCGCGCCCTGGGGGGCGACGTGTTCGCCGATGCCTCCCAGGCGAGCGCCGGGAAGTTCATCCAGGCGCAGCAGGCACAGTGGGCCCAGGTGGTCCGCGAGCGCAGGATTTCGGTGGGATGAGCCACATGTCTGGACTTTCCTCCCCGGCACCCGGTGCGGCGGAGGCCGGGCGCTGGGATGCGCATGTGCACGTGTTCGATGCCGGGGCTCCCGTGCAGCCGGGCCACTACCGTCCGGCACACCAGCCGCTCGCGCGCATCGAGGCACTGGCCGCCGCCCGCGGCGTGGGCCGCCTGGTGCTGGTGCAACCCAGTGTCTATGGCACCGACAACGGCGTGATGCTGGCGGCGCTGGCCGGTCGCCCCGGCGTGCACCGGGGCGTGGCCGTGGTCGATCCCTCCATCGCCGACGCGGAGCTGGATCGCATGCATGCCGCGGGCGTGCGCGGCATCCGCTTCAACCTCGTGTCGCCCGTGGGCAACGGCCCGCAGGACCTCGACGCGCTCGCGCCGCGCCTGCGCGAACGGGGCTGGCACGTGCAGTGGTACGCCCATGCCGCCGATCTCGAACGCATCGCTCCGTGGCACGAGCGCAGCGGCCTGGGCTGCGTGCTCGACCACCTGGCGGGCCTGCATGCCGAACTGCCGGCGCAGGACGCGGCCTGGAACCACCTGGACCGCCTGGCCGGCCTGGGCGCCTGGGTGAAGCTGTCGGGCTGGTACCGGCTGCGCGCCCAGGCCCCCTACACGGCGCTGCGCGCGCACATCGAGCGCGTGGCGCGCCGCATGCCGCAGCGCATGGTGTGGGGGTCGGACTGGCCGCACACCGCTTTCGCGCCGGACCGGCTGCCGGACTACCCCAGCGTGTGGGCCCCGGTCGTGGAAGCGATCGGCATCGAGGCCGCCGAAGCGGCGCGGCAGCGGGCCGGGGATCTCTACGCCTGAGGGCTGCGGGCCCGGGTGACATGTCTCTCGGGCAGAATCCGGGCAGACTCTCCTGACGGCCATGATCCAGACCCTTTTGCTCCCGCCTTGCCGGCGCCGCACCGCACGCCACGGGGGCCGCGCATGAAGCCCCTGCCGCCGCGCACGCTGCTCTGGATCTCGGTCGGCGTGGCGTTCGCCACCATCGGCCTCAAGGGCACCGCCTGGTACCTGACCGGCTCCGTCGGACTGCTGTCGGACGCGCTCGAATCGTTCGTGAACCTGGCGGGCGCCGTGTTCGCGCTCATGATGGTCACGGTGGCGGAACGACCGGCCGACGGCGACCATCCCTTCGGCCACCACAAGGCCGAGTACTTTTCTTCCGGTTTCGAGGGCATCCTCGTGCTGGGCGCGGCGCTGGCCATCCTCTGGGCCTCGGTGCACCGGCTGCTGGTGCCCGCACCCATCGAGCAGTTGGGCTGGGGCCTGGCGCTGTCGGTGGCCAGCTCGGCCCTCAACGGCCTGCTCGCCTGGATGATGCTGCACTCGGCGCGGGCTTACCGCTCCGTGGCGCTGGAGGGCGATGCCCGGCACCTGATCACGGACGTCTGGACATCGGCCGGCGTGGTGGCAGGCATCCTCGGCGTGATGGCCACGGGCTGGCTCTGGCTCGATCCCGTGGTGGCGATCGCCGTGGCGCTGAACATCATGCGGGAAGGCTCCCGCCTCGTCTGGCGCGCGTCGCAGGGCCTGATGGACGAAGCCGTGGAGCCCGGGGAGCGCGCGGCGATCGACGGGGCGCTGGCGGCGTTCGCGCAGCGCCAGCCCGGCGTGCATTTCGACCACGTGGCCACGCGCCGCGCCGGGCGCCGCCGGCACGTGTCCCTGCACCTGCACGTGCCCGGCGACTGGAGCCTGGCCCGGGCCGCGCGGCTGCGGGGCGCGGTAGAGCAGGCGCTGGTGGATGCCGTGCCCGGCCTGCGCGCCACCATCGAACTGCTTCCGACCGGCGTGGAGGCGGTGGCCACCCCCATGGAAGACGAAGAAACGAGGAGCCTGCACCCATGATGGGCCTGCTGCAGCGCGTGCGCGAGGCGCGCGTGGAGATCGACGGAGAGATCGCGGGCCGCATCGGCCCGGGCCTGCTGGTGCTGGTCTGCGCCGAGCGCGGCGATACCGAGGCCGAGGCCGGCCGCCTGCTGGACAAGCTGCTCAAGCTGCGCATCTTTGCGGACGAGGCAGGCAAGATGAACCGCAGCGTGCAGGATGTGGGCGGGGGACTGCTGCTGGTGAGTCAGTTCACCCTGGCGGCCGACACGCGCGGCGGCAACCGCCCCAGCTTCGCGCAGGCCGCGGCGCCCGGGGACGGCCGCAGGCTGTACGACTATTTCGTGGAGCGGGCCCGGGCCCTGCACCCGGTGGTGGAAACCGGGCGCTTCGCGGCCGAGATGCAGGTGCACCTCGTCAACGACGGGCCGGTGACGATCCCCCTGCGGATCGCCCCGCCGGGCACCATTAACGGCTCCTAGAACGGCTCACGGGGCCCAGCGAAGCGGTTCTGGCGAGGCGCTGCATCGCAGGCAGTACGATGAGTACGACAAGATGCGGCAACGACGCCGGAAGGGCTCCGTGAGTCGTTCTCAGTCGGCGTAGGGGTCGGCGAAGCCCAGCTCCTCCATGATGGCCGTCTCGTAGGCCTCCATCTCGTCGGCGTCCTCGGTGCTGGTCTCGTGGTCCCAGCCCTGGGCGTGCAGGGTGCCGTGCACCAGCAGGTGGGCGTAGTGCTCGTGCAGGGCCTTGTTCTGCTCGCGCGCCTCGCGCTCGACCACGGGGGCGCAGAGGATGAGGTCGGCCATGACCACGGGCTCCTGCGCGTAGTCGAAGGTGAGCACGTTGGTGGCGTAGTCCTTGTGCCTGTACTCGCGGTTCAGGGCCTGGCCCTCCTCGGCATCGACGATGCGCACGGTGATCTCCGCGTCGGTGGCGAGCGCGTGGCGGATCCAGCGGGCCACGGCATGGCGGGGCAGGGCGTCGCGGTGGGCCTGCACCCCGGCGAACCGGGCGAACTGCAGTGAAAGGTTGAGCTGGTTCAGGGCCATGGGAGCCTAGCGTCGTCGTATGGATTGAATGGTTCGCTATTTGATGCGAAAGCCGCCGACGGAACCCGGCGAAGCGGTTCTGGCGAGGCGCTGCATCGCAGGCTGCGCGGCGGAGTGCGCCGGGCGTTCCCCCCCCCGGCTGTCGCGGGTGTGCCCAAGCGCGTCCAGCCATTTTGCCCCCGTGCCTTTGAAAAATATCGATAGTTCGCTATGAAAGAAGAAGCGATTCCCGTCAGGGCCGGTCCCCCCATCGGCGCGGTTGCCCGGCGCCGTTACACGCCGTCACCACGCCGCCGCTCCATCCCTCCGATCCCGGGCGCCTTTGCCCGGAGAATCCGGCCCCGAAAACGAGGAGAGGGAAGGGTGATGGACCCTATTGTTCAGGTCGATAGAGAGAAGCTTCGCGCGGAACTCGAAAAGAAACTGCCGCCCAAGGTCCGGCGCTTCCGGCTCGATGAGATTCCGGGTGTGATGCGCTTGCACCTGGGGTGGCCGGTGGCGGCAGCGTTGATGGCGCGGTGGTTCAGGGGCGTGGGGTTTGCGATCAGTCCGTCGATCAAGCGCAGCCGGTCACCAAATAAGCTACACCAGTTGCCCGCCTCGCAATTGGAAGAAAACGTGGTCAGCATGGGCTGGGCCTTGGGCTTCTCCCGTGTGCGGGCCGCCGTGTCCCAATTGCAGGCGCAATGGATCAGCCCTGCGGGGATGGCAGAGCTACAAGATCGAGTCAAACAGCAGACGAGGGGACAGACCCCGCCCTGGCGTTTCGGCAACCTGAACCGGCCGGCCAAGATACTGGATGACACCTGCCAGGTGAATTTCCTGAGCGTGGGCCGACTCAGCGATCCCCTGGACGACTTCTATGGCGCTATGGGCGAGGCCACGCTCAAGATCGCGGTGTCGGGCCTGGTGACGCCCAGGGAGCGCGGCAAGGTGTCCATCGAGATCGACGAACTGGCCTTCTACCTGCGCGACTCGTATGACTTCAACGACGATTCCTTCCTGTCGCAGCCGCTGGGCTTATGGGGGCCTCTCGGCGTGAAGCGTTCCCCCCGGTCCGCAGTGGATATTCCCCTCGACGAGCAGTGGATATACGCCGATGCCGACGACGCGAGCCGCCAGAGCTATCTGGTGCAGAACCGGCATTTCCGGCAATGGCGCGCCCTGCATGGCCGGGGCGGGGATTTCATGGTCGTCTCCGATGTGCACCGCGTGCGCCTCGCGTTCCCGATCACGCTGGAGTGGTGATGAAACTGTCCCGACTCAAGAACGTGCCTTGCATCGTCTGGTGCCTGGCGCTGCATGCCTGCGTGGCGCTGGGCTGGTATGCGACCCGGCCGACGCTTTTCACCATCGACAACAGCCCCCACTATGTATATCGGCTGGAGATTTACGACGCATCGCCGTGGCAGCGCATCGTGCATTACGACCAGAAGGATCCGGCCATCGTCCGCCTGTACCGGGTTGAACCCAGGGAACTGCTGGGAGAAAGCGAGGTGGTCGATCTGTGGTCTGGAGGCGCGACTGCCTGGTATCTTGATCCCCCGGTGGATACGGGCCGGGTCCGCGTGGGCCGCGACGCGGTTTTCGAGAACATCCCACCGGAATGCACGGAGGCGGCGCGGATACCGAGCTGCCCCCGCACCCAGCCCGCGGAATAACCACTTGCGCGAAGCGCCCTGCGCGCCTTCCTCTTCCTATCCCGATGGAGTGCCGATGAAACTGCCCCGACCCAACACCGTGTCCTGCATTGTCTGGTGTCTGGCGCTGGATGCCTGCGTGGCGCTGGGCTGGTATGTGACCACGCCGACACTGTTCAACAGCTACAACAGCCCCCACTATGTGTATCGGCTGGAGATCTACCACGCATCGCCGTGGCAGCGCATCGTGCACCGCGACCAGAAGGTTCCGTCCGTCGTCCGCCTCTACCGGATCGATCCCCGGGAGCGGCTGAGGGAAAGCCAGGTGGTCGACCTTGCGGCCGGCCGTGAGATCCGCTGGCAGCTCGACCCGCCCGTGCAAGCCAACAAAGTCTATGTGGGCAAGGAGGTTGTCTTCGAGAACATCCCGCAGGAATGCACGGAGGCGGCGCAGATACCGGGTTGCCCCAATACGGAGCCTCCGGCATGACCATCCCCGATAGGCGCCAAGTGATCTGCCGGTCATGCCGCGCCGGAACGGCTGCTGCGCTGGGCGTCGTAGGCATCCACAATGCGCGCCACCAGCGGGTGCCGCACCACGTCGGCGGTCGTGAAGCGCGTCACGGCGATGCCCTTGACGCGCTTGAGCACGCGCTCGGCGTCGATCAGGCCGCTCATCGCGCCCTTGGGCAGGTCGATCTGGCTCACGTCGCCCGTCACCACGGCCCGGGCGCCGAAGCCGATGCGCGTGAGGAACATCTTCATCTGCTCGGGCGTGGTGTTCTGCGCCTCGTCGAGGATCACGAAGGCGTTGTTGAGCGTGCGCCCGCGCATGAAGGCGAGCGGCGCGATTTCCAGCGCGTTGCGCTCGAACGCCTTCTGCACCCGGTCGAAGCCCATCAACTCGTAGAGCGCATCGTAGAGCGGGCGCAGGTAGGGGTCCACCTTCTGCGTGAGGTCGCCGGGCAGGAAGCCCAGGCGTTCGCCGGCCTCGACCGCGGGGCGGGTGAGCACGATGCGCTGCACCGCGCTGCGCTCCAGCGCATCGACGGCGCAGGCCACTGCGAGGTAGGTCTTGCCGGTGCCGGCCGGGCCGATGCCGAAGGTGATGTCGTGGCTGGCGATGTTGTCCAGGTACACGCTCTGCGTGGGCGTGCGCGCGCGCAGGTCGGCGCGCCGCGTGTTGAGCACCACGGCCCCGTCGGCCGCCTCCCGCAGGGCGCCGTCGCCGGCCAGCATGAGCTGCACGTGCTCTTCGGTGACGGGACGGTCGGCGATCTCGTAGATCGCCTGCAGCAGTTCCATCGCCTGGGTGGCCCGGGCCTTGGGGCCGTCCACCTTGAACTGCTCGTGGCGGTGCGCGATGCCGACGGACAGCGCCGCCTCGATGGTGCGCAGGTGGGCATCGGCGGGGCCGCAGAGGTGCGTGAGCCGGGTGTTGTTGTGGGGAGTGAATGTGTGGCGCAGGATCACGCGGATAATTCCGGTTGGACGTCGGCAGGACAAAAAGACAGGACGAAGATGATAGGCAAACTCACCGGCACGCTGCTGGAGAAAAACCCGCCCGAGGTGCTGGTGGACTGCCATGGCGTGGGCTATGAAGTGCAGGTGCCGATGAGCACCTTCTACAACCTGCCCGCCGTGGGCGAGCGCGTGCAGCTGCTCACGCAGTTCATCGTACGCGAGGATGCGCAATTGCTCTATGGCTTCGGCAGCGCGCCGGAGCGGCAGGCATTCCGCGAGCTCATCAAGATCACCGGCGTCGGGCCGCGCACGGCGCTGGCCATCCTCTCCGGCATGGGCGTGGACGACCTGGCCCAGGCCGTGTCGCTGCAGGAGGGCGGGCGCCTCGTGAAGGTGCCCGGCATCGGCAAGAAGACCGCCGAGCGCCTGCTGCTGGAGCTCAAGGGCAAGCTGGGCGTGGACATAGGCGCCCGCCCCGAGGCTGCGAACGACGCGCAGGCCGACATCCTGCAGGCCCTGCTGGCCCTGGGATACAACGACAAGGAAGGCGCCGCCGCGCTCAAGGCATTGCCGAAGGACGTGGGGGTTAGCGAGGGCATCAAATTGGCGCTCAAGGCACTGGCGAAGTGAAGTAGGCCCGTCCCGGCACGCCAGTGCCGGACGCTGGGGGAGGGGCGAGAAAAAATGAGCCACAACATGAAAAATCACAGGGTTTCCGAATGGAAGATCGCGCGCCGGGGCGGTGTGCTGGCCGGCATCGCGGCAGCATTGCTCATCGCAGGATGCGGCGGCGGGGGCGGCTCCACTGCCACGGCGTCCTCGTCCGGCGAGGCGGTGCTGCGGGTGGAGTCTGCGGTGCAGCCCGCGGACGCCGCCATGCCGGCGCGCGCGGCAGCACGTTCCGGGGCCGCCCCGCAGCCCGTGCGGGTGGCGCTGGCGGCACTGCAGTCCGCCCAGGCGGAAGAAACAGAACGGCACGGCGGCCCGCGCAAGGTGGGCAGCCTGCGCACCGTGCCCGAGACGGCCTCGGCCGCCGGACTGGCCGGCCGCCTGCAATGGACGCCAGCGGCGGACGGCGGCCTGCGGGCCGCCATCAGCTTCACCGCCGAGGATGCCTACGGCGTGCGCCTGGGCGTGCTGGTGCGCCGGCTGCCCGGGACGGCGCTGCTGCGCGTGTACCGGCAGGACCGGCCGGACGCCGCCTATGAGACGCGGGGCAGCGACGTTCTGCAGATCCTGGCCCGCAACGCAGCGGCCGGCGACCTGTCGGACGCGGCGAAAACCTGGTGGACGCCCGACACGGGCGGCAGCGAAGCCACTCTGGAGATCGACCTGCCACCCGGCACATCTGCCGATGCGCTCGACATCGCCATTCCGTCGCTGGTGCACATCCAGGAGGACCTCTCGCTGTCTTCCGGCAGTGATGATGCGCCGGTTGCCAAGAACGTCGGCGACGCCGTGGCCTGCAACCTCGACTCCACCTGCTATGACGACTATGCGCAGCAGCGCAACGCCGTGGCGCGCATGGTCTTCGTGGATTCCACCGGGGCGCATTTCTGCACCGGCACGCTACTCAACGACCGCGACGGCACGCGCACGCCGTACTTCCTCACCGCCAACCACTGCATCCCGTCCCAGACGGTGGCGTCCACGCTGCAGACCGACTGGTTCTTCCGGTCGTCGTCCTGCAACAGCCGCACGCTGTCGCCGGGCGCGGCGACGCGCACCGGCGGTGCCGTGCTGCTCTACTCGGGCGCCGACACCGATACGGCCTTCCTGCGCCTCAACGACGCACCGCCGCCCGGCGCCGTGTTCGCGGCGTGGGATGCGGGCCCGCAGGCCGAGTCTTCCGCGATCGTCGGCATCCACCATCCGCGCGGCGACCTGCAGAGGATCAGCTTCGGCAGCATCATGGGCACGCTCTCGTGCTCCGGCGACCTCGAGAGCCTGACCTGCGACTCCGCGACGGGCGACGCAGCGAACTACTACGATGTCGGCCTGGACCGCGGCACGGTGGAGCGCGGCAGCAGCGGCTCGGCGCTATTCCAGGGCGGCAGGGTGATCGGCACGCTCTACGGCTTCTCGGGCGACGGGCAATGCTCGGTGGACGGGGTGCGGGTGTACGGCCGCTTCGACCACGCCTACCAGGCGGCGCTCAAGCAATGGCTGTCCCCGGCGACCCCCGCCCGCCACCGGGGCCACCAGCCGCGTGTGCTTCCCCACCACGGCCACAGCGGCCATGGCACGCCGGCCGCTCCTCAGGAGGCCGCCTCCGTGGCGCAGGGGTGACCTGATCCGGCCGCTCGCCGGGCGTGTGCCGCCCGCAACGGAACGGCCGGGCAGATTCGTTTTGCTGCGGCCGCGCTCGCCCATGGTAACGCGGCCGTGGCACATTGATGGGCAGCGGCGGGCATGGTGCCCGTCGAAGCCACAACAGGAGCAGAAGCCATGGATTTCAGGCTGCGAAGTGTTCGAGCGGTGATGGTGCTGGGGGCTGCCGCGCTCCTGGCGGCTTGCGGAGGCGGTGGCGGTGGTGGCAGCAGCAGCGATGCGCAGGCAGGTGCCTCCGCCTCTGTCGCGGCCCTGCCCAGGGCGGTGGTGCTGAGCGTGGAGTCGCGCGAGCAGCCGGCCACGGCCGCGCAGGATGTCGTGCGGGTCAAGGACCTGGCAGCACGGCCCGCGCTGGCGCCCGCGCGGGTTTCGCTGGGCGCCCTGCTGGAGTCGCGCGGCGAGGCCGCAGCCGCCGTCGGCTCGCGCCAGATCGGTGCCGCGCGTTTCGTGGAGGCCACGGCCACCCCCGCCGCGCTGGCCGGGCAGCTGCACTGGACGCCCACCGCGGCCGGCGGCCTCGCCGCCGCCATCAGCTTCACCGCCGAGGACGCCCACGGCCTGCGCCTGGGCGTGCTGGTGCATGCGCTTCCCGGCGGTGCGCAGTTGCGTGTCTATCGCCAGGACCGCCAGTCCGCGGCGTACGAGATTTCCGGCCAGGAAGTCCTGCAGACCATCGACCGCAACATCGCGGCGGGCGACACGTCGGACGCGGGCCGCACCTGGTGGACGCCCGACACCGGCGGCGACGAGGCCACGCTCGAGATCGAACTGCCGCCGGGCACGCCCGCCAGCGCCCTGGACATCGCCATCCCGCGGCTGTCTCACATCTACACCAACCTGTCCCTGCCGACGGCGGACGAAGGCGAACAGGCCAAGATCGGCCAGTCGGGCTCCTGCAACCTCGACTCGAGCTGCTACGACGCCTATGCCAGCCAGCGCAACGCCGTGGCGCGCATGGTCTTCGTGCGTCCCGACGGCAATGCCTACCTCTGCACCGGCACGCTGCTCAATGACCGCGACGGCACGGGCACGCCGTACTTCATCTCGGCCAACCACTGCTTCTCGTCGCAGACCGTGGCGTCCAGCCTGCGCACGGACTGGTTCTACCGCTCCCCGAGCTGCAACAGCAATGCGCTGTCGTCCAGCTCCGTGACGCGCACCGGCGGCGCCACGCTGCTGTATGCGAGCTCCAGCACCGACACGCTGTTCGTGCGTCTCAACGAGACGCCGCCCGCGGGCGCGGTGTTCGCCGCGTGGAACGCGGGCACCCAGTCCCTGGGCAGCGCGGCCGTGGGCATCCACCATCCCAAGGGCGACCTGCAGAAGATTTCCTTTGGCAACGTCGCGTCGCTGAGCTCCTGCAGCGCCCTGACCGAATCGAGCACGACCTTCTCGTGCAGCGGCTCCTCGGGCAACTTCTACCGCATCAACTGGACCCAGGGCGTGACGGAAGGCGGCAGCAGCGGATCGGGCCTGTTCGTGAACGGCGCCCTGGTCGGCACGCTGTACGGCGGCAGCATCACCTGCACCAGCAATGGCGGATCGGACTTCTACGGCCGCTTCGACATCGCCTACGGCGCGGCGCTGCAGCAGTGGCTCTCGCCTGCCGTCAGCACGAACGGACGCACCGCCATCTACCGCTTCTTCAACGGCAGCACGGGGGCGCACTTCTACACCTCCAGCGCCAGCGAGCGCGATTTCGTGATCGCCACCTACCCGGCGTTCAGCTACGAGGGCGTGGGCTTCTATGCCTACGGCGGCGCCACGGACGGCCAGAGCGCGGTCTTCCGCTTCTTCAACACCTCGACCGGCGCGCACTTCTATACCATCAACGCCGGCGAGCGCGATTCCGTGATCGCCAACTACCCGGTCTTCAAGTACGAAGGCCCCGTGTGGTACGCCCAGACGGGCGCCGGCAACGGCTCCACGGCGATGTACCGCTTCTTCAACACGAAGACCAGCACACACTTCTACACGATCAGCCAGGCCGAGCGCGACTTCGTGATCGCGACCTACCCGGTCTTCAAGTACGAAGGCGTGGCGTATTACGCCTGGACGAACTGACGGCCCGGCCCCTCCTCCCCGACACGCATCCGCGCCCATGAGCATCCAGACCGACGACTTCGCGCCCGCGCCGCCCAGGCGCGTGGTTTCCGCCGCACCCGCCTCCCCGCAGGAGGAGGCGCTGGAGCGCGCGCTGCGGCCCAAGCTGCTGCAGGAATACGTCGGCCAGGCGAAGGCGCGCGAGCAGCTCGAGATCTTCATCGGGGCCGCGCGCAAGCGGGAGGAGGCGCTGGATCACGTGCTGCTGTTCGGCCCGCCCGGGCTGGGCAAGACCACGCTGAGCCACATCATCGCGGCCGAGCTGGGCGTGAACCTGCGGCAGACCAGCGGGCCGGTGCTGGAAAAGCCCAAGGACCTGGCCGCGCTGTTGACCAACCTGGAAAGGAACGACGTCCTCTTCATCGACGAGATCCACCGCCTCTCGCCCGTGGTGGAGGAAATCCTCTACCCCGCGCTCGAGGACTACCAGATCGACATCATGATCGGCGAGGGGCCGGCCGCGCGGAGCATCAAGCTCGACCTGCAGCCCTTCACCCTGGTCGGCGCCACCACCCGCGCCGGCATGCTCACCAACCCGCTGCGCGACCGCTTCGGCATCGTCGCGCGGCTGGAGTTCTACACCCCCGAAGAGCTGTCGCGCATCGTCACGCGGTCGGCCGGGCTGCTGAACGCGCCCATCGATGCGCAGGGTTCCTTCGAGATCGCGCGCCGCTCGCGCGGCACGCCGCGCATCGCCAACCGCCTGCTGCGCCGCGTGCGCGACTATGCCGACGTGAAGGGCGACGGCCGCATCACGCAGGACATCGCCCAGCGCGCGCTGGCCATGCTGGACGTGGATCCGCAGGGCTTCGACGTGATGGACCGCAAGCTCCTGGAGGCCGTGGTGCACCGCTTCGACGGCGGCCCGGTGGGGCTGGACAACATCGCCGCGAGCATCGGCGAGGAGCCCGGCACCATCGAGGACGTCATCGAGCCCTACCTCATCCAGCAGGGCTACCTGCAGCGTACGCCGCGCGGCCGCATCGCCACCCTGGCGGCCTTCCGCCACCTGGGCGTGGCGCCCTCGCGCCAGCACACGGACCTGTTCGGCCCCGCCTGAGCCGGCGGCGCATGGCGGTTTCCGCCTTCCATCCTGGGGCTGCAGCGCCCCTTCCCGCAAGCGTTCCGAAAACGGTGTTGCCATAAGGCGTCATTCGGGGAAATCCCGTGCGCTTTGCCATGCGCATGGTGTCTACTGCGATAACCAGTCGCTATGCGATGCATTGAAAACAATGCTTCGCGCTAAGGCTGGGCACTAAGAGCAATCAACGAACGGATGAGAGGGAAATGACGATGGATCCGATTCTCGGACAGATCATTCTGTGGGCCACGCCGTGGATTCCGCGCGGCTGGGCCATCTGCAATGGCACCTTGCTGAGCATCCAGCAGAATGTGGCGCTGTTTTCGCTCATAGGGACCACCTATGGTGGCGATGGCGTGAACACCTTCGCATTGCCCGACCTGCGCAACCGGGTGCCCGTAGGCTCGCAAAGCCCGGTGAACGTGGGCATCACCAGTGGCGCCGCCACGGCGTCCACCACGGCCACCGTGACGCTCGCGGCGAGCCAGCTCCCGCCCCACACGCATGCGGTGACCGCCGCCGGCAACGGCAAGCTGAGCGTCGCCGTCCCGGCGAATGCCGGCGCGGCCGCGGACACCAATGCACCGGCCAACGGCCTCGTGCTGGGCAAGGGCACCGCCGGCAACTTCCCCACGAAGATCTACGGCGCCACGGCCGCCGATACCACGCTCAAGCCCTTCGACGTGGACCTGCCCGTGCTCACGGCGCAGGCTTCCGGCACGCCCGCGGTGCCCGTGAGCATTCCCGTCACGGTGAGCACGCTGCAGCCGGGCGTCACGCTGAACTTCATCATCGCCACCGAAGGCATTTACCCCTCTCGCAACTGAGGGGCCGGGCGCGCCCGTCCGGCTCCGCTGGACGCCGCGGCGCTTTCCGCCAAACCATCCGCCAGCCTCTGCAGGGGGCTGCGGAGCGGTGCGTCCCGCGCCAGTCGCGCGGGACCATCCAAAGCAATGTCCAACCGAAAGTGAGGGAAACCATGGATGAAGCGTATATCGGCACCATCGTGCTGTGGGCCGGCAGCTGGGTGCCGAGGAACTGGGCGCTGTGCGACGGGACGCAGCTGAAGATCATGGATTACCAGGCGCTCTACTCCCTCATCGGCGTGCGCTACGGCGGCGATGCGCGCACCACGTTCAATCTTCCCGACCTGCGCAACCGCGTGCCCATGGGACTGCAGGCGGCGTCGCAGGCTCCCGGGGCCACGGGCGCGGCGTCGCAGGTCCTGACGGTGACCGGGGCCGCCACGGGCATGATCGCCGCCAACCAGCTGCCGCCGATGAGCGGCAAGGCGTCGGTGTCGATCCCCGTGAACAACGCGCCGGTCGCGGCGAACCTCACCGACGTTCCTGGCCCCACCGGCGTGCTGGCCAAGGGGACGGCGGGCAACTTCGCCGCCAAGATCTACACGAGCGATACCGCCAATACGAACCTCAAGCCCTTCGACGCGCCCGTCACCATCAGCCAGGGTTCCGCGCAGCAGCCCCTGTCGCTGCCGGTGTCGCTGTCGGGCCAGGTGAGCACCATCCAGCCCTCGCTGACGCTGAACTTCATCATCTGCCTGCTGGGGCTCTACCCCGACCGGCCCTGATCCGTCCACCATGCCCGCGGGCCGTTCCAGACATCTTGAGGAAAGAGGGAAATCATGGATGAGAGTTACATCGGCACCGTCCTGCTGTGGACCGCGGCCTTCGTACCGCGCGGCTGGGCGCTGTGCGACGGGTCGATCCTGAACATCACGCAGAACCCGGCCCTGTTCGCGATCCTGGGCAACCGCTTCGGCGGTGACGGCCGCACCACCTTCCAGCTGCCCGACCTGCGCAACCGGGTGCCCATGGGTCTGCAGACGGCCGACCAGCAGCCCGGCCCGACAGGGGCCGCGTCGCATCCCGTGGTACTCACCGGAGCGGCGACGGGCATGGTCTCCGCCAGCCAGCTGCCGCCGGTGGGCGGCAGCGCATCCCTGGGCATTCCCGCGAACAGCGCGCCGACACTGGTCAACGTGACCGAAACGCCCGGCCCGGGGTCGGTGCAGGGCAAGGGCAAGGGGGGCAATTTCGATGTCAAGGAATGGACGAGCGATGCCCCGAACGCGAACCTCAGGCCCTTCGATGCTGCCGTGACCGTTGCCCCGGCGGGTGCCCAGCAGCCCCTGGCCCTGCCCGTGGCGGCGTCCGGAACGATGGGCACCCTGCAGCCGTCGCTGACGGTGGCCTTCATCATCTGCGTGCAGGGGCTGTTCCCGCCCCGGCCCGACTGAGCATCCATCCTCTCAGGTCACCGCGCCCCGGGCGTCCACGCGCAGGATGCGCTCGACCACGCCGTGCGCGAGCCCGCCGCGCACGCCGACGAGGTGGCCGTGGAGGTTCACCGTCGGGTCGCAGTGGCCGGGAACGAGCCAGAGCATCCGGCCGATGGCCGGCAGCCGGGCGCGGGGGCTGTCCGCGAACAGCAGGCCGTGCTCGTCGCCGCCGTTGGCATAGCGCAGCGCACGCTCGGGCGGCAGGAAGGCGACCTGCGGCAGGCCGGAATCGATGGCGTGGCTCTTGTGGCCCGCGTCGCAGACGGCGTGCGTGCCGCAGCTGGAAATGACCTGCGTCTTGATGAACAGCGCATGCTCGAAGGCCGGCTGCGCGGGCTCGCGCTCGTTGGCCGCGTAGTCCGCATCCATGAACAGGAAAGAGCCGGCCTGCAGTTCGCCGTACACGCCGCTCGCGGCCTCGTGCACCAGGGTGCCTGTGCCCGCGCCGGTGACGAGGGGGACGGGCAGGCCGGCCGCCTGGATGGCATCGCGCGTGGCACGTGCGGCCTCCACGGCGGCGGCGACGGCATCGCGCCGTTCGGCCGTGCCGCGCAGGTGCTGGGCCCGGCCATGGTAGGCATGCAGGCCCGCGAAGCGCAGCCGGGCATGGCCCCCGACCGCCTGCGCGAGCGGCACCGCCGCCCCGCCTGGCGGCACGCCGCAGCGGCCCTGGCCGACGTCGATCTCCACGAAGACGTCGATGCCGGCGCCATCCGGGCCGGCAGCGTCCATGGCCTCGGCCAGGCGGGCGATGCCCTCCAGGCTGTCCACGGCGATGGCGAGGCGTCCGCCCAGGCCGGCGAGCTGCCGGGCCAGGCGCGCCACGCGCAGCAGCTTGGCCGGCGCGATCACTTCGTTGCTGATGTAGATGTCCGTCACGCCGCCGGCGGCGAGCGCCTCGGCCTCCGAGACTTTCTGCACGCAGGCGCCGCCGGCACCGGCCTGCTGCAGGCGCAGCGCCAGTTCGGCGCACTTGTGCATCTTCGCGTGGGGGCGCCAGCGCACCTGGTGCTTGCGCGCGAAATCGGCCATGCGCTGGATGTTGCGCTCCATGGCGTCGAGGTCCACCACTGCGGCAGGGGTGTCGATCAGGTCCACCCGCTGGCCGATGGTGGCGAGTAGCGCGGCGGCGGGATCAGGCATGGTTTTCATCGCGGGCGGCATCCTCGAGGTGTTGCGTGTCGGCCCAGCCCACCAGGGTGAGCCCGTCTTCGGTCCAGAGCAGGCGGTTGATGGCGGCGTTCGCCAGGAGCCAGGTGCGCGGCGCCTGCAGTTCCTGGCCGGTGGCGGCGCGGTAGAGCACGTCCATCACCCCGCCGTGCGCCACGAGGGCGATCAGTTCGCCCGGATGCCGGCGGGCGAGGGCATGGGTGGCCGCGGTGATGCGCTCGCGGAAGGCGAGCAGCGATTCGCCGCCTTCGGGCTCGAAATCCGGGTCGCGCTGCCGCCAGCGGCGGGCCTGGTCGGGCAGCTCGGCCTCGATCTCGCGGAAGGTGCGTCCCTCCATGAGGCCGAACGCGCGCTCGCGCAGCCGCACGTCGGTGGCCAGGGGTGCGCCCGTGGCCTCGGCCACGGCCTGGGCCGTGGCATGGGCACGCCGCAGGTCGCTCGCGTAGATCGCGGCCACGGGCTCGTCTGCGAGGGCCCGGCCCAGTTGCCGTGCCTGCCAGAGGCCGGTGTCGTTCAGGGGAATGTCGAGGTGGCCCTGGATGCGCGTGTCCACGTTCCAGGCGGTTTCCCCGTGGCGGATGGCGATGATGCGGGTGGCTTGCTGCATGCGGCGGTCAGGGGGCGCGGCCCGGTGCAGGGGCCACGACCACCCCCGGCGTGGCGGGCGCGGAGGCGGCGGGGGCCGGCCCCTGGCCGGCCGGGGCGAAGGTGGTGCGCACCTGGCGCGGCCCGGCGGGCGGCGCCGGGAACCCGGTGAGCGCGGCGTCGAACAGGATGCCGAAGATGGCCGGATCGTTCACCCAGACATCTTCATAGACGGCCGAGGTTTCATAGACGATCTTCTGCGTGGCCGCATCGCGCAGCACCAGGCTGGCCTCGCGGCGGTAGAGCGTGGGCGGGCGGTCCATCATCCAGCCGGTGCCCATGCCCCAGCCCCATCCGCCGCGGCCGCCCCAGCCCACCCCCCAGCCCCAGCCGGGGTAGGCGGGGCCGTAATAGGGCCAGGAGGCGGGCCAGGTGGTGCTGGCGCTGGCGCCGATCTGCAGCACCACACGGGCGTCGGCGTCGTCGCGCTGCAGGCCCACGCGCGCGAGCGACTGCTGGGCCAGCGCCTCGATGGGAGCGAACTGCGCGAACTGCGCCTGCTGCGAAGGCAGGCGTTCTAGGCGGTAGGTGGGCGGAGAGGGCAGCCCCGGCAGGGTGGAGTAGGTGGACACGGTGCTGTCCACCGTGCGGGTGCTGGCGCAGCCGGCCAGCACGGCGGTGGCCAGCAGCAGCCAGAGGCAGCGGAGGAGCCGGGGCAGTCCGGCGGCGGTGGCGTTCATGGGCGGTCTCCTGGAGTCCGGTACGAAGGGAAAGGCTTCACGGGTCGCTCGGAGGGCCGCGGCGTGTCAGGAGATCTGCACCACCTGCAGGCCCGGCAGGGCGGGCGCCGGGGGAAACTCCTCCGCGTCGAAGGCCTTGTCGCCGTCGTCGGTGGGAACACCCGTGGCCTTCAGATGCTGGAAGTCGTGCAGCGTTCCATCCAGCAGGTGGGAGGGCACGATGTTCTGCAGGGCGTTGAACATGTTGTCCACCCGGCCGGGGAAGCGCTTGTCCCAGTCGCGCAGCATCTCGCCCACCTGCTTGCGCTGCAGGTTCTCCTGGCTGCCGCAGAGGTTGCACGGGATGATCGGGAACTGCTGCTGCTGCGCCCAGCGGGTGGTGTCCTTCTCGGTCACGTAGGCCAGCGGGCGGATCACCACGTGGCGGCCGTCGTCGCTGACCAGCTTCGGGGGCATGGCCTTCATCTTGCCGCCGAAGAACATGTTGAGCAGCAGCGTCTGCAGGATGTCGTCGCGGTGGTGGCCCAGCGCGATCTTGGTGCAGCCCAGCTCGTCGGCCACGCGGTAGAGGATGCCGCGGCGCAGCCGGCTGCACAGGCCGCAGGTGGTCTTGCCCTCGGGTACCACCCGCCTGACGATGCTGTAGGTGTCCTGGTTCTCGATGTGGAAGGGCACGCCGGTGGCGGCCAGGTACCCGGGCAGGATGTGCTCGGGGAAGCCCGGCTGCTTCTGGTCGAGGTTCACGGCCACCAGGTCGAAATGGATCGGCGCACGCTTCTGGAGCTTGATGAGGATGTCCAGCAGGGTGTAGCTGTCCTTGCCGCCGGACATGCACACCATGACCTTGTCGCCCTCCTCGATCATGCGGTAATCGACGATGGCGCGGCCGACCTCGCGGCACAGGCGCTTCTCGAGCTTGTGCGCCTCGCGTTCGATCCGGGCCTGCGCGGGGCGGGAGGCGTCGGCGGTCCAATCGGTGTCTTGGGGCAGGGCGGTCATGGGAGGGGAGACAATCGGGTCCGCGGAGGCAGGAAGGGCACGGCGCGGGCTGCGCGGCGCCTCCCGCTTCCGCGCGGCGCAGCCGTGCGGCGGCGCCCGTTCAAGGGGCGGGTGACCGCCGATTTTACGGCGGGAACGCATTTCCGGGACGGATGGAAGGCGCATGGGAACAGGCAAGGACGTATTTCGCGGGGCCCCGCCGGACGGCGCGCCTGCGACCGGCGCGGCGGACCCCGCGGCCCGCCTGCGCACGAAGATCGTGGCGCTGGCCGTGGTGCCGCTGCTCGTCACCCTGGCGCTGGTGACGGCCCTGGTGCGCCACCAGGCGCAGGACCTCGCGCGGCGCGAGCGCGCCCTGGTCGAGCAGTCCTACCTGGAGCAGCGCCGCAGCGAGCTGCGCAGCTACGTGGACCTGGCGGTGAGCACCGTGCGGCCGCTCTACGAGGCGGGCGGCGACGACTCGAAGGCGCGGGAGGAGGCCATGCGCCGCCTGGCCGCGCTGGACTACGGCAGCGACGGCTACTTTTTCGTCTATGACCTGCAGGGCCGCTCCCTCATGCACTCGCGCCAGCCGGAACTGGTGGGCCGGATGCTGTGGGACCTGCGAGATCCCCAGGGGCGGCCGACCATCCAGCAGCTCATCGCGCAGGCGCAGGCCGGCGGCGGCTTCGTGGAGTATTCCTGGCCCAAGCCGTCCCTCGGCGGGCAGCTCGCGCCGAAGCTGGGCTACGTGATCGCGCTGCCGCACTGGAACTGGATGGTGGGCACGGGGCTGTACCTGGACGACATCGAGGCCACGCAGGCCGGCCTGGAGCGGCAGGTGGGCTCCAACGTGGGCACCACGATGTGGTGGATCGCGGGCTTCGCCGCCCTGGGTTTTGCGGCGATCAGCGCCTGCGGGCTGCTGCTCAACCTCAGCGAGCACCGCCTGTCGGAGGCCCGCCTGCGCCTGCTCGCGCGCCGCGTGGTGCAGTCGCAGGAGGAGGAGCGCGGCCACCTGGCGCGCGAATTGCATGACGGCACCAGCCAGACCCTGGTCTCCGCCAAGCTGCTCATCGAATCGGCGGTGGAGGAGATCGAGCGCGAGCGGCCGGCGCCGGCCACCCTCGGCACCGCGCTCCAGCACCTCAACGAGGCCCTGGGCGAGGTGCGGCGCCTGTCGCACGAACTGCGCCCGGCGCTGCTGGACACCCTCGGCCTGCCGGCCGCGCTGGAGTACCTGGCCCGCGCCTTCGGCGAGCATGGCCCGGTGGCGGCCACCGCCGACGTGGCCCAGCCGCCGGGGCCGCTGCCGCAGGACGTCACCACCGCGCTGTTCCGCGTGGCGCAGGAGGCGCTCACCAACGTGCGCAAGCATGCGCAGGCGCGGCAGGTGCATGTGACGCTGGAGTGCGTGGGCGGCGGCGTGCAGCTGGAGGTGCGCGACGACGGGCGGGGCTTCGATCCCGCGGCGCTGCAGCACGATCCGCGGCGCGGCATCGGCCTGCGCAACATGCACGAGCGCATGGCGGCGATCGGCGGCCGGCTGCAGGTGCGGTCGGGCGCGGGCGGCACGCGCGTGGTGGCCGAGGTGCCCACGGATAGGATGGAGCCCGCATGACCCCTGCTGCCAGCGCGCCCCTGGAGCGCCCCGTCCGCCTGTTCCTCGTCGATGACCATGCCCTGGTGCGCGACGGCCTGCGCGCGCGCCTGGGCAGCCTGCCGTGGGTGGCGATCGTGGGCGAGGCCTCCGGCGCGGACGAGGCGGAGCCGCTGATCGCGCGGCTGGCACCCGGCATCGTCCTCATGGACGTGGGCATGAAGGGCGTGAGCGGGCTGGACCTCGCTGCCCGCCTGCTGGCCGGCAACGGCGCCCCGCGGGTGCTCATGCTCAGCATGTACGACAACCCCGAGTACGTGCAGCGCGCCCTGCAGGTGGGCGCCAGCGGCTACGTGCTCAAGGATGCGCCGGCGTCAGAACTGGTCGCGGCACTGGAGGCGGTGGCCGCGGGCGGCACCTTCCTCAGCCCGGCCGTGTCGCAGCGGCTCTTCCGCAACCAGGCCCCGAAGCCGCTGCTCACCCCGCGCGAGAGCGAGATCCTGGCGGCGCTGGGCCGCGGCGCGTCCAGCAAGCAGATCGCCTGCGGCCTCGGCCTGAGCGTGCGCACGGTGGAGGCGCACCGGCAGAACATCCGCCGGCGGCTGGAACTGGGCAGCCTGGCGGAGCTGATCCGCTATGCCGTCGAGCACGCGAAGCGCTTCGATACGGGCCGCTGACGCCCAGGGCCTGTCGCCAGATCCTAGGGTTGTCCCTTACGAAATTCCACCCGGGCCACCTACGTGGCAGGGCGGATGCGCGGCGCGACCCCGGCCGGGATACTGGGCGGCCCCCGGACCACCGGGGCCTTTCCCGCATTCAGGAGACAAATCCCATGCCCCTCATCCGCCGCCACCTGGTGTGGCTCTGCATCGCCGTGCTCGGCGCCTGGGCGCTCGGCACCGTCGCGCTGACGCGCGGCGAGGCCGTCAGCGCGCTCTGGATCGTCGTCGCGGCGGTCTGCGTCTATCTGATCGCCTACCGCTACTACAGCCTGTTCATCGCCCAGCGCGTGCTGGGGCTGGACGCCAAGCGCTCTACACCGGCCTGGCGCCACAACGACGGGCTGGACTACGTGCCCACCCACAAGCACGTGCTGTTCGGCCACCATTTCGCCGCCATCGCGGGCGCAGGGCCCCTGGTGGGCCCGGTGCTGGCCGCGCAGATGGGCTACGTGCCCGGCCTGCTGTGGCTGCTGGCGGGCGTGGTGTTCGCCGGCGCCGTGCAGGATTTCATCGTGCTCTTCATCTCCACGCGGCGCGACGGCCGATCGCTGGGCGACCTGGTCAAGCAGGAGATGGGCACCGTTCCGGGCCTGATCGCGCTCTTCGGCACCTTCATGATCATGATCATCATCCTGGCCGTGCTGGCGCTGATCGTGGTCAAGGCGCTGGCCGAGTCGCCCTGGGGCGCGTTCACCGTGGCCGCGACCATTCCCGTGGCGCTGTTCATGGGCGTGTACCTGCGCTTCCTGCGCCCGGGCCGCATCGCCGAGGTGTCCGTCATCGGCTTCGTGCTGCTGATGGCCGCCATCTTCGGCGGGCAGGCCGTGGCCGCGCACCCCACCTGGGGCCCGGCCTTCACCTTCTCGGGCACCACGCTCACCTGGATGCTGATCGGCTACGGCTTCGTGGCCGCGTCGCTGCCGGTGTGGCTGCTGCTGGCGCCGCGCGACTACCTCTCCACCTTCCTGAAGATCGGCACCATCGTGGCGCTGGCCATCGGCATCGTGGTGGTGGCGCCCACACTGGAGATGCCGGCCATCACGCAGTTCGCGCAGGGCAACGGCCCGGTGTGGTCGGGCAGCCTGTTCCCGTTCCTCTTCATCACCATCGCCTGCGGCGCGGTGTCGGGCTTCCACGCGCTGATCTCCTCGGGCACCACGCCCAAGATGCTGGAGAACGAGACCCACGCCCGCTACATCGGCTACGGCGGCATGCTGGCCGAATCCTTCGTCGCCGTGATGGCGCTGGTGGCCGCCTCGTGCATCAACCCCGGCATCTACTTCGCGATGAACAGCCCGGCGGCGCTCGTGGGCACCACGCCCGAGGCCGTGGCGCAGACGCTCTCCACCTGGGGCTTCGTGATCACGCCCGACATGCTGGTGCAGACTGCCAAGGACGTGGGCGAGCACACCATCCTGGGCCGCGCCGGCGGCGCGCCGACGCTCGCCGTGGGCATGGCGCACATCCTGCACCAGGTGGTGGGCGGGCCGGCCATGATGGCCTTCTGGTACCACTTCGCGATCCTGTTCGAGGCGCTGTTCATCCTCACCGCGGTGGACGCCGGCACGCGTGCGGGCCGCTTCATGCTGCAGGACCTGCTGGGCAGCTTCGTGCCGGCCTTGAAGCGCACCGATTCGCTGCCGGCCAACCTGGTGGCCACCGCGCTGTGCGTGGGCGCCTGGGGCTACTTCCTCTACCAGGGCGTGGTCGATCCGCTGGGCGGCATCAACACGCTGTGGCCGCTGTTCGGCATCTCCAACCAGATGCTGGCCGCCGTGGCGCTGATGCTGGGCACCGTGGTGCTGTTCCGCATGAAGCGCGAGGCCTTCGCCTGGGTGACCATCGCCCCGGCCGCCTGGCTGCTGGCATGCACGCTCACGGCCGGCTGGCAGAAGATCTTCTCGGCCGACCCGAAGATCGGCTTCCTGTCGCACGCCGCGAAGTACGCCGACGGCATCGCCCAGGGCACGGTGATCGCGCCGGCCAGGACGGCCGAGGCCATGTCGCGCATCGTGCTCAACGACCGCATCAACGCCGGGCTGTGCGCGCTGTTCATCTTCGTGGTGCTGAGCGTGCTGGTCTACAGCGTGCGCGCCTGCCTGCAGGCCCGCGCCGCCCACCGCCCCACGGCACAGGAGACGCCCTTCGAGGCCCTGCCGGAGGGCGCGCGGTGAAACCGGCGGCCGACGGCAGCGGCAATGCCGGCGGCTGCAGCGCCGCGGGCCGGCCGCTGCAGGCCGCGCGCGACGCCGTGCAGGCCGTCGCCACGGGCGGGCGCTACCTCGCACAGTCGCTGCGCCTCATGGTGGGCCTGCCCGACTACGATGCCTATCTGACCCACCGCGAGCGCACGCATCCCGGCGAGCCGGTCATGAGCTATGCCGAGTTCTTCCGGGAGCGCCAGGACGCGCGCTACGGTGGCAACGGGCGCATCGGGCGCTGCTGCTGAAGGTCAGGCCGCAGGGATCACCACTCCCCGCACTCCATGCGGATCGCCACTTCGCAGTCGCCGAAGATTTCGAGTTTGGCGATCTTCACGCGCACGCCGAGCACGCCGGGCAGCTGCATCAGGCGCCGCGTGAGCTTGCCGATCAGGCTCTCCAGCAGGTTCACGTGCTCGGCCGTGCATTCGTCGATGATGATCTGGCGCACCTTGCGGTAGTCCAGCACGTGGCCGATGTCGTCGTCGTGCGGCAGCAGCGGCTGGCGGCCCTGGTTGAGTTCGGCATCGACCTGGATGGGCTGGGGCGCGGTCTTCTCATGGTCGAGGATGCCCAGGTTGGCGTCGAAGCGCAAACCGGTGAGCGTGAGGATCTGGAGGCCGCCGTCGTGGTGCATGGGCATGGTGGCTGGAAGCAAAAGCAGAATGAGTGAATGGAAAGGCGTGCCAGGCTTGTGCGCCGCGCCTCACATGAGCGAGAAGTCGCGCTCGAAGCGCATCAGGTGCTGGCCGCCGTCCACCAGCAGCGTGGTGCCGGTGATCGAGCGGTTCTCCAGCGCGAAGCGCACGGCGGCGGCCACGTCCTCGGGCGTGGAGGAGCGGCCCAGGGGGCTCTGCCGGTGCAGCTCGCGGAATTTCTCATCGGACAGCATGTGGCTGGTGAGCGTGAGCCCGGGCGCCACCCCCACCACGCGCACGCGCGGGGCCAGGGCCTGGGCGAGCAGGGTGGTGGCCGATTCGAGCGCGGCCTTGGAGAGCGTGTAGCTCAGGAAGTCGGGGTTCGGGTTCCAGAGCTTCTGGTCGAGCAGGTTCACGACCGCGCCTTGCGGTGGGTCGGCTCGTGCGCCGTCGCGCGAGGCGAGATGCGCATGCAGCGCCTGCGCCAGCAGGATCGGCGCGGCGGTGTTGCTGCGCAGGTGCTTTTCGAGGGCCGCGAAGCCGAAGCTCGCCGCATCGTCGTGCTCGAAGAGCGAAGCGCTGTTGACCACGGCATCCACCGTACCGAGTTCCTCGGCCACGCGCGGCAGCAGGGCGCGCACGGCGGCTTCTTCGTGGAAGTCGGCACCGAAGGCGGCGCTGCCCGGCGTGAGCACGGCGCAGTCGGCAGCCGTGCGCAGCGCATCTTCGCGCGAGCCGCGGTAATGCACGGCCACGCGCCAGCCCGCGGCGGCGAGCGCCAGGGCGATCTCGCGGCCGAGGCGCCGGGCGGCGCCGGTGACCAGCACGGTACGGGGGGGAGCAGAAGAGGGCATGGGGGACAATCGGGCCGTGACGACGACAGAACAGCCCCCCAGTTTATCGAGCGCCCTGGCCCGGCGCATCGCCGATGGTATCGCCGAGGCCGGCGGCTGGATCGGTTTCGACCGGTTCATGGAATGGGCCCTCTACACGCCCGGCCTGGGCTACTACGCCAACGCGCTGCCGAAGTTCGGCGCGCTGCCGCAGTCGGGCAGCGATTTCGTGACCGCGCCGGAGCTCTCCCCCGTGTTCGGCCAGGCCCTGGCGCGGCAGGTGCGCGAGGCGCTGGACGCCACGGGCACCGACGAGGTGTGGGAGTTCGGCGCAGGCTCCGGCGCCCTGGCCGCGCAGTTGCTGGAGGCGCTGGGCGACCGCGTGCGGCGCTACACCATCGTGGACCTGTCGGGCAGCCTGCGCGAGCGCCAGCGCGAGCGGCTCGCGCCCTGGAGCGACCGCGTGCAGTGGGCGCAGGCGCTTCCGGAGCGCATCGAGGGTGTGGTGGCAGGCAACGAAGTGCTCGACGCCATGCCGGTGCAGTTGCTGGCCCGCCACGGCGGCGCGGAAGGCGGTAGGTGGCACGAGCGTGGCGTGGTCGTGGAAGAGTGCGGCGGCGCCGAACCCCGCTTCGCCTGGGAAGACCGCCCCACGGCGCTGCGCCCGCCCTTCGAGCCCGAGGGCCCGCAGGACTACCTGACCGAGATCCATGCGCAGGGCGAGGGCTTCCTGCGCATGCTGGGGCAGCGACTCGCGCGCGGCGCGGCCTTCCTGATCGACTACGGATTTCCCGAGGCCGAGTACTACCACCCCCAGCGCCACATGGGCACGCTGGTGTGCCACCGGGCCCACCAGGTCGATTCCGATCCGCTCGCCGACGTGGGCGCGAAGGACATCACCGCGCACGTCAATTTCACTGCGATGGCCGTGGCCGCGCAGGAGGCAGGGCTGGAGGTGCTGGGCTACACCACGCAGGCGCATTTCCTCATCAACTGCGGCCTGCTCTCCCTGCTGGAGCCGCTGCCGCAGGCGCAGCGGGCGCAGGCCGCCAAGCTCATGATGGAGCACGAGATGGGCGAGCTTTTCAAGGTGCTGGCCGTGGGCGCGGGCGTGCCGGCGTGGACGCCGATGGGCTTCGCGCGCGGCGACCGCACCCACCGGCTGTAGGCGGCCCGCCTCGCTTCAGTTCAGCCGCGCACCACTGGCCGCATCGAACACATGCGCCTGCGCCGCCTGGGGCCGCAGCCACAGCGGCTCGCCGGGCCGCACCGTGATGCGGTCGCGGAACGCGGCGATCACGCCATGGCCTCCGGTACCCACCGACAGCGCCACCTGAGTCTCGGCGCCCGTGGGCTCCACCACCACCACGCGGGCGGGCAGGGCGGCGTCCCCGCCCTCGCCATCCTCTTCGCCATTCGCCAGCGCGAAATGCTCGGGCCGCGCGCCGTACAGCACACGGTCGCCCTGTCGCGCGCGCGGGGCCCGCGGCAGCGGCAGCTGCAGGCCGTCATCGGTCACCACGCGGGGGCGGCCGTCCAGCTCCAGCCGGCCGTGGATGAAGTTCATCGAGGGCGATCCGATGAACCGCGCGACGAAAGCGTTGGCCGGGCGGTCGTAGAGCTCCAGCGGCGCGCCGGCCTGCTCCACGCGGCCATCCTTCAGCACCACGATGCGGTCGGCCAGCGTCATCGCCTCGACCTGGTCGTGCGTCACATAGACCGTGGTGGTGCCCAGGCGCTGGTGCAGCGCCTTGATCTCGGTGCGCACCTGCACGCGCAATTGCGCATCCAGATTGGAGAGCGGTTCGTCGAACAGGAAGGCGTCGGGCTGGCGCACGATGGCGCGGCCCATGGCCACGCGCTGGCGCTGGCCGCCCGAGAGCTGGCGCGGGGTGCGGCCGAGCAGCGCCTCCAGTCCCAGGATGGCAGCCACCTCGCCCACGCGGCGCTGGATGGCATCGCGCGGCTGTCCCTGCAGCTTGAGCGCGAAACCCAGGTTCTCGGCGACGGTCATGTGCGGGTAGAGCGCGTAGTTCTGGAACACCATCGCGATGTTGCGGTCGCGCGGCGGTGTGTCGTTGACGAGGCGCCCGCCCAGCCGGATCTCGCCACCGGTCACGGATTCGAGCCCCGCGATCATGCGCAGCAGCGTGGATTTGCCGCAGCCCGAGGGGCCGACGAGGGCCACGAATTCGCCATCGCGGATGCCGATGTCCACGCCGTGGATGACCGGCGTGTCGCCGTAGTGCTTGGTGATGTGATGCAGCGTGAGCGCAGCCATGGAGGGTTTCTCTCTCTTTGCGAAGGAAGGGGTTCAGTCCTTGACGCCGCCCGCCGTGAGGCCGTGCACCAGGTACCTGCGCACCAGCACGGTGAACACCACCACCGGGAACATCACCAGCGTGCCGCCCGCGGCGATCTTGGACCACTCCCAGCCCTCGTACTGCAGGAAGTTGACGATGGCCACGGGCGCGGTCACGGCCTGCGTGCGGGTGAGGATGAGGGCATAGAAGAAGTCGTTCCACGCGAAGACGAAGCACAGCACCGCGGTGGCGGCCACGCCCGGCGCGGCCAGCGGCAGCGTGATGCGCCAGAACGCCTGCCAGACGCCGCAGCCGTCGATGTACGCCGCTTCTTCGAGCGCAGTAGGCACCGCCTCGAAGAAGGTCTGCATGAGCCAGATGACGATGGCGAGATTGAACGTGAGGTACACCAGCGCGAGGCCGAAGAGGGTGTCCTGCAGCCCGAGCCAGCGGTAGGCCAGGAAGAACGGGATGGTGAAGGCGATCGGCGGCGCCATGCGCGTCACCAGGATCCACAGCGCCACGTGCCGGCGGCCCGGGAACTGCCAGCGCGTGAGCGCGTAGGCCGCGGGCACGCCGATGGCCAGCGACAGCACGGTCGAGAGCGTGCTCACCGCCAGGCTGTTGAGGAACGAGCGCGGGAAGCTGCCCTGCAGCAGGGCGCGGAAGCCGTCCAGCGTCGGGATGAACAGCAGGCTGTCCTCGAACAGGTCGGCCGCGGGCTTGAAGGCCAGGTGCACCAGCCAGAGGAACGGGAACAGCGCGGCCGCCAGCAGCGCCAGCGCGGCGATGGCGCGTGCATGGCGCCGCAGCCAGCCGCGGCGCGTGCGGTGTCCGGCGGGCGCGCCGTCCCGTGCCGGGATCGGCAGTGCGGCGTCAGTGCCTGGCATGGTCGTTCCATCCCAGCCGCCCCACCAGCCAGCTCAGTGCGAAGACGCCCGCCAGGATCACCGTGGCGATCGCGCTGGAGTAGCCCCAGTAGGAGAAATTGAAGGCCTGTATGAAGCCGTAGTAGTTGGTCACCTCGGTCACGTTGCCGGGGCCGCCGTCGGTCAGCACGAAGATCAGCGGAAACGCCTTGAAGCTGTCGATCAGCCGGAACAGCCCGCACACCACCAGCACCGGGCGGATGTGCGGGAACACGATGTGGCGGAACAACTGCCAGCGGTTGGCGCCATCGAGGCTCGCGGCCTCCAGCGGATCGGCCGGCATCATCTGCAGCGCCGCCAGCACCATCAGCATGGTGAAGGGGAACCACTGCCAGGTGTCGGCGAAGGCGATGGCCCAGAGGGCGGTGTCCGGGTTGGCGATGAGCGAACGCACGGGCCAGCCGGCGGCCTCCAGCGCGCGGTGCACCGGGCTCACATCGGGCGTGAACAGGATCTTCCAGATCAGCGCCACCACGATGGGCGGCAGCACCATGGGGATGAGGAAGGCCCCGCGCACCGCACCCAGCACCCGGGACGGACGGTTCAGCAGCATCGCCAGTCCCAGCCCCACGGCCAGCTGCAGCGCGACGCTGGCGGCCGACAGCTTGAGCTGCGTGGCGATGGAGCCGAGAAAGCGCGCGTCTTCCAGCAGGTGCCGATAGTTGCCCAGCGGATCGCGGAAGTGGAAGGTGCCCGCCGGGTCGGTGAGGCTCAGCGGCGTGAGGCTGGCCACCACCAGTGCCGCGGCCGGCACCAGGGTGATCGCCAGCAGCACGATGAGCGCCGGCGCTAGCCCGAACGCGAAGGCGCGCCGGCGCGCGGCCTGCCAGCCCCGGGAACCGGGCGATGCCTGCGCCCCCGTCGTTGCGGATGCGGCGAGTGCGTTGGCGGCGCCCATGGCTCAGATCTTCTGGCCCGCGCGGCGCAGCTCGGCGATGGACTGCGCCTGCGCCTGCTGCATCGCCTGCCGCGCATTTGCCTGGCCCGAGGCGATGAGCGCAATGGCCTTGTTGAGCTGCTGGTCCACCTGCGGATAGACCGACACGGTGCGGTACTTCATGTGGCCGGTGTGTTCGGCCTGGCTGATCGAGTCGAGCGACAGCTGCGCGAGGTCGCTGCCGTTGATGCGCTGTCGGCTGCGGAATTCGGGCGAGTCGATGTCGGAGCGCCGCGCGGGCGAGCCGTAGCCCGCCGCCACGGCGCGCCGCGTGGTCTGCCTGGACAGCGCCCACTGGATGAAGGCCCATGCGGCCTCCTTGTTGCGCGACCCGGCGGGAATGCCCAGGCCGTGCACGGCGGTGCCCGGGAACCGCCCGGCCGGGCCCTTCGGCACGAAGCCGAACTTCACCGTCTTGAGCGTCTTGCTGGTGGCCGCGTCGCCCAGCTGCGCGAGGTGCAGCTGTCCCGCGTCGGAGAAGTTGACTCGCCCGAGCTTGAGCGCCTGCGTGACCTGGTCCGGCTGGTAGGTGATCGCGCCATCGGGGCCGAATTCGCGGATCAGATTTGCATAGTAGTCGGCAGCGGCCACGGCCTCGGGCGTGTCCAGCGTGGGAAACAGGTCGTCGGGCGCCTTGCGGAACACGTCGCCGCCGAAGGCGTGCAGGTAGGGCACGAAGGTCCAGCCGTAGTGGCTGTCGGAGACGAAGCCCGCCACGCGCTCCTTCCTGTTCACGGCGCGCAGCACCTTCACGAGGTCATCGGTGGTGTCGGGAAACGCCAGGCCCGCCTGCTGCACGAGGTCGAACCGCGACGAGACCGACAGCAATGCCTCGGCCGTCCACGGAATCCCGTAGAGCCTGCCGTCGCGGCCCGTCTCGGGCGCGCGCGCCCCGCTCAGGAAGTCGTTCAGGTCCCAGTCGGCCGGCGTGTGCTGCGGGTTGGCGATGAATTCGTCCAGCGGCGTGAGCCAGCCGGAATCGATCCAGCGGCTGGAGTAGATGAAGGTCACGTTCACCACGTCGTAGGCCGAGCCCTTGGTGGACAGCTCCAGGTCCGCGCGCTGGTTGTACACCGGGAACGAGGGCGCATCGAAATTCACCTTCGCTCCCGACAGCGCCTCGAACTCCGGCAGCCACTGCTGCAGCAGCCGGGGGTAGGCGGCGCTGAAGGTGGAGACGTTCAGCGTCGTGCCCTGGAAGCGGCGGGCGCCGCCGGGCTGCGCGCCGGAGAGCCCCGGCAGCAGAAGGGAAGCCCCGATGCCGGTGGCGGCTTGCAGGAGGTGGCGGCGTTGCGTCATGGGTGCGGAAGGCGAAGGTCGGGCGGATGGAAGGGAGCGGGTCAGGCCGTGGTCGCGATCAGCGTGTCGATGTGCGCGTCGTTCGTCGCCTCGGGGCGGCGGCGCGTGCGGCTGCGGCGGCCGTCCACCGCCACGGCGGGGTCGCCGTGCACGGTCACGCGGCGCACCACGCGCGGCTGCCGGCCATAGTCGTTGACGGCGATGTGCTGCGTGGCGCGGTTGTCCCAGATGGCCACGTCGTTCTGCCGCCAGCTCCAGCGCACGGTGTTCTCCAGCCGCGTCACGCGGTTCTGCAGCAGCTCGAAGAGCCGCGCCGATTCGGTGGAGGAAAAACCCTGGATGCGCTGGATGAAGTGGCCCAGCAGCAGCGCCCGCTCGCCCGATACCGGGTGCACATGCACCAGCGGATGCTCGGCCTCATAGACCTCCGAGGCGAACACCTCGCGGTGGTGGCGCAGGCGCGTTTCGTCCACCACCACGCGGTCGGCGCCGTAGTCGTAGTTGTTGCTGTGCACGGCCCAGAGGCTGTCGGCCAGGCGCTGGAGGTCTTCCGGCAGGCGTTCGTAGGCCGCGGCGGTGTTGGCCCAGACCGTGTCGCCGCCATAGGCCGGCACGGTGACGGCGCGCAGGATGCCGTACTTGGGGAATGCGTCCAGGAAGGTCACGTCGGTGTGCCAGGAGTCCGCACGGCCGCCGCCCTTGGAGGCGTCCAGCTCGAAGATGCGCGTGCCCTCGCGCGCCGGCACCGTGGGATGCGCCACCGTCCGGCCCAGGCGCTCGCCGAAGGCCTGGTGGCGGGCATCGTCGAGGTGGTGCTGCCCGCGGAAGAACAGCACCTTGTGGCGCACGAGCGCGGCCGTGAGGTGGCCGATGGTCGTGTCGTCCAGTCCGGCGGACAGCTCCAGGTCCAGCACCTCGCCGCCCAGGGCCCCCGCCACGCGGCGGATGCGCAGGTCGCCGAAGGAGGTGTCGATCGATGCGTCGGAAACGGGGTGCGCGGGAGTGCTCGCAGTGCTCACGGATGGCTCCAGGAAAAGGGGGTGGGCGGATTCTGGAAGCCGGTGCGCGCGGCGCGAAGCGCGTTTTCCGAGCAAGTTTGCGTGGGGAACTTGGGCTCACAAGCTCATGCGGCCATCGTCTGAAGCGGCCGCATCGGGGGATGCTTAGCTGATTTGGTAGTAAACAACTGAAAAATCATTCGTTCCAGGTATGAACACTCTTGCATAGAGTGTGCATAAACCACCTGCTGCCGGCCCACCCCGATGTGTTTCCGGCGCGGTGCCACCTGGAGATCCCACGCCATGTCCGCCGTCCTGTCCCGTGCCGCCGAAGTTGATGTACCCCCGCCGGGCGATGCGCCGCCGCAAGGCTTCGAAGTCCGTCCGCTGCCTGGCGCGCCCCTGGGTGCCGAGGTGGTGGGGTTCGACCTCTCGCGCCCTCTCGGCGATGCGGATTTCGCGCGCCTGCACCAGGCGCATCTCGACCACCACGTGGTGGTGTTTCGCGACCAGCGCATCACGCCGCGCCAGCACATCGACTTCAGCCGGCGCTTCGGTCCCCTGCAGATCCACGTGCTGAAGAACTTCCAGCTGGCGGACCATCCGGAAATCCTCATCGTCTCCAACATCAAGGACGCGGCCGGCCAGCCCCTCGGCCTGGGCGATGCCGGCCATTTCTGGCATTCGGACCTGTCGTACAAGGAGCGTCCGAGCCTGGGCTCGCTGCTGCACGCGCAGGAGCTGCCCGGCGAGGGCGGCGACACGCTGTTCGCCGACCAGCACGCCGCCTACGAAGCCCTGCCCGAGGCGCTGCGGCGTGCCATCGCCCCGCTGCGGGCCGAGCACAGCTACCTGGCCCGGTACGAGGAACTGCGCGCCCGGAGCCCCTGGCGCCCCGCGCTCACGCCCGCGCAGATCGCCGAGGTGGCGCCCGCCGTGCACCCCGTGGTGCGCACGCACCCGGAGACCGGGCGCCGCGCCCTCTTCGTGAACGAACACTTCACCACCCGCATCGTCGGCCTGCCCGAGGACGAGAGCCGCAGCCTGCTGGCCGAACTCTTCGCCGCCGCCGTGAAACCGGAGTTCGTCTATCGCCACGTGTGGCAGCCGCACGACCTCGTGTTCTGGGACAACCGGTCCGTGCAGCACCTGGCCGCCGGCACGCCCGACAGCGAGCGCCGCAAGCTCTACCGCACCACGGTGGAGGGCGATCTTCCGTTGTAGAGAGGGAACACCCCCCTGAGGCGCTGCGCGCTTTCACCCTGTCTCTCACGCTGCGCGTGGGAGGGGGGGACGCCGCCGGTGGCCGGGCGAAGCCCGCTCCACGGCGTCTGCTGGCGTGGCCTGCTCCGCGGCCTCTCGACGGGCGAGGGCGGTGGAGTGCTCGAAGGGCACGCGCGCATTCATTTTGATATCCATTGGGAAGCCTGATCCATGCCACGTTTCATCACCGTCTCTCTTCTGCGCCGCGCCTTCGTGCGCAAAACCGCCTCCCTCGCCACGGCGGCCGGCCTGCTGGCCACGGGCCTGGCGGCGCCCGGCATGGCCCAGGCCGAAGAGGGCAGGC
Source organism: Paracidovorax cattleyae (assembly GCF_900104515.1). GTDB lineage: Bacteria > Pseudomonadota > Gammaproteobacteria > Burkholderiales > Burkholderiaceae_C > Paracidovorax > Paracidovorax cattleyae. The sequence continues at coordinate 55,928 of NZ_FNJL01000004.1, forward strand.
TGCGCATCGCCCAGCAGTTCGGCATCGTGTACCTGCTGCTCAACGTGGCGCAGGACCAGAAGCTGATCGAGAAGCACGGCAAGGCGGCCGGGGTGGATATCCAGGTGGAATTCCTCCAGCTCTCGGGCGGCTCCGCGGTGAACGACGCGCTGCTCTCGGGCAGCATCGACATCGCCGGGGCGGGCGTGGGGCCTCTCTTCACGCTGTGGGACCGCACGCGGGGACGGCAGAACGTCAAGGGCGTGGCCTCGCTCGGCAACTTCCCCTACTACCTGGTGAGCAACAACCCGGCCGTGAAGACCATCGCCGATTTCACGGACAAGGACCGCATCGCACTGCCGGCCGTGGGGGTGTCGGTGCAATCGCGCGTGCTGCAGTTCGCCTCCGCCAAGCTCTGGGGCGACAAGGAGTTCAACCGCCTCGACAGGATCCAGGTGGCCGTGCCGCACCCCGATGCCGCCGCAGCCATCATCAAGGGCGGCACCGAAATCACCGGGCATTTCGGCAACCCGCCGTTCCAGGAGCAGGAACTGGCCGGCAACCCGAACGCCCGCATCGTGCTCAACTCCTACGACGTCCTCGGCGGGCCCGCATCCGCCACGGTGCTCTACGCGACCGAGAAGTTCCGCAAGGAAAGCCCCAGGACCTACAAGGCGTTCATCGAGGGCCTGGACGAGGCGGCCCGGTTCGTCGCCGCAAACCCCGAGAAAGCCGCAGACATCTACCTCAAGGTGACGGGCGCGAAGACCGACCGCGCACTGCTGCTCAAGATCCTGAAGAACCCCGAGGTGCAGTTCAAGGTGCAGCCCGAGAACACGCTGGGCCTGGGCCAGTTCATGCACCGCGTGGGCGCGATCAGGAACCAGCCCGGGTCGCTGCAGGACTATTTCTTCGACGACGCGCTGACGGCGCGCGGCAGCTGAGCGGGCAGCCCGGGGAGCGATGACCATGGTGGCCATGCAACGATGGGGCGCGGTGTCCACCGCCTTGCTGGAGCGCGTGCAGGAAGAGGTGGGCTCGTATGCGGGCGCCGATCTCCCGGTCGGCACCGCGGAACGCCGTGTGGGCGCGGCGGAAGCTGGCCATGCGGCGATCGCGCAGCCCCTGCTGCGTGTGGAGGGCGTGAGCATCGACTACCGCACGCACGAGCGGGTGGTGCGCGCCACGCACCGTGTGGGGTTCGACGTGCACGCGGCCGACCGTTTCGTGCTGCTCGGCGCCTCGGGCTGCGGCAAGTCCACGCTGCTGAAGTCCATCGCCGGCTTCATCGCGCCGAGCGAAGGGCGCATCCTGCTCGACGGCCAGGCGGTCACGCGGCCGGGGCCGGACCGCGTGGTCGTCTTCCAGGAGTTCGACCAGCTGCCGCCCTGGAAGACCGTGCGCGAGAACGTCATGTTCCCGCTGCTGGCATCGCGCCGCGCGGGCCGGGCCGAGGCCGCGGAGCGCGCCTCGCTCTACCTGGACAAGGTGGGGCTGTCGAAATTCGCCGACGTGCACCCGCACCAGCTCTCGGGTGGCATGAAGCAGCGCGTGGCCATCGCCCGCGCGCTGGCCGCGCAGCCGCGCGTGCTCCTGATGGACGAACCCTTTGCCGCGCTGGACGCGCTCACACGCCGGCGCATGCAGGAGGAACTGCTCGCGCTGTGGGAGGAGTTCCGCTTCACGCTGATCTTCGTCACCCACTCCATCGAGGAGGCGCTGGTGGTGGGCAACCGCATCGCCATCCTGTCGCCGCACCCCGGCCGCCTGCGCGCCGAGATCAACAGCCACCAGTTCGGCCTGCACAGCCTGGGCGGCCAGGACTTTCAGGCCACGGCCCGGCGCATCCACCGCCTGCTGTTCGACGAGCCGGCGTCCGCGCCGGGCTCGGTGGCGGCGGATGCCGTGCAGCTGGCGCAACGCCCGCCACCCGTGTCCACGCCCGTGCCGGGCCACCTGCCTTTCCGGATCGCCGTATGAGCCACGCCCTGCCTTCGTCCGCCCCCATTCTTCACGCTCCCCGCGTGCCGCCCGTGCGCCCCGAAGCCGAACACGTCCTGCCGCCGCTGCAGGGCATCGCCCCCGTGCAGCCACTGCCGCTGGCCGCGCGCATCTGGCAGCTGGGCAGCGTGCGGCGCCTGGTCATCCTGGCAGTGCTGGCCGTGCTGTGGGAGGCCGCGGCGCGCTGGCAGAACAACGACCTGCTGCTTCCCACCTTCCTGCAGACGGCCCGCGCGCTGTGGGACGGGCTGGCCAGCGGCGAACTGGTGGGCAAGACGGCCATCTCGCTGTCGGTGCTGCTCAAGGGCTACCTGGCCGGGATCGCAGGTGCCTTCGTGCTGACCACGCTGGCCGTCTCGACGCAGTTCGGGCGCGACCTGCTGTCCACGCTCACCTCCATGTTCAACCCGCTGCCGGCCATCGCCCTGCTGCCGCTGGCGCTGCTGTGGTTCGGCCTGGGGCAGGGCAGCCTGGTCTTCGTGCTGGTGCACTCGGTGCTGTGGCCGCTGGCCCTCAACACCTATGCGGGATTCCAGGCCGTACCGGAGACGCTGCGCATGGCCGGCCGCAACTACGGCCTCACCGGCATCCGCTACGTGCTGCAGATCCTCGTGCCCGCCGCGCTGCCGGCCATCCTCTCGGGCCTGAAGATCGGCTGGGCCTTCGCCTGGCGCACGCTGATCGCTGCCGAACTGGTCTTCGGCGCCTCCTCCGGCCAGGGTGGACTGGGCTGGTACATCTTCCAGAACCGCAACGAGCTCTACACCGACAAGGTCTTCGCGGGGCTGGTGCTCGTCATCCTCATCGGCCTGCTGGTGGAAAGCCTGGGCTTCCACACGCTGGAGCGGCTCACGGTGCGGCGCTGGGGCGTGCAGCGGTAGCAGGGGCTGCAGCGCCTCACGCGCAGCGCGCGATCGCCTGCCCCAGCAGGTCCAGGCCCAGGTCGATCTCCGCGTCGCTCACCGTCAGCGGCGGAGCGATGCGGAACACGCCGCCCATGCCGGGCAGCTGCACCACGTTCATCGACAGGCCGAGCTGCATGCACTCGCGCGTGATCGCGGCGCCCAGTCCGTCGGCGGGCTCCCTGGTGGCGCGGTCCCGGACGATCTCCAGGCCCAGCAGCAGGCCGCGACCGCGCACGTCGCCGATGCATTCGTGGCGCTCCTGCAGCGCGCGCAGGCCGGCCTCGAGCCGTGCGCCCGCCACCCGGGCACGGTCGGCCAGGCGGTCGCGCTGCACGATCTCCAGCACCTTCAGGCCGATGGCGGCGGGCAGCGGATCGCTCACGTGGGTGGTGTAGAAAAGGTAGCCGCGCTCGTGGGCGCGCTCCTCGATCTCTGCCGTGGTGACGATGGCCGCCAGCGGCAGGCCGGCGCCCAGGGTCTTGGACAGCGTCAGGATGTCCGGCACCACGCCGTCGCGTTCGCACGCGAACATCGTGCCCGTGCGTCCCACGCCGGTCTGCGCCTCGTCCAGGATCAGCAGCATGCCGCGCTCTTCGCACTTTTTCTTGAGCGCCGCCATGTAGCCTGGCGGCAGGTCGATGATGCCGCCCGAGCTGAGGATGGGTTCGGCGATGAAGGCGGCCAGGCTGCCGCAGGACTGGCGGTCCACCAGATCGAACCCGTAGTCCAGTTCGGCCCGCCAGTCGTAGGCGCCGCTCGCATCGAAGAAGCGCGGCCGGAAGCCGAAGGGCGCATTGATGGCCAGCGAGCCGGCCGCCGCCGGGCCCACACCGCGCCGCCCGGCGCTGTAGGTGGCCGAGGCCGCGCCGCCCGTCATGCCGTGCCATGACTGGGCGAAGCCCACGATCTCGAACCGGCCCGTGACCAGCTTGGCCATGCGGATCGCGGCCTCGTTCGATTCGGCGCCCGTGGTCAGCAGCAGGCTGCGCTCCAGCGCGCCGGGCGCCACGGCGGCCAGTGCGGCGGCCAGATCGACCACGGGGCGCGACAGCATGCCGCTGAACAGGTGCTCCAGCCGATGGGCGGAATCGGCGATCACGGCGCTGATCTCCGGATGGCAGTGGCCGAGCACGGCGCTCATCTGGCCCGACGTGAAATCGAGGATGGGCCGGTCGTCCGCGTCATAAACGAAGCTGCCGGCCGCGCGCTCGATCACCATGGGTGCGAAGCTGCCGCCATAGCGCACCAGGTGCCGGCGGGCGCGGTTCCAGAAATCGGGATCGTCGTTGCGGGACATGCAGGCTCCTGGGCAGGGAAAAGGAAAGGAAGAAGGCTGAGGGGACTCTAGGGACTTGCCGGATTCCAGTAAAACGAATAATTTTAAAGCCTGACATCAGACTGATTGATATCTTGGCGTCCCTCCTCGACATCGACCTGCTGCGCAGCTTTGCCGCCGTGGCCCGGACTGGCACGCTGGGCGCCGCCGCCGCGCGCGTGGGCCGCACCCAGTCCGCCTTGAGCATGCAGATGCAGCGCCTGGAGGAGGCCTGCGGCCAGCCGCTGCTGCACCGCACGGGGCGCGGCGTGCGGCTGACGAGCCACGGCGAGCGCCTGCTGGTGCATGCGCGGCGCATCCTGCACCACCATGACGAAGCCCTGGCGGACCTGGCGGGGACGGGCCTGGCCGGCTCCCTGGCGGTCGGCTGCCCGGATGATTACGCCGCCGCCTTCCTGCCCCACCTGCTGCGGGGCTTCTCGCAGCAGCATCCCTTGGCACGGGTGGACGTGGTGTGCGCACCCACCCCCCGCCTGCGCGAACGCCTGGCCACGCGCGCGCTGGACGTGGCCCTGGTCTCGCTACCCTGGGGCGACGCACCGCCGTCCGGTACGCTGGCGCCGCTGCGGCGCGAGCCCCTGGTCTGGGTGGCCAGCCCGGGCACGGCGGTGGCGGGCTGGAACCCGCTGCCGCTGGCCCTCTCCGACCCCGACGTGCTGGACCACCGCGCCGCCTGCGAAGGCCTGCAGGCCCAGGGCCGTGCGTACCGCGTGGCCTATGCCAGCGGCAGCCTTACCGGGCTGACCGCCGTGGTGCGCGCGGGCTCGGCCGTGGCCGTGCTCACCCGCTGCGCCGTGCCGCCCGATCTGCAGGTGCTGACCGCCGATGCCGGCTTGCCCGAGTTGCCCTGGCTGGGCATCAGCCTGGCTTTCGCCCAGGAGCGGGCGACGCCGCTGGCGCAGGCTTTTGCCGACCACGTGCGCGGCGTGCTGCCGTCCCTCTGAGGTGCGACACGTATTCCCGCACGCGGAAAACCCGGCCTGTCGGCCCGCGCGCCCGGCGCACCGGGGGATGCGGCGAACCGGCTCTGCACCTACACTCGCGGCATGTTGCGCTGGTTGATCGTCGTCTTCCTCGCCCTGGTGCTGATCCAGGGGCTGGCGCCGTTCCTGCGGCGGCTGGGCGTGGGCCGCCTGCCGGGGGATTTCCACTTCCGCCTGTTCGGGCGGGAGTGGCAGCTGCCCCTGGTCAGCACCCTGCTGCTCAGCGCCGTGGCCAGCCTGATCGCCCGGTGGATCTGAGCACGGGGAGGGGCGTCACATGCACGGCGTTTTCTCCTGGCACAGTGATTGCCTCGCTTTCTGCTCCACCGTCCCTTCTTCCTTTTCCTCCTCGATCCGGTCCTCTCCCATGATCCGCCGCTCTTTCCGGCTGCTGGCGCTCGCCGCGGCCTTTTCCGCCCTTTCCGCTCCCGTGCTGGCCCAGGCGCCCGCCGACACGATGGCCCGCATCCAGCAGACCCGCACCATCACCCTGGGGGTGCGCGAGTCGGCCTGGCCGTTCGCGTTCGTGGACGCACAGAACGGGGGCAAGGCGGCCGGCTATTCGGTGGACCTGTGCCATGCGGTCGTCGAGGACATCAAGAACACGCTCAAGCTCAAGGACCTGGAGGTCAAGTACCGCACGGTGAGCGCCGCCGAGCGCATCCCGAAGCTGGAAGCGGGGGAGATCGACCTGGAGTGCGGCTCCACCACCAACACCAAGGCGCGGCAGGAGCGGGTGGCCTTCGGCCCCACCATGTTCGTGGCGGGCATCCGCGTGCTCGTGCCCAAGGGCACCAAGGCCGACACGGTGCAGGACCTTGCCGGCATGACGGTGGCCGTGAGCAAGGGCTCCACCTCCGAGAAGCTGCTCACCCAGCTCACCGTGAACGAGGTGAAGGCCACGGTCAAGGTCTTCGACAACAACGACGACGCGTTCAAAGCCCTGCGCGCCGGCACGGTGACGGCCTTCGCCCAGGATGACTCGCTGCTGCTCGGCCTGGTGGCCCGCAACAAGGCGCAGGATGCCCTGGCGCTCAGCAACTTCGTCCTGTCCGTGGAGCCCTACGCCATCATGGCGCGCAAGAGCGACACCGCGCTCATGGCTGTGGTGGACCGCACGCTCGGCAGGCTCTACACCAGCCGCGAGATCGATCCCATCTACAAGAAGTGGTTCCTGAACGACCAGATATCCATCCCGGTGGGCCGCCTGACGCGCGAGGGCTTCAGCCGTCCCAACAAGGAAGCGGGTGTGGCGATGATGCTCGGCTACTCGCTGTAGACGCGCGGGTTGCGAAGGCGGCAATGTTGTCCAGGAGGCTGTCGAAATCCTCCGCGGCAAGGCAAGGGTTCAACAGGGTCAGCTTCAGCGCCGCGTGTTGCTGGACAGTCGTCTCCCCCAGTACGGCTATGCCGTGTTTGAGAAGTTCGGCACGAAGCCTGCGGTTGAAATCGTCGATATCAGTACCGGGCATGGGGCCGGTGTACCTGAAAAGAATCGTTGTCAGGCTCGGCTCGGCCAGGAGCTCGAACATGCTGCGGCATCGTATGGCCTCGGCAACCTCGCGCGCCTGTCCAAGCAGGTGGTCGATCATCTCTCCCAGCACTTCGGTGCCGACCGCCCGGAGCATCATGTAGACCTTCAAGGCGTCGAAGCGTCTCGTCGTGGAGATCGTCTTGTCCACGAGGTTGGGAAGATCATCGGTTTCGCGGTTCAGGTATTCGGCCTGGTAGAGCAGGTGCCTGAAGCGTTCCCCTTCGCGGAACAGCAGGGTCCCGCAACTCACGGGCTGGAACCACAGCTTGTGGAAATCGGCCACCATCGAATCGGCCTGCTCGATACCGGCGAGCCGGTGCCTGTGGCGGCCCAGCACCAGGGCAGAGCCGTAGGCGCCATCCACATGGAACCATAAGCCGTGCGCCCGGGCGATTTCGCCCATGCGCTGCAAATCGTCGATGGCGCCATGGTCCGTGGTGCCCGCCGTTCCCACCACGGCAAAGGGGATCAGGCCCTCCTGCCGCAGCGACTCGACCGTTGATGTCAACTCGTCCACGTCGATGGTGCCGTCGTTTCCGGTCCGCACCTTCACCACGCCGCGCTGCCCCAGCCCCATGATGAAGGCTGCCTTGTCCACCGTGAAGTGGCTCTTGGCCGAGGCGATGATCCTCAGCCTGGGGAAAAAATCGGGCATGCCGTCACGCCTGGCCTGGTGCCCGTGGTACGTCCACAGGAACCAGTCCCGCGCCGTGAGCAGGGCCATGATGTTGCCCTGGGTACCTCCGCTGGTAAACACACCGTCCGCCCCGGGGGGGTATCCGAACAATGCGCAGAGGTGGTCCACGACCCGTTGCTCGACAAAAGTGGCGGAGCCCGACTGGTCCCACGAATCCATCGAAAGATTCTGTGCCGCGATGAAGCTTTCCGCAGCGATGCCGCTCAGGAGTGGTGGCGTGTGCAGGTGGGCGATGCAATGCGGATGCTGGACGATGATGGCATGCGCAGCGATGTCCTGGCGTACTTCCCGGATCACCCGCTGCAGCGGTGCCACCGCTTGCACTCCGAGGTCACGCCGGAAGACCTGCTCGCGCAGATCGGACGGCTCCCTGCCCGAATAGGGGCGCGCCGCAGTCTCGAAAAGACTCGACAGTTCCTCCACGCAGGACGCCATCACGGCACGATAACGATCAGCACCTCCGCTGCCCGTCCGGATGAAATGCTCTTTCCACGATTCCGTCACCGTGCCTGCTCCGTGGCCTGCATGGCGTGTGTGAAGGCCCGGGCCGCAAAATCGATCTGATCATCCGTGATGTTCAATGGGGGGAGGAAGCGCAAGACCGCGCCATGCCGTCCACCCTTTTCTATCATCAGGCCATGCCGCAAGGCCGCGGCCTGAATCCGGGCCGCGCGCTGCCCGTCGGCAAGCGGTTGACCCAGCGCATCCACGCGTTTCGGGTCAACGATTTCAAGGCCCAGCATCAAACCCTTGCCGCGGACTTCCGCAATACACGGATGGTCCTGCCGTAGCGCTGCCAGCCTGCTGCTCAGGCTGGCTCCCATGCGGTCCGCATTCAGGGCCAAGCCATCGCGCTGGATGATCTGCAATGTTCTGGTGCCGGCAACCATGGCCCACTGGGTGCCCCGGAAGGTGCCCGCGTGCTCCCCCGGGGTCCAGTTGTCGAACCGCTTCTTGAACACCAGGCACGAAAGAGGGAGCCCGCCACCGATAGCCTTCGACAGTACGAGGATGTCCGGTTCCACACCCGCGTGTTCGAAAGCGAAGTGGCGTCCGGAGCGAGCAACTCCGCACTGGATTTCGTCGAAAATGAGAACGATACCCAGTTCGGATGTGATGCGCCGGATTTCCCGCAACCAATAGTCCGAGGCCGGTAGAACCCCTCCTTCGCCCTGAATGGGTTCCAGAATCATGGCGGCGGGCTTGACCATACCGCTTTCCTGGTCATGCAGCACGGATTCGATGTACCTGATCGATGCCCGTTCACCGGCCTCTCCGCCGAGGCCGAACTTGCAGCGCAGGCCGTAGGGAAATGGGAAGAAATGCACATCGGGCATCAGCCCGGTGCGCCGCTGCTTCGCGCCCAGGTTTCCCATCAGGGCCTGCGCACCGTTCGTCATGCCATGGTAGGCGCCATGGAACGCGGCGATGTTGTGGCGTCCCGTGCATTGCTTCGCCAGTTTGATGGCAGCCTCCACGGCGTCCGATCCCGACGGACCGCAGAACTGAATGCAGGAGTCCTGGGTGAAGCTGGCAGGAAGAAATCCCATGACTTCCTGTATGAGCGCGTCCTTGGAAGGTGTCGCCACGTCAAGTGCCTGCTGGGGAATGCCTGATTGGATCGCGGCCACCACCGCTCCTGTCACTTCGGGGTGGTTGTGACCGAGTGCCAGTGCTCCGGCTCCGGCCAGGCAATCCAGATAGCGCTGGCCCAGCGTGTCTTCAACGATGGCTCCCTGGGCCCTGCGGATTGCCATGGGAAAGCGCCGGGGGTAGGACCGCACCTCCGATTCCAGACGCTCCTGGTTCCTCAGTTCCACTCCCTGCTGGAACCGGCGCTGGGGAGTGGGTTCAATGGGGCCGCCGATGTCCTGCGGTGCCGGGAAGGTGAAATCCAGAGGGTTGTTCATGATGCTGTGCCTGCCATGGTGGGCCGCCGGCTGGAGGCTTCTTCCTTCCAGCGATCTTCGATGCCAAAGGTTTGGAAGGCGGTCTTGTGGGAAGTGGGGTAGCGCGGGAACCCCAGCAAGCCGTTGACGATGGCGGCGTTGCGATGGGCGCCGAGTCCGAGATCCGGAGCAGCGATGCCGTGGGTGTGCATTTCAGCGTTCTGAACGAAGATCCGGCCTGAACCGTTCCATCGGGCCTTCAGCGTGTAGTCGCGCCGCACGGCCGGGCGGCCTTGCCCGTCGAAGGCGAGCAACGGCCTGAGTCTGTCCACGCAGGGAGGGAACACATACCGATAGCCCGATCCCAGCACCACGGCCTCGGTGTGGAGGTCGAAATTTTCCTGGAGATCGAGGTGCCGGAACGAAAGCTTCCAGCCGTTGCGGGTGCCGGATGCTGTGAGAAGCTCGCTTCGGGCCTGCAGGACGGTGTGTGTTTCCGCGCCGTCCGCCGATTGCTCATACATGCGGTCGTAGATGGCCGCGATGGTGCTGAACGAGATGCCCTTGTACCAATGGCCCTGCTTCGAGAGTATTTCCTTGCGCTTCGCTTCCTGTAGTCCGAAGAAATGCTCTATGTAGTCCGGCGAGAAATGCTCCAATCCCAGCTTCGAGTACTCCATGGGGAGAAAGCCGCTGCCACGGGTGAGCCAGTTCAGTTCGTATCCGAACTGCTTCCGGCCTTCCAGCAGGTCCAGGAAACATTCCGCGGCGCTTTGCCCGCCCCCTATGACCGTGATGCTCCGCTTCGCATGCAGATGGGGCCTGGCGAATGCATACTGCGACGAGTGGATGAAATCCGTACCGTTCAGCAGGGCCGACAGTGCATCCGGCGTCGAAGGGACCGTGCCTATGCCCAGGACGATGTTCTTCGCGAGATGCCTCGAGAGTGCCCGGGTCGCCGTGTTCCTTACCGTCACGCAAAATATCGAATCCTGCGCCTCGATGTCCACGACTTCCATCGAGAACCGCAGGCTGCGGAGCTGTTCGGCAACCCAGCGGCAGTACCTGCTGTACTCCGTGCGGGCGATGTGGAACCTCTCGTAGAAGTAGAACTGGTAGAGGCGCCCGTGCTCTTTCAGGTAGTTGAGAAAGCTGAAGGGGCTGGTGGGATCGACCATGGTGACCAGGTCTGCCATGAAGGGAACCTGGAGATAGCAGTTATCCAGCAGCAGTCCTTCGTGCCAGACGAATGTGCCCCTGGTGTCAAAAAATATCGCCTTCACGGCATCGATGGGGTGCAGCAGCGCTGCCAGCCCCAGATTGAACGGACCTATGCCGATCCCAATGAGGTCGAGTATGTCTTCGGCTTCTTGCCCATCGCTCATATTCATGGCACTTCCTGCGCATCTGCAATGCGTGTTTGTTTGCCGCCAGCCCGCGCAGTAACCTGCACTGGCCACTGGCTGAAGGCCGGCGAATCCTCGCCGCCTTCTCACCTGGCTTTACCTGCTGGAGCACGGGAGTCGACCAGCACCCCTTGCAGGTGCGGGATGCTTACGCGGCCGGGCATTCGAGCATCTGGTGATAGGTGATGTAGACCTGCTCCCGCTCGTATCCCAAGGATTCGTAAAGGCGCTGGGCGATCTGGTTGGTCGTGGCGGTGTCCAGCGTCAACCGCTGGGCGCCTTCGCGCGCGAATTGGTCGGTGATGTAGTTCATCAGGTATCGCGCGTACCCATGCTGACGCGCGGCCTTGGCGACGTAGAGATCCGAGAGGTAGTAATAGGGCCGCATGGCCAGAGAGCATGTGGCCGGATAGAGCTGCGAGAAGCCGACGGGCTTGCGGTCCCCGTCGAGCAGCAGAAAGATCTTCGAGCGTTCTTTCTCGAGGTTGGACTGGATGAAGGCGCGAGAGGCCGCAAGGTCGTCTTCCTGTTCGTAGAAGATCCGGTAGTCGTTGAACAGGCCTGCCAGAACGTCGAGTTGTTCCAGGGTGCATTGGATGACTTGCATGTTGATTCCGTGGGGGGTTAGTGGACTTGCCCGATTTCGACCTGCACACCATTGAGATCCCGGAAGAAAAATGCCTTGTAGCCTCCCAGTTCGTGGGCCGTGTAGGGCTCCGGCGTGGTGGGATCGATGCCCAGCGCTTTCACCCGTTGGAAAACGCCTTCGATGTCCTCGACCATGAAAGCGAGATGGATGCCGCAGACGTCGCTGTGGGCTGCCAGGAGATGCCGGCCCTTGGAGGTGTGGTGTTCGATGAGTTCGAAATTGCGCTGGCCGATGCGGGCCATGCACGAGTGGTAATCCGGCTTCTCGACCCGAATGATCTGCCCCACTCCGTCGCCGCTAATGTGGACCGGCTCCTCGTAGATTTCGACCGTGGTGATCTGTCGATAGAAGGCGATCGTGTCCGCGATGCTGTGGACTGTCAGGCCAATGTGGTTCAGCTGGGGGAGCAGGGGCGTTGTCATGGATGAGGTATCGCGTTGTACAGAAAGTGGGGCGTGGGGTTATCGAGAAACTCCGAGAACCGGATGCGCGTTCCGAAGCGTTCCTCCATGGCGCTCAGCAGGCGGATCGCCTTGATGGAGTTCCCGCCGACCTCCTGGAAGTCGGAATGGGCATCCAGCGAGCCCTGCGGGAGATCCAGGATTTCCTCCCACAGGGACAGGATGGGCTCGCAGGGCCGGCTGGAAGCACCCGCCACATGCCGTGGCGCAGTGGCTGGCAGGGCATCGAAATCCACTTTGCCGCTGGCCTTGAGGGGAAGCTGCTGTATCGGGATGAAGCACTGCGGTACCTTGTAGTCGCTCAAGTGCTGAGCAAGCTGCTGGCGCAGTGCGTCCAGCCCTATCTGCGGGGGCAGTGCGACATAGGCGACCAACTGTCCCTCCGGTGACAGCCTGACCGCCGCCTGCAGACACCCCGACTGCACCAGGGCGCCTTCGATTTCCTCGAGTTCCACGCGAAATCCGCGGACCTTCACCTGCCGGTCCAGGCGCCCCAGGAAATGAAGATCACCGTGGACATCCCGTTCGACGATGTCTCCAGTCTTGTAGAGGCGGCCTTCATCCACTTCGGGGCAAAGGACGAACTTCCGCGCGGTCGCCAGAGAGTCGCCCATGTACCCCGGTGACACCATCAAGCCGGCGACGTGCAGTTCTCCCCGAACTGTCGGCTGCATCTGTTCATCCAGGACATGCAACCGTGCGCCGTCGATAGGCTGCCCGATGTTGGTCCGCGCCTGATATGCCTCCATGCGCTTGAACGCCACGAGGACAGTGCACTCCGTGGGGCCGTAGAGGTTGTAGAACCGCCGCTCCGCCGCCCACGCCTGGATGGCCGCAGGACTGCAGGCTTCTCCGCCCGTGAGCAGGGTCTCCAGGGACGGGAACTGCTGCGGGTCGAGCACGGAGAGCATGGCTGGCGGCAGGAACGCCTGATGGATCCCGTGGCGCGCGCAGAACTCCGCGAGCCCGGTGGCGGACAGCCGCTGGTCATCGTGGGGAATGCAGAGGGTGGCACCTGCCAGGAGCGCAGGGAAGATGTCCAGTACCGAGGCGTCGAAGTTGATCGTGGAGTACTGCAGTACCCGGTGGGATGCCTTCAGCGCCATCTCGCGGAGCATCCAGTCGACGAGGTGCAGTACGCCGTGATGCCGGATTTGCACGCCTTTCGGGCGCCCGGTGGATCCGGACGTAAAGATGGTGTAGCAGCGGTCCTGCCCCGTTGCACGACATGGGAATGCCCACGCTGCGGACTGCGATGGACGGCTGTCGGCGGCTTCTCCGGGCGGGGCAACGCATACCCCGGAGACCGGGAGCCGGGTGCCGGCCGCCGCCAGAACCAGCCTGCATTTGCAGGTCTCCAGGATGTGCGCCTGCCATTGCGCAGGGAGCGAGGGATCGACAGGAACATAGCTCGCGCCTGTGGCGAGAATGGCCAGGATCGACGCATAGAGATCGGTGCTCTTTCCCATGCAGATGCCGATGGCGTCGCCGCTGCCCGCTTCGCGGCCGAGGTGCGTCTGGAACCAGATGTCGATCGATCGGGCGATTTCTGCAATGCGCAGGCCCAGGTCCTGGTAGCTGACCGTTTGTGCATCGGAGATGAGCGCCGCAGCTTGAGGCTGCCGACGCACGATTTCCGAGAGCCGGTGCATCACACTGGTCATGCCCCCTCCCCGAAAACGTCGGTTCTTTCGAGGATGCAGGCACCCCACTGGAACGGTCCGGCACTGAAAAGCATGGTCTTCTGGCCTGTGCCGACCCTTGTCAGGCGACCGGCGTGGTGGAGGTTGATGAGGTTGTCCGAGCCGAAACAATGCGCGTGGCTGGCGATGGTGTGCGTGAATGCCTTCGCATAGTCCAGCCCGGCGATCTGGCAGTAGAGACGGCTGATGTCGAGCGAATAGTTGTTGGAGATGAGCAGGTCTATCTCGTCGGCGCGCATCGTCGCGCTTTCGAGGGTCTCTTCCATAAGGCGGGCAATGCAGCGGATTTCTTCTTTGAAGGATGTCCGGATGGCTTGTCGTCCATCCCACTTGTTGATGATGCGCCCGACCAGCCGGTAATCCAGTGATGCCGGAAAACTGCTGAAGATGCATGCTGCGGCCGCATCGCCGGTGAGGTAGGGGAAGTCCGGGTTCTCCGCATACAGGCGTTGCAATCCGTCCTGTGCCTTGTCGAAACTGGCGACAAGGATGTGATCGCACTGTCCCGATTCGATCAGGCCCGTTGCGAGCTTCGCGGCCCAGTGAAAGCCTGCGCATCCAGCCATGCCCAACTGGTAGTGCGGAGCATGGCAAAGGCCCAGGCGGGCATCCAGGACGCCCAGCCAGCTTCCATCCAGGTTGTCCCGGGCGTCCAGCCCGTTGGATGTGAGGAAGACGGCGTCGATTTGCGATGCCTGCCGGCCGGCCGATGCCATGCACTGAGTGATGGCAGATTCCACCAGATCGGCGATGTCGTGGTCCCATTCGGGGAACGTATCTGAACCGTGGTTCGGATTGCGCAGCCTGGTCCGCATGGCCTTGTCGCTGATCGCTTCTTCGAGGGGCACCAGCGGCCCCGCCGCGTAGCAGGCCGCTCCGATATGGACGGGCCTGCGTGGCACAGCGTTGTGTGAACGAGCCGCCGTCATGTTGCTGCTTCCTGGCAGGGCACCTTCATTCCTTCCAATACAGCGGCTGCCGTGCAGCGACCTTGAGGAGCTTCCGGGTCTGGCTCCACGTACCCCTTGAGTCCTTGAGGCAGCACGAAGATGTCTCCTGCCGAATAGGTCTTGCCCAAGCCATCTGTTCCGGTGACGGTCACCATGCCCTGCATGATGTGGATCACCTCTGTTTCCGGCCACGGCAGGATTTCCAGACCCACTGGCTCGATTTCGCAGACCTCGATGGCCGCCACCTGGCCGGGAAGGGTGCAGGGAACGTGGCACCTGTATGTGAAATGCATGCCGTTTCGGGTGATGTAGTGCGGGTCCCTGTCCGAAGCCTTGACGGTACGAGCCGTGGCGGGTACGGACTTCGGAACCAGTACAACCGGGCGTAAATCCGGTGCCGCTGCCGGGGAGGACGCGGGCGCTGCCTTGGTTGCTATGGCCAAGCGGACCGGTATCCCGGAATTCGCGGCCATGGCCGCGTGCGATCCCGCCAGGGATGCGCAAACAAAAAACAGGTACGTCACCTTGCCAAGGCGGGATTGGATCAAATACATGTGCGGAAGGTTTGGGGGGATTTCCGGATTTCGTAAGATATGGCATCAATGGGTGCACAGGATTTTCGAAATCGCCAGGCAATGGGGGAAATCCGAACAATAACTGCCAAAGCTTTTGATGTCGGGGTATCGGAGTGAATGGAGGCTTCCCCGTCAGATAGCGTCGGCGTGGTTCAGTGAACTGCGAATGCAGGACGGGAAACTGCAGTATCCCTGCTGGAGCGTCCGTCGAATCAGGAGGCAGAATTGGTTTTTGACGACACATGGTGCGTATCACGGCGAGACGAAAAAATCCGAGTGGCCGGTAGATGCAGTTCACAAGAAAAACACCTCATGGACCAATAGCAAGCACATGCATCGGGTTCGGAGGTGTGGATTTCCAGTCAATGCCCATTGGTGTTTTGTGGATTGTCCTGGGAATGCATCGTGGATTCCCTGTCGTTTTTTGCAGCCTGAGAATACAACGGAAATATGGGTTTGTCACCTTGGCGACAATAATAATAGTATTGATTTGATATAAAAATAATTTGGAAAGAATATTTGGTGCTGCATACAAGCAGTCCAGGAGTCATGAAGCAAGCACTGCCTGACTGCGCAGGGGACTCGCAGGAAACTGGGACAGGATCAGCTCAGCCTGTGGCTGGCAGTCCGCGTAATCTCCGGGCAGGCCTTACGCTGCGATGGCGGCCCCATTCCGGGCCTCCGGCGCCCCCGGCCTACACTGCAAGCACGCCGGTTGCCTCCATACTGCCGGCTCGATGTTTCGCGGCGGGCGCCGGCATGGCGCGCCGCCTTTTCCGATCGACCGAGGTGGCGATGAGAGCTTGTATCGACATAGGGGGAACGAAGGTCGCGGTGGCGCTGGCGCCCGCGGGAACGGACCGGGCCGCGCTCGTGGCGCGGCGCAGCGAGCCGACCTTGAAGGAAGGGCCGCCCGACGCGCTCGCGCGCCAGTGCCTGCGCATGGTGGACGAGGCCTGTGCCGAGGCCGGCATATCGCGCGCACAGCTGCAGTCCACCGGCGTGGCGAGCTGCGGGCCCTTCGCCCTGCAGGACGGCATGGTCGAGGTATCCACCCCCAATATCTGCGGCGGCCTGCCTGGCGCCGACCGCAGCCTGCTGCCCAACGACTGGACGCGCATTCCGCTGCAGGCCCCGCTGGCCAAGGCCCTGGGCCGCGTGAACGTGCAGAACGATGCCGTGGCGGCCCTGGTGGCCGAACGCCGCTGGGGTGCGCTGCAGGGGCAGGACCACTGCGCCTACGTCACCTGGAGCACCGGCGTCGGCGTGGGCCTGTGCGTGGACGGCAGCGTGCTGGGGGGCAAGAACGGCAATGCGGGGCACGCGGGCCACAGCTTCTCCAGCGACGGCCCGCCCGATGCCGCCTGCGGATGCGGCAACGTGGGCGACGTGGAATCATTGGTGGCGGGCAACGCCATTCCGCGCCGCTGGGGCCGCGATGCTGGCGGCCTGATCGGCGCCGCGCGCGAGGGCGACGCCGCTGCCGCCGAGGCCGTGGCGCAGATGTGCCGCGTGCTCGGCCGCATGCTCTACAACCTCGTCGCCATCCTGGACCTGCAGCGCATCAGCGTCGGCGGCAGCGTGTTCCTGCACCACCAGGATTTCCTGCTGCCCCGGCTGCAGGCCGAAGTGTCGGGCCACCTGCCCGCGCTCACCGGTGGGGTGCTCGTGGTGCCGGCCGGCCTGGGGCATCAGATCGGGGACTACGCGGCGCTCGCCATGGCCGGCTGAGCGCAAGGGGCTGCCTGGCCTCGCAGGCTCAGGGCCCGGTGGCCGGGGAAATGGCGGTGGCAGTGACCCCGTAGAGCGCCAGCAGCCCCACCACGTGCCCGATGGCGACACCGGGCTCGCCGGATTCGATCCGGCCGATGGTCTGCACGTGCACCCCGAGCCGCGCTGCGGCCGCAGCCTGGCCGTCGCCTGCCGCCAGGCGCGCCCGTTTTGCCGCCGCGCCCAGGGCGCGGATCGCCTGGAGGGCGTCCTCGGCGATGTCCACGGAGATGCGTTTGCCTTGGGCCATGCGCGCATTGTGCCGCGTGTCGGCTCAGTCCTATGCCTTCTCCAGCGCCTCCAGGAAGGTGCGCCGCCACCAGTGGATGTCGTGCCGGCGGATGCGGTCCATCAGGGCCTGGTGGCGCTGCTGGCGCTCCGCGAGCGGCATGCGCAGCGCGGTCTGGATGCAGTCGGCCATGCCCTGGGTGTCGTACGGATTCACCAGCAGCGCTTCCTTCATCTGCTCCGCCGCCCCCGCGAAGCGCGAGAGCACGAGAACGCCCGGGTCTTCCGGATCCTGCGCCGCCACGTATTCCTTGGCCACGAGGTTCATGCCGTCGCGCAACGGCGTGACCAGTCCCACGGCGGCAGCCCGGCACAGCCCGGGCACGCGCTTGCGGGCCACGGTGCGGTGGATGTAGCGCACGGGCATCCAGTCCAGGTCGCCGTGGTCGCCATTGATGGCCCCGCACAGGCCTTCGAGCTCGTGCCGCAGGTCGGCATAGGCGTTCACGCTGTCGCGCGTCGGGGAAGCGATCATGATGAGCGTGGCACTGTGCTGGTTCTCGGGATAGCGCGCCAGCAGTTCGCGGAAGGCCCGCACCCGCTGCGGAATGCCCTTGGAGTAATCCAGCCGGTCGATGCCCATCAGCAGGCGGCGGCGCGAATACTCGTTCTTCATCGCCTCGTAGGTCTGCACGGCGTCCGGTGCGGCGGTGAGGTGCGAGAACTCGTCCACGTCGATGCCGATCGGGAAGGCCCCTACCTGCACCGTGCCGCCGAAGGCGCGCAGCCGCTGCGGGCCCACGCTTTCGGCGCCGCCTTCGGTCCTCAGGTACTGCGTGAAGTGGGACACGTCCGCCTCGCTCTGCAGGCCCACGAGGTCGTAGGCGAACAGCGAGCGCATCAGCCACTCGTGCTGCGGGATGGCGGCCATGATGAGCGGCGGCGGCACGGGGATGTGCAGGAAGAAGCCTATGCGCTGCTTGCATCCGAGTGCGCGCAGCTCGGCCGCCAGCGGGATCAGGTGGTAGTCGTGCACCCAGAGGATGTCGTCCTCCTTCAGCAGCGGCAGCAGCTTGCGCGCGAACATCTGGTTCACGCGCCGGTAGCCCGCGATGTATCCCGCATTGAAATCGGCCAGATCCAGCCGATAGTGGAACACCGGCCACAGCACGCTGTTGCTGTAGCCCGCGTAGTAGCTGTCGTGGTCTTCCTGGCACAGGTCCACCGTGGCCAGCGTCACGCTGCCCGCCTGCCGCGTCTGCAGCTTGCCCTCGCCGGGCAATCCGTCCTCGGTGATGGTGCCGCTCCAGCCGAACCACATGCCACCCGTGCGGCTCAGTGTCTCGCCCAGGGCCACGGCCAGCCCCCCCGCGGCGGGTTTGCGGGGATCGGCGATGCGGTTGGAAATGACGACGAGTCGGCTCATGGGAATTCCTTGTTATTCAATCCAGGGGCCGTCCGTCAGATCACGCTGTCCCACGGCGCCGACAGGCGCATCGCGGCATTGATGATGCCCACCATGGAATAGGTCTGCGGGAAGTTGCCCCACATCTCGCCCGTCTGCGCGTGCGTGTCTTCCGACAGCAGGCCCAGCGGGTTGCGGGCGGCGAGCATGGCCTCGAAGATTTCGCGGGCCTGGCTGCGGCGGCCGATGCGCGCCAGGGCGTCGATGCGCCAGAACGTGCAGATGTTGAAGGCCGTGTCGGGCTTGCCGAAGTCGTCCGCCGCCTCGTAGCGGCGCATGTAGGGGCCGTCGCAGAGCGTATGCTCCATGGCGTCCACCGTGCTCACGAAGCGCGGGTCGCGCGGGTCGATCAGGCCTACCTCCGCCATGAGCAGCACGCTGGCATCGAGTTCATTGCCGCCGAAGCTTTCCGCGAAGGCCTGGCGCTTGTCGCTCCAGGATTTCTCCAGGATCTCGTCCCGCATGCGCCGCGCATGGCCGTGCCAGTAGCCGGCGCGGTCGGACAGCTGCAGCGAGTCGGCGATCTTGGCCAGGCGGTCGCATGCGGCCCAGCTCATGAGCGCGGAAGAGGTGTGCACCCGCGCGCGCGTGCGCAGCTCCCACATGCCCGCGTCCGGCGTGCCGTACACCTTCACCGCCAGCTCGCCGATGTGCTCCATGCGCGCGAACTCGGCCGGGCCGGCGGGATGCAGCAGGCGCCGGTCGTGGAAGGCCTGGGCCGCGCCGAGCACGATGTTGCCGTACACGTCGTGCTGGAAATGCTCCGCCGCCTGGTTGCCGACGCGCACGGGGCCCATGCCGCGGTAGCCGGCCAGCTGCGGCACGAAATACTCGGGCAGGTCGCGCTCCAGCCCGATGCCGTAGAGCGGCTGGATGTGGCCGCTGCTGGTCTCCACCACCACGTTGCTCAGCCAGCGCAGGTAATCCTCCATCGTGGCCGTCTCGGACAGGCTGTTGAGCGCGCGCACCACGAAGAATGCGTCGCGCAGCCAGCAGTAGCGGTAATCCCAGTTGCGGCCGCTGTGGGCGGACTCGGGAATGCTCGTGGTCATGGCCGCGACGATCGCGCCCGTGTCTTCGTAGAGCGAGAGCTTGAGCGTGATGGCCGCGCGGATCACGGCGTCCTGCCATTCCAGCGGCACCGCCAGGCGCTGCGTCCACTGGCGCCAGTAAGCCACCGTCTCCTGCTCGTAGGAGCGGGCGGTGTCCGCGATGCCGAAGGGCAGCGATTCGTCCGCTCCCAGCAGGAAGTTGTATTCGCGCGATAGGACGAACGGCTGGCCCGAGAGCACGTGCGAGAGCGGGGCATCGGTGTTCAGCCGCAGCGTCTGGTCCGCGCCCACGAAGCGCACGTGGTTGCTGCCGCGCGTGATGCCGGGCTTCTCGCTGCCCCAGCCGAAGCGCACGTTCGCCGTCACGCGGATGCGCGGCGAGCCCTGCACCGGGCGCACGCGGCGCACCAGCAGCATCGGGCGGAAGAAGCGCGAGCGCGCATGGAAGCGCGGCGCGAAATCGGTCACCTCGATGCTGTTGCCCGAGCGGTCCGTGAGGCGCGTGCGCAGCACCGCGGTATTGGGCTCGTACCACTGGCGGCTCTCGACCTGGTCCTCCAGTTCGATCGCGAAGCGGCTGCCCTGCTCGCCAGGCTGGATGAGGGCGTTGAACACCGGATCGCCGTCGAAGCGCGGCAGGCAGCACCACACGATGTGGGCGTTGGCGTCCACCAGCGCGCTGACCGAGCAGTTGCCGACCATGCCCAGAGACAGAGAAACCTCCCCGGGCGCAGCGAAGCCGGGCGGGCGCGGAAGCGGATCGTGCGACAGCCCGAGGTTGCCGTCGGCGAAGGGCGGTGCGCTGGCCGCTGCGGCCGCCGCGGCGCTGGCGGCGGCGGATGCCGGGGGCGGCGGGGAGGACGGTGGCGTGGAGGTGGGCGAGGTCATGCGGGAAACCCTTCCGGCGATGCCATCTGGAACAGCCATTCGCGCAGCTCCGTGGTGTCGTCGCAGCGCGCGAGCGCACGGGTGCCGCCGGCTCCGATCTTGATGCCGATGCCGCCGAGCGCCTGGGCGGCTTCGAAGCCGTATTCATCGGTCACGTCGTCTCCCGCGAACACGGGGATGCGGCCTGCGAAGGGCGCCTGGCGCATGAAATCGGCGATCGCCCGGCCCTTGTTCGGCCCGGAGGGCTTGATCTCCAGCACGCATTTGCCCTGCATGAGCTCCAGGCCGGGCGCCTGCGCCAGCGCATGCTCGAGCGCCGCGCGGCACAGCGGCTCCAGCTCCACCGCCTGGCGGTAGTGCAGGGCCATGCCCGCGCTCTTGCGTTCCAGCACCAGCGCGGGATAGCGGTCCAGCAGCGGCTGCACGGCACGCACCACGGGGGCGAGGTCGGGCGCCGGCACGCCGCCGACGACGCCGTTGCCCATTCGGTACTGGGCGCCGTGTTCGCAGGCCAGCGGCAGCTGCAGGGGGCTGAGGAAATGATCGATATCGGCCTGCGTGCGGCCCGTGGCGATGGCCAGGGCGCCCTCCAGGCGCTCGTGCAGGACCCGCAGGGCCGGCACCACGCCAGGATGTACCTGCACCGCATCGGGGTGCGGTGCAATGTCGGCAAGCGTGCCGTCGAAGTCGAGAAACAGCGCATGGCGCGCGGTCAGCAACGGTGGCTTTTGCATTGGCGCATACCTTACCAGATGGCATTGCCGAGCCTGTAGGCCGCGAGGCTGGTGCCCTGTAGGCGTGCCGCAGCCACCGCCGGCGCGCCTTGAAAACACGGGCGTCGCCGCGCATCTGTCGCCATGCCCCAGTCCCTGCACGTCGTCTGCCCGCACTGCCACACCACCAACCGCATCGCGGCCGACCGCCTGGCCGCGCCGGCCGGCTCGGTCGAGGCGGACTGCGGGCAGTGCCACCGTCCGCTCTTCACGGGAGAACCCGTCGCGCTCGACGATGCCTCCTTCGGGCGCCATGCCGAACGCAACCATATTCCGGTGGTGGTCGATTTCTGGGCGCCCTGGTGTGGTCCCTGCCGCACCATGGCACCGGCCTTCGCGCAGGCGGCCCGGACGCTCGAGCCGGGCGTGCGGCTCGCGAAGCTCGATACCGAGGCGCATCCCGCCATCGGCGCGCGCCTGGGCATCCGCAGCATCCCGACGATGGTGATGTTCCGCCAGGGGCAGGAGATCGCGCGTATTTCCGGCGCGCTGGGGGCGGCCGACATCGTGCGCTGGGTACGGACGGCCGGCGGCGCCTGAAGGCGCGTTCGAGCGGACGGGGCCGTCAGGTTCCGGCCGCGGGCTCCTGCGCCGCCATCCAAGCCTGCACGGCGTCGCCGCGCGCCCGGCGGATCCAGTCGCCCACCTGCGGGCCGGCGGCGCCGCGGGCCTGGGCCCGTGCGGCCACGGCGGCGGTATCGACGGAGCGCGCCGCCCGCAGCGCGCCCAGCAGGCGTTCGCGCTGCGGGTAAGGCTTCTCCTCGAATCCCAGCCGGCCGCGCGCATCGCATTCGCAGGCCAGCAGCACGTCGGCGAAACGGGCGGGCTTGCGCAGCGCGTCGCAGCGCTCCAGCAGCCGCACCAGGGCCGCTGCACCCAGTTCCGCGCTGCGGTGGATATTGCCGTGCTCGCGCGCCACCACGTCCGCGGTCTCGCGGCACTCCACCGGCGCCCGCAGGCGCTCGCACACGCGGGCGAGCAGCGTGGCGCTGCGCTGCTCGTGCCCGATGTGGCGCGGCAGCACGTCGGCCGGCGTCGTGCCCTTGCCCAGGTCGTGGACCAGGCAGGCGAACCGCACCGGCAGCGGTGCCTGCAGCCGCGCGGCCATGTCCAGCACCATCATCACGTGCACGCCGGTGTCCACCTCGGGGTGGTATTCGGCACGCTGGGGCACGCCCCAGAGCCGGTCCAGCTCGGGCAGCAGCACCGCCAGGGCGCCGCAGCCGCGCAGCACCTCGAACATGCGCGACGGGGCGGCTTCCATCAGGCCGCGCGCGATCTCCTGCCAGACACGCTCGGGAACGAGGTCGGCCACCTCGCCGGCATCGACCATCTCCCGCATGAGCGCCATCGTCTCGGGAGCGACGGAAAAATCGGCGAAGCGCGCGGCGAAGCGCGCCACGCGCAGGATGCGCACAGGGTCTTCGCGGAAGGCATCGGTCACGTGGCGCAGCAGCTTCGCCTGCAGGTCGCGTGCGCCGCCGTAGGGATCGGCCAGTTCCCATGCCGCAGGATCCTCGCCGCGTACCGCCATCGCATTGATGGTGAGATCGCGGCGCGACAGGTCCTGTTCCAGCGTCACGTCCGGGGCGGTGTCCACCACGAAGCCGCGGTAGCCCCTGCCACTCTTGCGCTCGGTGCGCGCCAGCGCGTACTCCTCGCGCGTCTCGGGGTGGAGGAAGACGGGAAAATCCCGCCCCACGGGCAGGAAGCCGCGCGCGGCCAGGTCGTCGGGCGTGGCACCCACCACCACCCAGTCGCGGTCGTTCACCGGGCGGCCCAGAAGCCGGTCGCGCACGGCGCCGCCCACCATGTAGATCTGCATGCGGGCAGTGTAAGGGGCCGGTCTCGGTATATTCGGCGGCGATCCTTCCTGCCCGTCTGCCATGTCCCTGTCTTCCTCCCTCACCATCGCCCAGATGAACCCCGACGGCAGCGTGCCCGTGCCCGAATCGCCGGACGCCGCTGCCAACGCGGCCGTGGAAGCGCTGCGGCGCGAGGAGGAGGCCGAAGCCCTCCTGCAGCGGCTGGAGTCGCTGCAGGAGGTGCTGGACAAGCCGCTCAGCGAGATCCTGGCCGAACGCGACCGGTTCAAGGAAACGGCCGCGGCCTGGGATGCCTTCGCCGCGATGTGGGTGCTGTCGCAGCGCGCGATGCGCAGCGTGGCCATGGAACTCGCCGCGCAGCAGGGCGTGCCCCAGGAAGAGGTGGTGGCCCGGGCGCTGGCCTTCGCGAACCGGGTGCTCAATACCGAGGACGAGGACCTGGGCGGCTCCATCGCCCCGGCGCAGATGGCGCACATCGCGCGGCACCGCGCCTTCCTGCGCAAGCAGTTCCGCCAGGGCTGACTCGGGCGGAAACGACCGGGGCTGCTGCGGCCGGGGCGTTCAGCGCCCGAGCCGGTAGGGTTCCTCGAAATCCAGGAAGTCCTGCTCGGCCAGTGCTGCGTCGATCCACGCCTTCACGCCGGGCAGCGAGGCCACATGCTCCACATAGGCGGCGATCGGCTCCGGCACGGGCAGGGCATAGGTGCGCAGGCGCATGCAGACCGGCGCGAAGAAGGCGTCCGCGATGGTGAAGTGGTTCCCGAAAAGCAGCGGGCCGCCGTGCTCGCGCAGCAGGGCGCCCCACATTTCCACCAGGCGTTGCACGTCGGCGCGCACGCCGGGCCGGTCACGCCAGAGCAGGGCACCCGTCTCCGGCAGATGGGCCTCGATGTTCATGGGGCAGGCGCTGCGCAGCGCGCCGAAGCCGCTGTGCATCTCGGCGGCCACGCTGCGCGCCTGCGCACGGGCCGCCGCGTCCTGCGGCCACAGGTGCCTGTCGGGATGGCGTTCCGCGACGTATTCGGCGATGGCCAGCGTGTCCCACACGGTGATGCCGCCATCGACGAGCACGGGCACCTTGCCGGTGGGGCTCACGTCCTGCAGGGCCTGCTTGAAGCGCGAGCCGGGCTCGAAGCTGTCGAAGCGCACAGCCACTTCCTCGAAGGGAATCCCGGCCTCGCGCAGCAGCACCCAGGGGCGCATGGACCAGGAGGAGTAGTTCTTGTTGCCGATGTAGAGCTGGAGCATGGACCGCACTCGCAGGAGTGGAAAGGGAAGGCCGATGCTAGGGCCATGCGCCGCGCCTGCCAATGCCGGTTGGCCCGCCGATTGATACGTGCCGTGCATCAATGCACTGCTGCGCGGCCTGCGGCACAATCCGCCCCTGCTTTTTCAGCGATCCGTGCCGGTCTTCCCGTTCTCCCGCCTGCTGCTCTTGCGTGCCGCCCTGGCCTGGCTCTGCCTCGCGCTGGTGCATCCGGCCGCGCGTGCCGCTACTGTCGAGCCGGCATCGCTCGCTGCGCGCGAGGGCGGAGTCTCGCTCGTGCCCCACATGGAGGTGCTGGAAGACCCGGGCCGCCGCCTCGGCATCGGCGACATCCTCTCGCCCGGGAACGCGGCGCGCTTCGTCCATCCCGACGATCCTCTGCGGGGGGCCGAATCCGACCGGGTGCTCTGGTTCCGCGTGCAGCTGCGCCTGGCCGATCCGGCGGATGCGCAGCGCGAATGGCTGCTGGTCGTGCCCACCATTTCCACCCACGAACTGCGCTTCTACGGGCCCTGCGGCCCGGATGGCCGCGCACTGGCGCCGCCGGTGGTGACGGGCATGCGCCATCCATGGGCCACGCGGCCGGCAGGATCGGAGCAGATGGCCTGGCGCTTCCGCCTGCCGGACGCGCAGACCTATACGGCCTATTTCCGGGTGGAGTCGACCTTCGCGCGCTTCTACGCGGTCACGGCCTGGGACCTGGCCGACTACCTGCAGTCCACCCAGGACAAGCGCATGTTCGACGGCGCCTGCTATGGCCTGCTGCTGGGGCTGCTGGCCTTCAGCCTCGCGATGCTGCTGGTGTTCCGCGAGGGCATCTATGCCTGGTACTCGCTCTCGTGCGCCTGCGCTTTGCTGGCGCTCGCCAGCCTGAACGGGCACACGCTGCGCTACCCGTTTGCCCACTCGCCGGCGGCGGCGGGTCTGTTCTACACCCTCGCTCCGCCGCTGTGGGCGATGTCCAAGCTGCTGTTCGGGCGCAGCCTGCTGCGCCTCTCGCACTATGCGCCGCGCATCGACCGCCTGGTGCTCGCCCTGGTCGCGGTGCTGGGTGCGGCCACCGTGTACGGGCTTTTCGGCCCCCATCCGCTCTGGCTGTTCCGGGCCGTGCAGGCGTCGGTGATGGTGTCCACCACGGTGCTGGCCGCCGGCGCGCTGATCGCGGTGCGCCGGCGCTACTGGCCCGCCGTGCTCTACAGCGCTGGCGTGCTCCTGCTGTTGCTGGGTATCTGCGCGATCATCGTCGCGAGCTGGGGCTGGCTGGCATGGACGCCGGGCCAGATGGACCTGACGCAGGCCGCGCTTGTGGCGGAAGCCGTCATCTTCGCCGCCGCCATGGCGTCGCGCCTGCGCCTGCTCCGCATGTCCGAGCAGGCCCTCGGCCGGCGCACCCGCGAACTGGTGGAGGTGCTGGGCACGGACGCCCTCACGGGCGCGGCCAACCGTGCGGGGCTGGCGCGCCGTGCCGAAGCGGCGCTGGAGGCCGGTGAGCCGTTCACGCTCATGCTGCTCGACCTGGACGGCTTCAAGGCCGTGAACGACACCCACGGCCACGCTGCAGGCGATGCCGTGCTGGTGGCCCTGGTGCAGCGCCTGCGGGCCCTGCTGCGCGACGGCGATCTGGTCGCGCGCCTGGGCGGCGACGAATTCGCGGTGCTGCTGGCCGGCGCGCCGCCGCGCACCGCCCTCGCGGACAAGGCCCGCGCCATGGCCAACGCCGTGGTCTCACCCCTCGGCTTCGAGGGCCGGAACCTGGCCGTGGGCCTCAGCGTGGGCATCGCCCGCCATCCCGGCGACGGCCGGACGCTGGAATCCCTGCTGCGCGCTGCCGATGCCGCCATGTACGCCAGCAAGCGCCGCGGCCCGCAGGAAGGGGCGGACTGCTTCGCCTTTGCGAGCGACCTGGCTACGGTGACATGACAGTCACTGCCCGACCTTCAGTGCGTTGGCATGAGGATAGCTTCGGGCGGAGGTTGCCCGGCGTGCGGCCCTGGAGCCTGCACGGCCTCAACCATCAGACGGCCGCGGAGCAGGCCACGCCAGCGGACGCCGCGGAACCGGCTTCGCCGGGCCGCTGGCGTCGTCCCCCTGGGGGAAGGCGCCGAAGGCGACTCAGGGGGGAAATCCTATTTCAGTGGCCAGACGACTCCGTTGTCATTGAGGATGGCATCGAGCGGCAGGTCATGCGGCTCGGGCTCGAAATCCTCCAGGAATCCGTGGGTGAACCCCAGGCCCACGGTGGTGGGCAGGGGGTAGAGCGTGGCCAGGGTTCGGTCATAGAAGCCGCCGCCGTACCCCAGGCGGTAGCCGCCGGGGCCGTAGCCCACGCAGGGCACGAACAGGAGGGTGGGCACGATGATCTCGGTGTCCTTGGGCTTCGGGATACCGTAGGCATCCTCTTCCATAGGGCAGCCGGGATACCATGCGTGGAAGGTGAGGGTCTTGTGTTCCTTGTTCACCACCGGCAGGCCGATGCGGCGGCGCTGCGGTTCGTCCAGCAGTTCGCCGTCCTCCTTCCAGCGGTGCAGCGCCGGCAGGGGGTCGAACTCGCCCTTGATGGGCCAGTAGGCGCCGATGACGGTGTCCTGCCGGTCCACCAGCCAGATGCGCATCACGCGCTGCAAAAGGTCCGCGCGCTGTAGGCGGTCCGGCAGGTTCAGGCGTTCCTCGATCAATGCGCGTCGCAGGGCTGCTTTGTCCATCACATAATTCCCTAATGCAATTGCTCACGATTCTGACACCGCTCCTGGCCGCCGCGGCCTTTGCCACTGCCGCGGTGCCTGCCCAGGCCCAAAACCGGGGCGACGACGCGCTGTTACAAATGCAGCAGGCCTACCGCAAGGGCGACCGCGCGCGGCTCACGCAGCTGCTGCCCGACCTGCGCGGGCATGTGCTGGAACCGTGGGGAGCGTACTGGGAACTGCGCGCCCGCCTCGACCAGGCCACGTCCCAGGAAGTGGCAGGTTTCCTGCAGCGCTTTGCCGGCACCTACCAGGAGGACCGGCTGCGCAACGACTGGCTGCTGCTCGTCGGCCAGCGGCGCGACTGGGTGCAGTTCAGCGAACTGCACGCCCTCTACCGGATGAACGACGACCGCGAGGTGCGCTGCTACGCCCTGCTGGTGGAACAGATCAAGGGCTCCGCTGCGGCCGCTGCGGCCGACGAGGTGCTGCGCAACTGGTATGCGCTGCGCGAGGCCGACGACGGCTGCACGCATGCGGCGGCCGAGTTCTACTCCGACAAGCGCATTGCGGCCCTGGACGTATGGCGCAAGGCACGGCTGGCTGCCGAGGCCAACCGGGCGCGCGCCACGCGCAACGCGGTGGAGATCGTCGCGCCCGAGGCGCTGCCCCTGCTGCGCGAGGTGTTCGATGCCCCCGCCAAGTTCCTCGCGAGCCGTGCCACGGCACCCGGCCGCATGCGGCAGGAACTGGTGGTGCTGTCCCTTGTCAAGATGGCGATGTCGGACCCCGGCACTGCGGCCCGGCTGCTGGACTCCAAATGGGGACCGCTGCTCAGCCCGGAGGAGCGCAACTGGGTCTGGGGCGTGATCGGCAAGCAGTCCGCCGTGGCGCTCTCGCCGGATGCGCTGGGCTATTTCGGCAATGTCTCCAGGGAGGCCGACCTGACCGACGACATGCTCGGCTGGAAGGTGCGGGCCGCCCTGCGGGCAGGCCAGTGGAAGCAGGTGGCCCGCGCCATCGACGCGATGAGCCCGGCCGGGCGGCAGGATCCCGCCTGGACCTACTGGCGCGCGCGCGCCTGGCTGTCCAACCGCCCAGGCGACGAGGACCGCGCGAAGGCGCGCGAACTGCTCGAGCGCATCGCGGGCCCCGGCGGCTTCTATGAGCAACTGGCGCTGGAAGAGCTCGGCCAGCGCGTGGTCCCGCCCGCGCCGCCGCTGCCGCCCACGCCCGAGGAAAAGGCCGCTGCGCGCGCGAACCCCGGCTTCGTGCGCAGCCTCTACGCCATCGGCCTGGGGCTGCGGCACGAGGGCGTGCGCGAGTGGAACTACACCACCAACCTGCACTCGCCGGGCGGCATGGGCGACCGCGAGCTGCTCGCTGCCGCCGACCTCGCCTGCCAGCGCGAGATCTGGGATCGCTGCATCAACACCAGCGAGCGCACCAGGTCCTTCACGGACGTGGGCCAGCGCTTCCCGATGCCGTTCCGCAGCACCGTCGTGGCGCGCGCGCAGTCCATCGGGCTCGATCCGGCCTACGTCTATGGCCTCATCCGCCAGGAAAGCCGCTTCATCATGGATGCGCGCTCGGGCGTCGGTGCCTCCGGCCTGATGCAGGTCATGCCCGCTACCGCGCGCTGGACGGCCCGCAAGATCGGCATGGCGGATTTCACGCCCGACCAGATCAACGACCGCGACACCAACATCGCCATCGGCACGGCCTACCTCAAGCTCGCGCTCGACGACTTCGACGGCTCCATGCCCATGGCCGCGGCTGCCTACAACGCCGGCCCCGGCCGGCCGCGCAACTGGCGCAACGGGCCGGTGCTCGAGGCCGCGATCTGGGCCGAGAACATCCCTTTCTCGGAAACGCGCGACTACGTGAAGAAGGTGCTTTCCAACACCACGATGTACGCCGCGATCCTGACGGGCCAGCCCCAGTCGCTCAAGGGCCGGCTCGGCAACGTGGGCCCGCGCGACGCCGCCACGCCGGACCCGAGCCGCGAGCTGCCCTGAGCACGGAGGGCAGCGCCAGCCCTCCCGCCGCGGCTCCCTTCAGGCGTTGTGCAGCGTCTCCTCGTCCAGCCGGGCGGCCCCGCTGCGCACCAGTTCGTGCACCAGTGCCTCCTGCCACGCAGTGCGCGGCTGGTCCGCGAAATGGCCGGCATGGAGCAGGCCGAAATACGGGGTGGCACCAGCCCAGGCGTGCAGCCGGGCAAGCGGCACGCTCTGCCATTCGAGCAGCTTGTACTTGAGCAGCACCTTCGCGGCGTAGAGCGCATGGCGGGCCGGATCGCGCACGAAGCCGTCGAGACGGCGCCGGGCGGCATCGAGCGCAGGTCCCACGTCCGTGAACACGGGGCCGTGGCCGGGCACGACGGTACGCGGAGCCAGCCCGGCAATCAGGTCCAGGGTGGCCGCGACATCCGCGAAGGCATGCTCGCCTTCCAGTTCGGGGAAGACCACGCCGAATCCGTTCTGCCAGAGTGCATCGGCCGAGAGCAGCACCCGGTGCCGGGGCTCGAACAGCACCACCGAATGGGTATCGTGCCCGGGCGCGGCATGGATCTGCCAGTCGTGCGCACCCAGGCGCACCGTGCCTCCGGGCTCCAGCAGCCCGTCCATGCGGAAGGGCGGGCAGTCCTGCCCCGTGGGGGTATAGCTCAGGGCCTGTGGATCCCAGTCGCGCACGTGCGCGGCCTGCCCGGGTGGCACCAGCGTGCGCGCACCGGGCCAGGCCTGCTGCAGCGCTGCGTTGCCACCGCAATGGTCGCTGTGCAGGTGGGTGTTGGCAATGAGCGCGAGAGGCCGGCCCCCCAGGGTGGCCGCCACCAGGGACACCGTCTGGCCGGCATGCGCGCAGTAGCCCGTGTCCACCACCGCCGCCGCGTCCTCGCCCACGCAGACGATGTTGTTGGCCGAAAGCCAGCCGCGTTCGAGCACCATGGTGCCGGGTGGCAGGAGCGGCGGGGTGGCGCCGGTGGGTGCCTGGGGCGTGGGGATGTGCATGCGGGGCCTCTGCATGAAAGTATGGCACCGGCCCCTGCCGTTCATCCATCCGGCGCAACCCTTCGCGCCGCCACGGCGCAGGCCGTCGCTCCGCGGTGGCCCGGGCGGCCCGGAGGCCCGACAGTGCCCCATCGCACCACTGCGCCGCTGCCGAGGAATCCCCATGACCTTCATCGTCCACATGCTCCAGGCGACGCCTGCCTGGGTCTTCGCGCTGCTGGCCGCCCTGGCCGCGCTGGGCGGGCGCCAGCTGCGCCCGTCCCGCAGGACCGTCGGGCGGGCCCTGCTGCTGCCGGCGGCCATGGCAGCGTTCTCGCTGTACGGCATGGTGGCGGCGCGCCACGCGCAGCCGGCCGCCTGGGCCGCCTGGGGCCTGGCGGCCCTGGCAGCGGCGGCCTTCGTGGCGTCGCGTCCGGCACCGGCGGGCACGCGCTTCGATCCCGTGGACGCGGTCTTCCACCTGCCCGGCAGCGTGCGCCCGCTCCTGCTGATGCTCGGCATCTTCTGCACCAAGTACACCGTGGTCGTCGGGCTCGCCCTGCAGCCGGCGCTGGCGGGCGACCCGGTGTTCGCCGGAGCCACCAGCCTGCTCTACGGCATCTTCGCCGGGGCCAGCGCGGGACGGGCACTGCGCCTGCTGGGCCTGTGGTGGCCCGCACGCGGCGCGATGCCGCTGGGACGCACCTGAAGTCCGGTCAGAACGTCACGCCCGCGCAGAGGATGACGTTGGCGTAGGGCGTGCATTCGCCCGTCCGCACCACGGCGCGGGCATCGCGCGTCAGGCGCTTGAATTCCTCGTGGGACAGGGTCTGCGGGGCCATGGGCAGCGCGCCGGCCCAGCCGGGCAGGGCTCCGCCCGCGCGCTCCACCGCCTCGGTGGCAACGAGGGCGCGCTCCACCTGCATTTCGGAGAGCACGGCGGCCAGCACGTCGGCCACCGAGGGCAGCCCCGGGGTCACGGCCAGGTCGATGCGCAGGGGACTGGGCGGAATCGGCAGGCCGGCATCGCCGATCACGATCATGTCGCCATGGCCCAGGGCGGCGATGGCGCGGGAGAGGTCGGCGTGCAGCAGGGCGGTGCGCTTCATGCGATGCGGCTCCATTCAGGGGGGAGGGGGGAAGCGGCCACTTCGGCGCGCGTGGGAATCGATGGCTGCGCGCCCGGACGGGTCACGCACAGCGCCGCGGCGCGGACGCCGGTCTGCACGGCCAGGTCGAGCGATTCGCCGCGCGCCAGGGCCACGGTCAGGGCGCCCAGGAAGGTATCGCCGGCGGCCGTGGTGTCCACCGCGTCCACGCGCAGGCCCAGGTGGTGCCGGCAGCCGCTGCCGTCGCAGGCCACGGCGCCGGCAGCGCCCAGCGTCACCACCACCTGCCGGGGGCCCCGGGCACGCAGCAGGCGCGCCGCATGGGCCGCGTCGTCGGGTGTCTCCACGTCGCAGTCGGCGAACAGCGCGGCTTCCACCTCATTGGCCACCAGGGTGTCCACCAGCGGCCACATGGCGTCGGGAACGGGCTGCATGGGCGAAGGGTTGAGCACCACGGGGCAGCCCCGCTGGCGTGCCTGCCTGGCGGCGGCCATCACCTGCGGCATCGGCACCTCGAACTGCAGCAGCAGGCTGCTCGCCCCCTGCAGCGCCGCGTCCAGTGCCTGTGCGTCGATCCCGAAGCGGGCGTTCGCCCCGCCGACGACGACGATCCGGTTCTGCGCGGTGGATTCCACCGTGATGCAGGCGATGCCCGTGGGGGCCTCCGGATCGGTCTGCACGCCGGTGTGGTCGATGGCGTCGGTGTCCAGCGCCGCACGCAGCGCCGCGCCATGCGCATCGTGCCCGACGCGGCCCAGCAGATGCACGTTCGCACCCTGGCGTGCGCAGGCCACGGCCTGGTTGCCGCCCTTGCCGCCCGGGATGTGGTGCAGTGAATCGGCCATCACGGTCTCACCCGCCCCGGGAGCCCGGGGAACGCGCAGGACGATGTCCATGTTGAGGCTGCCCACCACCGCGATGCGCGGTGCGGCGGAACGGGAAAGCATCTCCGGAGCGGAGCGGGAAGAGGCGGTCATGCAGGGTTTCGGGAAGGAAAACGGCCGTGCGGAGCGGCGGTGGAAGCGGTGCCCGGGGGCAGGGCCGCGGTCGAGGCGCGCAGCCGCAGCTCCGGCTGCAGCAGCAACTGGCGTGGTTCGCGCCGCGCGCCGTCGATGCGCTCGAGCAGCATGTCCACGGCGGCCACGCCGATCTGCCGCTTGGGCTGGGCCACGGTGGTGAGCGGGGGGCTTGTGAACGCGGCGAGCGCGATATCGTCGAAACCCACAATGGACATGGCCTCCGGCACGCGGAGCCCGCGTTCGTGGACCGCGCAGAGCGCGCCGATGGCCATGAGGTCGTTGCCCACGAACACCGCCGTCGGCGGGTGGGGTGAAGCCAGCACGGATTGCATCGCCTCGTAGCCGCTCTGGCTGGTGAAGTCGCCATGCCACAGCAGGCTGCGGCCGTTCACGCCCGCCTCGGCCAGCGCGTCGCGCCAGCCTTCGATGCGCTGCATGCTGGGGGCAAGGTCCGATGGCCCGCCGATGCAGGCGATGCGGCGGTGGCCCAGCCAGAGCAGGTGGCGCGTGGCCAGCCGGCCGCCTTCGCGGTGCGCGGTCTCCACCAGGTCGCAGGGCTGCCGG
Organism: Paracidovorax cattleyae; assembly: GCF_900104515.1. GTDB lineage: Bacteria > Pseudomonadota > Gammaproteobacteria > Burkholderiales > Burkholderiaceae_C > Paracidovorax > Paracidovorax cattleyae. Next base: position 88,628 of record NZ_FNJL01000004.1, read on the forward strand.
GGCACTTCGATCTCGCGGTCCACCAGAACGGTGGGCACGCCCAGCCCCTCGAGCTGGCGCGCGAGCGCCGCGTCCTGCCCGGTGGTCACCAAGATCAGCCCGTCGATGCGCCGTTCGGCCAGCACCTGCAGGTACGAGCTCTGCCGCTGGGCCTCGTCGTGCGTGTTGCACAGAATGAGGTTGTAGCCCGCGCCGAAGCAGCGGTTCTCCACGCTGTGCACCACCTCGGCGAAATAGGGGTTGGAGCTGTTGGGGATCAGCATCCCCAGCGTGCGCGTGTGGTTGCTCTTGAGGCTGCGCGCGATCGCGCTGGGCACATAGCCCAGCTGGCGGATGGCGGCCTCCACGCGGGCGCGTCCGTCGTCGCTCACGTGGCGCGTGCCGTTGAGCACGTGCGAGACGGTGGTCACCGAGACCCCGGCCTCGCGTGCGACGTCCTTGATGGTTGCCATGCCGCGCGCCGGCGTCAGACCGCGGCGCGGCGCTGCCGCAGCGTGTCGATGATGACGGCCGCCACGATCACGCAGCCGGTGATGATGCGCTTGCTCGGCTCGCTCGCGCCGATCTGCGCGAGGCCGGCCTCCAGCACCGCGATGATGAGCACGCCGAAGGCCGTGGTCACCACCGATCCGCGCCCGCCCATCAGGCTGGTGCCGCCGATCACCACGGCTGCGATCACCTGCAGTTCCATGCCGGCGCCGGCGTTCGGGTCGGCCGCCTCCAGGCGTGCCGACTGCATCAGGCCGGCCAGCCCGGCCAGCAGGCCGGTGAGCGCGAACACGGCGATGCGGATGGGCCGCGGATCGACGCCTGCCAGCCGCATGGCTTCCTCGTTGGTGCCGATGCCCACCATGCAGCGGCCGAACACCGTGCGCGACAGCACGAGCTGGGCCAGCACCACGATGAGCAGCGCGATGCCGAAAGCCACCGAGACGCCGGCCGCCACGGGCGCGGCGAGCCAGGAGATCGCATCGCCCACGTACTGTGTGCGCGAATCCGTCACCAGATAAGCGCTGCCGCGCACCGCCTCCAGCATGCCCAGCGACACGATGAACGACGGCAGCCGCCAGGCGACCGATACGGTGCCGGTGATGGTGCCGCACACCAGGCCGGTGGCCAGCGCCAGGGCCGCCGCGGCCGGCACGCTCCAGCTCCATTGCAGGATGGCTGCGGCCGACGTCGCCGCGGACAGCGCCATCACCGAGCCGACCGACAGGTCGATGCCCGCGATGATGAGCACGAACGTCATGCCCACCGCCATCACGGCCAGCGCGGGAATCTCGTTGGCGATGGTGACGAAGGTCTCGGCGCTCCAGAAGAAATCGGACAGCCAGGAAAACAGCGCCACCATGCCGGCCAGCACGGCGGCCAGGCCCAGGTAGGTGCCCAGCTGCGTGCGCCAGAGCGGCACCGACGGCGCGGCGGAAGCGGAGGAGGGGGGCGTGGTGGCGGTCATGCGGAAGCGGGGGAAAGGGGGGATGCGGAACCGGCGCCTTCGGCGCGCGGACGGTCTTCGGCCTCGGAGAAGGCGGCGGCCAGCAGCGACTGCTCGGTCCACTCGCCGCGCTCGAACACGGCGACCAGGCGGCCGCCGCTCATCACGCCGATGCGGTCGGCCATGGCCATCAGCTCGCGCAGGTCGGACGACACCATGAGCAGTGCGCGGCCCTCGGCGGCCATGCGGTCGAGCTCGGCGTACAGGTCGGCGCGCGCGCCCACGTCCACGCCGCGGGTGGGCTCGTCCAGCAGCAGCACGCGGCCGTCGCGGTGCAGCCACCGTGCGAACACCACCTTCTGCTGGTTGCCGCCGGACAGCTGCCCCACGGGCTGCTCCGGCCCGCGGCAGCGCACCCGCAGCGTGCGGATGAAGCCCTGCACCACCGCGCTCTCATGCGCGCGGCGCAGCCAGCCTGCGTGCGAAACGGCCGACAGGTCCGACAGCGTGGCATTCACCCGGATCGGCTGGCTGAGCAGCAGGCCCTGCGACTTGCGGTCTTCGCTCACGAGCCCGATGCCCGCGGCGATCGCCGCCAGCGGCGAGCGGAAGCCGCGCGCGTAGGTGCGCTCCGCGGCCTCGCCGGAGACCGTGCTCCCGGCGGCCAGCGTCACGCTGCCACGGTCGGCGCGGTCCGCACCGAACAGCAGGCGCAGCAGTTCGGTGCGGCCCGAGCCCACGAGGCCGGCAATGCCGAATACCTCGCCGGCCCGCAGCGCCAGGCTCACGTCCTGCACGGCGGTGCCCCGGCCGATGCCGTCCACCCGCATCACCACGGGGCCGGCCGCGCGGCGGGGGCGGTGCTCCAGGTCGTTCACCGCGCGTCCCACCATGCGCTGCACGAGGTCGTCCTCGGACAGTCCCGCCATCGGGCGGGCGTCCACCAGCGCGCCGTCGCGCAGCACCGCCACGCGGTCGGCGATGCGACGCAGTTCTTCCAGCCGGTGGGAGACGTAGATGATGGCCACGCCGCGGGCCGTGAGCCGGGCGATCTGCTCGAACAGGTAATTGGTCTCGCGCGGCGTCAGCATCGCCGTCGGCTCGTCGAGCACCAGGATGCGCGTGTCGTCCTGCAGGTTGCGGGCGATCTCCACCATCTGCTGCTGGCCGATGCCCAGGCGGGACACGGGCGTTGCCGGATCGATGCCCGTGAGGCCGATCTTGGCGAGCTGCGCGCGCGCGGCATCGTGCAGCGCACGGCGGCGCAGCCAGCCCATGCGGTGCGGAAGCCGGCCCATCAGCAGGTTCTCGGCCACGGTAAGGGTGGGCACCAGACCCAGCTCCTGCATGACCATGCGCACGCCCTGGTGCTCCGCGTCGCGGCGGGAGGACGGCGCATAGGGCTGCCCCGCCAGGCGCAGGCTGCCGCGCGTGGCGGGCTCCAGCCCGCAGACGATCTTCGACAGCGTGCTCTTGCCCGCGCCGTTCTCGCCGGTCAGCGCGAGCACTTCGCCGGCATGCAGCGAAAGCGTGACCCCGTGCAGCACGGTGGTGGCGCTGTAGTCCTTGCCCACGCCCAGCATTTCCAGCAGAGGCACGGGGGCGGGCGCCGGCGCGGCGGCAATGGGAGAGGAATGGTCGGCCACGGTGTGCGAACCCGGAAAAAAGGAAACCCGGAAAAAAGAGGAATGCCGCGCTGGCTGCGCGCGGCGTCGGCCATGCGGTGCGCGGAAGGCGAGCGCGGCGCCCTGCGGCGCCGCGTGGCGCCCTGCGGCGCCGCGTGGCGCCGCAGTGTTACTTGCCGGTGCCCTTGGTCACCAGCACCACCTCGGTCTTGACCTCGGCGGGCAGTTGGGCCTGCGGCGTCTTGGCCGACAGCGCCTTGAGCGCCATCTCGATGCCGAAGACCGCCTGCTTGGCGGCGTACTGGTCGGCCGTGGCCAGCACGCGGCCGTCGGCCAGCATGGGCTTGATGGCGTTGATGTTGTCGTAGCCCACCACCTGCACCTTGCCGGCCTTGCCGGCGGCCTTGACCGCGGCCACGACGCCCAGCGCCATGCTGTCGTTGCCGGCCAGCAGTGCCACCAGGTCCGGGTGCTCGCGCAGCATGCCGGCGGCCACGGTGTTGCCCTTCTCGATTTCCCACTGGCCCGACTGCACGCCCACCACGTTGATGTTGGCGGCCTTCATCGCGTCCTGGAAGCCCAGCGTGCGCTGCTGCGCGTTGAACGTGGTCGACACGCCCTCGATGATGCCGACCTTGTCGCCGGCCTTGAGCTGCCTGGCCAGGTAGTCGCCCACCAGCTTGGCGCCGGCACGGTTGTCCGGGCCGACGAAGGGCACGTTCAGGCTCTTTTCCTTGAGCGCGTCGGCATCCAGGCGGTTGTCGATGTTCACGACGAGGATGCCCTTGTCCACCGCGGCCTTCACGGCCGGCACCAGGGCCTTGGAATCGGCGGGCGCGAGCACGATGGCGTTCACCTTCTGCGCCACGGCCTGCTCGATCATCTTGATCTGCGCGGCAGTGTCGGTCTCGTTCTTGATGCCGTTGGCCACCAGCGTGTATTCCGGGGCATGCGCCTTCTGGTGCGCCTTGGCGCCGTCCTCCATGGTGCGGAAGAACTCGTTGGCGAGCGACTTCATCACCAGCGCGACCTTGGGCTTGTCCTGCGCGAAGGCGGGCTGCGCGAGCAGGCCGCCGGCGATGGCCAGCACGGCGGCGGTCTGGAGGGTGCGGCGGGTCAAAGGCATGGATGTCTCCTGTGGGTATGGCGGAAAAAGAGAATAAGTCGGCAGCAGGCGCCTCCGGCTTCTGGTGGCAGCGGGTGCGCGGCCGCTATGGTAATCAAAGAAAACGTTTGCGCAAACGTTTGCGCTCATCCGTGGGCCGAGGAGTTACTTGTCCGTTTCCCGGGCAATGCACAAAGTTGCTTACATATGGACGCAAAAAAGCTGATCTCCTGCGAAAACCGGCCCGGATGCGAAACCATAGCTGCAACGTGCTGCAGCAAGCCCTGGCGATGGGCAGAGGGGATGGGGCGTAAATCCTGGCGACTCGCCGCCGCTGGTCGCTCCCTCCGTCGTGGGCTCAGGCCGCCGGGCCGCGCAGTTCGCGCCGCAGGATCTTGCCCACGTTGGTCTTGGGCAGCGCGTCGCGGAACTCGATGTGGCGCGGGCGCTTGTAGCCCGTGAGCTGTTCGTGGCAGTAGCGCAGCACCGTCTCTTCGGTGAGCGAGGGGTCGCTGCGCACCACGAAGACCTTGATCGCCTCGCCCTGCTTCTCGTCGGTCACGCCGATGGCAGCGCACTCGAGCACGCCGGGGCACAGGGCGATGACCTGCTCCAGTTCGTTGGGGAACACGTTGAAACCGGACACCAGGATCATGTCCTTCTTGCGGTCGATGATGCGCGTGGTACCCCGGTCGTCCATCACGCCGATGTCGCCCGTGCGCAGGAAACCGTCGGCCGTGAAGGCGCGGGCGTTCTCCCCGGGCTGCTGGTAGTAGCCTGCCATCACGTTCGGGCCACGGATGCAGATCTCGCCGGACTGGCCCACGGGCAGGCTCTGGCCCGCGTCGTCCTTGATCGCGATATCGATGCCTGGCAATGGCAGGCCGATGGTGCCGGTGAACTCCGTGTTGTCCACGGGATTGTTGGTGCCGATGGCGCAGGTCTCGCTCATGCCCCAGCCTTCGATCATGGTGCTGCCCGTCACCTTCTGCCACTGCCGCGCGGTGCTCTCCGAGGCGGCCATGCCGCCCGCCTGAGAGACGCACAGGGGCGAGAAGTCGAGCGTGCGGAAGTCCGCGTTCTGCAGCAGTGCGTTGAAGAGCGTGTTCACCGCGGGCATCATGTGGAAGGGCCTTTTCTTCAGCACCGCCACGAGCTTGGGGATGTCCCTGGGATTCGGAATCAGCGTGAGGTGCGAGCCCTGGCGGATGGCCAGCAGGCACAGGGTGAGTGCGAAGATGTGGTAGAGCGGCAGCGCCGCGATGCTGTTGGCCTGGCGCACGTCGCCGATGCGCGAGAGCGCCGGCATGAACCAGGCCTCCGCCTGCAGCGTGGCCGCCACGATGTTGCGGTGCGTGAGCACGGCGCCCTTCGACAGCCCCGTGGTGCCGCCCGTGTACTGCAGGAACGCGGTGGAATCCAGCGTCGCGGTGCTCGGTGCCAGCGTGTGCCGCGCGCCGTTGGCCAGGGCCGCGGGCAGTGTCGTCACGCGGCGGCCGTCCGACAGGGGCAGGTCGAAGGCCGGCACCATGCGCGCCAGGTGCCGCACCGCGAAGCTGATCCAGCGCCCGCGCACGGGCCCGAGCAGGTCGCCGAGCGCGGTGAGCACCACGTGCTTCACGGCCGTGCGCTTCACCACTTCGGAGAGCGTGCGCGCGAAGTTCTCGAGGATGACGATCGCCTCCGCGCCGGAGTCGCGCAGCTGGTGCTCCAGCTCGCGCGTCGTGTAGAGCGGGTTCACGTTCACGCAGGTGTAGCCGGCACGCAGCACCGCGGCCATGGCCACTGCGAACTGCGGCACGTTGGGCAGCATGATCGCCACGCGCGCGCCCTGCTGCAGTCCCTGGGCCTGCAGCCACGCGCCCAGACGGGTGCTCAGGCGGTCCAGCTCGGCATAGCCCATCCATTGCTCCATGCAGACCGAGAAGGGATGGTCCGCATGGCGGCGCAGCGATTCCTCCAGCAGGTGCGCCACCGAGCGGTAGCTTTCGGGATCCACTGCATGCGGCACGCCGGGGGGGTAGTTCTTCAGCCAGATCCGGTCCATGGATTCGTTTTCCTTTCGCGCTCCGCCGGGCGGCGGGCGGTTGATGCGGCATTGCAGGGGCGCAAGGGCCGATTGGCGGGGGCCGCAGGCGATTGTGGAAACCCCTGCGCGCCTGTCCATCGGGACAGTCCCGGGGCCGGGGCCTCGCGCACGGCTGCGCGTCTCCTTCCTGTGTGACAGGATGCGGGCTGGGCGGGGGCACGATCGGCCCCGGTACCTGAAAGGAACGACGTGACGAATGCAAGGTGGCAGCGATGGATGGTGGTAGCGCAGTTCGCGCTGGCCGCGGGTTGGCTGGCCTGGTTCTGGCCCCGGTCACCCGCGGGGGCGCTGGCCGGTGCCGCCCTCTGGCTGGTGGGGCCCCGTCTCTGGCTGGGACTGCAGTTCCTGGTCATGCTGCATGCCAACCGGAGCGATCCGGTGCCGGCTCCTCCCGCGGGGCGCGTGCTGCGCGCCTGGTGGGCGGAAACCCGGTGGGCGAGCTGGGTGTTCGGCTGGTGGCAGCCTTTTCGCCACGCGGCCGTGCCGGACTGGCTCCCGCGGCCCGCGGCGGACAGCTCCACCCCCGCGCCGCGCGGTGTCGTGCTGGTGCACGGCTTCCTGTGCAACCGCGGCTTCTGGATGCCCTGGTTCGCGCTGCTGCGGCGCCGCGGCCATGCGTTCGTGGCCGTGACGCTGGAGCCGCCCTTCGGCGCGATCGACGGCTACGCCGCCACCATCGATGCGGCCGTGCGGCAGGTGGCCGAAGCCACAGGGCGGCCACCGCTGGTGATCGGCCACAGCATGGGCGGCCTCGCGGTCCGGGCCTGGCTGCGCGACTGCGGCGCGTCAGGCATCGGCCGGGTGCACCGCGTGGTCACGCTGGGCACGCCGCATGGCGGCACCGAGGCGGCCCGGTTCAGCCGTTCGGACAACGGCCGGCAGATGGTGCCCGGACATCCGTGGCTGCGGGCCCTGGATGCATCCGAGCCGCCGCCCTTGCGCGCGCGCTTCACCTGCTTCCATTCGGACTGCGACAACGTGGTCTATCCCGCCAGCACGGCCCTGCTGGCCGGGGCGGACAACCGCTTCGTGGCGGGCGCGGCCCACGTGCACATGGCATTCCATCCGGACGTGGTGCGTGCCTGCCTGGAGACCGCCGGGCAGCCCTGACGGGCTGCCAGTCTCCGGTGAGGTGCGTTTCAGGCGGCGAGGGGCTGCCGGTGCAGCAGCGTGCCGGAGCGCGCCGCCAGCAGCGCCTCCGCCGCCGGGCGCGGGCTCCAGAGCGGCGTGCCGTGGGTGGCCTGCCGCGAGGCCCGGGCCCGCTCCCGGGCCTGGAACTGCGGAGGCAGCCGGCCATGCCGTGCGAAGCCGTCCGGCCCTGCCAGCAGGCCGGCAGTGGCGCGCGGCGGCATCGAGGCGGCCGACGAAGTGCGGCGCGCGACGCCTGGCACGGTGGGCTCGGGCGCGGGAGAAGGGAAGCGCCGGACGAGCGGCGCGACGGGTGCGACGCGGCCCTCCAGGGACGCGGATGAAAGACCTGGAGGCGGACGCAGCAGGTTGGATGTGATGCCGGAGACACGGGTCATGGCGGCTTCCTCATGCAAGAAGGGGGGCCGGCGGCGCCGTACGGAGCGGTCCCGCGACGGCGGGCGCGGCAAAAAGGGTTTGCCGCCATCCTCGCCGCATCGGGCGGCAATCGGCCCTTGCCGTCCGAAATGCTTTGCCGGTGCGCGAAGGTGCAGGCGCCAGAGGGCACCCATGCCGCCGCAACAGGCCGGGCGAGGTCCGTTCGGGGCGGCTGGGTGGGGAGCTCAGGCCGCCACGGCCTCGCGCTCGTCCGCGGCGAATTCGGCCTGCCCGCGCAGGCGTTCATACACCGGCCCGAAATCCGGCTCCGTCATCGCGAACAACTGCTCGAAGCTGTCGATCACGAAATACGTCTGCTGGTAGGTGTCGATCTTGTAGCGCGTGCGCATCGTGCGCTCCAGCTGCAGCGGCAGGCGCTGCGGCTCGGGGCTGTTCACCGAATATTCCAGTTCGCCGGAAGAGCTGAGGATGCCCGCCCCGTAGGCACGCAGCGCACCACGCTCGCGGATCAGGCCGAACTCGATCGTGTACCAGTACAGGCGCGACAGCATCTCGCAGGCACCCAGCCCGTGCGCCTTCAGGCCCCCGTGGCCGTAGCGCTGCACGTAGTCCGCGAACACCGGGTTGAACAGCAGCGGCACATGCCCGAACAGGTCATGGAAGATGTCCGGCTCCACGATGTAGTCGAATTCCTCGGGCGTGCGGATCCAGTCCGTCACCGGGAACTTGCGGTTCGCCAGCAGCGTGAAGAAGGGCACCTCCGGAATCAGGCCCGGAACGCCCACGATCTCCCAGCCCGTGGCCCGCTGCAGCCGCTCGTTGATCTCGTCGAAGCGCGGGATGCGGTCGCTCGCGCCCAGCGAGGGCAGGGCGGCGATGAAGGCCTCGCTTGCGCGGCCGGGCAGCAGCGCCGACTGGCGGGCGTACAGCCGCCGGTAGGTGTCGTGGTCCTGCGGCGTATAGGCCGCGTAGTCCTGCGGGCAGGTGTAGTCGCTGCCGGCGCGGGCGTAGTCACCGCGCGGGGGGCGGTCGGATTGGCCGTAAACGACGGGGGCTTGTCCCATGGCATGTCTCCTGGTTATGCAATGCACGGGAGTGCCCATGCCAGGGCGCCCCGCGCTGTCAGTTCATCTTGATCTTCGCGGCCTTGATGAGGAAGCCGTACTTCGCGTGCTCCGCGCGCACGAACTGGCCGAAGGGCTCCAGCGTCAGGTCCTCGGCGTCGATGCCCATCTTCTTGAGCTTCTGCTCGCTGGCGGGCACCTTCATCGCCGCGGTGATGGCCGCCGCATAGCGGCGGGCATCCGCATCGGGCAGCGCGGCCGGTGCGAACAGTCCGAACCACGTCACCACGTTGAATCCCGGCACCTCGTCGTTGATGCTGCGCACGTCCGGCAGCTCGTCGTCCCGACCCAGGCTGGTCACGCCCAGGGCCTTCAGCTTGCCGGCCTTGATCAGCGGCAGCGACGAGGCCAGGTTGTCGAACACGAACGCGACCTCTCCCGACTGCAGGGCCTTGAGCGCGGGCGCCGATCCCTGGAAGGGCACATGCGCCACGCGCGTGTTGGTGAGCGACTTGAACATCTCGGCCGCGATGTGGCCGATGCTGCCGTTGCCGCCCGATCCGTAGCGCACCTGGTCGGGATTCTTCTTGAGGTACTGCATCAGCTCCCCGGTCGTGCGGATGCCCAGCGACTTGGCATGCTCCGCGTCCATGACGAGCACGTTGGGCGTGCGCGCCACCAGCGCGATCGGCTTGAAGTCCTTCAGCGGGTCGTACGGGAAGGCCTTCTGCAGCCACGGATTCACTGCGTGCGTCGCCACCGCGCCCATCACCAGCCAATTGGCGTCCTTCGGGGCCTTGGCCACCAGCGCCACGCCCGTCGTGCCGCCAGCCCCCGGCTTGTTCTGCACCTCCACCGGGCCCAGCGTGCCGCGCACGCCTTCCGCCACGATGCGGGCAGACGCGTCCACGGGCCCGCCGGCCGGGTACGGAACAATGATGGTCAGCGGCGCCGAGGCGTTCTGGGCCTGGACGCTCCAGGCTCCGCCCGCCAGCAGGACGGCCAAAAGGTAACTGCGACGCAACATGGGTGTCTCTCTCTCCGTGCTCATTGGGAGGGCGCAGTATAGAGACGGGCGCCATGCCGATGCAGTTGGTTACGTCAATCGGCTTGCAGATGTTTTTAGGCGTTCTTTCAAGCGCCCTGCAGCACCCCGCGGCGCATCTGGTCGAGTTCGATGCTTTCGAACAGCGCCTTGAAGTTGCCATTGCCGAAGCCGTCGTCGCCCTTGCGCTGGATGAACTCGAAGAAGATCGGGCCCAACTGGTTCTCGCTGAAGATCTGCAGCAGGATCGCGTCCTTCTTGCCGTCGATCAGGATCTTGCGCCTGTGCAGCTCTTCCACGCTCTCGCCGTGGCCGGGAATGCGCTTGTCCACCAGCTCGTAGTAGGTGTCGATCGTGTCCAGCAGGCGCACGCCGGAGGCGCGCAGCGCGTCCACCGTGGCGTAGAGATCGTCCGAGCCCATGGCGATGTGCTGGATGCCCTCGCCGTTGTACATGTCCAGGTATTCCTGGATCTGGCCGGCCTTTTCCTTGCCTTCTTCATTGATCGGGATGCGGATCTTGCCGCAGGGGCTGGTCATGGCCTTGCTCTTGACGCCGGTCACCTGGCCTTCGATGTCGAAGTAGCGGATCTCGCGGAAGTTGAACAGGCGCTCGTAGAAGTTCGCCCATTCGATCATCCGGCCGCGGTGCACGTTGTGCGTCAGGTGATCGATATAGGTCAGGCCGTGGCCCTTGGGGTTCAGCGCTTCCTCGGCCGTCACGCCCGGCAGCGGCTCGAAATCCACGTCGAAGAAGCCGATGTTGCCGATGTCGCCCGGCTTCGCGCCGTTCTTGCCGCGCCAGCGGTCCACGAGATAGATCAGGCTGTCGCCGATGCCCTTGATGGCGGGAATGTTCAGCTCGCCCGGGCCGGCCTGGCCGGCGTATCCCCAGGCACCGAGGTTGAGCGCGCGCTCGTAGGCGGCCTTGGCGTCGTGCACGCGGAAGGCAATGGCGCAGACGCTGGGCCCATGCAGCCGCGCGAAACGCTGCGCGAAGCTGTCGGGCTCGGCGTTGATGATGAAGTTGATCTCGCCCTGGCGGTAGAGCGTCACGTTCTTGTGGCGGTGGCGCGCCACGGGCTTGAAGCCCATGCCCTCGAACACCCGGCCCATGGCCTGCGGATCGGGGGCGGCGTATTCGATGAATTCGAATCCGTCGGTACCCATCGGGTTCTCCCAGGCGGCGGTGTCCTGGACGGCGGGGTGGGGCAGTGGGGTGTTCATGCGTTGTCTCCGGGGTTGGCGCGTTGATCTGCGTCATGCCACTGTAGGCGCACGGAGGCTCATGTTTCTGGCGTAAACAGAGCGAAGCTTTCGGGCTCGCGCAGGAAAATTGCGCCGTGATGCCGTCGTGCGCAGCCTGCGGCCCTGCCGGGCTATGGGCACGAAACCGTCTTTCAGCCCCCGCCCGTCGCGACCGGGCGCGTGGACCGCAGCGCCAGGGCCCCTTCCACGCGCAGCCGCTCTTCGGGCGTGAACAGTTGCTCGCGCAGCTTCTGCAGCGCCGGACCGTCGCCCTGCGCGGCCCGGGCCTGCTGGTACTGGTCCAGCCGCTGCTGCCACTGCCGCTCCTCGCCGTCCAGGCGCGCCAGGGCGTTGGCAGCCGCCGCACCATGGCGGGCGCTGCGTTCCGCATGGCGCGTCGCGTCGTCGGCCTGGCGGGCATCCAGCGCGGCCGTCTGCTCCGCCACCGCCTGCGGGGTGGCATACGCCTGCCGCGCGGCGCGCAGTTCGGCGGGCAGCGCATCCTCCGCGGCCTGGAGCGCCCGGGCCTTCTCCTGCGGAGAGCGGGCGGTGTCCTGCAGGATCTGCAGCCGTGCAAGCGTGTGGCGGTCGAGCGCTGCTTCGCCCCCGAACAAGGCGGTGGCTTCGCCGGGCTCGAAGAAACGCTCGCGCAGCCGGTCGCGCTCCTCCATGGAGGCTCGCAGCGCCTTCGGGTCGGACAGGTCCGCAGGCGGCGCCACCGTGCCGAGCGCGGCTCGGTAGTCCACATAGCGGCCGGCCAGCGCCAGGGCACGCTCGCGCACCGCTGCCGGGAAATGGCGGTCCACCAGGCCCTCCAGCCGGCGCTTGAGCGTGGCCGCATCGGTGGTCGGCCCGGCGTCCAGGGCCTCCTGCATCAAGGTTTCGAGCGTGTCGCGCAGGCCCGCGCCCAGCAGCGGGTCGGTCTGAAGCACCTCCAGCTCGGCCGCGGAGCGGGACGCCAGGAACCGTGGGTCAGGGCCGCCGGACGGCCGGCGCACGAAGGCGGAGGCGTCCACCGCCGCAACGGATGCGGCGCGCGCCGACGCCCCGTCTGCGCCGTCCGCCGTGGAGCGCTGCGCCCACCAGCCGGCCAAGCCCGGCACCGCGGCGGCCAGCAGCGCCGCAGCCATCCGCCCGCGTGCCGCCGCCATGGGTCAGAGCCCCTGCTGCTTCAGCCGGTTGGCGTGCTGGCGGTAGAGCGTCACCGGGTCGGGTGAGAACAGGTCCCGCAGCCCCACCAACTGGTTGATTTCATCCAGATGGTTCTGGCGGTAATCCCCCAGGTGCCGGCCCAGCCGCGAAGAGCAGGCGGACACCAGCCCGTCGTTCGCCTCGCCGTGCAACGGTGCCAGCAGGGCCAGGCCCGCATCGCCCGGATCGAGCACGTTCGTGACCGGCTGCGTACCCGTCCAGGAGTAATAGCGCACGCCGTTCACCACGTCGGCGCCGCTCCCGCAGCCGCTGGCCAGCCCCTGGGGAAAGCGGCGGTTGAAGTCCGCCGCGCCGGCGGTGGTGAGCGAATCGAGCGCCGCCGTCGGCTTCTGCGGCAGGCCGGAGCCGCCCGACGCCGCGCTGATCACCTGCGCCAGCGCCCCGGCCGCGGCGCTCGCCACCGATTCGGACACCGAGCCCGGCGGGGCCACGCCGCGCACCACATCCGCCACGCGGGATCCCTTGTTCACCCCGCCGACCGACGTGACCGATGCCACGAGCTGCGGCGCCACGCCCGCCACATAGCGGATGGTCGGGCCGCCGTGGGAATGCCCGACCAGGTTCACCTTCGCCGCGCCCGTGACGGCCAGCACCTGCCTGACCTGGGTGAGCAGTTGCTCGCCGCGCACCTCGGTGCTGTTGGTGGCCGACACCTGGGCGACGAACACCTGCGCGCCGTCCCGGCGCAAGGCATCGGGGATGCCGTAGAAGTAATCCACGCCCAGGGCCGAATCGAACCCGAACAGGCCATGCACCAGCACGATGGGATGGCGCGTCTGCGTGTAGCCGCTCTGCGCGTGGGCGGCCGGCGCGCAGAGCGCGCAGGCCATGGAAAAGGCGAGGGCGGCGCGCGCCGCCAGCGCCCTGCAGCGGCCGAGGCCGCGAAGGGTTCCGTTCATGGTTGCTTGTCTCCGTCGTTGTAATGATGTCCACAAAAAAGAACGATCGTTCTTTTTTGTGGATTCCATTATTCGCCGCCCACGGCCGCGTTCCACCGGGACAAACCCGGGGAAGTGGCGGTGGGCCGTGCCTGCGCGCGCGAGGCTTCGTAGAATCCTGTGCCATGAGCGCTTCCCACGCACTGGACCGGCTTGATCGGGCGATCCTGCGCTGCCTTCAGGACAACGGCCGCGAAACCTATGACGTCATCGGCGAGCAGGTGGGCCTGTCGCCCAGCGCGGTGCTGCGCCGCGCCAAGCGCCTGGAGGATGCCGGCGTGATCGACCGCTACGTCGCCCTGGTGCGGCCGGAAGCCGTGGGCCTGGGCCTCACGGCCTACCTGAACGTGCGGCTCGAAAAACACACCGAAAGCCACAAGCGCAACCCCATGGACCTGTTCCGCGCGAGCGTGCAGACCTGGCCCGAGGTGGTGGAATGCTCGGCGCTCACCGGCGAGATGGACTACCTGCTGCGCGTGGTCGTCGCCGACATGGCCCACTACAGCCGCTTCATCATGGACACCCTGCTCAAGCATCCCAGCGTGCAGGACTGCAAGACCAGCTTTGTGCTCGACCGCGTGAAGAGCACGACCGCGGTGCCCGTCTGACACTTTGGCGACAGATGCGCTATCGAATGGGTAGCAACCGAGCGCCGGGGGACAGGTGTCTGGAGCTGGCCCATGCCCGGACGGTCGGACGGCTGGAGTTCGCGTGGTTTCCGGGCCACGGCACACCATATGCTAGGGAAAACCCTAAAATTCGTGCATGTCCGCGCCTGCCACCGACACCCATCCTCCGCGCCCGCCCGTGCGGCGCGGTGCGCCTGTCGTGGTGCCCATCCGCTCGCTGGGCCCCGAGCACCGCGGACGCATCGCCGTCCACCTGTTGCGCCTGGAGCCCGGCGACCGCTACCTGCGCTTCGGCTACGCCGCATCGGACGAGCAGGTGCTGCGCTACGTGCAGCAACTCGACTTCGTGCGGGACGAGGTGTTCGGCATCTACAACCGCCGGCTCGAACTCATCGCCGTCGCCCACCTGGCCTACGGTGACGCGAACGAGCATCGCGGTTGCGCCGAGTTCGGCGTCTCCGTGCTCGCCCAGGCCCGGGGCCGCGGCTTCGGCGCCCGGCTTTTCGAGCGCGCCGTGATGCACGCGCGCAACCGGGACGTGCGCATGGTGTTCATCCACGCGCTCAGCGAAAACACCGCCATGCTGCGCATCGCCCGCAAGGCCGGCGCCGTCGTGCGCCGGGACGGCTCGGAATCCGAGGCCTACCTGGAGATCCCGCCTGCCGGCCTGCAATCGCGCATGGCCCAGAAGGTGGTGCACCGCCTGGCCGAGATGGACTACCAGCTCAAGCGCCAGGCGCGACAGTTCCGGGCATTTCTGGCGGGGATGCAGGCTGCGCGGAGTGGTACGCCGCCGGGGGCGTGAAGCCTTTTGCGTTCATTGAATTCCGCTGTTTTGTGAGGCCGTGGCGCGGCCATCTGCATCCGGTAATGACGGGATCTTGATGCAATATGGAGTGGGGCGGGCCTTCAAGGTGCTGGTGAACTAAATTCTGTCGATTTGTATGTGATATTTCGATGCAATGACCCTGATGAATGGGTCATTGCCGGGTATATAGTATTCCTCCAGCCCGAGTCTTTGCTTCGGGGCGTCATAGAGGTTCATTCCTACGCATTCGAATTCCGCAACGATGGGGAATAAGCTCTTCGCAGTAGCCGTCCTGTGGTCCTTGATGACCGTGAGCTGGATGGAAAGACCTTCCTGCACGGAGTAGGTGATCTCGACACCGGTGGTGCTGATTTGAAATTACAAATCTTCTGGAATTAATTCGATCATTCGCAGTTGCTCGTTCTTTACGGTGTTCTGGATTTTTAGGGTAGGCTGCTGGTCCAGCCAACAAGCCAGCCGTTCGTTGCTCTTTAAATGGTCTCTGGGAGAGTGATGGACTAGTCTGTGTTGATATTGGATCCTTCTGCGGCAATGTCCAGGAAGTCGCCTTCTGAGGATTTGAGGCGAAATGCCCTGAGGGGCGGTTGTATTCTGAATGGACATGCCTGCAAGCTGGTTTTCTAAGCGGGATTTCTTCTGTGAATTCCTTGACGGGATCTATTTTAAAATATAAAGGATCGTTTATCTGGGCGGGATGGGTGAATATGATTTCAATGTTATGGCCCGCGCCGGAGCGCGTCCAGCTGCCCGTGCGCCGGCCCGGCGCATCCAGCGCGTAGCGCGTGGCCAGCGTGCGCAGCACCTCCCGGTGCAGTGCGTCCCGCCTTCGAGCACCTCCTCGGCCAGCCCCAGGTTGATCTGGTGCAGGTGCCCCGAGCCGTAGTGCAGGTAGTTCAGGCTGCGCCGCAGCACGGCCCGGCCCATCTGTCCCGATCGGCCGCCGCCCACGGCCGGCAGTTGCGTGCGCGTGCGGTTGCCCAGCGCGTCGTGCTCGTGCCGCAGCGTGTGCACCTGCCCGCTCGCCGCATCCTGTGCATGCTCGGCCACGATGCGGCCCAGCACCGCTCGACGTGCAGCTCGATCTCGTAGGGCACGCTCCAGCCCGCGCCATGCAGCGTGCCCTCCCGGTGGTCGTGGCTGCTGTAGAAGCGCCGCCAGGCAATCGCCAGCGGCCCGGGCAGCACGAAGTCCGTGTCCCGGCTGCCGTCCAGCACCTTGCCGCCCGTGGCCGGGTGCACCGGGTAGCCGATCAGCGCCCGAAAGCCCCGCCCCAGCGCGTAGCCCACCACCGCCCCCAGCGCCAGGCACCCCACCTTGCCCAGGAAGCTGCCCCGGCCCATCGCCAGGCCCACTCCGATCTCCAGCGCCGTCTCCCACCACGCCCGGTCATCGGCGATCTCCAGGTACGCCGTCTTGTTGCCCCCCACCAGCACGTCGTCCGAGCCGCTGGCGATCTGCGCCGCGCACATCATCTTGTCGCCCTTGCGCGCGGCCGGGTACGTTTCGATGAAGACGGAGTCCGAGCCCTCGGCGATGAATTTGGCGTTGGGCTGCCCATGGTCGCGGCACACCGCCGCATCCGCCACCGCACGCATCGCAGCCCGGCCCGACGCCAGCCTCAACCCCACCCGCGCCAGCCTCGCCCACACCGACACGTGACCTATCTCGTCCGCCTGCCTCGCCGCCGCCATGCCTCCCATGCTGGTGATATCCTGTCGCATTGCCTGTGCACAGGGGCTGCCGGCTGCCGCCGCACATGGCGCCGGCGCCGCCCCGGAAGGCGGCATGATAGGAAGCGGCAGCCCGCAGCGGCCGGGCTGCGCCGGCCGAACTTGTGTCAGGGTGTGAGGGCCGGCCCGCGGCACGCCAGCGGGGGGTGTCGCGGGCATCCGCTATCCTTGGAGGCCTGACAACCACCGCACGTCCTGCACACCGAGACCGTGTCCGACCCCCACCCCGCGCGCCCCTCCGACCGCGAAGACAAGCGCACGCTCCTGCAGCGCTTCATCGAATTCATCCATCCCGGCCCCGATTCCAAGGATGAACTGATCGCCACCCTGGCCGAGGCGGAGGACAACGACGTCATCAATGCCGATGCGCGCGTGATGCTCGAACGCGTCCTGCGCATGGCCGAGATGACGGCCAGCGACGTGATGGTGCCCGCGCCGCGCATGGACCTGATCGACATCGAACAGCCGTTCGACGCGCTGCTGCACCAGGTGATCGATACCGCCCATTCGCGGTTCCCGGTGTACCAGGGGGAGCGCGACAACATCATCGGCATCCTCATGGCGAAGGACCTGCTCAAGCTGCAGCGGGCGCCCGAGCTGAACCTCCGGGCGCTGCTGCGCTCCGTGGTGTATGTGCCCGAGAGCAAGGGCCTGAACGACCTGCTGCGCGAGTTCCGCGCCAACCGCATCCACATGGCGGTGGTGATCGACGAGTTCGGCCGGGTGGCCGGGCTGGTCACCATCGAGGACGTGCTCGAGCAGATCGTGGGCGAGATCGAAGACGAATTCGACATTCCCGAGGACGAGGGCGACATCTTCGCCCTGGCGGACCGGACCTACCGCGTGAGCGGCGACACGCCCGTGGAGCGCGTGGCCGAGGCGTTCGACCTGCCCGCCCTCGAGGGCTCCGACAGGGACGAGGAGTTCGAGACCATCGGCGGCCTGATCGCGCACGAGCTGGGCCATGCGCCGCGCCGCGGCGAATCGCTGGACCTCGGCGGCCTGCGCTTCGTCGTGCTGCACACCAAGGGGGGCGCGGTGCGCTGGTTCAAGGTGTCGCCGCAGCCCCCGGGCGCCGAACCGGACGCCGGCTGACCATGCTGCTGCAAGCCCATGGCACCGGGCGCCCGCGTGCGCCCGCGGCGCTCCTGTGGACGGCTGCCGTGCTGGCCGGGCTGGCGCAGGCGGCCTCCATCGCCTGGCCCTGGGGCGGCGAGCCGCTCTGGTGGCTGCAACTCGCCTCGCTGGCGGCTTTCGCGCGCATCCTGCTGTCGGCGCGCGGGGCAGGGCAGGGGGCTGGCCTCGGCGCCGCCTTCGCCACGGCCTGGCTCGCAGGCACCTTCTGGTGGCTGTTCATTTCCATGCACACCTACGGCGGCCTGGCAGCGCCGCTGGCGGCGCTGGCGGTGCTGGCGCTGGCGGCCTTCCTGGGCAGCTACTACGCGGCCGCGTCGGCGGTGTTCGTGCATTTGCGCGACCGCCTCCCGCGCCGCAGGGGGTGGCTGGCCGCCGCCTTCGGGGCACTCTGGCTGCTGGCCGAACTGGCGCGCGGCGTGTGGTGGACCGGCTTTCCCTGGGGTGCCGGTGGCTATGCGCACGTCGAGGGCCCCTTGCGGGTGCTTGCGCGCTGGGTGGGGGTGTATGGCATCGGCGCCGTGGCGGCCCTGCTGGCGATGCTGGCCGTGCAACTGCGGGTGGCGGACCTGCGCCGTCCGCGGTGCTGGGCCGCGGCCGTGGCGCTGGCATGCGCCTGGGCAGGGCTGGCCGCGCAGCGCCACTGCGCGGTGGACCGCTGCGGCACCCCGGTGGCCGCAGCCCCCTCCCTGCTGTCCGTTGCGCTGCTGCAGGGCAATATCCCGCAGGACGAGAAATTCCAGGCCGGCAGCGGCGTGCCCATGGCGCTGCGCTGGTATGGCGACGCGTTGCGCGAAGCGGATGCCGCCCTGGTCGTGGCGCCGGAAACCGCCATTCCGCTGTTGCCCCAGCAACTGGTGCCGGGGTATCTGGAGTCCATTGCCGAACACTTTACCCGCAGCAACCCGCAGGGCGGCCGGGCCGCGCTGATCGGGATCCCGCTGGGCGATCCGGAGCGGGGCTACACGAACTCCGTCATCGGCTATGCGCCGGGCCAGGCGGCGCCCTACCAGTACGACAAGCACCACCTCGTACCCTTCGGGGAGTTCGTCCCGCCGTTCTTCCGGTGGTTCACCGAGTTGATGAATATCCCTCTGGGAGACTTCAACCGGGGCGGCATGGTCCAGGCGCCCTTCGCCTGGGCCGGGCAGCGCCTGGCGCCGAACATCTGCTACGAGGATCTGTTCGGAGAGGAACTGGCCGCGCGCTTCGCGGACCGCGCCGCCGCTCCGACGGTGTTCGTCAACGTGAGCAACATCGCCTGGTTCGGCGACTCCGTGGCCATCGACCAGCATCTGTCGATCAGCCGCATGCGGGCGCTGGAGTTCGAGCGGCCGATGGTCCGCGCCACCAACACCGGCGCCACCGCGCTGATCGACCATCGCGGCGTGGTGGCCGCGCGGCTGCCTTCGGTGCAGCGCGGCATCCTGCGCGGCGAGGTGGAGGGCCGCGACGGGCCGCCCACGCCGTTCGCCTGGTGGGCGGCTCGGGCCGGCCTGTGGCCGCTGTGGCTCCTGGGCGGGCTGGTCGTGGCCGCGGCATTCGCGGCACGCTCCCGCGCGCGCTGACACGGCGGGCCGCGGTCCGGCCGCCGGTCATCCGCCGGTGGGCGCCGGCTGTTCCGTCGAGGGCGCGCGCGCCAGCACCGCGTGCAGCAGCCCCGGCAGCCGCGCCAGCATCCGGGCCGCGTGCCGGTCCGGCGGGCGATGCTCGGCATGGTAGGCATGCAGGGGAATGGGCGGGAGGTGGCGCAGCGGTACCGCCACCACCGTGGCCGGATCCAGGTTGCCGGCCGTGAGGAAATCCACCACCGTCCAGCCCAGCCCGCGCCGCACCAGCTCCACCGCCAGCTGCGAGGTCTGCACCTGGATGCCCAGTTCGGTGTGCACCCCGAGGTCCCGGGCCAGTTCGGTCATGGGCGCGCGCATGGGGTCGTCGCCCAGCAACTGGATCATCGGGGTGTTGGACAGGAACGAGATCGGGTCGTTGCGGCTCAGGCGCACGGCCCGCTGCCAGATGTCGCGGCCCACCGCGATCGAGAGCGGGCCGCTGACCAGGATGGCGCTGCACACCTGCGGGTGCGGGTGCGGATAGAAGCCCAGGGCGAAATCCACCGCCCGGGTCAGCAGCGCCTGGGCCATCTGGTCGGGGTGCAGTGTCCGCACCTCCACCTTCACGCGGGGGGATTCGCGCACGTGCAGTTCCAGCACCGTGGGCAGGAAGGTGTGCGTGACCGAGGGGATGGCGCCCACGCGGACCTGGCCGCCCTCGGGCTGGCGCAGGTTGACGGCGGTGCGGCGCAGTTCGTCGAGCTGGCGGTGGACCTGGGCCGATGCCGCGAACAATGCCTGCGCTTCGGGCGTGGGCACCAGTGCTCCGCGCACGCGGTTGAACAGCGGATAGCCGAGTTGCAGCTCGGCATGGGCGATGGTCTTGCTGACGGCCGACGGCGTGATGCTGACGAGCCGGGCGGCGGCGCTCATGTTGCCCGCCTGCATGACGGCCTGGAAGACTTCGAGTTGCCGTAGGTTCATGGCTTGGGGAGGCGGATCGGGGAGGGGTATGAATTCCATTCATACCCAGCCTCGGATTATTCCCCACTGCCGTGTTGCGTCCTTCCTACCATACGGCACCCGTACAACGGGCTTGTAACAATTAATCCAAGGAGATGAGCAAGTCATGTTCCCGCAAATGAATATCAAGCGCCTGCTGGCCGGCGCGGCCTTCGCTGCCTGTGGTCTCGTGGCCGGTGCGCAGACGCAGTCTGCAGCGCCCGTGCAGCCGGCTGCCAAGCCCAACGTCGTGGTGCTGGCCACCGGGGGCACCATCGCCGGCGCGGGCGCCACGGCCGCCAACAGCGCTTCCTATGCAGCGGCCAAGGTGCCGGTGGACAAGCTGCTGGCAGGGCTGCCGGAGCTGTCCAACGTGGCAGCGGTGAAGGGCGAGCAGGTCTTCCAGATCGCTTCCGAGAGTTTCACCAACGACCAGCTGCTGCAACTGGGCAAGCGCGTCTCCGCGCTGTCCAAGCAAGCCGACGTGGACGGCATCGTCGTCACCCACGGCACCGACACGCTGGAAGAGACCGCCTACTTCCTGAACCTGGTCGTCCACACCGACAAGCCCATCGTCGTCGTCGGCTCCATGCGCCCGGGCACCGCCCTGTCCGCGGACGGCTCGCTGAACCTGCTGGAAGCCGTCACGGTGGCCGCCAGCAAGGAGTCGGCCGGCAAGGGCGTGCTCGTGACCATGAGCGACGAGATCCAGAGCGGCCGCGACGTGACCAAGGGCGTCAACATCAAGACCCAGGCGTTCCGCAGCCAGTGGGGCCCGCTGGGCATGGTGGTGGAGGGCAAGACCTACTGGTTCCGCGCCCCCGTCAAGCGCCACACGATGCAGTCGGAGTTCAACATCGATGACATCGCCACCCTGGCGCCCGTGGACATCGTCTATGCCTACGGCAACGTGCCGCGCTCGACCATCGATGCCGTGGGCAATACGGGCGTGAAGGCCCTGATCCACGCCGGCACGGGCAACGGTTCCGTGGCCGACCGCGTGGTGCCTGCCCTGCAGGAACTGCGCGGCAAGGGCGTGCAGATCGTGCGCTCCTCGCGAGTGGCCGATGGTTTCGTACTGCGCAACGCCGAGCAGCCCGACGACAAGTACGACTGGGTGGTCGCGCACGACCTGAATCCCCAGAAGGCCCGTATCCTGGCGGCCGTGGCCCTGACCAAGCCGCAGACCAGCCAGGAGCTGCAGCGCATCTTCTGGCAATACTGAGCGGCTCGGCCGCGCGCCCGGCGGCCTCTGCGCCACCGGGCCCGATGACCCTCCGGGCCGCCGCGTGCGGCCCTTTTTATTGCGCGGCGTCAAGCCGGCGCGGTATTGCCGCATGGGGTCTGTCGCCCCTGCGTGGTGGCTGCGCCCGCCGCAGACTGGATAATGCGCATCCGCGGCCCCGGCGATGCCTGGGGCCGCGCACACGAAACGCGGCGCTGCGCGCCGACCTGGAGCACGACTGACAATGGCTGAATCCTTTTCCTATGAACAACTGATCGCCTCGGGCGAAGGCAGGCTGTTCACCCCTGACAGCGGACGACTCCCGCTGCCGCCCATGCTGATGTTCGACCGCATCACGCACATCGACGCCGACGGCGGCGCGCACGGGCTGGGGGGGATTCGCGCCGAACTCGACGTGCGGCCGGATCTCTGGTTCTTCGACTGCCACTTCCAGGGCGACCCGGTCATGCCGGGCTGCCTGGGGCTGGACGCGATGTGGCAGCTCATCGGTTTCTACCTGACCTGGCTGCAACTGCCGGGCCGGGGCCGCGCGCTGGGCGCAGGCGAGGTCAAGTTCACCGGCGAGGTGGGCCCCAACGTCAAGCGCGTGACCTACGAAATCGACATCAAGCGCGTCATCAAGCGCAAGCTGGTGATGGCGATCGGCGATGCGCGCCTCCTGGCCGACGGCCAGGAAATCTACGTGGCCTCCGACCTGCGTGTGGGCCTGTTCAAGAAGGAAGACGCCGCGGCGGCTGCGCCGGCGCGGGAGGAGGCGGGGGCATGAGCATGAGAAAGCGTGTCGTCATCACCGGCGCGGGCATCGTTTCCTGCATCGGCAACGACCTCGCCGCCGTGGAGGCCTCGCTGCGCGAGAGCCGCCCGGGCATCCGTGCCATGCCGAAGTTCACCGAGCTGGGCATGCGCAGCCAGGTGGCTGGCGTGCCCGACATCGACCTGGAGGCGCGCATCGACCGCAAGCAGCTGCGCTTCATGGGCGATGCCGCGGCCTATGCCCACATCGCCCTGGAAGACGCCATCGCCCAGGCGGGCCTGAAGCCAGACCAGGTCTCGCACCCGCGCACCGGCCTCATCATGGGGTCGGGTGGAGGCTCGCCCGAGAACCAGATCGAGTCCGCGGACATTCTGCGCTCCAAGGGCATTCGCCGCGTGGGGCCCTACCAGGTCACGCGCTGCATGAGCTCCACCGTCTCGGCCTGCCTTTCGACGAATTTCGGCATCAAGGGGATCAACTATTCGATCACCTCGGCCTGCAGCACGTCGGCGCACTGCATCGGCGCGGCAGCCCAGCAGATCGCCTGGGGCATGCAGGACGTGATGTTCGCAGGGGGGGGCGAAGAGGTCACCTGGGGCATGGGACTGCTGTTCGACGCCATGGGCGCGATGTCCAGCAAGTACAACGACACGCCCGAGAAGGCCTCCCGCGCCTATGACGCGAACCGTGACGGTTTCGTGCTGTCGGGCGGCGGCGGTGCCGTGGTGCTCGAAAGCCTGGAGCATGCCCAGGCGCGCGGCGCCACCATCCTCGGCGAGGTGGTCGGCTTCGGTGCCACGTCCGACGGCGCCGACATGGTCGCCCCCTCGGGCGACGGTGCCATCGCGTGCATGCGCCAGGCCATCGAGGGCCTGGACGTGCCCATCGACTACATCAATACCCACGGCACCTCCACCCCGGTGGGCGACGTGCCGGAACTGCGCGCCATCCGCACGGTCTTCGGCGACACGGTGCCGCCGTTCTCCTCCACCAAGTCGCTCACCGGCCACTCGCTGGGCGCGACCGGGGTGCAGGAGGCGATCTACTGCCTGGTCATGCTGCAGAAGGGCTTCATCGCCGGTTCGGCCAATGTCGAGACGCCCGACCCCGCCGTGGAAGGCATGCCCCTGGTGACCGCCACGCGCGAGGCGCCGCTGCGCACGGCGCTGTCCAACAGCTTCGGCTTCGGCGGCACCAATGCCAGCCTGGTGCTGCGGCGCTGGGATGGTCAGTAGTTCTCGTTGACGTTGCGGAACGGACCGAACTTCGCGCGGCGGTAGGCTTGCGGCTGGCCGGGAAAATGCTCCGGGATCGCGAAGCCCTGCGGCCGCAGGGCCGGGTCCGGATAGAGGCGTTGCCGGTTCGGGTTCTGCAGGCGGGGCGTGGCGTCGTCGTTCAGGAAGGCCGCAATGTCGAGCGCCTGCCCGGGTGTGAGCAGCGGCCGATCGTGGGAGGTGCCTGAAGGCATCGACGCGCGGATGTAGCGCGCGAGCAGCGGCACCGCGAACATGTGGCCCGCGTTGTCGTAGGTGTCCGTGCCGGCGATCGGCGGAAACAGGTAGCCGCCGCCCTGGGCGAAGTCCGGGCGCCGCTGGCCGGTGGCATCCACGCCGTGGCAGGCGCTGCACAGCGAGGCGAACAGCCGCGCGCCACGCTGCGGGTCGGCCGCCCGCGCGACGGGCGGCATGGGCAGCAGCCCCGTCCGCTCCATGGGGGAATGCGGCACCGTCCCCTGCGCCAGCCATCGCAGGTAGGCCATGATGGAACGCAGTTCGGGCGTGTCCGGCCCGATGGGCACGCTGCCCGGGCCGAACATGCCGATGACGCGCTGCTCCAGCGAGATGATCTTCCCGGACTTGATGTCGAACTTCGGATAGTCGTTGACGGCATTCACGAGCGGCAGCGCGTAGGGCTTGGTGCCCGGCAGGCCCGAGGGGCCGGCCTGGTGGCAGTGCACGCAGTTCAGGCTGTTCCAGGACAGGCGCTTCGAGGCGTCCGGCGCCAGCCGGCCGACGCGCGAAGACGTGTTGCGCAGGAGATCGATGCCTTCACGCACCTCAGCTCCCTTCGGCCCGGCGGGAACCCGGGTGGCATCCGGTTCGCGCCAGGGCTGCGGCGGCCGGGCGGCATGGCGTGCCAGCATGGCCCGGGCCTGTTCGGTGGAAAGGGCATCGCCCACGTGGTGCGGAGCAATATCGAAGGCGCCGGCGGTCAATGAAGTGGCTGCCAGTGCAAGGGCCAGGGCCTGCAGGCCCGTGCGTTTCACGGTCATCGTCGGGGCTGCCCCGGGTGACCGCACCTCGGAGCAGGAAAGTCGTTGTTTAAGGGGAGGGAATTGCGGGGACCGCAGCCTGCGCAGGAACCCAGGCGATTGGCGTGCATTGAATTCCGTTGTGCGGAATATATCCGCGCGACCTTGTGCTGTAAATGCCAGGCCGCCGACATCCCGCGGCGCGCACTGCCATCCATGCTGGGAATGCGGCGCCACCCGGGGTGGAGGCGCGGCAGCCCGGCCCCGTAGAATCCCCGGTTCCGCGCGCAGCGCGACCATTCTCCAAGACCGCGCGCCCGGGCAGACGGCTTGCAGCCGCCCGGCCGCCAGGACACACACGCATGTTGACCTTCCAGCAAATCATCCTGAAGCTGCAGTCGTACTGGGACGCCCAGGGCTGCGCGCTCCTGCAGTCCTACGACATGGAAGTGGGCGCGGGCACCTCGCACACGGCTACCTTCCTGCGCGCCCTGGGCCCGGAGCCCTGGAAGGCCGCCTACGTGCAGCCCAGCCGCCGCCCCAAGGACGGCCGCTACGGCGAGAACCCCAACCGCCTGCAGCACTACTACCAGTACCAGGTGGTCCTGAAGCCCGCGCCGGCCAACATCCTGGAGCTGTACCTCGGCTCGCTGGAGGCCCTCGGCTTCGACCTGAAGAAGAACGACATCCGCTTCGTGGAAGACGACTGGGAGAACCCCACGCTCGGCGCCTGGGGACTGGGCTGGGAGGTCTGGCTCAACGGCATGGAGGTGACCCAGTTCACCTACTTCCAGCAGGTCGGCGGCATCGACTGCAAGCCCGCCACGGGCGAGATCACCTACGGCCTGGAGCGCCTGGCCATGTACCTGCAGGGCGTGGACAACGTCTACAACCTCGCCTGGACCGACACGCTCAAGTACGGCGACGTCTACCACCAGAACGAGGTGGAGCAGTCCACCTACAACTTCGAGCACTCCGACGCCGACTTCCTCTTCACCGCCTTCGCGGCGCACGAGAAGCAGGCCCAGTACCTCATGGAGCAGCAGCTGGCGCTGCCCGCCTACGAGCAGGTGCTCAAGGCCGCGCACAGCTTCAACCTGCTGGATGCGCGCGGCGCGATCTCCGTGACCGAGAGGGCCGCCTACATCGGCCGCATCCGCAACCTGGCGCGCGCCGTGGCCAAGAGCTACCTGGAAAGCCGCGAGCGCCTGGGCTTTCCCATGGCGGACCCCACCATCGCGGTGGAGGTGCTGGGCAATGACGGGCTGGACCGCGTATCCGCCCCCGAGCGAAAGGCGTTGCTGCAACACGTCAAGCTGGACAACGCGCTGCCTGAGAAAAGGCAAGCCCAAGGGAAGAAGGTGAAACTGTGAACAAAAATCTTCTCGTCGAACTGTTCGTCGAAGAACTGCCCCCTAAGGCCCTGCAGAAGCTCGGCGACGCCTTCGCCCAGGTGCTGCTGGCGCAGCTGCAGGCCCAGGGCCTCGCCTCCGCTGCCTCGCGCCTGACGGCTTATGCCTCGCCCCGGCGCCTGGCCGCCCACATCACCGAAGTCGCGCCGCAGGCGGCCGACAAGGCCGTCTCGCAGAAACTCATGCCCGTCACGGTGGGCCTGGATGCGTCCGGCAACGCCACGCCGGCGCTGCTCAAGAAGCTCGCCGCCCTGGGCGCTGATGCCTCTGCCGTGCCCGGCCTGCGCCGCGCACCCGACGGCAAGGCCGAGGCGCTGTTCCTCGACAGCACGGCGCGCGGTGCCACGCTGTCCGAGGGGCTGCAGAAGGCACTGCAGGAATCCGTCGCCAGGCTGCCGATTCCCAAGGTGATGCGCTACCAGCTCGAATCGGGCTGCGAGCAGCCGGGCTGGACGAGCGTGAGCTTCGTGCGCCCCGCGCACGGCCTCGTGGCGCTGCACGGCATCGAAGTGCTGCTCTCCGTCTCGGTGCTGGGCCTCACGGCCGGCAACGCCACCCACGGCCACCGTTTCGAGGCGGCCGTGGACCCGGTGGTGCTCCGCAGTGCCGACACCTATGCGCAGCAGCTGGCCGAAGAAGGCGCCGTGATCGCCGGCTTCACCGAGCGCCGTGCCGAGATCGTCCGCCAGCTGCAGGCTGCCGCCGGGCAGGTGGGCGGCGGCGTGCGCCCCATCCAGGACAACGCGCTACTCGACGAGGTGACCGCCCTGGTCGAACGCCCGAACGTGCTCGTCTGCGAGTTCGAGAAGGAATTCCTGGGCGTGCCGCAGGAGTGCCTCATTCTCACGATGAAGGCCAACCAGAAATACTTCCCGCTGCTCGATGCCGAAGGCCGGCTCACGCACCGCTTCCTGGTGGTGAGCAACATCCGCCCGGATGACGCGAGCGCCGTGGTCGGCGGCAACGAGCGCGTGGTGCGCCCGCGCCTGGCCGATGCCAAGTTCTTCTTCGACCAGGACCGCAAGAAGACGCTCGAATCCCGCGTCGCCTCGCTCGCCAAGGTGGTCTACCACAACCAGCTCGGCACCCAGGGCGAGCGCGTGGATCGCGTGCGCGCCATCGCCCGCGCCATTGCCCAGCAGATCGGCGACGTGGAGCTGGCCCGCCAGGCCGACCAGGCGGCGCATCTCGCCAAGGCCGACCTCGTCACCGACATGGTGGGCGAATTCCCCGAACTGCAGGGCACCATGGGCCGCTACTACGCCCAGGCCGACGGCCTGCCCGCAGAAGTGGCCGATGCCATCGAAGACCACTACAAGCCGCGCTTCGCGGGCGACACGCTGCCGCGCGGCGACGTGGGCGTGGTGGTGGCGCTGGCCGACAAGCTCGAGACCCTGGTGGGCATGTTCGGCATCGGCAACCTGCCCACGGGCGACCGCGACCCGTTCGCGCTGCGCCGCCATGCGCTCGGCGTGATCCGCATGCTGGTCGAGAAGGAGTTGCCGCTCGATCTGGAAACCCTGCTGCACAGCGCGCTGCCCGCCTTCGGCGACAAGATCCAGGACGCCACCGCGCCGCTGGCCGACTTCATCTACGACCGCCTGGCCGGCAGCCTGCGCGAGCAGGGCTACAGCGCCCAGGAAGTCGATGCCGTGCTGGCCCTGCGCCCGCAGCGCCTCGCCCTGGTCGGCAAGCAGCTCGCCGCCGTGCGGGCGTTCGCCGCGCTGCCCGAGGCCCCGGCGCTCGCCGCTGCCAACAAGCGCGTCACCAACATCCTCAAGAAGGCCGGCGACGTGGATGCGCACGTCAACCCCGAGCTGCTGCGCGAGCAGGCCGAGAAGGACCTGTACGCCGCCCTGCAGCGCTTCGTGCCCGAGGCCGACGCGCTCTTCGCCGCGGGCGACTACACGGGCAGCCTGCAGACGCTGGCCGTGCTGCGCGCGCCTGTCGATGCATTCTTCGACGACGTGATGGTCAATGCCGAGGAACTGGACCTGCGTCTCAACCGCCAGGGTCTGCTGCAGAGCCTGCACGCGGCGATGAACCGCGTGGCCGACCTCTCGCGCCTGGCCGTCGCCTGAGCCTGCATGGGCGAGCCGGCCATGCCCGCGCGCGGCGTCGCCGACGGTGCCACCCGCACCGCCTGGTGGCTGTTCGCGCCGCCCGCGGCGCTCGTCGGGCTGCGCTGGCTGCTGCAATGGCACGATGACCGCTGGCCGGGGCCGGTTGTCTGGGCGCTGGCGCCGTTCGACGGCACGCGGGCGCCCGGTGCGGGCCTGGCCGTTCTCGGCCTGGGGGCCGCGGCCGTGGCCGTCGCCGGGGTGCTGCTGCGCTGGATGGCCCGGCGGTGGGGCCGGCAGGCTGCACGGCACACTGCCATCGGCGCATGGCTGCTGGCCTGCGCCGGCGGCGCCGTGGCCCTGGCGCTGCGGCATTGGGACGCCCGGCTGCTGCAGCCCCTGCCGGATGCCAGCGTGGTCGTGGCGGGAAGCCGGCCACAGCCGGCCAGCCTGCGCGGCCCGGGGGGAACGCAGGTCGTGCTGCGCTGGCAGCCGGAAAACGATGGTGCTGCCGACCCCCTGCTGCGGCAGGCCACGTTGCCCGATGACCCTGCCGCAGCCTGGAAACCGGGGCAGGCGGTGCACCTGCGGTGGGCGCGGGGGCGGTTCGGCGGCCTCTACGCCACCGGCTGGGATGCGCCGCCGACCGGCGGCACGGTGCCCGGCGGGCCGCATCTTCCATAATCGCGCGCATGAAACTTGCCATTCTCGACCGCGACGGCACGCTCAACGCTTCCGGCGAGGAATTCATCTCCGCGCCGGAGGAATGGGTGCCCGTGCCGGGCGCGCCCGAGGCCGTGGCCCGCCTCACCCGCGCAGGGTGGCGGCTGGCCGTGGCGACCAACCAGCCCGGGCTGGGGCGCGGCCTGTTCGACGTGCTGGCGCTCAATGCCATCCACGCACGCATGCACCGGGTGCTGGCAGCCGCCGGCGGCCGTATCGAGGCGGTGTTCTACTGTCCCCACGCGCCCGACGAGGGCTGCGCCTGCCGCAAGCCCGCGCCGGGTCTGATGGAGCAGATCCGCGACCGGTTCGGCGTGGAGGGCGGCGAGATCCTCGTGGTGGGCAACTGCCCGGAGCACCTGTGGGCCGGGGCCGCCATCGGCGCACGGCTCCATGCGGTGGGCGAACCACCCGAAGGCAGCCGTCCCTGGCCGCCCGGCGTGCAACGCCATGCCAGCCTCGCGGATTTCGCGGACCAGCTCCTGGCTGCGGGAGAGCGCCCGCCGCCCGCCGGCGACTGACGCGCCCCCCGGGGCGTGGCGCGCCGAACCGTTCCCGGCCGCTTTTCCCGCTGACTTTTTCCTTTTCTTCCTCGCATCCCTCGCATGGCCTTCATCCGCTCCGTTCTCCATCTGCTCTGGATGGCCCTCACCGTGGTGCCCTACACCCTCGCCATCCTCGTGGCCCGGCTGTTCGGCGCGCCCACGCGGGTGCGCTACCGCATCGCGCGTGCCTGGCTCAAGCTCAGCACCGACGCGGCCCGCGTGATCATGGGCATCCGCACCCGCATCACCGGCATGGAGCACCTGCCGAAGGATCCGGGGCAGGGCGTGGTACTGCTGGTCAAGCACCAGTCCACCTACGAAACCTTCCTGATGCCGGCCATCATGCCGCGCCCCCTGGCGTACGTGTTCAAGAAGGAGTTGCTGCAGATCCCGTTCTTCGGCTGGTCCATCGGCAGCCTGGACATGATCCATATCGACCGCAACCAGCGTGCGCGCGCCTTCGTCAAGGTCCTGCAGCAGGGCCGTGCGCTCCTGGCCCGCGGTACCTGGGTCATCATGTTCCCGGAGGGCACGCGCATCGACCGCGGCCAGAAGGGTGATTACAAGAGCGGCGGCACGCGCCTCGCCATCGAGGCCGGCGTGCCCGTGGTGCCCGTGGCCGTGACCTCGGCCAGGGTCTGGCCGCGCAAGGCCTTCGTCAAGCGTCCCGGCACGGTGGATGTCTCCATCGGCCGCCCCATTCCCTCCATCGGGCGCAAGCCCGACGAGCTCATGGCCGAAGTCGAAGCCTGGATCGAAGGCGAGATGCGGCGGCTGGATCCGGAAGCCTACGGAGCCTCCGGCACGGACCGGTGATGCAGCGCCTGGTGCAGCTCGCACTGGATTTCTTCGGCGGCGACGGCGGCAGCGCCCCGCCGGTGTCGGCGCGCGGCCTAACCTCCGATGCCGCGCCCCCGGGCGTGGGCGATCCGGCAGAAGCGGGCGGACGCGACAACGTGCTGCGCGGGCCCATGGAGTTCCGCCATCCCCGGGCGAACCGCGAACTGCTGCTGGGCGACGTGCTGGTGGCCTATGCGCTGCAGCGTTCCCGCAGGCGCACCATCGGCTTCACCGTGGGCGCGGACGGGCTCTCCGTGCGGTCGCCCGGATGGGTCTCGCTCGCCAACGTGGATGCGGCCGTGCGGGAGAAGTCCGCCTGGATCCTGCGCAAGCTCGGCGAGGCGCAGGAACGCCAGCGGCGCCAGGAAGACGCACGCATCGCCTGGGGCGACGGGGCCGTGCTGCCTTACATGGGCGAGCCGCTCACCATCGTGCTGGATCCCGCCCACGGCTTCCGGGGGCAGGGCGGGGCACTGGTGTCCGGTCCGGGCGGAGCCCTCAGCCTCCATGTCGGCCTGCCCCGCGCGGCCACGCCCGTGCAGGTGCGCGATGCCGTGCAGGCGTGGCTGATGCGCGACGCGCGCCGCCATTTCACCGCCCGGCTGGACCATTTCGCGCCGCTCCTGGGGGTGCAGTGGCGCACGCTGCGGCTGTCGAGTGCGCACACCCGCTGGGGCAGCGCCCGCGCCGATGGATCCATCCGCCTGAACTGGCGCCTGCTGCACTACCGGCCCGCCATCATCGACTACGTGGTCGCTCATGAACTCTCGCACCTGCGCCACATGGACCACAGCCCCCGTTTCTGGGACACGGTGGCGACCGTGGTGCCCGACTACGCCGCGCTGCGCGACCGACTGCGCGAGGATCCCGCGCCGCAGTGGGACTGAACGCACCGCGTTGCCCCGGCCCGACCGGCTGGCACAGAATGCGGGCATGACCACTTTCTCTCCATCCTCTTCTTCCCCCGCCGCCGAGGTTCTTCCCGCCGAAGGCTACGCGGGCGATGTCTCTCCCCAGACCGCATGGCAGTGGGTGCAGGGCGGCCGGGCCGTGCTGGTGGACGTGCGCACCGATGCGGAGCGCGACTGGGTGGGCTTCGTGCCGGGGGCCGTGGCCATTCCCTGGAAGGTCTATCCAGGCATGGCGCCCAACCCCGACTTCGACGAAGCCCTGCGTGCCGCCGTGCCCCCGGGCGGGCAGGCCGTGCTGCTGTGCCGCAGCGGCGTGCGCTCCGTGGCGGCGGCCCGCCGCGCGGCCGAGCTGGGGCTCACGGCCTACAACATCCTCGAAGGCTTCGAAGGCGATGCGGACGCCGAGGGCCACCGCAACCGCATGGGCGGCTGGCGCTTCCGCGGCCTGCCCTGGCGGCAGGGCTGACCTTTCTCAGAGCGGTTCGCGCGCTGGCGATGCCGCCTGCATGGCATCGGCCAGCGCCTCCTGCCCGCGGTCGCGCAGCGCCTGCACCGCTCCGGCGAAATCGCGGGCGTCGCGGTTCTGGCCGAGCTTGCGCTTGCCCTCCATGCGGGTGATGGCGATCTCGATGCCCACGATCTGCCGCACCATCGCATCCAGGTAGTCCGCGGGCGCATCCCCCATCTTCCAGGGGCGCTCCATGGCGGCTTCG
This sequence comes from Paracidovorax cattleyae, assembly GCF_900104515.1. Taxonomy (GTDB): domain Bacteria; phylum Pseudomonadota; class Gammaproteobacteria; order Burkholderiales; family Burkholderiaceae_C; genus Paracidovorax; species Paracidovorax cattleyae. Next base: position 120,244 of record NZ_FNJL01000004.1, read on the forward strand.
TGCCTGCGCGTGAGCCGTGCGACCACCCCGCGCACGAACGCCTCGTCGTCACGTACGGCCATGCGGCCATGGACATGGACGGCTTCGTAGTTCCAGGTGGGCACGTGCCGATGGTGCTCGGCCTTGCCGGGATACCACTGCGGCGAGATGTACCCCTCGGCGCCGCGGAACACCACCAGTACCTCGCTCCCGTCCGCCACATCCGTCCACACCGGATTGGCGCGCGCCACATGGCCCGACAGCGTGCCGAGCGGCCCTTTGCCGGCATCCAGCAGGAACGGAAGATGGTTGGCATCCAGGCCCTGCGCACCCTGGGTGACCAGCATCCCCAGCGGATGGCTTTCGATGAGGCGATGCTGTTCGGACATCCGGGTTTCGGCGAAGGCGGCGGGCAGGTACATGGTCGGAAGCGAGGGCAGATGGGCGGCAGCGGCAGGAGGAAGGCGCCGGACTGCCTGCGACTGTGCCCCATCGGTGGCATGATGGAAACGGCCACTTTGGCATGATTCACGCAGACCAGTCGGGAGACCCATGACCGCTGCGCATTCCGGCCGCCGCAAGGGCCGGGACCTCCAGGCCGAACTCAAGGCGCGGATTCTCGACGGGACCTACCCCGCCGGTGCCTGCCTGCCATCCACGCGCAGCCTCGCCGCGGAGCGGGGGCTGGCCCGCAGCACCGTGTCCACGGTCTATGAGCAACTGGCGGCCGAAGGATTCATCGATTCACGATCCGGCGCCGCCAGCCGGGTGGCCCAGGGCGCGGCGCCTCTGGCTGGCGGAGGGCTCGAAGCCGGGGCGGGCGGCGCGTCCCGGGTGGATGGCGAGGTACGGCTGTCCGCGCTGGGCGAGCGTGTCCGGCAGCTGCAGCCCCCACGCGTCTCCACGCCGGCGGTCGTGCCGGAGGATCCAGCCGTCGTCGATTTCGTCTATGGCCCGCTCGCAGGGCGCGATTTCCCCACGTCTGCCTGGGAGCGGGCCGTGCGGCAGGCCGGGCGCGAACGCCCGGAGCGGCTGGCCTACGGAGATCCCCGTGGAGACCCGGGCCTGCGCGCGGCCTTGCAGTCGCACCTGAGCCGCACCCGCGGGCTGGCCTGCCATCCCGACCAGTTGATGATCGTCAATGGTTCGCAGCAGGCGCTGGACCTGTGCGCCAGGCTGCTGGTGGATCCCGGCGACACCGTCGCGGTGGAAAACCCCGGATACCGCATGGCCCACCAGGTGTTCGAGGCCGCGGGAGCGCACCTCGCAGGGGTGGAAGTGGACGCACAGGGCCTGCGCACCGACCGTCTTCCCTGCGGGGAGGGTGCGCGCCTGGCCTGCGTCACGCCCACCCACCAGTTCCCCCTGGGCAGTTTCCTGTCCGTGCCCCGGCGGCATGCATTGCTGGCATGGGCGCAGCGGCAGGGCGCCTGGATCGTGGAGGACGACTACGACAGCGAATACCGCCACGCGCTGCGGGCAGACGCGACGCTCCATACGCTGGACGCGCACCAATCCGTCATCTACGTGGGAACCTTCTCCAAGACGCTCTCGCCCCAGCTGCGGCTGGGCTACATGGTGCTGCCCCGCGCGCTCGCGGACGTGTTCGCAGCCGCGCGCCGGCTGGGTGACCGGCATGCACCGTTCGGCACGCAGCGGGCCCTCGCCGCGATGATGGAAAGCGGCAGCTATGACCGCCACGTACGCCGCATCCGGCGCCTGCAGGACGCCCGGCGCACCGCGCTCCTCGAGTCCATCGGACAGTATTTCGGGGACCGTGCGGTGGTGGAGGGGGCCTCCGGTGGCCTGCATGTGGTCGTGCGGCTGCCCGGTGTGTCGTGCAGCCTGGAGCCGGACCTGGCAGCCCGGGCATTGCGCCACGGCGTGCGCATCTATCCGCTGGGCCCGTTCCACCTGCCCTCACAGGCCGATGTGCCGGACCGTCCGGCGGGCTTCGTGATGGGCTATGCCCTGCTGGAACCGGCGCAGGTGCAGGAGGGCGTGCGCCGTCTGGCGGCGGCTTTTCCCGGGGTATGAGCGCGCGGCCGGACCGATGCAGCGTCCGCCTGGCCGCGGCGCGCGTCACAGGGGCGGAATGCGCAGCTTCTGGCCCGGGTAGATCTTGTCCGGGTGCGTCAGCATGGGCTGGTTGGCTTCGAAGATGCGCGGGTACTTGTTGGCATCGCCGTAGTACTTCTTGGCGATCGCCGACAGCGTGTCGCCGCGCACCACGTCATGGTATTGCGCCTCAGGCTCCGACGCCTGCACGGCCATCTGGTTGTCCACGCTCGTCACGCCGGACACGTTGCCGCAACACAGCGTGACCTTCTCCTTGGCGGCCTGGGTCGGCGCCTCGCCTTGCACGGTCACCTTGCCTTCCGGGCCCGCGAATGCCACCCGCACATCGCGCACGCCCAGGTTCTGGGAGGCGATGTAGGTCTCGATCGCCTTGCCGGCGGTGGCGTTGAGTTCCTCCTGGCTCGGTGCGGCGGGCGCAGCGGCCGGTGCGGCATGTGCCTCCTTGCCCCCGAACAGCTTTTCCCCGGCTTCCTTGACGAAGCTGAAAAGTCCCATGGCATTGCTCCTTTTTTCTGGATGAAAGAACGGCCGGCGGGTGCCGGCCCGGAACACTTTAGCGCCTGGTGACGCGCCCGACCTGTCGGACATCGGCCCGAGCCCGGCCGTGGGTCCGGGCCGGGGTGTGCCGCACGGAACAGTCGTGTTTGTAAAACTCGTGATAATCCGCCGCATGACTTTTCTGGCCATCGACGTCGGCAACACCCGCCTGAAATGGGCGATGTATGACGCCCCCAAGCCGGGCGCCGCCGTGCTGGCCCACGGCGCCGAATTCCTCGACCACATCGAGCGGCTCGCGGACAGCGCCTGGGCGGGGCTGCCCGCGCCCACGCGCATGCTCGGCTGCGTGGTGGCCGGCGATGCCGTGCGCCGGCGCGTCATGGAGCAGATGGAGTGGTGGGACGTGCCGTCCCACTGGGTCGTTCCCTCCGCGCAGGAAGCAGGGCTCGTCAACGGGTACGACCATCCCACGCGCCTGGGCTCTGACCGATGGGTGGCCATGATCGGCGCGCGCCACCGGCTGCTGAGGCAGGGCACTGCGCGTCCCCTGGTGGTGGTGATGGTCGGAACGGCGGTGACCGTGGAAGCCATCGATGCCGAAGGCCGCTTCCTGGGAGGCCTCATCCTTCCGGGGCACGGCATCATGCTGAGAGCCCTGGAGTCCGGCACCGCGGGGCTGCACGTTCCCACGGGCGAAGTGAAGCTGTTTCCCACCAACACCAGCGATGCGCTCACCAGTGGCGGCACCTACGCCATCGCCGGTGCCGTGGAGCGGATGGTGCAGCACGTGATCCAGCACTGCGGCGAAGAGCCGGCCTGCATGATGACCGGGGGGGCCGGCTGGAAAATGGCGCCCAGCATGACCCGTCCGTTCGATCTCATCGAAAACCTGATCTTCGAGGGACTGCTCGCCATCGCGGCGGAGCGGTTCCCCGGGCCCTAGCCTTCGGCGAGTTCCAGCCGGGCCAGTTCCACGGCCAGGCGTTCCGCCGCGTCGGCGGCTTCGGCGCCCGCCGCCTCCTCGTAGAGCTGGGCGGCCATGTCCTCGTACTGCTCCCCGTTCAGCATCAGGAGTGCATGGGCATGCTCGATGCGTCCGATCACGGAGTGGGGGTTCAGGGCAAAGGACTCCGCGAAGAGGCGCAGGCTTTCCTCGCGGCGCGCGCCGTGGGTGATGCTGCCCACCATTTCACCGACCTTGTCGATCACCTCGGCATGGAACACGGCCAGTGCCAGCCGCGCGTCGGCATGGCGTTCGCTGAGCGCGATCGTGCGGTCCAGCGCCGTCCGCACCTGGCGCGTGAGGCCCAGCGCCAGCGCCTTGGCCACGCTGATGCCCTGGCTGTAGCGCCCGAGGGCGTACGCGTGCCAGAACCAGGCGTTCGGGTTGCCGGGCTCCGCATCGGTCTGCGCCCGCGCACGCTGCGCCGCCGCGCCGAGCAGCTCGAGCCGGCGGCTTTCGCTGGGCTCCAGGTAGATCGCGTGCACGATCGTCGCCTTGTTGGCCGCGGTGACGCCCGCCCCGCCGGCCGCCAGCCCGACCCGGGCGGCTTCCTCGAACCTGCCGCTGTGGAACAGTGTCCAGGCCTCGAGCGCCGCGGGTTCCCGGGGGACGGGCTCCGCATCGCCCCGGTGCAGCCGCTCCCATTCGCGCAGCACATCGCCGGCGGTGAGGGCGTACTCGCCGGCATAGGGGAAGGGGGTCCAGGATGGCATGGCGTGTCCTGCGTTCGTCCGGAAAAAGGGGCGCATCATGTGGCGTCGGCCGGCTCGTGACTGTCGTCCAAAGCCTGGAGATGCAGGCGCTGACCGTCGGCGAGGTAGGGCCCCAGCAGCCCCAGCACATGCTGGGCCCCGCGCAGCAGCATGGTCCGTGCATTGGAAGGCTCCAGCGCGTGCCGCGGATCGCGGACGTATTCGAAGCTCAGCCAGTACGTGACGGCCACCATGAGATTGTCGGCCACGGTATCGAGTTCCCGTGGGCCGAACCGCAGCGAGCCTGCCTGCTCCATGCCCCGCAGCATGGCACGCACGGCGCCTGCCTTGCGTGCCAGCAGCTCCCGGAAATGCGTCTCGACATGCCGGTTGCGCGACATCAGGTCGTTGAGGTCCCGGTAGAGGAAGCGGTACTGCCAGATGCGCTCGAGCACTGCATGCAGCAGCAGCCGGGCCTCCTCCACGTCGCTGACCTCCGGAGCCGACTCCAGCAGTTCGGATAACTCCGCTTCATAGCGTGCATAAAGCGCCTTGACCAGCTCGTCCTTGGCGGGATAGTGGTAGTAGAGGTTGCCCGGGCTGATGCGCAGCTCCGCCGAGATGGCCGTAGTGGACACATTGGGTTCCCCGAAGCGGTTGAACAGCTCCAGTGTTGTCTCCAGGATGCGCTCCGCGGTGCGCCGCGGCGCTTTCTTTGCCATCTGTGCCTCCCTTGTGCCTTCGGCGGGGGGTAGTTGTCGACGTGCTCTTGCTGGCCCGTGCATGACGGACCCCGGCCCATGTTCCCCGCTCCTTTGCCGGCCCACTCTACCCTGCCGCGGCCTCCGCGTCCTGTTGCAGTGCATCATGCGGGGTCTTGCGGAAGGCAACCCTGCCGGCCCGCGGCTGCCCCTTGTGCGCTTCGTTACGGCAGCTTGTAACGCGATGGGATAATCCGCGTTCGGCCGCAAGGCGTCTTTGCTCAAAACGATCCATGATTCTGGTCACCGGCGGCGCGGGTTTCATCGGCGCCAATTTCGTCCTCGACTGGCTCGCGTGCGGCGATGAGCCCGTCGTCAACCTCGACAAGCTCACCTACGCAGGCAATCTGCAGAACCTCGCCTCGCTGCAGGGCGATGCGCGCCATCTGTTCGTCCAGGGGGACATCGGCGACCGGGAGCTTCTCGCCCGGCTGCTTGCCGAGCACCGGCCGCGGGCCATCGTGAATTTCGCGGCAGAATCGCATGTGGACCGCTCCATCCATGGCCCGGAAGATTTCATCCAGACCAACGTGGTCGGCACCTTCCGCCTGCTCGAGGCCGTCCGCGCGTACTGGCAGTCCCTGCCCGGGGATGAGCGCGCCGCCTTCCGGTTCCTGCACGTCTCCACCGACGAGGTCTATGGCACCCTGGCGCCTCAGGACCCCGCCTTCGCCGAAACCCATTCCTACGAACCCAACAGCCCGTACTCCGCCAGCAAGGCAGCCAGCGACCACCTCGTCCGGGCCTGGCACCACACCTACGGCCTGCCGGTGCTGACCACCAACTGCAGCAACAACTACGGCCCCTTCCACTTCCCCGAGAAGCTGATCCCGTTGTTGATCGTCAACGCACTGGCCGGCAAGCCGCTGCCCGTGTATGGGGACGGCATGCAGATCCGCGACTGGCTCTATGTGCGTGACCACTGCAGCGCCATCCGCCGCGTGCTGCAGGCCGGCAAGCCCGGCGAGACCTACAACGTGGGCGGCTGGAACGAAAAGCCCAACATCGAGATCGTGAAGACCATCTGCGCCCTGCTCGACGAGCTGCGTCCGCGTGCCGATGGCGAGCGCTATGAAAGCCAGGTCGCCTACGTGAAGGACCGCCCGGGCCACGACCGCCGCTATGCCATCGACGCCCGCAAGATCGAGCGCGAACTCGGATGGAAGCCCGCCGAGACCTTCGAGACCGGCATCCGCAAGACCGTGGAGTGGTATCTCGCGCATGGCGAATGGGTGGATGCCGTGACCAGCGGCGCCTACCGCGAGTGGATCGACCGGCAGTACCGCAAGCCCGCCGTGCAGGACGCCGCCACCGCATGAACATCCTCCTCTTCGGCAAGGGCGGGCAGGTCGGCTGGGAACTGCAGCGCAGCCTTGCCGTCCTGGGCACGGTCACGGCCCTCGATTTCGACAGCACCTCGCACTGCGGGGATTTCTCCCGGCCTGATGACATCGCCGGCACCGTGCGCGCCCTGCGGCCCGACGTCATTGTCAATGCCGCGGCCCATACTGCGGTGGACAAGGCCGAGAGCGAGCCGGACCTGGCCCGCACCCTCAACACGCTCACGCCGGGCGTGCTGGCCGAAGAAGCCGCACGCCTGGGGGCATGGCTGGTGCACTACAGCACCGACTACGTGTTCGATGGCGGCGGATCCCGACCCTGGACGGAAGACGATACGCCGCGGCCGCTGTCGGTCTACGGCCGCACCAAGCTCGAAGGCGAGCAGCGGATCCAGGCGAGCGGCGCGCGGCACCTCATCCTGCGCACGAGCTGGGTCTATGGCGCCCGGGGCGGGAATTTCGCCAGGACCATGCTGCGGCTGGCGCAGGAGCGCGAGCGGCTGACCGTGATCGATGACCAATGGGGTGCTCCGACCGGAGCCGACCTGCTGGCCGACGCCACGGCCCATGCGATCCGCCACCTGCAGCAGCGGCCGGCCGACGCAGGCCTCTACCATCTGGTGGCCGCTGGGGAAACCCACTGGCATGCCTACGCCTGCTACGTGCTCGAGCAGGCGCAGCGCATCCAGCCTGCGCTGAAGCTCGTCGCGCGCGACGTGGCCGCCGTACCCACCAGCGCATTTCCCACGCCGGCCGTCCGGCCGCACAACTCGCGGCTCGACACGCGCAGGTTCCAGGCCACCTTCGGCCTGGCCCTGCCGCACTGGCAGGCGGGCATCGCCCGGATGCTCGCGGAAATCCTCTGAGAATCCCCAAAAACTTCCTGCATACACCATGACCGCACGCAAGGGCATCATCCTGGCCGGAGGGTCGGGCACCCGCCTGCACCCTGCCACGCTCGCCATCAGCAAGCAACTGCTGCCGGTGTACGACAAGCCGATGATCTACTACCCGCTGAGCGCCCTGATGCTGGCGGGCATCCGCGACATCCTCGTCATCAGCACGCCGCAGGACACCCCGCGATTCGAGCAGTTGCTGGGCGATGGCAGCCAGTGGGGCATCCGCCTGAACTATGCCGTGCAGCCCAGCCCCGACGGCCTGGCGCAGGCCTTCCTCATCGGGGAGAAATTCCTGGATGGCCAGCCCAGCGCGCTCGTGCTGGGCGACAACATCTTCCACGGCCACGATTTCGAGGACCTCCTGTGCAGTGCGATGGGGCGCGAGGAGGGGGCCAGCGTATTCGCCTACCACGTGCAGGACCCTGAACGCTACGGCGTGGCCGAGTTCGATGCCACCGGCAAGGTCCTGTCGATCGAGGAAAAGCCCAAGGCCCCGAAGTCCAGCTATGCCGTCACCGGGCTCTACTTCTACGACCGGCACGTGGTCGAGCGCGCCGCCAGCCTGAAGCCCTCCCCGCGCGGCGAGCTGGAAATCACCGACCTCAACCGCCTCTACCTCGAGCGCGAGGCCCTGCACGTCGAGATCATGGGCCGCGGATACGCCTGGCTCGATACTGGAACGCACGAAAGCCTGCTCGAAGCCGGGCAGTTCATCGCGACCCTGGAGCATCGCCAGGGGTTGAAGATCGCCTGCCCGGAAGAGATCGCCTGGCGGCATCGCCTCATCGACGACAGCCAGCTCGAACGCCTCGCCAGGCCGCTCGCCAAGAGCGGTTACGGCGCCTACCTGCTCAGGCTGCTGGGCGGCTGATTTCCTTGTCCTGCCTCCTGCTCGCGCCATCGATCCAACGCTTTTCCATGAACGTCCTTCCCACGCGCATTCCCGACGTCGTCGTCCTCGAACCCAGGGTGTTCGGCGACGCACGCGGTTTTTTCTTCGAGAGCTTCAACCAGCGCGCCTTCGACGAAGCCACCGGCAGCCGCCACGCCTTCGTGCAGGACAACCACAGCCGCAGCGCGCGTGGCGTCCTGCGCGGCCTGCACTACCAGATCCGCCAGCCCCAGGGAAAACTGGTGCGTGTCGTGCGGGGCGCAGTCTTCGACGTCGCCGTGGACCTGCGCAGGAGTTCGCCCACCTTCGGCCAATGGGTCGGCGAGGAACTGAGCGAAGAGAACCAGCGCCAGATGTGGGTGCCCCCGGGCTTCGCCCATGGATTCGTCGTGCTCAGCGAGAGCGCGGACTTCCTCTACAAGACCACCGACTACTACGCGCCCGAACACGAGCGCTGCATCGCCTGGAACGACCCCGAGCTGGGCATCGACTGGCGCTTTGCCGGGGAGCCCAGCCTGTCCGCCAAGGACGCGAAGGGCGCGCCCCTGCGCGAGGCGGAGGTCTTCCCCTGAAGCACCCCCGTCGGCCCGGTCACGGCCGGGCCGGTGCGAGGGCCCCGCGCACGGCCTCGTAGAGCCGGTCCGAGGCGAACTGCCGGTTGTCCGGGTCGAAGGAAAAGATGTTGTGCCCGCGCGGCACCAGTTCGCCGTTCCAGCGGGGCTCCAGGAAGAAGGACAGGAACTCCGCTCCGTGCGCCGCATGGGCCTGCAGGACGCGGTGCATCTGCGCCGCATTCATGGCCTTGAGCGGATGGAATTCCGTGACCCCGTAGTGGCTGGTGCCGCTGGTGGCGAGCCAGTCGAAGTAGGGCCGGCCATACGTCGGCTCTCCGTACAGGCTCACGCCCAGCCGGATGCCGGTCCGCGAAGGGTGCAGCGAGTCCTGGATCGCGAATTTGTTGGCATCCCAGCCGGGATTGGTGAACGGGATGATCTGGTGGGTATAGCGCGGCACGTCGGACAGGCAGGACTGCTTCACGATTCCGTCGAAGTAGCGCAGGTAGTCCACGACCTGGCGGGCGCGGAATGCATGCCATAGCGGTACCAGCGGGTTGTAGTAGTACGACGAGGCCTGCGCGGGGAAGTCGATGTGCGCCTGGACCCTGGCATCCCGTGGCGGGGCCGCGGCCGGCAGGGCGTGCTGGGGCATCGGCTTCGGCGTGGACTGCGAGCGGTCCATGATCGCGATGTCGCGCGTTCCCAGGTGGGTCAGCTGGCCGGGGCGGGTTTCCAGAAAGATGTCCAGCCGGTGCATGCCGGGCGGGAGTCGCCGGAAATCCAGGTCCAGGCGCCAGCCGGTGTTCGCATCGCCGAATTCCGGCTTGGCCGCGAGCACGTCCTGCCGTCCCCAGTGCACGGTGGTCTGTCCCACCAGTTCCCCATTGCGGTACACATGCACGCGGGCGGGGCGCTCCGGCGTACTGCCCGGTACGTAGGCCCAGCCGGCCACGGGCAGCGTGCCCTGGGCGAATCCGTCGATGTGCTCCGTGAAGCGGCGCAGGGGTTCCGACCGGATGTCGCGCGACGGGGGCTCCACCTCGTCGAACGAGGCGTAATTGGCGCCGACCACCCGGTTGAGTTGCGCGATCTCCCTGAACTCGGTGCGCAGGTAGCGGCGGAAGCCCTCGATGGACACCGCGCTGTAGTCGGTGACCCGGTAACTGCCGTCGAATCCCATGCCGGCCTGAAAATTCGGAAACAAATGGTGCAGTTCACCCAGCAGCGTGATGCCTCGGATCTTCGCGCGGTCAGCCGCCGGCAGGCGGCACGCTGCGTCCACCACCGCCCGGACCGCCTCGGCCCTGCGTTCGGTCAGCGCATTGCGCGTGGTGGCGAAGGACCAGTTGAAGACTTTCGAATCGTAGTAATCGTCCATGCCCAGCGGACCGTCGCGCGTCCATCCCATGTTCGACGGATCGGCCGCCAGGACCGGCTCGATGGGGGCTTCGGAAGAGAAGTGCGTCGAGAACAGATACAGAATGGCCGGGCGAGGGGTGTCACCCAGGGTCCGCACCAGGCGGTCCACGATCGCCTGGTCGATCTGCCAGCCGCCCCCTGGAGCCGGCTGGAACAGCTTCAGCAAGGGCACCGGCAGCGTGTAGCCCAGGTCTATGGAAGCGGCCGTTTGCGGCGCGGGCTGCAATGCCCGCAATGTGGATTCCACAAGGGCCGCCGCCGAGCCCTGGGCGCTGTGACACTGGTCCTGCATGTCGGCGAACCGGCCGGGAAGAGGGGGCGAACCCCAGATGCACGGTTCCAGTACCCCGATCATCGGTGCCAGCAGCATGCGCGCTGCGTGCGGCGAGCGGGCCTCCGGCTGCATGCGGTGCAGCAGGTGGACGCCCGCGGCACCGGCCAGAACCACCGCGGCGGCGGATGCGGCCATGGCGGTGCGCGGCAGGATCGATCGGGAATGGCGGGGCTGGTGCTGGGGCTGCATGCGATCGGTGGTTGGGTGCGCGGCCTGCGACTGTAAGCCACCGCGGCAGGAGCCGCGCGGTACGCTGACCCGGCCGGCTACACTTGAGGGCTTCGATTCCGGTTGCCCCGCCTTGCCGGCATCGGCCCCGCATCCAGGGCATTTTCCTCACGTTCATGACCACCACCATCCTTCCCGACCGTACAGAGCCGAGCGTCGATGCCGTCGCCGTGCAGCGCCCCCTGCTGGGCGAGTTGCTGGTGCAGTCGGGCAAGCTGAGTGCACGGGACCTGGAACGCGCCCTTTCGGCGCAGCAGGAAATGGGCGGGCTGCTGGGCCGCGTGCTCGTGCGGCTGGGGCTGGTGTCCGAAATCGACGTGATCCAGGCGCTTTCGCGCCAGCTGGACATTCCGCTCATCGCCGCCACGGACTTCCCGGCCATGATGCCGGAGGTGGAAGGCCTGCTGCCGGAGTTCCTGCAAGCCAACAGCGTGTATCCGCTTTCGGCCGAGGACGGCAGCCTGCACGTGGCCATGGCCGTGCCGCAGGATGCGTTCGTCGTGAAGGCCCTGCACCTGGCGACCGGCCTGGTCGTGGTGCCGCGCCTGGCGCTCGAGAGCGATATCGAGAAGGCGCTGGCCGAACCGGTGGAGCAGGCGGGCGAAGAGGAGGGCGACGACGGGTTCGGCGACGGTGCCGATGGCGGTGATTTCGTCGAGCACCTCAAGGATCTCGCCAGCGAAGCTCCCGTCATCCGCCTGGTCAATGCCATCATCGGCCGCGTCATCGACCTGCGTGCCTCGGACATCCACCTGGAGCCCTTCGACGACGGCCTGCACGTGCGCTACCGGGTGGATGGCGTCATCCAACTGGGCGAACTGGTGCCGCCGCGCCTGAGCGCTGCCGTCAGCTCGCGCGTCAAGCTGCTGGCCCATCTCGACATCGCGGAGCGGCGCCTTCCCCAGGACGGGCGCATCAAGACGCGCGTCAAGGGGCGCGAGCTGGACCTGCGCGTTTCCACCGTACCGACCGTGCACGGGGAGAGCGTGGTCATGCGGGTGCTGGACCGTGCGAGCGTCCGCCTGCAGCTGGAGACCATGGGCTTCGAGAAGGACACTCTCGAGCGCTTCAACATGCTGCTGGCCAAGCCGCACGGCATCCTGCTGGTGACCGGCCCTACGGGTTCCGGCAAGACCACCACGCTGTATGCGGCACTGTCCAAGATCGATGCGGAATCCAACAAGATCATCACCGTGGAAGACCCGGTGGAGTACCAGCTGGAAGGTATCAACCAGATCCAGGTCCATCCGCAGATCAACCTGACCTTCGCCAATGCCCTGCGCTCCATCCTGCGCCAGGATCCGGACATCATCATGATCGGTGAAATGCGGGACGGCGAGACCGCGCAGATCGCCGTGCAGTCCGCCCTGACGGGCCACCTGGTGCTGTCCACGCTGCACACGAACACGGCCGCGGGCGCAGTGATCCGGATGAAGGACATGGGCGTGGAGGGGTACCTGATCACATCCTCCGTCAACGGCGTGCTGGCCCAGCGGCTCGTGCGCTCGCTCTGCGGGCACTGCAAGGAACCCTACGAGCCCGGCGACGAGGTGCGGCGCAGCACCGGGCTGGAGCGATTCAGCAGCTTCGGCCAGGCGATCTACCGTGCCGTGGGCTGCGAGCACTGCCGCGGCTCCGGCTACCGGGGGCGCACGGGCATCCATGAACTGTTCGTCCTGGATGAGCCGATGCGCCGCGCGATCATCGATGGCAAGGACGCCAATGCCCTCAATACGCTCGCGGCGCAGGGCGGCATGCTCAACCTCTACGAGGACGGCCTGCGCAAGGTCGCGGCCGGCGTAACCTCGCTGGACGAGCTCGGCCGCGTGACGCAGGACCAGGGCGATGCCTGATTACGCCTGGCGCGCCGTCGCCGCATCCGGCAAGGTCGTCGAAGGCCGGCAGACCGCGCCGAGCGAGGCGCAGGTCCTCAAGCAGCTGCGCGACCAGGGCCTCACGCCCCTGGGCATCAGCGATGCCGCGGGAGCGCCTCCTGTCGCTGCGGTCTCCGTGCACGGCGCGGGCAAAAGCGCCACAGCAGCCGCTGCCGCCGGTGTGGTCCCCGCGCCCCGCGGGCGCGGCAGCAAGGGCCCGGTCAAGCAGGCGGACGTGCTCGCGCTCACGTCGGAGCTCTCCATCATGCTGCGTGCCGGCCTGGCGCTCGACAACGCCCTGCGGGTGCTCATCGACATGAGCCACAAGCCCGCCATGGCCACGCTGCTGCAGGGCGTGCTAGACGCAGTCAAGGGCGGCACGCCGCTCAGCCGTGCACTCGCGCAGCACCGGGACCTTTTCGGCGACTTCTACATCAACATGATCCGCTCCGGCGAGGCCAGCGGCCAGATGTCCGCCGTGCTCGAGCGGCTCGTCGCCCACATGGAGCGCCAGCGTGCCCTGCGCGACAGCGTCATCTCGGCCACCATCTATCCGGCCATCCTGCTGGGCGTGGCCGTGCTGTCGCTGGTCGCCATGCTGGGTTTCGTCGTGCCGCAGTTCGAGAAGCTCTTCACCGACATGGGCGACGCGCTCCCCCTGCCGACCCAGCTGGTGATGGCCCTGGGCCATGCGTTCACGCGCTATGGCCTCCTGATCGGTATCGCGGCGCTGGGCCTCGGGCTGCTCTTGCGCCGCTGGGCCACGTCCCCGGCCGGCCGGATGTGGTGGCAGTCGCGCCTGCTGAAGATGCCCCTCATGGGGCCGCTGGCCCTCAAGTACCAGCTGACGCTGTTCTCCCGCTCCCTGGGCACGCTGCTCGGCAACGGGGTGCCGATGCTCACGGCCCTGCACATCGCCACCGAGACGGTGAACAACGCCGTGCTCCAGCAGGCGCTCTCCAAGGTGGCGCCCATCGTGAAGGAGGGCGGCAAGGTGGTGCAGGCCATCACCGCCACCGGCATCTTCGAGCCGATCGCGGTCAACCTGATCCGGGTGGGCGAGGAAACCGGGCGCATCGGCCAGATGATGCTCGAGCTGTCCAACATATTGAACCGCGAGGTCGAAACCGGCATCAAACGCCTTCTCACCCTGGTCGAGCCCGTGCTCATCCTGGTGCTGGGCGTGCTGATCGCCGCCATCATCGTGTCCATCCTTCTCGGGATCCTGTCCATCAATGACCTCGCCGTATAATTTTCGTTTGTCCAAGGAGTCCTCTTCCATGGCGCACATCCTTGCCCGCCGCTCCTGTGGCACGCCCATGCAACGCAAATCCTCCCGCGGCTTCACGCTGATCGAACTGCTGGTCGTGCTGGCCATCCTGACACTGCTGGCCGGCCTGGTCGGTCCGCGCGTGCTGGGCCAGCTCGGCGGCGCCAAGGCCAAGACGGCCGGCGTGCAGATCGCCGACCTGGACAAGTCGCTGGAACTCTTCAAGCTCGACGTCGGCCGCTATCCCACCACGGAAGAAGGCCTGAACGCCCTCGTCACCCGACCCGGCTCCGTGAACGGGTGGGCCGGCCCCTACCTCAAGGGCAGCGTCCCCACGGACCCGTGGGGCCACCCGTACCGCTACGCCAATCCCGGTCCCAACGGCGGCATCGAGATCCTCTCGCTGGGCTCGGACGGCGCACCGGGCGGAGAAGGCGAAGCGGCCGACATCCGCAACAAGCCCTGACGTTTTCGTTTCCCTGCCGTTTGGCCATGCGGCGCGAGCGCGGCTTCACGCTGGTTGAGTTGCTGGTCGTCTTCGCCATCATGGCGCTCGTGGTGGGCCTCGCGCCGCTCGCCTTCGAGCGCCTGCGCGAAGCCTCGTCCTATCGCGACGCGGTCCGCACCATGTCCAGCCAGATGCGTTCGGCCCGCTTCCAGGCCATGGCCGAAGGCCGCGAGGTGCGCTTTTCGGTCGATCTCCGCAACCGTCTCTACGGGGTGGGCGCTGCCATGAAGCCCTTGCCCGAGCCGCTGCAGCTGCGGGCCATCGTGGCCAACTCCGAACTGGATCCGCAGAGCCGTGCATCCATCCGCTTTTTGCCCAGCGGAGGTGCCACGGGCGGCAGCATCGAAATCCTCAGGGCCCCCGGCGTGGGCACGCGCCTGCGGGTGGACTGGCTTTCCGGCCGGGTGACGCAGGAGGCGCTGACCCGATGATCGGGCGCAGGCATCGCGGCCAGCAGGGGCTCACCCTGCTGGAGTTGCTGGTGGCGTTCGCCATCATGGCGCTCGCCATGGGCATGCTCTATCGCGCCATGGGTGGCTCTGCCCGCAGCGTCGCGGACGTGGACCGCTATCAGCGAGCCGTGGTGCTGGCGCAGTCGCTGCTGGCTTTGCGCGATGCGGTGCCGGAGCAGGGCTGGAACCAGTCCGGCGAATCGGCCGGGTACCAATGGCGCATCGCCAGCGCACCCTATCCCACCGATGTCAAGGGGTCGAACATCCCTCCTCTGCACGAGGTGAGTATCGTCATCTCCTGGTCGGACGGGACCCGGGCCCGCAGCTTCGAACTCAGCACCCTGCGGCCGCAACGCAGGCTGCCGGAACCGGGACGCGGCTGATGGGCAGGATCTGCAGAAGCCACGAGCGGGGACGGGCGCGGGGGTTCACCCTCGTGGAACTGCTCGTCGTGATCTCCCTGCTGTCCCTGGTCATGCTCGCCATGGCCTCCGCCCTGCGCACCACGGCGCAGACGGAAGAGCGCGTGGATGCCCGCCTGCGCAAGGTGGACGACCTGCGGACCACCGATGGTTTCCTGCGCGCGGTGCTGGGCCGGGTATCCATGCGCAAGCGGCTGGGCGTCATTCCCGTCAACGAAAGCCCGTACTATTTCCTGGGAGGGCCGCAGGAAATGGTGTGGGTGGGCATCATGCCCGCCCGCTATGGCGTGGGTGGGCGGTTCTTCCTGCGGCTGGGGCTGGAGGAGGGGCCGGTCGGCCAGTCGCTGGTGCTGCGGTATCTGCCCTTTTCGAATGCAGTCGCCGTGCCGGACTGGAGCCAGGCCGAAAGCTATGTGCTGGTGCCGGCCGTCACCGGGTTGGAGTTGCGCTACGAAGATCCCTCGCAGGAACCGCCGCAATGGGGCGCCCCCTGGACGATCACCGACCGGCTTCCCCAGCGCGTATCGATACAGATCCGCAGCGCCACGGATGCCTGGCCGGAGATCGTGGTGGCCATGCGGGCACTGCCGAGCAGCGATTCCTCCATCGGCGGTGCAGTATTCGGAGGCAGCCAGTGATGCGTTTCCTTCGCCACCGCTCTCCTCGTTCCTCCGGCGGCATGGCCCTGATCGCGGTGCTCTGGATCGTCGCATCGCTCAGCATCATTGTTACCGGAGTTACGCGCACCATCCGCGAAGAGGCCCGCATGATGACGCTGGCTCGGCAGAGCGTCCAGGCGCAGGCCCTGGGCGATGCAGCCATTCAGCTGGCCCTCCAGGCCATCGTCGCCAGCAACGCGCCCATCACCCGCATGCTGCAGTCGGAAGTCCGTTACGCCGGCGTTGCCATGCAGGTGCGGGCGATGCCGCTCAACGGCCTTATCGACATCAACAGCGCCCCCGTGCCGCTCCTTGCCAGAGCCTATGCGGTGGCGGGCGGAGTGCCTGCCGGGCAGGCGGACGCCCTGGCGCAGGCCACGGTGCAGTTCCGCGAACAGCGCGGGCCTTCCGGGTTGCAGGAGCGTTTCGAGGCAGAAGAGGATCTGCTCCGGGTGCCAGGAGTCGACTATGACCTCTATGCTAGACTTTTTCCCCTCGTCACTGCTGACCTGCGGGGCCGGGGGCTGGTGAATCCCCTGGCTGCTTCCGTCGAAGTCCTGACGGTACTGGCCGGCGGAAACGCAGCCGCAGCCAGGGCCATCGCCGACAAGCGCGACGCAGGTGAACCCGGGGTGGACACGAGCGCGCTCGACAGCGCCTTCCTCGACAGCTCCTCCGTACGGCGGATCCGCATGGAGGCCCGGGTTCCCATGGCGGATGGCACCTGGCTGCGCGTGTCGCGCAGCGTCGATCTGACCGCACGCGCCCGTGACGGAGCACCGTGGTATTCCTTCCGTACCGGTTCCAGCGTGGAGCCGGTGGCCCGCAATCCCTGAAAAGCGATGTCCTCTTTCTCTTCTGAAGCCCGTTTTCTGGGAGTCGATCTGCGCGTGCTGTGGCGCGACATCCGCCAGCCCTGGTCGCACATGCATGACTGGCCCGTTTTCGCCTGGCTCACGCCTGCGGCGCCGGTACGCGTCATCCATCCCGACGGCCGGCAGTCCGTCTGGATGGGGCAGGACCGCCAGGGTGAACGCTCGGGCATCGCCAAGCCGCCCTTCACCGCCGTGGAACTGCCCGAGGACCTGGTGCTGCGCCGCTCGCTGGCCTTGCCGCCCATGACGGCCGTCGACGTTGCCCATGCATCTTCGCTGGAAGCGCGCTCCATCAGTCCGTTCCCTGCCGGTGATCTGGCCTGGGGCCATCGCGCCCACTGGCTCCCCGGAGGCAACGCGCGCGTGGACCTGGTGCTCGTATCGCGCCGGCAGATCGCGCAGTACCTGGCAAGCCGGGCGGGTGCCCTGGCCGGCGCCGATCCGGAAATCTGGGTGCGAGCAGGAGACGGCGAGCCCATCGTTCTGGAGGGCTACGGCGAAGGATTGCGCAAGGCCCATGCCATGCGGTGGCGACGCACGGGTCTCGCGATGCTGGGCACGATCGGACTGCTGCTGCTGGCCATCGCCGTCACGCCCAGCCTGCAACTGAGGGAGCGCGCGCTGGAAGCCGCGCAATCGTATGGGGAAGTCACGCAGCGCGTGGCTCCGGTCGTCCAGCAGCGTGAAGCGCTCATGCAGTCGGCCGAGAAGCTGAACCAGTTGTCCGAACTGGTCTCCAGCCGCATCGAACCCTTGAAAGTTCTCGACCGGCTGACCCAGTTGCTGCCGGACGATACTGCTCTCCAAAGCTTCCGGCTGCAGGGGGGCAAAGTCACGATCGTCGGCATGACTGCCAATGCTTCGGCCTTGATGCAGATTCTGGGCAATGAGGCAGGTTTCAAGGAAGTTCGGGCGCCATCCGCGGCGACCCGGATGGGCAACTCCGGCAAGGAGTCTTTCGCGATTGAATTCATGCTCGATCCGCAGGTGTTCGGCGCATCTGCCAGCGCGCCTGCCGGAGCCGCGGCGTCTTCCGCCGCGACCCCCCTGCCTGCAGCAGTGTCTGCGTCTGCCCCCGGTTCTGCCGCTTCCATGCCTGTGCCTGCCACCCCTGCGGCCAGCGCACCCGGCGTCGCGGCTCCAGCGGCAGTCCCGCCACCGGTAACGTCGGCGCCCCAGGCCACTTTTGGCGGCGTGGCGACCTTCGGCGGCACCGCTCCCCGGCCGGCAGCGGCGCCTGCCCGGAGCGCTTCCTCTCCTTCCGCTGCGGCAACGCGCGACAAACCATGAAACGCATGCCCTCCCGAGAGCGGTTGATACTGACCGCCACCCTGCTGCTTGCCCTGGTGCCCCTGGTGCTGATCGGCTTGTATGTCGCCCAGCGCCACATGGAGGCGCAGGAGCGGCTGGATGCGCTGGAGCCCCGCCATGCGCGCCTGTTGGGCCTGGAAGCCCAGAAGTCGGAAATTGCCGCGGCCCTGCAGAACGCGGGGGAAGCGCGTGCGCAATACATTTATCCCGCCGGCCAGGACGCGAGCCTGACCGGCAATGCTGCCCAGCAGAAGGTGCGGGACATCTTCGGCGCGGCAGGGCTTCAGGTGAGCAGCAGCCAGGTCCTGCCCCCGAAGGAAGACAAGGGGTTCGATCGAATTCCCCTGAACGTGCGGGCCGAAGGAGACATGCTTGCGGTTCAGAGTGCCCTGGCGGTGCTCAACAGCCAGTTGCCGCTGGTCCTCATCGACGATCTCGAAATCCAGGTGAACGCGGGGTTCGGCAACGTCGATCCGAAGAACGCGCCGCGGTTGTCCGTTGCGTTCGGCCTGAGCGTACTGAGGGAGCGGTCATGAAGCGCTACTCCCTGCACCTGCTGCTCTTCGTGAACGCCATATTGGCGCTGGTGCTCCTGTGGATGTGGATTTCTCCGGATGGAACGTTGCGCAATGTCCGCTGGCAGCCCCCGGAACCGCGCAAATCGGACGTCAGTGGCCTGCTGCCCGTGCTGCCCGCAGTCGGCACGGCCGATACCCGTGCCTTCATTGCCATGCTGGAAAGGCCGCTCTTTTCGTCCACCCGCCGTCCCCCGCCGCCACCGCCTCCTACGTCGGCCAGCGAACCTCCCCCGGACAATCTCTCTTCGGCACGCCTGTCGGGCGTCTATTCGGGAGGCGGGGAGGGCGGCGTCATCATCCTGGTGGCGGGCAAGCAGCGGCGCCTGCGGATGAACGACAACATCGACGGCTGGGTACTGAAATCCATCCAGGATCGTGTGGTTTCCTTCAGCCGTGGTGGCGAGACGCGCACGCTGCTGTTGCCCAGGGCTGCGGTGACGGTGTATTCCGGTGCGCCGCTCCCTTCCCCAGCTTCCAACGTCGGCCAACCGGCGATACCGCCCTCCGCGGGTGCAGGCAGCCCGCCCCGCCGCGCCGTCTTCGGCGGAATGCGGACTCCTTGAATTCCAGCGCAGGTGCGCTTTCCCATCTTCTGGGTACGTAAGTCATGATTTCCTATCGATACGCTCTGACCTCCATCGCCATGGCCGTATGCCAGCTGGCTGCTGCACAGACCTCGGTGCCCGGTGGCGCGCCTGCCACCAATGTCGTGACCGAGCCGGCTGGCGTGCCCGCAACCGTCGGGTCCGGTGCTGCTGCCGATGGTGCGGCCGCCGGCAAGCCTGGCGGTGACTCTGCTGCAAGCGAGGATCAGGGCAGCCAGCCCCGCATCATGAGGGGTACCGACAAGGTGCTTGCCGACCCCAAGCCTGTGCCCGCCTTGACCGGTGCGCCCATGACCTTCAGCTTCGAGGAGGCCCCGGTGGCGGAGGTGGTCCGCACGATGCTGGGCGATATCGCGAAGGCGAACTACGTGCTGCATCCGCCTCTGAACGGCACGGTCACATTGTCCACACGCAACCCCATCCCTCCGGATCAGGCCATGTTCCTGCTGGAAAGCGCGTTGCAGGCCAACGGCCTGGCGATGATCCGGGACGCCCGCGGAACCTACCATGTCGGCCGGCCGGACGCCCTGCGCGCCATCGGCGGGACGCTGCGCCAGTTCCGCAGCGGCGAGCCTCTGCCGCCCGGCAACGGGGCCGTCATCATCCCGCTGCAGTACATCGGCGCGGCCGAGATGGCTGCCATCCTGCGGCCCATGGTGACGCCTGACGCGATCATCCGGGTGGACAACCTGCGCAACCTGCTGGTGATGTCCGGGACGCGGACCCAGGCGGAGGCCTGGATGGACCTCGTGAACACCTTCGACGTGGACCTGCTCAAGGGCATGTCCGTCGGTGTCTTTCCGCTCAAGTACGCCTCCGTGAAGGAGGTCGAAGCCGCGCTGCGCGTGGTGAGTGGCGGCGGCAGCGCGCCCGGTGCCGTTCCCGGCACGCCCACGGGTGCTGCCGCGGCGGCGACCGCAGCGGCTGGTGCGAACCAGGCCAATGCCGCTCCCGTGACGCTCGGCGAGGGCAATCCGCTGTTCGGCGCCCTGCGCATCATGCCGATCGAGCGCATCAACAGCATCCTCGTGGTGACGCCCCGCGCTGCCTACCTGGACGAAGCGCGCCGCTGGATCGAGAAGCTCGACCAGCCCAGCGACAACGGAGCGGAGCCGCAGCTGTTCATCTACCACGTGCAGAACGGCAATGCGAAGCACCTGGCGAGCGTGCTGAGCGGCATCTTCGGCGGGCAGACCGGAGGCAGCGTCGCGAACAGCGGGGTGGCACCCGGCCTCGGAGGCGCGTCGTCCAATTCTTACGGCTCATCGGGCTTCGGCAACTCGTCCTTCAACAGTGGCTTCGGCTCGTCAGGGGCCGGCAACTCGTCCTTTGGCAGCGGTTTCGGCGGCAGTGGCGGCTTCGGCGGCAGTGGAGGTTTCGGCGGCGGTTTCAGCAGCGGCAGCGGTTTCGGATCGTTCCAGGGAAACCGCGGCAACCAGAACCAGGCAGGCGCTCAGCAGGGAGGGGTCAGTGCCAACCTCGGCGGAGTCCGGCTGATGGCCGACGAACTGAACAATTCGGTGCTGGTCTGGGGAACGAAATCCAATTACATGAAGATTGAGGCCACCCTGAAGCGGCTCGACCTGCCCCCGACGCAGGTGCTGATCGAGGCGTCGATCGTGGAGGTCACCCTGGACGACACGCTCCAATATGGCCTGCAATGGGCTTTCAGCAACAGTGGACCCTCGAACCTCAACGGGGCGGGCCAGTTGCTGACCAACGCTCCTAGCAGTACTTCGTCCATAGGTGCTTCCATACCCACGCCGACCACCTCCGGCTTCTCGTACGCGCTGTCCAATTCGCTGGGCAATGTCCGGGTGGTGCTCAATGCCCTGGCTACCAAACGGCTGCTGAAAGTGATCTCCAGTCCGTCGTTGATGGTGCTGGACAACCATACGGCCATGATGAGCGTAGGCAACCAGCAGCCCGTGAGAACGGGCTCCATCACCGTCGTCAATGGTTCGAATGCCGTGTCCGACACGATCCAGTATCGCGACACCGGGGTGAGCCTGGCGGTGACCCCTTCGGTGAATGCCGGCAACCTGGTCACCATGCAGATCGACCAGGCCGTGACGGATGTCGTGGCGGACAATTCGGGGAGCGTCTCTCTGCAGCCCGTGTTCCAGCAGCGCCAGATCACCAGCAAGGTGGCGGTGCGCTCGGGTGAAGCCATCGTCCTGGGCGGCCTCATCCGTGATACCAGCAACGCATCCAAATCCGGTGTTCCGCTGCTCCAGGACATTCCCCTGGTCGGCAGCCTCTTCAGCAACAACGGCAAGACGGGCAATCGTACGGAACTGCTGGTGGTGATCACGCCCAAAGTGGTGCGGACCGATATCGACATCCGCGAGGTCAGCGATGAACTGCGCGACCGCCTGAAGGGGTTGCAGATCATCGAGTTGAAGGAGAACGGACGCACCCCAGCTGCGCCGTCGGGTACGTCTACAACGATCCAGCCATTGCCTCCGCAGTGACGGATTCACTTATCATTTTTCCCCATGAACTTCAAATCTTTCATTCTCAAGTCGGGTTCGGCATGCATGGTCGCGGGTGCGATGGTATTGGCGGGGTGCGCTGCACTGGCACCGGCCACCCCCGAGCAGGCGGTGAAGGAGCGGGCTGACGCGTATTGGAAGGCCCGTATGGCAGGGCAGTACGAGAAAACCTATGCGCTGACGCCTCCTTCTTACAGGAAGGTCTTCACCAAGGAACAATTCGCGCGCCAGTTCGGCAATGCCGCCTCGGTCACCGAGGTCGAGGTCACGAATGTGGAGTGCCAGCCGGAGAAGTGTGTCGCGAAGATCAAGCTCACCGCCAAGCCAATGATCATCGGCGTCAAGCTCAACAGCATCGATACCTATCTTGACGAAACCTGGGTGCAGGAGGACGGGCAATGGTGGAGGTTCCAGGATCTTTGATGCGTCAGAAAGCTCGTGGAGGCAACCCGCCAAGATGATTGCCTGTTGAGCCAGCCCCCAGGCAGCAACGCCCGGTCGCGCGCCGCCGATGCGGGCCGTTGCAACCAGGTGGCATCCGTCCAAGGACAGGGTTGCCCCGACCGATCTGGTCGCACCAAGCGAAATGTGTGTGAATTTGGGTTTTTTTGCTTGGGAATGCAGGGTTCTTTTGGTATTGTTCGCCCCCAAGGTTTGCAGAGGTCGGAGAAGCAGACCCGCCGGGCATCCGCGAGGGTGCTTCGCGCAGGCTCTTCCGTGTCTGCAAGCCCTACCCCAAAGAATGGTCGGGCTCACCCCTGCCGTGCTCGGGTGGGCCTCGTGCGGTGATGTCTCCAGGCACTGTTGCATTTCATCAACAGGCGAAGGATTGGCAGAGGTTCCGCAGTACAGGCCGTGAATGCGCTGTGCTACTATTCTTTGGCGTAATCAATCGTGGTAGTTGCGCTTACCAACTTTTTAACTGGAGTTCTCGATATGAAGAAAAATGTTCTGGCCCTGAGCATTGCTGCCATGATTGGTGGCCTGGGCTTCGCTGGCGCCGCATCCGCTGATGTGGTCGTCGGCGCCGCTCCGCTGACGGCAACGACCGCTACGACGCTGTCGTTCGCCGAAGGCGGCGTGGGCCATGCACTGCTGGTGCCTTACTTCAACGCGCAAAACGGCAACATGACCGTTCTGCACGTGGTGAACACCGACACCTCCCGCGGCAAGGCCGTGAAGGTTCGTTTCCGTGGCGCCCTGAACTCTGACGACATTCTGGACTTCCAAGTCTTCATGTCGCCTGGCGACGTGTGGACGGCTGCCGTGACGGCTGGCTCCGATGGCGTGGCTCAACTGCAGACGGCTGATGGCACCTGCACGCTGCCCGCTCTGACGAAGAACGTGCCCCAGCGTTTCGTGACCGACCGCCTGAACCAAGGTATCGTGTCCACCGACCAAGCCAACCAGACCCGTGAAGGCTACGTTGAAATCTTCAACATGGCTGACATTCCGCCCACGCTGGCCGGCACGACTACGACGAACCCCCTGTACACGGCCATCAAGCACGTGAATGGCGTGGCTCCTTGCACGCCCGCAGCTCTGAATGCAACGCTGCAGAACTTCACGACGCCTGCCGCCGTGGCTGCTGCTGGTTTCGATACGCCCTCCACGGGCCTGGTCGGTGACTGGTACATCATCAACGTCGCGCAAACCACGACGTTCGCTGGTGGCGCTACGGCCATCCGTGCAGAGAACAACGGCGTGCCTGCTGTCGGCAACTTCGTGCACTTCCCGCAAATGGCGTCCAACGCCAACACGCCGGATGCCTACACGGCCGACCCGCTGTTCCGTACCCTGAACGTGTACAACTCTGCCAACGCTGTTCCGAGCAACCTGCCGAAGATCGCTGCTGCGAACTATGACCTGCCCGACATGTCCACGCCTTACACCGCTAATGCCGGTGTTGCCGTGACGCCTCTGGTGCAGGCCACGAACCTGACGAACGCCCTGGCTGTGACTTCCATCACCAACCAGTACGCTACCGATGGTTCCATCTCGGCCAAGACGGACTGGCTGTTCTCCATGCCTACCCGTCGCTACAACGTGGCTGCGAACTACGCTGCGGCTAACCAAAGCCCCGCCGACACGTCCAACATCCGCCTGTTCACTGACCTGAACGCCAGCGGCGGTGTGGCCGACGAGCGCTTCAATCCCAGCAACACCTCGCTGCAAGCTGTGGGCGGCGCCATCTGCGTGAACTCCACCGGTCAGGCTTTCTATGACCGCGAAGAAAACACGCAAACCGCCGGCGCCGTGTTCTCGCCTGGTTCCGTGACGCAGACCCGCTTCTGCGGCGAAACCAGCGTGCTGAGCTTCTCTTCGGGCTCCGTGCTGGGCGCTTCGGTTGCAGCCCAACAGCTGACGACCGGTGCCTACACCAACGGCTGGAGCCGCGTGGACGTGCCGAACAATGGCCGTGGTCTGCCGATCATCGGCGCCTCGTTCATCAAGCTCACCAACCCGCTGGCATCGGCTGGCACGTCCGGTACCTACGGTATCACGTGGCCCCACCGCTTCACGTTCCCGGTTGCACAGTAATTCACTGTCGCTACGGCACTTTTCACAGCAATGTGATCCAAAAAAGGCGGGGGTCTCCCCCGCCTTTTTTCATTTCTCACTGATGGTTGACTCATACATGAAACGTTCCGCTTTCCGCCTCTGCGCCGGTGCCCTGCTCTCCGCACTGATGTTGTCCGCCCACGCCCAGGAATCCGTGTTGATCCAGGGTCCGCATATCGCGATCGACAGCAGCGATATGCGAGCCGATGCATTGCGCATGCCTCCGGAAATGCGCGATACCGTGTTGTCCCGTCCGCAGACAGTGACCCAGATCGCTTCCAATCTGTATGCACGTCGTGCCATGGCTCAACGCGCCGAAGCCGCAGCGTTGGAGAAGGACCCGGAGGTGGCCGCTGCGCTGCGGGTAGCACGTGACAAGGTGCTGTCCGATGCTTATCTGGCCAAGGTGGACAAGGACAACATGCTCTCGGATGCGACTGCCGAAGGATTGGCTCGCAACATCTACAAGGCCAAGCCGGAGCGTTTCAAGGTGCCTGAACAGGTACAGGTTCGACACATCCTGATTGCAGGCACGGGGGCGGATTCCCGGGCGCAAATTGAAAAGATCGAGCAGGAGCTCAAGGCCGGTGCGGATTTCGCTCAACTGGCCAAGGAGCGCTCGGCGGACAAGGGCAGTGCCGCCAAGGGTGGTGACCTCGGCTTCTTTGAAGCGGGCAAGATGGTGCCGGAGTTCGACAAGGCCGCATTCGCGCTGACCAAGCCGGGCGAATTGAGCGGCATCGTGCAGAGCAAGTTCGGTTACCACATTCTGCAACTCGAAGGTCGCCATGCTCCGAGAACGCGCAGCTTCGATGAGGTGCGTGGCGAGCTGATGCAGGAAGTCCGTGCGAACGTGCAGCAGGAGGCCAGGGTCGCCGATGCCCAGGCGCTGCAGAAGGAAGCGAAGATCAACAAGGAAGCCATCGAAGCTTTTGCAGCTGGCTACAATCCGCAGCCGGTGAAGACGGCCCCGTAAGCGTAAGCTCTGCGTTTGCGTTCGAGGCGCAGGACGTCCGTTCCTGCGCGTTGCCTGGCGGGTCCTGGCCCGCCGCTGATGGTTTTCTTCATGCAGACTTTGAGGAACGAGTGGGGTGCCGTCTGGAGCGCCCGCTCTCTGGTGTGGGTGTTGACCCGGCGAGAGGTGGCGGCACGCCACGCGGGCACGGCCGTCGGAATCCTGTGGCCTTACCTGCAGCCTTTGCTGACCGTTGCGGCCTACTATCTCGTCTTCGACGTCGTGTTCTCCATGCGGCTCGGCACTGGAGCCCCAACCCACGCAGTAGGCACATTCCTGGTCGTGGGGGCGCTGCCATGGATGGCGTTCTGCGATGCCGTGTCCCGGGGCATGAACAGTTTGATCGAGGCGGGGGGAACACTGCAGAAGAATCCGTTGCCGCCCGTGCTCTTCACGACACGGGCCGTGCTGGCCAGCGGCGTTATTTTCGGGCCGCTGCTTTTGCTGGTGGCCTTGGTCTATACCCCTCTGCATGGCGTGCGTCCTGCCCTGCTGGCGATGGTGCCGTTGCTGCTGCTGCAGTTGCTCCTGAGCTGGCTCATCGGATACCTGCTGGCGATTCTTGCCGCTGCCCTGCGCGATACGGTGCAGATCGTGGGTTTCCTGCTTTCGGTGGGGATCTACCTCACTCCCATCCTGTTCCCCCTGACCATGTTCCCGGAGAACTGGCGCTGGATACTGTGGCTCAATCCGATGACCGCATTGGTCATCGGGTACCAGCAGGTGCTGTTGCTGGGGGACTGGCCTCCAGCGAGTGTGTGGATGGCCGGCGCGGCATGGCTTGTCATCGTGGCCATGGCGCTGAATGTCGTTGTCCGGCGCAGCCGTGACCAACTGGTGGACTGGCTATGACCGCGCTGCAGCCATTGTCCGAGACGGTTCTCCAGGTGAAGAACCTCGGCAAGGAGTACCGCATCTATGCGTCTCCCCGCCAGCGTCTCAGGTCGCTCATCACCGGCCGTTCCCACCATCGCAGCCATTGGGCCTTGAAGGACGTATCTTTCGAATTGCGCCGCGGCCAGTGCATCGGGGTGATCGGTGACAACGGTGCCGGCAAGAGTTCGCTGCTGAAACTGCTGGCCGGAACGCTTCAGCCATCGACCGGCTCGATCGAGCGGGTAGGGCGGGTGACGGCCATTCTGGAGCTGGGAGCCGGCTTCCATCCGGATTTCAGCGGACGGGACAATCTGTATTTCGGCGGCAGCCTGATCGGCATAGACCGCGAGACGATGCGGCGCCTGGAGCCCGAGATCGTCGAGTTCAGCGAACTCGGGCATGCGCTGGACCGGCCTGTGAAGACCTACTCTTCGGGCATGGCGGTGCGCCTTGCCTTTGCCCTGGTCACTGCAGTGCAGCCTGATGTGCTCATCATCGATGAGGCATTGGCGGTGGGAGACCAGCATTTCCAGAAAAAATGCGTGGACCGTATCATGGCTTTCCGCGAAGCGGGCTGCACCATCCTGTTCTGTTCACACAGCCCCTATCACATACGGCATCTGTGCGACGTTGCCCTGTGGCTGAAGGATGGCTGCGTGGAGCAGTTCGGGCCGACGGAGCCTGTGCTGGCGGCCTACGATCTGCACACCCGTCTGCGCGACGGCGCTTCCCAGGATTCCCAGGAGGAGCCGCACCACGTTACGGGGGCATTGCCTCCGGCAGACCCGGCCCCGGGGGGAGTGCCCGCTGCCGCGGAATCTCGTGATCGGACGCGAGCCACCACGGGCGACGCCAGTAGTGCCTGCATCGTTTCCGTGGATGTCGAAAACCTTGCCGAGCCCCAGGGAGGTCGCCCCGGCGCACTGCAGAGCAAGGATCTGGTGGTCTCCATCGTAGTGCGTGGCCGCGGAGATGAGCGTCCGAACATCGGATTCATGATCGAGCAATCACGTGGGGTGGGCATTACCTCGCTCGGAACCCATGAAGAAGGCGCAGAGCCGGTGCGGCTCGAGGACGGCTCCTGGCGCTCGGTACTGACTTTCCCCGAGTTGCCGTTGCATACGGGCGACTATGTCATCAGCGTCTATCTCTTCGACGAGACGGGGCTGGTCGTGTACGACGAATGGTTCCAGTTCCTGCACTTCCATTTTTCCTTCCCGAAGCCCATGCCAGGCCTTGTCCGTTTGCCGCATCGCTGGGAATGAACCGGTGATGACGCGTTGGGGCAGTGTCTGGTCGCGGTGGACAAGGGAATGCCGGGATCTGCTGGAAGTGGTGCTGCTGCCCGGTCTGGCGGCCGTGCTGCCGTGGACGGTGTGCTTCCGCCTGTTCCGCCGCATGGCGCGCTGGCGATGGCTTTACCGTGACGCCTGCGAGGCAGCGCTGGCGCAGGCCAGCGCGCGGGGATGGGTGCACGGCCTTTCCGAAGAATGGCTTGCGGAACGCAGGTTGGTGACCTTGCTGGACCATGCGGACCATTATCTTTTCCGCACGCGGTCTGCGGCCTGGATGCAGCGCCATGTCGAGGTGGACGGTGCATGGGATGGCGCCGGAAAGCCGGGGCTTTTGCTCACTTTCCATTGGGGTGCCGGGATGTGGGCGCTTTGCCACGCATCCACTGCGGGCATGCGGGGCAACATGGTGCTGGCAGCACCTGGCGGGCGTGACTTCATCGGGCGATGGGTGTTCGGGCGGTACGTGCGTGCCCGCATGGGCTCGGTGGAGATGGCGCTGCATCGTCCGGTGGTTTTCGTGCCTGGGGGCATGGAAGGCGTGCGGCAAGCGCTTCGGCGTGACGAGCAGGTGGTGGTGGTCATCGATGTGCCGGAAGACCAGGTCAACGTCACGCGGACCACAACCATCCTGGGGCAACTGGTCAGCGTGCCTGCCGTCCTGCCGCAAATGGCGGTGGACCACGCGTTGCCGGCCACGGTTTTCTACATGGGCATCGATTTGCATTCGGGCCGCAGAACGCTGCGGATCGCGCCGCTCGGTACGTTCACCGATCCGCAGGAACTGACCGACAGGGTCTTCGAGCATTTTGACGGGCTGCTCAGGCAGCGGCCCGCCGCATGGCATCTATGGACGGAGGCGCCGCGTTTTTTCCGGGCGCGTGCCGATGCCCGGCGCAATCCGATGGAGGAGAAGGCGGTGAACCCATGAACTGGATGAGACGGTGGCAGGAGCGTCTTTGGGGAATGGCTCCCTGGGATGGCAAGCGGATCACGGACGAATGGTTCCGGGCGCATTTCGAGTATGCGGCAGATGTCGTCAACCACTGGGTCGGCGGGGCCCTGGATCTGCGCACGTCCAGGCTGCTGAATTTCGGGTGTGGGGACGGTATCACCGACCTGGCGCTGGTGCTGAGGCACGGTGCCACGGGCATCCATGGCGTGGATATCCGCCAGGAATACCGGAAGCTGCCGCGTATCGCGCGCGAGCAACTGGGCATGTCGCGCATCCCCTCGGCACTGACGTTCGAAACGATCCAGCCCGGGACGCCGCTGGCAGGCCGGCAGGCCCCCGTGGACGGGATCATGAGCTGGTCCACCTTCGAGCACGTGGATCGCGGCCAACTGCTGCCCATCCTGAAGGATCTGCATGCATGCCTCCGGCCGGGAGGCGTGTTCTTCATCCAGATCGAGCCGCTGTTCTATTCCCCGTATGGGTCTCACCTGCGCCGCTACGACGAGGTGCCATGGCACCACCTGCTGGTGAGCGAAGAGGCGCTGTGGGAAATCATCCGCGCGCACGAAGGGCCCATCGATGCCGCGGAAACCGACTTCGGTTTCGCGGACTTCGGCCCGGAGGGGTACAAGCGCTTCGTCTTCAATGAGTACCGGGCCTTGAACCGTCTTACGGCGGACGAACTGGTCGGCCTGACGGCGGAGGCGGGTTTCCACGTGATCCGGCAGGAACGCCGGAGCCTGCAGATGGAGATCCCGGAAGCGTTGCGTGGCAAGTATCCGCCCGAGTGGCTGCTCAACAACGAGATATTCCTGCTGCTGGGACGTTGAGCCCTCCAGGCTGCGGCCATGGCGGCGGCCAGGCCTGGCGGGCCTGGGTCGCCGTTGCCTGGCTCAGGTCAGGCCTGCAGCCAGTTCTTCACGCGGCGTTGCCAATGGGATGGAATGCGCCGCGCCACGCCCCGCAGAACCGGCAGTGACCGCAGGTACACCACCGCCGACAGCAGGCCCGATTTCGCCGCTGCGGCGGGAGTCGCCTGGGGCTGGAGATGCTGCAGCTCCTCCAGTGACAGTGGCTGCGACGGCGCCATTGCCGTGACGCCCGACAGATAGTCGGCGCGATAGTGGAAGCCTGCCGGCGCGGTTTGGCTGTCCATGCCTTCGGGGAGGGGCAGCGGCTGCGGCAACGCAGGTGCTTCGCCGGTCGCGAAGTGCGTGCTGCGGATCCCTTCGAACCAGGCCAGCCACTGGGCGGCCGTGGCATCCCAGGAGTGCACCCAGCTCCAGGGGCGGCCGACGATCCGCTCGTGGAATGCGCCGATGTCCGGAACGGCCACGGGCAGTCCTGCCAGGAGCGCGGCGCTGAGCGTGTAGCTGTACGTTTCGGGCCACTGGGCCGGGAACCACACGATGTCCGGTTGCAGCCACTGCAGCAGTTGCGGCAGGTCTTTTTCGGCGTATTCGCCGTGCACGGTGAGGTGCGCGCGGGGCTGGGTCTGCAGGCTGCGATAGCCGTAGCCGATGAGATGGAAATCCACGGGCGCATTGCGCCGGGCCGCTTCGATGGCGACGGCCTCCAGAAGGTCCGCGCCCTTGATGGCGCTGAGCGCGCCGATGACCACCACCTTCAGCCTGCGGCCTTCCGGCAGCGGGTGGGGCGCAGGCACCGGCAGCGCGGAGGCCTTCGGCATGTCGGTGTGCGGCACGGCGAGTACCCGCGCATTGGGCGCGAATGCCGCGATGCGGCGGGCCGTGTCCTGGCTCGGGGCGAGCACGTAGCGTGCGCCATCCAGCAGGCGGGCATTGGCCTGGCGCCATTGGGCCACCGTGCCTCCGGCCGGTGCCTGCATGTCGGCGGGGCAGCACTGGCACTGGCCCGGCCCGGTCTCCCCGGCATACCGGTGGCCGGTGCCGGTCATGGAGATGTGGGTGCAATAGCTGTAGTAGTCGTGTGCCGTGAAGTCGTAGGCCACGCCCAGCAGATGGGGCAGATTGCGCACTTCCTGGCCATGGCCCAGCAGGTGGTGGAAGTGCACGTGGCTTACGCCCAGGCGGCGCAGCACGTCGATCAGCGCGTCGTACTGGTCGTTCAGCCGGAACGCCAGTTCGAACCCTTCCTCCTCGCTCGCCATGCGCAGCTTGACGCTGTGGCCGTGCGCCGGTGTCAGCGTGAGGATCTGCGCCTGCCCGCCCAGGTGGGATGCCAGCTCGCGGACATGGCGCACCGTACCGCCCGCGCGGTCGTGCAGCACGGCCAGCACCAGCGGTTGGCCGGCCTCCGTGATGCGTGCCGCATCGAGCGCCAGCCGGTAAGGAGCCGCGGGATCGGCGCGCACGAAGGCATGCACGTCGCGGTCGTAGTTCGGATGCAGGCGGCGCAGGATCTCCATGGCAGCCAGCTCGCGGGGACTCTTGCTGTCGCCGAAGCTCACGCCGCCGGTGTGCAGCACGAAGGTGTCCAGCAGGTGCAGGTTGCGCCAGCCGGCGGCCTGTGCGCGCTGGCAGAAATCGTTCTCTTCGCCGTAGCCCTTGCCGAAGTGTTCCGTGTCGAAAAGGCCGACCTGCTGCAGGCAGTCCCGCCGGATGTACATGCAGAACCCCACGCCCGTCGGCACATCGACCACGGCGCCGGGGTTGGTCCTGGCGCACAGGGCGTCCAGGCGCGCCGTGTCATAGCCCGGGGGAAGGTTGTTGTCCTTGCAGAAGCGCGGGTAGCTGCAGATCGTCGCGTTGTTGGAGAACGGGGTGACGGAGGCGACCTTCGCGTCGCCATAGGCGGCCTGGCGGATGCGGTCGAGCCAGTCGTTGGCGACCTCCGTGTCGCTGTTGAGCAGCAGCACGTCGTTGCTGCCGCTCAGCGCCATGCCGCGGTTGACCGTACCCACGAAACCGAGGTTCTCCTCGTTCTCGAGCAGCAGGATGCGGTCGTCCCCGGCCGCCCGTTCACGCAGCCAGGCAGTGACTTCAGGCTCGGGGCTGCAGTCGTTGATGACGACGAGGCGATAGGGCGTGTGGCAGCCGCTGGCGAGGACCGATTCCACGCACAGCCGGGTGTCGGCCAGTCCGCGGTAGACCGGTACGATGACATCGACAGGATGCGCGGGAGGCGCGACGGGAACGGGGATGTGGCGGACCGGTTCCACGGCGCGTGGCGCCCGGCCCAGGATTTTGTCGAGGCGCATCTTGGCGTGGACGATGGGGCGCGTGGCGCGGAACACGGTGGAGTTTTCGATGGAATGCAGGTGGCTGGAGAGCGAATTGAAGTCCCGGCGCGCGCATCCCAGTTCGTGCTGCAGCCGCGTGATGTCGCGCAGGGACTGGGAGGCCTGCTGCTGCAGTTCGTTGCGTTGCTGCTGAAGTTCGTTGAACTGCTGTAGCACCTTACCGTTTGCCTGCTGGAGAGACCTGAGTTGCGATTCCAGCGTCTGGTTCCAGCCTTCCATCGCCTGGCGCTCCTCTGTCCAGGCATTGCGCGCGGTCTCCAGCTCGGCATTCATCCTGACCTGCGTGGCATGGTGTTCGTCCTTCAATTGGACGATCTGGTCCTGCAGCGGGCGGACGGTGCCGGAAAGCGCGAGATAGTCGGCCGACATGGGCCAGCCCAGGTCCACTTCCAGCCAGGCGTTGCCAGGATGGGTGCACACGGCGGCCAGTGCCTCCGGAGGCACCGGCAATTGCATCCAGGGGTCGTCCCCGGTGAGGAGCACCAGGCTGGCCGCACCGGCGGCAGGAAGGGCCTGGAGATTCCAGGCCATCTGTTGCTGCGGCTGCTTCTCCATCACGGCGCGCGAGGAGGCGTCGGCCTGCCATGACCAGGCGGCGCTGCCATCCGGTGCGCGCAGGGTGATCCCGTGCAAATGCAGGAAGCCTGGCCGGTCGGCAGGGTCGAGGCGCAACTGGGTGATGGGCTCGCTGG
The DNA here is from genome assembly GCF_900104515.1 of Paracidovorax cattleyae. GTDB lineage: Bacteria > Pseudomonadota > Gammaproteobacteria > Burkholderiales > Burkholderiaceae_C > Paracidovorax > Paracidovorax cattleyae. Next base: position 152,589 of record NZ_FNJL01000004.1, read on the forward strand.
AACCCGGGAGGTCGAAGCGCAGGGTCTGGCGGTGCTCGCCGATCGTCCCGCAGGCCGTGAGCTTCTGCTCCTCGGCGAAGCCGTGCCGGGTGCCCCAGTAGAGCTGGGCGGTGAAAAGCGGCCGGGCGGGCTCCGTGCCATGGTCTTCACCTGCTGCATCACTGGCCACCGCTTCCGCTGCCGGCAGGGCCCTCGCAATGAACTGGTAGGCGATGGCGTCCGGCGTGGCGAGCAGATGCCGGGCCACTGCGGGCGGCAGCTTGTCGAAGGCGGCGTCGAACTCGGATTCCGGTATCTCGCGCCGGATGGTGTCGATGTCTTCGAGGGCCCAGGCCTGTTCCCCCAGGAACCGTGCCAGCGATCTCCGGGTGAAGAAGCGCAGGTGGGTACGGTCCAGCAGGCCTTCTTCCCGGTAGCGGAACTCGCCCTGCAGCAATTCTGCGACGAGCCCGCAGTAGCCGGCATTCGGGACGGAAATCAGCACGCGCCCCGCAGGGGCCAGGAGGTGGCGGCATTGCTGCAGTACCTGCTCCGGACGGCGCAGATGTTCCAGGACATCGGCGCAGACGATATAGTCGTAGCGTTGGCCGGTAAAAACGGTAACGAGGTCGCAGGTTTCCAGATCATCGACCACGACGCGGCGGTAGTGGGGGCGTGCATGGCTGGCTTCTGCCTCGCTCCAGGTCACGCCGTCGCTGACCGCGCTGCGGGTCTGCGCGAGATACTGGCCCAATGCGCCGCTTCCGCATCCCAGGTCCAGCACCGTCGCGCCGGGGCGGATCTGCTCTGCCAGCACCGAAAGTGAGGTGCGCTCGTCGGGGCGGATACTGCGGAGATAGACGTGCAAATCCTCGATTGTTTGGGTCATCCCGGGATTATGACCGTGCCCTGATGGGCTTCCCGCGTGTGCGTGAGTGGTCTCCTACAGGGGTGCCGGCCGGGGGAGGCGACAATACGCGGTTCATGACAACACCATTCCCATCTGGCGGCCTTGCTGTATCGGTCGTCAGCCACGGCCACGGCCCTCTTCTGCATGCCATGCTGCACGGCATGGCCCGCTGGTGCGCCGGCAGCGTGACACGGGTCGTGTTGACTTTCAACATACCGGAGCCGCCCCCGCCGCTACCGCCGGGGCGTACGGGTTGGCCGTTCGCGCTGGATGTCCGCCGGAATGCCCAGCCCCTGGGCTTCGGCGCCAACCACAACATGGCGCTGGATGGCGCCACGGAGCCCTTCGTGGGCGTTCTCAATCCGGATGTCGCCTTTCTCGACACCGATCCATTCGAGCGCTTGCTCCGAGCTGCATCGGAGCCGGGCATCGGCTGCGCCTATCCGGAGCAGGTGGACGCCTGTGGGGTGCTCCAGGATTCCGAACGGGAACTGCCCACGCCCGGTGCCCTCTGGCGCCGGCGCATCCTCCGGCAACCCGATCGCCGTACGGATTGGGTGAATGCTGCGTTCCTCGTGTTTCCGGCCGCCGCATGGAAGGCGGTGGGGGGATTCGACGAGCGCTATTTCATGTACTGCGAAGATGTGGATCTCTGCCTGCGCCTGCGCCTGAGGGGCTGGCGGCTGGCCAGGGTGCCGGTGCGCGTGGGCCACGCCGGCCAGCGCGCCAGCCGGCGCCGTATGGCCCACCTGGGATGGCATGTCCGCAGCCTTCTGAGGCTGTGGACGTCGCCGGTGTATCACCAGGCGCGATCTTTGTTGCATGCGGATACCGCCGAAGCGCGTAGGATCGGCGCCCCATGATCTGGTTGTCTCTGGTCAGCTTTATGGCGACGGCCCTCGCTGCCGCCTGCATCGTCCGTTGGGGGCGAGACCACGCCGCGAACTACAGCGAGGCCATGCCGCAGCGTTTCCACCTGGGGGACGTGCCTCGCCTGGGAGGCGCGGCGCTGCTGGTGGGGATGGTTCTCAGCTGGGCGCTGGGCGCCCTCCAGTCGATCTGGTGGGGTGATCCGGGATCGCTGCGGATGGGTTCCTGGGTGGGCTGGTGGATGGCCTGCCTGCTGCCGGCGGCCATCGGTGGCATGGCGGAGGACATGACGCAGCGCCTGCCCGTGCGCTACAGGCTGCTGCTCACCGCGCTGTCCGGCGGGATCGCGCTGATGGTGCTCAACATGAACGTGCCCCGGCTGGGGCTGCCCTGGCTGGATGCGCACCTGGCGGAAATGCCCTGGGTGGGCATGTTCATCGTGGTGCTGGCGGTCGCGGGCCTGCCGCACGCCTTCAACATCATCGACGGCTACAACGGGCTGGCGGGCATGGTGGCATTGATCATCTGCCTCGCCCTGGCGCACGTGAGCCTGCAGGTGGGCGACCGTGCCCTGGCTTCCCTGCTGATCTGCACCGCGGCGGCCACGGTGGGCTTCCTGGTCTGGAATTACCCGCGTGGCATGCTGTTCGCGGGCGACAGCGGTGCCTATATCTGGGGAGTGGTGATCGCGCTCAGCAGCATCGCGCTGGTGCAGCGCAACCGTGACGTGTCTCCCTGGTTTCCCATGCTGCTGCTGATGTATCCCGTATGGGAGACGGTGTTTTCCAGCTACCGCAAGCTGGCACGGGGCGTTTCGCCGGGGGTGGCCGATGCGCTGCATTTCCACCAGCTCATCTACCGGCGCATCGTGCGCGGCGTGTTCCACGACGACGAGTCGCGGAGGGTGCTCATGCGCAACAACCGCACATCGCCCTATCTCTGGGGTTTCACGATGCTCACCGTGGTGCCGGCCGTGCTGTTCTGGAGCAATACGCCGATCCTGATGGTGTTCTGTGGGCTGTTCGGCCTGACCTACGTGACGGCCTACCTGGCCATCGTGCGGTTCAAGGTGCCCGTCTGGCTGAGGCACTGAGCGGTCGTCCGCGCCGGGGCGTGGCCTCCGGCGAGCCGCAGGGTGCGGCAGAGCGGGCACAATGCGCACATTTCCACTGACTGCCGCCCTGTTTTTCCACGTCGAGCGTTCCATGACCGATCTGCAATCCATCGCCCCCCGGGACAAGGCCGAGATCCTGGCTCAGGCTCTGCCCTACATCCGCAAGTTCCACGGCAAGACCATCGTCATCAAGTACGGCGGCAACGCCATGACCGACCCGGCACTGCAGGCCGATTTCGCGGAAGACGTGGTGCTGCTCAAGCTGGTCGGCATGAACCCGGTGGTGGTACATGGCGGCGGCCCCCAGATCGAGACGGCGCTCAAGCGCCTGGGCAAGCAGGGGCAGTTCATCCAGGGCATGCGGGTGACCGATGCCGAGACCATGGAGGTGGTCGAGTGGGTGCTGGCCGGGGAAGTGCAGCAGGACATCGTGGGCCTGATCAACCAGGCCGGCGGCAAGGCCGTGGGCCTGACGGGGCGCGACGGCGGCCTGATCCGGGCGCGCAAGCTGAAGATGCTGGACAAGGATGACCCCAACAAGGAGCACGACATCGGGCAGGTGGGCGACATCGTGTCCATCGATCCCAGCGTGGTCAAGGCCCTGCAGGACGATGCCTTTATCCCGGTGATCAGCCCGCTCGGTTTCGGCGAGGAAAACGAGAGCTACAACATCAATGCCGACGTGGTCGCCAGCAAGCTGGCCACGGTGCTCAAGGCCGAGAAGCTGATGATGCTCACCAACATTCCCGGCGTGCTGAACAAGGCCGGCGAGCTCATCACCGAGCTCACGGCCCGCGAGATCGATGAGCTCGTGGTGGACGGCACGATTTCCGGAGGCATGCTGCCCAAGATCGCGGGGGCCATCGACGCGGCCAAGAGCGGCGTCAATGCGGTGCACATCGTGGATGGCCGCGTGCCCCATGCGATGCTGCTGGAGATCCTGACCGAGCAGGCCTACGGCACGATGATCCGCAGCCATTGAGCGCGGCGGCCGGCCGGCTTGTCCTTTTATGCGCCTGCTGCTCGTCGAGGACGACGTGATGCTGGCCAGCGGCATCAAGCTGGGCCTTACGGATGCGGGCTATGCGGTGGACTGGGTCGGCAGCGGAGAGCGGGCGGAAGAGGTACTGCGCGGCGAGACGTTCGATGCCGCCATCATCGACATCGGGCTGCCGGGTATGGACGGCCTGGAGCTGACGCGCCGCCTGCGCCATCCGGAGATGGCCAGCCCGTCGATGCCGGTGCTCATCCTCACGGCCCGCGATGCCCTGCACGACCGGGTCCAGGGCCTGGACCTCGGGGCGGACGACTACATGGTCAAGCCCTACGAACTGCCCGAACTGCTGGCACGGCTGCGCGCGCTGCTGCGCCGCTCGCATGCCGCCACCACCGCGTTGCTGAGCTTCGGGCCGCTGGAACTGGACACGGCAGGCCGGCACGCGAGCCTGCGTTGTCCTGCCGCAGGCGGCGGACCGGCGGTGCGCCAGCCCATCGAACTCGGACCGCGGGAGTGGACGGTGCTCGAGTACCTGCTGATCCACGCGCCCAAGCCGGCGAGCAAGGAAAAGCTGGTCCAGGCGCTGACCGGCTGGGACAAGGAGATCACCCCCAATGCCGTGGAGGTGTATGTGTCCCGCCTGCGCTCCAAGCTGGAGCCCGGCGGCGTGGCGCTGCGGTCCATCCGGGGCTTTGGCTACCGGCTGGAGTTGCTGGTGCCTTTGCAGGACTGACGGCTGCGTCCGGCACGATGACGTCGGTCCTGCGCAACCGCCTGCTGTTCTTTCTGGTGCTGCCGCTGTGCGCCCTCGCCTTGGCGGGTGCATGGCTCGACTACCGGTCCGCGGACGCTGCCGCCAGCCGGCACGACCAGCGCCTCGTGCGGCTGCTGCCAGCGCTCGCCGATTCGCTGGCCGCGCCTTCCCGGCGCGACGGGGAGCCCCCCGTGCTGCTGCTGGCGCCTCCGGTCGAGGAGTTCCTGCGCCAGAACACCGGCTATGCGGGCTATAGCGTGCAGGACCTGTCGGGGCGCATCCTGCTCGGCGACCCGTGGCTCTACAGCTTCGTGCCGCTCACGCATGAGCCGGAGTTCCACAGCATGGAGCACGACAGCGTGGTTTATCGCGTCGCCGTGCAGCGGACCCGTACCGGGGCAGGGGAACTGGTGGTTTCGCTGGCCGACGGGTCCGATCCACGCCAGCAGTGGGGGCAGCAGATGCTGCTGCGGGTTCTGCTGCCCAATCTCGTGCTGGTCGCGGCGGCGGGGCTGGCGATCCATTGGGCGGTGCACCAGGCATTCAAGCCGCTGGTGGATCTGGCCGAGGCCGTCGAGCACCGCTCGCCGCGCGACCTGAGCCCCATTCCGGAAGAAGCCTCGCCCGCCGAAGTGCGCCCGCTGGTGCACTCGCTCAACCGGCTTTTTGTCCTGGTCAATGCGCAGACCGAGGGACAGCGCCGTTTCGTCGCGGATGCGGCCCACCAGTTGCGGACGCCGCTGGCGGGCCTGCAGGCCCAGGTGGAGGCATGGGCACTGGCCGCCCGGGCCGCGGACCACGGCCGTGCCGAAGGGGATGGACGTGTCCGGGGAGGCATTGTTCTGGGCGTGCAGGACATCGAGGCGCTGCGCCGGGCGGCACGCCGCACCTCCAAGCTCGTGCACCAGCTGCTGGCCCTGTCGCGTGCCGACGCGGGCAGCGTGGATGCCCAGCCCCAGCAGCGGGTGGATCTCAAGGCGCTCTGCGAAAGCCTGCTGGAGGATTTCCTGGACGCTGCCACTGCCCGGGGGCTCGATCTGGGGCTGGAAGTGGAGCCGGCCGAGGTGTCCGGCCATGGGTGGCTGCTGCGTGAACTGCTGTCCAACCTGGTGGACAACGCCATCCGGTACACGCCGGAGGGTGGGTGCGTCACCTTGCGCTGCGGGGTGCGGCCTGGTGGCAGCGGGCCTTGCTGTGCGATCCTGGAGGTGGAGGACGACGGCCCCGGCCTTGCGGAGTCCGAGCGCGGCAAGGTGCTGCAGCGGTTCTACCGGGTTCCGGGTGCCGCAGGGGACGGGACCGGCCTCGGGCTGGCGATCGCCGACGAGATCGCCCGCGGGCACGGGGGAGCGCTGCAGCTGCGGCCGGGCCGGCTGGGCCGGGGGCTGCGCGCCAGCGTGGCCATTCCGGCGGATGCGGGCGCGGGGTAGCGGTCGTCGTGCGGTGGAAACGGTATGCGAGAATCAATTGCATACATTTGCGGCCATGGCTGAATCCCTTCCCCTTCCTTCCAACGACGGCCCAGAAGCCGGGGATGCGCCGCCCGCGGCCGCTGGCCGTCGGCGGCCCAAGCCGGGCGAGCGGCGGGTGCAGATCCTGCAGGCCCTGGCGGCCATGCTGGAGCAGCCTGGCGGCGAGCGGATCACGACGGCCGCCCTGGCCGCGCGGCTGCAGGTGAGCGAGGCGGCCCTGTACCGACACTTCGCCAGCAAGGCGCAGATGTTCGAAGGCCTCATCGAGTTCATCGAGCAGTCGGTCTTCGCGCTCGTCGCCCAGATCGTGGAGCGCGAGGTGCCGGATGCTCCCTCGTCGGCGGAAGGGGCGCGCCGTGCGGCACGCGTGGTGGCCATGGTCCTGCAGTTCGGCGAGCGCAACCCCGGCATGGTGCGCGTGATGGTCGGCGATGCCCTCGTCCTCGAGCACGAGCGGCTGCAGCAGCGCATGGGCCAGTTCTTCGACCGGATCGAATCGACGCTGCGCCAGTGCCTGCGGGGGGCCGCCGAAGCGGCCGGCTCCTCCACCCCGACAGTCGATGCGCAGGTCCGCGCCGCCGCGCTGTGCGACCTCGTGCGCGGCAGGCTGCAGCGCTATGCGCGCAGCGGACTGCGCCGCCCGCCGACCGAGCACCTCAACGCCACGCTCGCGTTGATGCTGCACTGAGCGTCGGGCCCGCAGGCGCGGGCCTCGGATGGGGGGGTGACCGGTATGGCGCTGCCCGGGGCTGTGGATAAGTTGGGCGATCGCTAATGCTGGCGCGGGTTTACAGCCGATTGGGGCTTCCAATAGCGTCACGGCCGGATTGGCGCGAAATGGGCACTCCGCAGGCCCAGATCGGCCGAAATGGGCGAATTCCGGTGCCGGGCGGGCTTTGGGTGCCAGAAAGCGGTTCCGAGCCCTTAGCGCCCGGTTTCACTGGAGGAAGCGCGGAAGGACCGAGCGTCTGACTCGGTCTCCGGCCGTGCTATATCGAGGCGTCATGGTCGGACGCACCATGGTCGGACGGGTACAGGAGCGTCCGACCTGTGAAAAATCAAACGAATCAGAGGTTTAGCCCACTTGTCCACAGAGCGCAGTGGACGTCCGACCATGGACGGGGTCGGACGGTAAAAAGCTCCGCGCCGCCTTTTAAAACAGCGTCCCCTGCTGCCGATCTCGCGGGGCCGTCACCCCGGCCGCAGCGACGATGCGCTCGATATGGCGTTCGGTCAGGTGGAACTCGGCCGCCAGCTCGCGGGCGGTCTTGTGGTGGGCGTAGGCGTGGGCGATGCGGGCGTCGCGCACGGCCAGCAGTGCGCGCTCTGCCTTGGGGAGTGCGAAGTGGTTCGACGCTCCGTACTCGCGGGCCAGCGCGAGCAGGTTGTCCAGGCCGATGAGCTGCGCGAAGGGGTGATCCTCTTTGCAGCGGGCGGGGGTGGGGATGAAGATGCGCAGCCCGCCGTGGGCGCGCACCAGGGTGAGGGTGGCCTCCAAGCCGATCAGGCGCACGAAGTCCTGCAGCAGGGGCGGCAGCAGCTCGGTGTCGATGGCGGGGGCCAGGTGGTCCATGGGATCAGTACCGGCGACGTTCCGCGTCGATGGCGGCGTCCAGATCGGCGCCGTTGAGCACCACGTTGTCGGGTGTCTTGCCGGCGAAAATGCCGCCCTGGTGGATGGCATCCAGATCGCGGCTGCGCAGCCATTCGTAGCGCGCGGCGTACTCGGCCTGGTTGATGGAGTGCGCGATCTCCGAGACCGTGTCCCAGACCTCGATGGTGGCGCCGTCCTGCATCTTGATGAAGGCGCGGATGCCGTGCCACTGGCTGGAGGTGTCGGCCTCGGTGATGCGGACGATCTGCGCCTCGTTGATGAGGTGGGCGCGGCCCTTGACGTCGATGACGCGGATCATGGGCGGGGCTCCTTGGCGTCCGGGTTGGAGAGTGCCGCGTCGATGGTGGCCGAATCTTTGCAATGGCTTATGCGAAGGGCCTCCATGTCGATGTGGTCAACGGCGATGGTGAGCGCGTCACGTAAGTTGGCCGCATCCCTCTTCAGTGCTGCGTTTTCACGCTCCAGGTCCATGCACGCACCCCACATACGCTCTGCCAGTTCTCCGCTCCTTTCCCACTTCTTCATCCGTTCCAGGGAGGCAGGCCGGGGCGCTACCTCGGCCGCATTGGGCAGCACCTCCAGGTGCAACCGTAACAACTCGGCGGCTACGGGTGCCGGGATGAGATAGGCGACGCCGTCGATCAAAACCGACTCTGCAGTCGAATGCAGTGCAGCCGTCATCGCGCCGAATATCTCGGGCGTGATGTTGTGATGCTCACCCGTCTGCTCGTATCCACTTTCCGCGGTCAGCTTGTAGGTGAGGTGCGCCCGCCCCTCCAGCAGGGCAGGCGCTACTGCGGCGCGCGCCGTCTGGCGCTGCATCTCTGCCTCAAAGCGGCCCCATGCTTTGTCCACCATGGCATCCATGATGGCCGCGTCGGATTCCTGGGGCGCAGCGGCGGCGAGCATCGGGAGCCAGGCAACGGGCTTGCCGACGCCCTGCGTGTAGTTGTCCTGGCACCAGTCCCAACCCGCGAACTGCCACGTGTCTTCGCCGGTGTTCCCGAGGTTGTTGAACCCGATCGTCCACCCGGGCTCGTCGCTGTCCTCGAAGGACGTGCCATCGTGCTCCACCAGCAGCAGCACCATGGTGCCGTCCTTTGGCGCAGTCTCCATCGGGAGCGGGGCGGGATCGGCCTCCTGGGCGGCCGGTGCTGCGGTCAGGGCGTGCAGGCGGCGCAGTTGTGCCGCGGCCTCCCCCGCCAGTCCTTCGATGGTTACGACTTCGGCACCCCGGGCGATGTGCTCAAGCCATTCGGCGCAGCGCAGAGCTTCTGGTTTGGGTGCCGCTGCCGCGGCGGTGGTCGTTGTGTGGGCCATTTAAAAAGTCCTTTCTTCGCGCCAGTCGCGCAGGCCGTGCCAGGAAAAACGTCCGATGGATACGGACGTGAACGAACGCCCGAAGGGCAGAAAGTCGCCGCGACTACGCCACCCGATACGCGGGAGTGCACGCCAGCTCGCTTGCTCCGGGCCGTGGATGTGGCGCAGCCAGCGCAGGTAATCGACCAGGTCGGCGAACGCTCGGAGAAACGCCAACGAAGGCAGGCCCACCGCCAGGCACCAGAACGTGATGCCGGTCCAGCGGAAGAAGATGTCGAACGCCTCAGCCATGGGTCGCTGCCTGTGCGCGCTTGGCGCGGTCCAGCCAGGCCTTGAGGGCTTCGATCACCGTGGAGGCCTGAGCGACCGGGAGGAACTTGAGATCGGCGACGCCCATGCCCGCGGTGCGCCCGACGAACGCCAGCAGCGCCGCATCGCTGGCATCGCGCACGCCTCCGGCCTCGGACAGCTTGCGCCAGAGCCACCGGATCTTCGCGGCCTGGTCGAAAGGCCTGAACGTGCTCTTGGGCTTGAAGCCGAGCGTCTCCATGTGCGCCAGCACCTTCCGGCGCGCGGCGTGGTCCAGGTCTTTCGAGCTGGTCTTGCCGGTGAGCTGCTTGAGGTGGTAGCGGTAGTCGTCGTCGGACCAATGCAGTGCCGACTTGCCCTGGTGGATCAGGCCCAGGTCGCGCTTGCGCTGGGCCTCCACGGCGGGCCGGTTCGTGTGGGATGCGAAGGTGCGTGCCATGGCTTTAAACGATGGAGGTGAACAGGCTGCGCTGCCCGGACGCATCGTTGTGCGCCAGGTGGCAGGACGGACAGTGGTGACGGTTGGTGCCGACGCGGTGCGCGTGGGCCTCGCACAGGGCCGCGTCGCAGGTGCTGCGAGGATCGGTCGCGCTCGGGCCGTCGCAGAGGAGCTCGCTCGGCGCCATGCACCGCAGTTGCTCGCCGTCCACCAGAACGCGCGCACTGCAAGGCGGCGGGAGCTTCGTGCCCCGCACATGCACCAGGCCAGTCTTCAGACGGTAGAACGGCATCGCGTCACCCCATCCGGTGCTGTGTGCTGCCGGGAAACGGGTTGTGCGCGCTTGGAACACCTGACCGCTGTGGGGCGGGTAACACTGCGGGCCCCTCCTCGAGGAACCCGGCACGGTCCTGGCCTGTGGCCTTGAGATACTCCACCTCGACCTTCGCCGAGTCCACCAGGACCCCCGCGACCTGAGCTACAGCGCGGGCACGGTCCGGGTCCATGGGCTTGTCGCGGTCGCGCAGATCCGCGAGCGTGTCGAGCAGGTGCTGGCGCAGCTGGCTGATGTGGGGTGCTTGGGGCGCGTTCATGTCGATGCTCCTTCCTTCGCCTCGCGGGCGATGCGGTTGACTTGGCGGGTGATGGCGCCCTTGAGCTGTACGAGCTTGGCCAGCTCGGGCGACTTGTTGCGCGGGTGGTTACGGCGGGCGTTCTCTGCCCGCGAGATGCACTCGACGCGATCTGCGGTGATCTCTTCAAGGACGGTGGTGCGCTGGCCGGGTTTGAAAACGCAGATGTGGCCGTCCGGCACCGGGCCATGGATGGGAGAGAGCTACGAGGACTACGAGGGCATCCTCTATCGCGGGCGCACCGGCACCGCGCCCGGCATCGCCTCCGGCATGTTGGACTACGCCAACGGCCTCGCCCGGATGACCGACTACGTGGTGGGTCCGTCGCCCAGCACTGTCACGTTGCAAAGCCTGTGGACGCGGCGCGTGCCGTGGAGCACGGCCAGCGTGTTTTTTCGCACGCAGTCCGCCCCCCTTAAACCCGGCGGCGTCGTGCTGTCGGTGCTGGACCTGCAGGGCACCGCACTCACGGCCACGGCCGGCACGGATGGCACCTTCACTGGCACGCACATGCGCGGCAGGATGGATTTCGAGAGCGGCGTGGGAGAGCTGCAGTTCGGGGATTTCGTGGACCCAGCCTCCCTGACCGACTCGCAGAAGGCAGAGTGGTGGTACAGCGCGGCCGACCTCGGCGCGGTCGAGGCGGGCAAGATCTGGCGCCCCTGGCCCGTGGACCCGACCACGCTGCGCATCAACTCGGTGTCCTACTCGTACCTGCCAATCGACGCCGACATCCTGGGCCTCGACCCGGTGCGCCTTCCGCCCGACGGCCGCGTGCCGATCTATCGAAAGGGCACCTATGTGGTCGTCGGGCACACGGGTCGGGTGCCGGCAGCGACGTACAGCGCCGGCATGACGATCAACTGCGGCCGCGCCAGGCTCTCGCGCGTCTACCTGGTCGGCGCGGATGGCAAGCTGGTCCGCAGCGGCTACACGCTCAACCTGGACGCCGGCACGATCGCGGTGACGGACGTCACGGGTTGGGTGCAGCCGGTAGTGGTCAAGCACCGGATCGAGGAAATGGCGCGCTGCACCGACGTGCAGATCGACGGCACGCTGCACCTCTCCAAGCAGCTGAGCCACGCCTACCCGGCCGGCGCCGTGGTGTCCTCGGCCATCATGGCCGGCACGCTGCGCGCGCGGGCATTGCCGGTGTTCGACCAGGGGTCGTGGGACGGCTTCACCTGGGCCGATTCGACGATCGGCAACCCGGCTCCAGCCACCTACAACGACGGGGCATTTCCTCCGGTGGTCACCAACGCCGGAGCGCTCACCGAGCGCTTCGCGCTGCGCGTGCTTTCCAACGGCACCGACGTCGAGGTGATCGGCGAGCACGTCGGCAACGTGGGCACGTACAGCCGCAACACCGATATCGCACCGATCAACCCGGTGTCGGGCGCACCCTTCTTCCTCCTCCGCGCCGCGGGCTGGGGCAGCGGCTGGGCCGCGGGCAACACGCTCTTCTTGCCCACCGTCGGTGTGTACTTCCCCTTCGCCGCGATTCGCACGGTGCAACCGAGCGAGGCTGTGGGCACCGACTATGCCTTCGAGGTCACCGCACGCGGCGACGTCGATCGCGCTCCCACCAACCCTGTCATCTAAAACCGCCCATGATCTACAACTACGACTCCTCGATGGCCGGCGCGCCGGTCCTCTCCGGTACAGCTGGGACGCTCCGCTCGGTCATCAAAGCGTGCTTGGTCGATGGTTTCGGCGCAGGCGCCGTGTCGTCCCTGGCCGTGAGCGGCGGCGTGGCCACGGCCACGTTTGGCGCGGCTCATCCCTACAAGATCGGTACTGTGGTGCAGATCGCCGGTGCGACACCGTCCGGCCTCAACGGGCAACAGCGCGTTTTGTCTGTGGCATCGGGGTCGATCACGTTCGCCGCGGCCGGTGTCGCGGACGGAGCCGCGTCAGGGACGATCACGCACAAGGTGGCAGCCGCGGGCTGGCTGGAGCTGTTCGCCGGCCAGTTGTCCAACGTGATTGCTCTCACGCCCAGCGTGGCCGAGGCCACTGGATGCGTGCTGCGCGTGGACGATACAGGGACGGTTTCGGCTCGCGTGGTTGGCTATGAGTCGATGAGCGACATCAATACGGGAGTGGGGCCGTTTCCGACTCCCGCGCAGATCGGCGGCGGCATGTACTGGCCCAAGAGCGATGCCGGAGACAGCAGCGCGCGCGCATGGCGTGTGATCGCCGATGCACGCGCATTCCACCTGTGGGTGGCGCCGCGATATGGCACGCACGGGTTCCTGGCGTCCTATGGCGATCTGCAAAGCTACCGCAGCGGAGACGCATGGTGCAGCCTGCTCGTGGGCGGTGACGGCAATGTGCATGCGTCGGGCTCGGAACAGCCTGGATGCCTGGGTTACGGGTCCGCGGCAAACCCTGGCGCCAACGCTTTCCTGGCGCGCTCTGATACGGGCCTCGGCGGCGCCCAGCTGGCGCGAAAGGTAGCGCCCTACAACCTTGGGGGCGGCTACTCGGCGACCTCGGGGTACAGCGGCAACGGCTGGCCGTACCCCAATGGGGCGGACAACAGCCTGCGCTTATCGGTCGTGGAGGTGGCGCAGGGCATGGGCGGCCTGCGCGGGCGCATTGCGGGCCTCTACCACAGCGCTCAGGTGATGGGAGATGCGTTCGGCAGCGGTGACCGCGTGGACGGCCAGGGTGAGTTCGCCGGCAGGACGTTCGTGGCACTGCGTGCTGGCCCGCCTGGGGCGCAGCTATCCAGTGCCGGCACGGTGTTCGTGGATGCCACTGGCCCCTGGAGGATTTGAGCATGTCCTCCGCGCGATTCTGGCGCGTCTCCGCTGTTGAGACGGTGGCGGGCGGTGACCTGGCCCTGAGCGAGCTGCGGCTGCACGGCCAGGGCGGTCCGCTCGATGCCAGCGTGCTGCCCACATGCAGCCACGCACCGATTTCGGGCTCGATCGCGGCCCTGCAGGATGGGGACTTGACGACCGTGTGTCGCTGGGGTGGCCAAGCAGTCCGGTCGTCAGGCTTCAGGTTGGTGTGGGACTTCGGCCGCGCCGTGTCGGTCATCGGCGTCCGTATCGGCTCGGCCGCAGATCCGGACCTATTCCTGGTTCAGCACGCTCTGGAGTACTTCGACGGGGCGCGTTGGGTCATGGGCGGCATGCAGGGCCGCTATGCATGGCCTGGCGCCAATGCGCTCACCGCAGCGCCAGTCGCCGGAGACCCCACATTGAGCAGCAATGTGCTGTTGCTCGACGGGCAGGCATTCTCAGATCGCAGTGCCAGCGCGCACCCCGTCAACGTCCAGGGCGCGGTGCAGCTCTCAAGCGAGCGGGCGCCGTTCGGCGGCAGCTCCATGCTGTTCCCGGGCAGTGGGACGGACTATGCGGTTGTGCCTTCCTCAGCTGACTTCGCTTTTGGAGCGGGCGACTACACGATTGAGGCGTGGATCTGGCTTCCGTCCGCTCCCTCGGGCGGCTATGCGGCGATCACCGACATTCGCAGTTCGCCGGGCGGCAACGGCGCGACGCTCTTCAAGCTCAACTCGGGCCGTCAACTCGGTCTGTACTACTCGGGGGAGGTCAACACCTCCATCACGGTGCCCCTGCAGCAGTGGTCCCACGTCGCCGTGGCACGCGCGGCGGGCACGAGCCGGCTCTTCATCGACGGGCAGGTGGGTGCCGTGTTCTCCGAGGGCGACACGAAGATCGCAAACCACTGCTACATAGGCCGCGTCTACGATGCGGCGCACCCGGCGTTCAACGGATATCTCGGCGCGCTTCGGATAAAAAAGGGCGTCGGGCTGTACACCGACACGTTCACGCCGCCCAATGCGCCCTGGCCGCTTCAAGGCGGGGGCTCCAGCTTCCTTCCTTTGCCGCTGCGCACACGTGCCCCGCGGCAGCTGGTGCTCGGTGCCGAGGCCCTGGGCGACGTTGATGTCGTCCGCGGCCCTGGCTCGGCGCCGGCGCTGGATACCGAGTTCGGGGGGCGGGGCCGCATATGGGGCGACACCGCCATCAAGGGCACGCCGGAGGTGCCTGCGCGGGCGCGTGTCGTGCTGCTGCGCCAGCGCGACAAGCTGCTGGCGCGGGAGACGTGGAGTGATCCGCAGACCGGGCATTTCGAGTTCGCAGGTATCGATGTGCGGCAGCAATTCCTCGTGCTCGTCGAGGATGCGGCCGGCAACTACCGCCCGGTCGCCGCCAGCCGCTTGGTGCCGGAGGCCGCATGAGCTGGGAGGTCGGCCCCGAGCTGTCCCTTGCCCAACTGCTCGCCACGATCGCACGCGCCGACCAAGGCTCGGGCTTCGCGCGGGTGCGGGTCTATACGTCCGATCGACCCGCATCGATCAGCGCGCACTCTGAGATCCCGCAGGTCGAGATCGTGCTCGCGAAGCCCTGCGCGTCCGTTGTCGGCGGCGTGCTGGTGATGCATCCCGCAGAAGACGCCAGCATGGTGATGCAGACGGGCATCCCACGATGGGGCGACCTGGTCGCGGCGAGCGGCGCCATCCTTGCCCGGGCCGACGTCACGGACACGGAGCACGACGGCGGGTGGCGCCTGGTGGCCGGTGAGACTCCGGCCGGCGAGACGTCCCCGCTGCTGCGCGCGGGTGGCCTCGTGCAGCTCGGCGCCACCGCGTTGTCTTGAGGGCCTGACGTGTGGCGCCCGTCAATCTGCGTTTCAGCCAAGCCGCCAGCCCGGCCAGCAGCCCCGTCCGCATTCGTTTCGGTGATGACGATTCCGAGACGCCCTCATCCGTCGAACTGCGGGCGGTTGGGCGGATCACCAGTATGCGTGGCCACGTCGCGATCCGAACGGTCGCTCGGGCAGTGGCGGTGGGCAGGATCACGGGCATGCGGGGCCATGCGCCCGTGCGGTACGACATCAACGTCGAGCGCCCGGTGGTTGGCACTCTTCGTGGCGGGTGGCAGCAGGGCACCCGCCTGCACGTGGCCACCGTCCTGCGCATCGAGCAGGGGCAGCAGTTGCGCGTGGGCGCGGTGCAGGCATGGCAGGACGCCCGCGGCATTGCGGCGGCCCTGCAGGTGCGCTGGGAGCAAGCGGCACGCCTGGCCCACATGGCTCGCGTGGCATGGCAGGATGCCGATCGCCTCGCGACCGAACCAATGCTCCAGCGCATGGAGGATGCAGCCCGGCTGCGCGCCGGCATGTGCCAAGGCTTCCAGGAAGCCCTGCCGCGTAGCGCAGGCACGCTCCAGAGCTTCCAGGAAGCGGTGCGGCTGCGTCTGGCCTTGGTGCAGCAACTGCAGGATGCCGATCACGTCAGCGCAGCGGTGCGATCGGGCTTCCGGCATGGCTGGCCGCTCTCGCAGCCTTGGGCCTCGCTCTACGAGGAGGCACGCAAACCAGCACCAGGCATCACGCCGCCGCCCCAGCCGCCGAAGCCAGATCCCTGCTACGTGCCGGTGCTGCCCTCGCACCTCGTTTTCGACGTGGCGGCCAGTAGCAGCCTGCCCGCGCATCTTGTTTTCGTTTGTGATCGCCACTCCGAGCCGGAGCCAGGTAGCACCATCGTCGTTCCCGTCCGGAGGGTCTACATCGTGAACAACGCCATCACCCTTCGCCGGGTCGAAACCGGCGCCGAGCTGCATGCTCACAGCATGAGCATGTCGCTCGACTACCAGTCGTGGACCTGGACTTGGTCTGCATCGCTCCACTACGATGCTGCGGCGCACTTGGGCCGCGATAGCGCGGGCGACCCGGCCGAGCTGGAGGCCGTCGTCAACGGCGTGCCCTTCCGCCTGAGACTGGAGCGCCTGGTTGAGGATCGGCGATTCCTGCCCCAACTGCGGTGGTCGGTTTCGGGCAAGGGCAAGGCGATGCTCCTCGGCGCGTTCTATGCGCCCACGCGGACGTTCGCGAGCACGGCGGCCAGCACGGCGCAGCAACTCGCCGCCGACGCACTCACAGTCAACGGCGTGAGCAACGGCTGGGCGCTGGACTGGCAGATCGTCGACTGGCTAGTGCCTGCCGGCGCCTGGTCGATGCAGGGCACACCGATCGACGCGATCAACGACATCGTCGCGGCAGCGGGCGGCTACGTGCAGCCGCATGCCACCGACCCGGTGCTGCGCGTGCTGCCCCGCTACCCCGCCGCGTCCTGGACTTGGGGCGGCGTGGTGCCGGACTACGAAATCCCGGGTTCGGCCGCCGAGGTGGTGGGCATCGAGCACTTGGACAAGCCGGCCTACGATCGGGTGTTCTTGGGTGGTGTGGGTGCCGGCGTGTTCGGCCCCTTCACGCGCGCAGGTTCCGCCGGCACGACCCTGGCGCCGCCGGTCAATCACGCGCTGATCACGCACGCCGACGTGCACCGCGCTCGCGGCATCGCCGAGCTGTCGGACACTGGCCGCCAGGAGCACATCTCCCTCCGGATGCAGGTGCTGCCTGACACCGGGGTGATCGTGCCCGGGCGGTTCGTCCGGTACGTGGGCGACCGGACGGTGGTGGGCATCGTGAGGCGCACAGCGATCGACTGGAGCCTGCCTACGCTGCGCCAGACGCTGGAGGTCGAGACCCATGCTGCATAACCCCTATCGGGCCTTTCTCGCCCTGATCCCGGCCGATCCACTGCTCGTCGGCGACGTGGTGGCCGTCACGGGTGGCGTCGCTACCGTGCAGCTACCTGGTGGTGCGCAGTTGCAGGCCCGGGGCGAGGCGGCTGTGGGTCAGCGGGTTTTCGTCCAGAGCGGCGCCGTCCAAGGCCCCGCCCCGTCGCTAACGTACGTGGAGGGAGAGGCCTAGGGCTGGCAGTTCTGGCCCAACTACCGGAGGGCAGGAGCCTACTGGCCTACTCCTTCACGACGGCATCGTGCAGTAGGCTGGTCAAACTGGGCGGGTAGGCAGCGCTGTTTCTAGCTCAGACCAAACGCCGCCGCTGTTAGCGTGAGCGCGTTCATCACGTAGGGCTTGGCGATTTCTGCAGCGATCGCTGAACCGGTCGCCAGCGCAAGTTCGCGCACGCCATCTAGCGTGGCTTTTACGAGTGCAGGGCGGGGGCTTTTAATTGTCGAGAGATGCTGAATCTCTTCAACCAATACTTGCACTGCTTCAAGGTCCTTCGGCGTGACCCCTTCCGCGGCGGCAGCGCTTATCGCCGTCTCAAGCGCGCTAAGTAGCTGCGTCAGAGCTTCAGTTACATTGGGCCGTTGCTCTTGAGTCACGGTAGACCCCGGAGAGCTTTGTACAAAGCTCAGCTGACTTCCATCGCCCATGGAAATATTGATTGGTGAAGGCAGCACAGAAGCACGATTAGGGACCTCTGGCGCGCGGGGCTGGTCAGCGCTGAGGGCAACCTCTGCAAGTCCAAGGATCTTGCCAACGGTCAAGCCAGGCGGCAGATGTACATCTGCACTTCCGTTATCCACAGTCCAGCCAAAAATTTTCTGCCGAACTGAGGTCAACACCAGTCTGAAGGTCTGTGCGGAAAGCTTGTGGAAAACTTGCACGTCGTTCTTCCCGGCCCATGCCCGAATCAGTGCTGCATTCTCAGGAGGAAGATCAGCTTTGATGTGCGCCCCTTCCTTGGCATCAGCGTAGGTTTGGATGAGAGCTATTGGTGCCAGAGTAGGGTGAAAGGAAATCATTGCCATGACGTCGCTGCTCTCGGAAACAACCGGCACCTCATGAAATCCGTCGTACGCTATGAGTTGAGCAGGCAGCCGCCGATAGTTTGGCAACTCATCTCCCGCCCCTGCATAGCCAGCGAGTTCGAGCATGCACCAGTCAGCCATCGGCTGGTCCTGAATCGATCTAGCCGCCAAAGTTGTCGCCCTCAGAAGTCTCTCGAGATTGACCGAGTCATCGGAGGCGGCAGCGATGAGCGTTGAGATTGCAGTGGACATGTGTTCTCCCGTTTGGGTGCACATTTTGCAATTTCGTTGCCCAGGCGAGGCATCCAACTTCGGCAAGCTCGTCCACGATCAGAGTGCTGCCCCTGAGTTTTTTTAACCACAGTGCCAAAGGCACCGTTACGAAGCGCCAAAGCAAGCGTCAAAACGCGCCAAAGTGCGCGGCGCGCAATCCTCGGTGTTTACCCTTAATTACTGGCGGCCGCCGGGCCGGGGCTGGCTGCCGCCATCCTTTTGCTGCAAAATAGCACGATCGTTCGTTTTATTTCGCGCTACCGTGCCATCCAATGTCTCCCCCAAAAACCAGCGTCCTGTCGCCACGCGGGAGGGCCGCGCACTGCAGAAAGGCCAGCAGACCAAGGCGGCCATTGTCGATGCGGCGCTGGGGCTGGCCACGCACATCGGGCTGGAGGGGCTGTCCATCGGGGCCCTGGCCGACGTGACGGGCATGAGCAAATCGGGCGTCTTCGCGCACTTCGGCTCGCGCGAGGAACTGCAGATATCCGTCGTCCGCGAGTACCACGTGCGATTCGAGCATGAGGTGTTCTATCCCGCCATGTCGGCGCCCCGCGGACTGCCCCGCCTGCGAGCGCTGTTCGACAACTGGATGAAGCGCACCTCCATCGAGATCGACTCCGGCTGCATCTATATCAGCGGGGCCGTCGAGTTCGACGACCGGACCGGGCCTGTGCGCGACGCGCTCGCGAATTCGGTCCTCACCTGGCACGCCGCCATGAAGCGGGCGATCGACCAGTGCAAGGAACTGGGCGAGGTGGGCGCCGACGTGGAGTCCGAGCAGATGCTGTTCGAGATCCACGGCCTGATCCTCGCGCTGCACTACGAGGCGCGCTTCCTGCAGACGCCCGGCTCCCTGGGCCGGGCCACGGCCGGCTTCGACAACATCCTCGCCCGCTATGCCGCCAGGCCGGCGGGTTGAACGTTTCCCGTCTTTTTCCGCCTGCGCATTCCACCCATTCAACGCACCGAACAAGGAGTCCATCCATGCCGACCTATACGCCCCCCCTGCGCGACATGCAGTTCGTCCTCCACGAGGTTTTCCGGGTCACGGAGGAGTTCAAGGCGATTCCGCGCCATGCGGAAGTGGATGCCGACACCGTGAACGCCGTGCTGGAAGAGGCCGGCAAGTTCGCCGCAGGCGTGGCGTTCCCGCTCAACATGAGCGGTGACGAGGAGGGTTGCACGCTGGACAAGGCGACGCACGAGGTCACCACGCCCAAGGGCTTCAAGGAGGCCTACGCGCAGTACGTGGAGGGCGGCTGGGCGGCACTGTCGTGCGAGCCCGAGTACGGTGGACAGGGCCTGCCCTTCGTGCTGAACCAGTGCCTCTACGAAATGCTCAACAGCGCCAACCAGGCCTGGACCATGTACCCCGGACTGTCGCACGGTGCCTACGAGGCGCTGCACGCTCACGGCACCGAAGAGCAGAAGAAGCTCTACCTGCCCAAGCTCACCAGCGGCGAGTGGACCGGCACGATGTGCCTGACCGAGCCCCACTGCGGCACCGACCTGGGCCTGCTGCGCACCAAGGCCGAGCCCGTGGCCGGCGCGCCCGAGGGTACGTACAAGATCACCGGCAACAAGATCTTCATCAGCGCGGGCGAGCATGATTTCACCGAGAACATCGTGCACCTGGTGCTGGCCCGCCTGCCGGACGCGCCGAAGGGCAGCAAGGGCATCAGCCTGTTCGTGGTGCCCAAGTACAACGTGAACGCCGACGGCTCGATCGGCGAGCGCAACCCGATCTATTGCACAGGCCTGGAGCACAAGATGGGCATCCATGGCAATGCCACCGCCCAGATCTCCATCGACGGCGCGATCGGCACGCTCGTGGGGCAGCCGCACAAGGGCCTGCAGGCCATGTTCGTGATGATGAACGCCGCACGCCTGGGCGTGGGCAACCAGTCGCTGGGCCTGACGGAAGTGGCCTTCCAGAACGCGCTGGCCTATGCCAAGGATCGCATCCAGATGCGCAGCCTGTCGGGCACCAAGGCCAAGGACAAGGAAGCCGATCCGATCATCGTGCACCCCGACGTGCGCAAGATGCTGCTGACGGCCAAGGCCTACGCCGAAGGCGCCCGCGCGCTGCAGATCTACTGCACGCTGCTGCTGGACAAGGCGCACAGCCATCCCGACGAGAAGGTGCGCAAGGACAGCGACGAGCTCGTCGCGCTGCTCACGCCCATCGTCAAGGCCTTCATCACCGACAACGGACATATCTCCACCAACGCCTGCATGCAGGTCTTCGGCGGCCATGGCTTCATCAAGGAATGGGGCATGGAGCAGTTCGTGCGGGACAACCGCATCAACATGATCTACGAAGGCACGAACACCGTGCAGTCGCTGGACCTGCTGGGCCGCAAGATCCTGGGCAACAACGGCGCCACGCTGAAGAAGTTCGGCAAGCTCGTGGGCAAGCTGGTCGAGGAAGAGGGCGTGAACGAGAAGATGGCCGAGTTCATCAACCCCATTGCCTATCTCGGCGACCAGATGACCAAGTTCACCACCGAGATCGGCTTCAAGGGCTTCCAGAACCCCGACGAGGTGGGCGCCGCCGCGGTGGACTACCTGCGTGTGGCGGGGCACCTGGTGTTCGGCTACATGTTCGCCCGGATGGCCCAGGTGGCCCTGCGCGAGATCGCCGCCGGCAATACCGACCCGTTCTACCAGGCCAAGCTGCAGACGGCACGTTTCTACTTCGCCAAGCTGTTCCCCGAGACGGCGACCCTGATGCGCACCGCGCGCACCGGTGCCAAGCCGCTGATGGACACGGATGCCGCCCTGGCCTGACCTCCTGTCGACCCGGCCTTCATTTCAACCAGACCACAGGGATGCCGCTATGAGAACCGCTTTGTTGGCTATTGCCTTGGCCGCCGCCGCGCTGCCGTCCTGGGCCCAGATGTCTCCGGTGGGGACATGGCGCAGCATCGATGACAAGACTGGCGAGGCGAAGGCCGAGATCCGCATTACCGAGGCGGATGGCGCGCTGTCGGGCCGCATCGAGAAGTCGCTGAAGAAGGACACCAGGCCCGACGCCACCTGCCTCGAGTGCACCGACGACCGCAAGGGTCAGCCCATTGCCGGCCTGGAGATCATCCGCGGCGGCAAGAAGGCCGAAGGCAAAGATGTGTGGGAAGGCGGCAGGATCCTCGACCCCGAGAACGGCAAGGAATACCGCGCCAGCTTCACGCCCATCGACGGCGGCGCGAAGCTGGAGGTGCGCGGCTACCTGGGTCCGTTCTGGCGCACCCAAGTCTGGCAGCGCGTGCAGTAACCCATTCGACAAGAAACCACCATGTCCCGATTCCAAGTGAAGAAAGTCGCCGTGCTCGGCGCGGGCGTGATGGGCGCGCAGATCGCCGCCCACCTCGCCAACGTGAAGGTGCCCGTGGTGCTGTTCGACCTGCCTGCCAAGGAAGGCCCGAAGAACGGCATCGTCACCAAGGCCATCGAGGGCCTGAAGAAGCTCAAGCCCTCGCCGCTGGGCGTGGCGGACGATGCCGCGCTGATCGGCCAGGCCAACTATGAAGAGCATCTCGAGCAGCTGCGCGGCTGCGACCTCATCATCGAGGCGATCGCCGAGCGCATGGACTGGAAGCTCGACCTCTACAGGAAGATCGCGCCCTTCGTCGCGCCGCAGGCCATCGTGGCATCGAACACTTCGGGGCTGTCGATCACCAGGCTCTCCGAGGCGCTGCCCGATGCGATCAAGCCGCGCTTCTGCGGCATTCACTTCTTCAACCCGCCGCGCTACATGACGCTGGTGGAGCTGATCGACACGCCCACCACCCGGCCTGAAGTCCTGGACCAGCTCGAAGCCTTCGTCACGAGCGGGCTGGGCAAGGGCGTGGTGCGCGCGCACGACACGCCCAACTTCATCGCCAACCGCGTCGGCATCGCCGGCATGCTGGCGACGATGAAGGAGGTGGAGAACTTCGGCCTCACCTACGACGTGGTGGACGACCTCACGGGCAAGAAGCTGGGGCGCGCCTCCAGCGGTACCTTCCGCACCGCCGACGTGGTGGGCCTGGACACGATGGCGCACGTCATCAATACGCTGCAGGACAACCTGACGGAAGAGACCGATCCGTTCTACGGCAGCTTCGGCACGCCCGAGGTGCTGAACAAACTCATCGAGATGAAGCACCTGGGCCAGAAGTCCAAGGCCGGCTTCTACAAGAAGGTGGGGCGCGACATCCTGCGCTTCGACCTGGCCGAAGGCGAGTACGTGCCCGGCGGCCAGAAGGCCGACGAGGTGTACGGCCGCATGCTCAAGAAGCCGGCCGCCGAGCGCCTGAAGCTGCTGCGCAACGCCGAGGGCGCGCAGGGCCGCTTCCTCTGGGCCATCCTGCGCAACAGCTTCCACTATGCCGCCGTGCATCTGGCCACCATCGCGGACAACGCCCGTGACGTGGACCAGGCCATGCGCTGGGGCTTCGGCATGAAGCAGGGCCCGTTCGAGCTGTGGCAGGAGGCCGGCTGGCTCGAAGTGGCGAAGATGATCCAGGAGGACATCGACGCGGGCAAGGCGCTGTCCAAAGCGCCGCTGCCCGAGTGGGTCTTCAAGGGCCCGGTGGCCGAGGCCGGCGGCGTGCACACGGCCGAGGGCTCGTGGAGCGCGTCGAAGCAGAAGTTCGTGCCGCGCCGCCAGCTGCCGGTCTACGAGCGCCAGCACTTCCCCGAAAAACTGCTGGGCGAAACCCATCTGCCGGACTGGCGCACGGCCGGCACCACGGTGTCCGAATCCGATGCGCTGCGCACCTGGACGCTGGATGGCAAGGTGCTCATCGCCAGCATCCAAAGCAAGATGCATGCGATCAGCCCCGACGTGATGGAAGGGCTGATGGAGGCCATCGACACCGCCGAGCGCGACTACGACGGCCTGGTGATCTGGTCCGGCGACGCGCCCTTCAGCGTCGGTGCCGACCTGCAGGCCACCATGCCGGCCTTCGTCGTGGCCGGCATCTCGGCGATCGAAGGCGTGGAGCAGGAGCTGCAGAATCTGATGCTGCGGCTGCGCTACGCCCAGGTGCCGGTGGTGTCCGCCATCCACGGCATGGCGCTGGGCGGCGGCTGCGAGCTGGCCGTCTATTCGTCGCGCCGCGTCGCCCACATGGAGAGCTACATCGGCCTCGTCGAAGTGGGCGTGGGCCTGGTGCCCGGTGCGGGCGGCCTGACCTACATCGCGCGCCGCGCGGCCGAGAACGCTGCCGCGTCCACCGGCAAGGACCTGCTGCCCTTCCTCACGGAAGGCTTCACCGCCGCCGCCATGGCCAAGGTGGGCACGAGCGCGCTCGAATCGCGCAAGCTCGGCTACCTGCTGGAGAGCGACATCGTCGTGCCGCACAAGGACGAGGTGCTGTTCGTCGCGCTGAACGAGGCGAAGGCCATGGCCGCCAGCGGCTGGCGCGCGCCCAACAAGCGGCTGTTCCCGGTCGCCGGTCGCAGCGGCATCGCCACGATCCGCGGCTCGCTGGTCAATATGCGCGATGGCGGCTTCATCAGCGACCACGACCAGCACATCGCCACGCTGATCGCCGAGATCGTGTGCGGCGGCGACGTCGATGCCGGCACGCTGGTGAGCGAGGAATACCTGATGGCGCTGGAGCGCAAGGCGTTCTGCAGCCTGATCCAGCATCCCAAAACGCAGGAGCGCATCCTGGGCATGCTGAACACCGGCAAGCCGCTGCGCAATTGACCGCCCGCATGACCGCCACTCCCGCCACCCCTTTCGCGCCGAACCGCCTGCAATTGCAACTGGAACAGGTGGACGAGTTCCCGGCGTTCCTGCGCCCCTGGGTGCGCAACCTGGTGCTGCGCCGCGCAGTGCCTTTCACGAAGACGGCACGCGTGGAGTTCATCGAGATGTCGCCGCACCGCGTGGAGGTGCGCCTGCCCAACGTGCCGCGCGTGCGCAACCACATTGGCGGCATCCATGCCTCGGCGATGAACCTGCTTGCCGAGACGGCCACCGGCATGGCCGTCGGGCTGAACGTGCGCGACGACTGCGTGCCGCTCGCCAAGGACATGAAGATGGCTTTCCGCCAGCGCGCCACGGGTGCGCTGCGCGCGGTGGCGGTGCTCACCGACGCGCAGCGCCAGGCGATGCGTGACGGCGACAAAGGCGAGCTGCAGGTGCCCGTCACGGTGACGGACGAGTCCGGTGCCGAGCCGGTGCAATGCGAATTCACGTGGGTCTGGATTCCGTCCAGCCGCCCCGCCAGGTAAACGATTGACTAGACCGATCGACGGATCGACTGAAGGAGCCTTCTCCATGGCAAAACAAATGCAGGACGCCTACATCGTCGCCGCCACGCGCACGCCCATCGGCAAGTCGCACCGCGGCTACTTCCGCAACACCCGGCCCGACGAACTGCTGGCCACGACCCTCAAGGCCGCGCTGGCCCAGGTGCCGGGGCTGGACCCGTCCGCCATCGAGGACATCATCTGCGGCTGCGCGATTCCCGAAGGCGCGCAGGGCCTGAACGTGGCGCGCATCGGTGCCGTGCTGGCGGGACTGCCCACCAGCGTGGGCGGCATCACCGTCAACCGTTTCTGCGCCTCGGGCCTCTCGGCCGTGCAGATGGCGGCCGACCGCATCCGCGTGGGCGAGGCCGAGGTGATGATCGCCGCGGGTGTCGAGAGCATGAGCATGGTGCCGATGATGGGCAATACGCCCTCGCTGTCGCCCAGCATCTTCGCGAAGGATGGCGACGTGGGCATCGCCTACGGCATGGGCCTCACGGCCGAGAAGGTCGCCCAGCAATGGAAGGTGTCTCGCGAAGACCAGGACGCCTTCGCGCTGCAGTCGCACCAGCGCGCGCTGGCCGCGCAGCAGGCGGGCGAGTTCACCGACGAGATCACGCCGATCGAAGTGACGGACCGCACCGCGGACCTGGAGTCGGGCGAAAGCATCGCCAAGACCCGCACGGTGACCCTGGACGAGGGCGCGCGGCCCGACACCAGCCTGGAGGGGCTCGCGAAGCTCAAGACGGTGTTCGCCGCGCGCGGCTCGGTCACGGCCGGCAACAGTTCGCAGACCAGCGACGGTGCCGGTGCACTGATCCTCGCCAGCGAATCGGCCGTGAAACGCTTCGGCCTGACGCCCCTGGCGCGCTTCGTCAGCTTCGCCAGCAAGGGCGTGCCGCCGAGCATCATGGGCATCGGCCCGATCGAGGCCATTCCGGCCGCGCTGCGCTACGCCGGCCTGAAGCACCAGGACATCGACTGGTTCGAGCTGAACGAGGCCTTCGCTGCGCAATCGCTGGCCGTGCTGCGCCAGCTGGGCCTGGACCCGGCCAAGGTGAACCCCATGGGCGGCGCGATCGCGCTGGGCCACCCGCTGGGCGCCACGGGCGCCATCCGCTCGGCCACGGTCGTGCACGCGCTGCGCCGCAAGAACCTGAAGTACGGCATGGTCACGATGTGCGTGGGCATGGGGCAGGGCGCGGCAGGCATCTTCGAAAAAGTGTGAGTACATCCCCCTGAGCGGCTTCGCCGCTTCCCTCTTCTCTCGCGCTGGCGCGCGGGAAGGGGGACGACGCCGGTGGCCGGGCGAAGCCCGTTCCACGGCGTCTGCTGGCAGGAGCCGTTGGCGCTCTGCCTTGTCCAGTCACCGGTACGACGGCCATACGCTTGCAACCACGGCACACTCGCTTCCCATGAACCCTGCACTCCATCCCCTGGACGACGCGCTGGCGCTCACGGAGGCCGGGCCCGGCCGCTACAGGGCGCGGACGTCGCCCGCCTACTGGAACATGGTCGGGCCGTTCGGCGGCATCACGGCCGCTGCGTTGCTGCAGGCCGTGATGCAGCATCCGCAGCGCCTGGGCGATCCGCTGTCGCTCACCGTGAACTACGCGGGCGCCATCGCCGAGGGTGAATTCACGGTGCAGGCCGAGCCCGTGCGCACCAACCGCTCCACGCAGCACTGGACGCTGTCGGTGCTGCAGCCCGGTGCCGCCGGCGAGCCGGTGGTGACCACTACCGCCACGGCCGTCACGGCGGTGCGGCGCGAGACCTGGAGCCTGCCGGACACACCGATGCCCGAGGTGACGGGCCCGGAGGGTCTGGAGCGCATTTTGCGCGGCATGCCCGTGAAATGGCTCGACCGTTACGACCTGCGGCCCATGACCGGCGCGCTGCCATCGCGCTGGGACGGCGGCGGCGACAGCAGCCTGAGCCAGCTGTGGATGCGCGACGAGCCTCCCCGGCCGCTAGATTTCTGTGCGCTCGCGGCCCTCTCCGATGTATTCTTTCCCCGCGTCTGGCTGCGCCGTGCGCGCCAGGTACCGGCCGGGACGGTGTCGCTCACCGTGTACTTCCACGCGGGCCGCGAGCAACTGGCGGATTCGGGATGCGGCTACCTGCTCGGGCAGGCGCGCGCCCAGGAGTTCCGCAACGGCTTTTTCGACCAGACGGTGCAGCTCTGGAACCAGGGCGGCACCATGCTCGCGAGCAGCCACCAGATCGTCTATTACAAAGAATGAAGCGCAGGAGCCTTCGATGACCGAACCCCAGGACATCCTCACGCATACCGAAGCCGGTGTGATGACCATCACCTTCAACCGTGTGGAGAAGAAGAACTCCATCACGCGGGTCATGTACGCAGCGCTGGCGGACGCCTTCGATGCCGCGGCGCAGGATGCCGCCGTGCGCGTGGTGGTGCTGCAGGGCGACGTGGCCATCTTCAGTGCCGGCAACGACATTGGCGACTTCCTCAACAGCCCGCCTTCCACGCAGGAGTCGCCTGTGTTCCGGTTCCTGCAGGCGATCGCCACGTTCCCGAAGCCGGTGGTGGCGGCCGTGTGCGGCCCTGCGGTGGGCATCGGCACCACCATGCTCCTGCACTGCGACCTCGTCTATGCGGGAGACAACGCGGCGTTTTCCATGCCGTTCGTGAACCTGGGGCTGTGCCCGGAGGCCGGCTCCAGCCTGCTCGTGCCACGCATGATGGGGTACCACCGCGCCGCCGAGGCCCTGCTGCTGGGCGAGCCGTTCATGGCCGAGGCCGCGCTCGAGGTGGGCCTCGTGAACCGCGTGGTGCCCCCGACGGAATGCAATATGGTCGCCCAGACGCAGGCGCGCAAGCTCGCGTCCAAGCCGCTGTCGTCCCTGGTCGAGACCAAGCGCCTCATGAAGAAGGACCAGACGGCGCCCCTGCTCGAGCGCATCGCCGAGGAAGGCGTCGTCTTCGGCCGCATGCTCCAGGAGCCGGCCGCCCGCGAAGCCTTCACGGCGTTCATGCAGAAGCGCAGGCCCGACTTCAACGCCAGCTGACCGCAGGCTGCCCGGTCTGTCGCGCCGGCGCATCCCCGGGGTAACGATAGCTGCCGCAGGTGGCCGGTCGGCGCTACATTCGGCAACATCTCCACCGACGGATGCTGCCGGCATGATTCGTACGCACCGTACCTCTTCCGCTGATGCTCCGGCCGTTCCTCGCAGGGCGCTGCTCCGCTGGGGAGTCCTGGCCGGGGCCGCTGCTTCGCCTTGGGCGCCGGCGTGG
Source organism: Paracidovorax cattleyae (assembly GCF_900104515.1). Classification (GTDB taxonomy): domain Bacteria; phylum Pseudomonadota; class Gammaproteobacteria; order Burkholderiales; family Burkholderiaceae_C; genus Paracidovorax; species Paracidovorax cattleyae. Next base: position 180,382 of record NZ_FNJL01000004.1, read on the forward strand.
TCCCAGGCTGCGGCGGGGCCGCTGGACGGCGGGGCGCTGCGGCTGGTCGTGCCCTACCCGCCGGGGGGCTCTTCCGACCGAGCGGCCCGGCTGCTGGCCGAAGCCCTGGGGCCCCGCCTGGGCGTGCCGGTGGTCGTGGACAACCGCGCGGGCGCGGGGGGGCGGCTCGCGTTGCAACAACTGCACCGCGACCCTACCGGGCAGAACGTGGTGGTGCTGGCCAACCCGGCCACCATGCTGGTCGCTCCGCTGGTCTTCAAGGACAACGGCTACGATCCCGACAAGGACTATGCGGTGCTTGCGCAGGTCACCCGCTATGCGTTCGGCGTGGCCGTGGGCACGGGCGTTACGGTGCGCGACTTCTCCCACCTGCATGCCTGGATGCTGGCCCACAAGGACAAGCTGTCCACCGGCATCCCGGCCACCGGTAGCCTGCCCCATTTCTTCGCGCTCATGCTGGCAGAGCAACTCGGCCTGACATTGCCGGTGGTGGGCTACGGGGGCTCCGGTCCGCTGCTGGACGATCTCATGGGCGGCCATGTTCCGATGGCCATCGATGCGCTGGACGCGCTGGAGCCGCTGCACAAGGCGGGCAGGCTGCGCATCCTGGCGATGTCCGACGACCAGCGTGCGCCGGCGCTGCCCACGGTGCCGACCTTCAAGGAGGCCGGGCTGGCGCTGTCCGCGCAGGGCTGGAACGCGCTCTACGCGCCTGCCTGGCTGCCCGGGCCCCGCGCGCGGCGCATCGCCGAGGCCGTTTTCCAGGCCATGGGAGACAAGGCCGTGCAGGCGCGTTTCACCAGTGCGGACATGGTACCCGTGGCCCTGTCCCGGGAGCAGACGGCGCAGATGCTGGCAGCCTACCGGGCGCAGTGGGTGCCGGTGGTGCGCCGTTCGGGCTTCCAGCCCTGAAAGACATGGCGCCGCGGGCCGACACGCGGGTTCGTCGCCCGCCTACGCACGGTCGCGGTGCTGTATGACCCTGCAAGCCCTGCAAGTGCATGCAACGAACGAAGGGTTTGGTTACCGTTCTTGCGTAACGCATGGATTTTTGCCGGAGGAGGCCTCCTAGCATCGGACGGACTTTTTCCAAGGAGATCTGATGGCTGTGCAAAACCCCTTCTTCGGCAAGCGTGAACCCGAGTCCTTCCAGCCCCGCCCGCCCAGTTCGGTGCTCGGCGGTTCCGGCAGCGCGGTGAACGGCGCCGCGTCCGCTGCAGCAACTACCACCACCACCACCCAGCCTGGGGTCCACAAGTCCGCAGCCGTTGCGCCGTCCGAAGGCGCGGGCAGCAAGCTCACCGTCGGCCCGAACATCAAGCTCAAGGGCGTGGAGATCACCGATTGCGACACGCTCGTCGTGGAGGGAACGGTGGAGGCCACCATGGACTCCCGGGTGATCCAGATCGCGGAGCAGGGGGCCTTCCGGGGTTCGGCCGAAATCGACATCGCCGAAATCCATGGGGAGTTCGACGGCACGCTCACCGTCCGGCAGAAGCTCGTCATCTACAGCACCGGCAAAGTCAACGGCAAGATCCGCTACGGCAAGGTGGTGATCGAGGAAGGCGGCCAGCTGGCCGGCGAGATCGAGGCCGGCACCGTGACCTCGGTGCGGCCCCAGAACCACGCTGCTGCGAACGTCTCTCGCAGCGAATCCCAGCCGCTCGCCGCCTGATCCTTCTCGCGGCAGTCCCTGGCGGGGGGGGAAGGACGCCACCGCCCGCCAGGGGCGCCGCTGCGGGGCACGGCCCGCGGGACTGCCTGCCCTCCCGGGTCAGCGGGCTCCGGTCCCTGCATGTGCCGCGGGGCCGGCATGTCCTGCCTCCTCCCCGGCAGGCCGCGGCACGGGCCGCGGCCTGCCCGACGCATCGATGGCGACGTAGGTGAGCCGCGCTTCCGTCACTTTCACGTAGCGCCCCTGCGCCGCGAAGCGCTCCGCGTACACCTCCACCTCCACGGTCACCGACGTGCGGCCGATCCGCGTGATGGTGGAAAAGAACGATAGTATGTCTCCCACCCGCACGGGCTGCTTGAAGACGAATTCGTTGACTGCCACGGTCGCCATGCGACCCTGCACGTGGCGCGCAGGCAGCACGGAGCCTGCCAGGTCCACCTGGGCCATCACCCAGCCGCCGAAGATATCCCCGTTGGCATTGCAATCCGCGGGCATAGGGATCACTTTCAGCACCAGCTCCTTGTCGATGGGCAGGGCGCTTTGCGGGGGCAGGGTGGAGGTCATGGGCACAATCCCGGTAAGAACGAACAACGACCGGGATTGTCCCCCATGCGCCCCCACGGCGACCCAGCCACTGCCTCCTCCCCTCCTGCGGCCGTGCCCGCCGCCGCCCGCAGCGACCGCGCCACGAGCGCCCGCCTGATCCCCTACCTGCTGCATTACCGCTGGCGGGTGATGGCCGCGCTGGTATTCGTCATTGGCGCCAAGCTCGCGAACGTTGGCGTGCCGCTGCTGCTCAAGCGCATCGTGGATGCGATGGCTCCCGCGCCGGGTTCCGCCGCCGCGATCGTGATGGTGCCCGCAGGGTTGCTTGCGGCCTACGGCCTGCTGCGGCTGAGCACCTCGGTCTTCACCGAGCTGCGCGAACTCGTCTTCGCCAAGGCCACGCAGGGCGCCGCGCGCCGCATCGCGCTGCAGACTTTCGAGCATCTGCACGCACTCAGCTTGCGTTTCCACCTGGAGCGGCAGACCGGTGGGATGACGCGCGACATCGAGCGCGGGGTGCGCGGCATCGAGTCGCTGATCTCCTTCACGCTCTTCAACATCGGTGCCACGCTGATCGAGGTGTTCCTGGTTCTGGCGGTGCTCGGGGGAAAGTTCGATCCGGCCTTCGCCTGGATCACGCTGGCCGCGCTGGCCTGCTACATCCTGTTCACCGTGATGCTCACCGAGTGGCGCACCCACTTTCGCCGCGAGGCCAATGCCTTCGATTCCGCGGCCCATACCAAGGCCGTGGATTCGCTGCTGAACTACGAGACCGTCAAGTACTTCAACAACGAGCCTTTCGAGGTGCGCCGGTACGACGAGAGCCTGGAGCAGCTGCGGCGCGCGCGCCTGAAGAGCCAGACGTCGCTGTCGCTGCTCAACGCGGGGCAGCAGCTCATCATCGCCACGGCCCTGGTCGCCATGCTGTGGCGCGCGGCGCAGGGCGTGGCCGATGGCCGCATGACGCTGGGGGACCTGGTGATGGTGAATGCCTTCATGATCCAGCTCTACATTCCCCTCAACTTCCTGGGCGTGATCTACCGCGAGATCAAGCAGAGCCTGACCGACCTGGACAAGATGTTCACGCTCATGGACCGTGAGCAGGAAGTGCGGGACGCGCCGCAGGCGTTACCGCTGTCGTTGGGCACATCTGCGCCGTCGTTACGGTTCGAAGGCGTGCATTTCGCCTATGAGCCGGCGCGCACCATCCTCCACGGCGTCGATTTCGAGATCCCTCCCGGGCGCACGGTGGCGGTGGTCGGCCCCTCGGGCTCGGGCAAGTCCACGCTCGCGCGGCTGCTGTTCCGCTTCTACGACGTGCAGGCGGGACGCATCACGGTCGATGGGCAGGATATCCGGGAGGTCACCCAGGACAGCCTGCGCCGCGCCGTGGGAGCCGTGCCGCAGGACACGGTGCTGTTCAACGAAACCATCGCCTACAACATCGCCTACGGCAGGCCGGGCGCATCGCAGCCGGACATCGAGGCCGCGGCGCGGGCCGCGCGCATCCATGATTTCATCGCGGGACTGCCGGCAGGGTATGGCACGCAGGTGGGCGAGCGGGGCCTGAAGCTGTCGGGTGGCGAAAAACAGCGCGTGGCCATCGCCCGCACGCTGCTCAAGAATCCGCCCATCCTCGTGTTCGACGAGGCCACCTCCGCGCTCGATACGGCCAACGAGCGGGCGATACAGGCCGAGTTGCGCAGCGCCGCCCAGGGCAAGACGGTGCTGCTCGTCGCGCATCGGCTCTCGACGGTGGTGGACGCGCACGAGATCCTGGTGATGGATGCGGGACGGATCGTCGAGCGCGGCACGCACGTGCAGTTGTTGGCGCTCGGTGGACGCTACGCGGACATGTGGCGCCAGCAGTCGCGCGAAGAGTGACCGATCCGGGCTATTTCTTGGCCACCGCCTTTTCTGCCGCGTCCACCAGGTCGGCGCCGATCTGGCCCTTCCACTTGTCGAAGACCGGGCGGGTGGCCTGCACGAAGGCCTGGCGCTCCTGCGGGCCGAGCTGTGTCACGGTGACGCCGTGGCTGGCGATCTCCTTGAGCAGGGGCTTGTCGGCCTCGACCATGCCCTTGCGCGCGATGGCGATCTGCTCCTTGCCGGCGTCGATGGCGGCCTGGCGCACGATCTCGCGGTCCGCGGGCGTCCAGGAATTCCAGATGTCCTTGTTCACCACGAAGATGAGCGGATCGTTCATGTAGCCCCACATGGTGACGTACTTCTGCGCCACGGTGTAGAGCTTGGCCGCCATGTACACCGACACGGGGTTCTCCTGCCCGTCCACGGCGCCGCTCGCCATGGCGGGCTGGGCATCGGCCCAGCTCATCTGGGTGGGGTTGGCGCCCAGCGCCGTGAAGGTGTCGAGGAACAGCGGCGAACCGACCACGCGGATCTTCAGGCCCTTGAGGTCGGCGGGTGTCTTGATCGGACGCTTGGAGTTGGAGATTTCGCGGTAGCCATTCTCGCCCCACGCGAGCGGCACCACGCCGGCCTTGTCGAGCGTCTGGAAGATGCTCTTGCCGACCTCGCCCTGCGTGACCGCGTCCACCGAGGCGTAGTCGGGGAAGAGGAAGGGCAGGGAGAAGAGGTTGAGGGCCTTGACCTGCGGCGACCAGTTGATGGTGGAGCCCACGGCCATGTCGATCACGCCCTGGCGCAGCGCGCTGAACTCGCGGGTCTGGTCGCCCTGGATGAGCGAGACGCCCGGATAGAGCTTGATGTTGATGCTGCCCTGCGTGCGCTCGCGCACCTTGTTCGCCCAGAGCTCGCCGCCCTTGCCCCACGGGAAGGCGGTGCCCAGCACCAGCGACATCCGGTATTCGCTCTTGTAGTTCTGCGCGGCGGCCGGTGCCGCGCTGAACGCGAGGGCGGCCGCGGCGGCCACGGCGGTGGCGAGGAAGGTGCGCAGTTGCATGGATGGTCTCCTGTTCGTCGTCGATTTCGTCAAAGGGAAAAACGCGCGGGCTTCAATAGCCCAGGCGTGCCGGAAGCCAGAGGGCCAGTTGCGGAAAGGCGATGACGGCCACCATCACGAGGAACATGGCCAGCAGCATGGGGCCCACCCAGCGCACCGTGGACTCCATGCGCACGCCCGCGATGCGGCAGGACACCATGAGGTTCACGGCCAGCGGTGGCGTGAACTGGCCGAGCGCTACCTTCAGGGTGAGGATCACGCCGAACCAGACGGGGTCCCACTGGTAGTGCTGCATGATGGGCAGGAGCAGCGGCACGAAGATCAGGAAGATCGAGATGCCGTCCAGGAACATGCCCACGGTGATCAGCAGCAGGATCAGCAGCGCGAGCACACCCCATTCGCCGAGGCCCGAGTGCACGATGGCGTTGGCGATCGGATCGATCACGCCGAGCGTGGACAGCGAGAACGCGAAGATGCCTGCCAGCGAGACCACCAGCAGGATCACTGCCGAGAGCTCGCCGGCCTCGCGCAGGATCGGGAACAGATCGCGCAGGCCGATGGTGCGGTGGATGCACATGCCCACGAAGAGGCCGTAGAACACCGCGACCACTGCCGCCTCGGTGGGCGTGAACCAGCCCGCGCGCATGCCGCCGAGGATGACCACCGGCGCGGCCAGGCCCCAGGAGGCTTCGCGCAGGCTCTTCCAGAACGGGGGGCGGGGCATCGTGGCCTCCAGCGCGCCCATGCGGTGGCGGCGCGCCAGCCAGACCGCGGGCACCACCAGCGCGATTCCCGCGAGCACGCCGGGCACCATGCCAGCAGCGAACAGGGCGGGCACGGAGGCGCCGGGCACGAGCACCGAGTAGATGATGAAGGCGACGGAGGGCGGGATCAGGATGTCGGTGGCCGCCGCCGCGCCGACCACGCTGGCCGAGAACGAGCCCGGGTAGCCCGCGCGCGACATGGCAGCGATCATCACGCCGCCCACGGCCGCGGCGTTCGCCGGCCCGGAGCCCGAAATGCCGCCCAGGAACATCGCCACCGCGATGGCCACCAGCGGCAGCATGCCCGGGCCGCGGCCGACGATGGCGACCGCGAAGTTCACCAGGCGAAGCGCCACGCCGGAGCGGTCGAAGATCGATCCGACCAGCACGAACATGGGAATCGCGAGCAGGGGGTACTTGCCGAGCCCTGCATAGAAGTTCTGCGGCACGGCCAGCAGCCCGAACCAGGGTGCGTCGGCGTTGGCGATGGCGATGGCGGCGGTACCGGCCAGGCCGAGCGCGGCGCCGATCGGCACGCCGGCGGCCATCATGCCCAGGAAGACCGCGAAGAGCAGCGCCGCGATCATGGCCGGGCACCCGGTGTGCCGGCTGCCGCGTCCTGGCGGCGGAAGAGGCCGAGGGCGCGCAGCGTGATCAGCGCCGACAGCAGCGGCAGCCAGGCGGAGTACCACCACTGCGGCACCCCGATGCCCGGCGATGTCTCGCCGAAGCGCCAGTCGTCCCACGTGACCCGGGCGCTGAGCACGGCGATGCCTGCGAACAGGACCGCGACCGAAAGGGCCCCGAACCGGGCGAGGCGCCGCCGGCGCGCCGCGGAGCCGCCCTCGGCGAAATACTCGATGCGGATGTGCACGTCCCGCGCCACTGCGGCCGAGCCTGCCACCAGCGCCAGCACGATCATCAGGAAGACGGAGATCTCCTCGGTCCAGGCAAAGGAGGAGTTGGTGAAATGACGGACGAGCACGTTGGCGAACGTGATGAGCGCCAGCAGGGCCATGATGGCCACGGTCAGGCAGTCCTCGAAGCGCAGCGAGCGCTCGGTGGCGGTATCCGCGGAAGGCGGGGGGGCCACGGGCGCGGTGGGGGCGGCGGAAGCATCGGCTTCTGCGTCGGGTGGCAGGGATTCGGGCATGGGGGGCGGCGGGCGGACGGAGGACGGCTGCGGTCCGGTGTCCGCGGCGTGGTGGGCCCCGGGCTGGACGGTCGATGGCGCCGGGTAGGCGCAGGCGAGCATTGTGCAACCGGATGTATGCGAATCCGGTGCAGGATTTCCCGAAGTGCACGCGGCCGTGCGGACGCCGCGGAGCCGATAATGGCGCCCCATGGAAACCAAGTGGCTCGAGGACTTTGTCAGCCTCGCGGAGACGCGCAGCTTCAGCCGGTCGGCGCAGCTGCGTCACGTAACCCAGCCCGCGTTCTCGCGGCGCATCCAGGCCCTGGAAGCCTGGGCAGGAACCGATCTGGTGGATCGCAGTTCCTATCCCACCCGGCTCACGCCGGCGGGCAAGACCCTGTACGAGGAAGCGCTGGACGTGCTGCAGTCGCTGCAGAACACCCGGGCCATGCTGAGGGCGCACACCAGCGCCGACAAGGACATGGTCGAGTTCGCGGTTCCGCATACGCTCGCCTTCACCTTCTTTCCCGCCTGGCTCTCCGGCCTGCGCGAGCGCTTCGGGCCGGTGAAGAGCCGGCTGATCGCCCTGAACGTGCACGATGCGGTGCTGCGCCTGGTGGAAGGGGGCTGCGACCTTCTGATCGCCTACCACCATCCCTCGCAGCCCCTGCAGCTGGATTCCGACCGGTACGAGATGCTCACGCTGGGGCAGGAGATCCTGTCGCCGTATGCCCGGGCGGACGCCGATGGCCGGCCGCTCTACGCGCTGCCGGGCGAACCGGCCCATCCGCTGCCCTACCTGGGCTATGCGCCCGGGGCCTACCTGGGCCGGGTGACGGAACTCATCCTCAAGCAGTCCGGCATCCCCATCCACCTGGACCGCGTGTACGAGACCGACATGGCCGAAGGCCTGAAGGCCATGGCGCTGGAAGGTCACGGCGTCGCCTTTCTGCCGCACAGTGCGGTGAAGAAGGAACTGCGCTCGCGCCGGCTGGCGAGCGCGGTGCGCGAGGGCATGCCGGACATGCAGATGTCGATGGAAGTGCGTGCCTACCGGCAGAAGTCCTCCGGCAAGGAGCGCGCCAAGGGGACGGTGGAATCCCTGTGGGCTTACCTGCAGGCCCATGGCACCGACAAGCCGCTGTAGCATGCGCTGGCTTGGTTATGTCTTGATTGCATGATGTAATCCTGCAATCGGCATTGGAAAGTGGTGGGGACAGGACTTACAGTCCCGACCGGTTCCAGGCAGCAGTTACTGAACTGCAGTCAAAAGAGATGCCCAGCTGGCGCGGTTTTTGCGTTGGTTCGTATTCCATGCCGAGACAAACCATGAATCCTGTTCGCCCGTGGCGTACCCTCCTGGGGATGGCCTCACTCTGCTGTGCCGTGGCCTCCCATGCGGGAGTCCTGGAGCGCATCGCTTCGGGCGGCAAGCTGGTCGTGGCGTACCGGGACGCGGCTTCTCCCTTCGCCTTCAAGGATGCCGCGGGGCGACCGGCCGGCTATGCCGTGGAGCTGTGCCAGCGGGTGGCGGATGCCGTGCGCCGCAAGACGGGCCGCAAGGACATGGACATCGCCTACGTCCCGGTGGACCTCGGCAACCGGATGGACGCCATCACCCGGGGACGGGCCGACCTCGAATGCGGCTCCACCACCAACAATGCGGAGCGCCGGCAGATCGTCGCGTTCACCATTCCACACTTCATCACCGGCACCCGCCTGTTGGTCAAGGCATCGAGCCCGCTCGACCGCATCGAGGACATGGGCGGGCACAAGCTGGTGTCCACCCGCGGCACGACCGCGCTGCGGGCCGTGCAGCAACTCAACCGCGAGCGCGCCCTGCAGATCAACGTGATCGAGTCACCGGACGACCAGCGGGCCGTGGAGATGGTGGAAAAGGGCGAGGCCGATGCCTTCGCGATGGACGACGTGCTGCTCTACGCGTTCGCCGCGGGCCGCCCCGACCCCAAGGCGCTGAAAGTGGTCGGCAAGTTCGTCACGGCCGAGGCGCTGGCCATCATGCTGCCCAAGGGCGATCCTGAATTCAAGAAGGTGGTGGACGACGAGATGCGCCGGCTCATCACGAGCCGCGAGATCCATCCCATCTACGACAAGTGGTTCCTCCAGCCCATCCCGCCCTCCAACCGGGCACTGAACTTGCCTGTCAGCTACCTGCTGCGGGAGTTCTGGAAATACCCCTCGGACCAGGTTCCGTTCTGACGCAGGCCTCCGGGCACGCGCGTTTCCCCCATTCGGGATATTCCCTGCAACGGCGAGTGCCTTGCCTGCGTCTATCTAGAATGACCCCTTCCCTTGTATCCATAAGCTAAGGAGATCGTGATGAAGAAACAATTGTTGGCAGTTGCCGTGATGGCGCTCGCTGCGGGCGGCGCGTTCGCCCAGTCGAACGACACGCTGGCCAGGATCAAGGCCTCCGGCACCATTACCGAGGGCGTGCGCGAGTCTTCCGGTCTCTCCTACACCCTGGGCGACGGCAAGTACACCGGCTTCCATTACGACGTCTGCGCCCGCGTGATCTCCGACGTGCAGAAGCAGCTCGGCCTGGCCAAGCTGGAAACCAAGTACCAGCCCGTGACCTCGCAGAACCGCATCCCCCTGGTGCAGAACGGTACCGTGGACATCGAGTGCGGCTCGACCACCAACAACCAGGCGCGCCAGAAGGATGTGGCCTTCGCCGTGACCACCTACGTGGAAGAAGTGCGTATCGCCGTCAAGGCCAACTCCGGCATTGCCGGCATCAAGGACCTGAACGGCAAGACCATCGCCACGACGACCGGCACCACCTCGGTGCAGACCTTGCGCAAGAACAAGCGCGCCGACGGCCTGACGTTCAAGGAAGTGTTCGGCAAGGACCATTCCGACAGCTTCCTGCTGCTGGAGTCGGGCCGTGCGGACGCCTTCATCATGGACGGTTCCATCCTCGCGTCCAACATCGCCAAGTCCAAGGCTCCCAACGACTTCAAGATCGTCGGCGAAACGCTGAGCGTGGAGCCCATCGCGATCATGATCCGCAAGGACGACCCGGCCTTCAAGAAGGCCGTGGACGACAGCCTGAAGGGCATGATGAAGTCGGGCGAGATGGCCAAGCTCTACGACAAGTGGTTCATGCAGCCCATCCCGCCGAACAACGTGAAGATCGGCCTGCCGGTGAGCGAAGCCACCAAGGCCGCGTGGGCGAACCCCAACGACAAGCCCATGGAGGAATACACGCTCAAGGATTGATGCGCACGGACCTGTCCGCTCCTGCGAACGCCCACCTCGCCGGTGGGCGTTTGCTTGTTGTCCCGCTGCGGTGGGCGGACGGCCGTCGGATTTCAGGACGTATGACGATTTGAGAAGGAATTCCCATGGGATCGAATTGGGATTGGCAGGTCTTCCTGCAGGACCCGGGGGGCGATTATCCGACCTACCTCCAGTGGATGCTCTCGGCCTGGGGCTGGACCGTGTCGGTGGCCCTGCTGGCGCTGGTGATCGCGCTGGTGGCCGGCTCGGTCATCGGCACGCTGCGCACGCTGCCGGACAACAAGTTTCTGACCGGCTTCGGGAATGCGTGGGTGGAGCTGTTCCGCAACATTCCCCTGCTGGTGCAGATCTTCCTGTGGTATCACGTGGTGCCGGCCATCTTCCCGGTGATGAAGAGCGTTTCCGGCTTCGTCCTCGTGGTGCTGGCGCTGGGATTCTTCACGTCCGCACGGATCGCCGAGCAGGTGCGCTCGGGCATCCAGGCCCTGCCGCGCGGCCAGCGCTACGCCGGCATGGCTTTGGGCTTCACCACGGTGCAGTACTACCGCTACGTGCTTCTGCCCATGGCATTCCGCATCATCCTGCCGCCGCTGACCAGCGAGACGATGAACATCTTCAAGAACTCGTCGGTGGCTTTCGCCGTGTCGGTGACCGAGCTGACCATGTTCGCCATGCAGGCGCAGGAGGAGACCTCGCGCGGCATCGAAATCTACCTGGCGGTGACGGGGCTCTACGTCGTCTCGGCGTTCGCCATCAACCGCATCATGGCCTTCATCGAAAAGCGTGCGCGCGTCCCGGGCTTCATCGTCGCTGGCGGCACGGGGGGAGGCCACTGACATGATGAATCTCGACTTTTCCTTCTACAGCTGGGACATCATCAGCAAGTTCGTCGTCAAGGGCTTCTATTTCAGCATCATGCTGACGCTGATCGCCACGATCGGCGGCATCCTGCTGGGCACCGTGCTGGCGCTGATGCGCCTCTCGGGCAGGAAGTGGCTGGACGTGCCGGCCACCATCTACGTCAACGGCATGCGCAGCATTCCGCTGGTGATGGTGATCCTGTGGTTCTTCCTGCTGGTGCCGGCTTCGTTCTACGCGGCCCTGCCCGGCGGGATCGGCTCGAGCTACCGCTCCGAGCTGTCGGCCATCATCACCTTCATCGCCTTCGAGGCGGCGTACTTCAGCGAGATCATGCGGGCCGGCATCCAGTCCATTTCGCGCGGCCAGGTGTTCGCAGGCCAGGCGCTGGGCATGACCTACGGCCAGAACATGAAAATCGTGATCCTGCCACAGGCGTTCCGCAACATGCTGCCGGTGCTGCTGACGCAGACCATCATCCTGTTCCAGGACACGTCGCTCGTGTATGCCATCGGCGCCTACGACATGCTCAAGGGCTTCGAGACCGCAGGCAAGAACTACGGCCGCCCGATCGAGGCCTACCTGCTGGCCGCGGTCGTGTACTTCATCATGTGCTTCGCGCTCTCGTGGGCGGTGAAGCGACTGCACCGCAAGATCGCCATCATCCGCTGACCCGTGCGGCAAGTGAGTGAGGAATAAAGCAAATGATTGAACTCAAGAACGTTTCCAAGTGGTATGGCAGCTTCCAGGTGCTGAGCGACTGCTCCACCAGCATCCGCAAGGGTGAAGTGGTGGTCGTGTGCGGCCCCTCGGGCTCGGGCAAGTCCACGCTGATCAAGACGATCAACGCGCTGGAGCCCATCCAGAAGGGCGAGATCTATGTCAACGGTGTGGCCATCCACGACCCGAAGACCAACCTGCCCAAGCTGCGCAGCCAGGTCGGCATGGTGTTCCAGCACTTCGAGCTGTTCCCGCACCTGTCGGTGACGGAGAACCTCACGATCGCCCAGATCAAGGTGCTGGGGCGCCGCGCCGACGAGGCGAAGCAGCGCGGCCTCAAGATGCTCGACCGCGTGGGCCTGTCCGCGCACAAGGACAAGTTCCCGGGCCAGCTGTCCGGCGGGCAGCAGCAGCGCGTGGCGATCGCGCGCGCGCTGTCGATGGACCCCATCGTGATGCTCTTCGACGAGCCCACCTCGGCCCTCGACCCGGAAATGGTCGGCGAGGTGCTGGACGTGATGGTGAGCCTGGCCAACGAAGGCATGACCATGATGTGCGTGACCCACGAGATGGGCTTCGCACGCAAGGTGAGCAACCGCGTCATCTTCATGGACGTGGGCGGCAAGATCCTGGAGGATTGCTCCAAGGACGACTTCTTCAACAATCCCGATGCGCGGCAGCCCCGCACGAAGGACTTTCTCAACAAGATCCTGCAGCACTGAGGCGGGCGCGGCGACAGCCGCGCTGCGCACCAGCGGACGGGAGCCATCCCGGCCCGTGAACCGAAGAAGGCGCCCTCCGGGCGCTTTTTTTTGCCTGGGCCGGCTCCCCGGGCGCGATGGCCCCGGGGGCGGAGCGGTCCTGCTTGCCCTCCGGTGCCGGCCACGGGATGATGGGCATCCTGGATCCCCCTGCCCCGCTGACCGCTCCCGACCCCATTCCCGCCCGACCCCGGCCCCCGACCATGACCTCCCCCGAATCGTCTGCTGATGCCCCCGTCCCGGATGCTGGGGGGCTGGCCGATGGTTTCGCCGTTGCCGGGCGGGTGGTGTTCCGGCATCGCGACGCTCCGCCCCAGCCGGCCTTCGGCGCGCCCTGCAATGGCTGTGGTCTGTGCTGCCTGGCAGAGCCGTGCCCGCTGGGCATGGTGGTCTCGCGCCGCCGCAGCGGGCCGTGCGCGGCATTGCGGTGGAGCCCGGGCACGGCTCCGGGCATCGCCGGCCGCTATGTCTGCGGCCTGGTGGCGGACCCGGCCGCCGTCACCGGCTGGCGCCGCGCCTGGGCGCTGCGCTGGATGGCCCGGCTGGCCCGGCGGTGGATCGCGGCCGGGCAGGGATGCGACGCTCCGCCGCTGCAGGTGGCGCCCGTGCCGGTCCATCGCACCGACCGCGACCGTTGATCCGGCTGCCGGTGGGCTTCCGGGCGCCGAGGTCGCACTCCAGCGTGACGCGCGGGTGACAGTGGGTCAGGGTTTGCGGTGTTGGCACGCCGGGCGGGCTGCGCTGCAATGCCCCGAGCCATTTTCTTTCTTCCGTTTTCGTTCAGGAGTCACGTACATGCAGCGACGTCGTTGGATCCAGTGGGGCGCCGCCGCCCTCGCGCCCGCCCTTGCGGCTCGGGCCCAGGGCTTTCCCGCGCGCCCCGTCAAGCTGGTCGTCGCCTTCCCCGCGGGCGGGCCCACCGACATCACGATGCGGGTGCTCGCGGAAAACGCATCCAAGGTGCTGGGCCAGCCCGTCATCATCGACAACAAGCCCGGCGCCGGGGGGACGCTGCCCGCGCAGATGCTGCAGTCCTCGCCAGCGGATGGCTACACGGTCGCGCAGATCCCGCTCGGGGTCTTCCGCATGCCCTACACCACGAAGATCAACTGGGACCCCGTCAAGGACATCAGCTACGTGATCAACGTGACGGGCTATGCGTTCGGCGTGGTCGTTCCGGCCGACTCTCCCTTCAAGACCTGGGCGGATTTCGTGGCCTATGCCAGGGCGAATCCCGGCAAGCTCAGCTACGGTTCCACCGGTGCGCTCACGAGCCCGCACCTGACCATGGAGCGGGTGGTGCAGCAACTGGGCCTGCAGCTGCTGCACGTGCCCTACAAGGGCAGCGCGGACCTCATGCAGGGCATCCTGGGCGGACAGCTCATGGCCGCCGCGGACTCCACGGGCTTCGCGCCGCAGGTGGAGGCCGGCAAGCTGCGGGTGCTGAACACCTGGGGCGCGGAGCGGCTTGCCAAGTTCCCGGATGCGCCCACGCTGAAGGAACTGGGCATCGACATCGTGCAGAACTCCCCCTTCGGCATCGGCGCTCCGAAGGGAACGCCCGCGGACGTGGTCCGCCGCCTGCACGACGCCTTCAAGGTCGCCATGGACCAGGAGAACTACCGCAGCGCCCTGGCGCGCTACGACATGGTGCCCATCTACATGGACACGGCGGCGTACCGCCAGTTCGCCCAGGACACCTACTCGCGGGAGAAGGCCATCATCGAGCGGCTGGGGCTGGCCAAACCCGCCTGACTCGCGGCCTCCGCTTCGTGGCCCGCCGTCAGCGGCGCTCCGGCGGCCGGCCGGGCTGCAGTATCGCGCGCGCCACTTCTGCGAAACCGGCGCCGCGCTCCGCGCGCGTGACGTGGCGGGGCCGGTGCGCCAGTTGCGGCACGAACCGCGCGATGTTGGCCACGCCCACGCTGTGCGGGAAGGCCTCGAACATCTTCTGGTCGTTGGTGGAATCGCCCACGTACACCCAGCGCCCGATCTCCTCGTCCAGCGGGCGGCCGAAGAGCTCGCGCACGATCCAGCGTGCGCCTGCGAGCTTGTCGTGGTCGCCGTACCAGCCATTGATGTGGATGCTGCTCACCGTGGCGTGCATGCCCTCGGCGCGCATGCGCCGCACGACGGCATCGATGGCGGCCTGCGGCAGGTGTGTGAATTCGCTGTGGTCGATGGCGATGTCGCACTCCCGCCCGGCGGAGTCGGTGGCCCGGTGGGCACCCGGCACCTCGTTCTCGATCCGCGCCAGCACCTGCTGCATGCGCGCGTATTGCGCCGCGCGCGTGGCCGCGTCCTGCTGGTAGAACTTGCGCAGCGCCGGCTCGCCGGGACCGGTTGGGCGCACCAGCACGCCATCCAGGTGTCCGGCGGCAGCGTCGGCGCCACCAGGGAGGCGCACCATCGCCACCGCGCCGTTCTCCGCCACGATCGCATGGACGGGCCAGGAGAGGGCGAAAGGTTCGCTCCAGCCCGCGGGGCGGCCGGTGACGGGGATGACCATGAGCCCGGCATCCCGGAGCGCCTGCAGCGCGTCCAGCGCGTCGGCCGTGATGGCGCCGTCGGTGGTCAGCGTGTCGTCGATGTCGGTGAAGACGCCGATCAGGTCGCCGGGGGGCTTCCAGAGGGACAGGGGGAGAAGGCCTGCAGCAGCAAGGGCAGGCACGTCGGAGTGGGGCATCTGCGGGTCGTGTAAATGGGCGGTTGCAGTCCACGGAATGGCGGTTTCCCCCGGTGGCGCGGTCCTGCCATCGCGCGCGGCAGGCTGCCGGGTGGACGGCTCAGCAGGACGAGGCGTGGCGGCCGATGTCCGGCTCGCACTCGTCGGCCAGCTGCGGGCTCAGGGGCTCCGTCGGCACGCTGCTCACGTCGTGGTGCAGGAAAGCCACGAGGAACTGGATGCCCACCATGACGGGAAGCGCGGCCAGCATGACGGTGCCACTGGTGGCCGGCTGGTCTCCCATGGCGCTGTGGATCCATTGCCGCGCGCCGAAGATGCTGCCCCAGGCCAGCAGCAGCAGGCCGAAGATGCTGTAGATCGATCCCGCGTTGAAGTCGCGCACGAAATAGCTGTAGCCATAGCGGCGCAGGAAGCGCGAGGCGTGCTTCTTCAGGAATTCGGGCAGCACCTTGCCGATCTTCAGGTTGGATTCTTCATCCGCATACACGGAATCCATCGGCACGTCGCGCACGACGGCGCGCAGGGTGTTGAGGCGGAACAGCATGTCCGTCTCGAAGAAATAGCGCCGCTCGAGCTTGTCGAGCGGCAACTCGCGGAGCACGCTGGTATGGACGGCGGTGTACCCGTTGGTCGGGTCCATGATGGTCCAGTATCCGCAGCTCAGCTTGGTCATGAACGACAGCACGGCATTGCCGAAAAGCCGCACCGGGGGCATGCCGCGCACCGATTCCGGCCGGAAGAAGCGGTTCCCCTTGGTGTAGTCGGCACGGCCCGCCAGGATCGGGCGCACGAAGTGCGGCAGCAGTGCCGGGTCCATCTGCCCGTCGCCGTCGATCTTCACCACGATGTGCATGCCGTCGGCGATCGCCTGGTGGTAGGCGGTCACGATCGCGCCGCCGACGCCGCGGTTTTCCGGATTGAAGAGCACCTGCAAGCGCGGATCGGTGCAGTTCGCCTGGATGAAGGCGCCGCTTCCATCGGGGCAGGCATCGTCCACGGCATAGATGCGTTCCACGGACGCCGGTATCGCGCTGATCACCCCCAGCACGTGCTGCGTGACCTTGTAGCAGGGAATCGCCACCGCGATGGACATCGTGCTGCGGGTCCGCATCATGCCCCGGCCCTCCCGGCCACGGCGATGCCCGCAAGAATCAACGCACCGCCGATGAAGGTCTGCAGGTGCAGCGGCTCGCCCAGGAAGAGCCAGCCCAAGGTCGGAACGATGAGGAAGGCAAGACCCATGAAGGGATAGGCCAGATGCAGGGGCGCGCTGCGCAGCACCCAGATCCATAGCAACGTCGTGAGGCCGTACAGCGCCAGGGCCACGATGAGCCAGCCGTTGAACAGCCAGTCCGTGATCGCGGGTTGCGGTGGCAGCAGCATGGCGGCCTTCTTGAACAGGAGTTGTCCGACGGAGATGCCGAGGACGCACAGAAGCGTCAGGGAAGTCAGTAACAGCGACATAGAAAGTTGGGGTGGAAGGAAGATGTCCGCACAGGGCGGTCGTCCGGGCGCCTCAATGCGCTGCGCCCCTGCCGCGGTGGGCCAGCAATATGGGCAGCAGCGGCATGGCGATCATGAAGAACGGGAGCAAATACCGGTATTCGCCCGCAATGGAGAAGATGAAAATGGCCCCCAGTTGCACAACCATGGGGGTCGCCGCCAGCAGCAGGGCGGCATCCCGCTGCCTCGCGCCTTTGAGGAATGCGCAGAACACCAGGAAAATGCCCAGGAAGGGCGTCCAGAGGAGCCAGCGGTATTCGAAGCTGAACTCGAAGATCCTGTCCGCGATCTTCTCTGCGCCGGTCCACTGGAAGAGCCGGTAGGTCGATTGGGTGTTCAACTGGCGCAGGATGACTTCTGCATATTTCGGCCCCGGGAAGCCTCCCATGGCGAAGGCGGAAACGAAGAAGATGTTCACCCGGCTGCCCAGGAACTTCGGCATGTTGTGCCACAGGTTGTATTTGAAGAACTGCTTCACGACCGCTTTGCTGTCCGCATTCGTCAGGCTCGAGACCCTGGGGCCTTTGGGAGAGAATTGAAGCGGATCCCAGTAGTCCGGGTCGTAGTGGCTCAGATAGACGTCCAGGGAGTTGTACTTCTTCAGCAGTTCGACCGTTTCCGGCATGACCCTCGGCTGTGCAGTCCAGAGGTTCATCGGGCGGGGCTGCAGGAAGTTGACGGTCTCGTAGATGGCCAGCGGGTAGAGCACTCCATGGCCTTTGCTCTTGTGCGCCTGCGATGCTGCCACCAGCAATCCGCACCACACGATCAGGATGGCGCCGAGCCAGCGGCGGCCGGCCTTTTCCACCATCAGGGCCAGCAGGGCCACCGGCAGCAGGAAGATGATGCCGTTCGGCCTGGCGAATGCAGCGAACGGCAGGGTCAGCGCGATCATCGCCACGGAAGCGCGGCTCAGGCTGCGGCGCCGCGCGGTCAACCATATTTCAAAGGTCAGCCCTGCCACGGCGACGGAGTAGATGCCGTCCGGATACAGCGTTTCGATGAAATAGACAGTGTGCGGGGCCAGCGCGATGAACACGAGCAGGAAGATCGTCGTCTTCCGGAAGCCCTGCGTCCAGGACCACGCGAGAATGCGCGAGAAGACCACCGCACAGATCATCATGAGCACCGCAATCGGCACCTCCACCCTCCGGGCGGGCTCATAGAAGATCTTGACGAAGTAGTACCAGAAGACGGGTTTGCCGGACCGGTTCGTGACCGGATCCTGGACTTCCAGCAAGACTCCCAGGCTGTCTTCTCCCAGTACCCCGGGCCAGAACACCATCAGCCACAGGACATAGACGGTCGTCAATATTGCCAGGCACACCACGAACGGGCACCAGTCCGAGGCCGAGCGCCAGTCGGACGTAGAGCCGTCGGTCGCGCCCCCGGTGAGCGGCATGGTGTGTGTCTTAAGCATTGGTTTGCAGTGCAAGTCCCGCGTGTTCACGCAGCGGATGGAAATGGATCTTCGGGAACCGCTCCTGCGCCAGCCGGACGTCGTAGGGGCTGGTGCACAGGTAGGCCAGCGTGTCGGCCGCGTCGTGCGCCATGCGCATCGGGTAGGCGTCCGTGAAGGCCCGCAGCTCCGGCGGCGTGTCCGCCGTGATCCAGCGCGCGCCCGTGTACTGGCAGTTTTCCAGCCGCACGTCGCAGTCGTATTCGGACTTGAGGCGGTGCTGCACGACCTCGAATTGCAGCTGGCCCACGGCGCCCAGCAGCATGTTGCCGCCCGCGTCGGGCTTGAAGACCTGGATCGCGCCTTCCTCGCCCAGCTGGGCCAAACCCTGCTGCAGCTGCTTGGTGCGCAGCGGGTTCTTCAGCACCACGGTCATGAACATCTCGGGCGCGAAGAAGGGCAGGCCGGTGAACTGCAGGCTGGCGCCATCGGTGATGGTGTCGCCCAACTGCACGCCGCCATGCGTGGTGAAACCGATGATGTCGCCCGCGTAGGCCTCTTCCACGGCCTCGCGCCGCTGGCTCATGAAAGTCACCACGCTGGTGGGGCGCAGCTCCTTGGCGGTGCGCTGCACCTTGAGCTTCATGCCCGGGGTGTACCTGCCGGAGGCCACGCGCACGAAGGCGATGCGGTCGCGGTGGTTGGCGTCCATGTTGGCCTGCACCTTGAACACCACGCCGGAAAAGCTCTGCTCCTCGGGCATCACCGTTTTCTCGACGGGCTGCCTGTTGACCACGAGGTTGCTGGTGCGCGGACGCGGCGAGGGCGCGAGGTCCACGAGGGCGTCGAGCACTTCCATCACGCCGAAGTTGTTCACGCCGGAGCCGAAGAACACGGGCGTCTGCTTGCCCGCGAGGAAGGCCTCGTGGTCCCAGGCCGGGGATGCGCCCACGGCCAGCTCCATGCTTTCGAGCGCCTCGTCGAAAGTGGGGCCGAAGCGTGCGCGCAGGGCGTCCGCGTCGCTGAGCGGGATGGTCTCGAAATCCTGTGGGCGGCGCTCGCTGCCGGACTCGAACACCGTCATGGCCTGCGTGCGCAGGTTGATGATGCCGCCGAAGCTCTTGCCCTGTCCCACCGGCCAGGTCATGGGCACGCAGGGCATGCCGAGTTCGCGCTCGACTTCGTCGAGGATGTCCAGGGGCTCGCGCACCTCGCGGTCCATCTTGTTGACGAAGGTGATGATGGGGGTGTCGCGCTGCCGGCAGACTTCGATCAGCCGCCGCGTCTGCGATTCCACGCCGTTCGCCGCGTCGATCACCATGAGCGCGGAGTCCACGGCAGTGAGAACGCGGTAGGTGTCTTCCGAGAAATCCTTGTGGCCGGGCGTGTCCAGCAGGTTCACCACGTGGTCGCGGTAGGCCATCTGCATGACCGACGAGGCCACCGAGATGCCGCGCTGCTTCTCGATTTCCATCCAGTCCGACGTGGCGTGGCGGCTGGCCTTGCGGCCCTTCACGGCGCCGGCGATCTGGATCGCGCCCGAGAACAGGAGCAGCTTTTCCGTGAGCGTGGTCTTGCCCGCGTCAGGGTGGGAAATGATGGCGAACGTGCGGCGGCGCCGTGTTTCGGAAGCGTAGGACACAGTGTTTCTGGTGAAGGCGCGGCGCAGCGCAGGGTCGAAATACGGGCGCTGCGGCTGTGCGCCAATGCACTGCCGCAAGGGGAAAGCAGCCGGGGGAAGTGGCAGTATTCTAGCGGCGGCCCCCGGGCCGGGCCGTTCCCGGCTCGCCGGGGCTGCCATCGCGCCGCCGGCTCCTTTCAGGCTGTGCCCGGAAGCTGTGTCCTCATCCGTGGAGAAAAGCGCTTGAAACGCAAAACCGGCGACTCCACCAGGTGCCATGAAGCGTATCCGGCCACCGCCGCCAGGGCGATCGACAGCAGCAGGCTCGGGATGAAGGGCATGTCCGGGTAGAGCGCATACACCGACTGCTGCACCGGGCATCCGTAGAGGTAGATGCCATATGACGGATCGCCGCCGCGCTGCAGGAAGGCCAGGGAGGGTACGTTCAGCGAGCCCAGGAAAATCAGCAGCGGCGGCAGCAGCAGCAGGCCTGCCGAATGCTCCAGATGCAGGCCGAAGAAGAGCAGAGCGGCCAGGGGGGCGAGCACGAGGATGAGTCGGCCGGAGCAGGCATGGAACTCCTGGCGGAAGACGGCGATGAGCGCGCCGTAGGTGAAATAGGCAGGGTACTCGAACCAGTGCCGCATCTCGCCCGTCAGGTCCGCATTGCGGGCCGTGAGAAAGAATGCGATGTAGGCCAGGCCGGCAACGCATGCGATCGCACGCGACTTGAACACACCCAGCAATCCAGCGCCTGCCAGCACGAGGTAGCACAGGCTTTCCATCGGGATGGTCCACAGGGGGCCGTTCATCAGATGCTTGAGCGGGTTGTTTTCAAAGACGCCGGGCAGGTTGGGGTAGTCCTTGATCAGCAGCAGGTTGCGGAAATAACCGAGCGTTTCAGGATGGGCCAGGAAATCCGCAGCAGGCAGCGAGGTGAAGAAAAGACCGAAGAGGAAAATATTGCTGAACACCGCGACCAGCACCCCCGGCCAGATCCGCATGAAGCGCTTGAAGAGAAACGGCACGATCTGCGGTTGCCGCAGCCAGCTCTGGGTGACCAGATAGCCGCTGATCGTGAAGAAGGTCATCACAGCCACCCCGCCCACCATGTTGGAGTGCAGCCAGGAGGGGGGCGCCGTGCGCGTGATGTGGAAGTGATGGCTGAAGATCACGGCGCTCGCCGCGGCGATGCGCAGCAGATCGAACAGGTTGCTCCTGTGCGGTGTGGACATGGGCGCTGGTTCCTTTGTCGGGCCCTTTCCGGGGGCAGATCCATTTGCAATCGGGGAGTGGCGGGCTGCTGGGGCCCGATCTCCATATAATCCTGGTCATTCCGAGGAGCGTTGCAGCGTCCTTCATCCCGGTACCCGGGTACTGCAGGGACGCGAGGCTCGGATCATCATTTTGCAACGACGCTCGCCCACGCTTTTGTGCGGTGAGTGATCCATTCCCCCTGCATTGCGTGGTTTACACCTTCTTCACCGGAGAAAAACCATGAGCGCAGTTCTCAAGCCCCAGGCCGACCTGGCCATCGCCGACATTTCCCTGGCCGACTGGGGCCGCAAGGAAATCAAGATCGCGGAAACCGAGATGCCTGGCCTGATGGCCATCCGCGAGGAATTCGCGGCGGCGCAGCCCCTGAAGGGCGCGCGCATCACCGGCTCGCTGCACATGACCATCCAGACGGCCGTGCTGATCGAGACGCTGAAGGCCCTGGGTGCCGACGTGCGCTGGGCTTCGTGCAACATCTTCTCCACGCAGGACCATGCCGCCGCTGCCATCGCCGCGGGCGGCACGCCGGTGTTCGCCATCAAGGGCGAATCGCTGGAAGACTACTGGGACTACACCCACCGCATCTTCGACTTCGGCGCCAGGGGCACCCCGGGCGAAGGCCCGAACATGATCCTGGACGACGGCGGCGACGCCACGCTGCTGATGCACCTGGGCCAGCGCGCCGAGAAGGACGCATCGCTCGTGGCCGGCAACGGCGGCAGCGAGGAAGAGCGCATTCTGTTCGCGGCCATCCGCAAGAAGCTGGCAGAAGACCCGACCTGGTACACCCGCAAGTCGGCCGAGATCATCGGCGTGACCGAAGAGACGACCACCGGCGTGCACCGCCTGAACGAGATGTCCGCCAAGGGCACGCTGCTGTTCCGCGCGATCAACGTGAACGACTCGGTCACCAAGTCGAAGTTCGACAACCTCTACGGCTGCCGCGAGTCGCTGGTGGACGGCATCAAGCGCGCCACGGACGTGATGATCGCCGGCAAGGTGGCGCTGGTGGCTGGCTACGGCGACGTGGGCAAGGGTTGCGCCCAGGCCCTGGCCGCCCTGCGCGCCCAGGTGTGGGTGACCGAGATCGACCCCATCAACGCCCTGCAGGCCGCCATGGAAGGCTACAAGGTCGTGACCATGGAGTATGCCGCCGACAAGGCCGATATCTTCGTGACAACCACCGGCAACAAGGACGTGATCCGCCATGAACACATGGTGGCGATGAAGAACGAGGCCATCGTCTGCAACATCGGCCACTTCGACAACGAGATCGACGTCGCCTCGATCGAGAAGTACCAGTGGGAAGAGGTCAAGCCGCAGGTGGACCACGTGATCTTTCCGGACGGCAAGCGCATCACGCTGCTGGCCAAGGGCCGCCTGGTGAACCTGGGCTGCGCCACGGGCCACCCCAGCTTCGTGATGTCGTCCTCCTTCGCCAACCAGACCATCGCGCAGATCGAACTGTTCACCAAGCCCGACGCCTACCAGGCGGGCAAGGTGTACGTGCTGCCCAAGGTGCTGGACGAGAAGGTCGCGCGCCTGCACCTGAAGAAGGTCGGCGCCCAGCTCACCGAGTTGACCGATGCGCAGGCCGCCTATATCGGCGTGAAGAAGGAAGGTCCGTACAAGGCCGATACGTATCGGTACTGACATCCCCCTGAGGCGCTGCGCGCCTTCCCCCTTCTCTCGCCCCGCTGCGCGCGGCGGGAAGGGGGACGACGCCGGTGGCCCGGCGGAGCCGGTTCCACGGCGTCTGCTGGCCTGGGGGTGTGCAAGTGCCCTGGCGAACGGCAAGCGCTGAGGGCCGTTGGGGCTGTCCGCGTGGGTCGTCGGTTGAACGCGGCTGGTGGCGCTCGGTGAACCGATCTGGGCGCAACGACCGTATGCGGCAACAGGTGCCGTACAGCAACGTGCAGCAACGGCGCCGGTCATTTCTGCCAGCCGCTGCAATCGATTGAAGATTGAAATGTGGCGGGCCGCGTGTGCGGCCCGCCCTGTTGGAGAGGAAGGCGCCGATGCGCGCGGATGTGTTTTTGGTGGAGCGCGGCCATGCGGCCACGCGGTCTCAGGCCCAGCGCCTGATCGCGGCCGGTGTGCAGTGGCGGCTGGCGGCCAGCCTGCCGTGGACGAAGGTGGCGAAGAACGGTGACGACATTCCGGCGATCGCCGAAGTCGAGTTGCTGGACGCTGCCGAGGCCCGGTACCTGTCGCGTGGCGGCCTGAAGCTGGAGGGCGCGCTGCTCACCACCGGCCTGCGGGTGGCCGGGCTGCGCTGCCTCGATGTGGGGCAGAGCACGGGCGGTTTCACCGACTGCCTGCTGCAGCACGGTGCGGCGCAGGTGATCGGCGTGGATGTGGGCCATGGTCAGCTGCACGAGCGGCTGCGCGATGACCCACGCGTGGTGGGCGTGGAGGGGCTGAATGCCCGTTCCGTGACTGCCGAATCGCTGCGGGAGGCGTGCGAGGAAGCCCTGTCCGAGCGCGTGGAGCGCGATCCGGAAGACAACGAAACCCAGCCCGAGGCGCCTTATGCCTGGATGCGCAATGGCGGCCAGGTGGACGACGAGTACGACGACAGCGACGATGCCAAGGAGCACGAGGTGGAGGCTTTCAAGGCCGAGCGCGAGGCCAGGGCGCGCGCCCGGGCCGAGGGTGCGCTGCCCACCGAGCTGCGCCGCCGTGCGGGGCGCGAGGACGTGGACATCACGCCCGAATTCGATTGCGTCACCGGCGATGTGTCCTTCATCTCGCTCACGCTGATCCTGCCGGCGGTGGTGCCGCTGCTCAAGGCGGACGGCGAGCTGCTGATGCTGGTCAAGCCGCAGTTCGAGCTGCAGCCGGGGCAGGTGGGCAAGGGCGGCATCGTGCGCGATCCGGCCCTGTATGCCCAGGTCGAGCAGCGCCTGCGCGAGTGCTGCGCCGCGCTGGGCCTGGACGTGGCCGGCTGGCACGACAGCCCGATCGATGGCGGCGACGGCAACTGCGAATTCTTCATCCATGCAAGGAGGAGGGCATGAGCCTTTCCACCCACACGGCGGGCCTTCCGGTCAGCTTCGAGTTCTTTCCCCCCAAGACGCCCGAAGGCGCGGACAAGCTGCGCGCCGTGCGCCAGAAGCTGTACGCCCTCCGTCCCGAGTTCTGCTCCGTCACCTACGGCGCGGGCGGCTCCACCCAGGAAGGCACCTTCGGCACGGTGCGCGAGATCCTGTCCGAAGGCGTGCAGGCGGCCTCGCATTTCTCGTGCATCGGGGCCACCCGCGAGGGCGTGCGCGGACAGCTCGCGCAGCTCAAGGCCATGGGCGTGTCCCGGCTGGTGGCGCTGCGCGGCGACCTGCCCAGCGGCTACGGCGCCGGCGGGGAGTTCCATTACGCGAGCGACCTCGTGGCCTTCATCCGCGCCGAGGCGGGCGACGATTTCCACATCGAGGTGGCCGCCTATCCGGAAGTCCATCCGCAGGCCCGTTCTCCCGAGGCCGACCTGCAGGCGTTCGCCACCAAGGTGCGCGCCGGAGCGCATTCGGCCATCACGCAGTACTTCTTCAATGCCGATGCCTACTGGCGCTTCGTGGACGACGTGCGCGCCCTGGGGCTCGACGTGCCGGTGGTGCCGGGCATCATGCCCATCATGGGATCGACCCAGCTCATGCGCTTTTCCGACGCGTGCGGCGCGGAAATCCCCCGCTGGATCCGGCTGCGGCTGCAGGGCTTCGGCGACGACGCTGCCAGCATCCGTGCCTTCGGGCTCGACGTGGTGACCGAACTGTGCGAGCGCCTGCGCGCCGGCGGGGTACCTTCGCTGCACTTCTACACCATGAACCAGAGCGCCGCGACGCTGGAGATCTGCCGGCGCCTGGGCCTTTGAGCCTCCTTCGAAAGGGGGCGGTCGCGCGCTCGGCCGTGTTGGGTAATATGGCGCCTCCCTGCGCGACCCTGACATGATTCCCGCTCTCGCTTCTTCCATGACGGCGGCCCTGCTGTGGGCCCTGCTGCCCCTTTCTGCCGCGGCCCAGTTGCGCTACAGCTGCCGTGACAGCATGGGGAATGTCTTCTCCCTCTCGCGTCCCTGCCCGGCGGGCACGGTGACCACCGCCGCCGCAGCCGGGCCCCTGGAGCCCGCTGTGGCCCCGGGACCTGCGCGGTACGAGCCGCCGTCCCCGCCGCCGCTGCGCACCTTCCCGGAGGCGAACGAATACCGGAAGTACATGAGTGCCCAGTGCCGCACGCTCCAGGACGCCGTCCGGTCGGGGCCTGCGCGCGGCCTGCAGTCCGATGTGCTGCACGGCCTGCGCCGGGAGTACGAAAGGGACTGCAGGGAAGAGGAGCAGGAAGCGTCCGCGCGGTTCTACCGCGAGCAGCGCGAATCCCGCCAGCAGCGCCGCGAGGAACTCCGGCAGGCCGAAGCGGCCGAACTGGCGGCCCGCGCGGAAACCACCCGGCGGGCCGAGCAGTGCGCGGAATCGCGCCGCATCCTCGCGGCCAGGCGGTCACGCACCGATCTCACCGATGGCGAACAGAAGGATTTGAAGCGTTTTGAAGAGGTTTTTGCATCGCGCTGCCAGCGCTGACTGGTGCCGCCCCGCAGGCCGGCTGGCCATGCTCGGGCTGTGCGCCCTGGCGGCCGCCTGCGCGGTCGCGCCCGCTCCCGGGGATTCCACTGCGCCGGCCGCGCCGGCTCCTGCCCCTGCCGTGCAGGGCAAGCCCCCGGCAGAGAGGCCTGCCAGACCGGCGGCGCGCCCGTCCCGCAGTCCGGCCCCGGCGCCCGCGCCTGCCCAGGACGCCGTGGCCCCGGAGCGCGCGCCGGCCGACCGTCCGAAGGAGCCGCGGGTGCCGGAAGACGAGCGTTCCTCGGGGACGGGGTTCGGTCTGGGCGGCGAACTGGCCGGATTCGGCGAGGAGGGCATGGCTTCGTGGTATGGCGCCCGCTTCCACAGCCGCCGCACCGCCAGCGGCGAGCGGTTCGACATGAACGACTTCACGGCGGCCCACCGCACGCTGCCCTTCGGCACGCGCGTCTGTGTCCGCAGCCTCGTCACGGGGCGTTCGGTGCAGGTGCGCATCAACGACCGGGGCCCCCATTCGCCCGGCCGCATCGTGGACCTGAGCCGGGCGGCCGCGCAATCCCTCGGCCTGCTGGGCCTGGGCATCAAGCCGGTGGCGATCAGCCTGGCGCCCGCGGATCCGGACGTACCGTGTCCCGGCTCCAGCGACGACTCGGTGGCGCCGTGAGCGGCCTCAGCCGCCCGATTCGAGGCTATGGGCGGCGTGCTGCGCGTCCTGTGCCAGCAACTGTGCCATCTGGGGCAGGGCGGGCTGCAGCGCTGCCTTGAGCGTGTAGGGCGGGTTCACGACGAACATGCCGCTCGCGGGCAGGCCGGGTCGCCGCTGCGTTCCGTCCGCGTCCGAGGTCATTTTGCTGGATTTCACCGTCAGGGTGGCATGCAGCCAGGGCTTGCCGGCGCGGGTGGCGAGCGTTTTCATCCGCCGCGGCAGGTCGTGGGCCTCGGGCCGCGGAATGATGGGGTACCAGATGGCATAGGTGCCCGTGGCGAAGCGCTTGAGCGCTTCGGCCACCATGTCCAGCACCTTGCCATAGTCGCTCTTGATTTCATAGCTGGGATCGCAGAGCACGAAACCCCGCCGGGAAGGCGGGGGCAGGAACTTGCGGATGCCCTCGAAGCCGTCTTCGTGCAGCACCGCCACCTGCCGCCCGGCGTCGAGCTGCGCGACGTTGCCCGCGAGGGAGCGCATGTCCGTGGGATGCAGTTCGAACAGCTTCAGCCGGTCCTGCGGGCGCAGCAGCCGGTGGGCGATGAAGGGCGAGCCCGGATAGACTTTCGCCGCCGGGCCGGTATTGAACTCCTGCACCATGTCCACGTAAGCCTGCAGCGCCGGGGCGAGCTCGGTGCCCTGGGGCAGCGCCGCGGGCAGCAGGCGGAGAATGCCGTCGGCCGCCTCGCCGCTCGTGGCCGCGTAGTCGCCGTCCAGCCGGAAGAGGCCCGCGCCGGCATGGGTATCCAGCACGGCGAGCGCGGCGTCCTTCCGGGTGAGGTGTTGCAGGGTGGCGATCAATACCGTGTGCTTGAGCACGTCGGCATGGTTGCCCGCATGGAAGGCGTGGCGGTAGCTGAACATAGGCCCCGATGGTAACCAGCCCCGCCCGCGTCCGCCCGGAACGACCGGTGCCTGGCGTCGCGGCGGTTTCCGGGCCCGGGACGCGCTTTGTTGCCCGTCCGCGGCCCGGTTGCTGCATGATGGCGGCCATCGGCCGCTGCAGCATCCGCCGCACGTGCGTGCCGGCCCCCCTGGATTTTTGCTTTTTCCCTATGTCCGTTCCCACCCTCGTCACCGAACCCCAGAGCGAAGCGCACCACGTGGATGCCTTGCCCGCGGGATCCCGCCTCGGAGAATTCGAGGTGGTCTCGCTGCTCGGCGTCGGGGGCTTCGGCATGGTCTACAAGGCGTTCGACCATTCGCTGCTGCGGTTCGTGGCCATCAAGGAATACATGCCGACAGCGCTGGCCGCGCGTGCGCAGGGGCAGTCGCTCTGGGTCCGCTCCTCCTCGCACGAGCAGTCGTTCCAGGCGGGGCTGGCGTCCTTCGTGGCCGAGGCCCGGCTGCTGGCGCAGTTCGACCATCCCTCGCTGGTGAAGGTTTTCCGTTTCTGGGAGGCCAACCAGACCGCCTACATGGTGATGCCGCTGTACGCGGGCATGACGCTCAAGCAGGCGCGCGCCCACATGCGCACCCCGCCGCCCGAGGCCTGGCTGCGCAAGGTGCTCTGGTCCGTGCTGGGCGCGCTGCGGGTACTGCACGAGGGCCAGACCCTGCACCGCGCATTTCACCCGACAACATCTTCCTGCAGGACTCGGGGCTGCCGGTGCTGCTCGACCTCGGCGCCGCCCGGCATGCCATCACCGACCATTCCCACCGGCTCACGGCGGTGCTGAAGGTCAACTACGCACCGATCGAGCAGTACAACGACGAAGGCAACGACCTGCGCCAGGGGCCCTGGAGCGACCTGTATTCCGTGGGGGCCGTCGTGCACGGCTGCCTGTGCAACGACACGCCGCTGCCTGCGACGCTGCGCGCGATCCGCGACCGGATGGTGCCGTTCTCCCGTGTCGCGAAGACCGTGAAGCGCCAGTTCGGCGTCGAGTACTCGCCGCCCTTCGTCGCCGCGATCTCGCAGACGCTCGCGCTGCAGCCGCAGGACCGGCCGCAGAGCATCGACGACTTCCTGCGCACCCTGGAGATGGCGGCCCCGCCGGAAGGCATGGAGCAATTCGACTTCCGTGCCGAACTGGGCGACATCTGGGTCGAGCCGGCCGACCGCCGCGCCGCGGGCGTCGCCGTGCCGATGATCGACATCACCTCCGTGCCGGCGCCGACGTCGGGTCTGCCGGTGCCCGAGCCCATGGCCGCAGCCGTGCACGTCCCCGAGCCCGCCGCGGTCACCACGGTGCTGCGCCGCAGCCCCGTGCCTGCTGCCGAGCCGGGGCGCTCCTCCCGCGCCGCAGCGGTGGGGGACGATACGGTCTTCCTCGACAGTGCCACCGATGCCGGAGACTCCTGGTTCGGGGCCGCGGGCGCGCACGGATCGGGTGGCGTTGCCATGCCCGCCGGGGCCGTTGCGGGCCGCAGGCCGCGCATGTGGGCCGTGGCGGCACTCGCCGTGGTGGCGCTGGCGGCGGCGGCCGCCGGCGGCGCGTGGTGGGCAGCGCGTTCTGCCGACGGCAAGCCGGCCGTGGCGGCGGCCATGGCTGCAGCGGCTGTGCCGAGGACACCGGAAGAGGAGATCATCACGGAAAAGGAGGAGCCTGCACCCGCGGCCGCAGCGGCTCCGGCGGCGTCCTCCGCCGCGGCCGTGCCGGACCCCATGCCGCCGCCGGGCGCAGCCCAGGCCGCTACCCGGTCTGCTGCGGTCTCGGTGCCGGCCGTGGCCGCCGCGGCGGCGTCTTCCCCGCGGTCACGGCCGCCGGTCCGCAAGGCGGAAGCCGCCGTGGCGGCGGCCCCCGCCACGCCCGCGGCGTCACTGGCTTCGGCGGTGCCCGCGCCGCCGCCGAAGCCCGCGCCGCGCGTGATCGGCCCGGACGAGGCATGTGCGGACGCCGGCTTCCTGGCGCGGCCGATGTGCATCCACCAGGAATGCCAACGCCCCGCGGTGGCGAACCATCCGCTGTGCGTGGAGAACCGGCGCCGTCTGGAGGCCGAGGAGCGCCGCCGGCTGATGCAGCCCCAATGAGCCTGGCCGCATCGTGCGGCCACGGCCGGCTCCTGGCAGGGGCATTGCAGTGGCCTTGAGGGTTTTCGTATAATGGTGGGCTTCGCAGCGAATTCCCAGGTCCCGCGGCGAGGCGCAAGACACCACCTAAGAGGCTTCCGTACAGAGAAGCACCGACCGTGGAAAAGGACCGCCAAACCCTCTTACATGCAAGAGAAACTCATGTCCACTTTCAGCGCAAAGCCCGCTGAGGTCGTGCACGAGTGGTTTGTGATTGACGCGACCGACAAGGTCCTCGGACGAGTAGCCAGCGAAGTTGCTCTCCGTCTGCGCGGCAAACACAAGGCCATTTACACGCCTCACGTCGATACCGGCGATTTCATCGTCATCATCAACGCCTCGAAGCTCAAGGTCACCGGCACCAAGTCCCTGGACAAGGTGTACTACCGCCACTCCGGCTATCCCGGTGGCATCACGGCGACGAACTTCCGCGACCTGCAGGCCAAGCACCCCGGCCGCGCACTCGAGAAGGCCGTCAAGGGCATGCTGCCCAAGGGCCCCCTGGGCTACGCCATGATCAAGAAGCTCAAGGTCTACGGCGGCGCGGAGCATCCGCACACCGCTCAGCAGCCCAAGGCGCTGGAAATCTAAGGAGCCGACATGATTGGTGAATGGAACAATGGCACCGGCCGTCGCAAGTCCAGCGTCGCCCGCGTGTTTCTGAAGAAGGGTTCCGGCAAGATCACTGTGAATGGCAAGGACATTCAGCAGTATTTCGGCCGCGAAACCTCCATCATGATCGCCAAGCAGCCGCTCGTGCTGACCAACCATGTCGAGACCTTCGACATCCAGGTCAACGTGCACGGCGGCGGTGAGTCCGGCCAGGCCGGCGCCACCCGCCACGGCATCACCCGTGCCCTGATCGACTACGACGCAACGCTGAAGCCTGCACTGAGCCAGGCCGGCTTCGTGACCCGCGATGCCCGTGAAGTCGAGCGCAAGAAGGTCGGTCTGCACTCCGCACGCCGCGCCAAGCAGTTCTCGAAGCGCTGATCTTCGGTGCGCTGCACCCGGCCGCGAGGTTCTCCTGTGGAGTGCTTCCGGCCACGAAAAACCGCCATCATTGGCGGTTTTTTGCATTGGGCGAACGCTTTTTGGAGGAGGGTTGACGCATGCGACTCAAGCTGCTGCGCCGCAGGCTGACCGTGAGCGCCCCGCGGGTGGCGATCCGCAACGCCATGCCCTGGCCCCTGCGCTGGATGGTGCTGGCCGTGTTCTTCGGCCTGTGCGCGGCCATCGCCCTGTGGGCCTTCGAGTTCGGCAAGAGCATCGCCGGACTGGATTCGCGCTCGCGGGACGAGCTGGTGCGGCTGCGCGAGGAGGTGTCGCGGCTGCGCGAGGAGACCCGTGCGCACGACGAGGCCACCAGCGCCGAGGGTTCCCTGCTCACTGCCGAGCGCGCGGCGCTGGAGCGCGTGATGGCGCGGATGCGGCAACTGGAAGCCGACAACCGCACGCTGCGCGACGACCTGGGTTTCTTCGAGAAGCTCATTCCCGCCGGCAGGGCCGATGGCGTGAGCATCCGCGGCCTGCAGGCCGAGGCCATGGGTGCGGGCCAGTTGCGCTGGCAGGTGCTGGTGATCCAGCCGGTGCGCAATGCGCCCGCCTTCAGGGGGCGCCTGGAACTGCTGGTGGAAGGGGTGCGGGACGGCAAGCCCTGGGCGCAGTCGCTGCCCGGTGGCGCCCAGGCACTGGAGTTCGAGCATTACCGCCGCGTGGAGGGGGTGTCGGACATTCCGTCCGGCGCCGTGGTAAAAACCGTGACCGCGCGGGTCCTGGAGGGCAGTGCGGTCCGTGCCGCCCACCAGTTCTCGATGCAGTGACCGCCGGCGCGCCTGCGGAAACGAAGAGAAGAGGGACCGGGGCGTGGCTGTCCCGCCAAGGAGGTTTCACCATGTTTTCCCGCAAGAAGCAGCCCCCCATCAAGAGCCTCATCGCGCATGGCACCCGCATCAATGGCGAGGTCGTGTTCGCCGAGGGCCTGCGCATCGACGGCGAGGTGGCCGGGGACGTGCGCGCCCAGGATGGCGAGCACGCCACCATCCTGGTGGTATCGGAATCGGCCCGGGTCGAAGGGGCCGTGCATGCCGCCCACGTGATCATCAACGGCACGGTGATCGGCCCGGTGCATGCGGCCGAGCTGCTCGAACTGCAGCCCAAGGCGCGCATCACCGGCAACGTGCACTACAAGGCCCTGGAGATGCACCAGGGGGCCACCATCGCCGGGCAGATGAGCCCGACCTCGGTGCTCGTCGAGGAAATGCCCACACTCAAATTGGCGTCAAAGGCGGGCTGAGCGGCGCGAAAACGCCATTGCAGTACCATCGGAAGCCAATTCCTCCCCTCAGCCGGAGACACCCCCATGAGCGCAGTAGCCGAGAACATCCAGACCGAAATGCCCGCCCCCATCGTCTTCACCGACAGCGCAGCCGCCAAGGTGGCCGACCTGATCGCCGAAGAGGGCAATCCCGACCTGAAGCTGCGCGTGTTCGTGCAGGGTGGTGGCTGCTCGGGCTTCCAGTACGGCTTCACGTTCGACGAGATCACGAACGAGGACGACACCACCATGACGAAGAACGGCGTCTCGCTGCTGATCGATGCCATGAGCTACCAGTACCTGGTGGGTGCCGAGATCGACTACAAGGAAGACCTGCAGGGCGCCCAGTTCGTCATCAAGAACCCGAACGCCACGACCACCTGCGGTTGCGGATCGAGCTTCTCGGTCTGACCCCGTCCCGATGACAGCAAGCCGCCCCAGGGCGGCTTTTTTGTTCCTGCCTGTTCCTGTCAGACATCTGCCTGCCCCATGTCCACCAGCGCCGCATCCGAACCGTCCCTCCCGCCTGCCCCTTCCCCGGACCGCCGCATCCTGCTGTGGATCGTGGCGGTGGGTTTTTTCATGCAGACGCTGGACGCGACCATCGTCAACACGGCCCTGCCGGCGATGGCGGCGAGCCTGGGCGAGAGCCCGCTGCGGATGCAGTCGGTGATCGTCGCGTATTCGCTGACCATGGCCATGCTGATCCCGGCCTCGGGCTGGCTGGCGGACCGGTTCGGCACCCGCACCGTGTTCCTGTTCGCCATCGCCGTCTTCTCGCTCGGCTCGCTGGCCTGCGCGGCATCGCGGCACCTGGGGGAACTGGTGGCGTCGCGCGTGCTGCAGGGGCTGGGCGGCGCACTGCTGCTGCCCGTGGGGCGCCTGGCGGTGCTGCGCACCTTCCCCCGGGGCGAATTCCTGGAGGCGATGAGCTTCGTCGCCATTCCCGGGCTCATCGGACCGCTGCTGGGGCCCACGCTGGGCGGCTGGCTGGTGCAGAGCGCATCGTGGCACTGGGTGTTCCTCATCAACCTGCCGGTGGGCCTGATCGGCCTGCTGGCGGCAGCCCGCTTCATGCCCGTGCTGCGGGCGGAGCGGCCCGATCCCTTCGATGGGGCGGGCTACGTGCTGCTGGCCTTCGGCATGGTGTCCATCTCGCTGTCCATCGAGGCGGCAGGCGTGGTCGGACGCGGCGGGGCGGCGGCCCTGGGCGTGGGCGGCCTGGTGGCGCTGGTCGTGTACTGGCTGCACGCCGCGCGGCACGAGCGGCCGCTCTATTCACCCCAGCTGTTCCAGGTGCGGACCCTGTCGGTCGGGCTGCTGGGCAACCTGTTCTGCCGGCTCGGCAGCGGGGCCATGCCGTTCCTGATCCCGGTGTCCCTGCAGTTGCTGCTGGGGTACTCGCCCATGCATGCCGGCATGATGATGCTGCCCGCGGCCCTCGCGGGCATGGCCATCAAGCGGGTGGCGACGCCGCTGATCCGCCGGTGCGGCTACCGGAACATCCTGGTCGCCAATACCGCGCTGCTGGGGATGCTGATGGCCAGCTTCGCGCTGCGCGAGCCCGGCTGGCCGCTGGCGTGGCAGGTGCTCCAGCTGGCGGCCTTCGGCGCCGTCAACTCCTTGCAGTTCTCGGCGATGAACACCATCACCCTCAAGGACCTGGACGGTGCCAGCGCCAGCAGCGGCAACGGCCTGCTGTCGATGGTGCAGATGCTGGCGATGAGCCTGGGCGTGGCGGTGGCGGGCGCGGTGCTCTCGGAGTGGAGCCAGGCGTACGGCGGTGCCGAGGTGCCGGGCGCGGTGCTGCACGCCTTCCAGTCCACTTTCCTGACGGTGGGCTTCATCACCATCGTCTCGGCGGCCGTGTTCTGGCAGCTGCCGCGGGAGGCGCGCACACCGCCCCGCGAGGGGCCCGAGGTGTCGGGCCAGGGCTGAACACGGAGCCTGGGCCGGGCCTCAGGCGGGGTAGATGGCGCCCAGCACGCGCGGGCCTGCGGCGCCGGTCACCTGCGGCAGGTTGCCGGGCAAGTGCTGGAGCGCGCGGCGGGCCAGCCAGGCGAATGCGGCCGCCTCGACCTGCTGCGGCGGCAGGCCGAAGGCGGCCGTCGTCTGGACGTTGACCCCGGGCAGCAGGGTGGCCAGCCGCCGCATCAGCAGGCCGTTGCGGGCACCGCCGCCGCACACGGCGAGCTGGCGTCCACCCTGGCCGTGGCTTTCCATGGCCATCGCGCAGGCGCGGGCCGTCAGTTCGGTGAGCGTGGCCTGCACATCCTGGGGTGGCAGGGCGGACAGTCCCTGGAGATGGGCCTGCAGCCAGGCCGCGTTGAACAGGTCGCGGCCCGTGCTCTTGGGCGGCGGCTGGTGCAGGTAGGGTTCCGGAAGCAGGCGTTCCAGCAATGCGGGCTGTACGGTGCCCTGTGCGGCCCAGGCGCCGTCGGCATCGTAGGGCTGGCCGGTGTGGAGGCCGCACCAGTGGTCCATCAGCGCGTTGCCCGGTCCGCAGTCGAAACCCAGGACCCCGCCCTGCGCGCCGAGAACGCTGAGGTTGGCGATGCCGCCGATGTTCAGCACGCACACGGTAGCGCCGGGCCGGCCGAACACGGCCTGGTGGAAGGCCGGCACCAGCGGTGCGCCCTGGCCGCCCGCGGCCACGTCGCGGCTGCGGAAGTCGGCGACCACGGCGATGCCGGTGCGCTCTGCCAGCAGGGCCGGGCTGTTGAGCTGCAGGGTGTAGCCGGTGCCGTCGAAGAGGCCCGGCCGGTGCCGCACGGTCTGGCCATGTGCGCCGATGGCCTGCACATCGGCCGGACCGAGTTGTGCGGCCAGCAGCAGCCGCTGGACCACCTCGGCATAGATGCCCGTCAGCGCGTTGGCCGCCAGCGCAGCGCGGTGCAGCTCGTCCGCGCCGCTGGCATTGAGCGCCAGCAGCTCGGCCTTGAGCGCATCGGGCAGCGGCGCCGACGCAAAACCTGCCACCCGCAGTGGCGTCCCCTCCCCGAATTCGACCAGCGCCCCATCCACCCCGTCGAGCGAAGTGCCCGACATGAGTCCGATATAGCGTTCGATGGAAGCGGCGGAAGTCACGGCAAAGGAATGCAGGAAGGAGGTGAAGTGCCTTGCCGGCTGAATCAGTTCACAGCGTGGAAGTCGGCGCGGCCAGAGGCCAGAGACGCCGTGGATCCGGCTCCGCCGGTCCACTGGCGTCGTCCCCCTTCCCGCGCGCAGCGCGAGAGAAGGGGGAAGGCGCGCAGCGCCTCAGGGGGATGCACCCTGCTATTGCGCGCTGGCCTGCTGCACTTGCGAGGCCGAGGCCAGCTGTACGCGCATGTTTGCTGCCAGGCGGTTGAACGCGGCGCGCGAGGCGGCCGAGACGGGCTGGGCTGCCGCGCTCTGCTGTGCGAGCACCATCGGATCCTGGTGCTGGCCGTTCACGCGCGATTCGAAGTGGAGGTGGGGGCCGGTCGCCCAGCCCGTCGCGCCGACGGCGCCGATGGTCTGGCCCTGCTCCACGGACTGGCCCTTGCGCACATCGATGCGGCTCAGGTGCGCATACACCGTCACGTGCTGGTTGTTGTGCTTGATGTAGATGACGTTGCCGTAGCCGTTCTGCACGCCGGCGAAGTCCACCGTGCCGTCCCCGACGGTGCGCACGGCCGTGCCGGTGGGCGCGGCGAAATCCGTGCCGAGGTGGGCGCGCCACTTCTGCAGGATGGGGTGGAAGCGCATCTTGAAGCCGCTGGTCACGCGCGAGAACTCCACCGGCGAGGCGAGATAGGCGCGGCGCATGCTCTCGCCTTCCAGCGTGTAGTACGAGCCCTTGGACGCTCCAGGCTCCTGGAACCAGACGGCGTCGTAGGTCTTGCCGTTGTTGTGGAACTCGGCGCTCAGCACGCGGCCGCTGCGCAGCGGCTCGCCGTCGGCCTCGAGCGTTTCGTACACCACCGAGAAGCGGTCTTCCTTGCGCAGCGCGCGGTGGAAGTCGATGTTGCTGGAGAAGACTTCCGCCAGCTGGATGGCGACGGCGTCCGGGATGCTGGCTGCGTCGGTGGCGGCGAAGAGCGAGCTGCGGATGATGCCGCCGGCGAGCCGGTTGCCCACGGTCAGCGGGGCCGTCTCGATGCGGGAGGAGAAGGCGCCGCCCTGGCGCTCGACCACCAGCCGCCGGAAATTGCCGCTGTCGTCCTGCACCCAGCGCGCCGTGAGCTTCACCAGCCGGTGGTCCTCAGTGGTTTCGGCGGACACCGAACGGCCGCCGCGGCCCAGCAGGTTCTGGCGCACTTGTCCGTCGCCGCGCAGGAACGCGGCGGCTTCGGGGTCGGCCACGCCCATGCGCTGCAGGATCGCTTCGGCCGTGTCGCTGCTGCGGGTCTGGTCGGTGCGGTAGAGGGAGTAGCTGGGGATGTCCACCAGAGCGGACAGCGGCTGGCCGGCTGCGAGGGATTCGACCGGATACTCGACGGTGGTGCGGGGCAAGTCTCCCGGGTCCGGCGCGAACGACGCCACGGCGAAGGCTCCACCTCCGCCGGTGAGCAGGACGGCCGCGACCGCGGCGGTGATGCGTTTGGGATGGGTCTGGGCAAAGCGCGAGAGCCGATCCAGCAGTGCAAGGCCGGCGGATGTCAAGCCGTTGTTCAAGAGTCTGTACCCCAGGGTGAAGCGCATGCGGGCCCGGGAAGGCGGCATGCAGGGAAAGTCCGTGGTCGCAGCGGCTGGCACCGGGCCGGAAGGCGGAGCCGGCGGGCGCACTAGAATCCGCCGCTGCAAAGGTGGCAGGAAGTATAGCCACCGACCTACCCGCCGAACCCCGTAAAACCCTTATGAATCAATCCGCTGTTACAACATTCCCGGTCACCGATGGTGTAGGACGGGCGCTGGAGGTGTCGTTGCGCGGGACCGACGAACTGTTGCCCCGGGAGGAATGGACGCGCAAGCTCGCGCGCTCCGAGGCCACGGGTGTCCCCCTGCGCATCAAGCTGGGCCTGGACCCCACGGCGCCGGACATCCACATCGGCCACACGGTGGTGCTCAACAAGATGCGCCAGCTGCAGGACCTGGGGCACCAGGTGATCTTCCTCATCGGCGATTTCACCACGCTGATCGGTGACCCGTCCGGGCGCAATTCCACGCGCCCGCCGCTCACGCCGGAGCAGATCAAGGTAAATGCCGAGACGTATTACCGCCAGGCGAGCATGGTGCTCGACCCCGCGAAGACCGAGATCCGCTACAACAGCGAGTGGTGCGAGCCGCTGGGCGCCGCCGGCATGATCCAGCTGGCGGCCAAGTACACCGTGGCCCGCATGATGGAGCGCAATGATTTCCACCAGCGGTTCACGGACGGCAGCTCCATCAGCCTGCACGAGTTCCTCTACCCGCTGCTGCAGGGCTACGACTCCGTGGCGCTCAAGAGCGACCTGGAGCTGGGCGGCACCGACCAGAAGTTCAACCTGCTGATGGGGCGCCACCTGCAGCAGGAATACGGCCAGGAGCCGCAGTGCATTCTGACCATGCCGCTGCTGGTGGGGCTGGACGGCGTGGACAAGATGTCCAAGTCCAAGGGCAACTACATCGGCATCACGGAGGATGCCAACACCATGTTCGCCAAGGTGCTGTCCATCAGCGACACGCTGATGTGGGACTGGTACACGCTGCTGTCGTTCAAGAGCCTGGCCGGGATCGCCGCGCTGAAGGCAGAGATCGAAGGCGGACGCAACCCCAAGGACGCCAAGGTGGCGCTGGCCAAGGAAATCACGGCACGCTTCCACAGCGCGGCCGCGGCGGAAGCGGCCGAGCAGGATTTCATCAACCGCAGCAAGGGCGGGGTGCCGGACGAGATCCCAGAGGTGCAGATCTCCGGTGCGCCGCTGGGCATCGGCGCGCTGCTCAAGCAGGCGAACCTCGCCCCCTCGACCAGCGAGGCCAACCGACTGATCGACGGCGGCGGCGTGCGGGTGGATGGCGCCGTGGTCGGCGACAAGGGCCTGAAGCTGGACGCAGGTACCTACGTCCTGCAGGTGGGGAAGCGCAAGTTCGCCCGGGTTGCGCTGGGCGCCTGAGCGCGGAAGGGGCGGGGGCCGTTCAGTCCACGGCGACCGCGCTGGCGGCGGCGATGCGCCGTTGCTGCCACACGCGCAGCAGCTCGGCCGAATCCATCACCAGGCCCAGGTGCAGCGACACCATGGCCAGCGCGGCACCCTCCAGGTGGTCGTCGGTGCCGCGCACAAGGTCGCGCAGCACGATCACGCGGTAGTTGTGGTTGTTGGCATCGAATGCCGTGTTCAGCACGCAGCAGTCCGTGAATCCGCCATCGAGCACCACCGTCGTGATGCGCTGGTTGCGCAGCAGGAAGTCCAGGTCCGTGGGGTAGAAGGCCGAGAGGCGGCGCTTGTTCTCCACGCGCAGGTCGCCGGGTTCCACGCGTGTGACCCATTCGGTCCAGCGGCTGCCTTCGAGCGCATGCGCGCCGGCATTGGGAATGTCGCCCACGTGGAGAGGAAAGGTGCGGCGCCAGGCGGCGGGAATGCCGTGCAGGTCGTCCTCGCCGCCGGGCCGCAGGACCGACTTGACGTGCACGATGCGCACGCCGGATGCCCGGGCCTGGTCGTGGAAGGCGTCGATGGGCGCCACCACGTCGCGGGCCCTCGGGGCGGGGCAGGGGCAGTCCGGGCTGTCTTCCAGGTGTCCCCGGTGCATGTCGATGGAGACCACCGCGGTGGTCGCCGGATCGAGGTAGTCGGCGAAATGCCCGCCGTCCAGCGCGCGCTCTTTGCCGTAGATCCAGGCTTTCATCGCCGTTCCTCTCTCACATAGGGTTCTCCGAGGGCGCCGGGCTCGCCGTCGAGGCGGCTGCGGCCGAGCGCCACCCAGACCATCACGGCCAGCGTGACCGCGTAGGGGGTCATCAGCACGAAGTACTGCGGCAGGCGCACGCCCGCGGCCGCCAGTTGCGGAATCAAGGCCTCGATGCATCCGAACAGCAGGGCGCCGGCCAGCGCCTTCCACGGGGACCAGCGCGCGAAGATCACCAGGCCCACCGCGATCCAGCCGCGCCCGCCGGTCATGCCGGCGATCCACAGTTTGGTCGAGAGCAGGGACAGGTAGGCGCCTGCAAGGCCCACCAGGGCCGCACCCGCTACCACCGCGGCGAAGCGGTAGGCCGCGACCGGGATGCCGGCCGCATCGGCGGCCTGGGGGTTCTCGCCCACGGCGCGCAGGCGCAGGCCCGAGGTCGTGTGCTGCAGGTAATGCACCGCGGCCCAGAAGACCAGCGGCGTAAGGTAGGCCACCGCGTTCTGCGACAGCAGCCGGCCCAGCACGGGCAGTTGCGCGAGCGGGCCCAGGGGGACGGGGCCCGCCGAGGTCACCGGCTGGTTGGTCCAGCCCATCAGCGTGCCCACGAGGCTGGTGAGCCCCTGGCAGAAGAAGACCAGCGCCAGGCCGGAGATCACCTGGTTGATGCGCAGCCACACCACCATCACCGCGAACAGCACCGACACCAGGGCCGCCGCCATCATGGCCAGCACCAGCGAGACGCCCGTGGCCCCGAACGCGAGCTGCGCGCCGATCGCGGAGAGCGCACCGACCAGCATCAGGCCCTCCGCCCCCAGCGAGAGCACGCCCGCGCGCTCCGCGATGATCAGGCCCAGGGCCGCCAGCGCATAGGGCACCGCGAAATCGGGGATGCTGCCGATCCAGTGCGTGAACAGGTCCATGGCGGATCCCCGGCGGTCAGGACGATGCCACGCGGCGCAGCCGGTGGCGGATGAAGAAGTCGGACGACGCCACGCAGACCACGATGATGGCCTGGATCAGCTGCACCATCGAGAACGGGATCTGGTAGAAGACCTGCAGGTTGCGCCCCGCTACGAAGAGCGTGGCCACGAGCACGGCGACGACGGCGGCGGCCACGGGATGGTTGCGTGCCAGGAACGCGATCAGGATGCCCGAGAAGCCATAGCCCTGGTAGAAGGACTGGGTGAGCCGCCCCTCCTGCCCGGCCGCCACCAGAAAGCCGCCCAGCCCGGCCAGTGCGCCCGATCCGAGCACCGTGCCGAGGATGACGGCGCGCACCGGAACCCCCGCGGCCTGCGCCATGCGGGGATTCGCATCGACGAAGCGCAGGTACAGGCCCGCGCGGCTGGCCTGCACGAACCACCAGGCCAGCGCCATCGCCAGCAGCGACAGCAGGACGGCCACGCCCGAGGGCCCGAGGAATTCGGGCAGGCGTTCGAAGCTGCGGAACTGCGGCGAGTAGGGAAAGGAGTCCTTCGGATCCTTCCAGGCGCCGTACACCAGGTGCAGCAGGAAATTGCCGGCGATGTAGTTGAGCATCAGCGTGGAGATGATCTCGTTGACCCCGAGGCGCAGCTTGAGCAGCGCGGGCCCCGCGGCCCAGAGCAGGCCGCCCGCGAGGGCCGCCAGCGCCATGAGCGGCAGGCGCAGCGCGGGCGGGCCGATGTCGTACAGCGAAAGGGAGGTCGCGGCGATCGCGCCCCAGACCATCTGCCCCTCGAGCCCCAGGTTCCAGAACCGCGCCCGGAATGCGATCGATGCGGCCAGGCCGATCATGATCATCGGGGCCGCCTGGAACAGCACGGCCTGCAGGCTCTGCAGGTCGAACAGCGTGCTCACGATGAACTCGTTGAACAGCTCGCGCGCGGGCACCCCGGCGGCCACCAGGATCAGTCCGGACAGGGCCAGTCCCGCGAGCACGGCCATTCCCAGGACCAGGGCCTGCCGCGGCAGGGGCATCTGCTGGCGGATTTCGAGCGTGTAGCGGCGGCTCGCCAGCGGTTGCGGGCGCCCGGCGGCAGGGGGAGCGAGTGCGGCTTCAGTCATGGTGCACCATGGCCCGGCCGATGGCCTGGCGGTCCGCGGCGGGATCGAATTCGGCCACGATGCGGCCTCCGGCCATCACGCCGATGCGGTCGGACAGGGACATCACCTCGTCCAGGTCTTCGCTGATGAGCAGCACCGCAGCGCCGGCATCGCGCGCCGCACGCAGCCGCTCGTGCACCTGGGCGGTCGCACGCACGTCCAGGCCCCGGCTGGGGCTGTGCGCCAGGATGAAGCGGGGCTGCTTGCTGAACTCGCGCGCGATCACCAGCTTCTGCGCATTGCCCCCGGACAGCAGTGCGGCTTTCTGCGACAGGGCGCGCACGCCCTGCACGTCGAAGGCGGCGACCGCTTCGCGGGTCTCCTGATCGATCGTGCGGCGGCGCACCCACCAGGGCGTGCCGTACCGTCCGTTGTGGACCTGGCCGATGGCGAAGTTCTCCGCGATCGAGAGGCCGCCCGCCAGCGCGTGGCTGTAGCGGTCTGCCGGGATGCAGGCCAGCCCCGCGGCCCGTCGTGCGGTGGCTGTCTTCTTGCGCAGGTCGCCGAACCCGGAGAGGGCGATGTCGCCCGAGGTCTCGATGGGCAGGCCCATGATGGCGCCGGCCAGCTCGCCCTGGCCGTTGCCCCCCACGCCGGCAATGCCGTAGATCTCGCCCGCATGCACATCCAGCGTCACGCCGACGAGTGCCTGCCGGCCGTCCCGCGCAGGCGTGGACAGGGCGCGCAGCGACAGGCAGGCCGCACCCGGTGCGCTGCGCGTGCGGGCCTCGCGCGGGGGCGCCGCGCCCACCGTCATGCGCACGAGTTCCTCGGCCGAGGTGGCGCGCGGATCCACGGTGGCCACCGTCCGTCCGCCGCGCATGACGGTCACGCGGTCGGCGTAGGCCTTCACGTCGGCCATCCGGTGCGTGACCAGCACCACCGCGCAGCCCTGCGATGCCAGCTCGCGCATGGTGCCCAGCAGGCGCGCGGCCTCCTGGTCGGTGAGCACGGCGGTGGGTTCGTCCAGGATCAGGATGCGCGCGCCCGCCAGCAGCACCTTGAGGATCTCCACGCGCTGCTGCTCGGCGATGGACAGGCTGTCCACGCGCTGGCGGGGATCGATGTCGAAGCCCAGTGCCGCGGCCTGGACGCGGATGCGCTCTTCCAGCGCGGCCAGCTGCTGCCGGTGGCCGTGTTCCCCGGCAGAGAGTCCGAGGAGGATGTTCTGTGCCGCGGTGAAGGGGCGCACGAGCTTGAAGTGCTGATGCACCATGCCGATGCGGTGGCGCGCTGCGTCACGCGGGCCTGCCAGCCGTACGGCGTTGTCGTCCACCAGCATCTCGCCCTGCTCGGGGGCATAGAGCCCGGCGGCGATGTTCATCAGCGAGGACTTGCCCGCGCCGTTCTCGCCCAGCAGGGCATGCACTTCTCCCCATCTCGCATGGAAGTGCGCGTCGTCCAGTGCGACGAAGCCGTCGAAACTCTTGCGGATGCTCCGCAATTCGAGTGCGCTGGCCATGGTCACTTCTGCGTGACCACGCCCTTGACGAACCAGTCCATCTTCCAGAGATCGGCATCCGGGAGCACGGCGCCCGCGGCGACACGCTCCTTGCCGTCGCGGTCCTTCAGGGGGCCCGCGAAGATCTGCTTGCCCTTGAGCAGGGCGTCGCGCTCGGCGAGGATCACCTTGACCTTGTCGGGCGGCACGGCCGGGCCGAAGCCGGCGATGTCGGTGCCGCCGGCGCTCATCGGGATGAAGGCGCCATAGGGCGCGGGCTTCCAGCCGCCGGCGATGATCTTCCGGATCTCGGGGATCAGGAACTTGTCCCACACCCACACGGAGGAGCACAGCGTGGCCTTGGGCGCGAATTGCCGCAGGTCACGGTGGTGGCCCGTGCCGTGGACGCCGCGCTCCTGGGCGACGATCTGGGGCGTGGGGCTGTCCACGTGCTGTCCGATCACGTCGGCACCCTGGTCGATGAGGGCCGAGGCCGCGGCGCGTTCCTTCACGGGATCGTTCCAGCTCCCGGTGTAGATCACGTTGACCGTGGCGTTCGGGTTCATCTTCTGCGCGCCCAGCGCGTAGGCGTTGATGGTCCAGTTCACCACGCCGAAGGGATTGGCCGCCACGAAGCCGAGCTTGCCCGTCTTGCTGGCTGCACCGGCGGCCATGCCGCACAGGTACTGGCTTTCATAGGTGCGGCCATAGAAG
Organism: Paracidovorax cattleyae; assembly: GCF_900104515.1. GTDB lineage: Bacteria > Pseudomonadota > Gammaproteobacteria > Burkholderiales > Burkholderiaceae_C > Paracidovorax > Paracidovorax cattleyae. The sequence goes on from NZ_FNJL01000004.1 coordinate 223,145, forward strand.
GATTCGAGGTTGGGCCCGTTGGTGGTGCCCGAGGCATTGAGGAAGGCCACGTCCGGGTGTTTGGCGGCCAGGTCCTTGAACGAGTCGGAGTGGCCGAATGCGGTGCCGATCACGATGTTGGCGCCGCGCGATATGAAGCGCTCGGCGGCCGGCTTGATCACCGAGGCATCTTCGGAAATGTTCTCGACGAACTGCACCTTCTGCCCGAGCGCGGCTTCGATCTTCACGCGGGCTTCGTCGAGGGCCTGCGTCCAGCCGCCGTCGTTCCTGGGGCCGTAATACAGCATCGCGATCACCGGCTTGCCCTTGAGGGTGAAACCGCCGCCCGGCTGTTGCGCCAGGGCTGCGGGAGCGGCGGCGATCACGGTGCAGGCGATCGCGGCGAGGGCGGAGGAGCGCGTCAGGGAGCGTGGCATTCGGGACCTTTCTTGCGAAGGCGGTGGGGGCGTGGGGGGCATGGAAGCTGCGGCGGCGCGGGCCGTCACAGCATGAAATTGATGCGGAATACATTGCCCTCGGGATCGAGCAGGACGGCCTGGTACCAGTGGTAGTAGGTCTCGTAGGGCGGCTTGACCAGCGTCGCGCCTGCCGCGACGGCGGCCGGCACCGTGCGGTCCACGGCATCGCGGCTATCGACGTCGATGTTGAGCAGGAACCTCACGCCCCGGGTGTCCGCATGGTCGGACAGCCCCAGCAGCCCGTAGGCATCCAGCGCGTTGAAGCCCAGGCTGCTGCGCCCGGTGTCCAGCCCGCGGAAGATGGGCGAGCGGATTGCTTCGATTTCCGGAAAGCCGAACACGTGCTGGTAGAAGCCGCTGAGGGCGACCACGTCCCGCGCGAAGACGTTGACATAGGAAAGGTGCGCCATGCCGGATGCCTGCGCCGTCAGGCCGCGGCCCGGGTGCCGCCGAACGTGGTCTGCTTGACGAACTTGGACGTGAGGTGGTCGCCAGAGGTGATGGGGGCGTGGCGCGGCGTCTCGCCCGGGCCGAGGCAACTGGGCAGGCACTCGATCAAGGCGTCGTAGTTCGGCTGGTGGAAGAACACGAGCGATTGGCGCCGCGTATTGCGCAGCGCGTCGTCGAACGGCGGATTGGCGACCCGGTGCAGGGTGGAAATCCAGGTGTCGTTGGTCCACTGCATCATCAGGTCGGCGATGTTGATCACGAAGCTGCCTTCCACCATCGGCACATCGACCCACTGGCCTGCCTTGTTGAAGACCTGCAGGCCCGGGCCGTCGGGGCGAACGATGGTCAGGCTGCCGTAGTCGCTGTGGGCGCCGGCACGCATCTGTCCGGGCAGGGGCGATTCCTTCTGCGGCGGATAGCTCAGCACCCGGAACATGCTGATGTGCCGGTCGATCTTGTCGTCGAAGAAGTCCTCGGGCAGGCGCAGCGCCGTGGCGAAGATGCACATCAGCGTGCGTGCCAGGCCGCTCATGGCATCGAAATACGCGGTGTAGGCCTCACGGAAGCCCGGAACGTCGGGCCACGCGTTGGGTTCGAAGTGCGCGCCCGCGGCCGCTCCCCGGTGGTAGTCGTCCTGGGGGACGTCCGTGGGGCCGATGGAAAACGATTCCTTCAGGTCGCCGGGAGCGGCTTCCTCGAGGCTGTAGGACAGCCCTTCCTCGCCCACGGCGCTGTAGCCTCGCACGGCATCCTCGCGAGGGCGGTCCACGCGGCGCTTGGTCTCCAGGGGCAGGGCGAAGAATTCGCGGGATGCGTGCGAGACCCGTTCGATGAGGTTCGCCGGGATCTGGTGATGGGTGACGACCAGGAAGCCGATGTCGCGGCAGGCGCTGTCCACCTGGGCGGCCAGCCGCATCCTGTCCTCTCGCGAGCCATCGAACCAGGGTTGCAGGTCGATCACGGGAACGTCCAGGGCAGGCATGGCAATCTCCGGCAGGAGGGTGGCAATGGACGAGCTCGAAGCAATTGCCATGCCACTGGCCCTGCAGAGAGCAGGCCTGCGCCGCCGCTTTGCGGCGAGCGCGGACGGCGCGCGGTTTGGGTGCGCGGCGCCACCAGCTTGGCGCACGGGCAACGCCGGATGCACTGCCGTGGCACATCCCTGCGCTGCGCCGCGCGCTGGCGGTGCGGCCGCCGCAAGCGGGCCGTATCAGCCCAGGTCGTCGTTCAGGTCCGGATCGGGGACTTCGCCCACGGCTTCGCGGGTGAGCTGCGCCTCGCGCAGCAGCCATGAGCAGAACGCCTTGATCTCGGGGCGCTGCCCGCTGCGCGGCCCCACCAGCATCCAGTACACCAGCGGCGAATCGAGCCGGTAGCCGGGCAGCACCTCGACGAGATCGCCGGACGCGAGGCTGTCCGCGATGAGCGGCATCCGCGCGAGCGCGAGGCCCTGGCCGGTGAGCGCGGCCTGCACGATCTGGTGGGCGTAGTTGAAGTAGAGCCAGCGCTTGGGCTGCAGCTTGGACTGGCCGTTCTGCTCGAACCAGCGCCGCCACGTCAGCCATTCCAGGTACGCCGTGCGGTGGGCGTCGCCGGCTTCGATCAGCGTGAACTGGGCGACGTCCGCGGGCTTGCGGATGGGCGGGCCGCTCTTGAGCAGCCAGGGGCTGGCCACCACGGCGAGCTGCTCCCCGAACAGCCGCTGCGCGCCCTGCATCTGCGAGCCCGGCACGGCGTAGCGCAATGCCAGATCGACGTCCGCGGTTTCCAGGTCCACGGACACGTCGCTCGCATCGATGCGGATATCGATATCGGGGTTGTCGCGCTGGAATTCCTCCATGCGCGGAATCAGCCACATGGATGCGAAGCTGGCCCAGGTCGTGATCGCCACGCTCTTGCGCCCGGCGGTCTGCCGCACGAGCCGCACGCTGGCATCGACCCGTTCCAGCGCAGGCGCCACGGCGCGCTGCAACTGCGCCCCCGCGCTCGTGAGTTCCACCGCGCGCGTGTGCCGCAGGAAGAGCGGCACGCCCACCTCGTCCTCCAGTGCCTGGATCTGGCGGCTCACCGCCGATTGCGTGAGGGCCAGCTCCTCGGCGGCGGCGCGGAAGTTCAGGTGCCGGGCCACGGCGAGAAAGGCGCGCCAGTGGCCGACCGCCACGGGCCGAGTGCGCAGGTGTGCGACAGGGGCGGGAATTGTCATGGTGCTTGCAGTGCCGGGGTTTTGGCTCAATTAATGAGCTGGATGCATGAAATTATGGCCGCGTTTTCATTGGACCCGGGCCCCCGCCCAAAAGAAACTCCTTGCACGGCAACAGCTTGAAAGCAGTGGAGAACAAGCCATGCAACCATCGAACTTTCCAGATTCGCAACAATGGCGTTTGCCTGCGGGCGCGTGGCGGCTTGCCCTCGGCGGGGCCGTGGGGCTGCGGCCGCGGCGGGCAGGCACGCTGGAGATCGTCCAGGGTGGCGTCTGGCTGACCGTGTCGGGTCCGCGGGCCCGCGAAGACTGTGGAGGCCGCGAAGAGGACGTCTTCCTGCACGCCGGCGACACGCTTCGGCTCGCCGGGGGGCAGCACGCCGTGCTGGAACCCTGGACGGCGACGGGCCGGGCGGGCGATGTGGCGTTCCTGTGGACGGAGGAATGCGTGCAGCGCGTGCCGGTGGCGTCGGCCTGCGGCGCCGTGGCAGGGTCCCTGGGGGACCTGTTCCGTGCCCAGGCGGCCCTGGGCGGTGCCCTGCTGGCGCTGGGCCGGGCCGTGTGGCATTCGGCCGCCGGCCGTGGGCCGCGCGTGGAGGGCCCTGCGCCGCTGCCCTCCCCGATGGCGATGCCAGGGCGCCATTGATGCGCTTGGCGCATTGAAACGGCCCTGTTTGCGCATTGATGCGAAAGCTGCATGGTTCCCGGTGGCGCTTTTCATTGGACGCTCCAAAGGGTTCAGAGGAAAAATATCGGAAATATCAGGGTTTACCAGGGGTCTGCAATGTCTGCATCACATGTTCTGAATTTTCAACAATCCGCCGTCCGTGACCGCTCTTCCGGCCTGGACGTGTACCGGCTCGACTCCGGCAAGGCCCACAGCCTGCGCCCGCGCGTGCCGATGGCGCTGCGCATCGCGTCGGGCCGTGCATGGGTGACCATCGACGACCCGATGGGCGAGTGCGATCCTGCTGCGGGGGACATCGTCCTGCATGCCGGCCAGACGCTCTGGATCGCCGCCGGCCAGCATGCCGTCATCGAACCGCTGGGCAGGGACGCGGTGCAGTACCGCTTCGACATCTCGCGCGTGGTGAAGAACGAGACCGCGGGCCAGGGCGTGGTGTCCGCCCGCGGACCGGCCTGCTGCGCCTGAGATCGTCCGCGCAGGTGGGCCCGGCGGCCATGCCGGGCCGTGCCCCCGGGGCGTTCAGAGCTCCAGATCGATCGCCAGCGCCTTGAAGGCGGCCATGGCGTCGTCGCCCGCCAGCGATTCCATGCGGGGCAGTGCATCCGCGTCTTCCAGCGTGCTGAAGGCGAGGCTGAACCGCTGGAACCGGCGCTTCATCAGGGGGGCCTGGTGCAGCACTTCCATCTCGGTATGGCGCGCATCGACGCGGATGCGCCCCAGCAGGGAAGCCAGGGGAGCCGGGGGGCCTTCCAGCTGCTGGCAGAAACGCTGGCCGTCGAACACCAGCAGGCCGGTGATGCCGTCCCGGACGTTCGAGAGCCGGGCCTTTGCGGCGATGGCGGCCACGATGCCCAAGGGCTGGCCAGGGGCCAGCGTGCTGACGTAGAGCACTTCCTGGAGCGGTGCAGTCAGCGGAGGAGGGAAAAGCGTCATGGACTTTCCACTCTAGAGAACACGGCGGCAGGCCGCAATGTCAAAAGACATAGCATGCGGGCACGCCGATTGCCTAGAATCGCCGCCGCGTTCGTGTTCCCCTCCCCCTTCCCACTTCCTCCGCAGGCGCTGGCCGTATGAGTATCGATGTCGTTCCCGCTGGGCCATCCCTTGAGGTCCCGCGCCATTGCGGCGCCTGCCGGTTGCGCCAAGGCACCCAGGCCTTCACCCCGGTGACGGGCGAGGAACTCTCCTTCATCCAGTCCTACCGCTGCGGCGTCGAACTGGTCAAGGCGGGCGGCACCCTGATCCGGGAGCACCAGTCCGGCGGCCGGCCCTACACGCTCTACAGCGGGTGGGCGTTTCGCTACAAGACCCTGTCGGACGGGCGCCGGCAGATCCTGAACTTCCTGCTTCCCGGCGACCTGGTCGGGCTGCAGCAGGAGTTCTCGGATGCCGCCATGCATGGCGTGGAAGCCGTGACGGACTGCGCTTTCTGCGCCTTCGATGCCGATGGCCTGTGGTCGATGTTCCGCGAGCATGCGCGCCTGGCCTACGGGGTCACGTGGCTGGCGGCCCGGGGCGAGGGCATGGTGGACGACAACCTGCTCACCGCCGGCCGTCGCTCGGCGATCGAGCGGGTGGCCGTGTTGCTGGTGTACCTGTACCGCCGCCTGGACCGACTGGGGCTTTCCGAGGGGGGCTCGGTGGATTTCCCGATCAACCAGCAGCACATCGCCGATGCGCTGGGGCTGTCGCTGGTGCATACCAACAAGACGCTGCGGCGCCTGTCCGAGATGGGCATGCACGAAATCTCCGGGGGCCGCCTGCGGCTGCTCAACCCGCGGGCGCTCGCGCGCATCGCGGAATACTACGACGCCATTCCCCGGCCCGTGCCCCTGCTGTGACTGCCTGAGGGGGGGCCGGCGGGCGCCTGCATGCCCCCATGCGGCGGGGCGGATAATCGGCCATCCCCCATTCCCATCCATATTCCATGAGCGCACTGGACGTCATCATCATGGCCGCGGGCAAAGGCACGCGCATGAAAAGCCGCATTCCCAAGGTCCTGCAGCGCCTGGCAGGGCGTCCCCTGCTGGCGCATGTGCTCGACCAGGCGCGCGGCCTGCAGGCACGGCGTGCCGTCGTCGTGACGGGCCATGGCGCGGCCGAGGTGGAGCCTTTCATCGCCCGTGCGGCGGAGGGGCTGGACGTGCGCTGCGTGCGGCAGGAGCCGCAGCTGGGCACCGGCCATGCCGTGCAGCAGGCGGTACCGGCGCTGCAGGGCGACGGGACGGTGGTCGTGCTGTCCGGCGACGTGCCGCTCACCCGCGCGGACACCCTGCGCGCGCTGGTGGCGGCGGGCGGGGGCGGGCAACTGGCCCTGCTCACCGTGACCCTGCCGGACCCGGCGGGCTACGGACGCATCGTGCGTGGCGGTGACGGCGCGGTGCGCGGCATCGTCGAGCACAAGGACGCCACCGAGGCGCAGCGCGCCATCGATGAGGTGTACAGCGGCATCATGGCCGTGCCGGCGGCGCTGCTGGCCGGCTGGCTGGCGCGCCTGACCAACGACAACGCCCAGGGCGAGTACTACCTGACCGACATCGTGGCCATGGCCGTGGCCGACGGCGTGCCCGTGGTGGCGCACCGCATCGCCGACGCGCTGCAGGTGGCCGGCGTGAACAGCCCGCTGCAACTGGCCGAGCTGGAGCGCGCCCACCAACTGGCCCAGGCGCGCGCGCTGATGGAGCAGGGCGTGCGCCTGGCGGATCCCGCGCGCTTCGACCTGCGCGACGACCCGCGCACCGGCGCGCGCGGCGAACTGGCCTGTGGGCAGGACGTGGAAATCGACGTGAACTGCATCTTCTCCGGTCGCGTGGAGCTGGGCGAGGGCGTGCGCATCGGCGCGCACTGCTGCATTGCCAATGCGCGCATCGCCGCAGGTGCGGTGATCCATCCCTACACCCACATCGACGGCGAGCAGCCGGCGGGCGTGCAGGTGGGCGAGGGCGCGCTGGTCGGGCCGTTCGCGCGGCTGCGGCCCGGCGCCCAACTGGGGCGCGAGGTGCACATCGGCAACTTCGTGGAAGTGAAGAATTCGAGCCTGGCCGACGGCGCGAAGGCCAACCATCTCGCCTACCTGGGCGATGCCACGGTGGGCGAGCGCGTGAACTATGGCGCCGGCAGCATCACCGCCAACTACGACGGCGCGAACAAGCACCGCACGGTGATCGAGGCCGATGCGCACATCGGCAGCAACTGCGTGCTGGTGGCGCCCGTGACCATCGGCGCGGGCGGCACCGTGGGCGGCGGCTCGACCATCACCAAGAACACGCTGCCGGGCGTGCTCAGCGTTTCGCGCGGACGGCAGGTGAGCATCGACCACTGGAAGCGGCCCGTGAAGGGCCAGCGGGCCCCGGATTGACGGGCGCCGCCGCGATGGGCGAAGCCGGTCATACCGACCCCGGCGCGGAGCGCGACCGGCTGCAGGCCGAGCTGCAGGCGCTGCGGCAGGAGCAGGAGGCCTTCCTGCGTGCGGTGTCGCACGACCTGCGCGCGCCGCTGCGCCACATACTGGCCTACGGGCGGCTGGTGCGCGAACTGGTGGAAGAAAGCAATGCCGATCCCGAGGCGCTGCAGTTCCTGGACACCATGGCCCACTCCGGCCAGCAACTGGGCGAGATGATCGACGGCCTTATCCAGTTCGGGCGGGCGGGGCTCGCGCCGGTGCAGCCGCAGGCCGTCGTGGTGGGCGAGGCCGTGCGCGCCGCGGCCGAGGCTGCCCTGGCGGCGGCGCCCCGGGAGGCTGCGGGGCCTGGTGGTGCTCTCGCATGGCCGGCCACCGTGCAGTGGCAGTGGCCGGACTGTGGCGGCGTGGCGGTCCTCGCCGATGCGGCGCTGCTGCACGAGGTGCTGCTGGCGGTGCTGGACAACGCGCTCAAGTTCTCGCGGCCCGTGGCGCAGCCCTGCATCGAACTGCAGGCGCAGCCGCTGCCGGACGGCCGTGTGGAAATCGGGGTGCGCGACAACGGTGTCGGCTTCGTGCCGGCGCGTGCGCAGCAGCTGTTCGGCGTGTTCCAGCGGCTGCATCCGGTGAGCCAGTTCCCGGGCCTGGGCCTCGGGCTGGCGCGGTCGAAGCGCTTCGTGGAGCGCATGGACGGCGAGATCGCCATCGATGCCGTGCCTGCGCCGCCGGGCGGTTCCGCCGAGGGCCAGGGATGCCGCGTGCGCATTGTGCTGCCCGCAGCCGGGGCCTGAAGCGCCGCGGTTCAGCCCTTGCGCCCGAGCGCCACGATCGCGGCCAGGACCACGGCGCCGCCGGCCAATTGCAGGGGCTGCAGCGTCTGGTCCAGGATCCACCACCCGAGCAGCAGCGTGGCCACGGGCTCGGCGTTCATCACGGGAGCGTTGCGCGCCATGTCCAGGCGGGGCAGGCTGACGAACATGGCCGTGAAGGCCGTGCCATAGAGCACCACCAGCGCCGCGAGGCCCCACCAGCCCGGTGCGGCTTCGGGCCAGCGCATGCCGCCCGGCACCAGGCCGCTGGCACCGGCCGCCACCGTCAGCGCGAACACGCTGCCCACCGTCATCAGGCTGCGCCACATGCCGGGCAGTGCCTTGAGCCGGTGGTCGGTGATCCATAGCGCGAGCGCGAACACGCAGGCGGCCGCGAAGGCGAAGGCGATGCCGGCGATCCATGCGCCGCCGTCGTCCCGTCCCAGTTCCGACATGCGCGCGGGCACGTCCAGCGCCAACAGCAGCCCACCCAGGGCCACGGCCATGACCACCGCCGCGCGGCGCGTGGGGCGCGGGCCGCCCAGGCCCCAGGTGAGCAGCGCGAGCAGCACCGGGCATACGTTGGACACCAGCAGGGCCAGGGCCACGGGGATGCGCGCGACGGCGGAGTACAGGCACAGGCTCTGCGTCGCCACCAGCGCGCCCAGCAGCAGTTGCCAGCGCAGCATGCCGTGCGCCATGGCGAGCGCGGGGCGCTGCCACGCCACGAGCGCGGCCAGCACCAGCGCGGTGGCGCCGCTGCGGCACAGCACCGCCAGCAGCAGCCCGGTGCCATGGTCGAAGGCCAGGCGCGCCGCCACGTGGTTGGCCGCGAAGGTGCCGCTGATCAATGCGATCAGCCCGATGGCGAGGCGGCGGGGCAGCGGGGCGGTGAAGGACATTGCGGGCTCCTGCATGGCCTCAGCCCGGCCTGCGCTGCGCGGGCGAGGGCGCGCCCACGCCGCCGTCCTTGCGGCAGGGCAGGCGCGGATCGAACTTGCTGCGCTTGATGCTGAAGAAGGCCTTCACGTTGCGCACGTTGCCGTCGCTGGTGAAGAGCCGCTGCGCGAGCGCGAGGTAGCCTGGCATGTCGGGCGCATACACCACCAGGATGAAATCCGGCCCGGGCGATACCCGGTAGCACTGCTGCACGGCCGCGTCTTCGGTGGCGCGGGCCTCGAAGGCCTCCATGCGCTCCGCGTCCTGCCGGTCCAGCACCACCTCCACGATGGCCGTGAGGCCGTGCCCCAGGTGGCGGGCGAGCACGTCCGGCTGCACCAGGGCCACCTCGCGCTCGATCAGCCCGGCCTCGTGCAGCCGCTTCACGCGGCGCAGGCAGGTGGGAGGGGACACGTGCACCATCGCCGCCAGCGCCTGGTTGCTCAGCGAAGCATCGTGCTGCAGGGCTTCGAGCAACTGCAGGTCGGTGTCATCTGGGAATTTTTCTTCCATAAATATGTATTTTATGAAAGAAAACTCGGAATTGCATTTTGTTGGAAATTTTCATTCATTGAGTGGATAAAAAATGATGAGAAATTTCTTTTCACTCTGCCTAATATCGCGGCAGTTCCGGCCTGCAAGCCGGCTCGCCCCCCTCGTTTTGCCTTTCGTTCCTCAGGAGTTCAGGCCATGTGCGGTATCGTCGGCGCGGTTTCCACGCGCAACATCGTTCCCATCCTCGTCCAGGGCCTGCAGCGCCTGGAGTACCGGGGCTATGACTCGTGCGGCGTCGCCATCCACGACGCGAGCCTGGACGCCACCCGGACGGGCGGCCTGCGGCGTGCCCGCAGTACTGCGCGCGTGGCGGAACTGCTGGAGCAGGTGCGCACCGAGCACGTGGAAGGCGCCACCGGCATCGCCCACACGCGCTGGGCCACGCACGGCGCGCCGGCCGTGCACAACGCGCATCCCCATTTCAGCCACGGCTCCGGCCCGGACGAGCCGCTGCGCCTGGGCCGTGTCGCGCTGGTGCACAACGGCATCATCGAGAACCACGAGGCGCTGCGCGCATCGCTGCAGGCCCGCGGCTACGTGTTCACCAGCCAGACGGACACCGAGGTGATCGCCCACCTCGTGGACAGCCACTACAGCGGCGACCTGTTCCAGGCCGTGCGCGCCGCGGTGGCCGAACTGCATGGCGCCTATGCCATCGCGGTGATCCACAAGGACGAGCCCCACCGCGTGGTGGGTGCCCGTGCCGGCTCCCCGCTGATCCTGGGCGTGGGGGAGGGCGAGCACTTCCTGGCGAGCGATGCCATGGCCCTGGCCGGCGTCACCGACCAGATCGTCTATCTGGAAGAGGGCGACCTCGTCGATCTGCAGCTGGGCCGCTACTGGATCGCCGGCAAGGACGGCCAGCCCCTGGACCCCGCGAGCCGCCCGGTGCGCACCGTGCTGGCCCACAGCGGCGCCGCCGAACTGGGCCCGTACCGCCACTACATGCAGAAGGAAATCTTCGAGCAGCCGCGCGCCATCGGCGACACGCTGGAAGGCGTGCGCGGCGTGGCGCCCGAACTGTTCGACGGTGCCGACGGTACCGCCGCCTGGCGCGTGTTCAAGGAAGTGGATTCCGTCCTGATCCTGGCCTGCGGCACCAGCTACTACAGCGGCTGTACGGCCAAGTACTGGCTCGAATCCATCGCCGGCATTCCCACGCAGGTGGAGGTGGCGAGCGAGTACCGCTACCGCACGAGCGTGCCCAACCCGCGCGCGCTGGTGGTGACGATCAGCCAGTCCGGCGAGACCGCTGACACCCTGGCCGCGCTGCGCCATGCACAGGGCCTGGGCATGCAGCACACGCTGACCATCTGCAACGTCTCCACCAGCGCCATGGTGCGCGAATGCAGGCTGGCCTACATCACCCGCGCGGGCGTGGAAATCGGCGTGGCTTCCACCAAGGCCTTCACCACCCAGCTCGCCGGCCTGTTCCTGCTCACGCTGGCACTGGCGCAGGCGCGGGGCCGCCTGAACGAAGAGCAGGAGGCCCGCCACCTGCAGGCCATGCGCCACTTGCCCGTGGCGCTGCAGGGCGTGCTCGCGCTCGAGCCGCAGATCATCAGCTGGGCCGAGGACTTCGCGAAGATGGAGAACGCCCTGTTCCTGGGCCGCGGCGTGCACTACCCCATCGCCCTGGAAGGCGCGCTCAAACTCAAGGAGATCAGTTACATCCACGCCGAGGCCTACCCGGCCGGCGAGCTCAAGCACGGCCCCCTGGCCCTGGTGACGAGCAGCATGCCCGTGGTGACCGTGGCGCCCAACGACGAACTGCTGGAAAAGCTCAAGAGCAACCTGCAGGAAGTGCGTGCCCGCGGCGGCGTGCTCTACGTGCTGGCCGACGCGAAGACCAACATCGATACCTCCGAAGGCATGCACGTGATCCGCATGCCGGAGAACTACGGCGCGCTCAGCCCGATCCTGCACGTGGTGCCGCTGCAGCTGCTGGCATACCACACGGCCTGTGCGCGCGGGACGGACGTGGACAAGCCGCGGAATCTGGCGAAAAGTGTGACGGTGGAGTGAGAGGGGGGGACACGTGCCAGCATGCATAAAGTGACAATTGATGTGGTCATTTATGTGAATGAATCATGGTGAATCCCTATATTTTTATAAATATGGACATTTGTGCCAATTCCCACAAGATCACTTCCGTTGTGTCTGCTGCCGTAGAGGAGAAGCGAAAGCGATGGGCAGCCGGGTAGCAGTCGCGCAAGAAGAATCGGTGGGCAACCGCACGATTTCGCCTCGGCACTGGTCTTTGGGTTTCTTCGATCTTTTATCCTCCGGCCTGTCCGTTAGTCACTGCTTATGCAGCGCCGTCAGGCTGGGGCAAGGATCCACCCGGGTAGGCGCATCCCATTACACACATCTCATAGCGTCATCCGAGCGAAGCGCAGCCCCTGCACGAACACGGCGATGTCGCGCATGCCCAGCCACAGCGTCTTGGCACCTGGCTGGCCGTCGCCCTTGCGCCCGAGGAAGCCGCCGAGTTGCGCGATCAGGCGCACCACGGTGTTCAGCGGCGGGACCGTCTTGGGCGGCTTCTTCTTGTTCAGCACGAAGGCCGCCTGCCATTCCTCGGCCTGGAACAGCAGCTCCGCCGGCAGCTGTGGCAGGCTGCGGCCCAGCCGCATCAGCCGGTTGATGCGCCAGGCCACCACCATGTACAGCGCCAGCGCCACCTCCAGGCGCTCGACGCGGCCCAATTGCAGTGCCTCCACGCGGCAGCCTTCCTTCAGGATCAGGAAGAACAGCTCGATCTCCCAGCGCGCGCGGTACCAGTCCAGCACTTCGACCGCCTGCTGCAACGTGTGCACCGGCCGGTTGCTCAGCAGCCGCCAGAGCACCGGTTTGACGCCGGCCGGTGGGTCGATCTCCTGCGCCAGCACGCACGTCACGTGCAAGCGGCCTCCCCGCCCGTCGGCCAGTTCGACGACCTGCGCTCGCAGGCTCTGCGTGACTGCTCGCGCCTGCCCGGCAACTCGAACGCCACCTTGCCCAGCGCCGGCGCCTGCGCCACATGCTGCCACAGCTTGCCACAGCTTGCCACCTTGCGGCAAAACCCGGTCGTGCTGGCAGCGGATCAGGTAGTCGGCCGCATGCTGCAGCTCTTTGGCTCGGCGCAGCAAGGCAATGATGTCCGCCTCCCGGTCGGCCACGTACACTTGGCGCACCTGCGGCAGCGCCAACGCCCGTTCGGCCACGCGCTCGTAGCCTTCGATCCAGCGCGTGCTCTCCACGATCCCGGCGCGGGTGCCGTCTTCCTGTTTCGCCTCGCGCGCCCACATCCACGCATCGAGCACACCCAGCGGCTCGCGCGCCGGGCTCACCGCGTAGGTCGGGTGCAGGTACATCCCGCGCTGCGCTTCGTAGCTCAGCGGACCCAGCCCCCTCGTGCCTCGCCCGTTGAAGTCCAGCTCCGTGGTGTCCTGGATGTTCAGCACCACCGCGTGCGCGCGCATGCGCTCTTCGCTGCACGCCCAGTGCGGCTTGAGCAGCACCTGCCAGTCGGTCTTGGCGTTGGACAGGAACCGGTAGGCCCCTTGCGTCTCGGCCCACCCGTTGCAGGCATTGGGAATGCTCTCGGTGGGCTTGCCGGCCAGCCGCTCGGCCAGCAGTACCGCTCGCGCATCCAATCTCCCATCGCCCAGGTCCAGCGTCTCGAATTCCTCTGCAGCCCAGCCCACTCGCCACCCACAATTTCAATCAATTCAACAAGTTGCGAACTCTACTTCAACTTGTGTGTAATGGGATGGGGTAGGCGTGGTGTCGAGCGATTGTCTGCGCCAGTTGACGGCCATCAGGGCTGCTGTCGAGATGCAGTCCGAGACGCCCACGCCTTGAGAAAATCAACACGCTCGCTTTCACTCAGAATGCCCGCAAATGGGGAGCTCGACCGCATGGACTGTCCCTGCTCTGTGTCTGACGTCGCGACAGCGAGGGCTTCGTCAAGGCCTTGATCGAGTACAGCAAGCCACGCTGTTGCGTAGAAGTCAGGAACACCGCTGCCCCCGATCTACCATGCGCTCGAGGTTGTTCTGCGCCTTCAATAACAGCGAGTGGTCCGACCGCATCTTTTGCGCGACCAGTGTGTGCAGCGCCAAACTCTTCAGGTCGAGATCACGGGGCGAAAACATGGCTTCAAAAACCTCAACCTCTCACAGAGCACCGCGCTTTGCGGTGAATTGCGGCGAATTCCCGCAATTGCGGTCGCTGCAAGTTGTTGATTTCATTGCCCGCTTCACCGGGCCTCCGCATCTCGCTTCTGACGGATGCGAGCCAGTGCCTCCATCGCCGATGCAAATGTTGACGGCCTTGCACCACCTTCAAGCATCAAACGCATGTGCAGCTTGGTATTGAGCTGAGGATCCTGCCTGCAGCCACCCGATGGCTCAGGCTGGGTCGCTCGGTCTGGACATTGATCGTCTGGCTTCATGGGCAGAAAATAGCACGTCTCCCGCCCTGGCGTGCGGGTGGTGATTGGCCATCAGAATCGCAGTTCCGATGGCGAGGAGTGTTGCTGCAATGCTCGGCTGGTTCATTGTCATTTCCATCGCTGGCGGTGACGAGCCAGTGAAGGTTTGTGACGTACGAACGCTTGCGACCTAGCGCAGCAGCATGGGTGGTGTGGATTGGATCGATGGTCTTGTTGAGCGCGGACTGGCGAAGTTCGAGTCGGGCAATGGCTACCCGACCCGATTCAGCGCGACCGCAGCAGCGGCGCTCCCGCTCATCGCCAGTGGCAAGCCCCCAGCGCACGGCGACCTCTCCGTCCACGGCGACGACTACTTCATGCCTGCCGGTTGGATTGGCGACTTCAAGGTTTACGTCGAGCGCATCGCTGCTTGCAAGCCGACTGATCCTTTTGTGATTGAAGTCTGGGACCAGTCGTAAGCCGTTTCATACCGGAACACGAACCAAAAGCGGGGCTCTGCTTCCTGTGCCGTGAGTTATTCGCATTGAGCTTCCTGCGTACCTAGTGGCACAGCGGTCACGCTTGTTTGGCCAGACGCATGGACGAGCGTACTAGCTCGGCCATGGACACCACGCCTGCCCGCGTATGCAGCGGTACGTGGTGCGGGCCGCGCATTGCAGTTCCACCGTGTCTTCGAGCGCCGGTACGCGGGTGCTTATGGCCGCGATTTCGGCCAGCAGCGCGTTGGCCAAGGTCGTCTTGCCGCTGCTGGGGAGAGCCGGCGATCAGTGTGTTGCATCGAACGGCTGAGTCTGCCTTGCAAGCCGGCAACCCCATTCGCACGTCACCACAGCCCCGGCAAGCGCTGCCCGCAGCCGTGATGCCGCGGAGGCGTCAGGGATCAAAGCCGGATGGCCGGGATGCGGCACGAAGCCCGGGGCGCAGCCCGCGAGCCCGGCGGCTACGCCGAGACGCTGTATCGACGTCGCACGACCTGGACATCGGTCGATGACCCGGCTGTCATCGCTATTGACGTCGGCTTCGCTTACAACTTCACTTCGAGTTGTGAGACAATGCACTTAGTCCGGTATTGTATTTTAATTTTTCTATATAAATCAATGATTTACTGAATTGGTGGGCGAAATGAAGGAAGAGCAATTGGATTTAGCCCAGATGGTCCGCCTGGCGTTGGCCGAGCAGACGGAAGACGTGCGGCTGTTCGCAGCGCGGCTAGTCCGCAAGTACCGCGGGACAGCGCCCGACCTCGCCGAACAGCTTGAATTGTTCCTGAAGTCGAAGCCGGCACGCAGCGTTTCGCCCATGCGCAAGCTGTCGCCCCAGCCGTCGGCGACCCAAGCGCCGCCGGTCGACGACGAGTCCCGCCTCTCCCTCCTGAAGGTGTTCAAGGACGAGCCGACGAAGGACGCGCCGCTGCTGTCCAGCGATATCGAGGATGCTCTGGGGCAACTCATCGCCGAGCGCCGGCAGAGCGACCGACTGCAGGCCATGGGGCTGACACCTACCCGCTCGGCCATCTTTGTGGGACCGCCTGGGGTCGGCAAGACGCTCACGGCCCGCTGGCTGGCCGCGCAGCTGAAGGTGCCGCTGTACGTGCTCGACCTGACCGCCGTGATGAGCAGCCTGCTCGGTAAGAGTGGCACCAATCTGCGGGCTGCCATCGACTTCGCCAAGCGCGAGCCCTGCGTGCTGCTGCTGGATGAGATCGACGCCATCGCCAAGCGGCGCAGCGACGACAGCGACGTGGGCGAACTCAAGCGCCTGGTCACCGTGATCCTGCAGGAAGTCGACGAATGGCCAGCCAGCAGCGTGCTGCTGGCCGCCACCAACCACCCGGAGCTGATCGATCCGGCGCTGTGGCGCCGCTTCGACCTGGTGGTCCATTTCAAGACGCCTGATGAACAAGCGGTCAAGGAGGCCATCAAGCGCTTCCTGGGGCCGGACTACGCCCTTTTCGCTCGTTGGATCGACATCCTCGTGTTTGCATTCGCCGGGCACTCGTTCAGCGACATCGAGCGCGATGTGCGGCGTTTCCGGCGTGCCGTGGCCCTGGGCACGACCACCGACGCCGATCTGGTCGAGGACTTCATGAAGGCACGCGCTTTGGCGCTCGACAGACAGGGTCGCATCGACCTGGCCGTGATGTTGGCGAGGCAGACTCGCCTGTCCCAACACGCCGTCTCCGACATCACGGGTGTGAGCCGGGACACGATCCGCAAGTACACCAATGAGGCGCCTGCGGCACGAAAGACCTTGCCCCAGAGAAAGGCTAACGCATGAGCCAAACGAATTTCCTGATCGATCGTGGTGAGTTGCTGACCCATGACATCGTCGGCCCACGGCGCATGCCTGGCAAGGCCGAGGTGTATACCTTCGCGCAGGCGCGGGAGCTGTTGGTGCCCCAGTTTCGCCGTGCAGCCAAGGTGCTGGACGAACTGCCGGTCGATGCCTGTCCAGGCGACTTCGCGGTGGCCCGGCTGATGATGAACCCCAGCTTCATCGCTCGTTCTTATTTCCCGACAGGCCTGTTGCGCAGCACGGGACTGGAGTCCATCGGCAGCCGCACCGTCAAGGTCAAGCCGAAGGCCTGGACCCGCAAGGGGCAGCCTCAGGAAACCACGACCACCGAACTGTTCGTCGCCGGCAAGCGCCAGGCCTTCCGCAACCTCTCGCAGTGGACGGAAACCCTCGACGCGCAGTCCGACGAGGGCGATGACCTGACGCACATCGAACAGTTCGCTACCTTTGCGCCGGCGGAGCGCATCGTGAGCCTTGGCGGATGCCGCAGCCTATACCAAGGCTGGCCTCGAAGTCGTGTTCCGCCCTAACGACGAGAAGATCAAGGACGGCAAGAGCAACGCGGACACCAAGGGCTTCTTCGACCTGAAGAAGTTTGCCACCGAGCAAGAACGCCGCTCGGACCAGGGCAAGTGGGAAACCGTGCTGCACGGGGCCAAGACCTTCCGCGGATCCAGCCTCAAGAACCCCGTGTTCGACATCCACTACAACGCCCGCGACGGCGGGGGCCGGGCCACCGGTGCCGAGAAGATCCGCTATGCGCTGATCCTGTCGGTTGAGGCCCCAAAGCACGCCGATCTCTACAACGACATCCTGCGCGCCTATGCCAAGACCCTCGTGCCGATCCAGCCGCAGGTGTCCTTGCCGATCCGCATTCGGTGACGGTGGCAACGCATGTACAGAACGGACTGACGGGCAAGGAGGAGACCGATGCCGAAACCTTTGAAGAGTAAAGACAAGAACGGGGCGCCGTTCACGCGACCGCCAGAGATTGAGGTCTGCTTGGGAGCGTTGGAATCGGTCGATGCTGCCGCACGCCTCAAGGCTTTTGCTGTCACGTCGAGAAAGAGCAGCGACTACGTGCCGTCGGAAGCGCTGACGTATTTTCTGCGGCGCGCCCATGCGACGGGCGCAACGGATGAGTTCAAGCAGATTTTTGCACTACTCATAAAACGGGTCGGTCAGTCCCTGTTCGCAACGGTCTCGGACTCCCGTATGGCAGGGGCGCAAGGCATTCGAGAAGAGATCATGGGCCGGTTCGCAGAGCGAATCGCCAAGGACTGCAACGGCCGATTTGCCATGCTGGATTTCTTTGAAGTGAGGTTCGACCTGGCGTTCGCCCGATTCCGGAAGTCCGTACTGAGGCAGATCGGTCCCTCGTCGGTACTCACCGTGCCGCTGTCCACGGACGGGGAAGAGGGTCAGGACATTTCTCCGGAGGTCGAGGAAGCGGCGGCCGACTTCCTGGGAGGAGACCCTCAAAAAATTGACGACCCGGCTTTCCGGTTGGAGCTGGACGCTGCGATTGATGCTTTACCAGATGATCAGAGACGGGTCGTGGGCCTGTTGCGACAAGGTTTCCAGACCCACTCGGAGGACCCCAATATGATGACCATTTCCAAGATGCTGAAGTGCGATGAGAGGACCGTCAGAAATCGCAAAGTCCGAGCGTACAAGAAACTGAAAGCCTCTCTTCAGGGGGACGTATGAGCACTTCAAAGCCGTTCCTTGCTGACGAGGAATCCGTGCTGTTGGCGTTCTCCATGGAGCCGAGCCATGGCCAAGAAACGCTCGAGCGCTACATCAGGGAGTATCCACAGCATGCGACAGCGCTGATCGACTGTTCGATTGATCTGCGTCCTGAGCCGCCAGCTGAAGATGTTCCGGCGACCATGGTATCGGACAGCGCGGTAGACAAGGCTTGGCAGCGATTTGAGCAGGCTGTCCAGCAGTCCGCAGCGGAGGCCGCGAATCCGTTCGCCAAGCTCAATACGAGCGGTTTCAAGGCGATCGCACGCAGCCTGGATGTCAGCAATCTCTTTCTGATGCGCGTGCGTGATAGAGCCATCAATGCTGCCACCATTCCCACGCGATTCGTTGAGAGGCTTGCGTCGGAGTTGGGCGCTACGGCGCAAGCTGTGAGTGCGTATTTGCAGGGTCCGCCGGGTATGGTCTCCGGGCATGCCTTCCGGTCCAGCGTGAAGCCGAGCGTGGGTGAACAAATCACTTTCGACGAGGCGGTCTCGACTTCACGGCTCACGCCGGAACAGCAGGCAACGCTGAAGGCGTTGTTGGACTGAGCGATGGACGCCACCGAGGCCGCTCGCCGGGAAGCAGAACGCCTGCACCGGGCTAACGTCGCGGCCGGCGGCGATCCGAACCGAAACTGCATTCATGAAGATGTACAACGTCGTGAGTGACGTGTTCGAGTGGTTGAAGCGCGACCACGGGACGACAAGTCCCACGGTCGACGAGTTGGCCGCTCGCTTCGAGGAGGCATGGCGCTCCAAGGGCGCGACAGAGCATGGATATGCTGAAGACTACCGCCGCATCGGCAAGCGACTCGTCGACTTCCTCATCGAGAGCCGTAGCCGTGGCGTGGCCGCGCCGGCGCCTCCGATCTCGTTGGGGTGGGCCGAGGGCGAGATCCTTATCAGCCCGGATGGCGTTGCTCACGGAGCCGGTGGCCGCGTTACGGTGCGGCGCGTCAAGACGGGCAAGCAGCGCTCGAACGCCTTCGATGACATCGAGTACACGGTTCTCCAACTCGCTGCCGTCCAGGCCTATGGGCCGCATGCGCAGGTCGAGGTGACCTACCTGACCAGCGAAACCATCCAGCCGATGGAAATCACGCCGCGCAAGCTGGAGTCCAGGCGCGAAAAGCTGCAATCCTTCCTTCAGGCGATGCAGGCCGGGCAGTTCCCCGCCAAGCCCGAGGCGCGCAGCTGTCCGCGCTGCCCGAGCTTCTTCCTCTGCGGAGACTTGCCCGGAGGTGGGTGGGTGCAAGAAAAACTTTGACCAGCCTTTCCGGTTTGGGTTGGGGCTGCGATTGACTGAGTAAGGGGGCCAGAAAGGCTGCAATCCCGCAGGTGATGGCTCCCCAAGAAAGGCAATCAAATGCAAACCCAAACCCACAACGGCGATGACCGTTCCGATGTCGAAGATGTTGCGGCGGCGATCCGCGAAGGCCGCAGCCTGCGCGCGGCGGCGCTCTACCGGATCGTCGTCCTGGACGACCAACTCAATGAGCGTCACGTCGATCTTGCCGAAGCCATTCTTCGGCCGGCAATCTCCGAGGCAGTCCAAAAGGAGCAAGCACGGTTGCTGTTGCTCGAGCGCTGGATTGACAAGCACGCAGACAGCAGCGACATGGTCTTGGACGCACGGGCGCTCTACCGGGAAGTCACCGCGGCCAGGGAGGCCAGTCTCGTTCGAAACCCTACTGGGGCGGCGTCCACTGACCTGGTCGCCGCCGTCTTGGATTCGGGCCTCGTCACCCCAGCGGGAAAGTCGTCCGCGCTTGAAGAGGTTGTTGCAGGGGTAGTGACAGTCATCCTCAATTCCACTCCGCTTGTGGTGCGGCGAAAGCTTGACGAGATGATTGGCGCCGTTCGATCAAATCCCGACTATGCGACTAATCCCTCAGCACGGGCGCTGTTCAACAGCATCTTGTTTCGCACCTTGGCTTGGCAGTACGAGCTTGAGAACTTCGAGCCAGGTCTGCGGTTACTTTCTGACTACCTTTTTACTTCAGAAGCCAATGAGGCTGACCTTCAGAAAGACTATCTGGCCACGGTCCAGGCAGGTTCGGGTGGTGGCGTGAGGCCGGAAGCACGGGCCATCGGGCACGGAAGAGCCGACGTGGCGTTCGACATGGGCGCGGTGATGATCGTTGCGGAGCTCAAGAAAACCATGCTCGATCGTTCGCTGGATCAACTGTTGGACGACCACGGGCTACAGGCGGCGGCCTATCAGCGCTCCAATGTCACGCTTGGATTCCTGGTCGTGCTGGATCTCGTGGACCGCGGAGGTACCGGGGAACATTTCTCCGCGTCTTCAAAGCTGCTGGAAATGACTCCACCTGGAACGAAGACCCCGTACTCCATCGCGGTGTTCAGAATCCAGGGGCAGAAGAGAACGCCATCCTCCATCAAGAAGTCGAAATCCAAAAAAGCGGCCCGGAAGAGGTAAAGAGGTGATGCGATCTGTTGATTAGAAGGCATTGGGCTCCAGCAGGGAGAGGCTTTGCGTGGCAATCCACAGTGAGGAGCGACTGCTCCGGGCAGAAATGCGTAGTTGCACTTCACATGAATTCGATGCTGAACCTCTTGGAAAAGCGGTGCCCTGCAACGTTGTCGTTTAGCTGCCGTTGCGTACGGGCTCAACCTGAGGGCTTTTTGGGGAAAGCAGGGTAGTCTTCCAAGGCACGGATGCTTGCTTAGGGGCTGACCTTCACGGTTGGACGCAATGGGAGGTAGTACACATGAAAACGAGGCAAGAAGCCTTGGAACTGGTAGTCGCAGCGTTTTTGCTCGCGCAACGAAAGCTGGGACCTGAAGCAACGACGATGACAATTGGCGTGCTGAAAAACCGGCTATTGCAAATCACTGACCGGCGGTTCGATCCAAAGGATTTCGGCGTTGCCGATATGCGCGGATTTTTGGCAATGCTCGCGCCGCAAGTATTGATCACCAAGAGGACCACTCATGGCGAGGCGACGCTGACCGTGGCTCCCGAGTCCGTTCACATAGCTAGGGCTACGCCTGCCAAGCGGCGCGCGAACGACGTTTCCCCAATGCCGGTCGCGCATGCGGAAGTGCCTCAGGACCTCCTGACGCCCGCTGGGCGTAATCGACCAGATCTCTGGACGGCCGTTATGGACTACGCGAGCGGAGTTGCGTACGTCTGGGACGAACGCCTGGGTGAGGCTAGGCCAAGGCGCGGCATGGAGGTACTCCCAGTTATACCCACTGTGACGTCCGTCGAGTTGGGGGAGTGGCGTCGGACGTTTGTGAATGAGCACAAGGTTGGCTTGGAAGGAGCGGACCTAGCTAGTGCGCTGCGTTGGCAAGAACAAGGTCTGGCGACCATCTATCTTCCCGCCAAGCTACGCCAACCGTGGAATCGCGAATTGGGGCTGCGAGTCCGCCAGCGCCTGCAAGGATTCTTTGCCCAACTGAATCCGAAGGCTTCAAGCGCCGCAGGAGCGCCAGTGGCAGTCAGTGAGCCAGAGCAGGCCGCGGATGTGTTGGGTGAGTTGCTGGTGGCAGCGAAAGACAGGGGGGATGGATTCACTGTGGGGGAGTTGCTAGCGCAGCAACTGCAAGCAGCATCGGAAGATCAGTCCGAGCAACTCATCGCGAGAATCGTGAACGCATGGGCCTCTCCACGCGCGGTGCCGACAGAGCCCACTTCGCTTTCCGACCTGTCGGAGCGGCTGGACTCCTATTCTCGGAAGAATCTGGCGACGGCTTTCATCAATGCGATCCATCGCGTCGACGCAGTAGACCCAGAACTGAGCGGCGCGGAGCGTGATTTTGCGTTCAAGCTAAAGGATGACATCGCGGCTGCTTATGGTATTGATTCTCGTTCCCCTGTCGAGGTATGCCGTGCATCGCTGGCAAAGCTCGAAGAGCTCCTAGCAAAGGGCGCGTCGATCGTTACAAGATTCCTTAGGGCAACGCCCGCGACGGCCCGAATTGCGTCGAGTGACCTCCTGCCGGTTGCGCATCGTCTGCAGCCATTGCTCGTGGCCGCAGAGCAAGAGTTCTTGGGAGATCTAGACGTTTTGGTCGGACCTGCCTTCCGCAAGCTCTTCGAGGCCTATGAGAAGAATGAAGACGCTGAGGTGATTCGCCGTGCCCCTGAGTATCTAGACAACATTGCTGGCCACAAGCCCACAGCGCCCGACCCTAGGCTACATAGCCAAGTTTGGCTAAGCCTTGTACAACCAGTTCTCGATCACCTCGCGACCTTGGTCGAAGATGCCACCTCACGAGGCGAGATTGCCCTCGCGCCTTCGCTAGTGCTTAGGAACCCCCGCACAAAAGGTGATCTGCGTGCGGCTGGGACAGACGTGTTCCTGTCATTCTCGCTGGTAAATCAGGGGAAGGGATATGCACGTGACGTCTCCCTCCTGCGCAGTGGCGCTGAGGGGCAAGATGCGGCCCATGCCTTGGTTGTCTACGAGCCGACAGGTCCGTTCGCGGTTTCTCCGGGAGGGGAACAGCTTGTTCGACTGCGCCTGCAGCTTGCAGAACCGTCCGCTGAACTGCGAATCCCGGTGCAGTGGGGCTGCGTCACCGGATCGGGGAGGCAGGTCGTCGCTGAGGATGAGTTGGAGATCACGCAGCAGGTGACCGAGCCGGATTGGGACGCGCTTCTTTCCGACCCGCCATACACGTTGAACCCCATCAAGCGGGCCGACAGACTGTACGGTCGCGGGTCGATACTCCAGAACTTGCTTCTGAACGCAATGGCTGGCACATCGACGTTCGTGTGGGGTCAAAAGCGCATTGGCAAGACCTCACTCTTGCAGGTCTTTGCTGCGAAACTTTCGACCAGATCAGACACTATCTGCATCTTGTTGCGTATGGGCGAGCTGACGTCTCTTCACGAGGGGCAACTCGCGCACCGTATTGCGCGGCGCTTGGCGGACAAAGTAAACATCAAGATCGAGGTCCCACAAGAAACGGATTTTGGAGCTGGCATCAGCCTGCTGGTCCCATTCGTTGAGCGACTTTCAGAGGAACTAGAGCAGCACAAGTTCGTCGTCATCATCGACGAATTCGATGATCTCGACCCGGCGTTCTACACCGGTGAGCGCGGGCGCCAGTTTATGAAGGGACTGCGCTCTGCTTCGGAGGCTGGGTTGACGTTCTTTTTTGTGGGCAGTGAGAGGATGGACGCAATCTTTGAGCGCCATCAGGCTGACCTTAACAAATGGACTAACGTGCGACTCGACAGGATCGAAAACCGTGCGGACTGTCAAGCGTTGATTCGCAAGCCTGTCGATGGTGCCCTTGAGTTCGACACCACGGCCGTTGATTTCATCGTCGACTACACCGCAGGCAATCCGTTCTACATTCACAATTTCTGTTACCAGCTCTTCCAGCGATGTCTACAGGAGCATCGAACGTTCATCGACGCAAACGACACCTCTGCGGTACGTCATCAGCTGTTTAGATCACTCGGCGCCACGAATTTTTCGCACCTGTGGGAAGACAACCCGGTATTGGACATCCAGGACAAGAGGCGAGAAGCCGCTGAGAACTGCATTGCGCTAGCGTGCATTTCGGCGCTTGGTGGTCGATTTGAAGACTTTGAGGAGTTGCTTGAATCTCAGGAAGGCTTGCCGATAGCCGCTGAAGACCGAGCAAGCGTGGCCGAGTTGCGAAGAGCATGCGCCAGACTACACAAGCGCGGCGTTCTATCGAAGCGCAATGGCGATGATGACCAAGTCATTTCCTTGCAGATATTCCGAGAGTGGCTTGGTGAGAATGCTCGTTCGAAGCTGATCCCTATTTGGATGAGCCATCGAGAGCTAGAACGTACAGCCCTCGTTGACAACACGACGCCGATTGCACTTCTAGAGGTCGCGGATGCGGCATTCCCCGTCAGCGAAGATGATCTGTTGGCTGTGGCCCAAAAGTTGACCTATTGCGGCAAGCAGAAAGATGTCGCCGAGATAAAGCAGTGGCTCCGGCAGTTCGATGACGACACACGCATTGAGACGGCATATCTGTTGCTGAGACGCATATCCGAGCAAGGGTTCATTACCGAAGGCATGCGCGCGAACATGCTAGCGAAGGTGGACGAGATGATCGTTGCCAGGCGGGTTGCGACTGGCAGTGGTACATGGACGATTGTTAAGAATCGACGGACCAATCTCGCCATCGGATATCTTGATGTTGAGCACAAGAGCGGCGCGACCATGGCTCGTGACATGAAGACGCGGATGCAGGCGGGCAAGTGCGCCTCAGCAAGCGACCTGGATACTTGGATGCGTGCTAACGCAGACAAGGAGGGTTTCGTGGCCATCGTAGACGACTTCGCCGGGACAGGGCAGACGCTTGTTGGCGGACTGAAAAAGGCGCGTAGTAGGGTGTCTGTAGAACACTGGGAGCGCTATGTTTCGGAGGGGCGTCTGTGTCTCTTCCTGATGTATGCATTCCCTGACGCGATAGAAGCGGTCAAAGCCGAGTTCCCTGGAATTCCTGTGCTTGCCGCTCACGTTTTTGGTGACGAACTGAGGGCCTGCAATGACGAGGCGGGCATTTTTGAGACACCGGGCGAGCGGGCCTTTGACCTGCCCCCTTCAGCCGTGCCAATGTTGAGTTAGCGAGTCCAAGGGTTTGGAGATTACTTGATCTCCGGTTGTTGCACAGCATCGCCAGTGCGCTGGCGATGCTGTGCGGCGAAACTGGCCGGCGGTATGCGCCCCAGTGAGCTGTGCGGGCGTACTTCGTTGTAGTCCCGCCGCCATCGGGCAATCTCCTGCCTGGCCTGTGGCAGTGACTCGAACCACTGCTCATTGAGGCACTCATCCCTGAACTTGCCGTTGAAGCTCTCAATGTAGGCGTTCTGCGTCGGGCAGCCTGCGTCGTTGAGCAAGTGC
>NZ_FNJL01000032.1 GCF_900104515.1 Paracidovorax cattleyae
GCCCCAGTCTCTCGCGGGCCGCGCCAACCTGATTTTTTGAGGGCCTGCTCCAGCACGCTTATCCCGTGCAGGTCAGGCTCGCTCCACTTGCGCCAGTACGCATACACGTTCTGCCACTTGGGAAACTCCGGCGGAAGAAACCTCCACTGACAGCCTGTGCGCAGTAGGTAGAGCACCGCGCAGAACACCTCGTAGAGATCCAGCTCTATGGGCTTGGTACTGCGCCGAACGCTGCGCAACAAGGGCTCGATCTCGGCGAACTTCTCTCTGCTTATGTCGCTTGGGTAGGGCTTTCTTTTCACCAAGCAATTGTCGGCTCTAAAAAGATCGTAAACAGGCTCTAAGAACCGATGAAAAAAAACGCTTCGCCTCCCCATGACATGGTCGCACAGGACGAGGCTGACGCGCTCGAGTTCGAAGGCTACTTGCGCACCCAGGATCCGGTGCTGGTGCAGGCAGCGCTTTGGGCCACTCGCCGCACCGAGGGCCTCGATGCAGCTGTCGAAGCCGAATTCCAGGAGTGGCTGTGCGCCGACCCGGAACATGCGGACGCCTACGAGGAGATGGAGAAGAGTTTCGACCCTGTGCGCGAAATCTCGGACGACAAGATCCAGTCCCTGAAGGAAGGTTTGCGCCAGGATGCGCCTATGGGTGCGCCGGCTCGGGAGCAGGCTCTAAACCCCGTTCAGGTTGGAACGTCCGCCGCTCGGCGTGTCACTCGGCCGACGCAGCCTGCCTCGCCGGGCCGCCGCGCCTGGATGGCCGGCATTGGGCGTTTTTTCCCGCAAGCAGCAACTGCCGTGGCTGCGGTGGCGCTGGTCAGTGGGGGCTGGATGGGCTGGGACCATTGGCGCGGCCAGCCTACCTTTGCCAAGAACTACGCCACCGAGCGGGGCCAGCGCCTCGACATCCAGTTGCCCGATGGCAGCACCCTGCAGCTCGATGCCGCCACGCGAGCTGAAGTACGGCTTTACCGCCAACGCCGCGAGGTGCGATTGATCGAAGGCCAGGCCCTGTTCGTCGTGCATGCAAACCCGGCGCAACCCTTCGATGTGCTGGCGGGCGCCGTGCGCGTCACCGTCGTCGGCACTCGGTTCTCGGTCCGGCGTACGCGCGCGGGTCTGGACGCCGGCAAAACGGTGGTGGCGGTTGAATCCGGCCGCGTCCGCGTGAGCCGCACGGCCTCGTCCGGCGAGGTGGACGCGGACGAGGCCGCAGGTCGGGTCGAACTGACCGCTGGGCAGACCGTTACGGCGGACGAGACTGGCCGCCTGCAGCCCGTTGTGAGCATTTTCCCAGACAGCGTTGCGAGCTGGCGCAATGGGCGCATCAGTTTCAACGACACCCCCCTGGCCGAGGCATTGGCGGAACTGGAGCGGTATGGAGATACGGGGTTGGTCATACGCGACCCCGCCGTAGGTGCGATGCGGCTGGGCGGCAGCTTCGACGTACGGCAAATGGGCTCGTTCGCGCAGGCGCTGCCTTCTCTGTTGCCGGTGCGGCTGGAACGGAGAAATGGGGTGGTGGAGATCGTTGGCCTGCGCTGAAAAGGCGCACAAGGCGCCAAAGTTCGATGGCCTTTCAGAAATCTCGCAGTTTTCTTGTATCCGGACATGAGGGTTTGGCCGCCTCCCGCGACTCCATTGGTAGTGATTCGTATTTCAACTACTGTTCCTGGAGATTGCATTCATGTGGCAACCGCACTTCGCCCTCGCTCCCTTGGCCCTGGCTGCCTTGCTGGTGGGAACTCTTTCAGTTCAGGCGCACGCCCAGCCTCGATCGGCCACTCCCGTAGCCATCACCATCGGAGCCCAGCCGCTGGGTCCTGCCCTCAATGAACTGGCGCGGCAAGCCGGCCTTCAACTGCTGTTCCCGCCGGCATTGGTTGCAGGTAAAACCGCACCCGCCGTCTCGGGTACGTTGACGCCGAACCAGGCAGTGGATCGGTTGCTCGCAGGCAGTGGGTTGATTGCTGCGCAAGAGGGCGGTGCCATCGTCATCAAGGCCGCGCCGCCACCGGGGGAAGCAGCGACGCTCGCGCCTGTGACAGTGACTGCGGCCGCTGACCGCAGTGGTTCGACAGAAGGCACGGGGTCCTACACCACTCGTGCCATGAGCACAGCCACCAAGCTGGACCTGTCCATGCGGGAGACGCCGCAAGCAGTCACGGTGATCTCACGCCAACGCATGGATGACCTTGGCCTCTCCGATATGAATGATGTGGTGAACAGCACGCCAGGTGTCGTCTTCCTCAAACAGGGACCCATCCGACAGCAGTACTACGCACGCGGCTTCCAGGTTGACAATCTGATGTTCGACGGTCTTGCGAGCAACATCAACCTGACCAGCGGCCTTTCCACCGATCTGCTCTTGTCGGATCTGGCGATCTACGATCGGGTCGAGGTCGTTCGCGGCGCTGCGGGGCTCACCCAAGGTTCCGGAAGTCCTTCTGCGGCGATCAACCTCGTGCGCAAACGGCCTACTAGCGAAAAGCAACTCAGCATCACAACTGCGGTAGGCAGTTGGGACCGCTATCGCGCCGAAATCGATGCATCCGGCCCGCTGAACGAGGCGGGCACGCTGCGTGGTCGGGTCGTCGCGGCTCGCCAGAACGAGAAAAGCTTCCAGGATGTTGTGGACAAGAAACGAACACTTTTCTACGGCGTGCTCGAAGCCGACCTGGGACGAGACACGCGCCTGACCATCGGCGCCTCCGCCCAAGAAGAAGACAGTCACAACGGATGGGGCGGCCTGCCCACGGCTTGGGACGGCAGCGATCTTGGCTTGCCGCGCTCCACCTATCTCGGCAACACATGGGGAACGTGGAACAAGAAGAACAAATCCGCGTTCGCGGAACTTGACCAACGACTCGCAGGTGGCTGGTCGCTCAAGCTTTCTGCAAATGGACTTTGGTCGGACGTGGACATCTTCAGCTCCAACATCCGCTCTAGCAGACCCAATGTCTTTCGACAGTACACCGGGGACTATCTTTACGACGAAACACATCGCAGCTTCGACGCGCACGCGAAGGGGCCCTTTACGTTTCTGGGCCGGGAGCATGAATTGGTCACCGGCGTGAGCTATCGCGACGGCATGTTCAACGGCAATGGAGGGGGCGTCTATACCGCCGAGAACATGGACATCTTCAACTGGAACCACAACGCGGCGATCCCGACGACGATCAACCCCGATTCATGGTTCTCTCACAGCCGAGAGAAGGTGAAAAGCGCGTATGCCACGACGCGTCTGAGCCTGGCTGATCCGCTCAAATTGATCGTGGGTGGCCGCATGGACTGGTACGACTTCAAAGGTCACTACGTATGGTCCGACGCCGACTACAAAGTCAACCGCCATCTGACCAAGTACGCCGGCCTGATCTACGACCTGGACGCGAACCATTCTGCGTATGTCAGCTACACGGACATCTTCAAGCCGCAGAACTATCTCGATGTGAACAACGCGCTGCTCAAGCCTGTCACTGGCAAGAATTACGAGATCGGCCTCAAGGGCGAGTATTTCGGCGGTGCGCTCAACACCTCGGTGGCTTTGTTCCGCACAGACGAAAAGAACCGTGCCAAGGCCGTCTCCAACCAGTCCCTCTGCCCCGGCTATGACAGCGACGCAACTTGCTATGAAGCTGCAGGCCTCGTTCGCAGTAATGGCATTGACCTCGAAGTCAGCGGTGCGCTGACACCAGACTTGCAGATCGGCGCCGGCTACACCCACGCCAAGGCAACTTATCGCCAAGGCGAGAACCCGGACAACATTGGCCGTCTGTACAACACCGCCATACCCATCAATACCCTCAAACTGACGACCGCGTACAGGTTACCTGGTCAACTGTCGAACTGGCGCGTGGGTGCCACGGTCTACCGGCAAAGTGGCATCTACAACGAGAGCACCAATTCGGACGGAACGCTCCAGCACGTCGAGCAGCGCGGCTACACGCTGCTTGATCTGATGGTGTCTTGGCAGGCAACCACGAACCTGCATCTGCAACTGAACATTGGCAATGTTTTCAACAAGACCTATTACCAAGGGATCGGCGGAAACTGGTCTCTCAGCACCGGGTACAACACCTACGGAGCACCGCGCAACGCGATGCTGACCGCCAAGTACAAATTTTGACGATTAGCAAGAGATGGATAGGCCAGCGGGCAGTTCTCAAATTCGAAACGCCCAATGCGAATGAAGAAACTTCTCACCGCACAGGCGCCTGAGTCCGCGCGATCTCGGCTGTATGCCGCTTCACGCATCGCATCGGGAATGCTCGGCGGCTACGCCTTCACTTGGGGCTTCATCGCCCTGGGCATCGGCTTGCTGTTCGCGGCTGGCATGGACTTCCACGACGCCGAGACCCTGGGCTACATCCTCGGCTTCCTCGCTTTCCTGGTCGCGTTTCTGTGGGCCTTCGCAGCGCGCAGCCTGGCGCGCGTATGGCTCGTACTGGCCGGCGGGGGCGCCCTGATGACCGGCGCCGCCTGGCTGGTGCAGCGGGCGCTGCTCTGACGCGTCGGCCAAGGAGACTCCTCCCGTGTTCCAGAACTTCCGCCTCTCCATGGCCCGGCTGCACACCTGGTTCGGCCTCGTGCTGGGCTTCGTGCTGATGGTCGTGTTTTTCTTCGGCTCGCTGTCGGTGTTCGATCGCGAGATCGATCGCTGGGCGATTCCCGAGTCGCGCTTCGCGCCACAGCCGATGCCCTCGTTCGACAAGGTGCTGCTGCCTGTGATGCCTTGAGAGACGAGCAGACGCGACTCGGCAAGTTGACCACGGGCCTCGGCCAAGCCCACTTCAGGGAAGGATCCGAGTCCTTCCTTGCCTGCGACACCGAACTTGTAGCGCCAAAGCTTGGATCCATTGGGCTGCACCAGCAAGTACAAACTGAGGCTGCTTGAGATCGTCTGAAACGCCAATGCCGAATTCAGGTGGCCAGCTTCATGGGAATGGGCAACGAGGGTGAGGCCAGCTTCAGCGGCGCCGGTAGCTGACGAAGGAAAAGGGGAGGGCTGCACTGCCGGCGGATGTCTGCACGGGGGTGCGCGCGGTTTCCTCCCACTCGGGGCCCAGCACGGGCGCGAAGGCATCCGCTTCGAAATCCCGGTGGATTTCGGTGACCTCCACGCCGTCCGCCATCGGAAGGGCCTGGGCGTAGATCTGCGCACCGCCCATCACCCACACCGTGTCGCCATGCGGCCGGGCCAGTTCCAGCGCCTGCTCCAGGCTGGAGGCAGGCAGTGCGCCGTCTGCATGCCAGCCGGCCTGGCGCGTGACCACGATGTTGGTGCGGCCGGGCAGGGGGCGGAAGCGGGCCGGCAGAGAGTCCCAGGTCTTGCGCCCCATGACCACCGTGGCACCCAGCGTGAGTTGCTTGAAATGCGCCAGGTCTTCGGGCAGGTGCCAGGGCATGGCGTTGTGGAGACCAATGCCGCCATTGGCGGCCCGTGCGTAGATGAGCTTCAGTGCCATGGCGTGTCAGAGGTGGAGGGCCGCGAGGGCGCCGATGGCGATGCCCAGGCCGGCGACGCCATACATGCCCCATTGCAGCCATTTGCGGCGCGTCAGCAGTGCGATGGCAGCCAGCGCGATGGCGACCTGCAGCACCGTGGTGGCCTGGGCCCACCGGTGGTGCTGGTGCATCTGCTGCTCGCTCTGCTCATCCAGCGCCAGCGACTGGGCTTCCAGCGCCTCGGCCTTGCGCTTGATGTCGTTTTTCTCCTGCTCGTATCGGTCCAGGCGGGTCTGCAGTTCCGGCTTGCGGTTGTCCGGCGCTAGGTCGCGCGCGAGCTCGGTCACCGATTGCTTGGTGCTCTTGGATTGGTAGTAGGCCCACTGGTTGGCCGCCTCGGTCTTCTTGATGGCGGCATCGTTTTTGATCAGGCCGGCATTGGCCTGCGTGGCTCCGCCCATGTACGAGAAGATGGCGCCCACCGTGGCGATGATGGCCGTCGCCATGGCGATGCGGTTGGTCATGGCGCCGTGGTCGGCGTCGGCGGGTTGGGCGTGCTGGGCGGCATGCTCGACGGCGTGGTCGTGCGGCCCATGGACGTGGAAGCCGTGGGAAGACATGGGGAGAGGCTGGAAGCTTTTGGAAAAACGGAAGGGTCAGACCGCGACCGGCGCCTTGATGGCGGGGTGGTGCGCGTAGTCGCGCACCTCGAAGTCTTCGAGCCGGTAGTCGAAGAGGCTGTCCGGGCGGCGCAGGATATGCAGCGTGGGGTAGGGGTGGGGAGCGCGCGACAGCTGCAGTTCCACCTGCTCGAAATGGTTGCTGTAGATGTGGCAGTCGCCGCCCGTCCAGATGAAGTCGCCCACATCCAGGTTGCATTGCTGGGCCATCATGTGGGTCAGCAGTGCGTAGCTGGCGATGTTGAAGGGCACGCCCAGGAAGATGTCGGCGCTGCGCTGGTACAGCTGGCAGCTCAGGCGGCCGCGCTCGCCGGCGGCCTGCGGCGGCGCCACGTAGAACTGGAAGAACGCGTGGCACGGCATGAGGGCCATCTTGTCCAGGTCGGCCACGTTCCAGGCGCTGACGATGATGCGGCGCGAGTCGGGGTTGGTCCTGAGCGTTTCGACCACCTGGCTGATCTGGTCGATGTGGCCGCCGTCCGGCGTGGGCCAGCTGCGCCACTGCACGCCGTAAACCGGGCCCAGGTCGCCGTCCTCGCGTGCCCATTCGTCCCAGATGGTGACGCCGCGCTCCTTCAGCCAGTGGTTGCTGCTGGAGCCGGTGAGGAACCAGAGCAGCTCGGTGATGATGGACTTGAGATGCACCTTCTTGGTGGTGACCAGCGGAAAGCCCTCGTTCAGGTCGAACCGCATCTGGTAGCCGAACACGCTGCGGGTGCCGGTGCCGGTGCGGTCACCCTTGGCCACGCCATGGGTATAGACGTGGCGCATGAAGTCTTCGTACTGGGAGCGCACGGGGCGGGCGGGGGCATTCATGGGCAGCAGGCGCAAGCGCGTTCGCAACTATGGAGCCGTGGATTCTAGGGTCTGGGCCGGTGGGCTGCCGGAGCCGGGCCTGGAGCCCGCGAAGGAGCTAAGCTCGGGTGTTGCACCATTCCCAGGCCCGCCGGGCCGGCTTTGCCAACATGCCCCATACATCGTCGCGATTTTCCTTCCCTTTCCTCGCTGGGTGGTCGCTGGCTGCCCTCCTGTCGCTGGCAGGTTGCGCCAGCAACGTGCCTCTGTCACCTGCCCAGCCGTCCATCATCCCGCAACCTGCCCCGGCGGCTGCGGCTGCGGCTGCGGCTGCGGCTCCTGCCGCTGCCACTCCTGCGGCGGCCGACCACCGGGCCGGCATGCAGGCACTGGTGGGGCGCTATCCCACCGATGGTGTCGACTTCCTGCGCACCGGGCCCATGGCGGAGCGCCTGAAGGGCCTGCTGGGCCCCGTGAACTATCCCATACTCCTGCAGAACATGGGCACCAGCGGCCCGCTGCGAAAGGAAGGAAATCTGCTCTACATCACCGGCAACCGGCCGCACCAGGGCGGATCGGAGTCGGCGGCCGTGGTGCTCGATCCCACGCGGGATGCGATGCACGTGTGGCTGCAGACGGGCGACGAGGAATGGGACGTGCAGGACTACGGCCGCGGAATGGGGCTGCCGGCCGAAGTGCGCACGATGATGGAGAACGCGCGGCGCTGAGTCGCTGGCCTCAGGCGGCGGACCGGTCCGCCGCGACCGGCAGCAGGCACTGCGGGTTCATCAGGCCCTGGGGGTCGAGCGCCCCCTTGATGGAGCGCATCATCGCCAGCGCCACGGGGGACTGGTACTGCTGCAGCTTGTCCACCTTGAGGGCGCCCACACCGTGCTCGGCCGAGAACGAGCCGCCGAACGCGGCCACGGCCTCGTAGACAAGATGATTCACGCGCTCCTCCTGGTCGCGCAGGAAGGCCTTGGCATCGCCCTCCGCCGGCGCCTGCACGTTGTAGTGCAGGTTGCCGTCGCCCAGGTGGCCGAAGTTGACCAGGCGCACCCCAGGGATCTCACGCTGCAGCAGCGCATCCGCATGCTCCACGAAGGCCGGAATGCGCGAAATGGGTACGGAGATGTCGTGCTTGATGTTCAGCCCTTCCTCGGCCTGGGCGAGCGGAATGTTCTCGCGGATGTGCCACAGCTGGTGCGCCTGGGCGAGGTTTTCCGCCACCACGGCGTCCACGACGCAGCCGGCGTTGAAGGCGGTCTCCAGCAGTGCTTCGAACCGGGCGCGGGCGTGCTCCTCGGATTCACTGTCGCTGTTTTCCAGCAGCACGCCGTAGGGCACTTCGTCCTGGTCGATGAAGGGCACGCGCAACTGCGGCATGTGTTTGTTCACGAGGCTGAGCGCGAAGCGGCCCATGACCTCGAAGCCCGTCAGGCTGGCACCCAGGTGGCCAT
Source organism: Paracidovorax cattleyae (assembly GCF_900104515.1). Taxonomy (GTDB): domain Bacteria; phylum Pseudomonadota; class Gammaproteobacteria; order Burkholderiales; family Burkholderiaceae_C; genus Paracidovorax; species Paracidovorax cattleyae. Next base: position 8,383 of record NZ_FNJL01000032.1, read on the forward strand.
GGGCGAGTGCGAGCAACTGGACCGCGTGCGCCATGGACGGCACCGCTGCCCAGGCCGTGAGGCTGGCCGCCGGGCGTGGGTAGAGCTTCATGGTGGTGGCGGTGATGATGCCCAGCGTGCCTTCGCTGCCGATGAACAGGTCGCGCAGGTCGTAGCCGGTGTTGTCCTTGCGCAGGCCCTTCAGCCCGCTCCAGACCTCGCCCTGTGGCGTAACCACCTCCAGCCCCAGGCACAGGTCGCGTGTGTTGCCGTAGCGCACCACCTGGGTTCCGCCGGCGTTGGTGGCCAGATTGCCCCCGATGGTGCAACTGCCTTCGGCCGCCAGGCTGAGCGGGAAGAGCAGGCCGGCCTTCTCGGCCGTGTCCTGCAGGTTCTGCAGGATGCAGCCGGCCTCCACCGTCATGGTGAGATTGTCGGCATCGACGTTGCGCACCGCGTTCATGCGCGTGAGGCTCAGCACCACCTGCGTGCCCGATGCATCGGGAATGGAGCCTACCGCCAGGCCGGTGTTGCCGCCCTGGGGCACCAGCGCCGTGCCGTGGGCGGCGCAGGCTTTCACCACGGCGGCCACCTCGGCGGTGCTGGCGGGACGGACCACGGCCAGGGCCTTGCCACGGGCGCGCCGGCGCCAGTCCTGCTCCCAGGCGCTGAGATCGCCATCGGCCAGGACATGGGTGGCGCCAACGATCTGGCGCAGGGTGTCGATCAGGGAGGAGGGCATGGAAATCTTCTCGCGACAGCAAAACGGGAAAGGAACGCAGGCCGGCAGCGGCGGGCCGCAATCAGCCTGGAGGCGGGGCTGGACGCGTCCGTACCGTGCCGACGCCGGCATGGCGCTGGCGGAGACGCACGTGCAGGGCGCATGCCGTAAACAGGCCCAGGCAGAGCACGATCTCCGCGCACGCCAGCCAGCGGACCGGCGGCGCATCGCTCCACGCGCGTACCACCCCTTCGGTGAAGTACAGCCACACCACCAGGCTGACCCAGCGGTAGGTGTACATGCGGCGCTTGAGCAAACCCGCCAGCGGCAGGGCGAGCGGGAGGGCCTTGAGCGCCAGCCACGACCCGCCGGGACGCAGCGGCGCCAGCCAGAGCTCCCAGGCCAGGGACAGGACGATGAGGCCCAGCAGGCTGCCCACCGCCAGCCAGCGGGTGGCCGCGACGGTGGGAGCGGAGGTGGCGGGGATCGACGCGGAGGATGCAGTCATCGGAGTGGCATCATATCGGCCATGTCCATTGCCCATCTCGCGCAGCGTTTCGAAGCCGTGCTGTCGGACCTGTCGCGCTTTCCCTGGCGGACGACCGCGCACACGCTGCGCGAGCGCTTCCGGGAAGACCGCCTGGGCCTCACGGCGAGCAGCCTGACGTTCACCACGCTGCTGGCCCTGGTGCCCTTCTTCACCGTGGCGCTGGCCATCTTCACCGCCTTTCCCATTTTCGGCACGCTGCAGACGGGCCTGCAGCGCTGGCTGGTGGACAGCCTGGTGCCTGACAGCATTTCACGGCAGGTGCTGGGATACCTGACCCAGTTCGCTGCCAAGGCGAGCGGACTGGGGGTGGCCGGCTTCTCCATCCTGCTGGCCACGGCCCTCGCGCTCATCCTCACGATCGACCGCACGCTGAACAACATCTGGCGCGTGCCCCGCCTGCGCCCGCTGGGGCAGCGGGTGCTGATCTACTGGGCCGTCATCACGCTCGGGCCGCTGGTGCTCGCCGCGAGCCTGGCACTGACCACATCGGTCGCCTCCAGCGCATCGCGTGGCCTCGAAGGTGCGCTACCGGACAGCGCCCGGCTGCTCTTCGACTCCATCGAGTTCCTGCTGCTGGCCGGGGGCACGGCGGCGCTGTACCGCTACGTGCCCAATACGCAGGTGCGCTGGCGGCACGCCTGGTCCGGCGGGGTGTTCGTGTCGGTGGGCATCGAGGTGGCCAAGAAGGTCCTGGGGCTCTACATCGCATCGGTACCGACGTATTCGGTGCTCTACGGCGCTTTTGCGACCTTGCCCATCCTGCTGGTGTGGATCTACGTGGCGTGGGTGATCGTGCTGCTGGGTGCGGTGGTGGCGGCCTACCTGCCCAGCCTGCTCACGGGGGTAGAGCGCACGGCCACCCAGCAGGGATGGAGCTTCCAGCTCGCGGTCGAGGTGCTGCAGCAACTGCATGCGGCCCGGAACACCGCGCGGCGCGGCCTGGATGCCGGCGGTCTGGCACAGGCGCTGCGGGTGGATGTGCTGCAGCTCGAACCGGTGCTGGAAGCGCTGACCGGGCTGGACTGGATCGTGCAGGTCAATGAGGCATCCCACGGAGCGACCGACGACGAGGCTCCGCGGTATGTACTGCTGGCAGAGCCCGCCACCACCTCCCTGGAGCCACTGGTGCAGCGGTTGCTTATCGAGCGCGGAGAGAGCCTGGAGCGATTCTGGGGCAATACCGGCATGGCCGTGCTCAAGGTGGCCGACGTGCTTCCGCGGTCCGGTGGTGGGGCTGCCGGCACCGGGGCGTCCTGGGACCGCCCACCCCCTGCCCGGTCCTGAGTGCCCTCTCAGAGGCTGCGGCCGGCCGCGGTGCCCGAAAGCACTGCACCTTCGAGGGTGGCGGGGTAGGGCCCCGCGACATAGTCGCCGCAGGCCAGCAGGCCGGCGATGACTTCCTGCGCAGGGCGGTCGAGTGCCGGCACGCAGGCGAAGGTAGCGCGCTTCTCGACCACTGTCTGCTGGGCCTGCAGTCCCTCCAGGCCCAGTTGCTCCCGTGCCTGCCGGAGGACGGCCTGCTCCAGCACCGCCCGTTCGCCCTCGAATGCGCTGACCACAAAGGCGAGCTGGCCCGGCTCGCCGCCCAGGCGGCCACGGTCGAACACGAACTGGGCAGGAGCCTCCCGACCGCTGCGCAAGGCCAGCATGGGCTCATGCCTTGACAGCGCATGGGGTAGAGGCCCGGCTGCCTTCGCATACACAGTGGCGATGGCAGTGAAGCGCAGTGCCGCCGCGGTGGCGGCCCACGCGCGCATGGCTGCTGCTGCTGCGGGCGGGGCAGCAGCAGCCGCTGCTGCCACCAGCCGGGTGGCCTCGGTGCTGGTCGTGGCCACCACGACGGCGTCGAAGGGCATGCCATCCACACGCCAGGCCTGCCGCCCGCTTCCAGGGGCGATTTCCATGGAATGGATGCGCCGGCCGGTATGCACCGCATGCCCGTGGGCCTGCAGCCAGCTGGCTGCGGCCTCGGGCCACAGTGCGCTCAGGTCCCGGCGCGGCAGCAGCAGGTGGGAGCCGCCGCGTCCACTGAACAGGCTGTCGCGCAGCACCCGCAGGAAGACGGCGCCGCTGGCGGCCTCGATCGGTGTGTTGAGCGCGGAAACGCACAGGGGGTCGATGAATTCGCGCAGGAGCCTCGCGGGCAGGCCCTGGCAGAGCTGCTCCACGGTGACCTCGGGCGCGCAGCGAAATCCCGAGAGCCGCCAGCGCACCGCACGGCGCAGCAGGGCCATGCGTTCAGCCAGGAGCCAGCTCCGGGCCCCCGCGATGCCCCTCAATGCGTCCCACGGGGGCGCTGCGTCGGGAAAGCGCAGCCCGCTGCCATCCGGGAACACGAGCGCGAGCGGGGTGCGCAGTAGCGCGGCATCGGGATCGATGCCCACCAGCCGCATCAGCCGCAGGCATTCGGTGTAGGCACCGATCAGGATGTGCTGGCCGTTGTCCAGGCGGGAAGGCGCCTGGGTGTCCGCGCCTTCTGCGGGCGCCAGGGCCCGGGCACGGCCTCCCAGCATGCGAGCCGCCTCGAAGACGGACACGGTGTGTCCTGCCTGCGCAGCGGCGATGGCCGCCGCCAGGCCGGCCCAGCCAGCACCAATGATGGCCACCTGCATGGCGTCAGCCGATGGTCCGCGGAGAACGGCGGGCGCGACAGGCTGCCGGACACAGATGCGTCAGGGCGGGGGAACGCATCGCCATCACATGCGGCCCAGTGCCTGAATCTTCCACGCCAGCCACAGCTTGCGCAGGGGCGTGAGTGCGATCCGCTGGTGCAGCACCCGGAACTGGTCCCTCTCGATTTCCCGCAGCAGGGTCCGGTAGATGCTCGCCATCATCAGCCCGGGCTTCTGCTCCCTCCTCTGGTCGCCCGGGAGCAGGGACAGGGCCTGGTCGTAGAGGCCATGGGCGCGTTCGGCCTGGAAGCGCATCAGCGCCGTGAACCGGTCGGAATATTGCCGCTTCAGGATCTCGTGGGCCTTGACGTCGAACTGCTGCAATTCTGCCACGGGAAGGTAGATGCGGCCCATCATCGCGTCCTCGCCGACGTCCCGGATGATGTTCGTCAGCTGGAAAGCCAGGCCCAGGGTATGGGCGTATTCCACGGTGCGTTCGTCGGAGGGGCCGAAGATGCGCGCCGCCACCTCGCCGACGATTCCCGCCACCAGGTGGCAGTACCGCGAGAGGCCCTGGAAGTCCAGGTAGCGGGTCTGCTCGAGGTCCATCTGGCAGCCCTCGATCACGGCCTGCAGGTGGCGTTCCTCCATGCCATAGGTACCGGTATGCGGCATCAACGCCTGCATCACCGGGTGCGTCGGGGGCTGGCCTGCGAACGATCGGGCGACTTCCGCCTGCCACCAGGCCAGCTTGGTGCGAGCCACGCCGGCGTCAGACACCTCGTCCACCACGTCGTCCACCTCCCGGCAGAACGCATAGAAGGCGGTGATGGCGGCCCGCCTGGCAGCGGGAAGGAACAGGAATGCGTAATAGAAACTGCTGCCGGACGCCGCAGCTTTTTGTTGGACGTACTGTTCCGGTGTCATGGAGAGGGATTGTCCCATGCAGAACCCGCATCCCGAGCCAGCCTTGCGCCGAAAGGAATGAGGGCCGGGGGATGGCTGGAGAGGGGAGGAGCCGGGCAGGACGGAAAAACAAAAAAGGCCCCGAAGGGCCTTTTTGCTGAACATTCGCACTGCGCATGTTGCATGTATGGAGCGGGAAAAGAGTCTCGAACTCTCGACCTCAACCTTGGCAAGGTTGCGCTCTACCAACTGAGCTATTCCCGCATTTGCTGTTGATTCGTTACCTCGTCAACAAGCCTTGAATTGTAGCACCATTTTCCGGTGCTTTGCCAAGGGGGCCTGGACACCGATCGATGTACAAGCCACTGTCCGTATCTGGAGGCGCGGGCCGGAGTCGAACCGACCTACACGGATTTGCAATCCGGTGCATAACCGCTTTGCTACCGCGCCGAAGATGCTTTCCCTGGCAAAAAGGGGAAGCTTTGGCTTCCCCTTTTTTGGAATCTGGAGCGGGAAAAGAGTCTCGAACTCTCGACCTCAACCTTGGCAAGGTTGCGCTCTACCAACTGAGCTATTCCCGCATTTACCGAAGCCTTGCATTCTACAACGTTTGGCATCGATGACGTGAATTGTAGCGCACTTTTCGGGTGGTTCCGAAAAAAATGCGCTCAGTGCTTCACGGAGTCGTTGGAACCCTGCGCCTGGCGGTTTTCCCGCGCGGTGATGGATGCGGCGATCTCCTCCTCCGTCAGCGCGATGGGCTTGCGTTCCAGTGCCACTTCCAGCACCTTGTCGATCCACTTGACCGGAATGATCTCCAGGCCGCTCTTCACGTTGTCCGGGATCTCCTGCAGGTCCTTGACGTTCTCCTCGGGGATCAGCACTGTCTTGATGCCGCCGCGCAGTGCCGCAAGCAGCTTTTCCTTCAGGCCGCCGATGGCCGTGACCTCGCCGCGCAGGGTGATCTCGCCGGTCATGGCGACATCGCTGCGCACCGGGATGCCCGTCAGGGCGGACACGAAGGCCGTGGTCATGGCTGCGCCGGCGCTCGGGCCGTCCTTGGGCGTGGCGCCGTCCGGCACGTGGATGTGCATGTCGCGCTTCTCGAACACCTCGTCCTTGATGCCCAGGCGATGGGCACGGCTGCGCACCACGGTACGCGCGGCTTCCACGGATTCCTTCATTACGTCGCCGAGCGAGCCCGTGCGCGTGATGGTTCCCTTTCCGGGCATGGTCGCGGCTTCGATGGTGAGCAGGTCGCCGCCGACCTCGGTCCACGCGAGGCCGACCACCTGGCCCACCTGGTTCTGCTGTTCGGCCCGTCCGTAGGTGTGCTTGCGCACGCCGAGATAGTCGGCCAGGTTGTCCGCCGTGACCACCACCTGGGGCTCGAGCTTCTTGAGCTGCAGGCCCTTGACCACCTTGCGGCAGATCTTGGAGAGTTCGCGCTCGAGAGAGCGCACGCCTGCTTCACGGGTGTAGTAGCGAATGACATCGCGCACCGCGCTTTCCTCGACCCGCAGTTCCTCGTCCTTGACGCCGTTGTTGACCATCTGTTTGGGCAGCAGGTACTTGATGGCGATGTTCGCCTTCTCGTCTTCCGTGTAGCCCGAAAGGCGGATGACCTCCATCCGGTCCAGCAGGGCGGGCGGGATGTTCATGGAGTTCGACGTGGCCACGAACATCACGTCGCTCAGGTCGAAATCGACCTCCACGTAGTGGTCGCCAAACTTGTGGTTCTGCTCGGGGTCCAGCACTTCGAGCAGCGCGCTGGAGGGGTCTCCGCGGAAATCCGTGCCCAGCTTGTCGATCTCGTCGAGCAGGAAGAGCGGATTGCGCGTGCCGACCTTGTTCAGGCTCTGCAGCACCTTGCCGGGCATGGCTCCGATGTAGGTGCGGCGGTGGCCGCGGATCTCCGCTTCGTCGCGCATGCCGCCGAGCGCCATGCGCACGTACTTGCGGCCCGTCGCCTTGGCGATGGACTGGCCGAGCGAGGTCTTGCCGACCCCTGGCGGGCCCACGAGGCAGAGGATGGGGGCCTTGACCTTGTCCACGCGCTGCTGCACCGCGAGGTATTCGAGGATGCGGTCCTTGACCTTGTCCAGGCCGTAGTGGTCCTCGTTGAGCACCTCCTCCGCATTGGCAAGGTCGTGCTTGATCTTCGTGCGCTTGCTCCAGGGCAGTCCGGTGAGGACCTCGATGTAGTTGCGCACGACCGTGGCTTCCGCCGACATCGGCGACATCAGCTTGAGCTTCTTGAGCTCGCCCTCAGCCTTCTTGCGAGCGTCCGAGGGCATTTTCGCGGCCTTGATCTTCTTCTCGATCTCCTCGATGTCCGCGCCTTCCTCGCCTTCGCCCAGTTCCTTCTGGATGGCCTTCACCTGCTCGTTCAGGTAAAAGTCGCGCTGGTTCTTCTCCATCTGGCGCTTGACGCGGCCCCGGATGCGCTTGTCCACGTTGAGGATGTCCACCTCGCGGTCGAGCTGCTCGAACAGGTTCTCGAGGCGTTCCTTCACGTCCGCCAGGTCCAGCACGGCCTGCTTGTTCTCCAGCTTGAGGGGCAGGTGGGCAGCGATGGTGTCGGCGAGGCGGCCCGGATCGTCGATGCTGGCGATCGACGTGAGGATCTCGGGCGGGATCTTCTTGTTGAGCTTGACGTACTGGTCGAACTGCTGCATCACTGCGCGGCGCAGCGCTTCGATCTCGCTGGGCTTGTGGTCGCCGTCGCTGGCAGGCACGGGCGTTACGGTGGAGGTGAAATGGCTCTCATGGTCCTCGATGGAGGCTACCTGGGCCCGCTGCTGGCCTTCCACCAGCACCTTGACGGTGCCGTCGGGCAGCTTGAGCATCTGCAGGATGGTGGAGACGCAGCCGACATCGAACATGTCGGACACCAGCGGCTCGTCCTTGGCCGCGGTCTTCTGGGCGACGAGCATGATGCGCCGGTCGGCGTCCATGGCCAGCTCCAGCGCCTTGATGCTCTTGGGTCGGCCCACGAACAGCGGAATCACCATGTGGGGGAACACCACTACATCGCGCAGGGGGAGCAGTGGGAGGTCGATGGGGGTGGCTGGCAGGGGGGTATGTCCGGACATGGGAATCCTTGTGAAACTGAGTGGAATATGGTCCACCAGCCGGTATTTTCAACCCGCGGCGCCATTCTCGGCGACCGGGCCGCCGCAGCGCGGCCGGCCACGGAGGTGCACTCCCCGGGCTGGGAGGGCGCCTCAGGCCTTCTTGGCCGCTTCCCGGTAAACGAGCAACGGGGCCTTGTTCTCTTCGATCGTGGACTCATCCACCACGACCTTTTCCACGTTGCTGGTATTGGGAAGGTCGAACATGGTGCCGATCAGGGACTGCTCGAGGATGGAGCGCAGGCCGCGGGCGCCGGTCTTGCGGGCCAGGGCCTTGCGGGCGATGGCCTTCAGCGCGGCGGGGCGGATCTCCAGCTCCACGCCTTCCATGGCCAGCAGCTTGCTGTACTGCTTGACCAGGGCGTTCTTGGGCTCCGTGAGGATCTGCACCAGCGCGTCCTCGCTGAGTTCCGCCAGCGCCGTGACCACGGGCATGCGCCCAACCAGTTCGGGGATGAGGCCGAACTTGATCAGGTCTTCCGGCTCGATCTCGGTGAACACCTCGGTGAGCGAGCGCTGCTTCTTGCTCTTGACGGCAGCGCCGAAGCCGATGCCCGAGGCCTCCGTGCGGTTCTCGATGACCTTTTCCAGGCCGGCGAAGGCACCGCCGCAGATGAACAGGATGTTGGTCGTGTCGATCTGCAGGAAGTCCTGGTTGGGGTGCTTGCGGCCGCCCTGCGGGGGGACGCTGGCCATCGTGCCCTCGATCAGCTTGAGCAGCGCCTGCTGCACGCCTTCGCCGGAGACGTCGCGCGTGATGGACGGGTTGTCGGACTTGCGGGAGATCTTGTCGATCTCGTCGATGTAGACGATGCCGCGCTGGGCCCGCTCCACCTCGTAGTTGCAGCTCTGCAGCAGCTTCTGGACGATGTTCTCGACGTCCTCGCCGACATAGCCGGCCTCGGTCAGGGTGGTGGCGTCGGCCATCACGAAGGGAACGTCGAGCATGCGCGCAAGGGTCTGGGCCAGCAGGGTCTTGCCCGAGCCGGTGGGCCCGATCAGCAGGATGTTGCTTTTCGAGAGCTCGACCTCGTCCTTGCCGGCCTTGTCCTTGTGGCGCAGGCGCTTGTAGTGGTTGTACACGGCCACGGCCAGGGTGCGCTTGGCGATTTCCTGGCCGATCACGTAGTTGTCGAGGTTGGCCTTGATCTCCGACGGGGTCGGCAGGTCGCCGCGGGAATCCCGTGCGCCTTCGGTGGACGGCAGCTCGTCGCGGATGATCTCATTGCACAGGTCGATGCACTCGTCGCAAATGAAAACCGACGGGCCAGCGATGAGTTTCTTCACCTCGTGCTGGCTCTTGCCGCAGAAGGAGCAATAAAGGGTTTTTTCGCTGGAAGAGCCTTTTTTCTCGGCCATGGGGGCATTGCCTCGTATTGCGGGAACTGTGGGCGGGATGATAACGAAATGGCGGCGGACGCCTTCCCCGAAAGGAAACCGCCGCCGGAGGCAACGCCGCCGGTCAGGGACGCTGGGTCACCACCTGGTCGACCAGGCCGTATTCCTTGGCCTCGTCAGCAGTGAGGAAATAGTCGCGTTCGGTGTCGGCCTTGACCTTGTCCAGGGGCTGTCCGGTGCGTTCCGCCAGGATGCGGTTCATCTGGTCCTTGGTACGCAGGATGTCGCGGGCATGGATCTCGATGTCCGTGGCCTGGCCCCGGGCACCGCCCAGAACCTGGTGGATCATGATCTTCGAATTGGGCAGCGAGAAGCGCTTGCCCTTGGCGCCAGCCGCCAGCAGGAAGGCGCCCATGCTGGCCGCGAAGCCCAGGCACATGGTGGACACGTCCGGCTTGATGAACTGCATCGTGTCGTAGATGGCCATGCCGGCCGTCACGCTGCCGCCCGGGGAGTTGATGTAGAAGGAGATGTCCTTGTCGGGGTTCTCGCTCTCCAGGAACAGCAGCTGTGCCACGACCAGGTTGGCGGTCTGGTCGTTCACCTCGCCGATCAGGAAGACGATCCGCTCCTTGAGCAGGCGCGAATAGATGTCGTAGGACCGCTCGCCGCGTCCCGACTGCTCGATCACCATGGGGATCATGCCCAGGGCCTGTGTTTCCAGTGCGCTCATGTTTTCTCCAGTCATGCAGATACTGTACCGAGAAATGAATTGGGGCCTGTGCTCGCCAGCACAAGCCCCGGATGGCAGGCAGGAGCCGGCGCGCTGCGGATGCATGCGCCGGCGCCGTGGCTTCAGCCCTGGCCCATCAGTTCGTCGAAGGAAATGGCCTTGTCGGTGACCTTGGCCTTGTCCAGCACGAAGGCCGTGACGTTGTTCTCGACGACCACGGCCTCGACCTCGGCCAGGCGCTGGCGGTCGCCGAAGTACCAGCGGACCACGTCCTCGGGCTTCTCGTAGCTGGCGGCGAGCTCGTCCACATGCGCCTTCAGCTGCTCGGGAGTGGCGTGCAGTTCGTTGGCGCGCACGAGTTCGGCCACGACCAGGCCCAGGCGCACGCGGCGCTCGGCCTGCGGGCGGAAGACGTCCTCGGGGATCTCGGCCTTGTCGGCATCCTTGATGCCGCGCTGCTTGAGGTCGGCGCGGGCGCCTTCCAGCAGGCGGGCGATCTCTGCCTGCACGCTGGCGTTAGGCAGGTCCAGCTCGGCCTTGGAAACCAGGGCTTCCATCACGGCCTGCTTGTTGCGGGCCAGCAGGCGGAACTTGACCTCGCGCTCGAGGTTCTTCTTGATGTCGGCGCGCAGGCCTTCCACGGTGCCGTCGGCGATGCCCAGGGACTTCGCCAGCTGCTCGTTGACTTCGGGCAGGTGGGCCGCCTCGATCTTCTTCACGGTGACGAGGAAGTCGGCGGTCTTGCCGGCTACGTCCTTGCCATGGTAGTCCTCGGGGAAGGCGAGGGGGAAGGTCTTGCTTTCGCCGGCCTTCATGCCGCGCACGGCATCCTCGAACTCCTTGAGCATCTGGCCTTCGCCCACCAGGAACTGGAAGTCTTCCGCCTTGCCGCCGGAGAACGTCTCGCCGTCGATCTTGCCCTCGAAGTCCACGGTCACGCGGTCGCCGTCCTCGGCGGCAGTGCCCTGGGCGCGCTGGGCGAAGGTGCGGCGCTGCTTGCGCAGGATGTCGATGGTCTTGTCGATGGCGGCGTCGGTGACCTCGGCGGAGATCTTCTCGACCTCGGCCGTGGCCAGGTCGCCGATCTTCACTTCGGGGAACACCTCGAACACGGCGTCGAAGGTCACCTGGCCTTCGGGAGCGCCTTCCTTCTCGGTGATGCGGGGCTGGCCGGCAACGCGCAGGTTCACCTCGTTGGCGGCCTGGGCGAAGGCTTCGCCGACCTTGTCGTTCAGCACCTCGTACTGCACGGAGTAGCCGTAGCGCTGGGCGACGACGTTCATCGGCACCTTGCCGGGACGGAAGCCGTCCATCTTCACCGTGCGGGCCAGGCGCTTGAGGCGCGAGTCCACTTCCGACTGGATGGCGGTCAGGGGCAGGCTCAGCGTGATCTTGCGCTCGAGCTTTTCAAGGGTTTCAACAGTAACGGCCATGGCTCTTCCTCTAGGTAATGGGACCGTGACGGCCGTCCCGTGGCGGGACCGCCTCACCGTGTTGCTCGTGGTGCGCGGGGGGGGACTCGAACCCCCACACCATTGCTGGCGTCAGGACCTAAACCTGGTGCGTCTACCAATTTCGCCACCCGCGCTTTTTCCACTTGGCTTTCCGCCCACCGTTCCCGGCGGGCTACCGACAAAAAGCGGCGGACCGGGGGGGCCGCCGCTGTGTGAAATTGGTCAACCTTCGATTTTACCCTGTCGGCGGGGCACACCCGCTCAGGCGGGCTGCGGCGGCCGCGTTTCGGGCCGCCGCACGCGGAACCACGCAGCGTACATTGCAGGCAGCGCCAGGAGCGTGAGCACCGTCGCGACGACGAGCCCGCCCATGATGGCGACCGCCATCGGCCCCCAGAAGACGCTGCGCGACAGGGGAATCATCGCCAGCACGGCGGCGGCGGCGGTGAGCACGATCGGACGCAGCCGGCGCACCGCGGATTCCACGATGGCATCCCAGGCCGGGACGCCGCGCGCCCGGTCGCTCTCGATCTGGTCGATCAGGATGACCGAGTTGCGCTGGATCATGCCCATGAGCGCGATCACGCCCAGCAGCGCCACGAAGCCGAAGGGGCGGCCGAGCAGCAGCAACGCGCCCGCCACGCCGGCGATGCCGAGCGGGCCGGTGAGGAACACCAGCAGGGCGCGGCTGAAGCTGTGCAGCTGGAGCATGAGCAGCGTGAAGGTGATGAACAGCATGATGGGCACGCCGGCCGCGATGGACGTGGAGCCCTTGGAGCTTTCCTCCACGGAGCCGGCGACCTCGATGCGGTAGCCGGCGTCTCCCGATGCATGCCAGCGGGCCTCGATCTGGCGCAGCCCCGGCAGCAGGGATTCGGTGACCGTGGCGCCCTGCAGGCCCTCGATCACGTCGCCCTGCACGGTAATGGCGTACTCGCGGTTCTGCCGCCACATGACGCCGGGCTCCCAGGCGAACACTGGGCGCGCGATCTGGGTCAGGGGAATGGCCTTGCCCGACGCGGTGGGGAGGTAGGCGTTCGCGATGTCCGTGATGGCCTGCCGCTCGTCCGGAGGCTGCCGGAACACGATGTCGATCAGCCGGTCGCCCTCGCGGTACTGGCCGACGGTGGTGCCGGTGAACACGGTGCGTGCGGCCTGGGCGATGGACTGGCTGGTGACGCCGAGCGCGCGCGCCTTGTCCTGGTCGATCTCCAGGCGCATGGTTTTCACGGACTCGTTCCAGTTGTCGTTCACGCCGAGCATCTGCGGGTGTTCGCGCAGGATCTTGCGCACTTCGTCCGCATGCCGGCGCAGCCGCGCCGGATCGTTGCCGACCACGCGGAACTGCACCGGATACGCCACGGGCGGCCCGTTGGGCAGCAGCTTGACGCGGGCGCGCACTTCAGGGAACTCCCGGGCCAGCATCGCCGGCAGCGCATGCCGCAGCGCTTCGCGCCGCGCCAGATCATGGGGCTGCAGGATGATCTGCGACACGTTGGATTGCGGGAAGACCTGGTCCAGCGGAAGGTAGAACCGCGGCACGCCCGAACCGATCCAGGTGCTGACCGCGGTCACGCCGGGTTCCTCGACGAGGCGCTTTTCCATGCGCTTGAGCACGGCTTCGTTCGCGGCGAACGAGGTACCCTCGGGGAACCATGCGTCGATCAGGATTTCCGGACGGCTGGAGTCGGGGAAGAATTGCTGCTGGACACGCCCCATGCCCACGATGCCGAGCACGAAGAGCAGCAGCGTGAGACCGATGGTGATCCAGCGGTGTTCCACGCACGCATCCACGGCGCGGCGGAAGGTGTTGTAGAAGGGGCTGTCGAAGACCTCGTGCGGGCCCTGCGCAGTTGCAGGGGTGGTTCCGGGCGGATGGTCTTCCGCCTTCGGGTGCTCGGGCACCTTGAGCAGCAGCGTGCCCAGGTACGGCACGAAGTACACCGAGACGAACCACGACAGCACGAGCGCGATCACGGTGACCGCGAAGATCGCGAAGGTGTATTCGCCGGTGACCGACTTGGCGATGCCGATGGGCAGGAAGCCCGCCGCGGTGATCAGGGTGCCGGTGAGCATCGGCATGGCGGTGATCTCGTACGCGAAGGTGGCGGCGCGGACCTTGTCGTAGCCTTCCTCCATCTTGCGCACCATCATCTCGACGGCGATGATGGCATCGTCCACCAGCAGTCCGAGCGCGATGATGAGCGAGCCCAGGGAGATCTTGTGCAGCCCGATCTTCCAGTACCACATGGCCAGGAAGGTCACGGCCAGCACCAGCGGGATCGTGATGCCGACCACCAGGCCGGGGCGGATGTCCAGCGTCCAGCGGCGCCACAGCGGATGGTTTCCCGGGCGCTTGTGCAGGCCCAGGCTCAGGAAGCTCACGGCGAGCACGATCACCACGGCCTCGATGAGCACCTTCAAGAATTCGTTCACGGACGACGACACGGCGAGGGGCTGGTCCTGCACGTTCTCGAGGCGCACGCCGGCTGGCAGGGTCTGCTCGATGCGGCGTGCGGCCGCATGCAGTGCTTCGCCGAGGCTGATGATGTCGCCGCCCTTGGCCATCGACACGCCCAGCGCGACGACTTCCCGCCCCTGGTGGTGCACCTTGACGGAGGGCGGGTCGATGTAGCCGCGGCGCACCTCGGCGATGTCGCCGAGCCGCAGCTGTGCACCGGAGGCGCCCCGGATCGGCATGGCGCGCAGTTCCTCTACGGCGCCGAACTGCCCGGCCACGCGGACCTGCACCTGGTCCTGCGGGGTCTGGACGGTGCCCGCGCTCTCGACGGCGTTCTGCTGGCCGAGCTGGTTCAGGACCTGGTTCATGTCCAGACCGAGCTGGGCGAGCCGCTTCTGCGAGATCTCGATGTAGATCTTCTCGTCCTGGATGCCGAACTGCTCAACCTTGGCCACATCCTTGACGCGCAGCAGCTGCTGGCGGATGTCGTCGGCGAAGGTCTTGAGCTCTGCCTGGCTGAAACCTTCCGCTTCGATCGCGTAGATCACGCCATAGACGTCGCCGAATTCATCGTTGAAGAACGGCCCCTGCACGCCCTGCGGCAGGGTGGCGCGCATGTCGCCGATCTTCTTGCGCACGGTGTACCAGACCCCGGCCACCTCTCCTGGCGGGGAGGATTCCTTGATCTCGAAGATGATCTGCGACTCTCCCGGCTTGGAGTAGCTGCGCATGCGGTCCGCATAGGGCACTTCCTGCAGGGTGCGCTCGAGCTTGTCGGTGACCTGCTCCGCCACCTGCTGCGCCGTGGCGCCGGGCCAGTAGGTGCGCACCACCATGGCGCGGAACGTGAAAGGCGGATCTTCGTCCTGGCCGAGCTGGAAATAGGCCGCGATGCCCAGCACCATGAGCACCACCATGAGGTAGCGCGTCAGCGCGGGATGGTCCAGGGCCCACCTGGACAGGTTGAAGCCCCCGGATGGCTGCGGTTGCGGTGTCGCTTGTTCCATGGGTGTCCTCAGCGGGGGGATTCGGCCGCGGAGGCGGGCAGGGCAGCGGCGGCCGGAGCGTCGGCGGAGGGCACGCGGGGCCGGTAGATCTGCACCTTCTGGCCCGGCGAGAGGACGTGCACGCCCGTGGCGACGACCTGCATGCCCGGCGTGAGCCCGGCGCCGACCACCACTTCGTTGCCGTCGGCCCGCGCGATCTGGATCACCTGCGAGCGGACCGTGCCGCTCGACGGCTCATAGACCCACACCGCGGTTTGTGCGCCTTCCTGCCGCAGCGCGCTGGTCGGCAGCTTGATGGCCTGCGCGCCCTCCCTGTCCGGCGTCTCCGGCGTTATATAGGCGGTGGCACCCAGGGGCGGCGGATTGTCCGCGGCCAGGGCGACCTTGGCCTGGAAGGTGCGGGTGACCGGGTCGGCGCTGGCCGCGACCTCCCGGATGCGGCCCGGCACGGAGGGGCCGCCCGACCACAGCCGCACGGACACGGTCTGGTCTGGGCGCACACCGGCGACCCGGTCTTCCGGGACGGAGAACACCACGTCCCGCGGCCCGTCCTGCGCGATGCGCACGACGGGTGTGCCCGCGGCCACGACCTGGCCCGGCTCGGCATCGATGCCCGTGACCACGCCGGCCGCGTCGGCCAGAAGGCGCGTATAGCCCGCCTGGTTACCCTGGGATGCCGACTGCGCCCGCGCCTGCTCGAGCGAGGCTTCCGCGGCCTTCAGCGTGGCTGCGCGACGGTCCAGTTCCGCACCGCTGATGAAATTCTGGGATTTCAGCGCGGAAAACCGCTGGTAGTCGGCGGCCGCGAGATCTCGCTGGGTCTGCGCCGAAGCCACCTGGGCGCGTGCCGCATCCAGGGACAGCTGGTAGTCGCGGGAGTCGAGCTGCGCCAGCAATTGCCCGGCCTTCACCCGCTGGCCGAGTTCTGCCTGGCGCTGCACGATCTTGCCCGCCACCCGGAAGCCCAGGCGGGACTCCACGCGTGCCCGCACTTCGCCAGCATATTCGAGCCGGGTCTGCAGCGGGGCGGTGCCCGTGGTCAGCAGTTTGACGGAGCGTTCCGGCTCCGGGTCGGGCTCGGGCCTGGAGCACCCCCAGAGCACGGTGGCGGCCAGGACCGCCAGCGCGGCCCGCCTTCTGCCCACGGCAAGCTGTTTCCATGAAAAAGCCCCGCGGAGGGGCTGGGTGGATGGGGGCTGGCGGTGCATGCGGGGCTGCGCGAGAGTCGGCATGGCGGGACCCAGAGGTTGGTTAATGACTGACTGGTTAGTAATCTAGGTGAAAGCCTCAGCGGCTGTCAAGCGACAATCGCGGGGTGTCCAAGCCCTCTGCCTCAATCCTCCCTCCAGAGTCCGGCGATGTTTCTCAGGAACGTCCGGATTCGCCCTCGATTTCCGAGCCCGGCGGCACCACCGGCGCGTCCGGAGCCGAGCGTTCGCCGGCCATCGTGCGCGCCAGGCCGGTGACGCACTACGAGAACTTTCCCGTGGCCTCTTGGCTGTGCCCCCCTGCGCTGCGGGAGCCGATTGCCGCCATCTATGCGTTCGCCCGCACGGCGGACGACCTTGCCGACGAAGGTGACGCCACCGCGCCAGAGCGTCTCGATGCGCTGAACGAATACACCCGGGAGCTGCACCGCATCGCTGCGGGCGCGCCGCCGCAGTCGCGGTGGGCGGGGGTGTTCGGGCCGCTGCAGGCCGCCATCGGCAGCCATTCCCTTCCCGTGGCGCTGCTGGCGGATCTGCTCAGTGCCTTTGTGCAGGATGTGCTCCGGACGTCGGAGGGGCTGACCTACGCGGACCGGGACGGATTGCTGGATTACTGCCGGCGATCGGCCAATCCCGTGGGGCGCCTGCTCCTGCATCTCTACGGCATCGGAGATCCCCTGGCGCTGCGCCGCAGCGACGCGATATGCACTGCCTTGCAGCTCGTGAATTTCTGGCAGGACCTGAGCGTGGACCTGCCGAGAGGGCGGCATTACGTCACCGATGCCGACCTGGCCCGGTTCGACATCGACCGCGCGCTGCTGCAGCGGCAGCCGCTTTCCCCGCAGGCGCGGGCGCTGGTGGCAGACAGCGCGCGATGGGCGCGTGAACTCATGGTCGAAGGGGCCGGGCTCGTGCACCAGTTGCCTGGACGGATGGGGTGGGAGCTGCGCCTGGTCGTACAGGGAGGACTGCGCATTCTCGACAAGGTGGAGGCCATGCGCGGGGACAGCCTGTTGAGGCGGCCCGTGCTGGGGCCCGGCGACTGGCTGCGCATGGCGATGCGTGCCGTGGCGATGTAGGTGCGTAAGCAGGCAGGGGATGCACCCGCACCTGCTCTCCGGGTCACCGGGACACAGTCACCGCGGTGTAGGACCCCGTTGCCGTGTGGGGCGGGTGGACAACCATGCTGGCGTAGCCGCGATAGGTACCGTTCTTCAATTCGTCGGTCACCCAGACGAGCAGGTCCTGTTTCCGGCCCTTGCCGTTGTCGATGAGGCCCACGACCTCCAGGCGGAAGAACTGGTCCGGGGCATCCACCTGTACGGCATTGCCTTCGAAGCGGGGCGCCCCGGGCAGCAAGGCTTTCAGGGAGTGCTTGCCGGCATCTGCGCGATTGTGCAGCGATGACGGGAACGAGCGCAGATCCAGTTGCTGGTAGAGAGCTTTGGCCTGGCTTGCAGCCGCCGCAGCCTTTTCTGCCACGAAAGGCCTTCCGCCCACCTGGCGGAGGCTGTCGCACAGCAGGTACTCGCTCCGGATCTCGAAATTGCGGGTGGACTCGACGGGCTGTGCCTTGGCCAGAAGTTCCGAGTAGTCGAGGCAGTTCTTCGCCGAGGCGCCGTTGTCGAACGCGAGCGGCGTGCGCGCGGTCGTGAGCGCCGCCTTGGGGTTCTGCAGCGCTGCCAGCAGTTCCGCGTTGGCGACATGGACGGTGCCATCCGCAGCATGCACGGCGACCGAACCCAGGACGGCGGCAGCAAGGGTGATCCATCGCTTCATCATTTGATCTTCTCCAGCAGGGCGGCTTCCTTGCCGCGTCGGGTAGGGTACACATCGCCGAAGTTCTTGAGCAGCTTCACGGCCTCCGTCCAGTCCTGCTCCGTCACGGCTTTCCAGAACTTTGGCGTGGCGGAGTCCAGGTTGATGCCGTACTGGAACGACACCGATGCGACAACGGTCTGGGCTTCCGCAGGCAGATCGATGAAGTGCTTCTTCTCGGCCGTGGCCGAGTCGTACTTGAGCTTCAGGCTGGCGATGTGGCTGGCCTTTGTGGCCTTGTCGATCGATTCGGCTTCTGCCGCGGTGATGGTCAACGGTGTCTTCTCGATCAGCTTCTTGGCGTCGGCACCCTTGGTGCCGAGGCAGGGCTTGAGCTTTTCGATCAGATTGCTGGCCAGTCCCAGGTTCTTGAGATCACTTTCGGACCGCTGCCCTAGGTCGAACCCCGTTGCAATGGTCACACCGCTTTTGCTGACATTGGCTGCGGGGACGTAGCCGCTCGTCTGGGAGCCCCCTTCCAGGGCGCTCAAAAATGCATAGTCGATTTGTTCTGGCATGGATGCTGGGTGCGTGTTGGTTTTATCGGATTTGCAGATTTTTATTGGATATCGTTGCACTTCTCCGGCAAAGAGTTTCCGATGGGGGCGAATGGCGGACGCTGCTCAAAATCCGAGCATTAAGGAGTCGGTATTTCCGCAAAGACGCAAACATTGCTTTCAGGCATTTTGTGCATCGACCCATGCGAAAAAAAGATGCATGGACGCACTGGCTGTCTGTGGGAAATAAAAAAAGCCGGAGCCTCGCAAGACATCCGGCTTCTGCGCAGAACGAGAGAATCAGGCTTCTTTGTTTTCCTTGATGTTCCAGCCAGCGGAGCTTTCTGCGCCCTTGCCGCCCTGGTTCGTCTGTTCCCAGTATTGGGTCTTGATTTTTGCGGCCTGGAATGCGTAGTTCACGAGGACGGCATCGCTGCCGTCGGTGCCGCTGACGGTCACGCTGGTGACCAGCACGTCGGTGAGTGTGATCTTGCTGAATTCGATCTGCGTGCCGCCGGCCTTGCACATCGAGATTTCCACCTGGCCCAGGTGCTTGCCGGAGGAGCAATGCTTCAGAACCGCAGGGTAGGCCTTGTCGATCTTGGCCACGATGTTCAGGTCGTGGAAGGTGACCTTGCCGGCGCCTGCGCCACTTCCCGTGGCCATCGAGTTGGGCTGCGTCGCGCCCCAGGTGAAGGAACGGATGTCAGTCCAGCTCTTGTGGTTGGCGTCTTGTGACTCGCCGCTGGCACCTTCAACCTTCATGAACATATCGACGGACATGGAATGCTTCCTTTTTGATGGACAGCGCAGATGCGCCTTGAAAAGATAAAAATGGAACCGGCCCGCTCTTGCTGCGGTGGCCTGCTCCTCACGAACGGGGCCTTTCGCCAAGAGAGCCCTGGCCATAATCGCTGACGGACATCCCCCCTCCCAGGGGCTGCGCGAAAGCGCTCAGGCAGGCTTTTCCGAATGCCTAGTTGCGCCGCCGATCATAGGGAGGGGCAATGCGTTTGGAAATACTCCAATTTTCAACATTGTTCAGTCGTGAGAAACAAAAGAAACAATTTGTCTTTTTCCCCGGCGGAGTGCGGGATGACAGGGGCGTGTCACACGTTCCCGTTACACTTGCCGGTCCCCGCAGAGCTGCTTGCGCAATAGCTTTGCGGGAGTCAGCGAGACGGCGGCCGGCGAACCACTTTTCCGCCGTCTCCATACAGAGCAGAAACACAGCCGCCTGGGAGTGATGCCTTGACTTTGGTGCTCGACGTGCAGGAGACGGGATTTCGCGGCAGGGCAGTGCCCGGCGGCCGGCGACATTCGCGCCGCCAGCAGCGGTGCTTGGAAGCGTGAACTCATGGACAAGGAATTCAGTGGCTCGGCGAACTGCCTGGGGCCCGGCGTGCAGGTCGGTGAGTATCGGCTGAACGACGTCGTGGGCGAGGGGGGATTCGGCATCGTTTACAAGGCGCGCGACCTGAGCCTTGACCGCATCGTGGCGATCAAGGAATACATGCCCGCGACCCTGGCCGGACGCAAGGACGGCAACGAGGTGCATGTGCGGTCGCAGCACCGCGGTGCATTCGATGCGGGGCTGCGCAGCTTCATCAACGAGGCGCGGCTCCTCGCCAAGTTCTCCCATCCTGCGCTGGTGCACGTGTACCGATTCTTCGAGGCCAACGGCACGGCCTACATGGTCATGCAGTACTACGAGGGGCAGACCTTCCGCTCCTTCCTGGCCCAGCAGCACACGGTGGACGAGGCCTGGCTGTCGGCGGTGCTGGTGCCCATCCTCGACGTGCTCGAGATGCTCCATGCGGCGGACTGCTATCACCGCGACATCGCGCCGGACAACATCTTCCTGCAGGAGTCCGGCATGCCGGTGCTGCTGGATTTCGGCGCGGCGCGGCGCATCATCGGCGACATGACCCAGGCGCTGACCATGGTGCTCAAGCCCGGCTTCGCGCCCATCGAGCAGTACGTGGACGACGGTGCGATGCCCCAGGGGGCCTGGACGGACATCTACCAGCTGGGCGCGGTGCTGTACCAGGCGATCACCGGGCGTCTGCCCGCGACATCGGTCGCCCGCATGATCAACGACCCGCTGGCCCAGCTCACACCGGAGAACTGCCCGGGCTTCAGCGCGCGTTTCCTGCACGGCGTGCAGAACGCACTCGCAGTCAAGCCTCAGGAGCGGCCGCAGAGCATTGCCGAACTGCGGCAGTTGCTGGGCCTCAAGACGGTGACCATTTCCTGGCCGCATGCTTCCGCTGCGGCGGCCGGCGCGGAAGTGGCGGTCCGTGCGTCGGAGCCGCTGCCCGAGGCCGCCGCTGCCGCACCGACGCTGCGGCCTGTGGAGGCCGTGGCCTCCATGATTCCTTCGCACCTGGCCCATGCCGGCGCCCAGGGCGCCCAGGGCCCCCATGTGGAGCACCACATGGCCGAGGAGCCGGCCTACCTGCAGCCCACGCAGCCGATGTCGCTGGAGGATACCCGGCCAGCAGGGTTGGAGCCGCCATCCGCCGCAGCTGCGCGCGAGGTTCATCCAGAGGTCGGCCATCGCTCCGAAAGGACGTCTTCCCGGGCCGCAGCCGCGTCTTCGGCGGGCGCTGCTGCGGCTGCGCCCGCCGTGGCTGCATCCATCCCTGCGCCTTCGAGGCAGACGCGGCCTGCGTGGCTGGTTCCGCTGCTGGCGTTTCTCGCACTGCTGCTGGTCGGCGGGGTATGGTGGACGGTGCAGGCATCCAGCGAGGCGGCTGCGCGAGAGAGGATGGCCGTACAGGAGGCCAGCCAGTGGGAACTGGCATCTCGCATCAACACCGTGGAATCCGTGCAGGCCTATCTGAGCGCGTTCCCGAACGGTGCCCACCGGATGCAGGCCGAGGAGGCCCTGACCCAGTTGACGGCGCGTTCGCTGCAGGCAGCAGCCGTGCCGGCCCCGGAGCCTGCGCCGCCAGCCTCTGCGCCGTCCGTGGCAGCGTCTGCGGTGCCGCCCCCTGTGGAGCCTGCGCCTCGGGCCAGCGCCCCCGTCGTGGCCGCTCTTCCTCCGGCGTCGGCAGCGCATTCGGGCCCGGCGCCTGCGGCTTCGGCACCTGCTGCGGAGGACCCTGCGCGGTCCCAGCGGATGGCCGGCCGCGAGGCAGAGAACACCGGCAGGGTGATCCTGCGTGTCATGCCGTGGGGCAATGTCACCGTGGACCGGATTCCCGCTGGCACCACGCCGCCGCTGACCCAGTTGACCCTGGCGGAGGGATTCCACCGCATCGAGATCTCGAATCCGGCATCGCAAACGGTGACCCGGATGGTGCAGGTGCGACGGGGCGAATCCGTGGTGCTCACGCACAAATTCGAATGAAGTCGTCCCGGCGGCGGGTCTGCCTGCCGGCGGGATGTGGAAAGACGAGACCGGTGTCCGGCGGCCGGCAGCCGCTGGTGCATCTGCCATTTTGACGAGGAAAGCATGGCATCTAAGACGAAGCTCATTGGTGGAATGTGCCTGGTGGGCATCTTGCTGAGCGGCTGCCAGACACCCCCGGCGGGACAGGCGGGCGCGGGTGGAAGTCCTGCGCAGGCGGAAGGAACCGCCGCCGGCGCGGATGGCAAGGAGGCTGCGAAGCCCAAGGATCCCGCGGCCCTGAAGGAAGAGGCGCTTACCCAGGCGCTCGACATCTATGCGGACGGCCGTTACGACGAGGCCATCGCCGCCCTCACGCCCCTGAGCACGGCGCCGGAGCTGTCTTCCGCATCCCAGGTCAAGGCCTACAAGTTCATCGCGTTCAGCCATTGCGCCATGGGGCGGCTGCGCCAGTGCCGGCTGAATTTCGAGACGGCGCTGCAGCAGGATCCCAACTTCCAGCTGAGCGACGTCGAGAAAGGCCATCCGGTCTGGGGCAAGGAGTTCAACACTGCGCGTGCGGCGGTCGCCGCGCGCGCGAAGCGCGCCGTCCCGGCCAAGAAGACACCCTGACCCCGACGGGCCGTACCGGACATGGATAAAGTCGAACTCAGGGTCATCCGCCATGCGGACGAAGCGGTGGACCGTCTATGGACAGCCGTATTCGGCGTGGCGGGCGGAACGATCGGCCGCGGGGGCCAGAACAAGCTCGTGCTGTCCGACAGCGATGCGGGCGTTGCCCGCGTGCATGCGATGGTGCGCATCGAGTCCGAAGCCGCCTTCATCGCCAATCTCTGCGAGCGCCGGTCGATCTTCGTGGCGGGTGCCGAGGTGCGCTCTGGTGAGGAGGTGCGCCTTTCCGTAGGGGACGAGGTCCGCATCGGCCCCTATGTGCTGCATTCCGTGGTGCCAGGGTCGCCATTCGTCGCTGCTGCTGTTCCCGTCCCGGCCGTGGCCCCCGGGTCGGCACAGGTTCCGGCTCCGGTCCCGGCACCGCTGGTGATTTCATCGCCTCCGGCATCCGAAGCTTCCGGAGCCTTTCCTGTCCACGTTCCGTCCGTGGCCGGGGCGCAGGGCGACGGAATCCCTGCCGCACTTTCCCTGACCGCGGCCGTGCCCGTTCCGGCAGGTATCGGACTCCCGGCGGAGGCTGCCGCACCAACCGAGGATGACGACAACCCGTTCGCCATGCTCGGACGCGTGGAGGGGCCGGCTATCGCGGCCGCACCGGCATCGCCAGTCACGGCACCGGTCGCCGGCCCCGCGGCAGTCTCTGCATCGGAGCCTGCGCCCGGCCCTGTCTTCGCGCCAGTGCCGCCCGCACCCCAGCCGCAGCCGCTTGCCGCACCCTTGGGAACCCAGGGCGGCGTGCTGGGATTCGCCGCAGCTCCCACCCCCGTTCCACCTGCACCGGTATCCGCGCCTGTGCCTGCGGGACAGGGTGTTCCCGGAAATGCGTGGGCTCCTGCGGCGCAGGACAGCAAGCCTGCCGCTGCAGCGCCCCGGGCTCTCGTCATTCCGGAGGATTTCGATCTGTTCGCGGCGGACCCCCGCAAGGGCGAGGAGAAAAAGGACGCCTGGGGTGGCGGGCTGCAGGCGAAGAGCCTGAGCGAGATCGCCAACATGCGGCACGACGAGCTTCTGCAGTCGCTGCCGGCCAGCGGCTCGAAGTTCGCGCACGACATGGACAACCCGGCCCATGCCGGCCTGCCCAAGGCGCTCGACCCGCGGGACGAGCTCGACCCGCTGAGGCTGTTCGCGGGCGAGGCCGATGCAGCAGCGTCCCTGGTGCCTGAACGGTCGGCGATGGCGCTCGGTTCGGGATCCGATCTGTCGCAGTCGTTCAGCCTTCCCAGGGGCGTACAGGCCCCGGCCGGCCAGGAGCTCCCTGGCGCGCGCGAGCTGGCGCCGCGCGCCGCATCGGCCGTACAAGGCGATGGTGCGGCCCCCGGCATGGTGTCCCCGGCGTTGCCGGTCCCGGCGCTGGATGGCCTGCAGCGCGTGGAAGGCCTCGACCTCGGGGCCTTCGGTTCCGCCTCGGCCGATCCGCTGGGCTGGCCTTCCGTGGAGAGTGGGCCCGCACCGGTTTTCGCTGCCACCGATGTGCCGCTGCAACCCGCGGCTGCGGGCATGGCCGCCGTCGGTGCGAAGGCAGTACCTATCGAAGAGGTGGCTCTGGCGCACGTGTCTGCCGCTGCTGGCGTCGTGCCGGTGCCAGTCCCGACCCCGTCCCCCATCCCGGCCCCCGTTGCGGTGCCGGCGCCGGCCGCCATCCCGGGCTCCGCGGGGCAGGAAGGCGCCGCGAGGTCGCCCCTGGCTCCGGTGCTGCCGGAGCTGGCGGCCGCGTCGCCGGCGGAACTGCAGTCGCTGATCGCTGCCTTCCTGGATGGCGCGGGCGTGCTGCAGAAGAAGGTCGAGGCGCAGAAGCTCAGCCCCGAGTTCATGCGGTCTTTCGGAGAGGCCTTCCGCGTGGCCGTGCAGGGCACGATCGACCTGCTGGCAGCCCGCTCCGAGATCAAGCGCGAGTTCCGGGCGGGCGTGACGGTGATCTCCTCCGGCGCGAACAACCCGCTGAAATTCCTGCCGACGCCCGAGGGCGTGGTCATGCAGATGATCGGGCAGAACTTCCCGGGATTCATGAAGCCCATTCCCGCCATGCAGGAGGCCTACGACGATCTGCGTGTCCACCAGGTGGCCCTGATGGCCGGGCTGCGCGCGGCCTATGCCGAGGCGCTGGAGCGCTTCGATCCCGCGGCCCTGGAGCAGCGCACCGACGTGACCGGAGGGGTGTTCGGCAAGCTGTCGGCCACGAGCCGCAAGGCGGCGCTGTGGGACGAGTACAAGCGCAATTTCGCCGAGATCCGGCGCGGCGCCGAGGACGACCTGGCGGCCTTTTCCGGCCAGGCCTTCCTCGAGGCCTATGAAAACGCCGAGGCGGCAGCGAAGGCCAGGACGTGATCTTCCATATCGCAGGCGAGGAGTTCCGGTTCCGGGTGATGGCGGCTTCGCTGTCGGAAAAGGGCGGCCGGGAAGTGAACGAGGATTTCCTGGGCATGGTGGACATGGGCCATCGCGGCCTGTGCTGCGTGCTGGCCGACGGCGCGGGCGGGCACGGGCACGGCGGGCTGGCGGCACGGATCACCGTGAATGCGGTGCTCGAGGGCTTCGGTCACAACCCGCTGTTCGCGCCCGCGGGCCTGGCTTCGCTCATTTCGCTGGCCGAGCATGCGGTGGCCGGCGCGCAGCCGCTCTCGATCTCGCGCAAGCACATGAGTGCCACCGTGGTGCTGCTGTGCATCGACCGCAAGACCGGGCGCGCGCTCTGGGCGCACTGGGGGGATTCCAGGCTGTACTGGTTCAGGGACCAGAAGGTGCGGCAGATCACGGAGGACCACAGTGTCGTGCAGCAGCTGCTGCATGCGGGTGTGTACCGCAACCAGGACCCGCGCCGCCTGCCGAACCGCAGCGTGCTGGCGGGCGCCATCGGTGCGGAGTCGCAGATCCCGCCGACGGTGCTCCCGCGGCCGATCGAGCTGGCGGCCGGCGATGCGTTCCTGCTGTGTTCGGACGGGCTCTGGGAGGGGCTGCACGAGGAACAGATGGAGAGCGCCCTGCGCCACAGCCAGTCCCCGCAGGAATGGCTCGAGCAGATGGAGGCGGCCGTGCGGGCCCAGGCCAAGTCCTACCAGGACAACTTCAGCGCGCTCGCGGTCTGGGTCGCGGACAGCGAGGATGGCGCCTGAACGGGCGGATATGGCGTTTTTACCGGAACCTAAGGAGTCGGATATGCATCGGGATGCGATGGCACGGAAGGGATTCATCAGGGCGGGGCTCGTGGCCACGGCGGCAGGCTTGCTGCTGGGCGGCTGCGGCATGATCAGCAACCTGAACCGCCCCCAGGAGGCCCCCACGGCGGTGCCGACCGCCGTCTTCGAGATCGTCGCGGACCCTGGCGTCAACCCCGATATCCACGGCAGGCCCAAGCCCATCCTGCTGAGGCTGTACGAGCTGCGTGCGGCGGCGGCCTTCGACCGGGCCAGCTACCTGGACCTGCAGGACAAGGACGAGGCACAGCTGGGGGCCGATTTCATGCGGCGCGAGGAGATCCTGCTGCAACCGGGCGAGCGGCGCACGATCGAGCGCAAGGGCAGTGCGGACGTCCGCACCTTCGCGGTATTCGCAGGCTACCGCGACCTGGAGCGCAGCACCTGGCGCGCGACCGCGGGCGCTCCCAATTCCGTGGAAATGCGCCGCCGCTGGTGGGGCCTGGGCGAGACCGAGCGTCTCAAGCCCGTGCAGTACAGCATTACGGTGGGCAAGGACGCGGTGAAGATCCAGACCGCTCCCGCCCCCGCTCCTTGAATCCAGGCATCGACGAACGACAACACACAGAAAGCCCGAAATCCACCATGGTTTGGCAGCGCAAGGTCGTCTGGGCCGAAGGGATGTTCCTTCGCCCTCAGCATTTCCAGCAACAGGACCGCTACACCGATTTCCTCGTGCAGGCCCGCACGTTGCCGGCGCAGTTCTTCTTCTGGGGCTTCTCCAAGCTGGCGCTCGACACGGAGCTTCTGGGGCTGGGCAAGCTGGGCCTGCTGTCCGGGGAGGGCGTGATGCCGGACGGTACGCCGTTCAGCTTTCCGCACCATGACCAGGCTCCCGCCGCGCTGGCGATCGGCAAGGATGTCAAGGACACGGTCATCCACCTGGCCCTGCCGATGCGGCGCAGGGCGGGCGCGGAAGTGACGCTGGGTGCGCCGGGCGGTGCCTCGGTGCGCTATGCGGCCGAGGTGGCGGAGGTCCCGGACGTCAACGACATGGGCGCCCAGGCGGCCGAAGTGCAGATCGGGAATATTCAGCTGTCGCTGCGCGCCGCGCAGGACGTCACCGACGGATGGGTGAGCCTGCCCGTGGCCCAGGTGGTGGAGCGCAGGGCGGACGGATCCCTGCTGCTGGACCCGTCCTTCATTCCCACCGTGGTCAACAACTCCGAGATGTCGGGGCTGGCCACGTTCTGCCGCGAACTCTTCGGCCTGCTGCGGCAGCGGGGCGCGGCGCTGGAGGAGCGGCTCAGCCAGCCCGGCCGCGGCGGCGTGGGGGAGGTCGGGGACTTCCTGATGCTGCAGTTCCTGAACCGCTGGGAGCCCGCGGTGGAGCACTGGGTCCGCGTGCGGGCCCTCCATCCGGAGCGGCTGTTCGACGACCTGCTGAAGATGGCGGGCGAACTGGCGACGTTCACCCGCGAGCAGCGCCGCCCCGCGACCATGCCGACCTACGACCACGACGATCTGCGCAGCTGCTTCCTGCCCCTGATGCTCGAACTGCGCCGGGGGCTGTCCTCGGTGCTGGAGCAGAACGCGATCCAGATCGAGCTGCAGGAGCGCCAGTACGGCGTGCATGTCGCGCTCATTCCGAGCACGGAACTGCTCACCAGCTGCGACTTCGTGCTGGCCGTGCACGCGCAGACCGCCGTGGAATTCCTGCGGGCGCACTTCCCGACGCAGATCAAGATGGGGCCGGTGGAGCGCATCCGCGACCTCGTAAATCTGCATCTGCCCGGCGTGCCGCTGCGTTCGCTGCCCGTCGCGCCGCGCGAGATTCCCTACCACGCGGGCTACTCCTACTTCGAGCTGGACACCGGCCACGACCTGTGGCGCCAATTGCAGAACTCGGGCGGCCTCGCGCTCCACGTCTCTGGCGGATTTCCTGAGCTGCAGCTCGAAATGTGGGCCATACGGCGCTGAAAGCGGACATGTCCATGCAGAACTCCGTCAACGTTTTCGCCACCGGCCATCCGGGCCACACCGCCGGGGCCATGCCTCCGGCCGCGCCGCCCGGCGGCACCCCCGAGCATGGCGCCAAGCCGTCGGGCCTGCCCGACGTCGTGAGCGGCGGCAATCCGCTCGTGGCCGCAGCCAACACCCTGCTGAACCTCATTCCGCAGATCCGCCGCATGGCGACCAATCCGGATCCCGCGGCATTCCAGCACTACCTGCTCGAATGCATCCGGCATTTCGAGAGCCGGGCGGGCAGCGCGGGCGTTCCGATGGAAACCATCATCGGCGCGCGCTACTGCATCTGCACCGCGATCGACGAGGCGGCGGCCCAGACGCCCTGGGGCGGCTCGGGCGTGTGGCCGCAGTACAGCCTGCTCGTGGCGCTGCACAACGAGACCTGGGGCGGGGAGAAGTTCTTCCAGCTGCTGTCCAAGCTGGTCCAGACGCCCCACCAGCACATCGACCTCATCGAGCTCATGTATTTCTGCCTGACGCTCGGCTTCGAGGGGCGCTATCACGTCATCGACAACGGGCGCAGCCAGCTGGAGAGCCTGAAGGCCCGGCTGCTGCAGGTGATCGAGAGCACCCGCGGGGACCGCAGCGGGGCGCTGTCCCTGCATTGGCGCGGCGTGCAGCGCGCGGCGGTGCCGCCCTGGAGCCTGGTGCCGTTCTGGGTGGCGGCCGCGCTGACGCTGCTCATCGCCTTCCTGATCTTCCTCTGGTTCAACTACCGGCTGGCATCGCGTTCGGATGAGCTGTTCGCCGCGATCAACGGCATCCGCCTGCCGAAGATGCCTTCCGTGGTGGCCGTGGCGCCGCCGAAGCCACGCCTGCGCCAGTTCCTGGAGCCCGAGATCCGGGAGGGCCTGGTCGAGGTGAACGACCAGGCGGACCGCAGTACCGTGACCCTGCGCGGAGACGGCCTGTTCGAGCCGGCGTCCACCGAGGTCAAGCCGCGTTATGTCGCGGTGATCCAGCGCGTCGCGTCCGCGCTCAATGAAGTGTCTGGCAAGGTGGTGGTGAACGGCTACTCGGACAACCAGCCGATCCGCACGGCGCGCTTCCCTTCGAACTGGCACCTGTCGCAGGAGCGGGCCCAGGCCGTCGCGGCCATGCTGCAGAGGACCATTGCCGACGGCTCCCGCCTGAAGGCCGAAGGCCGCGCCGAGAGCGACCCGATCGCCCCCAACAGCACACCGGAGGGCCGGGCGCTGAACCGTCGGGTGGAGATCGTGCTGCTGGTCCCGCCCCAGTCCCGCGATGCCGAGCTGCAGCTGACCCCCGGCCCGGCTGCAGCCGGCACGCCCGCCCCCGGCACTCCGAAGAACTAAAACATGCTGCGCAAGATATTTTCTTTCTTCTTCAACCGGTTCACGCTGGTGCTGTGCGGCCTGGTGCTGCTCAGCCTGCTGATCTGGTTCGTCGGTCCCCTGGTCTATATCAAACCCTACCAGCCGCTCGAGAGCGAGGCGGTGCGCGGCTGGATCATCGCCGCGCTGTTCGGCATCTGGTTCCTGCGGCTGTTCATCCGGTGGTGGCGGGCCAAGGAGATGAATGCGCGCCTGCTGGGCCAGCTGGCCCGCATCGGTGCGTCGGACGCGTCCACCCCCGAGGCCGGTCCCGGCAAGGAAGAGGTGGCCGAGCTCGAGAAACGCTTCAAGGAGGCGGTCGATGTCCTGGGCAAGACCCGCTTCGGGCAGACCGAGCAGGGGTGGTTCGGCCGCCTGTCCCGGCGCTACGTGTATCAGCTGCCCTGGTATCTCATCATCGGGTCCCCGGGCTCGGGCAAGACCACCGCGCTGGTCAATTCGGGCCTCGATTTTCCGCTGGCCGCCCAGTTCGGCAAGGCGTCGATCCGCGGCGTCGGCGGCACGCGCAATTGCGATTGGTGGTTCACCGACCAGGCCGTGCTGCTGGATACCGCCGGCCGCTACACCACGCAGGAGAGCGACGCAGCGCAGGACAGCGCCGCATGGTCGGGCTTCCTGAACCTGCTGCGGCGTTTCCGCGGCCGCCAGCCCATCAACGGCGTGCTGGTCACGCTCAGCGTGCAGGAGCTGCTGAGCGGCGGCGACGCGGAGCGCGAGCGCTTGGCGCGGTTGATCGGCCTGCGTCTGGCCGAACTGTGCGAGGGCCTGTCCATCAAGTTCCCGGTGTATGTGCTGGTCACCAAGACCGACCTGCTGGCAGGCTTCAACGAGTTCTTCGGGAACATGACCCGCGAGGAGCGGGCCCAGGTCTGGGGCTTCACCAATCCCTATGTGGAAGGGCAGGCGCAGGAAGACCCGGGGCTGCAGTTCCGCAAGGAATTCGACGGCCTGGCCGACCAGATCAACCGGCTGCTGCCGCAGCGCCTGCTGGCCGAGCCCGACCTGGCGCGCCGCGGCCAGATCTATGGCCTGCCGCAGCAGTTCGTCGGCCTGCGCGACGTGGTCCAGCAGACGCTGTCCACCATCTTCGCGTCCTCGCGGTTCAAGGAGAAGCCGCTGTTCCGCGGCGTCTATTTCACCAGCGGCACCCAGGAAGGCATGCCCTTCGACCGGGTCCTGTCGGCCTTGTCGCGGCGCTTTTCGGTGTCGCCTCCGGCCCACCCGGCCGGGGAGGGGCGCGCGGGCAAGAGCTACTTCATCGAGACCCTGCTCAAGGGGGTCATCTTCAACGAGGCCGGGCTGACGGGGCGCAATGCCAAGAAGGAACGCCAGCTGCGGCTGCTGCAGGCTGCCGGCTTCTTCGCCCTCGCGGCGGGTCTGGCGGGCGCCACCATCGCCTGGACGATCAGCCATGGCAACAACCAGAACTACCTGGACGAGGTGGCTGCGAAGGTGCCCACGCTCAAGCAGGCAGTGGAGGAATCCCGCGACGCGGATCCCGAGAACATGGTGGCGCTGCTGCCGCTGCTGAACCACGCCGAGGCCCTCGCCGTGAGCCAGCGCTACACCGGCGACTCGCCGCCCCTCAGCTGGCGCTACGGACTGCTGCAGGTGCCCAAGGTGCAGACCGCGGCCGATGCGACCTACATGCGGCTGCTCGAGGATGCATGGCTGCCCCGCCTGGCCCGGCACCTGCGCAATTCGCTGCAGCAGGCTTCGACGGCCAACCCCGAGGCCAGCTACGAGGCGCTCAAGGTCTATCTGATGCTCTACGACCCGGAGCGCTTCAACCCCCGCGTGGTCAAGGCGTGGATGCTCAACGAGTGGGAATCCACGCTGCCCCCCGCGCTGGTGCAGTCGGGCATGCTGGACCAACTGGCGCACCACCTCGACCGGCTCATGGAGGACCGGGCCCTGGTGTCGCCGATTCCGATCGACCAGCCGCTGGTGGACGAGGTGCGCCAGCGCCTGGCGCAGCTGTCGCCCGCGCAGCGGGCCTACAGCCGCCTCAAGCAGTTGCTGACCACGGGCACCGCGTTGCCGCCGGACTTCACGCTGGTGCGCGCGGCCGGCCCCGAGGCCCCGCAGGTCTTCACCCGCCGCAGCGGCAAGCCGCTCACCCAGGGGATTTCCGGACTGTTCACCTACGACGGCTACTACGGGGTGTTCTCGCACGAACTGCCCAAGGTGACTGCGCTGCTGGCGCAGGAGGAGACCTGGGTGCTCGGCAAGGCGCAGGGGCAGCGCAGCGTGGCCAACGAGGTCATGACCGGCCAGCTCGCGCTCGAGGTCAAGCGCCTCTACCTCATGGAGTACGCCAAGGTCTGGGAGGATTTCCTCGCCGATGTGCGGCCCGTGCAGGTCGTGTCGCTCGACCAGGCCGGCGAGCAGGCGCGACTGTATTCGTCCGCCAATTCCAGCCTGGAGCAGTTCATCCGGGCGGTGGCCAAGGAGACCACGCTGGGGCAGAAGCCGGGGTCGGGGGGCAGCAGCACCAGCAGCTGGCTGGGCGAGAAGATCAACCGCATCAAGGAGGAGCAGGAGCAGCTCAGCCGCCTCACGGGCAAGCGGGTGAACGTCGGGGGGCTCGCGCCCAGCACCAACCTGGAAGCCGACCTGGTGGATTTCCGCTTCCGCGAATACCGCCGCCTCGCCACTTCCAACGGCTCGGGCCCCGCACCCATCGCCGCCAGCCTGCAGGTGCTCAACGAAGCGGCCGCGGTCATCGCTTCCGCGCGCCAGCAGGTCAGTGCCGGCGGCACCGTGCCGCCGTCGCTGTCGCCGGCCCTGGAGCGCGTGCGCATGGAGGCCAAGCGCGTGCCGCCGCCGCTCAACACCATGTACGAGGACCTGGCATCGTCCACGTCGTCGCTGGTCGGCCGCGACGTGCGCGCGACCGTGGGCAGCAACCTCAATGCCACGATCGGGACATTCTGCCGCCGCGCAATCGGCGGGCGCTATCCCTTCACCAAGGGATCGGCCAGCGACGTGACGAGCGACGACTTCGCCAGCCTGTTCTCGCCGGGCGGGATGATGGACGAATTCTTCCGCAGTACCCTGCAGCCGATGGTGGACATCTCCACCACCCCCTGGCGCTTCCGCCAGGGCGTGGATGGAACGCCGGTCGGCGGGTCGGCCGCGCTGGCATCGTTCCAGCGTGCCGCGACCATCCGCGACGTGTATTTCCGCGCGGGCGGCAAGGTTCCGTCCATCCGCATGGACATCAAGCCGCTGGAGATGGACGCCTCCATTTCGCAGATGGTGCTGGACATCGACGGCGAGGTGCTGCGCTACCAGCACGGCCCGCAGATCCCGAAGTCGATGGCCTGGCCCGGTACCCGGGGCACGGGCCAGGTCCGCCTGCAGCTGACCGGGGGTGGGGCCGAGAACACGGGCCTGGTGACCGAGGGGCCCTGGGCCGTGCACCGTTTCTTCGACAAGGCCCAGATCCTGCCCGGCAGCACGCCCGAGCGATTCATCGCCGCCTTCGACATCGGCGGGCGCAAGCTGCGCTTCGAGGTCACCACGGGCAGCGTGCTCAACCCGTTCCGTCTCAAGGCCATGGAGGAGTTCGCGTGTCCTGGCAATCTCTGATGCCATGGTCCCGCGCGCAGCCGCGCGTGGCCTGGTTCGGCAAGCTGCCCGGCCAGGGAGATTTCGTGGGCCGGCGCATGCCCCGCGCCATGAGCGGCGCCTGGGACGATTGGCTGAGCCACGGCCTGGGGCACCTCAAGTCCACCGCCCATGGTGACTGGGAGCGCACGTTCACGCAGGCGCCGCTGTGGTCGTTCGTGGCCAGTGGCAGCAAGGGCGCCGCTCCGTCGTGCGGCGTACTCGCGCCCAGCATCGATCGCGTGGGGCGCTGCTATCCGCTCACGGTGATGGCGGTGGGCGAGGGCGGCCGGCAGTCGCTGGCCGCCGACGGTGTGCTCGGGCAGTTCTTCTCGGAAGCCTGCGATGCGGTCATCGAGGCGCGCAGGCTGGCCCTGCCGGCGGACGCGCTCGACAGCCGGCTCTCCCGGCTGCCCTGGCCTTTCACCGCCGCGGCGGTGGATGGCAAGGGGCAGGGCGGCGACATGGCGGGCATCCTCTCCGATCTCGGCATGGCGGAGGTCGCCGGCCGTGGCGAGGCGATGTTCTCCCGTGGGCGGGAGATCCTGCGCGCGGGCCAGGCTGCCAGCTTCTGGTGGTCGTATCCACCCGGGGCCGGCGGGCGCAGCTGCGAGCACTGGGGCGATCCCAACGAAATCCTGTTCCTGCGTCTGTTCGGCGGAGGCCCGAATGCATAGTGCCTGGCGCCATGGCGCGGGACGCACTGGACCGACAACCACATGATCGACATCGAAGAACTTCTTGAACCCACGGCGGACACGCCGCCCTGCGGCCAGGACCTGACCTACGACGCGGAGTTCCTGGCCCTGGAGACCGCGGCCACCGGCAAGCCGGAGCAGCAGTTCGGTGACACGGTGATTCCCGCCGAGCCGCCCGACTGGCGGGACGTGGAGCGCCGCGCGCGTGCGCTGCTCGTCCGCACGAAGGATGCGCGCGTCGCGGCCCTGTTGTGCCGGGCCCTGACCAACATCCAGGGTGTGCGCGGCATGTCCCAGGGCGTGCAGCTGATGGCCTGGATGTTCGCGAGGTACTGGGACGGCCTGCACCCGCTGCCCGAGGACGGCGACCACTTCATGCGCATGAACGCTGTGTCGTCGCTGAACGAGATCACGGGCCTGCTGCGCGACCTCCGCCAGCAGGATTTCGTGCGCTTGCCCGGTGGCACGATCAGCGTGCGGGATGCGGAGGCGGTGGCGCGCGGCGCGACTGCCGAAGGGAGCCTGCGCATCTCGCTGGACCAGCTGCGGGTGGCGCTGGCGCAGGCGTGGCAGCAGGGCGACGAGTTTCTGCGCGCCTGGAGCACGGCGAGCGAAGCGCTGCGCAGCCTGCAAACGACGTTCCGCGACCGGCTGGAAAGCTCGCAGGTGCCCGATCTGGAGCAGTTCCAGTCGCTGCTGGTGGTCCTGAACGACCTGGTACCGCATGCCCCCGTCGGCATGGCCGATGGCACTGCGGCGCCGGCGGAGGAGGGAGCCGCACCGGGGGGCGGGGGCACCGCGGCGGGCATCGGCGCGGCCGGCGAACCCGCCGGTGTGGCCGCCAGGCCGGCAGGGCTGCGCACCCGCGACGACGCGCTGGCGCAGCTGCTGCTGGTGGCCGAGTTCCTGGAGCGCACCGAGCCCACCAATCCCGCGCCGCTGCTGATCCGCCGAGCGGCCAAGCTGATGGGCCTGAGCTTTCTCGACATCCTGCGCGAGCTGTCCCCCGACAGCGTCGGCCAGGTCGAAACGATCACGGGAGGGCAAAACCCGTCGCCCTGATTTGGAAAACGAAATGTAACAGCGGTGTTTTGTTGCCGGCCGGATACTTGTCCAGCAGGCACGCTGCCGGAAGAGGCGGTGGAGGGCCCGCTGTGCGCATGCACTGGCGGTGAAGGCCGGCCAATCTCTGTTTTTAGCCTTACGAGAGAGAAGATTTCACTATGGTGACCTTAAGCAAGACCGGCAAGAGCGGTCAGAAGTTCATTGCCCGCAACCGCGCCCCGCGCGTGCAGATCGAATACGACGTCGAAATCTACGGCTCCGAGAAGAAGGTGCAGATTCCCTTCGTCATGGGCGTGATGGCGGATCTCTCGGGCAAGCCGGTGGACCCTCTGCCGGAGATCGGGGACCGCAAGTTCCTCGACATCGACATCGACAACTTCGACGCGCGCATGAAGTCGATCAAGCCGCGCGCATCGTTCAACGTGCCCAACACGCTGACGGGCGACGGCCGCCTGCACATCGACCTGACGTTCGAGAGCATGGACGACTTCTCTCCTGCCGCCATCGCGCGCAAGGTGGGCGCCCTCAATTCCCTGCTGGAGGCCCGCACCCAGCTGCACAACCTGCTGTCGTACATGGACGGCAAGCAGGGTGCCGAGGAACTTATCAGCAAGGTGCTGAAGGACCCGGCGCTGCTCAAGTCGCTGGCCGCGATGCCCAACCGGCCCGCAGGCGGCGTGACCGAGAAGACCGACGACGCTCAGTGAAAGGGACAGCCGCATGAACACGACGACCTCTCTGGACGCGGTGCAGGGCACCCAGACGCTCGAAGGCAGCGAATTCACGTCGCTGCTGCAGAAGGAATTCAAGCCCAAGACCGACCAGGCGCGCGAAGCGGTCGAATCGGCCGTGCAGACGCTCGCGCAGCAGGCCCTGGCCGCATCGGCCACGCTGTCGGACGACGCATACCAGACCGTCCAGGCCATCATCGCCGAGATCGACCGCAAGCTCTCCGAGCAGATCAACCTGATCATCCACCACAGCGAGTTCCAGCAGCTCGAGGGCGCATGGCGGGGCCTGCACCACCTGGTCCACAACACCGAGGTGGACGAGCTGCTCAAGATCCGCGTGATGAACATCTCCAAGAAGGAGCTGCACCGGAACATGCGCCGCTTCAAGGGCGTGGGCTGGGACCAGAGCCCCATCTTCAAGAAGGTGTACGAAGAGGAGTACGGCCAGTTCGGCGGCGAACCGTTCGGGTGCCTGGTGGGCGACTACTACTTCGACCACAGCCCGCCGGACGTGGAGCTGCTCGGCGAGATGGCGAAGGTGTCCGCGGCCGCCCACTGCCCGTTCATCGCCGGCGCGTCTCCCGCGATGATGCAGATGGACTCCTGGCAGGAACTGGCCAATCCCCGCGACCTGACCAAGATCTTCACCAACACCGAGTACGCCGCGTGGCGCAGCCTGCGCGACTCCGACGATTCGAAATACATCGGCCTCGCGATGCCGCGCTTCCTCGCGCGCCTGCCCTACGGCGCGAAGACCAATCCGGTGGACGAGTTCGACTTCGAGGAGGAAACGGCCGGCGGCGACCACAGCAAGTACGCGTGGGCGAACTCCGCCTATGCGATGGCCGTGAACATCAACCGCTCGTTCAAGTACTACGGCTGGTGCACCTCTATTCGCGGGGTGGAGTCCGGCGGCGCGGTGGACAACCTGCCGGCGCACACTTTCCCGACGGACGACGGTGGCGTGGACATGAAGTGCCCGACCGAGATCGCCATCAGCGACCGGCGCGAGGCCGAACTGGCCAAGAACGGCTTCATGCCGCTGGTCCACCGCAAGAACTCCGACGTGGCCGCCTTCATCGGCGCACAGTCGCTGCACAAGCCGGCCGAGTACTACGACCCGGACGCCACGGCGAACGCCAACCTGTCTGCGCGCCTGCCCTACATGTTCGCGTGCTGCCGTTTCGCGCACTACCTCAAGTGCATCGTGCGCGACAAGATCGGCTCGTTCAAGGAGCGCTCCGACATGGAGCGCTGGCTGAACGACTGGATCATGAACTACGTGGACGGCGACCCGGCCAACTCCTCGCAGGAGACCAAGGCCCGCAAGCCGCTGGCCGCGGCCGAGGTGCAGGTGGCCGAAGTGGAAGGCAACCCGGGCTACTACACGTCCAAGTTCTTCCTGCGCCCGCACTACCAGCTCGAAGGCCTGACCGTGTCCCTGCGGCTGGTGTCGAAGCTGCCGTCGGTGAAGCAGGCGGGCAACTGACCCTTCGGGGCGTGCGGCAGCATGCTGCCGCGCCCGCTGGGCGGCAGGGTGGCGTGGCGGGGCGCGCCCCTGCCGCCGGTTCCCCGCCAGCGGAGAACCCATAACTATTTTTGCGGACCACCGCATGCAATCCATGAATTTCGACTTCAAGCGCCCGCTGGACCGCCAGCTGGCCGAGCTCAAGGACGCCATCCGGGCCAGGCCGCAGGATGCGTCGCTGCGGGTGTTCTATTTCCAGGTCCTGGCGGTGTACGGCGAGTGGCAGAAGGCGCTGGACCAGCTGCAGATCTGTGCCCAGCTGGACCGCAAGGCGGAAGCCATGGCGCGTGCCTACCGCGAGGTCATCCTCTGCGAGGTCGCGCGCCGCGAGGTGTTCGCGGGCAAGCGCACGCCCAACATCCTCGGGGAGCCGCCCGAGTGGCTGGGATGGCTGGTGGAAGGCCTGCAATGCCTGGCCGAAGGCCGCGCCGCGCAGGCGGCTGAACTGCGCGCCGCCGCATTCGAGCAGGCGCCGGCATCGGCCGGCGAGATCGACGGCGAGGCGTTCGAGTGGATCGCCGATTCCGACGCGCGCCTGGGCCCGGTCTGCGAGCTCTATGCCAACGGCAGCTACTACTGGGTGCCGTTTTCCAGCGTGTCGCAGATCGTTTTCGAGAAGCCGCAGGACCTGCGCGATCTCGTCTGGTCGGCCTGCGAGATCACGCTGCACAACGGCGGCGTGATGCACGGCTTCATTCCCACGCGCTATCCCGGCTCCGAGACCGCGGACCGCGACGAGATCCGGCTGGCACGCGCCACCGAGTGGCGCGATCTGGGGGACGACCAGGCGACGGGCTGGGGCCAGCGCGTATGGGCCACGGACCAGGGCGACGCCGCGCTGCTCGACGTGCGCCGGGTGAAGTTGTCCAGCTGACCGGGGCGGGCGGGCCATGGCGACGCAGGGCAGGGACAAGTACGGCAACGGCAAGGACCGGCTGCAGCCGGCGCTGCTGGACCGGCTGACCGACCATGAGCCCTCGCGGCGCACGGAGCGGGCGGAGTCGGTCTATGTGACCGAGCCACGCCTGCGGCAGGCGCTGCTGCGCGATCTGAACTGGCTGCTGAACGCGTCGGATGCGTCGTCGCACATCGATTTCGAGGGTTTGCCCCATGCCGAGCGGTCCGTGCTGAACTTCGGCATGAAGCCGCTGGCCGGCCAACTGCTCTCGGAACTCGACTGGAAGGACGTGGAAGCGGCCATCCTCAAGTCGATCCTGCAGCACGAGCCCCGCATCCTGCCCCATACCCTGAGCGTGACGCTGGCGCCTTCCAGCAAGCTGTTCAACCACCACAACACCCTGCAGTTCGAGATCCGGTGCCAGTTCTGGTCGTCTCCCTATCCCCTGGAGCTGCTGCTCAAGACCAGCCTCGACCTGGAGACCGGGCAGGTGTCCGTGTCCGAGCAGCGGTGAGGTTGCGTGCAATGGGCCGCTCCGGGCAGGCCCGCCTGATGGCCGCGGCGGCGCGGCCTGGAGCTTTTCTGACATGAATCCGCGGCTGGTCGAGTACTACAACCGGGAGCTGAGCTACCTGCGCGAACTGGGCGCGGAGTTCGCTGCCGCCTTCCCGAAGGTCGCCGGACGGCTGTCGCTGCGCGAGCTGGAGGTGGCCGATCCGTACGTGGAGCGCCTGCTCGAGGGGTTCAGCTTCCTCACGGCACGCATCCAGATGAAGATGGACGCGGAGTTTCCGCGCCTGTCGCAACGCATCCTGGAGATGGTGTGCCCCCATTACCTGGCCCCGACGCCGTCGATGGTGGTGGTCCAGATGGAGCCCAGCGGCACGGAGGGCAGCCTGGTCGAGGGCTACACCCTGGAGGCCGGCAGCGTGATCCGCGGGCGCAAGACCGCGGAAGACCAGACGCCGTGCGATTTCCGCACCGGACACGCGGTCACGCTCCGGCCCATCGATCTGCTGCAGGCTCGCCTGGGAGGGCCGCCGCTCGATCTGCCGCTGTCGCGCTTCGGCCTGGCGGAGGAGGCCGCGGGTCACCTGCGTTTCACCCTGTCGGTGCGCGGCGCCGCGCAGTGGCGCAACCTGCGCATGGACCGACTCGACCTGCACATTTCCGCGGGGGATGCCGTGGCGTCGCACCTGCAGGAACTGATCCACGAGTCCGTCATGGGCGTGATCGTGCACGACCCGCAGGACGCCTCCAAGGTCTGGGCACAGCTGCCGGCGGAGTCCGTGCAGCCGGAGGGGTACGAGCAATCCCAGGCCCTGCTGCCCTACACCCACCGCGCGTTCCAGGGGCACCGGCTGCTGCACGAGTATTTCGCGTTCCCTGCGCGGTTCCGCTTTTTCTCGATCCGCGGGCTGCGGGAAGCGCTCGACCGCGTGCCGGGCGCGCAGGTCGGGATCACGCTGCTGCTGCGGCGCGCGCAGCCCACGCTGGAGGCGCAGGTGGACCGCAACAAGTTCCTCCTGCACTGCGTGCCGGCGATCAACCTGTTCGAGCGCCCGGCCGACCGCATCCACGTGTCCCCGGGCGTCAGCGAATACCACGTGGTGCCGGACCGCACGCGGCCGCGCGACTTCGAGGTCTATTCCGTTCTCGGGGTGACGGGCCACCGCGAGGGCCAGCTCAAGGACCAGGATTTCGTGCCGTTCTTCGCTTCGGTGCACGGCCTGCGCGCGAGCGAGCAGGCCTATTTCGCCGTGCGCAGGGAGCCGCGCCTGTTCTCGGAGCATGCGACGCGTTTCGGGCCGCGCACCCAGTACCTGGGCAGCGAGGTCTTCATCTCGCTGGTGGACCAGCGCGCCGCACCGTTCGCGGACGACCTCAAGCAGCTCAGCGTGCGGGCGTTGTGCACCAACCGCGACCTGCCGCTGCTGATGGGCGGCAAGGGCGAGCAGAGCGACTTCACCCTGGTGGAGTCCGCGCCCGTGGCCTCCGTGCGCACGGTGGCCGGCCCGACGCGGCCCACGGCCAGCATTGCCGAAAACGAGATGACCTGGCGGTTGATTTCGCACCTGTCCCTCAACTACCTGGCGATGAGCGATCTGTCGGAGGAGGAGGGCGCGGCGACGCTGCGCGACCTGCTGCGGCTCTATATCGACCACGGGGACCGCGATCTCTCGGGGCAGATCGCGGCGATCCGCTCGCTGGCGATCGCGCCGGTCACGCGCCGCCTGCCCCAGCACGGCCAACTGGTCTATGGCCGTGGCGTGGGCATCACCCTGGGGGTGGACGAAGGGCCGCTGGCGGGCGTGAGCCCCTGGCCCCTCGCGTCGATCCTGGAGCGCTTCTTCGCCCGCCACGTGGGCGTCAACAGCTATACCGAGCTGTCGCTGCGGTCGCGGCAGCGGGGAGCGATCGCGCGCTGGAAGGTGCGTCCCGGCCAGAGGCCCGCGGCATGAGCGACCGCGTGACCGCGCCGGAAGCTTCCGCAACGCCGGAGCCGGGACCGCGGCAGGGGCCGGCCCCCGGCCTGGATGCCTCGGAGTTCTGGCAGCGGTTGCGGCGCGACCCGCATCCGTTCGACCTGTTCTTCGCGCTGCGCGTACTGCAGGCGCGCAGCCGCGGCCATCCGCGCTTTGGCAAGGCCCTGCGACCGCGGGACGAGCCGCTGCGCCTGGGGCAGGATCCGTCGCTGGCTTTCGCGCCCGCGACCCTCGCGGAAGTGCTGCCGGCCACGGCCGGCCAGCCCGAACGCCTCACGGTCTGGAACTTCGGCCTCTACGGCCCCAACGGGCCGCTGCCCACGCACCTGACCGAATACGTGCGCGAGCGCCTGCGGCAGCACGACGACCCGACGATCGCGCGCTTCTCGGACATCTTCCACCACCGGCTGCTGCTGCTGTTCTTCCGGGCGTGGTCCGACACGCAGCCGGTGACCTCGCTCGACCGCCCGGACAGCGACCTGTTCGGGCGCCACCTGCGCAGCCTGATCGGCTATGGCGAGGCGTCCCAGCGCGATCGCGACACCGTGCCGGACCATGCCAAGCAATACCTGGCGGGCCACTGGACGCGCTGGACGCGCAATCCCGAAGGCCTGGTGTCGGCCCTGCGGATCTTCTTCGAAGTGCCGGTGGAGCTGGTCGAGTTCACGCTCCATTACCTGGAGCTGGACCCGGAGCAGCAGACCACGCTGTCGCGCGTGCCGCGCAATGCGCGCCTGGGCGTGGACACGGTGGTGGGCAGCCGCGTGCCCGACGCGCAGGGCAAGTTCCGGCTGCGCATCGGTCCGCTGCCGCTCGCGCAGTACGAGCGCTTCCTGCCGGGCGGCGAGGATTTTCGCGCGCTGGTGGACTGGGTGCGCAACTACGTCGGCATCGAGTTCGCCTGGGATTACGAACTGATCCTGCGCCGCGAGGATGTCCCGCCCTGCCAGCTCGGCGGCAGCGTCCGGCTGGGATGGACGACGTGGTCCTTCTCCGGCCCCGCGCAGCGCGATCCGGA
This sequence comes from Paracidovorax cattleyae, assembly GCF_900104515.1. Classification (GTDB taxonomy): domain Bacteria; phylum Pseudomonadota; class Gammaproteobacteria; order Burkholderiales; family Burkholderiaceae_C; genus Paracidovorax; species Paracidovorax cattleyae. Next base: position 49,378 of record NZ_FNJL01000032.1, read on the forward strand.
CGACTTCCGGCTCGACCCCGAGCTGTGGCTGGCATCGCGCAGGCGGCCCGGCCCGGGCGCGCCGGCCGGACCGGACCCTGTTGCCGAGGCCGAGGCGTCCTAGCGTGGTGCACCGTTGCCTGTTCCGTTCCTTTTCATCCTTTCACCGATTTTCATTTCCATCCGCGAGGTCCCATGTCTGAAATCAGCCGGCAAGCCCTTTTCGGCAAGCTCAATCCCCTGCTCTTCAAGTCGCTGGAAAGCGCGACCGTGTTCTGCAAGCTGCGCGGCAACCCGTACGTGGAGCTGGTGCACTGGCTGCACCAGTTGCTGCAGGAGACGGACTCCGACCTGATCCGGCTGCTGCGCCATTTCGCCGTGGATTCCGACCGGCTCGCCGCCGACGTGCTGCAGAGCCTGGACCGGCTGCCGCGCGGAGCGACGTCGATCAGCGATTTCTCGGCGCAGATCGAGTCCTCGATCGAGCGCGGCTGGGTGTATGCCACGCTGATGTACGGCGAATCGCAGATCCGCAGCGCCTACTGGCTCTCGGGCATGCTGCGAACGCGCGTGCTGGCCAACGAGCTGCGCGCGGTCTCGGCGGAATTCAACAAGCTGGGCGAGCCCGCATTGAGCGAGGTGTTCGGCCGGCTGTTGCCGGACTCGCCGGAGTCGCGCCTCAAGGCCGCGGACGGCAGCGGCCTGGGCGGCGTGCCCGGCGAGGCCAGCGGCGCCACGGGTGCCGCGGCGGGCCCGGGCGAGGCGCTCAAGCGCTACACGGTGGACCTGACCGAGCGCGCGCGCCTGCAGGAACTCGACCCGGTCACGGGCCGCGACGAGGAAGTGCGCCAGATGGTGGACATCCTGATGCGCCGGCGCCAGAACAACCCCATCCTGGTCGGCGAGGCCGGCGTGGGCAAGACGGCCGTGGTGGAGGGCCTCGCGCTGCGCATCGCGGCAGGCGACGTGCCGCCCCCGCTGAAGGACGTGCAATTGCGCGTGGTGGACATCGGCCTGCTGCAGGCCGGCGCGAGCATGAAGGGCGAGTTCGAGAACCGGCTGCGCTCGCTGCTCGACGAGGTGCAGGCCAGCACGGTGCCGATCGTGCTGTTCATCGACGAGGTCCACACGCTGGTCGGCGCGGGCGGGCAGGCGGGCACGGGCGATGCCGCCAACCTGCTCAAGCCGGCGCTGGCGCGCGGTGTGCTGCGCACCATCGGCGCGACCACCTGGGCCGAATACAAGAAATACATCGAGAAGGACCCGGCGCTCACCCGGCGCTTCCAGCTCGTGCAGATCCACGAGCCGGACGAGGCCAAGGCGGTGCACATGCTGCGCGGCGTGGCGGCGAAGCTGGAAGGCCACCACAAGGTGCGCATCGGCGAGGACGCCGTGGCCGCAGCGGTCACGCTGTCGCACCGCTACATCCCCTCGCGCCAGTTGCCCGACAAGGCCGTGAGCCTGCTGGACACCGCCTGCTCGCGCGTGGCGCTGGGCCTGCACGCCACGCCGGCGCGGCTGGAATCGGTGGTGCGGCAGCTGGAGGCGCTGGAGGTCGAGAAGGGCATCGTGCAGCGCGAACTGGGCCTGGGCGTGGGCGATGCCGGCCGTTTTGCCGACATCGGCGCTTCGATCGAGTGCCTGCTGGCCGAGAAGGCCGCGCTGCAGGAGCGGTTCGAGCGCGAGAAGGTGCTGGTGCAGCAGATCGTGGACGCGGAGGCGGCGCTGCTGAAGCCGGCCGGCAAGCCCGCGGAAACCGGCACACCACCGGCCGACGCGTCGATAGTGTCCGCAGCCACCGGCACAGGGGAGGCTGCAACGGCGGCCGGTGCGGCGCAGGGCTCGGCCGTGCTCCCGGCGGGCGCCACCCCCGAGGCACTGGGCGCGCTGCGCCAGGACCTGGCGCGCCTGCAGGGCGAGGACCCGCTGCTGCAGCCTGTCGTGGACGCGGGCGTGGTGGCCGCCGTGGTCGCAGAGTGGACGGGCATCCCCGTGGGCCGCATGGTGCGCGACGAGGTGCAGTCCGTACTGACGCTTGCCGACACGCTGGAGAAGCGGGTGATCGGCCAGCGCCACGGCCTGGAGGCGATCACGCGCCGCATCCAGACCGCGCGCGCCCAACTCGACAACCCGGGCAAGCCCATCGGCGTGTTCCTGCTGGCGGGCCCTTCGGGCGTCGGCAAGACGGAGACCGCGCTGTCGCTGGCCGAGGCGTTGTACGGCGGCGAGCAGAACCTCATCACCATCAACATGAGCGAATACCAGGAGGCCCACACGGTCTCCACGCTCAAGGGCGCGCCGCCCGGCTATGTGGGCTACGGCGAGGGCGGCGTGCTGACCGAGGCTGTGCGCCGCCGCCCCTACAGCGTGGTGCTGCTCGACGAGATCGAAAAAGCCCATCCGGACGTGCACGAGCTGTTCTTCCAGGTGTTCGACAAGGGCTGGATGGAAGACGGCGAGGGGCGCTACATCGACTTCAAGAACACGGTCATCATTCTGACCTCCAACGTGGGCTCGGAACTGATCGCCGGCATGTGCCGGGACCCGGAGCTGGCCCCCCAGCCCGAGGCGCTGGCCCAGGCGGTGCGCAAGCCGCTGCTGGAGAAATTTCCGGCCGCGCTGCTGGGCCGTCTGGTAGTGGTGCCCTACTACCCGATCTCGGACGCGATGCTCGAGCAGATCATCCGCCTGCAGCTCAAGCGCATCCAGACGCGCATCGCCGAGCGCCATGGCGCCGTGCTGGACATCGACGACGCCGCCGTGCAACTCATCCGCCAGCGCTGCACCGAGGTGGAATCCGGGGCCCGGATGGTGGACGGGATCATCACCCAGAACCTGCTGCCGCGGCTGGCGATGCGTTTCCTGCAGAGTTCGGTCGAGTCGAAGTCGATCCGCCGCATCCGGCTGGGCGTGGCGGACAGCGATTTCGCCATCGAGTACGAGGAGGCCTGAGGCGCCTGCGGGCTGCGGGGGGAAGGGCACCCCCGGAAGGGCTTTGCCCGACTTGGTACATAATGGACGGTTTCCACGGCCGGGGGAGGTGCCCTGCGGCCGTGGCGCAACTGCCGTAACGCACGGAACCCATTTCGGTCGATACAAGGGAAGCTGCGGCTTCCCTTTTTCACTTTGCATGCACCCCGCTCCGGGATTACGCTCAGGTTCGGAGCCCGGGCGGCGCAGCCGGCGCCCCGATGGTGAAATTGGTAGACACTGCGGACTTAAAATCTGTTTTGTCAAGTGTTGTCTGCCTGTGCTGGCGGGGCAAAAGAGTAATAGTGACAACGGTTTGCGATCACCCAGGACGAGGAATTTCGGCTCGGAATGGTGGTCAGGAGCCAAGCAGGAGCCAGCAGAAGGAACTGTGGTTCCAGCGCACCATGTACTGCCCGAGTGGTGAAATCGGTAGACACAAGGGACTTAAACAATTTGAGCCTTCGGGGGGAAACGCCCGAAGTGAAGCCCGTCAAAGTCGGCGAAAGCCCTGGATACCTCGGTGTCCGCGCCAACGCCGAGCCAAGCCCGGATCCTCGTCCGGGAAGGTGTAGAGAGCAGACGGCGGGCACCTAATGCCGCAAGGCGATGGTGAAGGCGTGCTCCAGACCACGAACAGCCCTGGCGCTGGCGGCGAAAGTCGAAGTGGTACGAAAATCCCTCGCTGAAAGGCGTGCCGGTTCGATTCCGGCCTCGGGCACCAACCTGGAAGCCGCTCCTGTTTCTTCAGGGGCGGCTTCTGTCTATCTGCAGAGACTGTGTGCGCCAAGCTGATTGAAGGCCGCGCCGATGCACGAATCCACTATCGGCGTCTGCCGGCTGCAGACTTCTCCTGTGGTGGATCGATGATGGCGAGCATGGCCTGCCGGCCACCTTCTCGGTTGGCGCTCAGGACGTCTTTCAAGAACTCGGATGATTGGGCACTGGTGCCGATCCAGCCGGACTTTGCCAGTTGGATGAACTCCGAATTGTTCAAGTAGCGCGGGCAGTTGTGATAGCCAACGGATGTGCTCCCCCTCTTGTTCCTGGCTTCAGGCAGTTGAAGAAACTCGTCCAGATGATCGGCTGACATCGTGATGCCAGGGATCAGGCTTTCGTCGCGTGCATTGGGGCGGAATTGCTCACAGAATTTGAAGAAGAAGGGCTCGTGGCTCAGCCTGTAGCTCCATAGCGATGGCGATGGCGCGAGGTTGAGGCGCGCGGCGGCGGTCTTAAAGTCCTTGGTCTTCTGCAACTGAGCAAGGAGGTCTGACGATGGAGGAATGGGATAGCTCCAGCTCTCAGGTTCCTTGCGCATGCGCTTGTACTGCAGGAGGACGTAGTTGTCGTAGCAGCTGTTGTAGATCAGGAGGTCGATGCCCAGTACGGTCTCCAGATCGGTCTGGTCGGTGACGATTACTCGAACCGAGCGGTCGTCGCCGTTGTCAAAAGTGGCGACCCTGACTGGTCGTTCTCCCAGGAGCCTATTGAAGATCCTGCTGTCGTGCTCCAGCAGTGTGCGCTCATGAACAGGGAGGGCGTCCAACAGATCCAGCACCGACGTGGCGTCCGGGGCGCGCTCGGTGTTCATTGATTTGAGGACTTCCGCTCGGTCCAGCCCGCCTATGTCCAAGGCCAGGCCCAGGCCGTCTCGCTGCTCATTCAAACGGAGTTCGCGCTGGCTGTTCTCGGGCAATCGATGCTGCTGAGTGCGCAGGGCAATGATGTCGTTGATGCGATCTGCGTCGGCCGGGCGCAGTTGTTGCAATCGCTCTATGAACTGGTTCCAGGACTGGCCGTCCAATCGCTTCAATCGCTCTGGAGTGCTGACGAGCGAGTCCAATTCCAGCGGTGCCAGCATTCTTGAGGTGACGGGCTGGTCGAAGACAAGCAACGGCTTGGTCATACGCATCTTGCCCTTGCCAGAACCGCCGCTGCCATGCATGCGTTCCATCATGGCGAATGCATGGATTTGGAGAGGGTCCTGCTGAAGTGCCAGGGCAACCAGTTCTCGCGGCTCGATGTCCCAGTCGAAAGCGGAGAACGAATCTGAAAAGTTCACCCCTGGATGCAGACGTTCCTGCAGCCACTGGGTGCGCCCAGGTTCGAATGTCAGGATGAAGCCGCCGTATTCGGCTGGTGCATTCCTTTTCCTTCTTGGCATCGTGCGATTCCCTTGCCCTTTTGCCAGATGGTATCTCCCCGCCGTGGATGGTCATAGATCGGCAGTGGGCGTCTCCCGGCAACGCCGGGCCGCGCTGTCGTGCTGCGCATCGAGCCCCGCTGCGCGGGTCTCGCCCCTGGCGGGCTTCCATCGTTCCCTCGCTGCGCTCGGCTGACGCCTCCGGCCCGGAGGGCCGTGCCTGCGCGCTTCGCTTGCCGGTCCTGGCTTCGTTTGGGGTCGGGGTGGCGGAGTTGCCGTTCCCTTGAACGTACCACGACGTGCTCGCCGTCAAGGGCTGCGCGTGCCTGGAGGCACGCTGGCAGCCTGTGGCCGTCTACGCCCCCTGATGGCTTGCGCTGCGCCGTGATATCGGCGCCGCCATGCAGTCTCACCCCGGAGCAACCGGAGATGCTATGAACAAGAGATCGCACGTCAGGGGCGCGGTTGTCTTGCAGCGCCCCGTCATCGGTGCGTGCGGCGCGCATGGAACGTGCCTCGCCGAAACGAGAGAACGCCCCGACATCACACCAAGGCGCGGGGAACGACCTGCGCGAAGCGCGTGCGCGACGACGCATCTCGCCATCGCGCATGCGCGCCGTCACCACCGATACGTCGCCGTGGCCGTCACGCGGCGCTGCTCGCCGTAGTAGCAGTTGTCGTAGGCGTCGCAGTTGCTGAGGTAGGTCTTGTCGGCGAGATTGCGCACGTTCAAGGCGAAGTTCCAGCGGTCGCGGTCGTAGCCCAGCAGCGCGTCGAACAGGGTGAACGCCGGCACTTCGGCGCGCGCGGCGTCCAGGTCGCCGCGGTTGGCGCCGGTATAGCGCGCGCCCAGGCCGAGCCGGATGCCGCTGTCGAAACGGTAGTCGGCCCATAGCGCGGCGGCGTGGCGTGAGACCGCCGACAGCGGTTTGCCCAGTTCGCGCGGGTTGCTGCTGGCGGTGACTTCCACCGTCGGCGTATAGCTGTAGGAGCCGACGACCTGCAGGCGCGGCAGCGGCTGCAGCGCCGCCTCCAGTTCCAGGCCGCGCACCAGCGTCTCGCCGGTCTGGCGGGGAAGGAAGTCCGGATCGTAGGTCAGGTAGTTGCGCCGGCGCAGGTCGAACACGGCGGCGCTGTACGTCTGGGTGCCGCCTTCGGGCTGGAAGCGCAGCCCGGCTTCGTACTGGCGCCCGCTTTCGGGGCGGAACGCGCGGCCGCTCAGCGGGTCGCGCGTGGCGGTCGGCACGAAGGATTCGCTGTAGCTCAGGTACGGCGCCCAGCCGCTCGCGGCTACGTAGGTCAGGCCGGCGCGCTTGCTCGCCTTGCGTTCGACGATGTCGCTGCGGCTGCCGTCCAGGCGGCTGTCCAGCTGGCTTTCCGCCCGGTCGTAGCGAGCGCCCACCGTGAGCAGCCAGCGCTCGCGCCAGCGCACCTGGTCCTGCACGTACAGGCCGGTCTGGCTTACCGTGGCGATGCCGTCGTACCAGGGCGCGGGCATCCGCACCGGATCGCCGTAGACCGGGTGGCGGATGTCCAGCGGTGTGATAGTGCCGCCGCTGTGACTGACTTGGTCGATGCGCGTGCGTTGGTAGTCCAGGCCGAACAGCAGCGTGTGCTGCACGGCGCCGGCATGCAGGCGCAGTTCGAGCTGGTTGTCCAGGTTCAGCGCGTGCACCGTTTCCTGGCTGTCCGAGGCGGTGCGGCGCAGCCGGGCAAAGTTCGCCGGATCCAGCGGATCGGTGGGGTCGTCGATGACGAAGCCGCGTCCCTGCACGCTGCGGTAGTCCACCTTCAGGCGCCCGTAGCGCGCGTTCTGGCGCAGGCTGAGCACGTCGTTGACGCGGTGTTCGAACAGCGCGGCGAGCATCGCCGTGTCCAGGTCGAAGCGGTTGTAGGTCGGATCGCTCTCGAACAGGTGGCTGGGGAGGTAGGTGCCGATGGCGGTCGGCACCAGCGATCCCACCGCCGGCCGCATGCGCAGGTACACGCCGGCGCGGGTACGGCCGAGTTGCGAGAGCAGGGTGAGGCGGGTGGCCTCGCTTGGGGCCCAGGTCAGCGCCGGGGCCAGGAAGCGGCGGTCGTCGCGCATGCCGCCGGCCGGCAGTTCGGCCTCGCGCGCCAGGGCGGTGAGGCGATACAGGACGGTGCCGTCCTCGCTCAGTGGTCCGGACAGGTCCCCAGCGAGTTGCTGCCGCTGGTGATCGCCCAGCTGTACCTGTAGCTCGTGCAGCGGCTCGGCGGTGGGGCGCTTGCTGACCGCGTTGACCAACCCCCCCGGGCCGCTCTGCCCGTACAGTACCGAAGCCGGGCCGCGCAGTACCTCGATGTGCTCGGCACCGTAGCGCTCGATCGGCCAGATGCCCCAGTTGCCGTTGTTGCGCAGCGCCATGCCGTCCAGGTAGAAGCCGGGCGCATAGGCGTCGAAACCGCGCAGCGAGATCCAGTCGTAGCGCGAGTCGGTGCCGTAGCGCGTGGGGATCACCCCGGGCGTGTAGCTCAGCGCATCCTTGAGCGTCTGCGCGCCCTGGGCCTGCATGCGCGCGTCGTCGATCACCGAGAGCGATTGCGGAGTTTCCAGCAGGTTGGTGTCGGTCTTGGTGGCGGTGCTGCTGCGCTTGCTCGGATCGATGCGTTCGCTGACGCGCACCGTGGGCAAGGTGGTGGGGTCCGTTTGCGCGTGGACGGTGTATGGGCCAGCCGCGGCGAGGACGGCAATGGCGGCGGCCAGCGGCGCGACGCGGCGGGTGCGGCGTGCGAACGCCGGGCGGTAGAGCGTGGGATGCATCAGGCGACTCCTTCGGTGAAGTGCCTGTGCACGACGAACGACGCGCACAGGCGGAGGGAGGGCTGCCTGGGCGCGGGCCTGGGTGGCGAGGGAATGGGATGGATCCGCCGCCACTGCGGCGACGGACCGATGCGCATGCAAGGTGTTGCAGTCGACAAGGAGCACGCGATGGGTTCGAAAGGAATGTCCGCCACGGCGCGCCGCGCGCTGCCCCTGCTCATCGCCGCCCTGTTCGCGGCGCCCGCCGCGGCCAGGGAGGCGCTGCGTTGCCCCGAGCGCCTGCACGTCGCCGAGGCACCGCTGCAGAGCCCCGACGTGCCCACCGGCGTCCCGGCGATGCGGACGTGTCGATCTGGCGCTTCGATGCGCCTGACCCGCACGGCATCTATGTGGTGTGCGGATACGGGCCGGACGGCCGGGTGCAGGTGTCCATGCGCGTTGGCGACGTCGCACGTTGCGAGGCGAAGCCGCTGCGTCCAAGCGGCGCCGATCCGACCGCCGGCACGCTGTTCGTGTGCGAGTGAGGCCGCGCGATGGCACAGGCGCGCAAGGCGGTGGCGATCGCCGCGCAGGTGCTGGCCTGGAGCGGCTACGTGCTGGGCACGCTGCTGTATGCCCTGTCCGGCAACCCATCCGCATGGGTAGATGGCAGCGACCCGCAGATTTCCTCGGCCGGTCTCCAGAACAGCGGCAACGCGCGCCTCGTAGGCCTGTGCGTGCTGGCCGCGTTGGTGCTGCTGCAGGGCATGCATGCGCTGCTCAGCACCCGCGGCGGCCTGCGCCTGTGCTGCCTTTGCTGCGCAGGCGCCGAGCAGCAGACTCAATCCGAGCAGCGCGCGGTGCATCGACACGGCGGCCGTGTCAGGACACACGAGGTCGCACGCGGAGGCGACGTGGGAACGGCGCCGCGGCAGCACGCGGCACCGCGCCGGCAATGTGCGCAACGCGATTCATCTCCTGACGGTCCTGGCAGTCACGAGAACAACCGCCCAAGCAGGCTCTTCTTCGACTTGGCGGCCAGTTGCCGGGCCAGGTCGTAGCTCTCGCGCACGTCCGCACGCTCGTGCAGCGCCAGCGAGCGCTCGAAGGCGGCGACCGACGCGGAATAGGCGCCCAGGTTCATGTGGCAATTGGCCTCCATCATGTACAGCTGCGCGACCGAGCCGGGGTCCGCCTGCAACACGGCATCGTCGAGCAGGCCGCGTGCCGCGTCGCAGGCCGGCAGTGCGCTGCGGTAGTCCTTGAGCACGTAATGGCAGTTGGCCTGGTAGTAGTGCGTGTAGAAATCGTCCGTGCCGTCGCGCTGCACGGCGAGGAAATCCTGCAGTGCCGCCCTGGCGTCGGGCAGGTAGTACAGCAGCAGATAGCCGCGCCCGTGTCGCGCGCGCTTGAGCGCCTGCAGATCCTGCTGCTGTGCGGCCTGGGCGATCAGCGTTGCGTAGGCGGCGACTGCGGCGGGGTAGTCGCGCGCTTCGCCGAGCGCGCTGGCGTGCACGAACAGCGTGTCCAGATCGTGCGGATTCGCCTCCGCTGCCGCCTGCGACAGGGCGGTATCGACCTGCTCCGGCTGCAGCCGGCCCAGCGCCCGCGCCGCGGTGAGCCGGTGGTGCGCCTGCACCAGCGCATACATGCGCAGCAGTTCCGGATCGGCCTGGGCGTCGTCGGGCAGCGCGTCGAACTCTTCCTGCGCCGCATCGGCGATGTCCAGCACTTCGGCGTAGCGGCCAGTGCGGTTGAGATGGCTGCATGCCCCCTGCGCGCAATCCAGGAACAGCGGCGTATCCAGCTCGTAATCCATCATCAGGGTAAGTGCCAGGTCCGCCGCTTCGGCGCTCATGCCCCGGTGGCGGTAGGCCTCGCGCAGGTTCTGGTACAGGAACTGGAACTGGCTGTGGCGCGCTCCTTCTTCCAGGATGGCCTGCGCCTGCGCGTACAGGCCCCGGTCCATGTACAGGATGCCGAGGTTGTTGCAGCACATCGCGAAGGTGTGGGTGTCGATGTTGAGGGTGGCGCCGTCGCCCGGCTCCAGGGCCTGCCGGAACAGCGTGGTGCAGTGTTCGTAGAGCGCGAACTGCACGGCGTCGATGTAGCCGGCGTCGGCCGGATCCATCCCGGCATGCTTCCATTTGCCGATGGACACGCCGGCGTTGTAGTAGCGATACGCGTTGCCGTCGCGGAAATCCAGTTGCAGCAGCTGCGGCGACTGCCCGGCGTGCAGCGATTCCATCTGGAACAGGCGGATCTGCAGGTCCACCTGCGGCTGCAGGGCGTGTGCGTTGCGGTAGGCGCTGATCGCAGCGGCAGGTTCGTCCAGCCAGTAGTGCGCGCTGCCGAGCAGGCGGTGCGCCTCGGCGTTGTCCGGGGCCAGGCCGATCGCGCGCCCGGCCCAGTCGGCGGCGGTGCGCAGCGCCTGCCGGCGGTTGCCGGTGAAGTGCTCGCTGCGGTCCAGGTAGATCAGACACTTCACCATCCATGGCCCGGCATCGCCCGGCGTCGTTTGGATCCTGGCGTCGCAGCGCTGCATCAGCACGTCGAGGTCGGCCGCCTGCAGATGATTGGGCACGGTCGTGCCGGACCACAGCTGGTACAGGCCTGCGAAGTCGTCCACGTGAAGGGCGGCCATGCCGCGCTGGATCAGGGTCTGCATGCAACGGATGCTCCGGGAAGGGCGATGCGGGAACCGGCAGCAGTACGCGGCAGCGTCTCCCGCAGGGGGCGTTGCGTTAGATAGACGAGCCAGACGGGACTTTCCCTACCGCGGCGAACGGCGTGCGCACGCGGGAAAGGCCGCCTCGTTCCTGCGCGCGACACGCGTCCCGCTCACGATGCACACCTAGCGCGACGCTGCCCCGAAGCGCCGGCTGTACTGCACGAAGAGCTGGCGGCCGACGGTGTCGAACCACGACACGTCGTAGTACGGGTATACCGTGGCACTGCGATCGCGAGGCGGCATCGCATCGAGCAGATTGGTGGCCGCCAGCGTCAGCGTGCTGCGCGCGTCGATCCAGTACGCCACCGTGGCGTTGAAGCGGTAGCTGGCACCGATCCAGGGCGACAGGCCGCTGCCGGCGTCGTAGCTCCCGAGGGCCGACGCCCAACTCGGCAGGCGGCCGAGCCGTTGCGCGTGCAGGGTCGCCGACCAGTCCTGGCGCGACCAGGTCAGGCTGGCGCTGGCCTTGCTGCGCGGCATGTCCACCCCGCTGTTCACCGCGAACGCGTCCTGCATCGGCTCGCCGGCGTAGAGCTGGGTGCGGTACTGGCGCACCCAGGTGTAGGCGAGCGACGCGTCGAAGGTGCCGAAGCGGGTGTCGCGCTGCATGTGCAGGAGCGCATCGATGCCGCTGGTGGTGGTGCGGGCCAGATTCATCGGGCCCAGCGCCACGGCGTAGAGCCGTCCGTCTGCAGTGCGGACGACCCGGGCGACGCTCTGCTGGCAGGCGGGCGAGGCGAGCGGGCGGCGGCCGAGGCGGCAGTCGGCTTCCTCGCGCAGCGCGCGGTCGGCGGACAGGTCCTCGACCTGGTCGCGCAGATCGATGGCGAAGTAATCCAGGCCCAGGTCCAGTCCCTGCAGTGGCGACCACACCAGCCCGGCGGTCCAGGAGCGGCTGGTCTCCGGCTTCAGGTCCAGGTTGCCGCGGCGCCGGCGCAGCAGCGGCTCGTTGTCGAAACGGCAATCGGTCGCCGCCGCGGTGTCTTCTTCGCGGGCGCAACGGAGGTAGTCCGTGCCCTGGCTTTCGTCGATGCCCTCGCCGGCGTACAGGTAATGCAGGTCGGGCGCGCGGAACGCCAGGCCCTGCGAGGCGCGCAGCAGCAGGTGCTCGTTCGGCCGCCACTCCAGGCCGGTGCTCCAGGTGAAGCGGCCGATCTGCCGACCGGAATAGGCGTAGCGGTCGTAGCGCGCCGCGCTCTCCAGGGTCAGCGGCTCCAGCAGCGGCAGGCGCAGTTCCCCGGCCAGTGCCCAGCGACTTCGCTGTCCCGCGCCGTCGGCATCGCGCCAGCTGTAGTAGTAGGACTGCGGCGCGAGCGGGTCGGGGTGCAGGGCGTAGGCCTGCTCGCCGACTTCGGCGGTGAGGGCGAGGCCGGCATCGCCGCCGGGCAGCTCGAACAGCGCGGGATGGCGCAGGGTCAGCGCGGCCGTGTCGATCCGCGTGCGCGGGCGGTAGGTGGTGCGCGCGGCGATCGATGCGTACTCGGCCTGGGTCAGCGCGGTGTACAGCCGCGCCGGATCGGCATCGAAGATCGGGTAGCCCGAACCGGGATCGATTCCCTGCGGCGCGCCGAGGAACAGCGCGTTGGCGCGCGCGGCGACGATCTGCGGCCAGGTGGTGCGCAACTGCGCCTGCGCGTGGCTGAGCACGGCTTCGTAGGACCAGCCGTCGCTGCCCAGGTCGCCTTCGACGCCGGTGGCCACGCTGAGGCGCTGCTGCCGGTTGCGCACCATGCGGGTCGCGAGGCCGCCCATTTCCTCCGGCGTGAACCGCCGGCCCCAGTACTCCACCTGCGCGGTGCGGCGGTTGTAGAAATAGCCCTCTTCATTGCCGTCGGGCCGCATGTACGTCCAGCCCTGCACGTCGCGCATCAACGCGACGTCCTGCACGCCCACCTGCACGTCGGCGAACCATTCGCCGCCATTGCCCAGGGGGCGGTGCAGCGTGGAATAGGCATCGAGGCTGCGCCGGCGATGCAGCAGGGTGCTGTAGCCGAGTGCGCGGCGGCTGCCGCAGTAGTAGCCGGGCAGGCCGGCGCCACCTTCGCCCTCGCGCGCGTTGTAGCCGGTATCGTGGTCGTTGAGCGCGGCCAGGCCCGCGCAGGTGGCCGCGCCCGGATCGAGATAGACGTCGGCGCCATCGGTGCGCAGGAACACGGGGCGCGGTGCGGCCGAGCGCGGCGTGGGGGCGTCGCTGCTGGAATCCTGGCGGCCGCGCTGGTAGCCCCACAGCGGCTGTTGCAGATTCACTTCGACGCTGACCACGCCGGAGAGCGCGTCGCCGGAGATGCCATGGGTGAGGCTGGCCTGCAGCGCGCTCGCGTCGCCGCGGCTGCTCTGGCCGACGCGGGCGTCCAGGGCGGTTCCGTCGGCGTCGCGCTTGAGCAGGATGTTGACCACCCCGGCGATCGCGTCGGAGCCGTAGATCGCCGAGGCGCTGCCGCTCAGCACCTCGATGCGCTCGACCATGCCCAGCGGCAGGCTCGCCACGTCCACGAAGTTGCTGCGGCCGTTGAAGGGCAGGGGGAAGTCGGCCACGCGGCGGCCGTTGATCAGCACCAGGGTGTGGTTCGGGCCCAGCCCGCGCAGGCTCACCTGTTCGGCGCCCGGCGCGTAGTCGGCGCCGCTGGCGGACTGCTGGCTCTGGGTCTCACCGCTGTTCTGGGTCAGCGCGCGCAGCACATCCGGCAGACGCGTGAAGCCGTTGGCGCGGATCTGTTGGGCGTCGATCACCGTCACCGGCGACGGTCCTTCCCGTTGCGCTCGCGGGATCCGCGAGCCGGTGACCTGCATCGTGGCGAGCTGCGTGGGGGGCGGCGTATCCGCAGGCGCCACCGGTGCCGGCTGGGCGAGCACCGCGGCCCGCCGCCGCAGCACAATGTCCTGGCCCTCTCGCTGGGCTTCCAGGCCGGTGCCCTGCAACAGCGCGTCCAGCGCCCGCAGCGGATCGGCCATGTCGCGCACGCCTGGGGTGGATAGGTCGCGGACCAGGTCCGGCCGGTACAGCAGTTGCAGGCCTGCCTGCCGCGCCAGGGCGTTCAGCGCCGGCGCCAGCGGCCCGGCCGGGAGGTTGAAGCGGGCCGGCTGCGCGATCACCGAGGCGGCTGCGGTGGCGAGCAAGGCGCACCACGTCAGTCTCCGGTGGATCGACCGCTGCGGCATGGCATCTCCTGGTGGGTGCGACGGGAACGGGGAGGGCGGCAGGCCGCTGCGCGGCGCGGCCGCGCCCTAACGCCGACGCAGGATCACCGCTTCCTCATGCGGCTCTGCGCGCACTGGATACTCGCGTTCCAGCAGCCGCGCGAAGCCGTCCAGATCGTTCCAGCGGATGCTGCCGCTGATCCGCAGCATATCCAGTGCCGGATCGGCCAGCACCAGCGGCCGCCGGTTGAATCGGTTGATCTCGGCCACCGCTTGCGGCAGCGTCACATCGTCGAAGCTGAGGTAGCCCTGGCGCCAGTCCAGTTGCCGCTCCGCCTCGGCGATGCTGGCGCGGTGGACGCGCACGCCCTGCGGGTCAGCGGTCGCGATGCTGCCGGCAGGCATCAGCATGGCCTGCGTGCGATCGGCGGCGCGTGGATCCTCCAGGCGCACCATGCCCTCGGTCACCACCACGCGCAGCGCGTCGCGGTCCTGCCGCACGTCGAAGCGGGTGCCGACCGCGACCACACGGCGCGCGCCGCTCTGCACCGCGAACGGCCGCGCCGCATCCTTGCGGACCGCGAAGAACACCTCGCCCCGCTGCAGTACCACCCGGCGCACCTGCGGCCCGATACGGGCCTCCAGCAGGCTGTCGCTGCTCAGCGTCGCCTGCGAGCCATCGGCGAGCGTGACGGTGCGCAGTTCGCCGATCTCGGTGCGATAGGCCTGAGCCGTCGGTTCCGCCGGCACCAGGCCCCGATACAGTCCGGCGGCGACCGCGACGCTGGCCGCAGCGCCGAGCGCGGCCAGCAGCCAGCCGCGGCGACGGGAGGCTGTGCGCCGCCGCACGTGGGACCGGGCCGCGATGGCCGGTACTTGCAGCGGCGAGGGGATCGACGGACCTGGCGTCACCGTCAGGCCCGTGCTCAAGTCGCGCGGGGCCGGTTGCCCCGCGGGAATGCCGGCCCCCAGCGCACGCAAGCGCGCCGCTTCGTTCCATGCCACGTCCAGGCGCAGGAATGCGACCCGGTGCGCGGTGGACGCCTCCAGCCATGCGTCGAGTTCGGCCTGATCCGACGCGCCCCAGTTGCCGCTCTCGCGCCGCGTCAGCCACTGCGCGGCCAGCGCTTCAATCGCCCAGCTTTCCATCTCGTGGTTCCTGCGCTGCCACGGGCATCGTGGCGGACGTCACCACCGCGCCATGGAAATGATCGGCGAGCAGACGCACGCCCTTGGCCATGTGTTTTTCGACGGTCTTCTCGCTGATCCCCAGGCGCACCGCCACCTCCTTCTGCGAAAGTTCCTCCACCCGGCGCAGCCAGATCACTTCGCGGCAGCGGTCCGGCAGTCGGTCCAGTGCGTGGGCCAGCCGCGCCAGCACCTGGCGGCCGCCGAACCAGCGTTCCGGAGAACGTTCATCTATCAAGACGTTCAAGTCGTCCGGATTCCCCACCGCCTCGATGGAGACGATGCGGCTGCGCCGCACCCGGTCGGCCATCAGGTTGCGCGCGGTGGCGAACAGGAAGGCCTGCGGCGTGTCCGGCAAGGCGCGCCGCGCCGCTTCGTAGACGCGGGTGTAGACCTCCTGGCGCAGATCGTGGATCTCCTGCGGATGCGGCCAGCATCGCATCAGATAGGCGACCAGCGCCGCCTCGTGGACAAGGATCTGCTGGGCGAACCAGCGGTCCAGTTCAGTGGCCATGGTGCGGCTCCACGGGATGACGCCCCGCGTGACGGACGCGACGCTGGCGATAGTCCGGCGCGTTGCCCCACACATGTATCGGCACCGGTGGCTGCAGGGGGCCGTCGCGGCGGCAAAGCAGGGTGCGTCCTCTCACTGGCTTCTCCTTGATCCGCTGCCGTGGGGGAAACGGAGTTCTGCTTCGTCTATATCAACACGGCCCGGCGCGACCAGCCTGGCTATCCCATCTAGTTTCCACCAAGGGCCTCATCAATGCACCTGCTATCTCGTTCGCGTCACCTCACTTTCGCCTTCCTGCTTTGCGCGCTGCCGCTGGCCGGCGCCACTTCCGCCGCGCAGGCCGAGCCGGCGCGGCCGGAGGTGGCCAAGCAGGTCAAGGCCTACGCATCGGCCGATGGCGTCAAGGTATCGACGCTGCGCTACGGGCCGCGCGAGCGACAGCAGGCGCTGATCCAGGTCATCGACGTGGACAACGCCATCGACGGCAAGATCCTGCTTGCCAGCACGCGCACCACCGACAGGGACACCCGCTACACAGTGCAACTCGACGGACGCCCCTACGTGCTGCTGATCGTCGGCGAGGCCGCGGGCGAGCTGTACGTACCCGGTACGCCGAAGCCGACCTGGGTGAGCTACGACGCGGGCCTGTCGGCGCAGAGCAATCCCGAGCACTACCTCACCGACTACCAGGAGCAGGCGCAGGGGCATTGAAACGCCGCGGTGGCATCTGCGGCCCGGGCTCGCCGGGCCTGCGCGCTGTGCTTGCCGTTACTTGGCTTCGTTTGGGGTAGGGGGCAGAGTTGCCGTTCCCTTGACCGTACCACGGCGTTCTCGCCGTCAAGGGCTGCGCGTGCCTCTGGGCACGCTGGCGGCCCGCGGCCGTCTGCGACCCCTGACGGCTTGCGCTGCGCCGTGATGGCGACGGTGCCGGGCAATTCCGCCCGAGCAACCGGAGATCGCCATGAACGAGAAATCGCACGTTTCGCTGGAACAACATGTCTGCCTGGTCTGTGGCAGCGCGTTCGAGACCGGCTCCCTCCTGCTGGACAGGCGCCTGCGCGCCAGCATGGAGCGCCACACGACGACGGGCTGGGGGCTGTGCCCCGAGCACCGGAAGTTTGCCGACGACGGCTTCGTCGCGTTGATCGAGTGTGATCCTGAGCGCAGCGCTGTGGCGGCCCATGCAGACCGTCTGAAGCCGGAGCATGCGTACCGTACGGGCCATGTGGCGCACCTGCGGCGCGAGGTGTTCGCGAAGCTGTTCGATGTGCCTTTGGAGGCCTGCCAGGACTGCGTGTTCGTCGAGGTCGGACTGATCGATCAGTTGGAGTCGCTACTGAAGCGCTCTGAGGCCTGATCGATCAATGGTGCGCCGTCTCGCTGGGAGGTGGAACGGCGCACTTTTCTGAGGTTTGTCCACCGACGCCCGCTACCGCGGTCAGGGCAGTCGCGTGGCCGAAGGCAAGCGCATCTATATCTGTTTTCGAGGGCTTGTCCTTAACGGCGTCACCACTTCGGGATTGACGACCTCTAGGTGGCGCAATCTCAACAGTCGCTCAACCGCTGCGGGCGCGCCTTCTTGACGCCGCCACCGAAGCGGAGGTTCTCAGATGCATCGAATGATGTGAACGCTGTTAGGAGAACTTGGATGGCGCTCTGGTAGCGATTTCAGGACAGCAGAACGCACCAGTTGCACCAGCATCTGATGCTCATTTGGCCTTTAACGCCGGCATGTTGCTGCTATGCGGGGCTTCTAGGAATGACTAGTCATCGACACTGACCTCCAGTTCGGTCTCGGCTTCCACTTCCTCGGTCTGCGCTTGAAGTTC
>NZ_FNJL01000010.1:0-15317 GCF_900104515.1 Paracidovorax cattleyae
CACGGGCCACTCGGTGAAGCGGGGTTGGGCGGATCAAGGCTACACGGGCGAGGCGGCAGCAGAGGCCGCACGGGACAACGGCATCGAGCTGCAGATCGTGAAGCTGCCCGAGGCGAAGAAGGGCTTCGTGCTGCTGCCGCGGCGCTGGGTGGTGGAGCGAAGCTTCGGCTGGCTGGCGAGGTTCCGCAGGCTTTCTCGGGATTATGAGCGGCTGCCCGAAGTGCTCAGCGGACTGCATTTCCTGGTGTTTGCAGTGCTCATGTTGCCCGCCGCCGCGCGGGTGCTGGCCGCAGCGGGAAGTTCATAACACCCTCTAGGCCGGCCGACCGAACACCGTCACCACGTACTCGGCCATTTCCAGCCCCCGCGCCTTCGCGATGGCATGCAGGCGCGCCTCGATCTCCGGGTCGAAGAACTCCTGCACCGACCCGTCCAGCAGGGACACCAGGTGGCCATGGCACTGCTCGTCGTCGCTCAGTTCATAGACGGCCTTGCCGGCCCCCAGCTGGCTCTTCTTCAGCAGGCCGGCCTGCTCGAACTGCGACAGCACGCGGTACACCGTCGCCAGGCCGAGGTCGGTGCCGGCGGCGAGCATCTGCCGGTAAATGTCCTCTGCGGACAGATGCCTCTGCGCGCTGCGTTCGAACAGTTCCAGCACCTGCATCCGGGGCAAAGTGGCCTTGAGCCCGATCTGCTTCAACTTGTCCGTGTGCTGCATGCGCGATTCAACCCGTTTAGACGATGGAAGGCCTCCGCACCCGATCCAGTGACGCCGGGCGCGCAGACTCAAAGATCGATCGTAGCCGAGAACGAGAACGCATCCCATTCCATATATGTCGGGACCGGGCATCCGCTCTGCCTGGGGCCGGTACGCGAGCGCTTTACTCCCCGCGGCGCTGGAATTCCTCCATCGCATCCCGCGGAATGATCGCGCCCTGGTGCTGGATCACCGCTGCGGCCATGCGATTGCCCGCGCGTGCGGACGCCTCGGTGGAGGCCCCCGTGAGCCGCTGTGCGAGGTACGCCCCGGCGAATGAATCGCCCGCGGCGGTGGTGTCCACCACCCGTGCGATGGGGATGGCGGGCACTTCCGCCATCGCCGCCCCATGCCGGACCAGGGTGGGCAGGGCGCCGCGCTTGAGGACCACTTCGGGGACCGGCAGCGCGAGGCTGCGGCGCACGGCCTCTTCGTGCGGAAGGTCTGCGTGCAGGGCCTGTTCGTCGTCGATCGTCACCAGCGCGATGTCGGCCATCGCGTAGGCGGATGCGAAGGCCTCCCGCGCCTGCGCGGCGCTGGCCCAGAGACGCGGGCGGTAGTTGTTGTCGAAGATGACCCGTCCGCCGTGGCGCTTGACCTCGGCCGCCAGCGAGAACAGGCGCTGCCGGCCCTCGGGCGGCAGGATGGCGAGGCTGATGCCGCTGAAATAGAGTGCGTCCAGTTCGCCGGCCGAGGCCTCCAGCGGCGTGGACCCGGCGCCGAAATAGGCGGTGGCGGCGCTGTCCTTGCGCCAGTAGGCGAACTGGCGCTCGCCCTGCGCATCGACGCTGATCATGTACAGGCCGGGGCTGCGGTCGGGCAGGCGGCGCACCAGCCCGGTGTCCAGGCCTTCCGCGTGCCACCGGCTCACCATGCCGTCGCTGAATGCATCGGTGCCCAGGGCGGTGGCGTAGCACACGGCCAGCGCCTCACGGCGGCTCGAGCGGGCCAGGTAGACGGCGGCGTTGAGCGTGTCGCCGCCGAACGACTGCGCCATCGTGCCGAAGGCCTCGCCGCGCAGCTCCAGCATGCATTCGCCGAAGAGGGCGATCTTCATGGGCACCTTCTTCACGGGCGCGGGAGTCCGTCGATGCCGCTGCCGCACAGCACGACCGCGATGCGCTCGTCGTCGCGGCGCTCGAAGCACCTCTGCGTCACCGAGGCGAGGGCGGTGGCCGCGCCGTACTCGATGGCCAGCCCGGTTTCGTTCCAAGCGGCCTCCGCACAGGCTTGCACGTGGGCCTCGTCCACCAGCACGATCTCGTCCACGTAGCGTTCGATGAGGGCGAAGTTCAGCGGCTCGGTGGAGCGGGCTGCGAGGATCGGCACCCGGGTCGATACCTGCTCCAGGGCCACGATCCGCCCCAGCTGGCGGCAGGTGGCGAGCGTGGGGCAGCCGGCGGCCTCGACGCCGATGATGCGCAGCGAGGGGTTGGCCAGCTTGGCGGCTTCCGCCACGCCCGCGATCAGGCCGCCACCGCCGATGGAGACGACCAGGGTTTCAACGTCCGGCCACTCGTCGAGGATTTCCAGCGCCAGCGTGCCCTGTCCCGTGACCACGTCGCGGTCCGCGTAGGGGTGCAGCAGCGCGCCGCCGTCACGGGCGACGGCCTGGCCCGCGGCGTCCCAGCTCTGGTCCCAGAAGTCGCCGTGCACCGTCAGGCGCGCCCCGTACCGCTCGATCCGCTGGCGGGTGAGCGTGGTGCTGGTGTTCATTACGAACACGTTGGCGGGGATGTGCAGCTGCTGCCCCACGTAGGCCACGGCAGCGCCGAAGTTCCCGCCGGAGGCGGTGGCGAGGCCCTGGCCGCGCACGTGTCCGGGAAGGCTGAGCGCACGGTGGAAGGCGCCGCGCGCCTTGAACGATCCGGTCACCTGCAGGTTTTCCGCCTTGAGGCGCAACTGGCCGGCGCCGGCAGGCGTCCAGGGGGCGGCCTGCACCAGCGGCGTGCGCCGCACGTAGGGCGCGATGCGCTGCTGCGCCGCGCGGTAGTCGGCCAGGGTGGCCGGAGGGTGGGCATCGGCCGCTTCGGCGAAGGACGCGCGCTCGGCGTGGGCGTGGATGGCGGGCTTCAATGCTGTGCTCCCGGTGTGGCGTTGCCGGGGAGGTCTTCCACCAGTACGCAGAGGCTGTTGCCCTGCCGCGCGATGCCGAAGGTCCGCTGCGAGTAGAGCACACCGCCCACCGCGAAGCGGATCTCGCGGGGCTCCTCGCCCGGTTCGCTGAGACGGTGCAGGCGGCCCGCGACCTCTCCGGCCTCGACCCGGCGGCCCAGGGCGTGCAGGGGTTCGAACCAGCCGTCCCCGGGGCAGAGCAGGTTGGCCCCGGGCGCCATGCGCACGAGGCGGCTGGGCCCGGCGGCCGGCAGGGGGGCCGCGGCCGGCAGCACGCCGAGGCCGTCGAGCACCCGCGCCACGCATTCGCGCGTGCGCTGCACGCCCGTGGGCGAGATGCTGCCGTTGGCGCCCATTTCGGCGGCGATGGCCGCCAGCCCGAGTGCGGCAGCGGCGCCGCAGCTGGTGCGCGGGTCGCCCATGTTGTCGGTGACGACGGTGTAGCGGGCGCCGAACCAGCGCGCCATGGCCTCGGCCTTCTCGCGCGTTTCGTCGCGCAGGGAGGGCGTGACGACGACCTGGGCGCTTTCCTCGATGAAGAGCGAGCTGCCGCCCGCATGGAGGTCCACGTAGGCGTCGCACTGCGGGAACACCACGTTGTGGATGAAGGCGGCGATCTGTTCGGTGGGCGTGCCGAACGGGTTGCCGGGGAAGACGCGCGCGAGGTTGCGGCCGTCCAGCGGGCTGACGCGCGAGTGTGCGCGCATGGCGGGCGCGTTGGCCGCGGGCATCAGGATCAGGCGGCCGCGCACCTGCGACGGCTGCACGCTGCGGATGAGCTCGTTGATGACGATCGGGCCTTCGTACTCGTCGCCGTGGATGGCCCCCGTGAGGAACACGGTGGGGCCGTCGTGTTCGCCGCGGATCACCGCCAGGGGGATGGTGACGGCGCCCCATGCGTCGTCGTGCGCGGAATAGGGCAGCCAGGCGCTGCCCACCTGCTTGCCGGGGGCCTGCCAGTCGATGTCGGTGAAAAAGGTGGAGGGACGGGGAGTCATGATGTCAGCGGATGTCTTTCTGTTCGTCCTTGAACCACTTCAGGCGCAGCTTCGCGAGCGTGCCGTCCGCCTGCCTGGCGTCGAGGAACCTGTTGATCTCGGCCAGCAGGGCGGGCTCGCGCGGGGACACGGCGATGTAGGCGGGGCTGGTGCGGATCTTCGCCTTCAGCTCGATGCCGCGGGACGGGTTCTCGTCCGCGATCTTCTGGGCGATGAAGTTGTTCTCGGCGAACGCCTGGGCCTGGCCGGCCAGGAAGGCGGACAGCGCGGAGGCGGTGTCTTCCAGGCGCAGGATCCGGGCCTTGGGCAGGGCTTCCGTCAGCGAGAGGTCCGGCGTCGAGCCTTTCGCCACGGCGATCTGCACGTCGGCCAGTTGCTGCAGCTCACCGGCCCTGGGCACCGACGGACCGGCATAGACGCCCAGCACGGTGGCCGCATAGGGCTTGGAGAACGCGACCTGCCTGGCGCGCTCGGGCGAGGAGCCCAGGGCGGCCACCAGCACGTCCACCTTGTTGGAGAGCAGGTAGGGGATGCGGTTGGCGCCGGTCACCTGCTGCAGTTCGAGCTTGGCGCCCAGCGCCTGCGCCAGCTGCTCGGCCAGCTCTACGTCCAGGCCGACGGGCTTGCCGGAGGCGTCGGTGAAGCCCCAGGGCGCGGCGTCGATGGTGACGGCCACGCGCAGGACCTTCTTGCTCTGGATGTCGGCCAGCTTGTCGGCATGGGCCAGGAAGGGGGACAGCGCCAGGACCGCGGCGGCGATCAGGGACTTGCGACGGATGTGCATGGTGGGACTCCTGGAGGGGGATGGGGATATCGGTCGTCGTCTAGTGGACGTTGGCGATGAACTGGCGGAATTCCGGGGTCTGCGGCGCGCCGAACATCGCTTCGGGCGTGCCGCGCTCCCAGATGCGGCCCTGGTTCATGAAGAGGATTTCGGAGGCGACCTTGCGCGCGAAGGCCATCTCGTGGGTGACGACCATCATCGTCATGCCGCTGCGGGCGAGGTCTTCCATGACGCGCAGCACTTCGCCCACCAGTTCGGGGTCCAGCGCGGACGTGGCCTCGTCGAACAGCATCAGTTCCGGGGACATGGCCAGCGCCCGGGCGATCGCCACGCGCTGCTGCTGGCCGCCGGACAGCTGCGACGGCATGGCGTCCAGCTTGTTGCCGAGCCCCACGCGCTCGAGCATGTCCCGGGCCAGTTCGCGGGCCCCGTCCCGGGGAACGCGCTTCGTCAGGATCGGCGCCAGGGTCACGTTGCGGCAGGCCGAAAGGTGCGGGAAGAGGTTGAAGCTCTGGAACACCATGCCGACGCGCTGGCGCAGCGCGGGCAGGTCGGTGCGCGGGGACTGCACGTCCACCCCGCCGACCGCGATGCGGCCCGCGCTGATGGTCTCCAGCCCGTTCACGCAGCGCAGCAGGGTGCTCTTGCCCGAGCCGCTGCGCCCGACCAGGGCGACGATGTCGCCGCGCCGCACTTCCGTGCTCACGCCGCGCAGGACGTGGTTGCTCCCATAGTGCTTTTCCACCGAATCAATGACCACGAGCGACATGCATGCGTCCTTCGAGATAGAGCGCGTAGCGCGCCAGGGGATAACAGACGGCGAAGTAGCACAGGGCCACCGCGCAGAACACGGGAAGGTGCTGGAGCGTCGATCCGCTCACGATCTGTCCGGCGCGCGTCAGCTCGACCAGGCCGACCAGGGCCGCCAGCGAGGTGTTCTTGATGAGCTGCACGAGATAGCCGATGGTGGGCGGCAGCGCGATGCGGGCGGCCTGGGGCCAGATCACGTGGCGCAGCACCTGCAGCCGCCGCAGCCCCACGCAGGCGGCCGACTCCCACTGGCCCTTGGGCACCGCCTCGATGCTGCCGCGCCAGATGTCGCCCAGGAACGCCCCGGCGGACAGCGAGAAGGCGACGACCGCCGCCAGGAACGCATCCACCTGCCATCCCGTCAGCATGGGAACGCCGAAGTACAGCAGGAACAGCAGCCCCAGCAAGGGGATGCCCTGCACCAGTTCGATGTAGGCCCGTGCGAGCGCGCGCAGCCATGCGGCCCGCGCGGTGCGTGCGCTGGCCACCAGCAGGGCGACCACGGAGCCGATCGCGAAGGAGGCCAGGGCCAGCGCCACCGTCCACCGCATCGCGAACAGGATCATCCCGAAGTCGGCCATGGAAAGTCCGCGCATGTCAGGACTCCTTTCCGAACAGGCGGCGCCGTGCGGCGGCGAGCAGCAACCGCAGGGCGACCACGGCGAGGAAGTACAGGCCGCAGATGACCGCATACACCTCGAAGCTGCGGAAGGTGCGCGAGTCCACGAAGCTGCCCGCGTGGAAGATGTCCTCCACGCCGATCTGGGAGATCAGGCTGGTGCCTATCAGGGTCAGCACCATCTGGCTGGCCATGGCCGGGAACACGTTGCGCAGCGCGGGCACCAGCATGATGTGCCAGAGCACTTGCGGCGTGCGCAGCCCCAGCGCGGCGCCCGCTTCGGCGAGTCCCCGGGGCACGGACAGCAGGCCGGAGCGGAAGATTTCCACGAAGTAGGCGCCGGCATAGAGCGACAGCGAAAGCACGCCGGCCACCGGCGCCTCCAGCCGCAGCCCGAGGTGCGGCAGGCCGAAGTAGATGAGGAACAGCTGCACCAGCGCCGGGGTGTTGCGGAAGAACTCCACATAGATGCGCGTCACCGCCCGCAGGGGCCGGCCGCCGTAGGTCAGTGCCAGGGCGCCGCAGAGGCCGAGGGCCACCCCGATACCGATGATGGCGGCGGCGAAGCCCAGGGTGTGGAGCAGGCCCTGCAGGAGCTGTCCCCAGTAGGGCTCCAGCTGGTCGAATTGGAAGACATAGTCCATGGCCGGGACCGCCTGTCACTCGACCTCGAGGATGGCCTCGATTTCCACCGTCTGGTTGCCGGGCAGCGAACCCGCCCCGATGGCCGAGCGCGCGCCCCGGCCCACCGCTTCTCCGAACACCTCGACGAAGAGGTCGGAGCAGCCGTTGATGACCTGGGGGTGCTGCGCGAAGCCCGGCGCACCGTTGACGAACGCCAGCAGCTTGACCACGCTGCGCACCCGGCCCAGGTCGCCCAGCGCATTGCGCGCGACCGCCAGCAGGTTGAGCCCGGTCAGGCGTGCGTGCGCATAGGCCTGGGCGATGCTGACCCCTTCGCCGACCACGCCGGTGTGCAGGTGCCCGCCCGCCTCCAGGGGGCCCTGGCCGGAGAGATAGAGAAACGGCCCTACGCGCCGCGCGGCGACGAAATTGGCCACGGGCTGGGGTGGCGGGGGCAGGTGGATGCCCAGGAAGGCCAGGCGCTCTTCCGGCGATGAAGAAGGGACAATGGTCTGGTTCATGGAAAACTCTAAGCAACAACGATGCCAATTGGTTCTAAAATGGTTGAGATGACGAACCAATTTGCGCTTTATTGTTTCTAGATTAGACCAATTGACCTCGTTTTATATCGGGTGCAACCCGAATTGGCACATAAATGGTTGACCATTCGAGCAAAAAAAGAACCATGTCACCGGCGCCGGACGCAGGAGGGGGCGTGTCGCTGTCGGACATTTCGCCGCGCATCGCGGGGCAGGACAAGGCGGCCGCGACGCG
Organism: Paracidovorax cattleyae; assembly: GCF_900104515.1. Classification (GTDB taxonomy): domain Bacteria; phylum Pseudomonadota; class Gammaproteobacteria; order Burkholderiales; family Burkholderiaceae_C; genus Paracidovorax; species Paracidovorax cattleyae. The sequence continues at coordinate 7,482 of NZ_FNJL01000010.1, forward strand.
CGTGTACCGGGCCATCCTGCAATCCATCCGCGAGGGCGCCCTCCGGGAGGGCGACAAGCTGCCGGACGAACGCACCATGTCCGTGCGTTTCGAGGCCTCGCGCGGGACGGTGCGGCATGCGCTGGCCATGATGGAGCACCAGGGGCTGGTGGTGCGCAAGGTGGGCAGCGGCACCTATCTGAAGGAAAGCGCGGAGCAGGTGCTCAGCGCCACCGACCTGCCGGTGGCCGCGCACCACGAGAACGTGCCGACCTACGCGGAAATCCTGGAAGGGCGCCTGCTGTTCGAGCCGGCGATGATGGAGCTGTCCGCACGGCGGGCGGATGAGGAGGATTTCGCCCGCATGCGGCAGCAGCTGGCCGTGGTGCGCGAGGCGGAGCGCTGGCTGGCCTTCAAGGAAGGGATCTACGGCGTCCACCTGGCCATCTTCAGGGCGACGCACAACCGCTTCCTGGTCCAGGTCTTCGAGACGGTCATCAACGACCGCCGGGCCGTGGACTACGACGGCCGTACCGGCGTGCACGGGCCCGTGAGCCCGCTGGTGCGGGAGCAGGCGGTGCGCGAACTGAGCGAGATCGTGGAGGCGCTGGTCCGGCGCGACGGCAAGGCCGCCTCGCGCCTGGCCGAGGAGTATTTCACGCGCATCCTGGGATCGCTCAGCCTGTATGGCTGAGCAGGGCCGGACGGGCCCGGCTCGATGAAGGCAGCCCCGGACGTGGGAGCTGCCGCGGCCTACAGGTCGAAGAAAACGGTTTCCTGCGCGCCCTGCATGTGGATGTCGAACCGGTACACCACGCCGCCCTCGCCGGAGTCCGCGCGCTGCGCGATCAGCGTGTGCCGGCGCTCCGCCGGCACGCCGGCCAGGACCGGGTCGGCCGCGTTGGCGGCGGCCTCGTCGCTGAAGTACACGCGCGTGAAGGTGTGCAGCAGCAGGCCGCGCATGGTCACGATCACGTGGATGTGCGGTGCGAGGCCCGGCGCCTCGGGGCCGGGCTTGACGGTGTCGAAGCGGTAGCGGTGGCCGGCATCGGTGCCGGTGCCGCAGCGGCCGAAGGCGCGGAAGCCGCGTTCTGCCGCCTCGGCGACGGTGGCGGGATAGGTGCCGCTGCCGTCGGCCTGGGCGATCTCCACCAACGCGTCGGAGACGGGCACCCCGTCGCCGTCGAGCACGCGCCCTTCGAGGCGGATGCGCTCGCCGCGCGCGCCGTCCAGCGCGAGCACGGTGCCGAAGGGCTGGCCGTGGTCGTAGCCGTACTGCTGCGGCACCAGTCCGTACGCGAAGTAGGGGCCCACGGTCTGGGAGGGCGTCTGCCCGAAGCTGTCTTTCAAACCTTGCATCATGGTCGGTGTCTCCTGCCGCGGGTCAGCCGCGTCCGCTTTCGAACGGCGTCTCTGCCGCGCCGCGCAGCACGATGTCGAAGCGGTAGCTGAGCGCGAAGCCTTCCTCGGTGAGGTCGAGGTCGAAGTCCGAGACGAGGCGGCCGCGGGCGTGCTCCGGGGTGCTGTTGACCATCGGGTCGTATTGCATGAGCGGATCGCCGGGGAAGTACATCTGCGTCACCAGGCGGCTGCCGAAATGCTCTCCGAACAGCGAGAGGTGGATGTGCTGGGGCCGCCACGCGTTGGGATGGTTGCCCCAGGGGTAGGCGCCGGGCTTGATGGTCAGGAAGCGGTAGCGGCCCTCGTCGTCGGTGAGGCAGCGGCCTGCACCCAGGAAGTTGGGGTCCAGCGGCGCATCGTGCTGGTCGTTCTTGTGCACATAGCGGCCGGCGGCATTGGCCTGCCAGATCTCGATCAGGGTGTTGCGCACGGGGCGGCGGCGCTCGTCGAGCACCTGGCCTGCCAGCACCATCCGCTCGCCGATCGGCTGGCCGTTGCGCTGGGCGTTGCGGGTCAGGTCGTGGTCGAGCGCGCCGATGCAGGTGTGGTCGTACACCGGCTGGCGCATGTCGCCCAGCCGCGCCTTGAGCGGCACGAGCGGCCGGGTGGGCCCGCGCTTCGCAGTGGATCGGTAGCCGGGATAGAGGTAGGAGGGATGGCTGGGCCAGTCGCGCGGGGCCAGGGCCGCGGCCGGCGGTGCGCTTGTCTCGTTGGTCATGGTGCGGTGCATCGTGTGGTGGAAACCGGTCCCCACTCTAAGGGGGCGCCGTCCATGCTGTAAATTGAAGAATCGTGTTTCTTCAATAACCGAAGGGAATGGATGGCAGTGCACCTTCTTTCTTCCGCGGATGCCGTGTCCCGCGGGCTGCAGCTGCGGCACCTGCGCTGCCTGGTGGTGGTGGCACAGGAGCGCCATCTGGCGCGCGCGGCGGCGCGCCTGTCGGTGAGCCAGCCGGCGGTGTCCAAGATCCTGACCGAGCTCGAGGCGCTGGCGGGGGAGCCGCTGGTGGAGCGCGCGGCATCGGGCCGGCGCGGCATCCTCGGGCTGACGGCCGCGGGGGAGCGGCTGCTGGTGCATGCGCGGGCGGCACTCGATGCAGTGCAGGCGGGCGCGGCGGCGCTGCGGCCGGCCGGCGCGCCCCGGGCCGAGCGCCTGCGGCTGGGGCTGCTGCCCAGCGCCGCGCGCAGCCTGGTGGCGGACAGCCTCGTGCGCCTGCGCGCGCTGCGCCCGGCGCTGGTGCTGGAAGTGCGCGCGGCCGCCAACGATGCATTGCTCGACGACCTGCGCGCCGGCGCGGTGGACCTGGTGGTGGGCCGCATGAGCGATCCGCAGCACATGGAAGGGCTGACCTTCGAGCTGCTGCGCATCGAGCCGCTGGTGCTGGCGGTGGCGCAGGGGCATGCGCAGGCCGGCCGGCGGCCGGGGCTCGGGACGCTGCGGCAGCTGCCCTGGGTGGTCTATCCGGAAGGGACCGTGCCGCGCCACCACACGGCAGGTCTGTTCTCGGACCGCGGCCTCGCCATGCCCGACGCGCTGCTCGAGACGCTGGACACGGCGCTGGCGCGCAGCCTGGTGCTGGCGTCCGACGCGGTATGGGCCACGCCCCTGGGCGCGGTGGAGGACGACTTGCGCGCCGGCCGGCTGGCGCGGCTGCGCGTGGACACCGGCGGCACCGAAGAGCCCATCGGCGTGCTGCGCCGCCGCGATGCACCGGTGCCGGCCGCGGCCGCGGCGCTGGCGGACCTGCTGCGCCGGTCGCTGGCCGGCACGCGGCGCGCGGCACGGCGCTGAAGCGAGGGGTGTCAGCCCTGCGGCTGCGGCAGCAGGCCCTTCTCGCGCAGGATGCCGGTCGCGATCCCGAAGGCATGGTTGGCGACCGGCACGCCGCAGTAGATGGCCGCCATGAGGATCACTTCCTTGATCTCGTCGGGCGTGAGCCGCGACTCGGGCGGGCCGTCGAGCGCCGCGCGCACGTGCAGCGCGAACTCCTCGTAGGCGTGGATGCCCAGCATCATCGACAGCACCATGAAGCGCCGCGTCCGGTCGCCGAGCGCCGGCCGGCCCCAGATGTCCTGCCAGGCGTGCCGGGTGATGAGTTCCTGGAACTCGGTATTGAACGGCGTGCGGTGGTGCAGCGAGCGGTCCACCCAGGCGTCGCCCAGGATGCGGCGGCGGTTGCGCAGGCCGGCATCGAAATCCTCGGCGCGGGTGGTGGAGGCGGAGTCCGAGTCCGGGGGCGGAAAGGGGGCTTGCGGAGACGTCATGGCGTTGCAGTCAAAAAAGGGGGCGCCGCGGTCAGGCGGCCGTGCCGGAGGGTGCCTCGCGCAGCCGCGCGATCTGTGCGCGCGCCAGCGTGCCGGCATGGGCCGCCAGGGCCGGATCGAACCATTCCGCGGCGGTGGCGGCGGGCAGTTGCGCGCGCAATGCCTCCAGGTTGGCGCGCATGCGGGCGGCATGCACCTCGAGGCCGGGCAGGGCGGATGCGAGCGCGCGGGACGCGCCATGGGCGCACAGCATCAGCTGCGACCATTCGGCCAGTTCGGCCTGCCAGTGGCCGAGCGCCCGCTCGTGCTCCTGCGGCATCGCGCCCAGCAGCGCCGCCACGGCCTGGGGCGCGCGCTGCGCCGCGGCCAGCGCGGTCATGCAGGCCACGGGGTTGCGCTTGTGCGGCATGGCCGAGGACGTGCCGCGGCCCTTGCCCGTGGGTTCGGACACTTCGCCCACCTCGAACTGCGCCATCAGCGACAGGTCCCGCGCGATCTTGCCGAGCGTGCCGACCAGCAGGCCGATGTCGCAGCCCAGCGCCACCCAGGCGTCGCGCAGGGTGTGGCGCGGCGTGGGGGGCGCGGACAGCCCGAGTTCGGCCGCCATGAGGGCGACGATGGCCGCTCCCTGGCCGCGCAGCTCGGCCTGCGTGCCCACGGCGCCGCCCAGTTGCACCGCCAGGGCGGTGGGTGCGGTCTCGCACAGGCGCGCCAGGCAGCGCCCCACGGCATCGGCCCAGAGCACGCATTTCCAGCCGAAGCTGGTGACGGAGGCCGGCTGGCCCAGGGTGCGTGCCAGCAGGGGGGTCTCTGCATGCTGCTCCGCCAGCCGCAGCAGCTCACCCCGGATGGCGTGGGCATCCTGCACGATGGCGTCCAGCACCGGCCGGGTCACCAGGGCCATGGCGGTATCGATGACGTCCTGGCTGGTGCTGCCGACGTGGGTGGCTGCCACAGCCTGCGGGTTGAACAGGCCGATCGCCTCCTTCAGCGCGGCGATCAGCGGTATCGCGAGGCTGCCGGCATGGCCGCTTTCGCGCACGATCTTGGGCACGTCGAACAGGTCCACCCTGCAGGTGTTGGCCACCGTGTCGGCCAGCGCGGGATCGATGAGACCCACGCGCGCCTGCGCGCGCGCGAGCGCGGCCTCGAAGCGCAGCATGGCATCCACGAAGCTGCGGCCGCCAAAGGATTCGATGGCTTCGGGGGTGGAGAGAAAGCCTTCTAGTACGGTCATCCGGGTCCTCGGAGGTGATGGCGGCGCGGCAGCGGCCTTCTATCGCAGGGCATGGGGGTCTGGTGCCTGCATTCTGCGCAATCCCCCATGCCCTTCCGGAAGAAAAATCCTGTAATCGTGCGTTCATCGCGCGAAGATGGACGATCAGCGGACGTTCCGGGTGTTTTTCCGGAGCGCTGCCGGGCACAACCAGGCCGTCGGCGGGCTTTTTTGCGCGCTAGGGTGCGGCCCGGCCGCCTGTTCCGTCGGGCCAGCGCGTCAGCACCTCGAAGCCGTCGTGGGTCGCGGCGACCATGTGCTCCCACTGGGCGGACAGGGACCGGTCCCGCGTGACGACGGTCCAGCCGTCGTCGAGCTGGCGGGTCGCGGCGCGGCTGGCGTTCAGCATGGGTTCGATGGTGAAGACCATGCCCGGCTCCAGCCGCAGGCCCTCTCCGGGGTTGCGATAGTGCAGCGCGTCCGGCGCCTCGCCGAGGGAATGCCATGGCAGACCACGTGGTTGACGGAGGTGAGGATGGTCTTCGGGTAGCCCAGATAGCCGACGTTGGCCGGCACGGTGCCCTGCACGCCGACGATGTGCTCGTGGCAGGGGCGGTCCAGCGCTTCCGTGCTCACGCCCGGCACGACACGCGGGCCGATCATGGCCAGCACCTCCGCGGCAAGCCTGCCGGCTTCGCGCGCCTTGCCGAGGTCCTGCGCGGACTTGAGGGCGATGGTGCGCGCCATCAGCGTGCGCCTTGCGCCATGGCCACGGGGGCTGGGGATGCCCCCGCACCGACGGCGGTGGCGATGTCCAGCCCCCCCGCGAGTTCGGCGCGCACCAGCCATTGGCAGATCTGCCGGTGGTCCAGGTCGGGGTGCAGCTCGCTCAGCATGCCGATGCGCATCCAGTGCTCCGCCTGGGCATTGATGGAGCGGCTCAGCGCGTTGCCGGCGATGCGCAGGTTGTCGTGCATTCGGTCGGAGATCTTGACGATGCCCATGGCCATTCTTTATATGAAACGTATATGAATTGTATTTTTTTCGTAGATTGGTAGGGAGGCGTTGGCCTGAAGTGCACCGCCGCCGACAACATCGCCGCCGTGGTCGTCGAGCCCGTGCAGAGCGAGGGCGGCCAGGTGCCCCGGCGCCGGAATTCCTGCAACTGCTGCGCGGCTCGCTGATCAGTGAGTCCAGCCGGGTTTCGTTCACCATTCGCGCGTAGGAGGTCGCCCCGGCGTGCATCGCACCGGTCACTGTCCGGTGCCAGGTGTGTATCCCCTGCAACTTTCGTAAACCGTGCTGGCCGTGGCGACGGATATCCGCCGCGCGTCCTACAAACGGCCGGGCCGCTGCGGGGCGAAGCTGGCGTCCTTCAACCACGACACAAGGAGATCCATCCATGAACAGGAATCCACAGATGCGCAAGACGCTGCAGTACTGCGCCGGTGCGCTGATTTCGGGCGCGATGCTGATGGGCGCCCCGCTGGCGCAGGCACAGGCGTCGGGCGGTTCGTCCGGCGGCGCCATGGGCGGCAGCACTGCCGATACCCCGTCCCACCGGGCCAGCGGCGCCACCAAGCGCTCCGGCGCCCATAAGGACGAACGCAACTCCGGTGGCACGCATTCCGGCAGCGGTTCCACCAGCGGTTCCGGAAGTTCCGGTACCGGCTCGGGAGGCTCCGGCGGCACGCCGGGCGGCGCTGGCAGCAATGGCTCCGGCGGCTCCGGCTCCGGAGGCTCCAATGGCGGGGGTACCGGCAGCGGCGGTGGCAGCAGCGGCGGTGCCGGAGGTTCCAGCGGCCGTTGACCCTGCCCGCCCCTCCCCGGGCGCGCAGTGGAGCAGGGCAGGGCTACAGGGATTGCGGGATGCCAGCAGGCGCTGTCCTACAAGCCCTGCCCTGCCCGTCCCACCCCCTGCGCCGCTTGCCAGGCGCCCAATGGGAATCTGAAGCCAGAAAAAGGAGGTGCAGCATGTTCGTCGTTCAATGCTCGGCAGGCCCTGCCTCCGATGCCACCGAGGGCGTGCGTGCGCGGCAGATGGGACAGCGCGACGTGCCGCGCTGGCAGGCACAGCTCGGCGACCACGAACCCTGCCCGGACGCCGAGGACATTCCCGACAGCCGCCAGGCCGTGCAATCCCAGTTTTCGGACGAAGGCGTTCCCCGCCACCGGCAGTGGCTGGGTTGAAACCCCGCCTCCCCGGTGCGATTCAGCGGCGCAGCCGGCACGCCGCCCGCACCAGCCGGTCCGCCTGGTCCGGGATGGCCTTGAAGGTGACCGGAGCCTCTCCCTGCCTGAACGTCCGCTCCGTGCTCGCCGCACCGTTCCAACCCGGCTGCGCGTAGAAGCGCATGCGGGTATACCAGGCCTCCCGCTGCGCGCAATCGACCACCGCCAGGCTCTGGTGCCCGCGGTACTGCCCGCCACCGTAGGCCTCGCGCAAGGTGTCCCGGGTGACGCGCACCTCCACGCTGATCAGGTCGCCTTCTAGGTGGGCGATGGACGCCGGGCGGATCTGTATCAGGTCGCGCTCGCTCTGCACCGGATCCCCATACACGGTGAACCACCCGCCATCCGCCGCGGAGGACAGGGAAAGGGAGGCCAGCAGGACGCCGGCGATCAAAAGGTGCATGGATGTGGCAGGAGGTGGTGCGCCATTGTCATCAATTCACGCATCCCCCCCTTTGCGCCATGGGCTTCATGGCCGGCCGAAGAAGGTGCGGGGTGACCACCCGGGCTGCGGAGCACCCCGGACAGCCGCCGGACCGCGAGTGGCCACGGCACCGGCCGAGACCCCGCGGGTCCCAGAATAGCGGCGCCGTTCCGATACGGGCCGTGAAGGCAGGTAAGTTGCTTGTCGGTGTGCGTGGGAAGCCGTGGCCTGCCCGGAGGGACTCGAACCGCCGGCATAGGATAACCAGGAGCACCACAGAGCAATTTCCCCTCTGGGGCGGTGCTCTGCAGAACTCCAT
>NZ_FNJL01000010.1:15327-26589 GCF_900104515.1 Paracidovorax cattleyae
GGAGAGTGGAATTCCTCCCCGATTCCTCCCTGAGACTTCAAACGATCTGCAGTTCTCAGAGGGGAAATGCTGGCCTGCCCGGAGGGACTCGAACCGCCGGCATAGGATAACCAGGAGCACCACAGAGCAATTTCCCCTCTGGGGCGGTGCTCTGCAGAACTCCATGGATTGCCGATTCCTCCCTGGATTCCTCCCTGGCTAGGGCGCCGCGCGCTTCGCCGACGGGCCGGCGATCAGGGCTTCCAGCTTGCCCATCTCGACCGCGTTCTGGCCGCCGTCGATCCACTTGGAGTAGGTGCGCAGGAACATTTCCACGGAATGGCCGAGTTGCCGCGCGCCGTAGGCCGGCGTTACCCCGGCCATGAGCATCATCGTGGCGTAGGTGTGCCGGGTTTCGTAGGGACTGCGGTAGCGGATGCCCAAGCGCTTGAGCAGCGGCCGCCAGTAGAGTTCGCGCGGCGGCTCGTCGTCGGTCCAGCGCTGGCCCGTGCGCGGATCCGGAAAGATCAACCCGTGGGGCTTCTGAGCCGCCAGGAACTCGAGGGCCCGGGAATTGAGTTGGACCGTGCGCGTGGTGCTGGTTTTGGTGCTGCCCTTGTGGATGCCCAGCACGACGGCATCTGACACCTGCAGCTGACCCTGGCGCCAGTCGATACTCTCCCACCTCAGTGCCAAGCTTTCGGAGGTGCGCACCCCGGTGAAGAACTTGAACCCGAAGTAGTTGGCCATCTGCTCGCCGTATCGCTCGAGCATGCCGGCGATGATCGCCTCCGCTTCCTCCCGGGAAAAGGGGTCGGGCGGCGGCCGCTGGTGGCTTGCGGCCTCCAAGCCGTCGATAGGGCTTGCCGACAGCGACCCGTCGCGCAGGGCCAGCGCCAGGGCCTGGCGCAGAACGCTCGCCTTGTTGTTGCGCGTCTTCCCCGTCCAAGTCGGCTCGCTGGCCAGGGCCAGCAGGATGTCGCTGTGTTTGAGTGATTTCAGCGATCGACCCCCGAGCTTCGACTTCCACCACGCCACGGCCACGCGGTAGCCCTTCAGCGTGCTGTGCGCCTTGTCGGTCTGAGTGGACAGCCAGAGGTCGAGCTGCTCGCCCAGCGTGATCGCGCGCCCGCTGGTGGCGCGCAGGCTGGCCGGGAAGTAGTCGGCATAGACGAACGCGCCCAGCCGGATGCGGTCCTTGATCTCGGCGGCGAGCCGCCGGGCGTACCGAACGTTGGCCGGTGTCGGCGCCAGCGGCTGGCCGTCCGTCTTCAGGGTCTCCCGGCAGGTCTGGCCGTCGAGCACGAACGACAGCCTGATGGACTTTTCCCGGACCTCTACGCCGTCCCCGACTCGACCCATTTTTCGTACCCCTTCATGTCGATGAGCACGCGGCCCTCGCGTTTGATCCACTGGCGATCCTCGAGCCACACGCCCTTATTGATCTTGGCCCGGATCGCCGCCGGGCTGAACCCCGTCATGGCCGCCGCGAGCTCGATTGTCACGAACCGGGAGCTGACCAACTGGACCGTGGGTGGAGCCAGAACGGGCGGCTCGAAGGGTAGCACTGCTCCCATGATGACCTCCTGAAAATGAAAAGCCCGCCGAGGTGGCGGGCTGGTTGGGTGGGGAAATTCCCTGTTGTCCTGTTGTGCCGTCTTCTTTCCAATGCGCTTGGGAGCTTTTTCCCGAGGAGAAGAAAAGATGGCAGATAACCTTCAAAATCGCGGTCCGCAGGACCGGAGCCGCGTCAACGTGAACGAGCCTTGGGAGGTTGATTACTGGACCAAGGAATTCGGGTGTACGGAGACCCAGCTCCGAGCGGCCGTGAAGGCAGTTGGGGTCATGGTGGCCGACGTCCGGCGTCACCTCGCAAAGTAGGTTGACGCGGCGGATCAGGACGTCTGGTCCGCCGTATTGACCCGGTCTGCGGCGCGCTGCGTGACCAGGCGCACGCAGTCCGCGCAGACGTGGCAGGCCCGGAAGGGGCGGGCGCCCTCGGCCGGCTTGTCCCTGTCGCACACCATGCACCGGACCTTGGCCAGGTCTGCGAAGGTGAGGCGGTGGCGGCCTTTGGTGGGGCTCTTCATTGGTTCCCCCGTGGGTCCCCCTCGTGCATCCACGCCACGACAGGTTGCGGCGCCCGCCGCTGCCATGCCTCAACGGCCTCTGCCGCATCACGGCCAGCTGGCCCCGACACGCCGCAGCTCGGGCATTCGATGGCCGTGCCGCGTACATCCAGCGCCTCATCCGGCACCTCGCCGCACCAGGGGCACGGTGCCACGCCCGGGGTGGTTTCAGCGCTCATTGGGTAGGCTCCTGTTGCGCCCCCGCAGAAGAGGCGTTGCATGTGATCGACGGCTGCCTGAGCCTGCTGCTCGGACGCCAGACCGGAGACGGTCATCTGCGCGAAGTAGCTGCCGTCCTGTGCCTTGTCCCACACCAGCGATATCACGGGTGCGAGGGGCTGGCCGGTGGTGTCAGCGCTCATGCGGGTCTCCTTCCTTGATCTGGCTGGCCACCCATGCGCGCATGTGACGCCAGCGATGCCGGGCCACCTCTGCGTGGTCAATCGTCACGCACACAGTGCGCCGGTGGCGCTCGTAGCCGTAGGGGCGCCGGAAGTGGCGCGGCGGCATCGGTCCGCAGATCTCCACGTCCACCCATCGGTAGGTGTTTACGACCTCGTCGTTCTCGAACACCACTTCGCGCACCATCGCGGGCGCGAGGTTGAATAGTGCGGCCACTGCGTCCCAGTCCTCCGGGTCCACGGAGCGCATGTCGAGCCCCCGGGCTTGGCCGAGCACGCCGAGCGTGCAGAACTCGCCTTCGGCCGTGACCAGAGATTCGCCAATCAGGGCTTGCTCGGGCATGGCATCCAGCGCTGCCAGGATCTCGCGCAGGGCCTGCTGGCCGCGCTTGCCGTTGATCGCGCTCTTCACGGCTGCGCGCCACCGGCCGCCGGCCAGAGGATCGTCGTCGTAGTCGTCGGTGTATCCGCTGCGGCTCATGCTGCACCTCCTTCCTGCCGCCAGCGGGCGGCGTCGATGGCACGGTCCAGTGCTGGCCGGTTGAGCACCTGGAACCGCGTGCACTCCAGGTAGCTGGCCAGCGCGGTGCGCAGCAGCAGTTCGTAGTCCACGACGGTTTCGCCGCAGTCCCCGAAGTCTTCGACGGCGCGTTGCACCTCCAGCAGCTCGGCCTCGGTCAGCGGTGCTGCCTCCTGAGTGGAGGCGGCGGCCCGGCCATCTGCGATGGAGGCGCCCAGCGCTGTCAGCTGGTCAGCGATGTCTTCGAGGATGTTCCGCTGATCTGCCGGGGACTGGTGCATCGCGGTCGAGGCCACCATCGCGATCTTCATCACCTCGTCGTGCCACGCCCACTCCTGTGCCCTGCCGGCCGGCGCCACTGCTGCGGTGGGTGCCGTCAGAGCCTCCATGTGCAGGCGCAGCAGTTCGCCTGCGACTGCAGCCGGCACTCTGTACGCCACGCCGTTGATCAGCACGGATTCCGTGGCTGCGGCGGGTGCCTGGGGCGCGGCGGCGAGCAGACCGCGTGCCAGCAGCCAGGGGCAATCGGCGTCATGGTCTTCGGGCTCCGCACCTGCGTAATCAGGCGCGCTCCCGCAGCACCATACGCAACCGCCCTGCTCGTCCTGGTTCATCGGCTGCTCTGGCGCCAGATCCTCCAGCAGCTTGCGTGGGACGGGCACTGCTCCAGCATCCGCCTGGGGACGCGGGGCTACGGCGATAAGAGTTTCCCGAACTATTTGGTGCAGCTCGTCGGACGTGACCAGCATCGCCTGGGGCCAGTCGGGAGGGCTGTTGCGGTCGGGTAGTTCTGCGACTTCTCGGCAAATTCTCGATGCAATGGCGCTGGCTTCAACTACCTCGCCAATCAATCGCTTTGCCAGCGTTTCACGATCTACCCTCGCTGCCTCGCGGCGCTCGGGGTCGGCGAGGATGCGCGACGGGTCGGCGGGCTCGGCTTCCTGGGCGGCCGGTGCTGCGAGGCGCCGGGAGAGCGTGTGGATCAGCGCGCCGCCGTGGTCCTGTTCGACTTCGCGTCCTTTGTACCCCGGGGCGCTGTCGCCCGGCACGGTGCGCGCGTTGCGGGCGTCGTTGTAGCCAAGGTCGTAGGCGCCGCGTATCGCGTCCAAGACCGCGCGGTCGTTCAGCGGAACCAGGGATGCCGCCGGGGCGGTGGTCAGGGCGTGCAGGCGGCGCAGTTCGCGGGCCGCTGCGTTGACGTCACCGAGCGTCATCCGATGCCATGCGCCTTCGTTGAGCCAGGCGGCCAAGCGCAGTGCCTCGGGCTGGGTTGCCGCCGGGGCGGCCGTGTTGTTGGTGGTGTTCTCGGTCATGGGTGCTCCTTCGAGTTGTGCGCCTTGAGCGCTGCCTTGTAGCTGGCCTTCGCGGCTTTTTTGGTGGCCGCCCAATCGCCGGTCACGTCGTAGCGGATGCCACCAGGACTCCGGTACATCCGGTACTCGAATCGGCCCTGCCGATCCCACCGCATGTCGTAGCGCGGCACGCCGTAGCGACACAGCCACTCGGCGAACGTCTCGCCGCAGTCGGCGTCGAGCCATTGCCCGTGCTGGCTTCGCTTCGCCGGCTGTGGTAGCTCCTGCAGCGCCAGCTCGCGGCCGGCATCGGTCGCGTGGAACACGACATCCGTCTTGTCGATGAACGAGGGACTGCGGCCGCGCGCCATCAGCCCGGAGGCCTCCAGCGCTTCCAGGTCTGGCATGTCGTGGTGGCCAGGACCGGCGACGAAGTGGTTGCGATGGGCGTCTCTCTGGTCGGGGCGAAGCCCCAGTGTGTGGTGCAGTAACTGGATCTGCTGCGTGGTGGCGCGAGCCATTGCGGCCTCCTGTGTTGTTGTCGACCCCGTGGGGCGGATACGATCGGTGCTCTACTGGAGATCGCCGATGTGGACTTGCAATGCATGTGGGCTGCTGGTGATGTTTCACGCCGTCGAACCGGAGATCGATGAGCAGGGCATCCACTTCATTTGCCCGGGCTGCGGTGCCCGAAACCCGCTCGTCAACGTCGCGCAGCCGGGCGACGACGATCTGTCACTTGGGCAACCGGATGAGTGATGTCGCCCCCGTGGGGGCTGGGGTGGGCGATCAGACGGGGAAGAGGTCGAATTGCTCGGTCTCGTACAGCTCGCACGATTCGGAGCAGCCGCCATCGGCGACCGGGGGGTGATAGGCCGGACCCGCCGCATCGAACTCGGCGACCAGCTCCGGCGCGCTGCGGTAGCCGCGGTACATCTTTCGAGGGCCGGGCACGTTGTTGGGCCCGACGTTGCGGTACAGCTGGTCCAGCCGCACGGGGAAGTCGAAGTTCCGCGGACCCTCCCGGTAGAGGCGCAGCAGCTTGGCTTCCGATTTCTTGTAGCAGCCAACGCAGTTGCCCTGGTGCTCGGCAATCTGCAGATCCCAGGGAAACGGCTCGAAGAAGTCCAGCACGTCCTGCTTATCGACGGGCTCAAGGTCCACGAGCGGGTAGATGATCCGCTCGCGCTCGGCGACCTCTCGGCGCACTCGGCGCGGCTCGTCTGCCCGTATGCCGATGGCTGTCTCGTACGAGCCTTTGGCCCAGCCAATGGACCGCGCATAGGAGTCCATGACGTTGGTCTTCAGCTCCCGAGTGCACAGCTTGAAGACTTGGTTGGGGAGTCCGTACTTAGCCACCACGGCCTCGAAAACCTCTCCGTTGCGGGCGGCCGTCTCGTATGTCACGACACGGTGCGTGCAGGACTTGCGCCCTGGGTGCACCACAGCTTCCAGCCAGACCAGGCCCAGCCCAAGCCAACGGTCCACGGCATCCACAAACCGCAGAGTGTCCGGGTGCTCCCAACTGGTATTTGCAAACGTGAACACGATCTCGTGCGTGTCGCCGAAGCGACGCTGCAGGATCTCGCACATCTTCGCGCTGGATCGCCCCCCGCTGAAGGAGGCGCGGATTCGGGGCTTCATAGGCTCTTTCGTCTCAGTGCCCGCAGGGCAGGCCTTGGCCCTCGGCGGGCCGGTGGGGGATCGGGGCGCCGCAGCTGGCGCAGCGCAGTTGTGTCTGGCGCTGCTGCCACCAGAGATCCCGGGCGCGGGCGGCGGCGCGCTGCGCGTCGGGGGTGGAAAGCCGGGCGCGGCGCTCCGGCAGGGTTTCGGCCGGGGTGCTCATGCCAATGGGGGCTTGGGACATGCGGGCTCCAGAAAAGGAAAAGCCCGCACGGAGCGGGCTGGTGGGGATTACTTCTGCTTCGGCGCCGGGAACTTGTCGAAGGCCAGGGCCTTGATGTGCTGCCCGAAGAAAGTGCCCTTGGACTCGGCGGCCATGAAGGCGTCGAACGTCTTCTGGTCCACGCCCGGGTAGTGGTAGACGTGGCCCGGGCCGCGGGCGAAGGTGCACGCCAGCGTGTTGGTGGCGGGGTCGTAGCCGATCGCGCCCACCTGATTGCTCTGCACGGGTGTCATGGCGATGGGGTGGTAGGCCTTCTTGGTGAAGGCTGCGGGAGTGATGGGCTTCTTCGGTGCGGGCATGGTGTCCTCGGGAGAATGAAAAAGGCCCGCGCGTGGCGGGCCTGGGTTGGAGAAGGGGCAGTGCGGGATCAGGCCAAGATGCGTTTTTCGATGGCGGCCAGGGCGCGCCCGGCGACCGCCCGGCACAGCGTGGGGAACTGCGCTGCCGGGAAGTGCACGGCCGCCTTCACCCGGGTGGTCACAAAACCCAGGTCTGCGATCCCCGCGGCGTCCAGCTTCAGGGGCGCCAGCAGGGTGTTTATCTGACCCAGGGTGATGGTGCTGCCGTCGTCCGCAGGCTCCGCGAGCGTGCTCGCTGTCGGGATGTGGACGAGCCCGCCATCAGGAACCCCGCGTGCCCAGCCGGACCCTCCCTGCAGGGATTCGCCGATGGCAGCAGCTACCGCCTGGGCGTTTCCGATGGCCCGCCGGGCGTCGATGTCGGCCACGCCGTCATCGCGTACGTAGCGCGCGACGGCACTCAGATCGTCCAACAGCGGTCCCGGCAACGCCTCTTCCTGGCGCGCGACAGCGATTCCCTCCTGGGCCTGCGCTTCTGCCTGGATCAGCTTTTCGCGGGCTTCCGCATCGGCGCGCTCCTGCTCCTCACGGCGGATGCGTTCGCGGTCTGCTTCCAGGCGCTTCGCTTCGGCCTGCCGGTGCTGTCCGATGCGCAGAGCCGCGATCGCCTGGAAGTCCTCGCCCGCTTTGGCGCCCACGGTCGCGAAGTCCGCGAATAGGGTGATCCAGTCCGCATCCTCTTGCCGAAGGTGCTCCCGGTTGGCGGCCAGTCGTTCGGCTGTTGCGTCGGCCTCGGCCATCGCCACCGCCAGCGCGGCGCGCACCTTGTCGTCCATGCTCGAGAGCGACTTCAGGCCCTTCGTCACGGCGGCGAACACGCCGCGGGCCGGCGGCGGCAGGTAGTTGGCGCCCAGCTTCTGGTTCAGCGCCCCGACGTGCTGCGCCAGTTGTTGCTCGGCCTGCACCACGATCTGTTCTTTCCGGGCGTCCTTCTCGGTCTTCACCTTCTTCTCGATGGCGATGGCCTTCTTGGTGGCGAAGTCGTCCAGTTGCTCGAGCACGCGCAGCACATCGTCCACGGACTGCATGCCGCCACGCACGCGCAACACGGCTTCTTTCATCTTGGAGGACACATCGCGCAGCCATTTCGCGTCCGCATCGCCGTCCGCGAAATGCTGGTCCGTCGTCAGCTCCATATTCACCGAATTGATTCGATCCAGCACCACGGCCTGGAACTCTTCCAGGTTGCTCGCGGTGATCTGCCCGCTCGCCTCGACTCGCAATGCAGGCAGCGCGGCGTGGATCTTGGCTGTGGTCGGCTCCGTGGCCGGCGGCGTATATGCGGCCACGTCGCGCTCCAGCAGTTCCCATCCGGCCAGAATCTGGGCGCGCAGCTGTGGATCGGGCGCGTACCAGCAGTGGCGCTCCTCGATGAGGCCGCCGCTGTCATCCCAGTCCGAAGCCACGAACAGGATGCGCTCGATGGTCGGGCAGACCATGGCCTGGTGCTCCATCTGCACTTGGTAGCACAGTGGCAGGTCGCCCCCCGTGCAGCCGGGCGTCATCGCTTCGCGCAACGCGGCGTTGAGCCGCTTATGCTCCGCGGCCACGCTTTCGAACATGGCCAAGCCGTCATAGCTGGCGCTGAACTTGCCGTTCACGCCTACGACCGGGTAGAGGCTTTCGCCGGCCAGTTTCTCCATCAGCGGCCCGGCCAGGCGCTCGAATTCGTGGCCCTTGTCCAGCACGCGCTCCTGCACGAAGTCGGAGAACTCCAGACCGATCCCGGTGGCCAGCTCCCGAACCAGTTCACGCCTGGATTTCGACGGGTGGCACGCCATCATTGCCGGGGCGTCCGATGCATTGAGGTGTTGCGCGCGGTGCGCGATCCATTCCGGCGAGCCCTGCCGCAGGCCCTCGACGATTTTCCACATGTCAGCCTCCCAGTTCGGCCACGCGGCCGTTGAAGATTTCGGTCACGGCGTCGCGGCTTTCGGCCGGCAGCGCATCGATCAGCCCGGCCGCCTCGTAGAGGGTGTCCAGGTCTTTCGCGTCGCGCAGGCGCTGTGACAGCAATTCAGCATCCACCGCCGGCGCGTCTTGGGCCGGCGCCCGCGTTGTCTTGGGCTCGACATCCTGCGGGCGCATCTTCTCGACTTCGGCCTGGAGCGCCGTCTTCTGCATCTCGGTGAGCGGCGCCTTGGCGGCCACCGTGGCGATGACATCGGCCATGGATTTCTTGCCGGCGGCGATTGCCTTGGCCCAGGCCGGCAGGTTCTTGGTGAAATCGGCATCGGGATAGGAAGCTGGCGGCACGGGCGGAGGTGGGGGAGACGCCACCTCTTCGGCGTGGCCCATGAATTTCTCTGTGGGCTCGCCCAATTCGTCGGGGGTGTACACGCCCAGGATGACGTCCGGCGCGTGCAGCCGGGCCCAGCGCTTCTGCGCAAGGTAGGCCAGCTGCTGCTTCGGGTCTTCCGTCCACAACGTGCTGTTGCGTGTGCGCGCCTGGGTCAGCAGGAGCTCCAGCACACGCGGCTGGCTCTCACCCTTGATGGTCGCCCACACGCGCACGCCCAGGCCGCGCTCGTCTTCCTGCTTCCATGCGGGGACGATGTACTTTTTTGGCTGGCCGTTGTCGTCCTTCTTGGTGTTGGAGGTCACTTCCTTGAACTGGCCGATGATCTTCGTCCAGTCGCCGAACCACTCGAAGTTGAATCGGTCCTTGACCACGCCCGAGCTGTTGATGACGGCCGCCACCAGTTGAGCCTCGTAGCCGAGCGTGCCGTTTACCAGGTGAGTCTTCTGGCCGACTGCGAAGGGGTTCATGCCCCACTGCATGGACTGCAGAGCGATGGCGAAGCAGTCGCCGGTGTTGCCGCGCAAATGCTGCGGCAAGGTGGTTTTGCCGCTCGCCATGAAGCCGGCCAGGCGCTCCAGCCGGTCCATGCTGGCGTCGTGCATGAGGAGAGCGCCCGCGCTGGCGCTGCTGATGGCGAGTGCGCCGTGGTCGTGTTGCTGTGTGGTCATGGTGTGCTGATGAGGAGGGGTGGGTGCAGGTGCACGAGGAACATTGCGGTGGCTGCCGCGGTGGCAAAAAGCCAGACGGCAAAGGCTGCGACAGGCCTCATGGACGGGGCTCCGACTGGGGTGGGGTGGTCAGCTGCGCGATCCGCGCGCGCAGCGAGTCGATGGCGACGATCACGGGCCGCTCGCGCTCCTCGACTGCTTCGAGAGTTGCGAGCAGGCCGCGCAGGTAGCCGGGATCGGCGTCTTCCGCTCCCGCCGCAACGGCGGACCGCATCGCCGCGCGCATGTCATCGAGCGACTTCTGGAAGGTGTAGTGCCGCAGGGCTGAACCGGCCGCCTTCAAGACGGCGTTCAGGTGATGATCAAGTTCATGTTCTGTCATCACACATACCCCATGGCTGGGTTGTGGCGCTCTTCGCGCATCTGGCGCGCCAGGGCGCGGTGCTCGATGTGGCGCTGCGCTTCGGCGGCCCGAGCTTCGGCCATGGCGCGCTCCTCGCGCTCGAATCGTCGGGCTTCGGCATCGAGCGCCGCGCGGATGGTTGGGTGGCACGCGTCCATGGGGATCAGCGCGCAGCTCGCAGACACTGCACCGTGGTGCTGTCGATCCAGGCGGGCGTGGTGCCGGGCTCGCACGCGCGGGCCGCGGCGGCGGCACGGCGCTCCTCGGCGGCCTCGACGTGGGCCTGTTCTGCTGCGGCTCGGTGCCGGGTGTCGGCTTGGCTGTCGTCTTGGCCGGCCCAGATCAAGGCGGCGAAGATCAGCAGTCCCAAGCCGACGGAGCCGAGGAAGGTGCTCTGGGGCTTCGGGGCGGGGGCTTGCACGGCGGCCCGCATGTCGGGGTGGTGGATGTCCATGTCGTGTCTCCTTCAGCTCGGGGCGTTCTCAGGCCAGCCCGTGCCCGGGGTGGGCCAGGCCTTCGTTCGTGCGCCACTCAGGCGCGTCAGCGTCTTCTCGTCCCACTCGCGGTGCGTAAGCAGCAACTGCAGCGCTTCCGCAAGGACGGGGAGCGCGGGGTTTGTGCGGGCGACCTGGGTTTCCAGGGTCTTCAGCAGCCCGGTGTAGATGTGCGTCTTCGTGCACCCCCAGCCCTGGTACTCGGGGGGCATGCGGGTGGTGAGCTGCTTCAGGGCCCGCGCCGCGTGCTCCAGCATTTCCGTGCGTGCCGCCTTGGCGGTGGCCGCGTGCTGCCAGGATGCGGCGGTGAGCTCCTTGGCGGTCTTCCGGAGCGCGAAGGCATCGACCTGCAGCTTCTGCGTCTTCGCTTCCTTGCGGTGCGCTGCAGCCGAAATCCGCCTTTCGCGCGCCGTGTTCTTGTTGTGTACGTGCAGGGCGTAGGCCGCCAAGGCAGCGGAGCCGGGGTGTGTTTCTTGGTCCATGGGGCCTCCAGACGAAAAAAAGCCCGCATGCGGCGGGCTGGGTGGGTGGTGGTCAGGCATGCGGGGCTCCGCGAGGTCAGTCATCGCCGGCCTCTTTGAAGCTTCCATCTGCATCCAGCACGTACCAGACATCCGGCTTGATGCCTTGATCGCCCACCATGGCAGCTTTGACGCCCAGCAGCTTGCCGTCATCGCTGCGGTGCGCCAGCACGATTGCGCCGCCCGTGCCGGCCTTTGCCTTGGCGCCGATACCAAGGGCGGCCGCCACTGCCCCCTCGCCGGTGGTGGCGGCGTTGGCCCCCTCGCCGGTGGTGGCGGCGTTGGCCC
>NZ_FNJL01000010.1:26644-175561 GCF_900104515.1 Paracidovorax cattleyae
GCGGCGTTGGCCCCCTCGCCGGTGGTGGCGGCGTTGGCCCCCTTGCCGGTGGTGGCGGCGTTGGCCCAGTCGCCGGTGGTGGCGGCGTTGGCCCCTGCCGCCTCCTGCTCTGCGATCAGCTCGGCATCGGCGCCCGCGATCTGCGTGACCAACTTGACCCGGAGGCCCGTGTCATCGATTTCCGGGAAAAGCTTGCCCATCAGCCAGTCGGCGTCGCTGCCGCGCTTGTCGCGGACCAAGTGCTGATACAGCGGCACAAATTCACCCTGGCCGGCGGGGTAGTTTTCGAGGAACCACCTGTAGCCGTCGCTGCAGGTCGACCACGCCTTGACGCGGTCCTTGGTGATGAGGGTGCTGGTGGTTGGCATGCTGGCTCCGGTAGGACGAAAAAAAGCCCGCGCGTGGCGGGCCGGGTGGGGTTGTAGAAAGACCGCTGCCCCGAAGGGCGTGCCGGGGGAAGAAGAGAGGGAGGAATAGAGACCCCCCGGCGCGGTGGAAGGCGGCCCTGAGCAGGACGCCTAAAGAAAGAGCCGCGTGGGTGCGCCCCAATGAGATGGGAGGGAGAGGAGGGCGCGCGGCTTAAAAACACAAGCGTCCTCTCGGGAAGGCGCTTGTGTTTACCCTGGTGTCGCCCAGGGTCAGCGCAGCGCTGGCGCGCTGGACGTGCATGTTACGGCGTCTTCTGGCTGTTGTGGGGTGGGCGATCCCACAGCCATCGGCCAGATCTGGTCCAATGCCGGCTGTCGTGCGGCTTTCTACGTGCCCGGCGGGCAGGGTGGCCGGGTCGTCCGGCTCAGGTGGTGCGCATGGTGGTCTCCTTCGCGGGCGGGCCGCATGGTGGTGTTGCCTGGGATTGCTTGTCTTGGCTCCCCGGGGTGGCCTCACCGTTGTCACCCGTGTACCGCGCTTCGGCGGACTGGGACGGGCCGGACTGCCCGCGCGACGTGCCTTGACGGCCAGCAGCACCCCAACTGCATCGCTCTTTCATCCATCAGGGCCGGGGAATGCGCGGGGCGGCGCAAGCATCGTCGGCGGTGACGGGGCGGGCGGATTTTTAAGGAGCCGGCGGGCTCCCGTCGATGCGGTGGCCCATCGCTGCCTGTGTGGGGCTGCGATGGATGAATTATCACGAACGTGAACTGACGTGTCAACACGAATGTGAGATATCGCTAAAATTTGTTCCACGCCCATCGGGCGAAGGAGCACCCATGGTTGAAATGGACGAAAAAAAACCCACCAGGGCGGTGGGTTGGCGAGCCCCTTCGGGAGCTGAGGATCAAGAACGGCTGTGGCAGGAAATGAACGACCTGCTCGTCGGTCTCGGCAAGATGCACTTCGCCATGCGCGAGAGGTGCCCGGAAAACCTGGAGGAGGCTCGGCACTACATGGCGCACATCCTCACCTTGGTGCGCCGATCGGCACTCGCGGTGGAATCCGCGCTGTTCGAGCCCCGGCCGGACGATTGGTTTTGGCGCTTAGCCGTCGAGCCGCGAGAATTTATGAGCCCAATCGCTGACCTCGAAGGAGGCGCTGACGAGCGCCCGCTCGATGGCCTGGGGGCTATCCCCGCTGTAGCTGCTCATGGCGGCAAGGATGCCACTCCCGGCTGAGGCCAGCCGGCGAGCGATGTCCGGGTCATCAAAGCGCGGTCCTGAGCCCAACGCCTGCAGGCTGCTGCGCAGAGAAGAAATTCCGGCCCGGACGTACTCTCGATCGCCAGGCGCTAGCTTCGTCTTCCCGGAGACAGCGCTCCGTAATTCGGCGATTTGCTGTTCGATGTTCCCAAGGCTTGATGCCGCTTTTGCCTTATCGTCATCCATTCTTCTTTCCTGCTGGCTGTGATTTTTCAGGGCAACCGGACCTGATATTTTCCACGGCGTCGTTCAATCCGCGCAAATCGATATCAAAATCCTGTATGCCTGACACAAGTGTGGAAACGCGCATGCGCAGCCTGGATGATTGCAGTAACTTATCGAACTCGGCTTCATTTACAGTAATTGCGTCGATGCCCTTCTCCGTCTCGGTGGCTAGTCGTAAGCCGCGCGGCGGCTCGTCGTCAAACCTCATAGTTACCGAAGAGATGCCACCCCTGATAGAAATGTACAGGGTGTCTGCAGATAACTGTTTGGAGTAGTCTTTTTTGTAAACCCCCGTGCAAGTGGCTTTATCTGTCATGCTGTCAGTACCCCTGAGGACTGACCAACTTCCGGAAGAAAAAACCTTCTTTGAATCCGCCAGACTCGCCGAATGCGCCACGGCGCAGCAGGAAATAATGGATGCCGTTAAAAACCTCTTCATGCCTCTCTCCTTTAAAAACTCCATCCGGCAAACTTTAGTTTGCCGATAATTCTGTCGCCCGGCTCAAGTTTTATGTACGGCTTCGGCCATGCCGGGTTTATCGCGTGGAGAAACTGCTCTCCATCCACGCGGACCAGCTTCTTAAACGTCGCCTTATTCTCGTGCTCGCGCTTGGCTACAACGTAGTCCCCCGGCTGGGCCTCAATACCTGGATGAATATGAACATACATACCCTCCGGAAAGTTGTCGCGCCCGCCTGTCGGATTGGTCATCGAGTCTCCTTCCAACTTGAGCACAAACCCAGCATCGCCTAGGTCCACGGGGCTATCCTGCCAACTCTCCGCGTCGCCGGGCTGGAAGTTGTCAACGATCTCAGACCATTCGCCCGCCTGCACTGAGGAAATAACGGGGTAGCGGCGCGGCCTCATAGACGCAGGCGCAGCTGAGACATTGGCCTGATCGTGATCGCCATGCATAGGGCCTTGTCCGGTCTCAAGCCACGACGGGGACACATGCAACGCGGCAGCGATAGCAAGTAGGTCGCGGGGGCGCTTGCGCAGTCCTGATTCGATGTTCCCGATCGTCCCTTGGGACACGTTGGCGCGCTGGGCCAGGGCTGGCTGGGTGAGGCCAGCCCGTTCTCTCGCGGCCCTCAGGCGTTCTGCAATGGTTTTCACGGGCGTGATGGTGTCAAAGGATTGCATCACATTGGTGGTTGGTTTACTATCACGTTCGTGAAAGGAATCACGAACATGAACCCTCTTGAGGCGGCCATCAGCGCCATCGGCGGCGTCGGAAAGCTGGCCGAGGCCATCGGCGTCGGTCAATCGGCTGTCAGCAACTGGCGCGCGCGGGGCACGACCCCCGATGCGGCATATTGCGTCGCCATCGAGCGCGCCACCTCTGGTGCTGTCTCCCGCAGGGACCTCCGCCCCGACGACTGGCACCTGATCTGGCCCGAGCTGGCCGCCCCCACCAAGGAGGCCAGCAGTGCTTAGTCGTGCTCGATGCCTTCTAGCAGCCGGTTTATCTGCCATCGCACGTAGGTTTTCTTCCAAACCCAGCGAGCCGCAGCAAGGTAGCCGCCCAGCAGTCCCGCTGCTGACACCCCCAGAAATCCAGCGACTGAGGCGGTCGCTGACTGACTCGCACCTGTCAGGGCTTGGATCACGTCTGCTGGCGTCACCTGAAACCACCACAGCAGCACCGCTCCCAGCAGGGCCAGAAGCAGGTGCGCAATCCAAAACACAAGCCACGCCAGAAGGCGTGAAAGGTTCGTCGTCATGACCCACAGCGTCTCGAAAGCCTGCTCCTGCGAGAGCCCGATTCTTCTTGCCATTTTCCGCTCCACCCTCGTTTGCAATGAGGTGCGGATTTTGACCGGGGTGGCCCCCACCAAGGAGGAGGTAAGCCATGGCTGACCTCTGCCCCACCTGCGGGAAAGGCAGGCCATCCGTGCACTTCCTGGGTTCCCATGCTGCGACGGAATTGCCTTGCACCTGCGCGCGTCCAGCCGCCGCGATGCAATTCCGCCCGATCAGCGCCCGGCTGGGGCGGGCCATGCGCAAGGGCGCTGGCATCGATGCGCAGGGTGTGGTGGGCTGCAGCCTGGAAGTGGCCGGGCCGGGCGAGGTGTACCTGAACGTGCGGGTCTTCCTCGATGGCGAGGCGGCCGCGAAGGTCATGAAGGCCATCGCGGCGGTGGATCTCAATTCGGAGGAGTGGGGCTGACGATGGTGAGCACTTCGCCTGTCGTCGGCACCGCGAACCCTTGCTTGTCGTCCGTGGGGTTGACCGTCTGCTGTCTGAGCTTGAAACGGCCGCCGCTGCGGTTCCATTCGCTCCAGGTTCCCTCGTTGAACTGCACGCGCATGAAGTCGCCCCATTCCTCGACGGACCGGGTCCGGCCCGCTTCGTCTTTCACGCTGATGCGGCGCACCAAGCGCGTCGCCTTTTCCTGTCTGGTCATGTCCGCCCTCCCAGGCGATGGTTGTGTAGGAGCTTCCATCGTACGCCTGGGAGAGGCGGGCGCCCACCACCGCGCCGCGCGCGCTGCTACGGCTGGATGAGGTGCTGGGGCTGGTCTCGTTGTCCATGCCCGCATCGTCGCCGCCGCCACCCCTTTGGTCCACGTCCAATTTACGGAGCCCCGGACGCCATGAACTCTCTCGATGCCCTGCGACGCATGGTCGCCAACTACCCCGGCGGCCGTGCCGCCCTGGCCGCGCGCCTCGGCAAGTCCGATGAGGTGCTGCGTAAGGAGCTGAGCGGCTCCAGCACCAGCCACAAGATGGGCCTGGCCGACGCGGAGGAGATCGCCACGATGTGCCACGAGGCCGGTAGCGCCGGATCTCAAGGCCTGGGCACGGTCTTTTCCTTTGGCGCCGGCATGCTGTCGCTGCCCGTGATCGACATGGGCGCGGCGCACCACTGCCTGCGCTCGGCCACGGCCGCCGCCGTGCGCGAGAGCGCCGATGTCCTGGTGGTCGTTACGCAGTCCCAGGCAGACGGATCGATCAGCGACAACGACAAGCGCGAGGTTCTGCGCGAGATCGGCCAGGCCGTCGCCGCGCTGCAGGGCGTGGCCGCTGCGCTGAATGCCCAGCATGCGGCGGACAACGCCGGGAGGGCCTTGTGATGGACGTAGTGACCACATCCGGCTCCGGGCTGACGATGAGCAGCCGCGAGATTGCCGAGCTGACGGGCAAGCGCCACGACAACGTGATGCCTGTTTGCCGTTCGCTGCGCGATGCGGGGGTGTGTCCTGAGATTCAGGAGACCCCCTGTACCAACCCGCAGAACGGGCAGACCTACATGGAGTGCCGCCTCAACAAGCGCGATTCGCTGGTGCTGATCGCCCGGCTGTCGCCCGATTTCACGGCCCGCGTGGTCGATCGGTGGCAGGAGCTGGAGGCCCAGGCGGCCCCCGCGATTCCGCGCACGATGGCCCAGGCCCTGCGCCTGGCTGCCGACCAGGCGGAGCAGATCGAGCTGCAGAGGGCCCAACTGGAGGAGGCCGCGCCGAAGGTGGAGTACGTAGACCGCTTCGTGGCTGCCCATGGGGCCATGGGCTTCCGTCAGGTCGCCAAGCTGCTGCGGGCCAACGAGCACGAATTCCGGGCGTTCCTGCAGGAGGAAAAGGTCATGTACCGCCTGGGCGGGGAGTGGACGGCCTACCAGGCTCACATCGACGCTGGGCGCTTCGTCGTCCGTTCGGGCGTGGCCACGGCCAACGAGCACGCGTTCAGCACCACGAAGTTCACGCCCAAGGGTGTGGAGTGGGTCGCGGGGCTTTGGGGCCGGCACACGGCGCGCCGCGCACAGGAGGCATCGTGAGCGTCAAGGTGATGACCGCCGTGTTCGAGCGCTATCCGAGCGGCGGCGGCGAGATGCTGCTGGCGCTCGCCCTGGCCGATCACGCATCGGACGACGGTACAAAGGTCTTTCCCAGCGTGGAGACCCTTGCCGATAAGACGCGCCAGTCGGTGCGCAGCGTGCAGTACCAGCTGCGCCGCATGGAGGAGGCGGGCTGGCTGATCCTCGTCAGCGCGGGCAACGGCGGGCGCTCCATGACCCGTGAGTACCGGATTTCCATCGACTGGATAAAGGGTGCAGAAATTGCACCCATCCAAAAGGGTGCAATCCGCGACGAAAAGGGTGCAACGGACGACACGAAAGGGTGCAATCCAGAGCAAGAAACGGTGCAACCCGTTGCACCCGCAAATAACCGTCATAGAACCATCAGTGAACCATCACTGAATCGTTCCGCCGCTGCCGCACCGGCCAAGCCAAGCCGGGGCTCCACCTTGCCGACCGGCTTCGAGCCGGACCAGACCGCCGCCGACATGGCAGCCCGGTCCGGGATCGACCTGCAGGCAGAGCTGGCGAACTTTCTGGACCACCACACCGCCCGCGGCACGATCTTCAAGGACTGGCAGGCCGCCTTCCGCACCTGGTTGCGCAACGCCGTGAGGTTCGGCCAGCGCGGGGCTGGCGGCGGCGCGCGGCGCGGCCCGCCCGAGATGCGGTACGCAGCAGCGGCCGCCACGATCTACGAAGGGGTCGATCTGTGAACGACATATCCACCCTGGCGCACGACGCCATCCACCAAGCGACCCACCAGCCCCGCCCGAAGCGGGAGGCCTCACCCACCACCCGCAAGCTGTTCGTGCTGCTGCACGGCTCCTACGGCAACCTCTTCCTATCGAAGTTCGCCACCGGCGAGAAGTCGGAGGCAGGCGGCGACAAGGGGGTGGCCGCAGCGATGCTGGTGTGGGACGCAGCCCTGGCCAGGTTCGCGCCTGAAGTGATCGAGGCCGCGGCGCAGCGGTTGAAGTCCGAGAACCCCGAGTACGCGCCGAACCTTCCGCAGTTCGAGAAGACCTGCGAGGCCATCACGCCGCGCAAGACCTACGCCGAAGAGAACAACCTGCCGCGCCTGCCGGCCCCCGTGGCCGCGCCGCGCGCGCCGGTCAGCTACGAGGCTCGGGGCGACAGCAAGGACTGGGCGCGTTCGATCATGGCCCGCGCTGCTGCCGGCGAGCGGATCACACCCTACAGCCTGAAGAGCGCGCGCCAGGCCCTGGGCATGGAAGGGAGGCAGAAATGGCAATGACGCTGCGCGATCACCTCACCGAATCCAAGGCCTGGGCGCATGCAGTCCTGGACGATGTTCGCGACGGATACCCGCAGCGTGACGCGGATGTGCGGCTTGCGCTCCAACTGCTCGGGGAGCCTGTATGACCTGCGCAACCTGCATCCACTGGGCCTTGCGCCAGCACCGCGAAATGGCCAAGCAGGGTATGGCCGCCTGCTCCCTCGGGAAGGCATGGACCTTCTTCCCGCCGCAGCACGCCTGCGCCAAGCACACGCCCGCGCCCGCAAACATCCAAGCCGACCGGGAGCGCTGGCTCCAGAAAGGAGGCCGCTGATGGCCACGAAGAAGAACCTCGCACAGCTGATGCAGATGCTGACGGCCGCCGGGGGCACCGCCCGCGAGAGCGAGCTGCGCGCCGCGACGGGCTGGGCCGCTGAGCACCTGAAGGTGGTGCTGGAAGGCGCGCGCGAACGCCTGCTGGCGCGGCCGGTCGTTACGAAGCCCCAGAGGGACACCGCATGGGTGGCTGTGGACGTGCTGATTGCGCGCTGTCCCTGGAACCCTGCCCAGATCCTCAAGACCATTGCCGGCCAGGAGATGAGCACCCGCGAGCTGGCGGCCCTGGCCAATTCCCCTGAGGTCGCCATGGGGCTGCTGCTGCGCAGGATGGAGCGCGCGAAGAGGATCAAGTTGGCGGCGTTCGACGGCCTCCGAAAGTGGGTGCCCTTCAGCCGGCATATCGCGCCCGGGGGCTCGCGGCCCGAGCCCTATGACGGTGACCTGCTCGCGCTGATCGCCCAGCACCAACCCATGCGGCTGGAGCACCTTGCGGAGCTGACGGGCCGCGGCCGCGTCTACACCCGGCAGCGCGTGCACGCCCTGCGCCGCGCGGGGAAGCTGACCATTCGCGGGCTGGACGGTAGCTGGCGCTACGTGCTGCCGGACTATGTGCGCACGTCCGCCGAGATCGAACAGGACATCCTGCTGCGCTGCGAGGACGTGGGCGGTGACTGCCTGAAGTGGAGCGGGGCGCGCAACAAGCAGGGCCGCCCGCTGGTTCGCCACGAGGGGAACATCACTCGGGTGGACATGGTTCTGTGGACGGCCGTGCACGGAAAGGAATTGAAGAAGGGGCACACGCTGGTCCAGACGTGCGAGACGCCCGGCTGCTGCAACCACGACCACCACAAGCACGTCACGCGCAGCGCGGCGATGCGCAAGGCATTCGCGGCCATCGGCTTCGGGGGCGAGCAGCACGGCCGGCGGGTGTCTGCAGCCATCCGGCACAAGGTCGGTTCGCTGTCGCCCGAGCAGGTGGAGCTGATCCGTACCAGCCCACTGACAGGTGCCGAGCTGGCGCGCCAGTTGGGAAAGACCAAATCGGTTGTGCAGGATGCCCGCGCCGGCCGGAGCTACCGCGACTACGTGGTGGCGAGCCCGTTCTTGGGGCTGGGCGGGAGGTCGGGATGCTGATCCTCGGGATGGACCCCGGCGCCCACACCGGTGTGGCCACCTACGTGGATGGCGTGCTCACGGAACTGGAGACGGTGCCGCCGCACTACATCGAGCGGATCATCCGCGGCCGGCAGCCGACCCGGGTTGTCTTCGAGGACTCGCGCCTGCAGAGCCACA
This sequence comes from Paracidovorax cattleyae, assembly GCF_900104515.1. Classification (GTDB taxonomy): domain Bacteria; phylum Pseudomonadota; class Gammaproteobacteria; order Burkholderiales; family Burkholderiaceae_C; genus Paracidovorax; species Paracidovorax cattleyae. The sequence continues at coordinate 35,172 of NZ_FNJL01000010.1, forward strand.
CCTGGACGCGCGGCCGCAGCGGCGCCGCCAGCGCCAAGATGGCGCGCAATGTCGGCCAGGTGGACGCCTGGTGCAGGCTGATCTCCGAGGTGTGCGGCGAGCTGGGCATCCCGGCGCACGGCATCAGCCCGGCCAACAAGGGCGCCAAGCTGGACGCGGTCGCGTTCGCGCGCACCACTGGCTGGGCCGGCTCCTCGAACGAGCATGCCCGCGACGCGGCCATGGTGGCGTGGCCGTACCGCCGATCCAAGGATCTCCGGGGAGGCGGTCGCTGATGCGCCGGACCGGATTCCGCCGCGCGCCGCGGCCCGCAGCACCTGCTGCCGATCGTGAGCAGCGGCTCGCCGCCCGCGCCGCCCGCACCATGGCGGAGGTGCGGCCGCGGGCCTCCGTGGTGGTGCCCTGCGCAGAGCTGGCGCCGGCCGTGCCCAAGGCGGCGCCGGTGCGCAGCGAGGCCTACCGCCGACTGGTCGCCGCGCTGCCGTGCATGGCCTGCGGCATGCCGGGGCTCTCGCAGTGCGCGCACGCAAACACCGGCAAGGGCATGGGGATCAAGGTCTGCGACCTGGAGAGCTTCCCGCTCTGCTCTGACCGCCCGGGCACGCCCGGCTGCCACAGCCTATTCGATCAGGGGGCTTTGCTGCCCAAGGCCGCGCGCCGCGCGATCGAGCCGGCATGGATCGCTGACACACAGCGCCGCATCATCGCCCTGGGGCTCTGGCCCGCGGGCATCCAACAACCTGGGGCTTTGCCCCACATCAACCCGACCGATGACCGCCATGATCAATAAATACCCCACCGCAGCCGAGCGCCTCACCAGCGCTGGTGCAAGTTCCGACCTCACCGTGAGCCTCGATAAGCGCGGCGACGTGGACTACTTGATCGCCTCGGGCAAGACGCCAGCGGTAATCGGCCGCCGCGTCTACCAACTCATGACCGAATGGGACAGCTGCGCGAAGCCGCGCAGCCTCACCTCAGCCGATATCGAGCTGATCGCTCAGCGACTGCCGCGCATCAAGGTCCAGAAGCATGGCAAGCGAGGAGTGCGTGAGGTGGAGGCGCTGGACTTGCTGGGCGCGCGCGCTGCGGCTGATGCATGGCTGGCGGAAGAGCGGCGCCGGGTACTGCAGCGCCTGCCCAGTCTGCGGCACCTGGTGGACGAGCACGCCGGACTTCTGGCCTGGGTGGCCGGCCGAGGGATCAATGAGCCGCGCACGAAGCTTCTCGATGTCTTGGGCTGGTGGGCCGATCGCCGCTGCCCGGTCTGCCAGGGCACCAAGGAAAGGGACGGGCAGGCCTGCAAGGTCTGCCGCGGCTCGGGCGAACGTCAGGTCCCCCACGGGACGGATGGCCTGCGAATCTCCGAGCACATCGCGCACCACGTTTGCCGTGCGCGCAGCGGGTCGCGTGCCGCGCTCAAGCAGCTGCCAGCGTGGAAAAACTTCGCGGCGGCGAAATGCTGAGGTAGAATGCGTCCCTAGAGCGCAGGCGCAATACACCCGCCATGCCAACATGTCGAATGGCCCCCGGGCGGTGAGTCCGGTCAGGTCAGAAGTTGTTGGAGAAGTGCGCCCAGAACATCCCAAGCCCGCACGGTTCGCCTGCGGGCTTTTTCGTTTGCCACCACCAGGGCGCATCCACCACGCCTCTATCGCCGCCAGGGACGCCATGCCCAGGTGGTGGCGCCTTCCAAGGAGACGCAGATGACCAAGCCGTACCGCTGGGGCGACGTTGCGCCGCCCGCTGTGCAGGAGATGCAGAAGCGTCGCCGCTACCGGGCATCGGAGTTCTTCGCTCGGCTGAAGCGCGGGCGTGGTGAGAAGTTCGACCAGGAGCGCAGTGCTGCAGAGCAACCCGGCCGCGATGGGATCGCCGAGACGGTGCACGCTGCCCTGCGCTCGGGCCTGACACTGGAGCAGCTCAGTGCACCGAGTCCTGCGGCGTGCAATCCAGGCAACGCTGTTCTTCCCGACACGATGCTGCTGGAGGTGCGAGCAATTCGGCAGCAGGCCGCGGATATTTCCCGCCTTCTGATGCGATGGGGCGATGAGGGCCTGCCGGCTACTGCCGAATACCCTTGATTGCGTCGGCCACTGTCTCGATTTGCGCGTAAGCGACTGCGGCGAAGGACGCCACAGGATGGCTGGCCGACCATTCTTGCGAAAAGGCATCTCTCTTGGCCCGACCTTCTGCGTCATTCGGTTCCATGCTGTTTCGCTCCCATTCTTTCAAGGCTTGGGCTCTCGCGCCAGTTCGTATGGCTGATGCCAGTTCGCGGACGTGAGCTGCGAGGATGAGTTCTTCGGTCGTATGCATTGTTTCCGCCCTCCTGGCGATGGTTGTGTGAGAACTCCATCGTAGTGCCAGGAGGGCGAATCCTTCATACCCGACTCCCGGCAGCCAGCGCCGGCCGCGCACAGGCGCGGGGGTTTCCACCGCAAGCTGTGGTGCTGGACAGCGGACGGCAGGCACCAGCGGGGCCAGACCAAGCCCCGTAGACCGATGGATGCCAGAACACCCAGGAGATGCCATGAAGACCTACGACACCGGCGCCCGGACGCATGGCAGCAATGCCGCATGGAAGAGCCTCAAGGGCATCGTGATGCGCTGGCTTGACCGCGAGCGCGAGATCCTGTCGCTTCGGAACGCGGTGGGGATGATGAGCGAGGCTCGGCGAGCAGACGCCGCCGAGTACGACGCCATGGTCGCTGCTGTTGGGCAGGTGCGCGCGGATGCCAAGCGGCTGCGCTGGCTGACCGCGGACCATGCCTCGCCAGAGGTGCGAGAGCGTGTCGCGCAGATCCTGCGCAGCATCCCGACGCGAACCACTTCCGGCGTGCGCACGGACATCGACGCCGCGATGCGCGAATGAGCCAGCGCCCCCGAATCCCAGCCGCCGCCCAGCGCATCCAGATGGCCCAGGCCACACGGTTGCAGCAGGCGCCGCGCATTGGGGCGACCCATCGGGATCGGGGGCGCGCCCGGCAGGAGGCGCGGCTGCGCATCTGGTTGCGCGACGGGCCGCACTGCAAGGGCTGCGGCAAGCTGATCGACATCACGCCCGGCACGTCGGACCCGTTCGAGCTGGACCACACGGTCCCGCTCTGGCGCGGCGGCAAGGACGCCGACCACAACCGGCAGTGCCTGTGCCCGGACTGCCACGCGGCCAAGACGGCTCGCGAGGCGCAGGAGCGGGCGAGATGTGGCACGGGCTGAGATCGCCCGCTCCTGCGGGCCGCGAGGGGCCTCGCCGGGCCGTGCGCAGGCGTCCCTGACGCCGAAAGGGAGGGGGTGCCAAGAAGTCTGGAACCCTTTCCCCTGGATACCGCACGGTTCCGCACGCGCAGAAAATTTTTCCCCTATCAAAAGGAATTCAAATGGCCGGAGTCAAAGGACGAAGCGGTGGCGCCCGTCCGGGTGCCGGCCGACCGAAAAAGGAGCCCGTGGTGCTCCCGCTCAGCACCGTCTACGACGAGCCGGACAAGTTCCTGCGCGCCGTGATGAACGACAGCGGCACCGAGGCGAAATTGCGAGTTGACGCGGCGAAGGCGCTGCTGTCGGCCCAGGTGCGCCGCGCCGAGAACGGCGGCAAGAAGGAGCAGGCCAGGGCCGCGGCGAAGACCGCCGGCGCGGGCAAGTTCGCATCGGCCGCGCCGCCGAAGCTGGCGGCTGCCGGCGGTAAGAGGGTCTGATGCCCGAGTGGACGACAGCCTGCCCAGACTGGGCGGAGCGGCTGCGCTCGGGCCGGTCGATCATCCCGCCGCCAATCTTCCCTGAGGAGGCCGAGGCCGGGCTGTCCGTGATGCGCGAGCTGCGCATCGTGGACGCCCCCGACAGCCCGAAGATCGGGGATGCGAGCGGGCAGTGGGTGTTCGATCTGGCGGCGTCCATATTCGGCGCCTACGACGCCGAGAGCGGCCGACGCCTCATCACAGAATGGTTCGTGATGCTGCCCAAGAAGAACTTCAAGTCCGGGCTCGCCGCCTCGATCATGCTCACGATGCTGATCCGCAACTGGCGGAAGTCGGCGGAGTTCACGATCCTGGCACCTACGCTCGAGGTCGCGAACAACAGCTTCGGCCCGGCCAAGGACATGGTGGCCTTCGAGGAAGAGGGCGACGACGGCGAGACCTACAGCGAGCTGGCCGACCTGGTGCAGGTGCAGACGCACATCAAGACGCTGACGCACCGCGGCATGAATGCGACGTTGAAGGTGATCGCGGCGGACGCGAACACGGCCGCCGGCAAGAAGTCGGTCGGCGTGCTGGTGGAAGAACTGTGGCTGTTCGGCAAGCAGGCGAATGCGAAGGACATGCTGCGGGAGGCCACCGGCGGGCTCGCCTCGCGGCCCGAAGGCTTCACGATCTACATCACCACCCAGAGCGACGAGCCGCCACAGGGGGTGTTCAAGGAGAAGCTGCAGTACGCGCGGGACGTGCGGGACGGAAAGATCGTCGATCCGCAGTTCCTGCCCATCCTCTTCGAGCACCCACCCGAGCTGGTCGCAAACGGCGGGGCGCGGTTGCTCGAGAACCTGCCCATGGTGAACCCGAACCTCGGGTACTCGGTGGACCGGGCCTACCTGGAGCGCGAGTTTCGGAAGGCGGAGGCGGAGGGCGAGGCCTCGCTGAAGGGGTTCTTGGCGAAGTACGGGAACGTCGAAGTGGGCATGAACCTGCGCAGCGACCGCTGGCTGGGCGCCGACTTCTGGCTGGCCGCGGCCGTGCCGGTGTTCTCGCTCGAGGAGCTGCTGCAGCGCTCGGAGGTGGTCACTGTCGGCATCGACGGCGGGGGGCTGGACGACATGCTGGGGCTGGCCGTGGTCGGGCGTGAGATCGACACCGGCCGGTGGCTGGTCTGGGCTCGGGCGTGGCTGCATCCGATCGCGCTTGAGCGCCGGAAGTCGGAAGCCGCCAAGTACCACGACTTCGCGAAGGCGGGCGACCTGGTGCTCGTGGAGCGCGTGGGCGAGGACATCGCCGATGTCGTGCGCATCGTCACACAGGTGGTGGACTCGGGCCTGCTGGACAAGGTGGGCGTGGACCGGGCCGGGCTGGGTGGCATCTACGACGCGCTGGTGGGAACGGATGAAAAGGCCGGGCCTGTGAACGCCGACGAGGTGGTGGGCATTCCGCAGGGCTGGCAACTGCAGGGCGCGATCAAGACCGCGGAGCGGCACCTGGCGGCCCGCAAGCTGGTGCACGGCGGAGCCGGGCTGATGGCCTGGTGCGTGGGCAATGCGAAGGTGGTGGCCGTCGGCAATGCGATCAGCATCACCAAGCAGGTCAGCGGTTTCGCGAAGATCGACCCGCTCATGGCCATGTTCGACGCCGTCTATCTGATGGCCCTGAATCCGGAGGCGAAGGCCGGCCCGGCGATTTACTCTCTGGAGCTGTCCTGATGACGCAAACCCTCAACCTCGCCGCGCGAGAGCACGGCAGCCGGGTGCTGGGCGAATGGATCGCCGGGCGCGAGGGCGCCGCGGCGCGCGCCGGCCTGCTGGCGCTGGGCGAGAACACGGTGGAGAACGGCACGCTAAACATCAGCGAGCTGGCGAATCTGCTGGGCGCCAGTGCGCGCTCGGCGGCCGGTGTGCCGGTGACGAAGGAATCCGCGATCCGCGTGTCCGTGGTGTACGCCGCCGTGGCCCTGGTGGCCGGGGCGATCGCCTCGCTGCCGCTGGCCATCTACGAGCGGGACGACCGCACAAAGGTGGATCACGACTACTGGTTTTTGCTCAACGAGCGCGCCGCGGATGGCTGGACGTCCTTCGCCTTCTGGGAATACCTCATCAGCTCCAAGCTGTTCCATGGGGACGGTTTCGGGCGGCTGATCCGGTCGAGCGTGCGCAGCTCCAAGATCATCGGCATGGAGCCGCTGCACCCGCTGTCGGTGGATCCCTTTCGCCACCAGGGCCGCGTGCTCTACCGGGTCAACCCGATCGACGGCAGCCCGGCCTACACGGCGGACAGCGCGGACATCCTGCACCTGTCGAGCCTGGGCTTCGACGGGCTGCGCAGTCCGAGCCCGATCACCTACGCGGGCCGCGAGGCGATCGGCGCCGCCATCGCCGCGCAGGACTACGCGAGCAGGTTCTTCGCGGGCGGCGCGAACATCGATTACGCGCTCAAGACCGCCAGCAGGTTGACCAAGGAGCAGCTCACCGAGCTGAAGGCGTCGCTGCTGGCCCGCGCGCAGAACGGGGGCCGCGGGCCGCTGATCCTGTCCGGGGGGCTGGAGCCGGCGCAGTTGTCGATCAACAGCAAGGACGCCGAGATCCTCGCCACGCGCATGTTCAGCGTGGAGGAGATCTCGCGCATCCTCGGCGTGCCCCCGCACATGATCGGCCACACCGACAAGACGACGAGCTGGGGCTCGGGCATCGAGCAGCAGGGCATCGGCTTCGTGCGGTACACGCTGCAGCGCCACCTGACGCAGTCGGCACAGGAGCTGAACTACAAGCTGTGGCCGGTGCGCGAACGCTTCTTCGTGGAGCACCTGGTGGAGGCGCTGGAACGCGCGGACCTGAAGAGCCGCTACGAGGCCTACCGGATCGCCATGGGCCGGGCCGGAGAGATGCCGTGGATGGATGCGCAGGAGGTGCGGCGGCGCGAGAACCTGCCGCCCAACGCCAACCTGAAGACGAACCCCGGCAAGGCCGGCAAGGACAGCGATGAAAAACCGCCTGAATAAGCTCTACGCCGACAACCGTCGGGCCGCGGCGCGCCGCTTCGATGTGGTCGCGGCGGCCGACTCCCCGGACGTGCAGATCTTCCTCTACGACCACATCGTCTCCAGCGAGGAAGAGGCGGAGTGGTGGGGCGGGGTGGCGCCGGAGTCCTTCGTGAAGGCCGTCTACGCCGTGGACGCCAACGCCACCATCCACCTGCACATCAACAGCCCGGGCGGTTCGGTGTTCGCGGCCCGCGCCATGGAGCAGGCACTGCGCCTGCATAAGGGGCGGTTGGTGGTGCACATTGACGGTCTGGCCGCAAGCGCGGCCACGTTCATCGCCATGGCCGGCGACGAGGTGGTGATGGGCAAGGGCGCCATGTTCATGATCCACAAGGCATGGACCGGGATGTGGGGCAACGCGGCCGACCTGCGCAAGGAAGCCGACCTGCTCGACAAGATCGACGGCACCTTGGCGGAGACCTATGCCGCGAAGACCGGCCAGCCGCTGGAAGACGTCAGCGCGTGGATGGCCGCCGAAACGTGGTTCACGGCGCAAGAAGCGATGGACGCCGGGTTTGCCGACTCGATCGCCGAGGCGGAGGCAAAGGCCTGCGCTTGGAACCTCTCCGCCTACGAGAACGCGCCGAAGGGGGCGAGCCCGGCGGCTGCCACGCCGCCCGCCGCACCGGTGGCGGCCCCGCCTGAGCCGGCAGCCGCCTACGCCACCGCCGAACACCGCGACCGCCAGCAGCAGCGCCTGCGCGTGCTGGCTCGCCTTGCCCATCAGTAAAGCGCCTCGCGCAGCTGAGAACGGCCGCCCACCGAGGCGGCTTTTTTACGTCCCTACGACCTGCGCGAGCGGTCACATCCGAAAGGTATCCCATGAGCAAACTCGCTCAACTGCGCGCCCAGCGCGACGCCAAGGCCAAGAAGGCCAACGAACTGAACGCCAAGACCCCCGCCGACCAGCGCATGCCGGCAGCGGACGCGGCGGAAATGGACGCCGTGCTGGCCGAAATCGAAGCCATCGACGGCGAGATCGCGCGCGAGAACCGCCTGGCGCAGATTGCTGGCGACGAGCGCGCCGAGCACGAAGCCGCCGCCAACGCGGCCACCACCGCCGGCGGCGGCAGTGCCTCGCCCGAGGCCGGCGCGCTGCGTGCCATGCTGACGGGCGGCATCTCCGCGCTGACGCCCGAGCAGCGCCAGGCCCTGCTGGCCCGGCAGAACCCCGACATTCGCGCGGCCATGTCCACGACGACCGGCTCCGAAGGCGGCTACACCGTCGCGACGGAGTTCAGCCGCTCGCTGGTCGAAGCCATGAAGATGATGGGCGGCGTGCGCGCGGTGGCCAGCACCATCCAGACGTCCACCGGGGCCCAGATGCTGTTCCCCACCTCGGACGCCACGGCCGAGGAGGGCGAGATCGTCGGCCAGAACGCCACCGTATCGGTGGGCGAGACGACCTTCGGTCAGGCCTCGCTGGACGTCTACAAGTACAGCTCCAAGTCGATCGCGCTGCCCTTCGAGTTGCTGCAGGACTCGATGTTCGACATCGAGGCCTACATCCGGAACCTCCTGGCCCTGCGCCTGTACCGCATCCAGAACCGTCACCAGACCGTGGGCACCGGCACCGGCCAGCCGCGCGGCCTCGCCACCGCAGCGCCCGTCGGCAAGGTGGGCGCGACGGGCCAGACCACCACCGTCACCTATGACGACCTGGTGGACCTGGAGCATTCGGTGGACCCCATCTACCGCGCCGGCTCGAAGCTGATGCTGCATGACGACATGCTCAAGGCCGTCCGCAAGATCAAGGACACGCAGGGTCGCCCGATCTTCGTGCCCGGCTACGAAGCGGGCAACCCCGGCGGTGCGCCCGACCGCCTGCTGGGCCGCGAAATCGTGCTGAACCAGAACATGCCTGGACCGGGCGCCAGCGCCAAGTCCATCCTGTTCGGCCAGATGTCGAAGTACCTGATCCGCGACGTGATGGACGTCACGCTGTTCCGCATGACCGACAGCGCGTACACGCTGAAGGGCCAGGTGGGCTTCGTCGCCTTCTGCCGCTCGGGCGGCAACCTGATCGACGTCGGCGGCGCCGTGAAGGCCTACCAGCACCCCGCCACCTGATGGCGCAGGCCCGGGCACCGCGCCCGGGCGCATCACCCAACCTGTTTAGAGGAGCTACATCATGGCGAAGCAGCAACCCACTTCCACGGTCCCGACCGCCACCGGCGACAAGGTCACCGTGCCCGACGGCGAACTCAACACGGCCGCCGACCCCAAGACGGCGAACGGCGACGAGGTGCGCAAGCAGAACGGCATCAGCGCGTCCGCCACGGCGGAGCAGGTGCTGGCCGACGGCGGCAAGGACACCATCGACCACACCGCGAAGGCCACCGAGCGCCCGGACGTGCAAGCCGCGCCCGATCCCGCCGCAGCGCCAGCCGCGTCCGGCAAGGCCGTGGACGGCCGCGTGCTGGCGGCCATCACCTTCGGCGCGGTGCGCTTCGAGCCCAACGACGTGATCGAGGGCGTGCCCGAGAAGCTCGCGAAGCAGCACGCCGACTCGATCGACACGACGCCGGAAGCGGTGGCCTACGCCCGCGCGCATGGCTTCCCCGCCCGGGCCTACCCCAAGGACTGAGGGATGCCGAAGATCGACCTCCCGACGGCGCGGGAGCACCTCCGCGTGGAGGCCGATGAAGCCCAGGACGCGCTGATCGAGACGTGGCTCCGGGCGGCATACCTCGCCGTGGAGGGGAAGATCTTCCGCCGCGTGCACGCGGACACCGTGCCGCCGGAAGACCTCTATGGCGTGGTGGCGGACGAGGCGATCAACTCCGCTGCGCTGCTGATCCTGGGGCACCTCTTCGCCAACCGCGAGGCGGTGGCCGAAGGCTCCCGCGCACCGGTGCCGATGGGCGCGGAGTGGCTCCTGCAGCCGTACATCAACTTCGACGGGGGAGCGTGACATGCTGCGAGCAGGAGACCTGAACCGCCGCATCACCATCCAGCGCCGTGGCACGGCGACGGACACCTGGGGCTCTCCGGTGCCGGGAGCCGAGAACTGGGCCGAGGTCGGCAAGGCCCGGGCCAGCATCAAGACGCTGTCCGGGCTCGGCGCCATCAAGGCGGACGCCCAGGCGTCCACCGTCAAGGCGTCCATCCGCGTGCGCTGGCGCACCGACCTGGCCGCCGGCATGCGCGTGCTACACGGCGGCACGGTCTACGACGTGCAGGCAGTGCTGCCGGATGTTGCGGGTCGAGAGCACGTTGATCTGGTGTGCGAGGTGGCCCGATGAGCTTCACCGTCGATGCCGACACCACCGGGTTGGAGAGCTACCTGGACGAACTGGGCGATGAAGCGGAGGCCGCGGTGCGGCCCGCAGCGCAGGCGGGCGCGCAGGTGCTCTACGAACAGGTCCAGCGAAATGTCGCCGGGCTGGGGCGCCGGACAGGCAAGCTGGCGGCATCGATCTACCAGGCGTACAGCGCGAGCAAGTCCGGCGACGGCAAGGCCACCTATGACGTGTCATGGAACCACCGCAAGGCGCCCCATGGGCACCTGGTGGAGTACGGCTACCTGCAGCGCTACGTGTACCGCCCCGACGGCATGGGCCCGGTGGTGCGCCCAGGGATGGACGGCCAGCCGCGCCCCGGCCGGCGCGCCACCCGCGAGCAGAAGGATGCCTACTACCTGACGCTGCCCGCGCCGCGGATCGTGCCCGGCAAGGCGTTCGTGCGCGGTGCAGCGTCGGTCATGGATGCAGCCTACAAGGCCGCCGAGGCGGAGATGCGGCGCCGCGTCGCGCAGAGGGGATCGGCATGAGCTTGGAAGAAGACCTGGTTGCGGCGCTGCGCACGCAATGCCCGCGGGTGTTCCCGATGACCGCACCCTACGACACCCCCACGCCCTACGTGGTGTGGCAGCACGTCGGTGGAGAGCCGATCCGCTTCCTCGACAACTCGGCGCCGCCGACGCGCCACGCCGACATCCAGATCACCGCTTGGGCCACCACGCCGAAGGCGGCATTGGACCTGCTGCGCGGCATCGAAGAAACGCTGTGCGCCTCGACTGCGCTGCAGGCCTCGCCGCGGGCCGAGCCCACCTCAGCCTACGACGACGGCGACGAGCTCACCGGCGCGCTGCAGACCTTCAGTGTCTGGGGCGCGCGCACCTGAGTTCCGGCCTCTGACCAACCTTCAACCAGCCCGCCGCGCGCGGGCTTTTCTGTTTCTGGAGCACCCGATGAACGAACTGACGGCAGAGGCCGTGCGTGCAGCGCTCGACTACGACCCGCAAACCGGGAGGTTCACGCGAAGGAAGCGCACGGCGCAGTGCCACCGGATCGGTGACGCCGCCGACATGCCCGGGCACGGGAGCCTTGCCGGCTACCTCGTGGTGAGCCTGGTCGGAAAGAAGTGGCTCGCGCACCGGCTGGCCTGGCTGCACGTTCATGGCGTTTGTCCACAGCACGAAATCGACCACATCAACGGCGACCCTTCTGACAACCGCATCGCCAATCTCCGCGATGTGCGGACCGTGGTGAACGCGCAGAACAAACGCCGGGCCCGTGTTGACAGTCGCTCGGGCCTGCTCGGCGCAGCGATGTGCAAGCAGTCCGGGAAGTTCAGGGCGCGGATTCAGGTGGCGAAAAAGTTCATCCACATCGGGATGTTCGCTACGGCAGAAGAGGCGCACGCCGCCTACATGGCCGCGAAAAGGAAATTGCACCCGGGCTTCGCGGCCTGAGTGCTGATCGAGCCCTGACGGGCTTTCACTAACGCCCGCGCACGCGGGAGAACTGCCCTCGCGGGCGCATATCTGACGCCCGTATAACGGGCGGGAAGGAACTATCATCGCAGTCTCTCTCCCCGACGGCGCGACCGTCGCCATCGCAACCTCCTACGGCACCGCCAAGGCGATCAGCGCGATTTCCAACGCGGCGCCGGGCGTCGCCACCAGCACGGCCCACGGTCTCGCCAACGGTGTGTTCTTCGAGCTCAAGACCGGCTGGCAGAAGATCAGCGAGCGGATCTTCAAGACCGCCAACGTGGCCACCAACTCACTCGAGGTGGCCGGCACCGACACCACCGATGTGAACCGCTTCCCCGCGGGCTCCTCGGCCGGCTCGCTGCGCGAGATCCTCGCCTGGACGCAGATCCCGCAGATCCTGGAATTCACGACCAACGGCGGTGACCAGCAGTTCGCCAATTTCTCGTTCCTCGAGGAAGACTACGAGCGCCAGCTGCCCACCGTGACCGCTGCGCAGTCCATCCAGATCGGTATCGGCGATGACCCCACGCTGCCCGGCTACCAGGCCCTGAAGGCGGCCGGCGAGGCCCGCGCCATCCGCGCCATCAAGATCACGCTGCCCAATGGCTCGGTGATCCTCTACAACGGCTACGTGTCGTTCAACGAAACGCCCACGCTGACCAAGGGCCAGGTGATGCAGGTGCGCGCCACCATCTCCCTGCAAGGCCGCCCGGTGCGCTACCAGTCGGGCACCTGATCCGCCGCTTCTGCCTCAGGGCCCTTCGGGGCCCTTTTTCATGCCCCGCCGACCGTATGCGGCGAGGGTCTTTTTCTCTTCTCCGAAAGCACAACACCATGGCAAAAATCGTACTGGGCAAGCGCCCCGAGACCTTCAAGCGCATCGTCTCCGTTCCGCTGCTGGACGGCAGCAAGGGCACCATCGAGTGCGTGTTCAGGTATCGGACGCGCAAGGAATTCGGCGCGCTGGTGGATGGCATCCGGGCCGAGGCCGAGAAGACGGGCGCCCAGGCCACCGCCGAGGCCGCCACGGCGGAAGAAGGTGTGTCCGAGAAGCCGTGGAGCCTGCGCGACCACTTCGACAAGCTGGTGGGCACCAACGCGGAATACATGCTCCAGATCCTGGTCGGCTGGAACCTCGACGTGGACCTGAGTGCGGAATCCCTGCAGCAGCTCTCCGACGAATTGCCGGCTGCGAGCGAGGCGATCGTGGACGCCTACCGCGTGGCCATCACCGAAGGCCGCCTGGGAAACTGACCGCGATCGCGCGGTCCATGTACGAGCCCGAGGCGAGCGACGCCGAGCTCGCCGCGTGGGGGCTCCAGCGCAGCGACTACACAGGCAAGGCGACCGAGGTGTGGCCGGAGAACTGGCCCGTGTATGCGCTGTGGTCGCGCATCTGCAACCAGTGGCGCGTGGGCATGGCCGGTGCGATCGCGCTGGATTACGGCGTGCTGTTCCATGAGCTGGACCGCGCCGACCTCGACCCCGATGAGTACGACGAGCGCTTCCACGACATCCAGGTGATTGAGTCCGAGGCGCTCACGATCTTCGCTGAGCGATCGGAACAGGCAAAAGTGAGCCGCGGCTCCTGACGCCGGCCCTACGGGGCCATCAATACCAAGCCCTGCGGCACCCCGTGGGGCTTTTGCATTTCTGGACACGCCATGGCCAACGAAGAACGAAAAGCCCAGTTGAGTTTCGGCGTGGACGCCTCCGGCGTAAAGCGGGGCGTGGACGAGATCAAGCGCGACGTGCGCGAGATGGCCCAGGACGTCCAGCAGTCCGGCCAGCAGGCCGCCAAAGGCATCCAGGCCATTGGCGACGGTGCGCCCGCCGCGGCCCAGAAGATGGACGGCGCCACCAAGTCCATCGCCGCCAGCATTGAGCGCGCCACGGCGGCAGCGCAGGCTGGCGAACGGGGCACCGCATCCTATTTCGAGTCCCTGGCCAAGCAGCGCAACGCGAACGTGGATGTGCTCAAGCCCTACATCGACCAGCTGCGGCAGGCCGAGGAGGCTCAGCGCGTCGCGTCCGGTTCACTGAACAAAATGGGCGTGTCGGCTGCCCAGACGGCTGCGGCGCTCCGTGGACTGCCTGCGCAGTTCAGCGACATTGTCGTTTCGCTCCAGGGCGGGCAGGCGCCGCTGACGGTCTTCTTGCAGCAGGGCGCCCAGATCAAGGACCAATTCGGTGGCGCCGGCAACGCAGTGCGCGCCATGGGCGGGTACGTGATGGGGCTGATCAACCCGCTTTCCGTGGCCGCTGCAGCGGTGGCAGCCCTGGGCGTCGCGTACTACCAGGGCGCAGAGCAAGCCAATGCGTTCACTCGCGCGGTCATCGCGTCGGGAGGATCGTCCGGGCAGACTGCAACCAGCCTGTCAGCGCTTGCGCAACAGGCCGGAGCCGTGACGGGCCGCTTTGCCGATGCTCGTTCCGCGGCGCTGGAGCTTGCGGGCGTGGGAACCATCCTGGGCGCTGACCTGACCACTGCACTGCGCGGGGTTACCGCGGGCGTCGAGGTCACAGGCCAGAAAGTTTCCGACCTGGTGAAGGACTTCGCAGAGCTGGGCAAAGACCCGGTGCAAGCCCTGGCCAAACTCAACGAGAAGTACGGCTTCCTCACGCTGGAGGTGTACCAGCAGGTTGCCGCCCTCAAGGCCCAAGGCGAAGAGCAGGAGGCCGTCACCAAGGCCTTCGGGGCGTATGCCGATGCCATGGCTTCTCGGCGCAAGGAGGTGGTCGAGAGCCTTGGGTTCATCGAACGCGCTTGGCGCGCGATCAAGGAGGAATCGTCGGGAGCGCTGGCGAACCTGCAGAAGATTGGTGCGCCGCAGACCACAGGTGATCGGCTTGCAATCGCCCGCAACCAGCTGGGGAGCATGGTGCAAACGGCCGGCCCCAACCTGCTGGCGGGCACCCGCGCCGCGCAGGATATCGAGCGGCAGCGAGGACTGATCGCTCTCCTCGAAGACCAGGAGAAATCCGAACTGCAGGTGGCCGAAGCAAAGGCAAAGTCAAATGCCGCGGTGAGGGCCGGCGTGGAGCTGACGCAGGAGGCCGTCAAGCGCGAGAGCGACCTGGAAAAGCAGCGCCGTGCAGTGCTGGATGCGACCTCGAAATATGTGGAGGCCTTGTCGAAAGAGGGCATCACCACGCAAGAGCGTCAGCAGCTCGAGCGCGACTACCTCACTGTCGTTTCCGATATCACCAAGGTGAAGGAGAAGGAAAAGGAAAAATCCGCCGCGGCCGGCCAGTCCGAGGTCGCAACCATCCGCGCCAAAATCAAGGAGGAAGAGGCGTACATCGCCCGCCTGCGCGAGCGCGGCGCGGAGGCGGGCAAGCTCACCGAGGGCGAGAAACTGGTGGCCAAGTTGCAGGAGGAGCTGGCCGGCAAGTTGGATGGTCGCACCCGTTCCGCGAAGCAGTTGGCCCTCGCGGAGGCTGAGCGCCTGGTGGTGCTGCAGAAGACCCGTGGCGAGATCGAAAAGGGAATCAAGTCCCAGGACGAAGCCGACGCCGCCTACCGCAAGTTCCTCGACGGCATGTACAAGGGCGCTGACGCCACGAACAAGCAGGCCGAGGCCCAGGAAGCGGCGAACGCCACCTACGGTAAGTCGAAGACGGCCATCGCCGAGATGAACCTCGAGCAGGCCAAGCTCGCCCGCGACATGGCGAAGGACGCGGGGCCGTGGACGCCCGAGTACCTGGCGGCCATGGACGCCGCGATCGATGCGCAAGAGCGCTGGGTGCGCGCGCTGCAGGCCGGCGACCTGAAGACGATCAACGCGCACACCGACGAACTGCTGCGCGCCGCGCAGGAGCAGGCGAAGCTCTACGAGGACGAGGGCAAGCTGGCTGGCCTCACGCGCCTGGAGCGCGAGAAGATCGTAGCGCTGCGCCAGGTGGAATTGAAGTACGCCAAGGAGCTTGCCAAGATCGGCCGAATGCCAGAAGGCGACGACGAGCAGCGGGTCGCGAAGGCCGAGCAGCGCGCGAAGGTGGAGCAGGCGAAGCGCATCGAGGGCGAGGCCGCCGTCTCGAAGGTCATCCAGCAGGACTGGGACCGCACGGCCGACGAGATCAACAAGTCGTTGACGGATGCGCTACTGCGCGGTTTCGAGTCGGGCAAAGGGTTCGCTGAGAACTTCCGCGACACGCTGAAGAACATGTTCAGCACGTTGGTGCTGCGCCCGATCAGCAGCTACATCCTAACGCCGGTGTCGGGGGCGATCTCCGGGATCACGAACGGGATCATGGGGGGTGGCAGTGGCGGCTCCGGTGCGCTCGACATCCTGTCGATCGGGAAGAACATTTACTCGGCGATCACCGGTGGGTTCAGTTCGATCGCCAACGAGATCGCCTACACCGTGCAGCGAGGGCTCAACTTCCTGAACCCCAGTGCAGCACTCGGCGCGCCGGGTGGTTTTGCGACGATGGTCGGCAGCGCCGGAAGCTACCTTGCAGGTGCTGGAATCGGCCGCATGGCCGGGCAGTTCATCTCCGGCGGCTATTCCGCCATCGGCAGCTCGGGCAATACCGCGGTCAACGCTGGCACGATCATCGGCTCCATCTTCGGTGGCCCGATGGGCGGTGCCATCGGTGGCGCGATCGGCGGCCTCGTCAACCGGGTGTTTGGTCGCAAGCTGGCAGACACTGGCATTGACGGGACTTTCGGCGGCGAAAAGGGGTTCGAGGGCCAGTATTACCAGTTCTACAAGGGAGGGTTTCTCCGCTCTAACAAGACCAAGTATTCGGAGCTGGACGAGGCCACGCGGAAACAGTTCGCGGACCAGTACACCACGATGCGCGACTCCATCAAGGAGATGGGGAAAGTCCTCGGACTGGGTGGCGAGGCCCTCGACAAGTTCACCGCGCGCATCAAGGTCAGCCTGCAAGGGCTGAGCCCCGAGGACGCGCAGAAGAAGCTGCAGGAGGAATTCCAGAAGCTCGGCATCAGCATGGCCGATCTGATCCTGGGGCTGCCCACCACGATCCAGGAAGCCGCCACGGACCGGAAGTACCTGTTCGGCGTCAACCCTGACGCGGCAGCCGCGCCGCCGGTGGATCCTGCAGCCCAGGCGAACCTGGACGCGTTCAAGCTGCTGCAGAAGTCGGGGGAGAGCTCTCTCGACACGCTCACGCGGCTGGCCACGAGCCTTGCCGCGACGAACGGCGTGTTCGAGACGTTGGGGCACAGCATGTACGCCGCGAGCCTCCAGGGCGGGGACATGGCGGACAAGCTGGTGGAGCTGTTCGGCGGCGTGGACAAGTTCACTGCGTCGAGCGCGGACTACTTCGCCAAGTTCTACAGCGCCGAGGAGCAGCGGGAGGCCGCGAGGAAGCAGCTGGAGAAGCAGCTCGGCACGGTGGACATCAAGCTGCCGGACATCGACGCCAGCGACGCGCGAGCCCAGTACCGCAAGCTGGTGGAGGCGCAGGACCTGAACACCGAGGCGGGCCGCAAGGCGTACGCCGTGCTGCTGCAGCTGGCTGGAGCATTCGACCAGTTGGCGACGGCGGCGGACGACGCGGCGAAAAAGCAGCGCGAAAAGGACATCGCGGACAAGCGATTCGATCTTGAGCAGCGTCTGTTGATCGCCCAGGGCAAGGACCGCGAGGCCCTGGCCCTGCGGCGAAATCAGGAGGTGGACGCGCTCACGAAGCTGGATCCTGAACTGGCCAAGCTGGTGCGGCGCATCTACGAGCTTGAGGACGCGGCATCGCTGACGGCCCAGTTCCGGCAGGACCGCGAGAACGCCTACGGCAAGTTGCAGAACGCCATCACGTTGGAGAACGAGCGGCTGAACGCGCAGCTCGAAGCCATCGACGCGCAGCGCACGGCCCTGGGCCAGCAGCGCACGCTGGCCGACGAGTCGCTGTCCCTCATCACCGGCGTTTTCGACCTGGTGCGCAGCAATGCGCGCGAGCTGTACGGCCAGGTGGAGAGCACGGCGTCCATGCAGGCGGCGCAGGGATGGGCGTTCGTGGAGCAGGCGCTGGCGACGGCGCGCACCACGGGATACCTGCCCGAGCAAGCGCAGCTGCAGGAGGCCATTGGTGCGGCCCGCGGCGGGCTGGATTCCAAGGGCTACGCCACGCAGTTCGACGAGGACCGGGACCGCCTGGTGCTGGCCGGCATGCTGTCGGGGCTGGAGGGCATCAGCGGCAAGCAGAAGACCGCGGCCGAGCAGCAGATCGCCGCGATCGAGGCACAGGCCAAGGCGCTGGACCTCCAGACCGAGAGCATCAACAAGCAGCTCAAGGCCCAGCAGGAGATGCTGGCGTACTGGCGCCGGCAGATCGACATCGCCAACGGTACTTTCGACGTCACGACCTCCATTGCGGAGGCCGTGAAGCAGATCGCGGGCGCGATCAACAGTGGGGTGTACGAGACCAAGCCGGAGATGCTGGGCTCCGCGGCTACGTGGGGAGGAAGCAGCGGTGGTGCTGGCGCGGGCGCCACACCTCCTGCGGAGACCAAGTACCGACGGGTCACGTCGCTTGGCACATCGATCGGTTACACGCCCGTCATCGACCAGGCGCTGATCGAGCGGCTGGACAAGCTGTCGCCGCTGTATCACACGTTCGACGGCACGGGCGATCTTCTGGGGTTGCTCACCGCCATCAAGGGCGCGGGCGGGACGCTGGATGACCTGTCCATCCTGTCCGGCTACTTTTATTCGGACTGGGTGAAGGCAGCGGCGTCGGTGGGCGTGCCGGCTTTTGCCGTGGGCACGAACTACGTGCCGCGGGACATGCCGGCCATCGTCCACAAAGGGGAGCGGATCATCCCGGCGGCCGACAACCGGGCCCTGATGGCCGCGATCGATGCAGGCCAGCAGGGCGGGCGGTCGGAACGGCTGGAGGCCTTGGTGGCGCAGCTGGTTGCGGAGAACCGGCAGCAGGCCGGCGAGATCCTGCGGCTCAACGCGCGCATCGCGAAGGTGCTGGAGCGATGGGACGGAGACGGCACACCGCCGCAACGAGAGGAGCAGACCGCATGAGCATCAAGTCGCTGACCGTGGTTCGGCCCATCGCCGTCACCACGGCAATGCTTGTGAGCACGAACGTGCCCGAGACCGACTATCCAGCCTGGGCCTCGGGCACCACCTACGCGGTGGGCGCCCGCGTCATGCACGTAGGTGCCCACAAGGTGTACCAGAGCGTGCAGGAAGGCAACGTGGGCAAGGATCCAACGGCCACGGCAGGTTGGTGGGTGGAGGTCGGCGCCACAAACCGGTGGAAGGTCTTCGACAGGTCCGTGAGTTCGCAGACCGTGCAGGCATCGAGCATCCAGTACCGCTTGCGGCCGGGCCAAGCGATCACGTCGCTCGCGGCGCTGAACCTGGCCGGCACCACGAGCATGCGCGTGCGCGTGATCGATCCGGCCTACGGCACCGTGTACGACAAGACGGTGGACCTCTCGCGCCAGCCTGTGGCGGCTGGCTGGTGGCAATGGTTTTTCGGCGAGCGGCGCATGCCCACGCAGTCTGTCCAGATGGACCTGCCGAGCTTTCCGGGCGCGGATGTGCTGATCGATCTCACCGGCGGCGCGTCGCTGGCGGTGGGGGTGCTGTTGCTGGGCCAGGTGCGCACGTTCGGGCTCGGCGTCAAGGCCGGCGCGCGCGTGGGCATTCAGGACTACAGCCGCAAGGAGCGCACCGAGTTCGGCGACGTGGTGGTCGTGGAGCGGGCCTTCGCGAAACGCGCGAGCTTCTCCCTGTTGCTGACCGCTGCCGAGGTCGATTCCTTTAACGACTTCCTGGCGGAAGTGCGCGCAACGCCCTGTCTGTGGGTGGGGACCGAGCGCTACGCATCGACCACGGTGTACGGCTTCTACAAGAGCTTCGACATCGTGATTTCTTACTACGACTACTCGGACTCCGAGCTGGAGCTGGAAGGGCTCACATGACCGATATCGTTTCTCCGCCGAGCATCGACGCGCTGCCGCCGGCACCGCTGCCGACCGACACGCCGGCAGACTTCAATGCCAAGGGCTTCGCCACGGTGGCGGCGCAGGTCGGCATGGTGCCGCAGATCAACGCAGTGGCTACCAACGTGTACACCAACGCGACGGCCACGCAGGAACGCGCGACCGCGGCCGCGGGCTCGGCCACAACCGCCGGCACGCAGGCGACCAACGCAGCTACGGCCCGGGCCGGCTCGGAGGCGGCGAGGGACACGGCCAGCGGGCACGCCACCGCTGCCGGCACTGCCCGCACTGGCGCCGAGGCAGCGCGCGACGCGGCAAGTGGCAGCGCCAGCGCGGCGGCCACCGCCCGCACCGGCGCCGAGGCCGCGCGCGACCAGACGCTGGCCATGGGCGCCCAGGTGCTGACGGCGAGCAGCAGCACGAGCATGGTGCCGGGCACGGGGGCCAAGAGCTTCAGCATCGAGACGGGCCGGGCCTTCGCTCAGGGTATGCGGCTGGTCATCACGAGCGCGGGCGACACCTCCGCCCAGATGACGGGATCGGTGACGAGCTACGACCGCGCCACCGGAGCGCTGCAGATGCTCATCACCACGAGCAGCGGCACCGCGTCCCGTTCGGACTGGGTGCTGGGGATCGCCGGCGGCGACAGCTCCGATCTACCGCTGGTGCTGATCACCACCAACACCACGGCCCAGGCCGGCAGGTGCTACGTGATCGGCGCGGCCGGCATCACGCTGACGATGCCCACGACGTGGGCGACCAACGACCGCATCCAGTGGATCGAGGCGATCGGCAACGGGGCGCAGTACAGCGTGGCGTTCGGTTCCACGCCGGTACGCGGTCGGGCGCTGGGCATGCAGGTGCTGTCGGCGCGCTACTGGAGCTCTCCGGGGCTCCGCTATCAGGACAACACCAGGGGGATCGTGTAATGGATGGAGCAAAACTCTTCGGACAGGGCGGGGGCGGCTCCGCTGAAATGTGGTCCGCCTCGGCCACGATCGAGCAGGGCGCGCTGGTGATCAGCCCGCTGGACAAGGAGGTGTACCGGCGCGTGGCGGCCACGGGAACCAGCAGCACCGACCCGGCGGACGACCTCACCAACTACGTAGCGGCCAGCTACACGCGTACGACCGCGGCGCCGATCGGGTACACGATGCCGCAGGCGTACCCGGACCAGGTGCGCGGCATCACCAAGACCGCGCAGACCAACATCGCGCAGGCGACGCGCACCCAGGTGCTCTCGGTCACTGGCCGTGGGCAGCTGCTGCACGCTGGGGCATTCCGCAGCGCCAACAGCGGCGAAACCGCAGGCCTTCGCTCGGAGATCTGGACGGACGGCCGCAAGCTGATCGAGTGGGAGTCCACCGCTGCAGGCCCCCACTATGTCACGGTGATGGGCTCCTCGTTCAAGGTGGGCGACGACGTCATAGCCGCGCCCGGCGCTTCGATCGTGTTCCGGCGATCGCTGGTCATCTGGATCACCCCGACGTACCGGGCCTGGACCGGCTCTACCGAGTACGTCGGTTACTCGCTGCGGACGGAGGCATGACATGGCCGAGATGATCGAATTTCAGCTCGGCGGCGCCACCGTGCGCGCCTTCCCCGAGATCCCTGTGGCCTCGGCGGCGCCCGCGCGGCGCATCAGCGTGGGAGCCTTCTACGACCGCTTCGGGCCCGCGAAGTGGGCCATCCTGGCCGACGAGTCGCCGCAGGTCCGGGCCGTGGTGCGCGACGCCAGCGTCCGCGCCTTCATCGACCTGGACAACCCCGACCTGCCTGCGGGCCTGGCCATCTTGCAGGCCGCCGGGCACGACATCGACCCCTCCGAAATCATCGACGCGCCCGTGCGCGCTGAGGAGCATCCATGAGCACCGTCCTGCCGCCGCGTGGCATCCGCAATAACAATCCCGGCAACATCGACCGCACCAGCGAGCGCTGGCAGGGCATGGCTGCCGACCAGAGCAGCGATCCGCGCTTCGTCGTTTTCACGGCGCCTGTTTGGGGCCTCCGGGCACTGGCCAAGGTGCTGCTCTCGTACTACCGCAAACGCGGACTCAACACGGTGGAGGCAATCATCGGCCGCTGGGCGCCGAGCGTCGAAAACAACACCAGCGCATATGCTCAGGCGGTGGCCCGCGCCATGGACGTGGCAGTCCGGGACGAGCTCAACATCGAGCACCCAGACGTGCTGGCGCTGCTGGTCGAGGCCATCGTGCGGCACGAAAACGGGCAGCAGCCGTACCCCGCCGACCTGATCGACCAGGCCGTGCGCCTGGCGCTGGAGTGATGCCGATGGATTCGCCGGACCTCAACAACTTCCCGGGCGGGCCCTTCGGCGCATTGGGCGCGGCGGCGGCGGCCGTGGCCAGCGGCTTCCTGTTCCTCCGCCAGTACTTGAGCCGGGGCGCGGCGGACCGTGCGGACGACGCCGGCCGCGTGTCGGCGATCAACGTCTACAAAGAGCTGCTGGAGGCGGAGCGCGCCGCGCGCGCCCAGGCCGACAAGCGGGCGGATGACTTCGCCCGCGAGCGCAACGAGGCGATCACTGCGCTCGGCAAGCTGCAGGGGCAGCTCGAGGGCATGCAGCGTCAGTTGCAAAACGCCACCGACGAAATCACGAGCCTGCAGGCGCAGGTCCAGAAGCTGACGGAGCAAGTCCATGCAAAAGCCTGATCTGCACCGGGCCCGCGCGGTGATCGCGGGCAGCGCCATGCTGTTGGGGATGGTCGGCGGTGGCACCGGCATCGGCTACTGGGCCGGCGTCGAGCGCATGCGCGGCATGCTGGCCGAGGACCGCCAGGACCACCTGGACGAGATCGCTCGGCTGCAGGAAGCCAACCGCATTGCCCTGGGCGCGCTCTCGGGTCGCGTGGCACGCGCCGCCGACCTCACCGCCGCGGCGGCCGATACGGCGGCCACGGCCGCGGAAACGGCGCAAGCAGCGGCGGCCACCGCCGGTAAGGCGGCCAGGGCAGCGGGCGTGCCCGCGGCTGTCCCCGAGCACGAGCGCAAGGCCATCAACACCACCATCCAGCGCGCCAACGAGCGCATCAAGGGGTCCGCACGATGATCCGTATCACCATCCTCGGGGCCTTGCTGTTGGCCGGCTGTGGCGTCGTGCCACCTGAGCCGCCGGCCGCTCAGGCGGAGCCGGCCGCGCCCGCTATCGCTCGCCGCGACTGCCTGCCGCTGCCAGAGCTGCGCTCCGGGGCGTCTGGCCTGGAGCGCCGCACGCACACGCAGACCATCGTCCGCATGTACGCCGCTTGCGCCGGGAGCCAGCCATGACGCCGGTGCAGATCGTGCTGGCCGTGCTGGTGGTGGGCAACATCGCGACGGGTTGGGCCTGGCTCGGTGCGCGCGACGACGCGACCACCGCGCGGGCCGAGCTGGCTGCCAAGGGTCAGGAGCTGGCCGGCGTGCGCGGTGCGGCTCAGGCCTGCAGCACTGCGGTTGACGAGCTGCGCACGCTGGCCGACCGCCGGGCCCGCGAGGCTGAGGCTGCGCGACGGGCGGCCGGCGTCCGGGCAGCCGCCCATGACCGCAAGGCCGACGCGATCCTGGCCGCTCCACCGGCAGTGCCGGGCGATGCATGCGCCAGCGCGCAGCACCGGGTGGACGCTTGGCTGCAGGGGAGGGCGCAGCCATGAGGGCCGCGATCCTGCTGCTGGCGGCGCTGCTGGCCGGCTGCGCGGCCACGCCGCGCGTGGAGACCGTGGAGGTGCGGGTGCCCGTGCCGGTCGAGTGCCGCGAGCCTGTGCCCGCCCGCCCAGCCATGCCCACGGAAGCGCTGCAGCCCGGTGCCACGCTGGACGACTTCGCCCGCGCGGCCATGGCGGAGATCGAGCGGCGCGAGGGCTACGAGGGGCTGCTGCTGGTGGCGCTGGAGGCGTGCCGGGCTCCCATCGCAAAATAGTGCTTGCCATCGTCTCAAATAGAGACTAATATTCGCTCCATGGTGATCGCAGTGATCACCGCGGCGCCTCCCCGTATGAGGGGGCAAGGAAGAAAAAATGACCATCGCTCAAATCCGCGCAGCTCTGATCGCCAAGTTCGGCGCCCGCAAGTACCGCATCACCGCCAGCGGCGACATCCATGCCTTCGGCACCATGCCGAACTCCGACGTGGAGGGCTGGTTTTTCGCCGGCCACGTAGGCACCATCACCCCCGAGGAATTGGCTTGAGCAACCTCGCCAAACTGACCATCACGCTGGACGGCCCTTGGCGGCTCTACCAGCACGCGGCTGTGCCGGGCTGGGAAATGCTGGGCACGGTGCAGCGCGGGGACGAGATCGGTGCACTGGCGCGAGTCAAGTCCACAGGCATCCTGGTGATGATGCGGGCCGGGGTCGTGTCCTCGCTCAACCAGCGAAAGGCGCTGGCGGCTCTGGATGCGCAAGCTCGCTGATTGGGAATCCCTGGACTGGGCGAAGTCCAATGCGGTGCTGGCCGTGGAGGTCGGCGCCTCAATCCACACGGTGGCGAAGCGGCGCACCCAGCACGGGGTGCCGACGGATTCGCCCACCTGGAAGAGGCCCGATGTTGCCGCCATCAACCAGCGGCCCGAGCGCAGGGCGCAGTCTGCTCGCACCCAGCCGGCCGCCACTGCGGCGGCCCGGCAGTCCCCGGCGGCCGGGCGCGGCCCAGAGAACGTCCACGCCGTGGACTGGGTGCTGGTGTCGCCCAGCGGCGAGCGCCACCAGGTGCGCAACCTCTACGATTTCGTGCGCTCACATGCAGCGCTGTTCGCCGAAGCTGACGTGGCGTGGAAGCGGACAGGTGGCAAGAGGGGAACGGGCGGGGAGTGGTGCAACGCGACGGCGGGCATCCTGAACATCAAGGGCGGACGCGCCAAGAGCTGGAAGGGCTGGACCCTTGCGCAATGACCTCTGAAGACCTCCGCGCTTGGCATGCTGCCATGGGCTACACCTACGACACCGCCGCCCGGGCCCTGGGCGTGAGCCGGGCTACCTACGCTGACTGGGTGGCTGGGCGCAGCCGCACAACGGGCAAGCCGGTGCAGCCGAGCCGGGCCGTGGGGCTCGCTTGCGCGGCACTGGCCGCGGGGCTGGGAGAGTGGAATTCCTCCCCGATTCCTCCCTGAGACTTCAAACGATCTGCAGTTCTCAGAGGGGAAATGCTGGCCTGCCCGGAGGGACTCGAACCCCCGACCTATTGCTTAGAAGGCAATTGCTCTATCCAGTTGAGCTACGGGCAGATGTGGGAAGGAAGCCGGCTGCCGCGGCCCTTCCGAGGCCCGTGATCATACCTGCGCGGCCGCGAGCCCCGAGGGCAGCAGGGCATCGCCGCCGGGCCGGTTTGCGGTTATAACGGAATGCAACGAGATCATTCCGCCGCCCGTCCCGCGCTCTGAGCGCTGCCAAAGCCCATCCTTTGACACATGTCCCATAGCGTCGCCCTCATCCATACGATCGCCGTCGGCCTCGGCCTGGCGTTGCTGCTGGGCTTCCTGGCGACGCGGGTGCGCCTGCCCGCGCTGGTGGGCTACCTGCTGGCGGGCGTGGCGATCGGGCCCTACACGCCCGGTTTCGTGGCCGACGGGGCCATGGCCAGCCAGCTCGCCGAGATCGGCGTCATGCTGCTGATGTTCGGCGTGGGTCTGCACTTCTCCCTGGGTGACCTGCTCGCCGTGCGCAAGATCGCGCTGCCCGGCGCCATCGTGCAGATGGCCGTGGCCACGCTGCTGGGCGTGGGCCTGGCCACCTGGTGGGGCTGGGGCCTCGGGGGGCGCTGGTCTTCGGCCTGGCCCTGTCCGTGGCCAGCACGGTGGTGCTGCTGCGCGCGCTCGAGACGTTGGGCATCCTCGACTCCTACACGGGCCGCATCGCCGTGGGATGGCTGGTGGTGGAGGATCTCGCGATGGTGCTGGTCCTGGTGCTGCTGCCGCCCGTGGCGGGCTGGCTGGGCGGCACGCCGGAGGGCGCGGCCGATGCCGTGGCCCATCCCCCGCTCTGGAAGACCGTGGGCTGGACACTGGCCCAGGTGGGAGGCTTCGTGGCCGTGATGCTGCTCGTGGGGCGGCGGCTCTTTCCCTGGGTGCTGTGGCAGGTGGCGCGCACGGGTTCGCGCGAGCTTTTCACGCTGTGCGTGGTGGCGGCGGCCGTGGGCATCGCCTTCGGCTCGGCCGCGCTGTTCGGAGTGTCGTTCGCGCTTGGTGCGTTCTTCGCGGGCATGGTGATGCGCGAGTCGGAGTTCGCCCACCGCGCCGCGCAGGAATCACTGCCGCTGCGCGATGCCTTCGCCGTGCTGTTCTTCGTCTCCGTGGGCATGCTGTTCGATCCGCGCGTGCTGCTCGAGCGCCCCCTGCAGGTGCTCGCCGTGGTGGCGATCATCATCTTCGGCAAGACCTTCGCGGCGGCCGCGCTCGTGCTGGCCTTCCGCTATCCGCTCAATACTGCGCTCACCGTGTCGGCCAGCCTGGCGCAGATCGGCGAGTTCTCCTTCATCCTCGTGGGCCTGGGCGCATCCCTGGGGCTGCTGCCGCCGGAGGGCGCGAGCCTGGTGCTGGCCGGCGCGCTCTTTTCCATCGCGCTCAATCCCATCCTGTTCCGCGCCATCGCGCCGCTGCAGGACTGGCTGCGGGCCCGCTCAGCCTGGGCGCGGCAGCTGGAGCTGCGCGCCGATCCGCTGGCGGAACTGCCGCAGAGCACGCACCAGCGCTATCTGGCCCGGCAGGTGGTGCTGGTCGGCTACGGCCGGGTGGGGCGCCGCATCGCCGCGGCGCTGGCGGCACGCGACATTCCCTACGTGGTGGCCGAGCAGAACCGGGAACTGGTCGAACGGCTGCGTGGCCAGGGCGTGGCCGCCGTCGCCGGCGACGCGGTGGATCCGGCCGTGCTGATCCAGGCGCACATCGCGCGCGCCCACATGCTGGTGATCGCCACGCCGGACACGCTGGATGTGCGGCAGATCGTCGCCACCGCCCGCACCCTCAACCCCGCCATCGAGACCGTCGTGCGCACCCACAACGAGGAGGAGGCGCAACTGCTCGAGAGCGAAGGCGTGGGCAAGGTCTTCCTGGGCGAGGAGGCACTGGCCGTGGCCATGACCACCCACGTGGTGGCCATGGCGGCGGAGCAGGAGCGCCAGGCCGCCACCGTGCCGGGCGCCCTGGAGGAGCGGCACGCGTCCGTCTGAGCCGCCGGGGCCTGCCGGGCGCACGGGTGCCGCGGTTCGGGTCAGTCCGGTTCCTCGAACACCAGCGTCGGCGTGTTCATCACCCGGGCCATGTCGCCCAGCGAGCCGATGAGCCGGTTCGCGAAATAGCTGTTCTGCGTGTCCGGTTCGAGCGCGGCGACCGCGAGGTTGGCCAGGGGCTGGTTGAGCGGCACGTAGTAGCTGCCCGCGGGCGCGTCGATGGCGGTGCGCACCGTCTCGACCTTCACGCGGACGGTGTCCGCCGCGCCGGCCACGGTGCCGCGCACGTCTTCGCGCGGAGCGGTGTCGCGCGCGGTCTCGCGGTAGGTGTCCGCCAGCAGCGATCCCTGCTCGGCTACGCGCATCACCTGCACGCCCATCATCTTCAGGTGGTCCACCGCCTCGCCGGCGGAAGCGCCGAGCCAGTAACCGCAGGGGCGCGGGCGGCTGGTGAGGGTGCGCAGGTCGAGCGACGAGTTCCATTCCACGCGCACGGTCTTGTCGGCGCCTGTCTGCGGATCGAGCATCAGCAAATCGCGCTGCGTGGCGGTCGGGCCCGCATCCACGGCCACCTCGCCGCGGCAGGCCTGCGCGACCGTGTCGCGCGCGACGAACGAGCGCACCTGCTCCAGGTTGGCGGCGCGCTCGGCCGTGCTGCGCAGCGCGCTGGTCAGCGCCGTCACCTGGGTGTGCACCCGGCGCTGGATGTGCGCACGGCCGATGCCCACACCGCGCGTTTCCACCAGCAGGCTGACCGCGTTCTTCAAGCCATTCACGTTGCGGCCGGTGTCCGGGCGCGTGCCGCCCATGGAGACGCGCAGGTCTGCCGGATCGGTGGAGGTGGTGTAGTACCAGTCGCTGGTCAGCCCCTGGCCCTGCAGGGCCGCCGACATGGGCTGGTAGTACCACTCGCGCGACGCCTTGGTGAGGAACTCCGGCACGTTGGCGGTGGTGGCGTACTGCATCAGCGCGTCGTAGCGCTGGATGCCGCCGAACTTCTGCAGGAAGCGGCCGACCACGGTGTATTCGTGCGCATCGACGATGGCGATCGGGCGGTAGTCCCGCACCAGCCGGGCCAGCCCCTGGGCCTCGGGTGTGGTGAGCAGCAGGTGGTCGCGGTTCATGTCGGTGCCGTTCGCGGTCACGCGGGTGCCCGCTTCCGCCCCGTCCGGGTTGGCGCGCGGTACGACGACGACGTTGATGCGGTCCAGCAACGGCTCCAGCAGGCCCTGCGCGAGTTCGCGCGCGACCACCAGCAGCGCCTCCGCGCCCGCGGGTTCGTCGCCGTGCTGCTGGCCGATCAGCACCACGGTGGGCCGGCCGCTGGCGTCCAGCTCCTGCAGCGAGGTGCCGGCGCCGCGCGTGGCCACGAGTGCCTCGAGCGGGACGCCGCGCTGCGAGCGGCCCCATTCGATCACCGCCGTCTTCGTCGCGCTGCCCGCCTGGGGTGCGAGGCTGTGCAGCCACTGCGAAGCCTCGGCGTTGGTGGTGAAGGCCCGGCGGCCGTCGGCCAGGCCGGGCGTGTCGTAGCGCACCGACGGATCGGGGAACCGCGCCGCGACGGCGGTGGAATAGGGCAGGGCCTCGTCCGGCGCAGCGGCGGCGGCAGGGGGTGACGCGCCTCCCGGCTGCGGCACGATGGGGGTGTCTGCGATCGGTGTGGTGACCACTTCCGCGCGCGTGGTGCCCAGCGGCGGGGGCACGGCGCGCGGCGGGGCCGGACGCGTCTGCGCGGTGGAGGGCAGGGGCGTCGGCGCACTGGCAGGCCAGGGAGGCAGCGGCGTGCTGCTGCAGCCCGCCGCCAGCACGGCGATGGCCAGGACCAGGGGGGCGAGCGCGCGGGGCGGCAGGCCGGGGCCGGCGGTCCTGGAGGAGCGGAGGGCGTCGAATGGCTGGTTCATGGTCGATCGGGCCGCGTGGGGCCGTGTATGGCAGGCGGGGCCGATGTTACCCGGCGCCGCGGGCGGTCCGTGTCGGTGGCAGCCCCGTGTGCCGCGGCCCGGCCACCGGAGCGGGGTGCCCTTGGCGCCCGGACCGCGTCTGCGCGGAAGCCCTCAGGCAAACGGCGCGGCACGGAACGGTCCGAAGACCGCCCGTGCCGCGCCGTGCGCACCATGCAGAGCCCCGGCAAGGGGGCTGCGCATCGATGGAAAGTGAATGCGGGAGTGCGCCGGGTTCAGCGCCCGTAGCCGCCGCCACCGCCACGCGGGCCGCGGTTGCCGCCACGGCCACCGCCGTAGCCGCCACCACCGCCGCCACCGTAGCCGCCGCCGCCACCACCGCCGCTGCGGAAGCCGCCACCGCGCCGGCCGCTGGACATGCTGTCCACGCTGGTGCGCATCGGATCGGGCTGGCCGCCGCCATTGCCGCTGCCATGGCGCGCCGGGCCCAGGTGGGTGCCGAGCTGCGTGCCCAGGTGGGCATTCTCGCGCCGCGGCTGCAGGTCGTCGGAGCGATGACCGCCACCACCACCGCCGCCTTCGCTGCGGGGCGCGCGGTTGCCGCGTCCGCCGTTGCCGGGGTTGCCATTGGCATTGCCGTGGCCACGGGGCTGGCCCGCGCGCGGGCCCTGGCCCTGGCCTTGGCCCTGCGCGCCGCCACGGCCGCGCTGGGGCTTCTGGCCGCCGTTGCCGCCGCCTTCGCCCTGGCCGGCCTGCGCGCCGCGCCCGCCGCCGGACTTGCCGCCGCCGCTGCGCTCACCCTGGGTGGCCTTGTTGGTGCGGATGCGTTCCATCATCTCGCTGCGCGCGGCCTTGGCAGCCGCCTGCATGACCTCGCGGCTGGGCGGCTTGCCCGCGCCGCCCCAGATGGTCTGGCGGCCCATGGCGATCGGCTCGGCTTTCTCGCCTTCCTCCGGGCCGAAGCCGTCGAGCACCTGCACCGGGATCTCCTGCTTGGTGAAGCGCTCGATCTCCATCATGAAGCCTTCCTCGTCCATGCAGACCAGGCTCACGGCCTCGCCGCTGGCACCCGCACGGCCGGTGCGGCCGATGCGGTGGACATAGTCCTCCGGCACGTTGGGAATCTCGTAGTTGACGACGTGCGGCAGCTCGTCGATGTCGATGCCGCGCGCGGCGATGTCGGTGGCCACCAGGGCACGGATCTCGCCGCTCTTGAAGCCGGCGAGGGCCTGGGTGCGGGCGCTCTGGCTCTTGTTGCCGTGCAGCGCCATGGCGGTGACGCCGTTCTTGGTGAGGAACTCGGCCACGTTGTTGGCGCCGAACTTGGTGCGGGTGAAGACCAGCACCTGGCTCCAGTTGTGCTGCTGGATGATGTGCAGCAGCACCTGCTTCTTCTTGCCGCGGCCCACGGGGTGGATCACCTGGGTGATGCGCTGCACCGTGGTGTTGCGCGGCGTGACCTGGATGCTCTGCGGGTTCTTGAGCAGGGTGTTGGCGAGTTCGCGGATCTCGTCGCTGAAGGTGGCCGAGAACAGCAGGCTCTGCTTGTCGCGGGGCACCAGGGCCAGCACCTTCTTCACGTCGTGGATGAAGCCCATGTCCAGCATGCGGTCGGCTTCGTCCAGCACCAGGATCTCGACCGTGGAGAGGTCGAGGAAACCCTGCTGCTGCAGGTCCAGCAGGCGGCCGGGAGTAGCCACCAGCACGTCCACGCCGCGCTTGATGCGGTCAATCTGCGGATTCATGCCCACGCCGCCGAAGACGACGGTGGAATTGATGTCGAGGTACTTGCCGTACGCGCGCACCGATTCCTCGACCTGGGCGGCGAGTTCCCGCGTGGGGGTCAGCACGAGGGCGCGCACGCCCTTGCCGCCGAACTTGCTCTTCGGCGCCGATCCTTGCGAAAGGCGGTGCAGCATGGGCAGCGTGAAGGCTGCCGTCTTGCCCGTGCCGGTCTGGGCTCCGGCGAGGAGGTCGTGCCCCGCGAGCACGGCGGGGATGGCCTGGGCCTGGATGGGGGTGGGGGTCTCGTAGCCCTGCTCGTGCACGGCTTTCAGAATGGCGGGTGCCAGATTCAGTTCGTCAAAAGTCATTCAAGGAAGCGCCCTCTCCGGGCGCGGGAGGCATCGGCCTGTCGCAGGTCCCGGGGGAAGGGGCTGCGTCCAGTCAAGGCAGATGGGATTCACGAATGGGAGCCGGAACACCGCGTGGCGGCTTCCTCGTCCCCAGCAGGTTGCTGAGGCCGCCGGTTCCTGGTGCCGGCGGCTGAGGCCCTATTGTGGCACGAGATCGCACCACACCGTGCGCAGGGCCGCATCGGGAGCGCAGCCGTTGGCCGCGCCGGACTTTTCCGGGCTTAGACTGGTGGCCTGTCACTCACGTTGCGGTGGCCGGTTCGCCATCGGGATTTACCCGGTGCGCGGCTGTGGCCACCACGCCAGCCCGCGGATCAGCACCCCATGCCTTCAACGCCATCGCCATCGCCCGCCGCAGCGCCGGACGGCGCTCTGCAACTCGAAATCGCCCACATGGAAGGCCTGGTCTGGTCCGGACCGGTGCGTGTGGTGAGCCTGCCGGGCGCGGAGGGCGCCTTCGGCGTGCTGCACGGCCACACGCCCCTGCTCACGCGGCTGCGCGCGGGTTTCGTGCACATCGAGACCCCGGCCGGCGAGCGCGTCGAGGTGTACGTCTCCGGCGGCTACGTGGAGATCCAGCCTGCCCGGGTCACGGTGCTCGCCGACACCGCCGTGCGCAATGCCGACCTCGACGCCGCACGTGCCGAGGCCGCGCGGCAGGCGGCTTCCAGCCTGCTCGGCAGCGAGCTGTCCCACATCGACCATGCCCTGCTGCACGCCGAGATTGCGCGCGCCGCGGCGCAGTGGACGCACGAGGCGCGCAAGCTCTCCGGGCGCTAGCGGCCGGGCCCGCCATCGCGCGCGGCGCAAAGCATCCGATAATCGCAGGCGAAGCCTCCGCCGCGCGGCGCCCCGCCGCCGCCCGCCCCTGGCGGAGCCGCCCCCATTCCAAGGAAAGAAAGCCAATGGCCCAGTACGTTTATTCGATGAACCGCGTCAGCAAGACCGTGCCCCCGAAGCGGCAGATCTTGAAGGACATCTCCCTGTCGTTCTTCCCCGGCGCCAAGATCGGCGTGCTGGGCCTGAACGGCTCGGGCAAATCCACGCTGCTGAAGATCATGGCCGGCGTGGACAAGGAGATCGAGGGCGAGGCCATCCCCATGCCGGGCCTGAAGATCGGCTATCTGCCGCAGGAGCCGCAGCTCAACGCCGAGCACACCGTGCGCGAGAGCGTGGAAGAGGCCATGGGCGAAGTCTTCGCCGCCAAGGCCAAGCTCGAGGAGGTGTACGCCGCCTATGCCGAGCCCGACGCCGACTTCGACGCGCTGGCCGCCGAGCAGGCCCGCCTGGAAGCCATCATCGCCACGGCCGGCACCGATTCCGAGCACCAACTGGAGATCGCCGCCGACGCGCTGCGCCTGCCACCCTGGGAAGCCAACGTGGGCGTGCTGTCCGGCGGCGAGAAGCGCCGCATCGCGCTGTGCCGCCTGCTGCTGTCCAAGCCCGACATGCTGCTGCTCGACGAACCCACCAACCACCTGGACGCCGAATCCGTCGACTGGCTGGAGCAGTTCCTGCATCGCTTCCCCGGCACCGTGGTGGCCATCACCCACGATCGCTACTTCCTCGACAACGCGGCCGAGTGGATCCTGGAACTGGACCGCGGCCACGGCATTCCCTACAAGGGCAACTACAGCACCTGGCTGGACCAGAAGCAGGCCCGCCTCGAATCCGAGCAGAAGGGCGAGGAAGCCCGCGCCAAGGCCCTGAAGAAGGAACTGGAGTGGGTGCGCCAGAACGCCAAGGGCCGCCAGGCCAAGTCCAAGGCGCGTATCGCCCGCTTCGAGGAACTGAGCGACTTCGAATACCAGAAGCGCAACGAAACGCAGGAAATCTTCATTCCCGTGGCCGACCGCCTGGGCACCCAGGTGATCGAGTTCAAGAACGTCACCAAGTCCTTCGGCGACCGCGTGCTGATCGACAACCTGTCGATGAACATCCCGGCCGGCGCCATCGTCGGCATCATCGGCCCGAACGGAGCCGGTAAATCGACCCTCTTCAAGCTGATCGCCGGCCGCGAGCAGCCCGACAGCGGCGAGGTGGTGATCGGCGCCACCGTCAAGATGGCCTACGTGGACCAGAACCGCGATGCGCTGTCCGACGAGAAGACCGTATGGGAAGACATCTCCGGCGGCCTGGACATCATCAACATCGGCAAGTTCCAGATGGCCAGCCGCGCCTACGCGGGCCGCTTCAACTTCAACGGCGGCGACCAGCAGAAGAAGGTCGGCAGCCTGTCGGGCGGCGAACGCGGGCGGCTGCACCTGGCCAAGACGCTGATCGCGGGCGGCAACGTGCTGCTGCTCGACGAGCCCTCCAACGACCTGGATGTGGAAACCCTGCGGGCCCTGGAAGACGCGCTGCTGGAATACGCGGGCACCGTGCTGGTCATCAGCCATGACCGCTGGTTCCTCGACCGCATCGCCACGCACATTCTGGCCGCCGAAGGCGACAGCCAGTGGGTGTTCTTCGACGGCAACTACCAGGAATACGAGGCCGACAAGAAGAAGCGCCTGGGCGAGGAGGGTGCCAAGCCCAAGCGCATGCGCTACAAGGCGCTCAAGTAAGGGCCGGACGGCTCCGCCCCACCCGGTAGCTCCGTCCCTTTCCTGCCGCGACCCCTCGCGCCGAACCACGCCGCCGCGCCATGTCCGCCATCGCTCCTGCCGCCCGGTCGGCTTTCCGTGCCTGCGTCGTGGCGGCCATCCGCGATGGCGAGGCGATGATGGAGGCGCTGGCGGCGCAGGCGCGCGACGCCCTGGACGCGGAGGCGCCGCTGGCGCGTGATCCGCGGCGGCGCGATGCGCTGGAGGGCGCGCGGGCGTTGCTGGCGCAGCACACGCCCGCGCTGGTGCGGGGCTTTCCCATGGCCCTGCTGGAGATCTTCGCGGGCGCCGATCCCGGTGCCCGGGCGCGGCCTTCCGGGCCCGCGGCGCCGGACTTCGGCGAGCTGTCCCTGATGGATGAGGCCGAGGTCATGGCGCAGGTGGAACTCTCGCGCGCCCAGCAGGTGGCGCTGCATGCCACCGAGGCCGTGCTGGCGGAACTGGACGCGCTGGTGAGCGCGGCCCAGGGCCTGCCCAGCGTACAGCCCGACCGCAATCCGCTGCGGCCCGGGAACTACATCCGTGCCCTGCAGCAGGTGGTGGGGGCCACGGGGGTTTCGCCCGATGTGCGCACCCTCTGGATGGCGCCGCTGCGCAATGCCCTGGGTACCCAGCTCCAGGCCGCCTACCGCGGCGCCGCGGCCCGGCTCCGCGAAGATGGCGTGCAGCCCGTGGGCTATGCGGTCGCGGGCCATGTCGCGGGGCGGGGCGCCGCCACCGGGCGCTGGCAGGAGCCCGCGGTCGTCCAGGGGGGCGGCGGGCCGGGCGGTGGCTGGGGCACAGGATACGGAACTGTCCCTGGCCTGGCCGGCATGCACGCCGCGCAAGGCACCTGGAGGGATCCGGTGACCGATTGGAGCAGCGTGGGGGCCGCGCCGCTGCAGCCGTCGCAGCCGGCGGTCCTGGCACCCGAGGCCGAGGAAGCGCTGCTCACCGCCGCCATGCTCCGGCAGATGCTGGCCCAGCCGATGGGACCGTTGCCGGTCCCCGTGGCCGCAGGCGGGCCCGAGCACCGGGCGATGGCGACGCACCCGGGCGCGCTGGATGGTCTTTCGGTGGCGGGGCTGCCGCTGGCCGTCGCCCCCGACGGCGATCTCGCCGCCGCGGCGGCCGAGGCCATGGAGGACATCGCCGAGCTCGAACGTATCGTGGGCCGCCTGTCCGGCAGCCTGCCCGCGCCGCTCGCCGCCGTCGCGCCTGCGCCGGCGCATCTGGAGCATCCCGGGCGGGCCGGTCCGGCGGATGCCGCCGCACGGCCCCGCTCGCGCACTGCCAGCGAGGTCGTGAGCCGGATGATGGACAACATCGCGCAGGACGACCGCCTGCTGCCGCCGGTGCAGCGCTCGCTGCAGAACCTGCGCCCGGCGCTGCAGCGCCTGGTGCGGCACGATCCGCGCTTTTTCACCGACGAGCGGCATCCCGCGCGCCGCCTGCTGGACGCGCTCACGCAGCGGGCGCTGTCCTTCGATTCCGAAGACGTGGATGATTTCAGCGGCTTCGCGCGCCTCATGGAGCGGGCGGTGGACAGCGTGGCTTCGGGCGACACCCGCAGCGCCGATACCTTTGCGGCCGCCCTGGCGGGGCTGGAGGCCGGCTGGTCCGAGCAGGACCGGCGCCGCCGCGTGCGGGAGGAGTCCGCGCGTGCCGTGGCGCAGGAACTCACCCGGCGCGAGGCGCTGTCGCGGCGCGTGTCGCAGGACATCCGCGCGCTGGCCCGCGCCGAGGACGTGCCGCCGGACATCGTGGAGTTCGCTGCGGGCCCCTGGGCCGACGTGGTGGCACGTGCCCAGGCGGACCGGCCCGGCGAGGACGATCCCGGTGGCTACCTCGCGGTCGTGCCCGAGCTGTTCTGGCTCGCCCAGCCCGCGCTCGCGGCCCGCGCGCCCGAACGCCTGGCGCCGGCCGTCACGCGCATCCTGGGTGCCCTGCGCGGCGGACTGGACAGCGTGGGCCACGACGAAGGCATGACCGCCGCCATCCTGGAGCGCGTCGCCATCCTGCACCAGGCGGCCGCCGAGCAGGCCGCGGCCCGCGCGGGGGAGGCCACGGAATCCGGCATGCCGCACACCGGCAATTCCCTGCTGGAGCCCGAAGAGGCTGAAGAGGCTGGCGAGGATCCGGCCGAGGCTGCATCCACGCCCACCGACGGGACGAAGGCCTCCGGGGTCGAACTCTCGATCGGCACCTGGGTGGAACTCACCACCAATCACCTCGCGGTGCATACGCAGCTCACCTGGGCCAGCCCGCACCACACGCTGTTCCTGTTCACCGCGCCCGACGGCAGCACGCAATCCATGACGCGGCGCGTGCGTGACAAGCTCATGGCCGAGGGCGCGCTCAGGGTGCTGCCGGGGCCGCCGGCGAAGGCCAAGCCGAGGCCCAGGCCCAGGGGTGCGCCGGGCGACGGCTCCTCGCAGGTGCGCAAACCGCGGTGAGCGGCGGCAGGCGCTACCCCGCCCAACCCACCGAGGTCAGCGCGAGATGGCGCAACGTAAGCGATCTGAAATCTGCTGAACGCGGCCGTGGGCGGTGGCCGCACGTCAGGGTGGTGCGGACGGCGCGCCGGCCACCTTCTGGCGCACGATCTGGATGTGGTGGCGCAGCGCGTAGAGCTCATCCGCATACGACAGCGGCACGCTCACTTTCTCGACCTGGGTTTCCAGCCGGGCCAGTTGCTCCAGCAGTTCCGGGGGCGGCAGGCTGCCGGTCTCGAACTGGTCCTCGATCTCGCGCAGGCGGCCGTACCAGCGGAACACGCGCGAGCGCACCCGGAACTGGTAGAGCGGCGGCACGATACGCGACAGCGGCAGCATTGCGGCCAGCAGTACACCCAGCACCAGCCACATGCGCTCGACGAGGTTGGCGATCCAGAACGGCAGGTAGCGCTGCAGCAGTGGCGGCGAACCGTTGATGGCCCGCTCGCCCTCGGCGGCGATCGGCAGTTCGCTGTGGCGGGTATTGGGAAACTCGCGCGCCCGGTTGAACCAGCCCGCGCCGCCGTGCAGCGTCTGTGCGCCCTGCGCGAACAGCTGCAGCAGCGCCGGGTGCGTGCCCTCGCGCGCCAGCAGCGAGGTGGTGGAAGCCACCAGGCGCACATCGGAGGAGGGCACGTTGCCCGCGAGGTCCACCACGCCGCGCGGCAGCGTGACGGGCGTGAGGAACGGAAAGCGCCGGGCATAGGCTTCGTTCTGCGGAAAGTCCATGAGCCGCACGCCGGGCGTTTGCAGCAGCATCTGCACCATCAGCGATTCGGGCGCGGAGGCGAACACCAGCGCGTCCAGCCGGCCCGCCAGGAAGTCCACCGTGGAGGGCGTCTGGCCCAGCTGCGTGCGGTGCACGCGGGCCGGATCCACCCGGTTGGCCTCCAGCAGCGTGTCCATGAGGGTCGGCACGCCGCTGCCCGGCGTGCCCACGTTCACCCGCAGGCCGCGCAGCTGTGCCAGGCTGGCGAGGCGGCCGCTGGCGGACACGCGCCGCGCCGCGTCGTCCCGGTAGAACAGCCAGATCGGCTCCACGAACAGGCTGCCCAGCGACTCCAGGTTTTCGGCGTCCTCCGGGCGCAGTTCGCCCGTGCCGCCCTGCACGAAGGCCAGGTCGGCCCGGCCCTCGCGCAGCAACTGCAGGTTGGCTGACGAGCCTTCGCTTTCCAGCAGCACCACGTCGATGCCGTCCGCCGCCAGGGCCGTGCGATAGCGCTGGCCGAATTCGGCATAGGCGCTTTGCGCCGGGCCGGTGGCCAGGGTGACGCGGCGCGGCGGATTGGGCTGCAGCCACCAGTAGGCCAGCGCCACCAGCCCCACGGCCAGGAAGGCGAGCGGACCGGCGGAGAGGATCAAGTCGCGCACGTTCAGCAGGGCCGTGCGCAGGCGCCGGGCGGCGGTGCGCGACCGGACGGCGAGCATGTTCATGGCCAGACCGCTCCCCAGGGCGCCATGCCGCCCGGCTCCGCCGCGCCGGGCAGGTGCAGGCCCTGCGGCGTGGCGAGCGACCGCGCCGCGAGCACCGCACGCAGCGTGGCGCGGGCCGTGACCTCGGCCGCCAGGGTGGACAGCACCATCATGCCCGGAGAACGGCCCGCCAGGCCCGTGCCCAGCGCGAAGAGCGTGTCGCCGTCCGACAGCGTGTGCACGGGGTTGATGGCGCGCGCCAGCCCGTCGTGCGCGCACACCGCCAGCCGCCGCGCCTGTGCCTTGGTGATGGCGGCATCGGTCGCCACCACGCCGATCGTGGTGTTGGTGCCCGCGAGCAGCGTGCTCGGCACATCCCCCGCCAGCAGCGCGCGGCGCGTATCGCGCAGCCGCAGCCCGTCGGCCGTGCGGGCGCCCGCCACCGGACGGCCGGACTCCGGGTCCATCACGTCGCCGGCCGCATTGCAGGCCACCAGCGCGCCCACGGTCACGCCCAGCACGGTGATCGACGCGCTGCCGATGCCGCCCTTCATGGCGTATTCCATGCCGAAGAGTTTGCCCACCGAGGCACCCGCCCCGGCGCCCACGTTGCCTTCGGGCGGGTCCGCGCGCGACGCGGCGGCGCAGGCCGCGTAGCCTGCGGCAGCGTCGGGGCGGATGCGCGCGTCGCCCACGGGAAGGTCGAACAGCACGGCAGCCGGCACCAGCGGGATGCGGGCCACGCCCACGTCCAGGCCGATGCCGCGCTCTTCCAGCCAGCGCACGGCGCCGCTGGCCGCGTCCAGCCCGAACGCGCTGCCGCCGGCCAGCATCACGGCATGGATGCGATCGACCAGGTGCGTGGGCTCCAGCAGGTCGGTCTCGCGCGTGCCGGGCGCCGCGCCGCGCACGTCCACGCCGCCCACCGCGCCCTCGCGGGCGATGACCACGCTGCAGCCGGTGGGCCGGCGCGTGTCGGTGCTGTGGCCGACCTCGATGCCGGCGACGCGGGTGATGGAGCCGGCATCGCCGGCAGGGCCTGGGGAGTGCGAGAACTGGGACATGGGAGGAAGGGCCGGTTCGCCGGCGTGCCGCGGAGGGCGCCACCATAGCGCAAGCACGCAGGCTCCGTCAGCCCGCGCGGCTGCGAACCCGGCATGGGGCTTGCAACGACGGAAGGCCTGCGCAGCGCCCCGAACCGAAGCGTGGCGTGCCGGGGCGGAGGTCACCGCGGCAGGCAGTGCACTTTGCCATGGCATGCCGAGAACAATGCGGTCAGGCCATGATCCACACCTTGCGCACCGTCTCGATGGTGCGCCACGTGCCCACGTAGCCCGGCTTCATGACGAAGCAGTCGCCGGCCCTGAAGATCTTCGGCTCGTGGCCGCGTTCGGTGATTTCCACCACGCCGGAGAGGATCAGGCAGAACTCCCAGGTCTCGCCCTTGATGGAGTGGTTGAGGCCCGGGGTGGCTTCCCAGACGCCTGCGCGGATGGCACCGTCCTTGGCGCTGTCGATGTCCCAGTTGCGGCAGACGATGTCGCCCTCGATCACGCGCTCGGCAGGCGGGCGGTATTCGGGGGCTTCGCCGAGCTTGTCGAAGGGGAAGGTCACGAGCAAATCAGACATGGCGTGGTCCTGCAGGGAAGGAAGCAACGAAAAACCCGTTGGGGCGATGCGATGCTCCGATGCTAGGTGGGGAAGGCGCCGGGAGTGTGCCGAAAACGCCCGTGCCGGCAGCGGCAAATGTGCTGTTGCGGCGGGGCCGCCAGCGCAATCTGCCGCCCGGCATGCTCAGCGGCCGGCGGGTTCGATACGGCTCGCGACGAAGCCGCCCGTATCGCGTTCCGCAAGGAATCGCACCCGCGCGCCCGGCACCAGGACGGCCTCCGGGATCGTCTCGCGCACGCGGAACACCATGGTCATGGCGGGCATGTCCAGGTTCCGGAGTTCGCCGTGGCGCAGCGTGATGCGCCGGGTGGCGGCGTCCCAGCGCACGACTTCGCCGTCGCTCAGGTCCGGCGCCTGCGGAGTGCTCCCGGTGTTGGCGGTGGCCCCATGGTCCGCAGGGCCGGCAGCGGCCGGCTGCGCGGAATAGCTGGTGAACACGCGGGCACTGCCGCCCCGCGCGACCAGCAATACGTCGTAGGCATCGCGGCGGCCGCCGTAGATGGCACCGTCCATCCCGGGCGAGCCCACCGGCATGCCCGGCACGGCCAGGCCCAGGGCCTGGGGCCTGTCGCGCAATAGGCGCTGCACGTCGGCAGCGGGCACGTGGCCCTCGACCAGGTAGCCGCCCACCAGCGCGGTGTGGCACGAGCCCAGCTTCTGCGGCAGGCCGAGTTTTTCGCGCACCGCGGCATTGCCCGTGTCGTGCACGGTGGCCTGGAAGCCGTTGGCCTGCATGTGGTCCACCCAGTCCTTGCAGCAGCCGCAGTTCGGGTCTTTCCAGACCTCGATGGCTGTGGACGCCGGGCGGGCCGCGTGGGTTGGCCAGGGCAGAGCGGTGGCGGCCGTGGTGCAGAGCACGCTCCCCAGCCAGGCGCGGCGGGAGAGGGCGGGCCGGCGCACGCCGCAGGAGGAAGTGGACTGGGCGGTGTGGTGCATGGAATGCGTCCTTTCGGTCAAGCTGCAGGGGTGCGATTGCGCCTCGGGGGTGGTGCGGGTGTCAGTGGCCATGGTGCCCTCCGGCCGGCTTGCGCACGCGGGCCGCGCCGTCGCTGGCGCCCGCACCGGGAGGCGGTGCATCCGCTGCGCGCGCTGCGGGCGGCAGTGCCGTGGCATCGCCCTGCCATTCGTGCGCGCGGGTGCCGGGGGGCTGCGCGTAGTCGCCCGGGTCCCGGAAATCCCGGGCCGCGAGCCCCTCGCGCACCTTGAGCACGCTGAACATGCCGCCCATCTCCAGCGGCCCGAACGGGCCGGTGCCGGTCATCATGGGCAGGGTGTTGTCGGGCAGGGGCATCTCCATCGCGCCCATGTCGGCCATGCCGCGCTCGCCCATCACCATGTAGTCGGGCACGATCTTCTGGATCTTGGCCCCAAGCCCGTGGTGGTCCACGCCGATCATGGTGGGCACGTCGTGGCCCATGGCGCCCATGGTGTGGTGGCTCTTGTGGCAGTGCACGGCCCAGTCGCCGGGCTCGTCGGCGATGAACTCGATCTGCCGCATCTGCCCCACGGCGACGTCGGTGGTCACCTCGGGCCAGCGTGCCGACGGGGGAACGGTGCCGCCGTCTGTGCCCGTCACCTCGAACTCGTGGCCGTGCACGTGGATGGGGTGGTTGGTCATGGTGAGGTTGCCGATGCGCAGGCGCACTCGGTCGCCGCGCCGCGCCACGAAGGGATCGATGCCCGGGAAGACGCGGCTGTTCCACGACCACACGTTGAAATCCGTCATCTCGTTGATGCGCGGCGTGCGGCTGCCCGGCTCCACCGCGAATGCTCCGAGCAGGAAGGCGTAGTCGCGGTCGGCCGTGGCGATGCGCGGGTGCCTGCCGCGCGCATCCAGCCGCGGGTGCGTGATCCACAGGCCCATGAGGCCCATGGCCATTTGCACCATCTCGTCGGCATGCGGGTGGTACATGAAGGTGCCGGGGCGGCGCGCGGTGAACTCGTACACGAAGGTCTTGCCCGCGGGGATCGCCGGCTGGTTGAGGCCCGACACACCATCCATCCCGTTGGGCAGCCGCTGGCCGTGCCAGTGCACGCTGGTGTGTTCGGGCAGGCGGTTGGTGACGAAGATGCGCACGTGGTCGCCTTCGACCACCTCGATCGTGGGTCCGGGGCTCTGGCCGTTGTAGCCCCAGAGGTTGACGTGGAAGCCTGGCGCGAATTCCCGCACCACGGGCTCGGCGACGAGGTGGAATTCCTTGACCCCGGCGTTCATGCGCCAGGGCAGGCTCCAGCCGTTGAGGGTGACGACCGGATGGAAGGGCAGGCCCGTGGGCGGGAGCGGCGGTACCTGGGTGCCGGCGCCCGCGGGCGTGGCGGCCTCGGGCAGGGCCGCGAGGGCCGCGCGGCCCACCGAAGCGGCGGAGAGGGCGGCCACGGCCGTGGCGGCGCCGCCGAAGAAGTGTCTGCGTTGCATGGGTCAGTGGCCCGCGCCGGCCGGGGCCGTGCTGGACGAAGTGGGGGAGGAAACAACGGAGGAGGTTGCCGCGGTGGATGCGGTGGACTGCGCGCCGGGCGAGGCGACCGCGAGCGCGAACTGCAGGTCGGTGTCCGCGAGCCAGAAGTCGCGCCGTGCGGCGACGGCGTCGGCCACGGCCTGCGTGGTCTGGCGTGCCTGCGCGAGCAGGTCCCAGACGCTGGCGAGCATGCCGTTGTAGCGCAGCAGGGTCTCGTCCTGGATCTGCTGCTGCAGGGGCACGACGTGCTTTTCCTGCTCCTGCGCCAGCTCCCAGGCGGTGCGGTAGCCGCGCCAGTGCATGCGCACTTCGGAGCGGGCGCGCAGGGCCGTCTGTTGCAGCGTGGCGGCGCTCTCGTTCACGAGCCCCTGCGCACGAGCGCTCGCGGCGCCGCCCCAGTCGAACAGCGGCAATGGCAGTTCCAGCTCCCAGCCGCGCTTGACTTCGGAGTGGCCGCCGGCGCCGCGCTCGGTGGTGGTGTCGCGCCGGTAGCCTAGGCCGATGTCGCCGAAGAGCTGGGCGGCGCGGGAGACGCCCTGCTGGCCAGCCACGCGATCGAGCCCGAGGCGCGCCGCGCGCACGTCGAGGCGTTCGCGCAGGGCGCGTTGCTCCAGGGTGGCGGAGTCCATCGGTTCAGCCGGCAGGTCGGGCAGTTGCGGAGGCAGGGTGATCGCATCGGCGGAGGTGCCCCAGAGGCCCAGCGCGAGCGCCAGCGCCTCGCGCTCCGTGCCGGCTGCGAGCCGCGCCCGGGCCAGCCGCGCCCGCGCGTCGGCCAGCACGGCCTGCTCGCGCGCGGCCTGCAGCCGGCTCCAGTTGCCGACGCTGGCCATGCGGCGCGCCAGCTCGGCGCCGGCATCGGCGGCATCGTGCATGCGCTCGTGCGCAGAAGCGGTCTCCTGCGCGGCCACGGCGCGCAGCCAGGCACGGCGCGCATCGCTCGCAACGCGCGCCGCATCCGCCGCGGAGGCGAGCGTGTCCTGCTCGCGCAGGCTGCCAGCCCAGCGGCTGCGCCAGGGCAGGGCGATCAGGTCTGCGAGGCTGAAGGTGAGCGAGCGCTCGATCTCGCGCTCGTGCGCGGTCGCGAGCCGCCCCAGTCCCAGCACCGGGTTGGGCGGCGTGAGCGCCTGCACGCGCTCCGCGTCCTGCACGCCCAGGCGGGCGAGGCGGGCCTGCAGGCCGGGGTGGCGCAGCAGTGCGATGCGCACCGCGGCGTCCTGCGTGAGGGGCTCGGCCAGCCAGCGGGCCACGGCATCGTCGGCGGCGTGCTGAGCGGCGGGGTCGGTGGAAGGCAGTGCGGCGCTGTCGGCACGGGCCGTGCGGCCCTGCAATGCGGACTGTACGTCGCTGCGCAGGCCGTCGGGCGAGACGCTGGCGCAGCCTGCCAGCAGGAGCGCGGCGGCGAGGGTCGGCCAGCGCACCGGGCGGAGGTGGGGGATGGGTGCGGTTGTCATGGCCGGTGCCCTCCGGCAGGGCTGCTGCCGTGTCCGTGATCGCTGCCGTGGTGATGGCCGTGACCATGGCCTTGGTCGTGGTCGTGGTCGTGCATGCCGGGTGATGGCTCCGCCGCCGCGGGCGCGGCCTGGGCGTCGCGCCAGTCCATCGAGGCGGTACTCGCGGGCCAGGGCGGCAGCGCCGCGTGGCGCGGTGGCGCGGCGGGTGCGTCCGGTAGCGCGGCATCCCCCTGCACGGCATCGGCCGGCGGGGCCGGTATTTGCGCCGGCACGGCGGCGGGCAGGATCAGCGCCGCTGCGAGCGCGCAGCGGCCCAGGACCGAACGATGGATACGGGAAGTGAAACGGAAACGTCGGGAACGGAAATGGGCACGGGGCCCCGGGGTATGCATGGAAAGCCTCTCCTGGACTCGGAATCGGAACGGAACGCGGCCGCGCCGCCGTGCGCCGAGGTTGTCTCGGACGGCACGGCCGGGGCGGACGCACTTCGGGCGTCGAGGCTCAGGAGATGGGCGGCTTGGTGGCCTGCGTGGGCAGGGCGCTCACGAAGCGGACGGCGGCCGGCACGCGCGGGCCGGCGCCGTGGGACACCGCGCCCGGGGCGGGTGCGGGAGGAACCATCACCACCGTGTGGCAGATCTCGCAATCGGCGCAGGTCGCATGCGCGGCGTGGTCGCCTGCTGCGGCGCTGCAGGCCGTGGAGAGTGGGACGTGGGTTGCGGCCTCGCCATGGCAGGCGCCTGCGCTTGCCATGGGGTCTGGCGATGCGGAGCCGTGTCCGGCATGGGCCGTAGCGTGCAGAGCTTGATCCGCATGTTCCGCGTGCTGCGACACCGTGCTGCCGGCACCGCGATCGATCACCCCGGTGGCCGGATGCCCGGCGGCACCCGCATGCGTCATCCCCGCCATCTGCGCGGCCATGGCCGGACCCATGAGCCCGCGCAGGGCCATGAGCACGATCAGTGCGAAGAAGACGATGCGGCGGCGCATGGGCCCGATGATACGGCGTGCCCGGCGGGCGCGGTCACACGGCCATGTAGCGGCCGGGGCGATGGTTCATGGCCAGCACCAGGTTGAGCGCGACGGCGCCCACGATGGACCAGAGCACCCGCACCGGCTCGACGGTGAACAGCGCCAGCAGCACGATCGCGCAGTCCACGCCCATCTGCACCTTGCCGGCGCGCCAGCCGTGCCGGTCCTGCAGGTAGAGCGCGAGGATGCCGACGCCGCCCAGGCTGCAGCGGTGGCGGAACAGCACGAGGAAGCCCGTGCCCA
The DNA here is from genome assembly GCF_900104515.1 of Paracidovorax cattleyae. Classification (GTDB taxonomy): domain Bacteria; phylum Pseudomonadota; class Gammaproteobacteria; order Burkholderiales; family Burkholderiaceae_C; genus Paracidovorax; species Paracidovorax cattleyae. Next base: position 79,100 of record NZ_FNJL01000010.1, read on the forward strand.
CGATGAGCCCGCCCGCGACGGCCGCGTAGAGCGGCTGCAGCGCCGACAGCTGCAGGAAGCGCGACTGCGCCTCGGTCATCAGCGAGAGCAGCAGCACCGCGATGAAGGTCTTGGCGGTGAACGCGCGGCCCATCTTGCGCCACGCCAGCCAGTAGAAGGGCAGGTTCAGCAGGAAGAACCATTTGCCGAAACCGATGCCCGTGGCGTAGTGCAGCAAAAAGGCGATGCCCGCCGTGCCGCCCGTCAGCAGCCCCGCGCTCGTGAAGAACGCCACGCCCACCGAGATCAGCAGCACGCCGGTGAACACGGCCAGCATGTCTTCGGTGGTGCTGTGCGGGACCATGGCGGGTGCGGTGGCGGCGGGGGCGGGAGCGAGTGTCTGGCTCATGGGTGTCGGGGGGCGAGGGGACGCGGCGGCGCGTAATGGCCGAGCTTCCCGTAATTGCAGCACGCAGCACCGCCCCCGAGGTTGCGGTGCGTCAAGCGGCGCAACCCCCGGGAGCCGGTGCGATGGGAGATGCAGAATTCTAGGGTAAACCCTGATTTGCCTGCGTGAAACGGGATCGGCATGGAAGGCATGCCGGGGGTGTTGCAAGAACCGTACCGCTGCCGGAGACTCCCGGGTCGCGATCGTGGCGGAGGGGCGGGACAGGGATGTTCAATCCGCCCCCAGGCCGATGGGGCTCGGCTGGCGCTTCTCGGCGTTGTGCCGCAGCAGCGCGGCGGTGCGGAAGATGCCGTGCGCGAACTTGCCGTAGGGCAGGGTGGCGAAGAGCGCGATCACGGCGCCCAGGTGCAGGCACAGCAGGGGGGCGAGCGCCGGAGTGCCGCGGCCGAGCCAGAGCGCCATGCCGCTGGCGGCCACCAGGAACAGCAGGGCGATGAACCCCAGGTCCATGGGCTTCTGGCGCGCGTCGCCGTGCTGCGGATGGCGGCGCTGGCGCAGCGTCCAGAGACCGGCGGTGCCGACCATCAGGCCCACGCCGCCGAAGGCGCCCAGCAGTTTGGGCAGGCTGGGCCATTCGTAGGGAGCCACCCAGCCGAAAACGTAGTGATATACGGTGCCCAGCGCCGTGGCGGCAAAGCACAGCAGGAAGCCGTAGAAGGTCAGGTGGTGGAAGCGCCGGCGCTGGAGGGTGTAGGCGTCGTCCTCGTCGTGGCACCCCTCGCCGTGGCCGCCGCCCAGGTATTTGAGGCGCAGCACGTCGGAGGCGGCCTCGGCGGCGGCGGGCGCGCCCATGTCCGCGCCCCCGGTCGCGGGCTTCACGTCCTTCCAGAAGCGGCGCACGCCCATCGCCAGCGCGAACACCGCGAACAGGAACACCGGCGCGAAGAGTCCCGCCAGCAGGTTGTGCGGGAACAGGTGGTAGAAGTTGTTGCCCAGCCCGCTGTCCCGGAGCCGCGCGACGCCGCCCTGCAGCGCCATGGCCAGCGCCAGGAAGAGGAACAGGCCGGCCGCCAGCGCCAGCGACAGCGTGAGGCCGTTGCGCTGGTAGAGCCGGCCCAGGGCGGGCGGCCAGGCGTAGTCCACGTAGGTCTGGCCGCGCACCCCGGCCATGGCCTTCGGAATGTTCACGGCGAATGCGTGGGGCGGCGCGTACTGGCAGGCGTGCAGGCAGGCGCCGCAGTTGTGGCACAGGTTGGCCAGGTAGTGCACGTCGGCCTTGCCGAACTCCAGCCGCCGCGTCATCGCGGGAAACACCGCGCAGAAGCCCTCGCAGTAGCGGCAGGCGTTGCAGATCTGCAGGGCGCGAGCCACCTCGGCCTCGGAGGCGGTCTCTGTCGGCGCGGGACGGATGGGGATGACCCGGCGCGCGGCGGGCATCCGGTCCTGCACCGCGTCGGTCATGGCATTCAGGTTTTGCATGTCAGGTCTCGTGGTCGTCGTTCACTGCGCCCCGCCGGGCGGGCTTGCCGGCCGCCGCGAGCGCGGCATTGCGCCCCGCGATGCGTCCGAACGCGGTGCCGATGGACATGCCCACGCCGGCGGTATAGCCCTGGCCCAGCACGTTGCCGGCCATCATTTCGCCGGCCACGAAGAGGTTGGCGCTCGGCTGGCCGTCGAAGCGCACGGCGGCCGTGTCGTCGGTCTTCAGGCCCAGATAGGTGAAGGTCACGCCGGGCCGCAGCGCATAGCCGTAGAAGGGCGGCGTGTCGATCGGGCGGGCCCAGTGCGTTTTGGCGGGCGCGATGCCGTCGGTGCGGCAGTCGTCCAGCGCCGTGTGGTCGAAGCGGCCCGGCCGGCAGGCGGCGTTGTAGGCGTCCAGCGTCTGCATGAACTGCGCCGCGTCCAGCCCGAGCTGCCGCGCCAGTGCGGGCAGCGAGTCGGCCTGCTCGCCCGGGAACACCGGCGGCATGAAGCGGCCGATGGCCTTGGCGTCGATGACCGAATAGGCGATCTGGCCCGGCTGCCGGGCCACCAGCCGTCCCCAGATGGCGTAGCGCTTGGGCCAGAAATCCTCGCCTTCGTCGTAGAAGCGCTGCGCGTCGCGGTTCACTACCACCCCGAGCGACACGCAGTCGATGCGCGTGCAGATGCCGCCGTCGTAGAGCGGCGCGCGCGCGTCGATCACCACCATGTGCGCCTGCGTGGGGTCGCCGATGCCGTCGGCGTGCTGGCCCTCGAGCATGTGCCGCAGCAGCACGCCCTGGTTGAAGGCCGTGCCGCGGACCAGGAAGTTGTCTGCCGGCCATTCGCCGCGCTCATTCTGGCCCCAGGCCTCGCGCAGCCATTCGCGGTTGGATTCGAAGCCGCCCGCGGCCAGCACGCAGCTGCGCGCGGTGATGCGCTGACCGCCGGCCCAGGCCGCCTGGAAGGCGCCGCCCTCGATCTCCAGGCGATCCACGGGCGCTTCGTAGCGCACCTGCACCCCCAGCGCTTCGGCGCTGCGGAAATAGGCATTCACCAGCGCCTTGCCGCCGCCCATGAAGAAGGCATTGGTGCGCGCCACGTGCAGCGCGCCCGACAGCGGCGGCTGGAAGTGCACGCCGTGCCGGCGCATCCAGCCGCGGCAGGTGGAGGAGGCACGGATCACCAGGCGGGCGAGATGTTCGTCGGTGAGGCCCCCCGTCACCTTGAGCAGGTCCTGCCAGAACTCCTCTTCCGGGTAGGCTTCGACCAGCACGTCCTGCGGTGCGTCGTGCATGCAGCGCAGGTTGCGGGTGTGGGCCGAATTGCCGCCCCGCCATGCGCGCGGCGCCGCCTCCAGCAGCAGCACGCGGGCACCGGCTTCGCGCGCCATCAGCGCGGCGCACAGGGCGGCATTGCCGCCACCGATGACCAGCACATCGGTGTCGAAGTTGTCTCGTTTCATCATGGGCAGCGGCGGCCGGGGCCGGCCGCAGTTCAGCGCTTTGTGTCGTTGCGCCGGACTATAGGAATCGCTGCCGCCCCCGTACAGGGGCTGCCCGTCATGGGGGTATCACGTTTCGTGATGGGGTGGCGGGCCGGTCAGCGTGGCGCCGATCCACTGGCCCGACGTCACCAGCCGCCTGGCACAGTCGACCAGCACCACGCGCGCGGCGAGACCTGCGGGCGAGAGTTCGTCGTCCGACAGGCTGCAGAGCGCCGCGTCGCGCCGGACCTTCTCGTCGGCGATTTCCGACCACTGGAACCGTTCCGCGGCATCCTTGTAGAGCGCCACGACCGACCAGGGCTGCACGGTGGCTCCGAAGCCGGAGTCCACGGCTTCCATCAGGAGCGGCAGCGAGTCGATCTCCATCGCCATGGGCGGCTGCACGCCCGCGCTGGCGAACGCCGCCGTCACCGAGCTGCGCAGGCCGTGGCTGCCCGAGGGGAGGATCATTGGTATGTTCCCGAGCCGAGCCAGCCGAACGGGCCGGGCGTGCGCGATGCCGCGCGCCACGGGCTGGCGGCGCGACTGGATCAGGAACAGGCGTTCCTCGAGCAGCGGCGTGATGCTCCAGCGCCGGGCGCTGTGGGTGTCGAACAGGATGGCCAGGTCCAGCTGCCGGGCGTTGAGCAGCCCCGTCAGGTGCCCGGAGAGCGCCGAGACGATGTGCATGCGCACGTCGGGGTAGCGCTCCTGCATGGCGCGCATCAGCGGCAGTCCCAGCACCGAGGCGATGGACGGCGGCAGGCCCATGCTCACGGCGCCCGACAGGCGTGCCTGCTGCGCGGCCAGCACCGCCTGCTCGGCATGGCGCAGGGTGAGCTGCGCCTCGCGGAAGAAGGCCTGGCCGGCATCGGTGGGAACGACGCCGCGGGGCGTGCGCTGCAGCAGCCGCGTCGAGAGCTCGGATTCCAGGCGGCCGATCTGCTGGCTCAATGCGGACTGCACCATGTCCAGGTCCAGCGCGGCGCGGCTCATCGAACCGAGTTCGACGATGCGCACGAAGGTGCGGAGTTGTCTCAGTTCCATCCTGTCCCGTCAGCGGCCGCCGACCCCGCGCAGCATGCGCAGCCCGTTGGCCACCACCAGCAGGCTCGCCCCCATGTCGGCGAACACGGCCATCCACATGGTCGCCTGCCCCGCGAGCGCCAGGCCGAAGAACACCGCCTTGATGCCCAGCGCCAGGGCGACGTTCTGCCACAGCACCGCGTGCGTGCGGCGCGAGAGGCGCACGGTCTCGGCCACGCGGCGCAGGTCGTCGTTCATGATGACCACGTCGGCGGTTTCCATCGCCACGTCGGTGCCGGCCGCGCCCATGGCGAAGCCGATGTCGGCGCGCGCCAGCGCGGGCGCGTCGTTGATGCCGTCCCCCGCCATGGCGGTCATGCCGTGCTTCTGCTGCAGCGCGGCGATGGCCGAGAGCTTCTGCTCGGGCAGCAGGCCCGCCTGCACCTCCGGGATGCCCGCTTCCCGCGCGGCCGCCTGCGCCGCCGCCGCGTGGTCGCCCGTCAGCATGACCGGCACGATGCCCAGGGCGCGCAGGTCGGCCACGGCCTCCACCGCCTGCGGCCGCAGGGTATCGGCCACGGCGAACAGCGCCCGCACGCCCTGGGCGTCGCCCAGCAGCGTCACGCTGCGGCCTTCGGATTCGTGGGCCGCAGCGGCCGCCTCCACCGCGTCCGTCCACAGGCCGCGCTCCTGCGCCAGCCGCCGGTTGCCGAGGAACCAGGTCGCGCCGTGGATGCGGCCCTCCACGCCGCGGCCGGGCAGGGCGGTGAAGTCCTGCACCTGCGGCAGGTCGGCCGGCGCATCGCCGATGCCGGTGGTGATCGCCCTGGAAACCGGATGGTCCGAGCGCCCTGCCAGCGCGGCGGCCACGTCGGTGGCGCCGTCCCCGCCGAAGCGTTCGCTGCCCACCAGCACGGGGCGACCCGCCGTCACCGTGCCCGTCTTGTCGAAGGCCACGGCGCGCACGCCGCGGGCCCGCTCCAGCCACTGGCCGCCCTTGATCAGGATGCCGCGCCGCGCGGCCGCCGCGAGCCCGCTCACCACCGTCACCGGCGTGGCGATGACCAGCGCGCACGGGCAGGCGATCACCAGCAGCACGAGGGCCCGGTAGAGGGCGTCCAGCCAGGCCCAGCCCAGCGCCAGCGGGGCGCCCACTGCCACCACGGCCGCGAGCGCGAACACCGTGGGCGTGTAGATGGCGGCGAAGCGATCCACGAAGCGCTGCATGGGCGCGCGGGAGCCCTGCGCCTCCTCCACCGCATGGATGATGCGGTCCAGCGTGGTGTTCCCGGCAGCGGCCGTGACGCGGAACTGCAGTTCGGATTGCGCGTTGAGCGTGCCTGCATACAGTGCGTCGCCGGGCGCCTTGTCCACGGCCAGGCTTTCGCCCGTCACGCTGGATTCATCCACCGCTCCGCGGCCTTCCAGCACCACGCCGTCCAGCGGCACGCGCGCGCCGGGGCGCAGCCGCAGCACGGCGCCCAGCGGCACTTCGGCCGCGGGCACCGTGCGCCAGCGGCCGTCCTCGCCGCGCAGCTCGGCCTGCTCGGGGCTGAGCGCCAGCAGGGCCCCGATGGAGTCGCGCGCGCGGCCCACGGCCCGCTCCTCGATGCGCTCGGCCAGGGCGTAGAGCGCCATCACCATGGCGGCCTCGGGCCACTGGCCGATCAGGAAGGCGCCCGTCACGGCCACGGCCATGAGCGCCGAGATGTCCAGGCGGCCGCGCGCCAGCGAGCGCAGGCCGCTGCGGTACACGCCCAGCCCGGCCAGCAGGATGGCGACGGCCGCCACGGCCATGCCGGCCGTCTGCCAGGGCAGGGTGTCCGGTGCGAGCAGGTGCAGCAGTTCGGCGCCGGTCGCGGCGACCAGCGAGGCGCCGAGCCTGCCCCAGCCGGGCAACGCGCCATGGTCGTGGTCGTGCCCATGGCCGGCGGCTGCCCCGCTGTCCGCACCGTGCGCATGGCCGTGGTCGCCGTCTCCATGGTCGTGGTCGCCGTGCGAAACCGCCGGTGCCGCAGCCCGCGGCGGCGCGCCGCATGCGCTGCCGCAACCGCAGGCCAGGTCGATGCGCGCTTTGCCTCCCGGGGCGGCAGCCGCCGGAGAGCGGTCGGTGGAAGCCGTGTTTGCCATAGTGTTGTCCTTGCTTGGGGTGAATTCCGACAGGGGTCCGCAGCCGGACCGTGCCATCATTGGAAACCTTCAAGCCGCTTCAAGGTCAAGCCGTGTCCGCCGCAAGCCCCCACCACCGTATCGGCGATGCCGCCCGCCTCTCGGGCGTGCCCGCCGCCAACATCCGCTACTACGAGAAGGAAGGGCTGCTGCCCACGCAGGTCCGCGCCGACAACCGCTACCGCCTCTACAGCGATGACGAAATCCACCGCCTGCGGTTCATCCGCCTGTGCCGCGCCATGGACATGTCGCTGGACGAGGTGCGCACGCTGCTCTCGCTCGGCCGTGGGCCGGACACCGCCGCCGACCATGCGGCCTGCGCCACGGTGGACGAGCACCTGCTGCACGTGCGCACCCGCCTGCGGGAGCTTCAGGCGCTCGAGACCCAACTGCTGTCGCTGCGCGGACGCTGCGACGGCACCGACGGCAGCCGCTGCCACGTGATCGAGGCCCTCCATGACCGCGCCGATGCCGACCCCCTGCCGCTGCCCGATCCGCCGGCGCGCCGGCATGTGTGAGCGCCCTTCGCCGATGCCCGCACCGCCGCTCCCGACCGGAATCCCGTCCGCCTGCCTGCTGGCGGAGGAGGGCGCATGAGCGCAGCAGCAGGCACCCTGCCCGGATGGACCGACCGGCTGTGGCGCTCCGCGCGCGGCTGGGCGCTGGCCTGGTGGCGCATCGTCTACCTGGGAGCGGTGGTGGCAGTGCTGATGCTGTCGCCGTCCAGCTATGGGCGATCCATCCGCGCGCGCCTGGCGCGGCACATGTACATCGACACCGCGCCCCTGCTCCCGGGCTTCACCGCGCTGGTGGCGCTCATCTGCCTGGTGGTCACGCACATCGTCGTGGTCACGGCGCGCAGCTACGGCCTGTCGCACTATGCGCTGCAGATGGTGGTGCGGGTGCTCGTGCTGGAGCTGATCCCGCTCACGGCGGCGCTGTTCGTGGCGCTGCGCACCACCATCCCGGGCGGTACGCAGCTGGCCCTCATGCGCCAGTCGGGCCACTGGGACGCGTTGCGTGCGCGCGGCGCCGATCCTGTCCGCGTGGAGCTGCTGCCGCGCGTGGTGGCCGGCATCTACGCCAGCATCACGCTCGCCGCGCTCTCGTGCGTGGTGGCCCTCGTGATGGCCTACCTGGGCGTGTATGGCGCGAGCACGGCGGGCCTGCCCGCCTATACACGCATGTTCGGGCAGGTGTTCACGCCGCCCGTCACCCTGCTGTTCGCGCTCAAGACCCTGCTGTTCAGCCTGGCCGTCGCGCTCATTCCCATGGCCGCGGGCCTGCATGCCACCGGCGACCCGCGCGCCCGCTCCGAACTCGGCGGCTTCGCGCGGATGTTCGCGGTGCTGCTGCTGATCGAGATCGCCTCGCTCATGGGCAACTACTACTGATTCACGCTGTCCCGGACCGCCTCCGATGAACGACCTTCCAAGCCCGCCGCCGCCCCCCGCCGGCCCGCCCGCCTCCGAACCGGCCGAGGTGCTGCTGCGCCCCGTGGCCCACCTCGAGCGCAAGGCGGCCGCGCTGCTGCTCTTCACCCTCGCGCTCATCGTCGGCTCGGGCCTGTATCTGCTCTGCGCGCGCGGCGTATTCGAGCCCACGCAGCAGTTGGTGCTCACCGCCGACGACTCCGAAGGCGTGGTTGCCGGGATGGACGTGACGTTCTCGGGTTTCCCCATCGGCCGGGTGCGGCGCACCGAGCTCGCGGAGGACGGCGACGTGCGCATCCTGATCGACGTGCCGCGCAAGGACGCGCACTGGCTGCGCGAATCCAGCGTCTTCACGCTGGTGCGCGGCATCGTGGGCGGCACCACCATCAAGGCCTACAGCGGCATCCTGACCGATCCGCCCCTGCCCGACGGGGCGGTGCGCCCGGTGCTGCGCGGCGACGCCACGGCCGAGATCCCGCAACTCATGTCGGCTGCGCGCGAACTGCTCTCCAACCTGCAGGCCCTGACCGCCCAGGACGCCGCGCTGGGCGGCACGCTGGCCAATGTGCGCACGCTCACCGAGCGGCTGAACGCGCCCGGCGGCGCCCTGGGCGTGCTGATGGGCAGCGAGGCCGAGGCGCGCAGGATCGCCACCACGCTCGACCGCACCAACCAGCTGCTCGCGCGCATCGACGGCATGGCTGCCAAGGCGGACCGGCAGGTCTTCGGCACGGCTGGGGAGGCCGGTCTCGTGACCGACGTGCGCGCCACCGTGGTGCAGCTCAACGGCCTGCTCGCCGACACCCGCCAGAGCCTGGCCAAGGTGGATGCCGTCTTGGCCGAGGCCCAGGCCATCGGGGCCAACGCCCGCGAAGCCACCACCGATCTCGGCGCCCTGCGCGCCGACGTGGAAAGCAACCTGCGCAAGGTCGAGAGCCTGGTGAACGAAATCCAGCGCAAATGGCCCTTCGCGCGCGACACCCGGATCCAGCTGCCATGAGCCCTGCACCCATGTTCCGCCGGCCTGGCCGGTCCTGCCCCTCCTTGCGCCCCGGCATGCTTCTGGCCGCGGTGCTGTCTGCCGCGCTGGTCGCGGGCTGCGCCCAGCGCCTCCCTGCACCCGAATGGGAACTGAATGCCCGAGGCGCCGCCGACCGGGCCACGCAGGCCTTCCTGTCCGGCAACGACCGCGTGGCCGCACAGGAATGGTGGCGCGCCCGGGAGGAGACGGCCCGCACGGCGCGGCCCGACCTGCTGGCCCGGGTCGTGCTGCTCGAATGCGCCACACAGGTCGCCAGCCTGGCGCAGGTGGGTTGCCCCGATTTCGCGGCGCTGCGGGGCGGTGCGGCGGCGGCCGAGCGCGCCTATGCGGATTACCTGGAAGGCCGCGCCGGCGCGGCGGAGGCGGAATTGCTGCCGCCGGCCCAACAGGCGGTGCAGGCCGGCGGCGCCCCGGCGCTGGCCGGTGTGCAGGAACCGCTGGCCCGGCTGGTGGCTGCCGCGGTGCTGCATGTGCGGGGACAGGATGGCTCCGACGTATCGCGGCATGCCATCGACGCGGCATCCTCCCGGGGATGGCGCAGGCCGCTGATGGCCTGGCTGCTGTTGGCGGAGCGGAACGCGCGGGCCGCAGGCGATGGTCTGCGGGCAGACGACCTGCAGCAGAGACTGGATGTGCTCGATCAGGCGGGCCCGGGGGGAGCGGGAGGATCGCGCTGATCCGCTGTGCGGCAGGTCCCGGTCAGCCAGGACGTCGGGGGCGGCGGGCCCGTGAGGCGCCCGGCAGGTGCTCAGGGCGAGGAAATCGGGTCGCCGGGCAGGAACTGCTCCAGATCCTGCGGAATGCGCACCAGGGAGTCCGCCGCCTGAACGGCTTCGTCAGGTACGAGGTTCATCGCCGTCGCCGCCACCGCCAACAGGACCGTGGCAGTGAACGCGATGAACGCGCGGGGGCCGGTATAGCGGTTGCGTTGCATGGCAGTCTCCTTGGCAGCGGATCGGTGGACAGGCGGGTAATGCGTGGTGTTGGATGCCATTACATGCCGGCCGCGCCTCCGCGTCTGTCGGACACGCCCTCACGGACGTGTGCTGCAACGGGAGTTACCCTTGGTTTCGCAGCGCGGGATACCTTGTAGGACGGCAGGGTTATGCGCGCTCTGAGGCCGTCAGCCGGCGGGCCAGGCCGGACGCCGTCAGCGTGCTGCCTGGCGGCCACTGGTCGGCTGCACGCCCATGGGCGTGGCAGGCCGCAGTGGCTGCCTCGAACGCTGCGTCCGGGCCTTCGGGCCGGCCCGCCCACAGCGCACCCAGGAAACCCGCCAGCACATCCCCGGTGCCGCCGGTGGCCAGGCGCCCATTGCCTGTGGGATTGACGTGCACCGGCCGGTCCGGCGCGGCCACCACGCTGCCGGAACCCTTGAGCACGACGGCGCAGTGGAAGCGCTCGGCCAGCGCCCGGGCCGCACCCAGCCGGTCGGCCTGTACCGCGGCCGTATCGCTGCCGAGCAGCCGCGCGGCTTCCAGCGGGTGGGGCGTGAGCACGGTGGGCAGGGGGCCATGGCGCTGGTCGCGCCCGCGCAATGGCGCCGCCAGCGAGGCGTCGCGGGCGATGGCGTTCAGCCCGTCCGCGTCCAGCACCAGCCGGGGCGCCTCGGCCAGCACGCGCGGCAGTACGTCCCGCACGGCTTCGCCGCCGCCGCAGCCGCAGACCACGGTAGCCCGGTCCAGTTCAAGGACGTCGAAGCGGCGCAGCATGCATTCCGGCTGCATCAGGTCCACCGGCAGGGTGTCCGTCCCGCTGGCGTCCAGCAGCGCCACGGCCACCCGCCCTGCGCCGCCGTACAGCGCGGCGGAGGCCGCCAGCAACGCGGCCCCCGTCATGCCCTGGCCCCGTGCACCGATGGCCTCGCCGCCCACCACCGCCACGTCGCCGTAGCTGCCTTTGTGGGAAGCGTGGGCCCGCCACGCGGGTGTGCCGGGGCCGGACAGCCAGGCCGACGGGGGCTCGGCCGACGCATCCACACCCAGGTCGTCCCACCATACGGTGCCGGCGGCATCCCGGCCCTGGCCGGTGAACCATCCGGGCTTGAGGGTCAGCAGCCCCAGGGTGTGCCGCGTGCCGGGGCGCGCGTGCCCTTGCAGCGCGAAGCCGGAAAGGTACTGGCCCGTATCGGCCTGCAGGCCCGAGGGGCCGTCCACGCAGAGCAGGGGGGCGCCGCTGACCTGCAGGGCTTGCCACAGCGCGGCCATTTCCGGCGATGGGGCGCCGCTCCGTGCGGCCGCCCCGATGCCCAGCAGCGCATCGATGCACAAATCTTCCGGCCCCAGGTCCGCGGGCAGACCGTCGAGGAAGGGCACCTGCGCCGCCCGCGCGCGTTCCCGGGCCCGGTGCGCATCGCCGGGCACTGCGCCCGGTCGGCCGAGCCAGGTCACCTGCACCCGCACGCCGCGGCGTGCCAGCTGCGCTGCCGCCTCGAGTCCGTCGCCGCCATTGTTGCCGCCGCCGCAGGCGATCCACACGTTCCGCGCGTGCGGCGCCACCGCCTGGGCCAGGCGCGCCACCGCCAGCCCCGCGCGCTCCATCAGCGTGCCGGCCGGCAGCGATCGCAGCGCGGCCTGCTCGATGCGGCGGGTCGCCGGGACGTCGAAGAGCGGATGGGGGTGGTCGGGTTCGATGCGGATCATGGGCATGCGGCAGGTCTTCGGGAGGGCATTGTGGACCGCATCGCGCCCTGCGCCGCGCCGCTCAGAACCTGCGCAGTCCGAAGGGCTGCAGGTCCGTCTCCGGCACCCGCCGGGCGACGAGGTCGGCCACGGCGCGGGCGCTGCCGCAGGCCAGGGCCCAGCCGCATGCACCATGCCCGGCATTGATCCACACGCCCGGCACGCCGGCGGCGCCCACCACCGGCAGCCCGTCCGGAAGCATGGGCCGTGCCCCACGCCAGGTCTGCACCTGCGGCGAGGACCACAGCGCGCCGCCGGGAAACCAGCCCGAGGCCGCGTTGTAGAGCGTCTGCAGGGTGGAGGCGTGCGGCGCGGCGCCGCCCGGGCCCAGTTCCGCGCCGCCGGCCACCCGCACCCGCTGCCCCTGCCGGGTGACGGTGATGCGGTGCAGCGGGTCGATCACCGTGCCCTGCGGGGCGTGGGTGTCTTCGCGCACGGGCGCGCTCAGGGTGTAGCCGTGCAGCGCCGCCAGCGGCATCGCGGTGCCGGTGCCCCGCAGCAGGGCGGCGGCCGACACGCCTGCGCACACCACCACCGCGTCGAAGCGGCGCGCGTCGCGTTCGCCGGCCAGCCGCACGCCGACCGGCCCGCCCTGCAGCGCCTCCACGCGCGACTGGAACAGGAACTGCACGCCACGCTCCTGGGCCGCGTAGCGCAGCATCTGGGCGAACAGGCGGCAATTGCCGGATTCGCCGTCCGGCAGGTGCAGTGCGCCTGCCAGTTCGTTGTCCGACGCCAGCCCGGGCTCGATAAGGCGGGCGGTGTCCGCATCCACGTCGAGCACGTTCAGCCCGGTCTCGCGCAGGATGCGCGCGGCCGGTTGCACGCGGTCCATGTCGGTGGGCGCACGCAGCAGCACCAGCACGCCGCGGCTGGTTTCCGGGTCCAATTCAAGGGCCTGCGCCACCTGCCGCATGCGCAGGTGGCTGTAGTGCCCGAACCGTGCCAGGGCGGCGACCGAGGGTTCGGCCATGCCGCCGCGCGCCGCCCGGCGGCGGCGCCACAGCCAGCGCAGGTCGGCGAGGCCGGCCCCCTGGGCCAGGCGGATGGCGGCATGGCGGCCCAGCAGCCTCTGCCGCGCGGGGCCGCCGACGCCCGGGGACGCCCAGGGAATCAGGGGGGCGGGAGCGAGCAGGCCGGCATTGGCGAAGCTGGCCTCTTCGGCGGCGGCGCCGCGCTGTTCGAAGACGGTGACGGCATGTCCGTCGCAGGCCAGTTCATAAGCGGTGGCGGTGCCGACGATTCCGGCACCGACGATGGCAATGTGCATGGTGGGTGGGGTCCGCCCCCGTTGGGCCGGGGCGGACCCGCTTCTGGGGTTCGGGGAGGGCCGCGGGCCGCCGCCCGCCCCGCCGCGGGGAGCGGCGGCGCAAGGGGTATGCGGCCCGGTATGCTAGAATCTCGGGGTTTTGCTGTGAGGGGCGCCTCTTTTATCAGGTGGCGTCAGCAGCGGCGGAACATTCAAGCCAACGCAAATGCGAACCGGCCCTATCAAGGTGCCGCCCCGGGCAAGTCGGTCTTTCGATCGTTGCCGGGCGGTTAGCGGGGCCGGATTTTAGACCCAACCTTTGGAGAATACCCATGTCCGTCACCATGCGCGAAATGCTGGAAGCCGGTGTCCACTTCGGCCACCAGACCCGCTTCTGGAACCCCAAGATGGCCCCGTTCATCTTCGGCCATCGCAACAAGATCCACATCATCAACCTGGAAAAGTCGCTGCCGATGTTCCAGGAGGCGCAGAAGTTCGCCAAGCAGCTCACCGCCAACCGCGGCACCATCCTGATGGTCGGCACGAAGCGCCAGGCCCGCGAGATCCTGGCTGCCGAGGCGCAGCGCGCCGGCGTGCCCTACGTCGACCAGCGCTGGCTGGGCGGCATGCTCACCAACTTCAAGACCGTCAAGACCTCCATCAAGCGCCTGAAGGACATGAAGGCCCAGCAGGAAGCCGGCCTGGAGTCCATGAGCAAGAAGGAGCAGTTGACGTTCACCCGCGAGATCGAGAAGCTCGAGAAGGACATCGGCGGCATCCAGGACATGAACGCCCTGCCGGACGCCATCTTCATCATCGACGTGGGCTTCCACAAGATCGCCGTCGCCGAAGCCAAGAAGCTGGGCATCCCGCTGATCGGCGTGGTGGATTCCAACCACTCTCCTGAAGGCATCGACTACGTGATCCCCGGCAATGACGACTCGGCCAAGGCCGTGGCGCTGTACGCCCGCGGCATCGCCGACGCGATCATCGAAGGCCGTGCCAACGCCGTGAACGATGTGGTCAAGGCTGCCGCTCCCGAAGGCTCGGACGAATTCGTGGAAGTGGAAGAATCCGCTGCCTGAAGACCCGGCCGCGCGACCTGTCGCGAATGAAAGAGGGGCTCCTGGTTAGCCCCCTTTTTTTTAGCCTTGAATCCTGTAACGAACTGAAATCTGGAGAATTACCGATGGCTGCAATTACCGCTAGCATGGTTGCCGAACTGCGCGCGAAGACCGACGCTCCCATGATGGAGTGCAAGAAGGCCTTGACGGAAGCCGACGGCGATCTGGCCAAGGCCGAGGAACTGCTGCGCGTCAAGCTGGGCACCAAGGCTGGCAAGGCTGCCGCCCGCATCACCGCTGAAGGCGTGGTCGCCAGCTTCATCGACGGCACGACCGGTGCCCTGATCGAAGTGAACAGCGAAACCGACTTCGTGAGCAAGAACGACAGCTTCATCGCCCTGGCCAAGGCCGCGGCCGAGCTGGTCGCCAAGCACAACCCCACCGACGTGGAAGCCCTGGGCGCGCTGGCCTACAGCCAGGAAAGCTTCGGCCCCACGCTGGAAGAAGTGCGCAAGGGCCTGATCGGCAAGATCGGCGAGAACATGTCGTTCCGCCGCTTCAAGCGCTTCTCGGGCTCCAAGCTGGCCTCCTACCTGCACGGCACCCGCATCGGCGTGGTGGTGGAGTTCGACGGCGACGAAACCGCCGCCAAGGACGTCGCCATGCACATCGCCGCCATGAAGCCCGTGGCCCTGACCAGCGCCGACGTGCCTGCCGAGCTGATCGAGAAGGAGCGCACCGTCGCCGCCGCCAAGGCTGCCGAATCCGGCAAGCCCGCCGACATCGCCGCCAAGATGGTGGAAGGCTCGGTTCAGAAGTACCTCAAGGAAGTCTCGCTGTTCGACCAGGTCTTCGTGAAGGCCGCCGACGGCAAGCAGACCGTGGGCCAGATGCTCAAGGCCGCCAACACCACCGTGAAGGGCTTCACGCTCTACGTAGTGGGCGAAGGCATCGAGAAGAAGGTGGACGACTTCGCGGCCGAAGTGGCTGCGCAAGTGGCCGCCGCCAAGGCCGCTGCCTGATCCCTGGTTCCGTACATTCCCCGATCCCGCCACCCGAAGAGAAACGCCCATGACCCTCGCCGCTCCAGCCCACAAGCGCATTCTGCTCAAGTTGTCTGGAGAGGCTCTCATGGGTGACGACTCCTTCGGCATCAACCGCGCCACCATCGTCCGGATGGTCGAGGAGATCGCCGAGGTCACGCGCATGGGCGTGCAGGTCGCGGTGGTGATCGGGGGCGGGAACATCTTCCGCGGCGTCGCCGGAGGCTCCGTCGGCATGGACCGCGCCACCGCCGACTACATGGGCATGCTGGCGACGGTCATGAACGCGCTCGCGCTGGCCGACGCCATGGACAAGCAGGGCCTCATCGCCCGCGTGATGTCGGCCATCGGCATCGAGCAGGTGGTGGAGCCCTACGTGCGGCCCAAGGCGCTGCAGTACCTGGAAGAGGGCAAGGTCGTGGTGTTCGCCGCGGGAACCGGCAATCCCTTCTTCACGACGGACACTGCCGCAGCGCTGCGCGGCGCCGAGATCGGTGCCGAGGTGGTGCTCAAGGCGACCAAGGTGGACGGCGTATACACCGCCGATCCCAAGAAGGACCCGACGGCGACGCGCTACGCGCAGCTCACCTTCGACGAGGCCATGTCGCGCAACCTCGGCATCCTGGATGCCACCGCGTTCGCGCTCTGCCGCGACCAGAAATTGCCCATCCGGGTCTTCTCGATCGTGAAGCACGGTGCACTCAAGCGCGTGGTGATGGGCGAGGACGAAGGAACGCTGGTGTACGCTTGACGCCCGACTGCACCGCGCCCCGGGCGGCTTGGCGCCGCCCGGGGTGACGGATGCGCGCACAGGAGAACACATGACGATTGCCGACATCAAGAAAAACACCGAAGCCAAGATGGACCAGTCCATCGTGGCGTTCAAGAACAACCTGGCCAAGATCCGCACCGGCCGTGCGAATCCGGCCCTGCTCGATTCCGTCCAGGTCGAGTACTACGGCTCGATGGTGCCGCTCTCGCAGGTCGCCAACGTGTCGCTGATCGACGCGCGCACCATCAGCGTCCAGCCGTGGGAAAAAGGCATGGGGGCCAAGATCGAGAAGGCCATCCGCGAAAGCGACCTGGGCCTGAACCCCGCGTCCCTGGGCGACCTCATCCGCGTGCCGATGCCGCCGATGAGCGAGGAGCGCCGCAAGGAGATGACCAAGCTCGCGCGCAACGAGGGCGAGGGCGCCAAGGTGGCCGTGCGCAACCTGCGCCGCGACGCCAACGAATCGGTCAAGAAGCTCGTGAAGGACAAGCTGGCCTCCGAGGACGAGCAGAAGCGCGCCGAAGCCGACATCCAGAAGGTGACCGACAAGCACATCGCCGAAGTCGATGCGCTCGTGGCCGCCAAGGAACAGGAAATCATGGCGGTCTGATCGGCCCGTTGCACGGGTTCGATCGATGCCTTCCATGTCCACTGCCTCGCCAGCCATTCCCCACCACATCGCCATCGTCATGGATGGCAATGGCCGGTGGGCCACGCGCCGGTTCCTGCCGCGGCTGGCCGGCCACAAGCAGGGGGTGGAGTCGCTCAAGCGCTGCGCCCGCGACTGCGTGGAGCGCGGCGTGTCCGTGCTGACCGTGTTTGCCTTTTCCTCCGAGAACTGGAACCGTCCCGCCGAGGAGGTGTCCGGTCTCATGGACCTGCTGGCCAAGGCCCTCGCGCGCGAGGTGCCGCAGCTGCAGAAGGATGGCGTGCGCCTGCACTTCGTGGGCGAGAAATCCACGCTGTCCGAGAAGGTCCGCGCCGGCCTGGCGCAGGCCGAGGCTTCCACGGCCCACAACGAACGCCTCGTGCTGAACGTGTGCTTCAACTACGGTGGGCGCTGGGACATCGCCCAGGCGGCTTCCGCGCTTGCGGCGCGCGGCGAGCCCATCACCGAGGCCAGTCTCCACACCGCCATGGGTCTGGCCCACGTGCCGGATCCCGACCTGGTGATCCGCACGGGCGGCGAGATGCGCATCAGCAATTTCCTGCTGTGGCAGTGCGCGTATTCCGAGCTGTACTTCAGCGACCGCCTCTGGCCCGATTTCGACGGCGCGGCCCTGGACCAGGCCATCGCAGCCTATGGGGCGCGCGAGCGCCGCTTCGGCAAGACATCCGAGCAACTGGTGGCCTCCCCGACCTCGTCGGCGTGCGCCTGAAGGAATTTCCCATGCTGGTGACGCGCATCCTCACGGCCATTGTCCTGCTGGCCATCCTGCTGCCAGCGCTTTTCGCCGGCTCGGCGGTGCCCTTCGCCGCCGTGGTGCTGGTGATCATGGCCGCCGCCGGCTGGGAGTGGGGCCGGCTGCAGGGGCTGGGCCAGCCGGCGTCCCTCGCGGCAGGCGCCGCCTGCGTGCTGCTCTGCGCCGCCAGCTGGGCGGGCGGCTGGACCGAGCGTCCGCTGCCCTGGCTCTGGGCTGCCGCCGGGGCGGGTTGGGTGCTCTGCGGCGCCTGGCTGCTGCGCCACGGTGTGGAGGGCTGGCCGCGCATCCCGCATCCCGTGCGCCTGGCCGGTGGGGTGCTGGCCCTCTGGCTGGCCTGGCTGGCCGCCGTGCAGGCGCGCACCGTCGGCATCAATTTCCTGCTGTCCGTGCTCGTCCTGGTCTGGGTCGCGGACATCTTCGCCTACTTCGCCGGACGGGCGTTCGGCCTGCGTTTCACGCGCTCCAGGCTGGCGCCGTCCATCAGCCCCGGCAAGAGCTGGGAGGGCGTCTGGGGCGGCATGGCCGGCGTGATCGTGCTCGCACTGGCCTGGGCGGCGGCCGATGCCGCCTCGCAGGCCCTGGTGCCGAGCTTCTACACGCGGCTGGCCGCCAAGGGCTGGTGGCTGCTGGTCATCGGCGCCGTGTTCATGGCCTGCATGAGCGTGGTGGGCGATCTGGTCGAGTCCCTGGTCAAGCGCAGCGCGGGCGCCAAGGACAGCAGCCGGCTCCTGCCCGGCCACGGCGGCGTGCTCGACCGCGTGGACGCGCTGCTGCCCACGCTGCCCCTGGCCATGATGCTCACCCATTTCGCTGCCCCATGAAACAACGCCTTACCGTCCTGGGTTCCACCGGCTCCATCGGAACCAGCACCCTGGACGTGGTCGCACGCCACCCCGGCCGCTACGAGGTCTTCGCGCTGAGCGCAGCCACGCAGGTGGACGCGATGGCTGCGCAGTGCCTGCGCTTTGGTCCGCGCTACGCAGTCATGGCGAGCCCGGAGCATGTCCGCGCGCTGCGCGAGGCGCTGGCCGCCCAGGGCTCGTCCACCGAGGTGATGGACACCCCCGATGCCCTGCAGGCGATCTCCGCCCATCCCGAGGTGGACGTGGTCATGGCGGCCATCGTCGGCGCCGCCGGGCTCGCTCCGTGCCTGGCCGCCGCGCGCGCGGGCAAGCGCCTGCTGCTGGCGAACAAGGAAGCGCTGGTCGTGGGCGGCGAGGTCTTCATGTCCGCGGTGCGCGAGGGCGGCGCCACGCTGCTGCCCATCGACAGCGAGCATTCCGCCATCTTCCAGTGCCTGCCGGAGGATGCGTCCTCCTGGCCGCGGCGCGTGGACCACATCCTGCTCACCGCGTCCGGCGGCCCGTTCCGCACCCGCGAGCCTGCCACCCTGCGCGACGTGACGCCCGAGCAGGCCTGCGCCCACCCCAACTTCTCCATGGGACGCAAGATATCGGTGGATTCCGCGACCATGATGAACAAGGCGCTGGAAGTGATCGAGGCGCGCTGGCTGTTCAATCTGGCGCCCGAGCAGATTCAGGTGGTCATCCATCCGCAGCAGATCATCCATTCGATGGTGCAGTTCAAGGATGCCTCCGTGCTGGCGCAGCTGGGCACGCCCGACATGCGCGTGCCCATCGCCTGCGGCCTCGCCTGGCCCGAGCGCATCGAGAGCGGCACGCCCCGGCTCGATTTCCGCAGCCTGGCGGCCCTGACCTTCGAGGAGGCCGACGCGACGCGCTTTCCCGGGCTGCACCTGTCGTGGCAGGCCCTGCGTGCCGCGCCGGGTACCACCGCGGTGCTCAATGCCGCCAACGAGGTGGCGGTGGCGTCGTTCCTGGAGCGCCGCATCCGTTTCGACCAGATCCACCGGCTGAATCTTGCAACTCTGGAGGCGGTATCGCCCTCCAACCCGGACTCGCTGGGCGCATTGCTCGACCTCGACGCCCAGGCGCGCTCGGTCGCGCGGCACCGGGCAGAGCGGCTAGCGGCCTGACCGCCGCGTTCCTCCACCGTACGGGAGTGCCACATGCTTCTCACCATCGTCGCCTTCGTCGTCGCCCTGGGCCTGCTCATCGCAGTCCATGAGTACGGCCACTACCGCGTGGCCGTGGCGTGCGGCGTCAAGGTCCTGCGTTTCTCCGTGGGCTTCGGCAAGCCGCTGCTGCGCTGGCAGCCGCGCGGGTCCTCCACCGAATTCGTGATCGGCGCCTTCCCGCTCGGGGGCTACGTGCGCATGCTCGATGAGCGCGAGGCGCCGGTGGACCCTGCCGAGCGCCATCTCGCCTTCAACAACAAGCCCTTGCGCGCGCGCGCGGCCATCGTGGCCGCGGGCCCCATCGCCAACCTGCTGCTGGCCGTCGCGCTGTATGCCGCGGTCAACTGGATCGGCGTCCAGGAGCCCCGGGCCATCCTCGCCAGCCCCGCCGCCGGCTCCGTGGCCTACGACGCCGGGCTGCGCGGCGGAGAACTGGTGGTGGGTGCCGCCATCGGCGCCGAGGAGTCGGAGCCGGTGCGCTCCTTCGAGGACCTGCGCTGGGCGCTCACGCGCGGCGCCCTCGACGGCCAGGACGTGCGGCTGCAGGTCGAATCCGATCCGGGTGCCCCGCAACGCGAGCTGGTGCTGGAGCTGCACGACTTCGATGCGCGCGAGGCCGACGCACAGCTGTTCCGCAAGATCGGCGTGCTGGGCCCGTGGACCCGTCCGGTCATCGGCGAGGTCGTTGCCGGCGGCGCCGCGCAGCGTGCCGGCCTGCGTGAAGGGGACACGGTGCTGCAGGTGGGTGCCACGCCCGTGGTGGACGGCCAGCAGTTGCGCGAACTGATCCGTGCCTCCGTGCGGGACGGCAAGGCCGCCACGCAGACCTGGCGCATCGACCGGGCAGGGCGCGCGGTCGATCTGCAGGTGACGCCCGACGTGGTGCGCCAGGACGGCGCGGCGCCCGCGGGCCGCATCGGCGCCTACGTGGGCGCCCAGCCTGCGATGGTCACCGTGCGCCACGGCCCGCTCGAAGGCCTCTGGAACGGCGTGACGCGCACCTGGGAAGTCTCCGCACTCACGCTGCGCATGATGGGCCGCATGGTGATCGGCGAAGCCTCGCTCAAGAACCTGAGCGGCCCGCTCACCATCGCCGATTACGCGGGCCGTTCGGCCAGCCTCGGATTCACCCAGTATCTCGTGTTCCTGGCCCTCATCAGCGTGAGCCTCGGGGTGCTGAACCTGCTGCCGCTGCCGGTCCTCGATGGGGGCCACCTGATGTATTATCTTTGGGAAGGCGTGACCGGCAGGGGCGTGTCCGACGCCTGGATGGAGCGATTGCAGAGGGGCGGCGTCGCATTGCTCCTCGTGATGATGTCCATCGCCCTCTTCAACGACGTCACCCGGCTTTTTGGCTAAACCTACCGCCGCATGAATCCGCCATGTCGGCACCAGTTCACTCATGAAAAAACACATCAACCGCCTGGGCGTGCGTACGGCATGCGCCGTCGCCGCCATGGTCTTCGTCGCGCAGGCTGCCTGGGCCCTTGAACCCTTCAAGGTCCAGGACATCCGAGTGGAAGGCCTTCAGCGCGTGGAGCCGGGCACGGTGTTCGCCTCCATGCCGCTGCGCGTGGGTGACGACTACAACGACGAGAAGGGCGCGGCCGCCATCCGCTCCCTCTTCGCGCTGGGCCTGTTCAAGGACGTGCG
Source organism: Paracidovorax cattleyae (assembly GCF_900104515.1). Lineage (GTDB taxonomy): Bacteria > Pseudomonadota > Gammaproteobacteria > Burkholderiales > Burkholderiaceae_C > Paracidovorax > Paracidovorax cattleyae. The sequence continues at coordinate 100,029 of NZ_FNJL01000010.1, forward strand.
CCTGGAGGCCAGCGGCAACGTGCTCGTGGTGGTCGTGGAGGAGCGTCCGACCATCGCCGACGTCGATTTCGCCGGCACCAAGGAGTTCGACAAGGACACCCTCAAGAAGGCCATGCGGGACGTGGGCCTGACCGAAGGGCGGCCCTACGACAAGGCCCTGACCGACCGGGCCGAGCAGGAGCTCAAGCGCCAGTACATCAACAAGAGCCTGTACGGCGCCGAGGTGGTGACCACGGTGACGCCCATCGAGCGCAACCGCGTCAACCTCACCTTCACGGTGACCGAGGGCGAGCCGGCCAAGATCAAGGACATCCACATCAATGGCGCGCAGGCCTTCAGCGAATCCACGCTCAAGGGCCTGTTCGACCAGGACACCGGCGGCTGGCTGAGCTGGTACACCAAGTCCGACCGCTATTCCCGCACCAAGCTCAACGCCGACCTGGAAACGCTGCGCTCCTACTACCTCGCGCGCGGCTACCTCGAGTTCCGCATCGACTCCACGCAGGTCGCGGTATCGCCGGACAAGCAGGACATCAGCATCACGATCAACATCACCGAAGGCCAGCGCTACGTGGTCTCCGGCGTGAAGCTGGAGGGCAACTACCTGGACCGCGACGACGAGTTCAAGTCCCTCATCACCATCCAGCCCGGCGAGCCCTACAACGCCGACAAGGTCACCGAGACCACCAAGGCCTTCACCGACCACTTCGGCAACTTCGGCTTCGCCTTCGCCCGCGTGGAGGCCGTGCCCGAGATCGACCGCGAGAACAACCGCGTGGCCCTCGTGCTGCGCGCCGAACCCTCGCGCCGCGCCTACGTGCGACGCATCGTGGTGAGCGGCAACAACCGCACCCGCGACGAAGTCATCCGCCGCGAGTTCCGCCAGTACGAGGCCTCCTGGTACGACGGCGACAAGATCAAGCTGTCGCGCGACCGGGTGGACCGCCTGGGCTACTTCACCGAGGTGAACGTCGAGACGCAGGAGGTCTCGGGCTCCCCCGACCAGGTCGATCTCGTGGTGAACGTGGCCGAGAAGCCCACCGGCTCCCTGCAGCTGGGCGCGGGCTTCTCCAGCGCCGAGAAGGTGTCGCTGTCGTTCAGCATCAAGCAGGAGAACGTGTTCGGCTCGGGCAACTACCTGGGCGTGGACGTGAACACCAGCAAGTACCGCCGCACGCTGGTGCTCAGCACCACCAACCCGTACTTCACCCCGGACGGCATCTCCCGCACGCTGGACTTCTACTACCGCACCGACAAGCCTTACGAGGACCAGGGCGGCAACTACCAGCTCATCACCGCCGGCACGAGCGTGCGCTTCGGCATCCCGTTCAGCGAGACCGACACCGTGTTCTTCGGCGGCGGTCTGGAGAACACGCGCATCAAGCTGGGCACGAACATCCCCGCGGCCTACCTCGCCTACGCCAACACGTACGGCACCAGCAGCACGGCCATCCCCCTGACGGTGGGCTGGTCGCGCGACGACCGCGACAGCGCCCTGGCGCCGAATTCGGGCCGCTACCAGCGCCTGAATTCCGACTGGTCGGTGGCGGGCGACGCGCGCTACGTGCGGGCGAACTACCAGTTCCAGCAGTACGTGCCGCTGAACAAGAAATTCACCCTGGCGTTCAACTCCGAACTGGGCTGGGGCAAGGGCCTGAACGGCCGTCCGTTCCCGGTGTTCAAGAACTTCTACTCCGGCGGCCTCGGCTCGGTGCGCGGCTTCGACCAGGGCACCCTGGGCCCGCGCGATGTCACCGGCGCCTCCCTGGGCGGCCCGAAGAAGGTCACGCTCAATGCGGAATTCATCGCGCCGTTCCCCGGCGCGGGCAACGACCGTACGCTGCGCGTGTTCACGTTCGTGGACGCCGGCAACGTTTACGGCGAAGACGAGAAGGTTTCCTTCAGCGACATGCGTGTCTCTGCGGGCCTGGGCCTGAGCTGGATTTCCCCGCTCGGTCCGCTTCGCCTCGCTTTCGCGCAACCGGTGCGCAAGTTCGCCGGCGATAAAATCCAGAAATTGCAATTCCAGATCGGAACGTCTTTCTAATGAAATCCCTTTCCCGCCATATTCCCCTGGTCCTTCTGCTCGGCGCGCTCGGCGCAGCCGTGCCTGCGCAGGCACAGGAGTTCAAGGCCGGTTTCGTGAATACCGACCGCATCTTCCGTGAAGCCAGCACGGCCAAGGCCGCACAGGCCAAGCTGGAACAGGAGTTCGCCAAGCGCGAGAAGGACCTCGTGGACCAGGGCAGTGCGCTCAAGGCCGCCACCGAGAAGTTCGAGCGCGAGGCCCCCACCATGGCCGAGAGCCAGCGCACGGCCCGCCAGCGCCAGCTGGCCGACCAGGACCGCGACTTCCAGCGCAAGCGCCGCGAGTTCCAGGACGACCTGGCCGCGCGCAAGAACGAAGAGCTGGGCCAGGTGCTGGAGCGTGCCAACAAGGCCGTCAAGCAGGTGGCCGAGGCCGAGAAGTACGACGTCATCCTGCAGGAAGCCGTCTACATCAACCCCAAGCACGACATCACCGACAAGGTGATCAAGGCGCTCAACGCAACGGCAGGCACCGGTGCGAAGTGATCTCGGCCGCCGTGGCGCGGCGCTCCCGGGGCTTCCCGCGTGAGCGTGCGCCTCGGACAGATTGTTGAGGCGCTCGGCGGAACGATCGAAGGAGGCGACGGCAGCGTCGAGATCCTTCGCATCGCCCCGCTGGACTCGGCGGAACCGGGCGACCTGGCCTTCCTGAGCAATCCGCGCTATCGGCAACAACTGGCCGCCTCCCGGGCGGCCTGTGTCATTGTGGCTCCCGCATTGCGCGATGCCGCGCTGGCGCGTGGCGCATGCATCGTCACAGACGACCCGTACGCGTACTTCGCTCGCGCCACCCAGTTGTGGAAGCGCCTGCATGGCCGCGCACCCGCCGCCGGCGTGCATCCGTCCGCCGTGGTGGACCCGGAGGCCGCCATCGATCCGTCGGCGAGTATCGGCCCGCTGTGCGTGGTCGGGGCCGGCGTGCACATCGGCGCGGGCACGGTGCTGACCTCGCGCGTCACCGTGGCCGAAGGCTGCCGCATCGGCGAGCGCTGCCTCGTGCATCCGGGCGTGGTGATCGGGGCGGACGGCTTCGGCTTCGCCTCCGAGGGCGGGGCGTGGACCAAGATCGAGCAGCTGGGCGCGGTGCGCATCGGCAACGACGTGGAGATCGGCGCCAACACCTGCATCGACCGCGGCGCGCTCGACGACACCGTCATCGAGGATGGCGTCAAGCTCGACAACCTCGTGCAGATCGGCCACAACGTGCACATCGGGCGGCACACGGCCGTGGCCGGCTGCACGGGCGTGTCCGGCAGCACGCGCATCGGCGCGCACTGCATGATCGGCGGCGCGGCGATGATCCTGGGGCACCTGGAGATCGCCGACGGCGTGCAGGTGTCTCCCGGCACGGCCATCACGCGGTCCGTCCTGCGGCCCGGGCTCTACTCCGGCATGTTTCCCTTCGACGAAAATTCGAAGTGGGAAAAGAACGCGGCCACGCTGCGCCAGCTCCACGGGCTGCGCGCGCGCATCATGGCCCTCGAAGAACAGATACGAAAAGACGGTCCCACCGCACACATCCAATGATGGACATCCACCAAATCCTCAAGCTCCTGCCGCACCGCTATCCCTTCCTGCTGGTGGACCGCGTCGTCGAACTCGAAAGGGGCCAGCGCATCCAGGCGATCAAGAACGTCACGATCAACGAGCCGTTCTTCACCGGGCATTTCCCCAGCCGTCCGGTGATGCCGGGCGTGCTGATGCTCGAGGCGCTCGCGCAGGCGGCGGGCCTGCTGTCCTTCGACATGATGGGCGAGGCCCCCGGCGACGACAAGGTGTTCTACTTCGTCGGCATCGACGGCGCGCGCTTCAAGCGGCCCGTGGAGCCGGGCGACCAGCTCATCCTGGACGTGAAGCTCGACCGCATCAAGGGCGGCATCTACAAGTTCGGCGGCGTGGCGCGCGTGGGCGACAGCATCGCCTGCGAAGCCGAGATCATGTGCACCATGCGGACCGTCGCCTGACGGGCCGGGGCACGGGACATGAGCAGCATCCATCCCACGGCCATCGTCGATCCGGGCGCCGAGCTGGACAGCTCGGTCACCGTCGGCCCCTATGCGGTCATCGGGCCCAAGGTGTGCATCGGGGCCGGGACGAGTGTCGGGCCGCACTGCGTCATCGAGGGCCGCACGACGATCGGGCGTGACAACCGGATCTTCCAGTTCGCCTCGCTCGGCGCGGTTCCCCAGGACAAGAAGTACGCCGGGGAAGACACCTGCCTGGAGATCGGCGACCGCAACACGATCCGCGAATTCTGCACGTTCAACCTCGGCGTGCCGGGCGCGGGCGGCGTCACGCGCGTGGGCGACGACAACTGGATCATGGCGTACTGCCACATCGCCCACGACTGCCTGGTGGGCAACCACACCACGCTCTCGAACAACACCACGCTGGCCGGCCACGTGGAGCTGGGCGACTGGGTGACCATCGGGGGACTGGTGGGCATCCACCAGTTCGTGAAGATCGGCGCGCATGCCATGGTGGGTTTCGCGTCGGCGGTATCGCAGGACGTGCCCCCCTTCATGCTGGTCGATGGCAATCCGATGGGCGTGCGCGGCTTCAACATCGTCGGCCTGAGGCGCCGCGGCTTCTCCGCGGACCGCCTCGCCGCGGTCAAGCAGATGCATCGCCTGCTGTACCGCCAGGGGCTGACCCTGGAGGCGGCCGTGAAGGCGCTCGAGGCGCTTGCGGCCGAGCACCCCGAGGCCGCGGTCGACATCGCCCTGCTGCGCGATTTCATCGCCTCCTCGACGCGCGGTATTGCACGCTGAAGGGAAGTGCGCAGCCATGCAAGACGCCCCGCGCATCGCGATGGTGGCCGGCGAGACGTCCGGCGACCTGCTCGCCGGCCTGCTCCTGGATGGCCTGCAGGCGCAGTGGCCGGCGGTGTCCGCGCAGGGCATCGGCGGGCCGCAGATGGAACGCCGGGGCTTCCGGTCCCTGTGGCCGAGCGAGCGCCTCGCGGTGCACGGCTACAGCGTCGAACTGGTGCGCCGCCTGTGGGGCATCGTGCGCATCCGACAGCAACTGCGCCGGCACCTGCTGGCGGAGCGGCCCGGCCTGTTCATCGGCGTCGATGCCCCGGATTTCAACCTGGGCCTGGAGGCCGACCTGCGCGCCGCGGGCATCAGGACCGTGCATTTCGTCTGCCCCTCCATCTGGGCCTGGCGTGCGGAGCGCGTCCACAAGATCCGCCGCAGCGCGGACCATGTGCTGTGCATCTTCCCCTTCGAGCCTGAACTGCTGGCCCGCCACGGCATCGATGCCACCTACGTGGGCCATCCGCTGGCGCAGGTCATTCCGATGGAGCCCGACCGCCTCGCGGCCCGCGCACAGCTGGGCCTGGGCGCGGACGACGAGGTGCTGGCCATCCTGCCCGGCAGCCGCTCCGCGGAAGTCGCCTACATTGCCCGGCCGTTCTTCCAGGCGGCGGCGCTGCTGCGGCAGGCACGGCCCGGCCTGAAGATGGTGGTGCCCGCGGTGCCGGCGCTGCGCGCGCGCATCGAGCAGATCGCCGCCGAGTGCGGCATGCGCGATGCGCTGCAGATCACGGCCGGCCAGTCCCACACGGTGCTGGCCGCCTGCGACTGCACGCTGATCGCCAGCGGAACCGCGACGCTCGAGGCCGCATTGTTCAAGCGGCCAATGGTCGTCGCATACCACATGCACCCCGTCAGCTGGCGCCTGATGCGCCGCAAGCAGTTGCAGCCCTGGGTGGGACTGCCCAACATCCTGTGCGGCGACTTCGTGGTGCCTGAACTGCTGCAGGACGCGGCCACGCCTCAGGCCCTGGCTGCCGCCGTGCGGCAATGGCTGGATGCGCCAGCCGCCCGGCGCGACGCGCTGGCGCGGCGCTTCACCGCGCTGCACGAGGAACTGCGCCGCGATACCCCGAGATTGGCCGCCGATGCGATCCAGAAAATCCTTGCCGCGCGTTGAGCAGGCCCATCTGCCATGGCACCCGCCAGGACTCGTCGCGGGCGTGGACGAGGCGGGCCGCGGGCCGCTGGCCGGGCCCGTGGTGGCCGCGGCCGTGATCCTGGACGAACTGCAGCCCATCGAAGGCCTGGCGGACTCCAAGACCCTCACCGCCGCGCGCCGCGAGGCGCTGTTCGACGAGATCCGCGCCAAGGCGCTGTGCTGCAGCGTCGCCGAGGCCACGGTGGAGGAGATCGATACGCTGAACATCCTGCAGGCCACCATGCTGGCGATGCGCCGCGCCGTGGCCGGGCTGCGGCTCAAGCCGGTGCGCGTTCTCGTGGATGGCAACCGCCTGCCGCCGCTGGATGTACCCGCCGAGGCCATCGTCAAGGGCGATGCGCTGGTGCAGGCCATCTCCGCCGCGTCCATCCTGGCCAAGGTCACGCGCGACCGCTGGTGCGCGCAGCTGCACGAGGCCTATCCGCACTATGGCTTCGCCTCGCACAAGGGCTACGGCACTGCGGAGCACATGGCGGCCCTGCAGGCCCACGGCGCATGCCCGGAACACCGCCGGTCCTTCGCGCCGGTGGCGGCGGCGGTGCAGCGCACCGTGATCTTGAAGGCCACGGCGGGTGCCACCCTGGCCACCGTGGAAACCGCCGTGTCCGTGCGCCCCTTGGCGCCCCGGTCCGCGGAAGGACTGCACGCATGACCGGCGGGCCGACCTTCATCCAGTCGCGCGACAACGCGTTCGTGAAGGACCTGCGCCGGCTGGCGCAGGACAGCGGCGCCTACCGCCGGCAGGGCCGTGTCTGGCTCGAGGGCGACCATCTCTGCCGTGCCGCGCTGGAGCGCGGCGTGCAGCCGGCGATCGGCGTCTATGCCGAATCCGCCTGGCCGGCGTGGGAGCACGAGTGGGGAAGCGTCGCAGCGCGCAACGTGGTGCTGGCCGATGCGCTCTGGGCCGACGTGAGCGGCCTGGAGTCGCCTGCGCGCATGGGCTTCGTGGTGCCTGCGCCCGAGGCGCCGGTGCTGCAATCCGGCCTGCCGACGGTGGTGCTGGACCGGCTGCAGGACGCCGGAAACGTGGGATCCATCCTGCGCAGCGCCTCGGCGTTCGGTTTCCGGCAGGTCGCGGCGCTGAAAGGCACGGCCGGCCTCTGGAGCCCCAAGGTACTGCGGGCGGGCATGGGCGCGCATTTCGCCCTGCACCTGGTGGAGGGGCTGGCGGTGGATGACATCGACGCGCTGGCCCTGCCGCTGCTGGCCACGAGCTCGCACAGCGGCGACTTGCTGCACCGCGCGCGCCTGCCCTGGCCCTGCGGCTGGATCCTGGGCCACGAAGGGCAGGGCGTGTCCGAGGCGCTGCAGCAGCGTGCCACGCACCTGATCCGGATCGCGCAGCCGGGCGGCGAGGAATCGCTCAACGTGGGGGCGGCGGCGGCCATCTGCCTGCACGCCAGCGCGGCGCACGCGGATTCCGCGGGGCACGGTTGATCGGCTGCCTGCCGTCATGCATCAAGGGGGAAGGAAAGTTTCTCCTGCCGTGAGCGGTGGATGCCGGTAGGTCGCCGGCGTGCGGCTCAGCGCCACCGGGCTTCCCAGGCCCCGGTAACCGGACTCCATCTCGACCACCATCTTCCGGTGCACGGTGTGCGGATGCTCCAGCGCCGCGTCTACTTGGAGCACCGGCGCCGCCGGCACGCCGGCGGCCATCAGCCGTTCGACCAGCGTGGCGGCCTGCCATGTCTGCGTCGCGTCCTCCAGCAGAGGTTTCAGTTCCGACCGATGGCGCGATCGGTCACCCGCCCGTGCAAAACGCGGATCGTCCGCCAGCCCCGGAAGGCCTATGCAGCGGCAGAAGGCTGCGAACTGGCGGTCATTGCCCACCGTGACGAAGACCGGCTCGCTGGCGGTGCGCAGCGTATCGTACGGATAGATGTTGGAATGGGCATTGCCGGTACGGCCCGGTACGCGTCCATCCATGAACCAGTTCGCCGCATGCGGATGCAGCAGTGAGATGCCGCTGTCGTAGAGCGCCACCTCGACGAGCTGGCCCCGGCCGCTGCGCTGGCGCTCCTGCAGGGCGAGCAGTACGCCGATGACGGCATGCAGCCCCGTCACCATGTCCACCACGGGCAGGCCGACGCGCAGTGCGTCGCCGCCCCGCTCGCCGTTGACGCTCATGATGCCGGCCATGGCCTGAACCGCCGCGTCGTAGCCCGGCAGGCCGCCCAGCGGGCCATCGCTGCCGAAGCCGCTCACGCGGCACCACACCAGCCGCGGAAAACGCCGCGACAACTCGCCATAGCCGATGCCCCAGCGCTCCATGGTGCCGGACTTGAAGTTCTCCACGAGCACGTCGGCCTGCGCCGCCAGTTCCAGCAGGCGGGCCCGGCCCTCCTCGCTGGACAGGTCGAGGTGCTGCACCCGTTTGTTGCGGTTCAGCCCCATGTAGTACGACGCCACGCCATCGCGGAACGGCGGGCCCCAGGTGCGCGTGTCGTCGCCCTCTGGCGGCTCCACCTTGAGCACGTCGGCACCGTGGTCGCCCAGAATCTGGCCGCAGTACGGCCCGCCAAGTATGCGCGAGAGATCGAGCACCCGGATGCCGGCCAGTGCGCCAGTGCCTGCCGTCGTATCAGTCAAGGCGGACTCCCGATTGCTGGATCACCTGCGCCCACTTGGCCGTCTCGTCGGCGATGAAGCGCCCCAGCGCCTAGGGGCGGGTATCGGCAGCGGCTTCCAGCCCCTGCGAGGCGAACAGCGTCCTGACCTTGGCGGTGGAGAGCGCTTCGGCGAATGCCTTGTTGAGGATGGCGATGCGGTCGGCCGGCGTACCCGCGGGGGCCACCACGCCGAAGAACACGCTGACGTCGTAGCCCGGATAGCCCTGCTCGGCCACCGTGGGCACATCGGGCAGGGCCTGGGAGCGCCTGGAGGTCGTCACCCCGAGCGCGCGCAGCCTGCCGGCCTTGACGTAGGGCTGGGCGGTCAGCACGTCGGTGAAGCTCATGGCGACCTGCCCCCCCAGCAGGTCATTGAGCGCGGGGCCGGTGCCCTTGTAGGGGATGTGCAGGAAGTCGGTCCCCGCCACGGAGTTGAACAGCACCCCCGCCAGGTGCGACGATGCACCACTGCCCGAGGAGGCGTACGCCAGCTTGCCCGGATGGGCCCGGCCGTACGCAACGAGCTCCTGCACGCTCTGCGCCGGCACGCCGGGATGCACCACCAGCACGTTGGGCAGGTAGCCCACCCGGATCACCGGCGCATAGCTCTTGACCGGGTCGTAACCTATCCTGGCGTAGAGGCTCGCATTGATGGCAAGGGGGCCGGAGGTGCCGAACATGAGCGTGTAGCCGTCGGCATCCGCCCGCGCCACGTGCTCTGCGCCGATGTTGCCGTTGGCCCCCGCGCGGTTCTCCACGATCATCGGCTGCCCGATACGGTCCTTGATCTCCGCGGCCAGGGTGCGCGCCATGGCATCGGTCGGTCCGCCCGGCGGGTAGGGGATCACCAGGGTGACCGGCTTGGCCGGGAAGGCGTCCGCAGCCCCCGCGGACGCCAGGAGGGGAGCCGCCAGCAGGGCGCAGGCGGCGGACATCAGGGTACGTTTCTTCATCTTGCTTTGTCTCCGTTGTGTCTGTAGTGGCGGGCGGCTCAGGCCGTGGCGGCGGCCTCCCGTGTCGCGCCGCGGCGGTCCTGCCATTCGGCTGGCGGCACGTCGGGCCGCAGCGGATCGCGCGGCAGCACGCGATGCCACAGCGCCATCCGTGCCCAGTGCATCCGCGCAGCCGAACCGGTCCTGCCGGCCTCCCAGGCCATGGCGATGGCGCTGGTGCAGTGGTAGAGCGCGGACGCGGCCTGGCGGGCCAGCACCTCGCCGCCGCCCTCCTGCAGCGCGGTCTCGGCCAGCGCGCAGGCCCGGTCGAAGCTGTGGCGCAGTGCGGTGGCGAAGGCCGGGGGGCAGGGCGGCGTCCTCCAGCAGCGCGGCGTTGTGGGCGGACAGCACGGGCAGCGAGCCTTCGCGGCGGATGGCGCGCAGCACATCCAGCGCGACGATGTTGCTCGTGCCTTCCCAGATCGAGCCCAGGTGCGCGTCGCGCACCAGGCGCGCGTCGCTGAACTCCTCGATGTAGCCGCAGCCGCCGCGCACTTCCATCGCGTCGCCGGTCACCTTGCGTGCGTCGCGGCAGGCGCGGAACTTGATGAGCGGCGTGAGGATGCGCAGCAATGCATAGGCATCCTTCTCTCCGGCGTCCGAGCGCGCGAGCGCCCGTGCAGTCTGGAACACCATGGTCCGGGCCTGCTCCGCCGGCACGCGAAGCTTGTCGAGCTGGCGTCGCATGAGCGGCATGTCCTGCAGCGCACGGCCGAACGCACGGCGCCCGGAGGCGACGAATTCCGCCTCGGACACCGCCCGCCGCATCAGCCCGGCGGCTCGCACGCCGTTGGACAGTCGCGAGTTGTTCACCATGTCGGCCATCTGCACGAAGCCGCGGCCTTCCTCGCCCACGAGGTAGGCCACCGCGCCTGCGAGCTGGATCTCGCCGCTGGCCATGGAGCGCGTGCCCAGCTTGTCTTTCAACCGCACGATGCGGTAGTGGTTGAGGCTGCCGTCGTCCAGCCGGCGCGGCAGCAGGAAGAGCGACACCCCCTTCAACCCGTCGGGTGCGCCGTCGATGCGGGCCAGCACCATCGCGAACCCGGCGTCGGGGTTGGAGCAGAACCACTTGTCGCCGCTCAGGCGCCAGCTGCCGTCGCCGGCCGGCGTGGCGCGCGCGGCGGTGGCGGCGATGTCGGAGCCGGCGGCCTGTTCGGTCATGAACATGGCACCCTGGGCCAGTTCGCCGAAATCCAGCGACGTGAGGGTGGGCAGATAGCGGGCGACCAGATCCGGGCTGCCGAACTTGCGCAGTGTGCGCGTCAGCGAATCGGTCATCGAGACAGGGCAGCACAGGCCGAACTCGGCCTGCACGAAGAGATAGGTCAGGGTGTATTTGACCAGCGCCGGCATGGGGCCCCGCCAGCCCAGTGTTTCCTCGCGGTGGGACATGGCGCCCAGGCCGAATTCGCTGAGCGCCAGCCGTTCCATCTCGACGTAGGCCGGGTGCTTGACGATGCGCTGCACGTCGAGGCCGGTGCGCGTGCGGTGCTCGAGCACCGGCGGGCTCCGGTCGGCCGTGCCGGCCAGGTCGTCCAGCAGGCCCCCCGCAAGACTGCCCAGCCGCTCGAAGTGCGGCCGCATGTGCGCGTAGAGCGCGTCCGGCAGATAGAGCGCCAGCAGGGACTGCAGCTCGGTGTCGGTGTCGAACAGATTGCGGCCGTGGCCATCCGGAACCGGATGGGAATGGGCCGCCGGGAAGGGCTGCGGCATCGTGATGTCTCCTTGTCGATTCACTATTCTTGGGCGACTGGCTATTCGTGTCTAATATCGATTGGGTCTTGCACCATTCGAAACTCCTATCGCTACCGTCATGGAACCGCCATGGAACTGAGGCACCTGCGCTATTTCGTGGTCCTCGCGGACGAACTGCATTTCGGGCGCGCCGCGGTCCGCCTGAACATGTCCCAGCCGCCCCTTTCGGTGGCCATCCGGCAACTGGAGGAGCACGTCGGGGCGCAACTCTTCGAACGGACCCCCAAGGAGGTGCGCCTGACTCCCGCCGGCCGGGCCCTCAAGGCATCTGCGCGGCGGGTGCTGGCGCAAGCGGAGGAGGCGTTATCCGAGGCGCGCGACGTGGCGGGCGGGCTCGCAGGCCGGCTGCGCATCGGCTTCGTGGGTGCCATGCTGTACCGTGGACTGCCGCAGGCGCTGGGCGTTTTCCAGCAGCGCCATCCGGGGGTGCGCGTTTCGCTGCAGGAATTGAACTCCGGTGAACAGATCGGCGAGTTGCTGCACGACCGGCTGGACCTGGGGTTCGTCCATACGAGCCGCATGCCGGCGACGCTGCAGCACCGTCTGCTCGTGACGGAGCCCTTCCTGTGCTGCCTGCCGGCGGGGCACCGCCTGGCGCGCAGAAAGGCCATCGATCTGCGCGATCTCGCTGGCGAGCCTTTCGTGCTGTTCGCGCGGGCGGTCTCGCCCGACTACCATGCCCGCATCCTGTCGATCTGCGCGAGCGCCGGTTTCCAGCCGGAAATCGGGCACGAGGTGCGGCACTGGCTGGCGGTGGTCTCGCTGGTCTCGCAAGGCCTCGGCGTCGCCCTGGTGCCGCAGGCCATGGAGCATTCGCGCCTGCCGGGGGCGGTGTTCCGGCCGGTGGGCCCGGCCGTGGCGCAATCCGAGGCCTACGCCGTATGGCCCGCGGCGCCGGAAAATCCGTTGGTCGGCGATCTGATGGCGATCCTCGTGGCCGCAGGTTCCGGTGGGCGCCGGGAGCGCCGAGGGCGCACCCCATGAAAAAACCCCTGACTCTTGCGAATCAGGGGTTTTTTGTTTGGTGCCGGAGAGATGAATCGAACACCCGACCTTCTCATTACGAATGAGCTGCTCTACCGACTGAGCTACACCGGCGAAGAATTGAATTATATACCGGAATGGTAGCGCGTCACGCGTTCCACTTCATTTTTTGATCCGAGGATCACGCTGACGCGTTCGTGCAGCTGCTTCGGCGCGATGTCGAGGATGCGCTCCCTGCCATTGGTCGCGGCGCCGCCGGCCTGCTCGATCAGCCAGGACATCGGGTTGGCCTCGTACAACAGGCGCAGCTTGCCCGGCTTGTTCGGTTCGCGCTTGTCCCAGGGATACAGGAAGATGCCGCCGCGCGTGAGGATGCGGTGCACGTCCGCCACCATGCTGGCGATCCAGCGCATGTTGAAGTCCTTCTCGCGCGGGCCTTCCGTCCCGGCCAGGCATTCGTCGATGTAGCGCTTCACCGGGGCGTCCCAGTGGCGCATGTTGCTCATGTTGATCGCGAATTCCCTGGTATCGGCGGGAATCTTCACGTTCTCTTCCACCAGCACGAACGAACCCTGCTCGCGGTCGAGCGTGAACATCGCCACGCCGTCGCCCACGGTGAGCACCAGCGTGGTCTGCGGGCCGTAGATGCAGTAGCCGGCGGCCACCTGGCTGGAGCCGGCCTGCAGGAAGTCCTCGGTGGTGACGCCGGGATGGCCCTCGGGCTTCTTCAGCACGCTGAAGATGGTGCCGATGCTCACGTTCACGTCGATGTTGGAGGAGCCGTCCAGCGGATCGAACAGCAGCAGGTACTCGCCCTGCGGGTAGCGGTTGGGCACCACGTAGATGCTGTCCATCTCTTCCGACGCCATGGCGGCCAGGTGGCCGCCCCATTCGTTGGCCTCGATGAGCACTTCGTTGGCGATGATGTCCAGCTTCTTCTGGATTTCGCCCTGCACGTTCTCGCTGGATGCCGAGCCCAGCACGCCGCCGAGGGCGCCCTTGTTCACGGCGTGGCTGATGTGCTTGCAGGCGCGGGCCACCACCTCCAGCAGCAGGCGCAGCTGCGAGGGGATGAGGCCATCGACGCGCTGCTGCTCGACGAGGTAGCGGGTGAGGCTGATGCGTTGTGCCATGTTCGGTGGGTCTCTCGGTTGTTTTTTTCGAAAGGAGCGTCCGGCCTGCCGGATCAGTCGGCGAGCGCGCGGCCGACCACCTCGCGCACGTCGTTGGACAGGTCGGGCTTCGCCGCCACGCGGGCGATGGCGTCGCGCGCGGCCGTCCGGTAGGGCTCGGCGAGCTTGCTCCAGCGGTCGAGGGCGCGCGCGAGGTGGGCGGCCACCTGCGGGTTCAGCGTGTCGAGCTCGATCACGCGGTCCGCCCAGAAGGCGTAGCCCGCGGCATCCTGGCGGTGGAAGGCCCCCGGGTTGGCGTTGCAGTAGCTGAAGATCAGGCTGCGTGCGCGGTTCGGGTTCTTGAGGCTGAAGTCCGGGTGCTTCATCAGCTCCTTCACGGCGGGCAGCACGTCGCCGCCGCGGTCCGGCGCGCCGGCCTGCAGCGCGAACCACTTGTCCAGCACCAGCGCCTCGTCCTTGAACATCGCATGGAAGCGCGCCAGGGCCTGCACAGCGAGCGGCTGGCCGCTGGCCACCAGGGCGGCCAGCGCGTTGAAGCGATCGGTCATGTTGCCCGCGTCCTTGAAGCGCTGGTAGGCCCGGCCAGGCCAGACGGTGTCGCCCGTGCGGCGCGCTGCGAGGCACATCATCGACAGCGCCATGCCGGCCAGCGCGCGGCGGCCGGAAGACGTGGCATCCGGCTGGTAGCCGCCGGTGTCGTGGTGCTGCTCCCAGGTCCATTCCCAGTCGGGCTGCAGGGCCGCGGCGAGCTGCTGGCGCATGGCCTCGCGCACGGCGTGCACGCGCTGCGGATCGACCACGTCGAGCTGCTCGGCGATGTAGCCTTCGGAGGGCAGGGCGAGCACCAGTTCCTTGAAGGCGGCGTCCAGCGCGGGATGGCGCAGCACGTCGCGCATCGCAGCGACGAAGCTCGCCGGCAGCAGTTCACGCTGCAGCACGCCATCGGCGGGTACATCCAGCGACGTGTCGCCGATGGCCTGGATGGCGATGCGCAGCGCCAGGCGCTGGCCGGCCTCCCAGCGGTTGAACGGATCGGTGTCGTGGGCGAGCAGCGCGAGCAGCTGCGCGTCGGTGGCCTCGATGTCCAGTAGCACCGGGGCGCTGAAGCCGCGCAGCAGCGACGGCACCGGCTCCGACGGCACGTTCACGAACGTGTAGGTATGGGCCGGCTCGGTGAGCACCACGGTGCGGTCCGGGGCGCCTGCATAGGCCTCGCCTTCGAGCTGCAGGGGCAGGGCGCCACCGTCGGCGCCCAGCAGTCCCAGCGCCACGGGGATCACCATCGGTTCCTTCACCGGCTGGCCGGGCGTGGGCGCGATGCTCTGCTCCAGCGTGAGCGTGTAGGTGCGTGCGCCGGCGTCGTAGGCGGCGCGGGCACGCACGCGCGGCGTGCCGGCCTGTGCGTACCAGCGCTTGAACTGCGGCAGCAGGCGGGCCAGCTCGCTGTCCGGGTTGGCGTCGGCGATGGCCTGCGCGAAATCGTCGCAGGTCACGGCCTGGCCGTCGTGGCGCTCGAAGTAGAGCTTCATGCCCGCGGCGAAACCGTCGCGGCCGACCAGCGTGTGCATCATGCGCACGACCTCGGCACCCTTCTCGTAGATGGTGACGGTGTAGAAGTTGTTGATCTCGACGTAGCTGTCCGGGCGCACGGGGTGTGCCATCGGGCCGGCATCCTCGGGGAACTGCACGGTGCGCAGCACGCGCACGTCCTCGATGCGCTTGACGGCGCGCGCCGAGAGGCTGCCCGAGAGGTCCTGGCTGAATTCCTGGTCGCGGAAGACCGTGAGGCCTTCCTTGAGCGACAGCTGGAACCAGTCGCGGCAGGTGACGCGGTTGCCGGTCCAGTTGTGGAAATACTCGTGGCCCACCACCGATTCGATGTTCGCGAAATCGGCGTCGGTGGCCGTGGCCTGGCTCGCCAGCACGTACTTCGTGTTGAAGATGTTCAGGCCCTTGTTCTCCATCGCGCCCATGTTGAAGTCGCTGGTGGCGACGATCATGAAGCGCTCGAGGTCGAGCGACAGGCCGAAGCGCGCCTCGTCCCAGGCGATGCTGGCCATGAGCGAATTCATCGCGTGCTCGGTCTTCTCCAGGTCGCCCGGGCGCACGAAGATCTGCAGCAGGTGGTCATTGCCGGAGCGTGCGCGGATGCGCTGCTCGCGTGCCACCAGCTTGCCCGCCACCAGCGCGAACAGGTAGCAGGGCTTCTTGTGCGGATCGACCCACTTGGCGAAGTGCCGGCCATCGTCCAGCCCGCCCTGGTCCACCAGGTTGCCGTTGGACAGCAGCACCGGGTACTCGGCCTTGTCGGCCCGCAGCGTGACGGTGTAGCTCGCCATCACGTCGGGGCGGTCGAGGAAGTAGGTGATGCGGCGGAAGCCCTCGGCCTCGCACTGCGTGAAGAACGTGCCCTGGCTCACGTAGAGGCCCGAGAGCTGGGTGTTCTTCACGGGCGCGCAGGTGGTGAAGATCTCCAGGTCGAACGGCTCGTGGCCTTCAGGGAGGTTCTCCAGCACGAGCTGGCCGCCTTCGAGCTTGAAGGACGTGCCCGCCCCGTTGACCAGCACCCGCGCGAGGTTCAGCTCCTGGCCGTCCAGGCGCAGGGGGGCCGGCGGCACGTCGGCATTGCGGCGCACGCGCAGGCGGCTGAGCACGCGGGTCTTGGCGGGGTCCAGGTCGAACGTGAGGTCCACGCTGTCGATCCAGAACGCGGGGGCGGTGTAGTCGGCACGGTGGATGGCCGTGGCGGGTTGTCCTTCACGCATGGGGCGTAATCTCCAGGTTGGGCACGAGCCGTCTCACGGCGGGCATGGGGGAAATGGGGGTCATTGGACGAGGTTCAGGACTGCGCGGTCGAGGCGCTGGAAGCTCGGCGAATGTTGCGCGAGGTGCGTCAGGTTCAACTGTGACGCAATTTTTGCCTGATGCGTTGTGGGTTTGTAGGCCATGCCCTTGGGCTGGGCGGCGGACAGCCAGCCTTTGGCGTCTCTTACACCCTCCGGGTCGGTCGGGAAGGAGGCCTCAGACGAGATGGCTGGCAGGGCCAAGCGTGTGGTCGCCTCATCGCAGAGGAACAGCGATTCGAATTCTTTTACGATAAAACAGGCCTCGAAAGGATGATCAGCTCGGATGCTATGCGCCATGGTCTTTAGGCTCCGCTCTTCATGCTCGACATCGATGCACCACTCGCAATCGAAATCCAGAACGCACAGCACGGCCGCATCTTCCAGAATGGCTGCTTCAAAAAAACGATCGAAGTTCGCCTTGACCTTGGGCAGTTCACCGCGGCGCTGGGGCTTCAGTACCTGGACGTCATAGCGTCCATGGTGTTCGAGGATACGTCGCAGCAATACGGGCACCGCGCGCTCGTCGCCTTCCCCTTCCACGATGGCCAGCAGCCTCTGGCGGGTCGTGGTCATGGGGCCTCTTCCGGTTGAAGGCCTTCGGCCGCCATGAATTCGCCCAGCGTCATGAGGCCGCGCTGCACGGCCTCGCGCTGCGACGCCTTGATGGGGGCGATGTGCGTGACACCGTCCTGCATGGTGACGATGCGGATATCAGCCGGCTCGAAATGCTCGATGAGTTGAGGGCTGTGTGTGGTGACGATGACCTGCGTCACCTCCGCCACTTCCTTGAAGGCTTCGGCCAGCATCGAAAGAACTGCGGGGTGGACGGTCTGCTCGGGCTCTTCGATCACGATGAGCGACGGCGTCGGGGTCTGATAGAGCGTGAGCAGGATGCCCAGGATGCGTAGCGTGCCGTCGGAAAGCTGGGCGGGGTCGAACTGCCTCTGCGCCTGCCCTTCCTGGCCGAAGCGGAAAAAGGGGATGAGGTAGCTGCCCACGGGCGTGACCGCCACGTCCATGAAGTCGGGCAGCACGACGCGCATCATCTCGTAGATGCGCTCCAGCATCTGGCGGCCTTCTTCCGTGCGTTGCGCGGAGCGAATGACGGACACCCAGTTGCTGCCGTCTTCGCGCAGGCTCGTGTCTGCGTGTAGGGTAGTGACTTGCCGCAGGATGTTGGGATAGAGCGAGGAAAATCTCCAGCGCAGGATGTGACGCTCCAGCGGCTTTCCTAATTCATCGAATCCGAACATCCTGGTCTCTCCCAGCAGGGCGCCTAGCGCCAGGCGCTGCGGATCTTCGATAGTGAAGGGTGTGTTGGGGGAGATGTTCTTCCTCAGGATCTGCCCTGTTCCGTCCCGAGTGAAACCGAATTCGAACACTTCCCAGGCCCATCCTTGCTGCCGCCCGTCCCGCGGAACGAGTTCTTCGTGGTGGTAGTTTGCATCCTCGCTGGCCACGCGGTAGTTGCCATCGGCGGCGCTGTCGATTTTCAGCACATAGTGAGCAGGCTGATTCGCATACTTCCTGAAAGACTGCGTGGCATGGATACCGATTTCCACCAAACCGGGTATGTCCGCTTCTCCGCTGTGCTGTCGCAGGCGACCAATGCCGCCGCGCGCTGCGACAGCATGGTCCAATCCGTCGCGCACGGCATCGCGCAGGAACTCCAGCGTGCGCACGAAGTTGGTCTTGCCCGTCGCGTTGGGGCCCACGAGCACCGTCACGCCAGGAGACAGGTCTAAGTCCACGTCTTCCAGACTGAAACAATGGCGTGCGTCCACGCGCGTCAACTTCATGGTGCCCTCACACGCCCTGCTTGAGGGAGGCTTCGATGAACACGTCGAGGTCGCCATCCAGCACCTTCTGGGTGGCGGAGACTTCGATATTGGTGCGCAGGTCCTTGATGCGGCTGTTGTCGAGCACGTAGCTGCGGATCTGGTGGCCCCAGCCCACGTCGGTTTTCGTGTCTTCCAGCTTCTGCTGCTCTTCCATGCGCTTGCGCATCTCGAAGTCGTACAGCCGCGATCGCAAGCGCTGCCAGGCGACATCACGGTTGCTGTGCTGGCTGCGGCCATCCTGGCACTGCACGACGATGCCGGTCGGGATGTGCGTGAGGCGCACGGCCGAATCGGTCTTGTTGATGTGCTGGCCGCCCGCGCCTGATGCGCGGAAGGTGTCGGTGCGCACGTCGGCCGGGTTGATGTTGATCTCGATCGAGTCGTCGATCTCGGGATAGACGAACAGCGAGGCGAAGCTCGTGTGGCGGCCGCCGGACGAATCGAACGGGCTCTTGCGCACGAGGCGGTGCACGCCGGTCTCGGTGCGCAGCAGGCCGTAGGCGTACTCGCCCTCGATCTTGATGGTGGCGCTCTTGATGCCGGCCACGTCGCCCGGGGTCTCGTCTTCCACCGTGGCCTTGAAGCCCTTGCGCTCGGCGTACTTGAGGTACTGGCGCAGCAGCATGCCCGCCCAGTCGCAGGCCTCGGTGCCGCCGGCGCCGGCCTGGATGTCGACGAAGCAGTTCAGCGGATCGGCCTCGTTGCTGAACATGCGGCGGAACTCCAGCTCCTCGATGAGCGGACGCAGCTTGCCGGTCTCGGCCTCGATGGTGATCAGGCCGGCCTCGTCGCCTTCTTCCTTGCTCATCTCATAGAGCTCGGCGTTGTCTGCCAGCTCGCGCGTGAGCTTGTCGAGCGTGACGACCACGGCGGAGAGGGACTTCTGTTCCTTGCCCAGCTCCTGGGCCTTCTTCGGATCGTTCCAGACAGAAGGGTCTTCGAGCGATGCGTTGACGGTTCTCAGGCGTTCGAACTTGGCATCGAAGTCAAAGATACCTCCGTAACTCTTGCGTGCGCTGCGAGAGGTCTTCGAGGGTGGTGCCGATGAGGTTGATGCGTTCTGCGTCCATGGTGCTGTCCTGTCTTGCGGTGCGTTGGTGTAACCGGCGATTTT
Source organism: Paracidovorax cattleyae (assembly GCF_900104515.1). Taxonomy (GTDB): domain Bacteria; phylum Pseudomonadota; class Gammaproteobacteria; order Burkholderiales; family Burkholderiaceae_C; genus Paracidovorax; species Paracidovorax cattleyae. The sequence goes on from NZ_FNJL01000010.1 coordinate 119,375, forward strand.
CTCATGGGCGCGGGGCCGGGCCTCCAATGTCCCTTCGGACCCCCGCGCCTCGCCCCGCGGGGCAGGGCAGGGCATCAGGCCTGCAGGAAGTCCTCGATCAGCCGCGCCACCATGGCCGGCTGGTCGTGGTGCAGCATGTGGCCGGCGTCCTGCACCACCGCGGTGCGGCACTCGCGCACGTGCGCCAGCCGCTGGTGGTACTCCTCGAGCGAATAGCGGCCCTTCCACCACTGGCCCATGCTGTCTCCGCTGGCTTCCACCGCCAGCACGGGGGCGGAGATGCCGGCGTACAGGGCCAGCGCTTCCTCCACGCGGTAGAGCAGGGGGTTGACGACCTTGTGGGCGGCATCGCCCAGGATGCGCCACCCTCCCGCACCGTCCGGCTCCGCCCACTCGCGCGCCAGCCATTCGGCCTGGTCGCGGCCGAGACGCGGGTTGGTTTTCATGAGGCGGCCCGCGACGGCTTCCGCGCTCTCATAGCGTTTGAGCTCCATGCCTCCGGCCTCCAGCGTGCGCAACTCGTCCAGCCACTGGGCGTAGCGCGCGGGCGCCTGCGCGGGCCCGGTGGCGGGCAGGCCGAAGCCCTCCAGGTTGACCAGGCGCCGGATGCGCCCGGGCCGCACGCCGGCATAGGCCATCGCCACGTTGCCGCCCATGCTGTGGCCGACGAGGTCCACCGGGCCGTCGGGCGCGTAGTGGTCCAGCAGCCGGTCCAGGTCGGCGAGGTAGTCGGCGAAGGCGTAGTGGTCGCAGCGTCCGGGCGGCATGCTGTGCCCGAAGCCGCGCCAGTCGGGAGCGATGATGCGCCGCGCGCCCGCGAATTCCGCGCCGAAGGCATCGACCACGAACTGGTAGGACGCGCCCACGTCCATCCAGCCGTGCACCATCACCAGCGGAGGCGCCGTCGCGGCGGTATCGGCGACCTCCCACAGCCGGACGTGGTACTGGAGGGTGCGGATGGGCAACCGTTCGCTGCGCGAGGTTCGGAGGGGCTGGTACATGCGCGGATTATTGGCATGCCGGGCGGGCGCGGCAGTCAAGGCTGGGACAAGGCGCGGCGGCTTACCCCGGGCCGAAAAGTTCCTGGCAGCGTTCGCAGTAGCAGGCAATGCGCGCTGTGCGCCCCAACTCGAACGCATATTTCCGCGCCTGTGCCACGAGTTCGCGCAGGCGCGCGGCGGGCAGGGCGCCCACAGGCGAGAGCGGATGCACGCGGATGCGGAAGAGCACCTCGTTCTTGATGATGTTGCCCACGCCCGCGAACACGTCCTGGTCGAGCAGCGCGTCGCAGGCGAGAAGGTCGGGACGGGCCCGCAGGCGCCTGCGGGCGAGCGCCGGGAAATGCACCCGCACCGTGCAGCCGCCGTCGAGCTCCAGCGGGAAATGCTTGCCCCAGGTGCGCACGGAGACGACGCGGCGCCCGGGCAGGGCCGCGGTGCCGATGGCGGTGGCGGTGCCCAACGCCTGCTCGATCCTGCGGCCCTCGGCCAGCGGGCGCGCGGCTTCCTTGAGCAGGACGAGGGAGGGGCCTTCGGGCATGGGGCGGTCTGGGTCTGCGGCGTTCGTGAAAATCCATTATTCTCCCCAGCCACTTTCGCAGCTTGTAGGCCTTATTCCATGCAAAAAGTCACGTTGGGCGCGAGCGCGCTCCAGGTTTCCCCCATCTGCCTCGGAACCATGACATTCGGCGAGCAGGTGGGCGAAGCCGACGCCCATGCCATCCTCGATCGCTCGCTGGCGGCCGGCATCGACTTCATCGACACGGCCGAGATGTACGCCGTGCCGGCGCGCGCCGAAACCTACGGCGCGACCGAATCCATCATCGGCCGCTGGTTCGCCAAGAACCCGGGCGCCCGCGGCAAGGTCGTGCTCGCCACCAAGGTGGCCGGCCCCTCGCGCGGCATGCCCTGGGTGCGCGAAGGCAAGGGGATGACGGCGGCCGACATCCAGGCCTCCTGCGAGGGCAGCCTGCGCCGCCTGCAGACCGACGTGATCGACCTCTACCAGATCCACTGGCCCGAGCGCCACGTGCCCGCCTTCGGCACCCTGTACTACGACCCGCAGAAGGAAACCTCGGCGACACCCATTCGCGAGCAGCTCGAAGCCGTCGCGAAGCTGGTGCAGGCCGGCAAGGTGCGCTACGTGGGCCTGTCCAACGAGACGCCCTACGGCGTGCACGAATTCGTCCGGCTGGCCGAGGCGCACGGCCTGCCGCGCGTGGCGACGGTGCAGAACCCGTACTGCCTGATCAACCGCACCTGGGACAACGCGATGGACGAAACCTGCCATCGCCTGGGCGTATCGCTGCTGGCCTATTCGCCGCTGGCCTTCGGCCTGCTGACCGGCAAGTACGACCGGCATGCGCCCACCGACCCGGGCGCGCCGCAGGGCGCGCGCATCGCCCGCTACGAGTCGGTGCGCAAGCAGCGCTGGGGCCGGCCCGAGGCGCTGGCCGCCGCGCGCTGCTACAACCAGCTCGCCCGCGACAACGGCCTGACGCCCACGCAGATGGCGCTGGCCTTCTGCTACCGCAACTGGCGGGTGGCCAGCACCATCATCGGCGTGACCTCCCTGGCCCAGCTGGAGGATGACATTGCCGCGTGGAACACGCAGCTTTCGCCCGACCTGCTGGCGGCCATCGACGCGATCCGCTGGGACATCCGGGACCCCGCCCTGTGAGTCGCCGGGACCGGGCCGGCGCCCACGTCAGCGAAACGCCGGCCACGCAGTTCCTGCGCCGCCACGGCGTGGCGTTCACCGAGCATCCCTACGAGTACGTGGAGCACGGCGGCACGGCCGAGTCGGCGCGGCAACTGGGGCTGGACGAGCACATCGTCGTGAAGACGCTGGTGATGCAGGACCAGGACGCCCGGCCGCTGATCGTGCTCATGCACGGCGACCGCAAGGTGTCCACCAAGAACCTGGCCCGGCAGATCGGTGCCAGGTCGGTGGAGCCCTGCAAGCCCGAGGTGGCGAACCGCCACAGCGGCTACCTCGTCGGCGGCACCTCTCCCTTCGGAACGCGGCGCGAGATGCCGGTGTACGTGGAGGAGACCATCCTGGCGCTCCCTCGCATCGCCATCAACGGCGGGCGCCGGGGCTTCCTGGTGCAGCTCGATCCCGCGGTCTGCGTGCAGGCCCTGGGCGCGCGGCCCGTGCAGTGCGCGCTGGCAGAATAGCCGGCCCGTGCGCGGCGGCCGACGCCGCGCCCCGCTCCACCACAAGGACACGATCTTGACCGCCGTCTATTCCCTCCTGGCCACGCTCGCCGCCTACCTGCTGGGCTCGCTCTCCTTCGCCGTCATCGTGAGCCGCGCGATGGGGCTCAGCGATCCCCGCACCTACGGAAGCAAGAACCCGGGCGCCACCAACGTGCTGCGTTCGGGCAGCAAGGCGGCCGCAGTGGTGACGCTGCTGTTCGACGCGCTCAAGGGCTGGCTGCCGGTGGTGCTGGCCCAGGCGTTCGGTCCGCGCTACGGGCTGGGGGAGGGCACGGTCGCGCTCGTGGGGCTGGCCGCCTTCCTGGGCCATCTCTGGCCGGTGTTCTTCCGCTTCGAGGGGGGCAAGGGCGTGGCCACGGCCCTGGGCGTGCTGATGGGCGTGAGCGTCTGGCTGGGTCTCGCCACGCTGCTCACCTGGGTCATCATCGCGTTCTTCTTCCGCTATTCATCCCTGGCCTCGCTGGTCGCGGCAGCCTTCGCGCCGCTGTACTACGTGCTCGGCGGCGGCGTGGCCTGGTATGCCGAGCCGCCGGTGGGCGTGGCCATCACCGCCATGTCGGCGCTGCTCGTCTGGCGCCACCGCGAGAACATCCGCCGCCTCGTCGCCGGCACCGAATCGCGCCTGGGCAGCAAGGGCAAATCCTGATCAGCGGGGGGCGCCGGGCGCGCCCACCAGGCCGGCGATGCCGCGGTACTGGCGGGCGGCATAGAGTCCCAGGCGCACCAGCAGGCGGTGGTCCAGCTCCACCTGCACGGCCGAGCGCGCCAGCGCCGACTGGATGCGCGGGCGCCCGGTGGCCGTCTGGTGCAGCGCGGGCTGGCGCCTCTGCTCTCCCTCGCGGTCGATCACGCTGGCCACCAGTGGTGAATTGATCTTCTCGCTGCGGCGCAGCACCAGCGCAGTCTCGCCATTGTCCAGCCGCACGAATGTGCCCGGCGGGCACAGCCCCACGGAGCGCACGAGCGCATAAGTGACCTCGTCGCGGCGCTCGTCGTCGTGGCCCACGATGGCGCGCACCGAATCGGTGGCGCTGCGCCCCGCCCGGGACTTGCGGGGGCTGATCATGGCCGCGTAACGGTCGATCGTGCCGATGATGCGGGTGAGCCGCCGCGCCGCCGGCAGGGTGGCGACCGCGCGCGCATCGCCCTCGGCAAGCGGGGCATGGTGGTGGCCCACCACTTCGAGCCACAGCGTGTCGCCGATGCCCAACTGCTCCAGCAGGATCCGGCTGCGCCGGGGGTGTTCGTCGATGGCTTTCTGCTGGGTGGATGAAGGGCGCTCCCGCTGGTTGGCCAGTTCGTCCTGCAGGGCCGTCATGCCGATGTTCATCGTCATCGCCGCGCGCACCAGGCTGTCGCGTTCGGCGGGCGGCAACTGCAGCTCGTGCGCGAGGATGTGGCAGAGCGTGCCGCAGACCAGCGCGTGCGAGGCGCTGTAGCCCACGCTGGAGGTGGCGGCGAGCTGGAACATCAGGTAGAGCGCCGCATCCGTGTCGTGCGCGACGAGATCCTGCAGCCAGGCGTCGCACTGGCGCATCTTGGCGGCGAAGTCCACCACGCTGCCGGGCCGCGAAAGCAGGACGGACAGGGCCGATTCCAGGTCGGACCACAGGCCGAGCAGGTCTTCGTATTCGCTGTCGGGGGCCTCTGCATGCAGGGCCGCAGGGCGGGATGACGAGGGCGGCGGGAAGGGCATGGCGTTGACAGGCCCTAGTGCCGCTTTTCCAGCACCAGCCGGTCGCCCGACCGGTTCATCTGGAATTCGTTGAGGGCGCTGTTGCCCAGCAGCACGTAGGGCATGCCCTGCGGCGTGACGATGGCGTCCACGCCGAACAGCTCCACGTCGCCCAGCCGGAGGGAGTCGAGCCGCAGGCGCCAGCCGCGGGCCGTGCCGTTGGCGGTGCCTATCGCCACGGGCTGGCCGCCACGGTAGTCCAGGCCCATGCGCTCGGCATCGGGCTGGCCGATGGCCACCATGCTCGCGCCCGTGTCCACGAGGTACTGCATGCTGCGGCCGTTGACCGTGCCGGTGCCCGAGAAATGCCCGCGGCCGTCGGCGATGAGCACCACGGTGCGCCCCGTGCCCGCGCCCCGGCTGCCGACGCTCACCGGCGCCTCGCCCAGCCGGACCGTGCGGCGTCCAGCGGCCGTTTCCAGCACGGCATCGTCGCGGCCGACGGAGACCACCGTCACGCCGCCGAGCGACTCGCCCGCGGCCAGCGCGCGGGGCGCGCCGCCATCGACCACCAGCAGCGCCTTGGTGCCCAGGATGCCCGTGAGCGCGATCGCCTGGGAGGCCGCCGGCAGCGGCGCGAGCCATGCCAGCGCGCAGGCGACGGCGCACGCCCGAGCCAGGCGCGGCGCCTGGGCCAGGGCAGGGGCGTCGGGCAGCGGGAGCATGGCGGGGTGGGCAGGCAGCGGGCGGCCCGTCAGGTCAGTCGCGGAAATTATCGAAGGACAGCGGCACGTCGGTGATGTCCTTGCGGATCAGCGCCATCACGGCCTGCAGGTCGTCGCGCTTGGCGCCGGTCACGCGCACCTTCTCTTCCTGGATCGCGGCCTGCACCTTGATCTTGCTCTCCTTGACGAGCTTCTGGATCTTCTTGGCCAGCTCGCTCTCGATGCCGTTGCGCACCTTGATGACCTGCTTGACCTTGTCGCCGCCGATCTTCTGCACATCGCCCCTGTCCAGGAAACGGATGTCCACGTTGCGCTTGGTCAGCTTGTTGCGCAGGATGTCCTCGACCTGCTGCAGCTGGAACTCGGCATCGCCGAAGAGGGTGATCTCCCTGTCCTTGATCTCGATGGCGGCGGAGGTGCCCTTGAAATCGAAGCGGGTGCCGATTTCCTTGGCCGAGTTCTCCACGGCGTTCTTCACTTCCACGAGGTTGGCTTCACAGACGGTATCAAAAGAAGGCATGGATTCGCTCTCGGTATCTCGGGTGGGGGGCCTCGCCAGCGAGGCCCGAATGCGACAATCCGGTGGATGTTAGTCGAGAAAAACGTCCCCCTGCAGGCCTGCAACACCTTCGGCATCGTGGCGCGCGCCCATACGCTGGTGCGCGCGTGCTCGGCCGACGACGTGCGTGCGCTGCTCGCCGATCCGCAGCTCGGCGCCGGCCCGCTGTTCGTGCTGGGCGGGGGCAGCAACATCGTGCTCACGGGCGACGTCAAGCCCGTCGTGCTCAAGATAGAGATCCCGGGCATCCGCCTGGTCGAGGAAACCCCGCGCGCCTGGATCGTGGAGGCCGGCGCGGGCGTGCGCTGGCACGACGCGGTCGCCTGGACGCTCGAGCACGGCCTCCCGGGGCTGGAGAACCTGGCCCTCATCCCCGGCACCGTGGGGGCCGCCCCGGTGCAGAACATCGGCGCGTACGGCGTCGAGCTGCAGGACCGTTTCGACTCGCTGGACGCCATCGACCTCGCCACCGGCCGCTCGTTCTCGCTGGAATCGGCACAGTGCGCCTTCGGCTACCGCGACTCCGTCTTCAAGCACGCGCCTGCCGGCAATGGGGCCGACACCGGCCTGCCCCGGGGAATGGGCCTGGCGGGCCGCGCGGTCATCACGCATGTCCGCTTTCGCCTGCCCAAGCCCTGGAAGCCCGAGCTCGGCTACCTGGACCTGGAGCGCAAGCGCCAGGAGGCGGGCGTGGAGCAGCCCACGGCCCGCCAGATCTTCGACTGGGTGTGCGAGGTGCGCCGCGCCAAGCTGCCCGACCCGGCCGTGCTCGGCAATGCGGGCAGCTTTTTCAAGAACCCTACCGTGACGCCGGAGCAGTGTTCGGACATCATCGCGCGCGACCCGAAGATCGTGCACTACCCGATGCCGGACGGCACCATCAAGCTCGCGGCAGGCTGGCTCATCGATGCCTGCGGCTGGAAGGGCAAGACCGTCGGCAAGGCCGGCGTGTACGAAAAGCAGGCCCTGGTGCTGGTCAACCGCGGCCGCGGCGCCGACAGCGTCACGGGCGGCGAGGTGATGACGCTGGCCAGGGCCATCCAGACCAGCGTGTACGAGCGCTTCGGCATCCGGCTCGAGCCGGAGCCGGTGGTGGTCTGAACGGCCGCGCTGCCCGAACCCGCCGGGACGCTTACCAGGCCATCTCGCCCTTGAGCACCTTGGCGCCCAGTTCGAGCGATGTGCTCTCGCCGAGCTGGGGATAGGCTTCGCTCATCGCGCGCACCACGCCCGCGCTGTCCTTGGACTGCTGCAGCGCGGATTCGAACTTCACCAGGTAGCTGCGCGTGAAATCGATCGTGCCGGCATCCAGCGGCGTGCCGGGTGCCATGTGGCCGGGCACGACGGTGCGCGGCTGCAGCGCCCTCATCTCGTCGAGCTGTGCGATCCAGGCCTGTCGCTCGGCGGGCTTCTGCGTATCGGCGGTCCACACGTGCATGTTGCCGAACACGGCCACGTTGCCGAGGATGGCGTGCAGCGAAGGCACCCATACATACGGACGGTGTGCCAGCGGGCCGGTCGTGCCGCGAATCTCGATCGCCTCGCCGTCCACCGTGAGCCGGTCCACCGCGAGGGCCTCGGGCACGATCGGCTGCGCGGGCGCGTTGGCGCCCATCTTCGGGCCCCAGAACGCCACCTTGGCGGGTAGTTTGGCGACGATCTTCTCGCGCACCGCCGGCGTGGCGACCACCTTCGCCTGCGGGAAGAGGGCCTTCAGCACTTCCGCGCCGAAGTAGTAATCCGGATCGGCGTTGCTCACGAGGATCGTGGTCAGCGTCCTGCCGCTGTCGAGCACGTTGGCGGCGATGCGGTATGCGTCGGCCCGCGTGAAGCCTGCGTCGATCACGACGGCTTCCTTCGGCCCCGTGACCAGGGCCGAGTTCACGTGGAAGCTCGTGGCCGGCGCGTTGACCACCTGGAGCGCCAGCGGCTGCGCGGCCGACGATGCGGAGGAGAAAACGGCCAGCGTGGCGGCGATCACGGTGGCGCGAAGGGAAGATGCAGGGGCGGGTGCGTTCGAGGTCATGCTGTCGGTATGGAAGGAGTCGCTGAGGCTGTCCACTGTATGTTCTTGGATCGATCGAATAAACGCTTCAAAATGCCCATATTTGTTGCCTGGATCGATCAAATCGATGGACCGACTCACCGCCATGCAGGTGTTCGCCGACGTGGCCTCCACCGGCAGCTTCACCGCCACCGCCAACCGGCTCGACATGTCGCGCGCCATGGTCACGCGCTACGTCGCAGCGATGGAGCGCTGGCTCGGTGCGCGCCTTCTGCAGCGCACCACCCGCCGGGTCACGCTCACGGATGCGGGCGAGCAGTGCCTGCGCCGCAGCCTGCAGATGCTAGACATCGCCGCCGAGGTGGTGGACGAGACCGCGCCGTCCGACGGCACGCTGCGCGGCCAATTGCGCCTGGCCTGCAGCGTCTCATTTGGAGCCGCGCAACTGGCCGCGGCACTGGGTGACTTCCTGGCGATTCATCCCCACCTCAAGGTCGACCTGGACGCGGGCGAAGGCACGGTGAACCTCGTCGCGTCGCGCATCGATCTGGCGATCCGCATCAGCAGCGATCCGGACCCGGCCCTGATCGCGCGGCCCCTCGCCGCGTGCGAATCGGTGCTGGTGGCGGCGCCCGAATACCTGCGGTGCGCCGGCCGTCCCGCGCATCCGGCCGAACTGGCGGGCCATGCCTGCCTCGGGCACGCCACCTACGGCCGCAGCCGGTGGCGCTTCTCGTCGGGCGGCGAGTCGGTGGAAGTGCCCGTGACGACACGCCTGACCGCGAACGACGCCGTGGTGCTGCTGGCGGCTGCCGAGGCCGGCGCAGGCATCGCGCTGCAGCCCGCCTATCTCGCACGCCCGCGCATCGCCGCCGGTGCGCTGGAAGCGCTGCTGCCGCAGTGGCAGCCGCCCGTGCTCACGGTCTATGCGCTGTACCCCTCGCGCCGGCACCTGCCGGCGGCCGTGCGGGCGCTGCTGGATTTCCTGGCCGAGCGCTTCGCGGTCGCGCGCTGGTAGGCGCTGCGGCCGCACCAGAAAAGGCTCAAGACACCGCGTGCCCTGCAGGCGGCGCGCGAAACGCGACCATGAGACGGTTCCAGCCATTGATGGCAACGATGGCCATCGACAGCTCCACGATCTCCGCCTCGGTGAACCGGGCACGCACTTCGTCGTAGACACTGTCGGGCACCTGCGAAGAGGCCACCAGAGTGAGCGCCTCCGTCCATGCGAGGGCGGCGCACTCGCGGGCATCGAACACGCCGGACTCCCGCCAGGCGGCCAGCAGGTGCAGCCGGCGGTCGCTCTCTCCGTGCTCGCGCGCCACGCGGGCGTGCATGTCGATGCAGAAGGCGCAACCGTTGATCTGAGAGGCACGCATCTTCACCAGTTCGTGCAACTGCACGGGCAGCGTGCCGGCGTTCACGTGCTTCTGCAGCGCGAACATCGCCTGGTAGCTGGCGGGGTGCCGGCGCGGCAGGTCGATGCGTGGGGCGTGGGCGGTGGTCGTGGTCATGGATGGCCTTTCGTCGAGAGGAACAGTTAAAGAAAAGGGAAGCGAACGAACGGAGCAGGGCGCGGGGCAGGGGCGCGTGCGCTGCATGGCCCCCCGCCCCGGCACTCGGCCCGTGGCGCGGTCAGAGGCCGCGTAACTTGTCCGGATTGAGGATCGAATAGATCGCACGGATGCGCACGCCGTCGGTCTCGAAAGCCATGACCGACCGCACGGCGCCGCCGTCTGCGTCGCGCACGATCAGGCCGGGCGCGCCGTTGACCTCGGCGGCTTCGAAGTGCTTGTCCGCGAGGTAGCGGCGCCAGATGCCCGCGGCCAGCCGGGCGAGCGCGCGCGGGCCGTGCAGCACCCGGCTGGCCGCGCGCACGCGGCCGCCGCCGTCGGAGGTCCACTGCGCTTCTTCCGAAAACAGCGATAGCAGTTCGGCATGGCTCTGCGTGCGCATGCCTTCCAGAAAGCGTGCCACCAGGGCACGGGCCGCTTCCGGCGTGGCGGAAAAACGGGTCCTGCGGGCGCGCACCTGCGTGCGGGCGCGGTGCACCAACTGACGGCAGGCGGCTTCGGTGCGGCCCAGCACGTGCGCCACATCGCCGTAGTCGCTATCGAACACGTCATGCAGCAGGAAGGCGGCGCGCTCGTCGGGGGTCAATTGCTCCAGCACCACGAGCAGGGCGATGGACAGGTCGCCTGCCAGTTCCGCGCGCGCATCGGCCGGTGGCGCGGCCTCTGCGCCCAGCCAGGGCTCCGGCAGCCAGGGCCCGCGGTAAGCCTCGCGTTCGGCGCGCGCCGAACGCAGCCGGTCCACGCACAGGCGCGTGGTGGTCGCGACGAGCCAGGCCTCCGCCGTCTGGACGCGGTCAGCCGGTGTCGCCTGCCAGCGCAGCCAGACGTCCTGCACGGCGTCTTCGGCGTCCGCGCGCGAGCCCAGCATCCGGTAGGCGATTGCGCCCAGCCGCGCGCGGTGGCGCTGGAACATGGCGGCATGGTCATCCTGGGCGGGGCCGGGGACAGGCATCGGCATCGACGGATAAAAATCGGTGTTCATACCCTCAAGACGGATCGCGACCCCATTTTGTGACACGCCGCCCTGCCGGCCCCTGTGCGCAGGCGCGAAAAAGCCGCCCGGCCTGTCGGCGGGGCGGCTTGGCGCGGGCGGGCATGTGCCACCGCAGGGATGGCGCGGTGTGGCCTTTTCCGCTTACTTCCGGTCGCTGTCGTCGCCCAGCTGCGCCAGCGCCGCATTGCCGCCCAGCGACAGCAGGCCGGCCTGCGCATACACGCCGAGCTTGTCGCGCGTGTCCACGATGTCCAGGTTGCGCATGGTCAGCTGGCCGATGCGGTCGGCGGGGCTGAACGGCGCGTCCTCCACCTTTTCCATCGACAGGCGCTCGGGTGCGTAGGTCAGGTTGGGCGAATCGGTGTTCAGGATGGAGTAGTCATTGCCGCGGCGCAGTTCGAGCGTCACGGTGCCGGTGACGGCACGGGCCACCCAGCGCTGGGCGGTCTCGCGCAGCATGATGGCCTGCGGGTCGAACCAGCGGCCCTGGTAGAGCAGGCGGCCGAGCTTCAGGCCGTTCATGCGGTACTGCTCGATCGTGTCCTCGTTGTGGATGCCGCTCACCAGGCGTTCGTAGGCGATATGCAGCAGCGCCAGGCCGGGGGCTTCGTAGATGCCGCGGCTCTTGGCCTCGATGATGCGGTTCTCGATCTGGTCGCACATCCCCAGGCCGTGGCGGCCGCCGATGCGGTTGGCTTCCAGGAACAGCTCCACCGGGTCGTTGAACTCGACGCCGTTCAGGGCCACTGGCTGGCCTTCCTCGAAGCGCACCGAGACTTCCTCGGCCTTGACGACCACGTCGTCCTTCCAGAAAGCGACGCCCATGATCGGGTTCACGATGCGGATGCCGCTGTTCAGGAACTCCAGATCCTTGGCCTCGTGCGTGGCGCCCAGCATGTTGGAATCGGTGGAATAGGCCTTCTCGGCGCTCATCTTGTAGCCGAAGCCTTCCTTCGTCATGAAGGCCGACATCTCGGCGCGCCCGCCCAGCTCGTCGATGAACAACTGGTCGAGCCAGGGCTTGTAGATCTTGAGCGACGGGTTGGTCAGCAGGCCGTAGCGGTAGAAGCGCTCGATGTCGTTGCCCTTGAAGGTCGAGCCGTCGCCCCAGATATGGACGTCGTCTTCCTTCATGGCGGCCACCAGCATGGTTCCCGTCACGGCGCGGCCCAGGGGCGTGGTGTTGAAGTAGGTGGCGCCAGCGGTGCGCACGTGGAAGGCGCCGGCCTGCAGGGCGGCGATGCCTTCATGGGCCAGCTGCGTGCGGCAATCGACCAGGCGGGCCTTCTCGGCGCCGTATTCCATGGCCTTGCGCGGGATGGCATCGTAGTCGGGCTCGTCGGGCTGGCCCAGGTTGGCGGTGTAGGCGTAGGGCAGGGCGCCCTTGTTCTTCATCCAGCGCAGGGCTGCGCTGGTGTCGAGGCCGCCGGAAAAGGCGATGCCGACCTTCTGGCCGGCGGGGAGGTTCTGGAGGATGGTCGCCATGGAAATCTCGGGTCTTGTCGGGTGCGTCGCGGTGCAGCAGCGGAGCGGTCTCGGCCGCAGGTCAGCCGAAATGGCAGATGTAGTGGTAGGCCTCGGTCACGCGGATCTCGAACTTCGAGTTGCCGGGCACGCTGAACCTCTCGCCCTCGCCGGACGTCACCCAGGCATCGGTGCCGTCCAGCTTGTATTCGCAGGAGCCGCCCACGCATTCCATGATCTCCGGCGCGCCCGTGTTGAAGGTGAGGGTGGCGGGAAGGATCACGCCGACCGACTTCTTCGTGCAGTCGGGGAAGGTGATGCCGTGGCTCACGCACTTGCCGTCGAAGTACACGTTGGCTCGGGTGGTGACGGACACGCCGTCGATCTTTTCGGTCGTCATGGATGCGCTGTTCTCTGAAAGGGGAAAGAGGAGGGCGGAAGCCGAAGATTCTAGAGTGTGTCCGGCCGCGTCCTGCACGGGATGCCCCGGCAGGGCCCCGGAGGCCGCCCGCGGCCCGGGCATGAAAAATGTCCGCTGCCAAGCGCGTTGTGAACTGGGCGCGCGCAACAAAACCCGAGTGGAGCAACAGTTTAGGCCCGTATCCGGGCGTTGAGGCTCGCGCCGACCTCGCCGACCTTTTAGCTAGGAGCTACATAGGGGCGGCGCGACTGCAAGGCTGGGAGTGCTCAAGCGAGTGACGGGTTGCGACCAAAAGGCCTTATCACCCGGTTGACGTACCACTGCTCATGCTCGGTACGAGAGGCGTGCCACCCACCGACGCCCGAATAGACCACTTGCCGCTGATCGACCGCCAGCCCTGCTGCGTGTCGATCAACGATGTGCCTTACACGAGTTCCATCACCTCGTGGATCGGCCGCCGGGGCTTGCGTGGCCAGTTCTCAGGCAAAGCGCGCCCGACAGACAGCAGCAACACCGGGATTTCCCCCTCGCGAAGGCCGAATTCGCTGGCCACCGCTTCCGCATCGAAGCCGATCATGGGCGCGGTGCCCCAGCCCTTGGCGTGGGCCGCGTGGATCAGCGTCATGGCGCCGAAGGTGGCGGTCCGGACGGCTTCGTCGCGAGCGCGTTGCGGCTGCTCGTGGTACAGGCTTTTGGCCGCGCCTTGCCAGCCAGGAATCATCGCGGCCGGAAAGAACCCAGCCGTGACCGCAGGCGTCAGTCGGTCTGCGAGTGCGACGAAGTCGGGCGCGTGTCCGGTGACGATGAAGGTCACGGCTGCATCCGTGATCTTGGCTTGATCCCAGGAAATCTTGCGCAGCCGTGCCTGCGCCTCGGGCGTGCGGACGGCGATGAAGCGCCAGTTCTGAAAATTGAACGAGGTGGGTGCCAGCGTGGCCAGGCGTACCAGCTCTGCGATCTCCGAGTCGGGCAAGCGGAACGTGGGATCGAACAGGTTGGTGGTGCGCTGCTCTTCGATAGTGCGAATGACGGCTTCGGACATGTGTATGGATTCCGGTTGGTTGTGAGAAGGCCGGTCTGCGCCCGATGCGAAAACGCGGCAGGGGCATTTGATTTGATGCTCAGGCGATGGTGTCGACGACACCGCCGTCCACGCGCAGCGCTGCACCGGTGGTGGCCGACGCCTGTTCGGAACTGACGTAGATGACCATGTTGGCCACTTCCTGAACACTTGCGGCACGCTGGATGATCGAGGTGCTCCGGTGGGTCTTGACGAAGTCGGCAGCGACCTGCTCGACGGGCGCACCGGTTCTATCGACCTCCCCCTGCAGCATGTCGGCCACGCCCTCCGACAGCGTCGGGCCAGGCAGCACGGCATTGACCGTCACGCCGGTGCCCGCCAGCCGCTTGGCCAGTCCGCGGGATACCGCCAGTTGCGCCGTCTTGCTGAAACCGTAATGCACCATGTCGGCCGGAATGTTGAGCGCCGACTCGGACGAAATGAACACGATGCGGCCCCAGCCCCGCTGAACCATGCCCGGCGCGTAGTGGCGCGACAGGCGTACGCCAGACATGACGTTGGTTTGGAAGAACCGGTCCCAGTCCGCATCGGGCGTTTCGAAGAAGTCCTGCGGACCGAAGATACCCAGGTTGTTGACGAGGATGTCGAAGTCCGGGTGTTGTTTGGCCAACGCACTGCAAGCATCCACTTGCGACAGATCGCCGGCAAACCCGGATGCGCGTGGGTTTTGTCCCAGGCGCTTCAGAGCGCGGCCGACGCTGTCTTCGCTGCGGCCGTTGATGACGACGGTTGCGCCCGCGTCGAGATAGGCCTGTGCCGCCGAGAAGCCGATGCCGCCGGTGGAGCCGGTGACCAGTACCCGCTTGTTGTCGAATCGAATCTGCATGTCTGAGTTCCCTGTAAGTTGCGCTGGGTAAATGCTATTTCTCGACCTTCAAGATGGCAATCTGGCAACATCGCTAAACACTTTTTTAGAAACTCGAAATATGGACCGGCTTGACGCACTGAGGCTGTACATCGCGGTTGCGGAAACCGGCAGCTTCTCGGCAGTCGCACGCCAGCAGGCCATTGCCGTCTCCACCGTGAGCCTCGCGGTCAAGCAACTCGAAGAAGAGTTCCGCACCCGCCTGCTGGCCCGCTCGACGCGGCAACTTGCACTCACGCACGAGGGCATGACGCTTTTGAGCGATGCCCGACGCATCGTGTCCGAGTGGGACGCCAGCATCGGCGGACTGGGGCAAGACAGCGTCCTGTCCGGCCCTATCCGGCTGACGGCCACCAACGACTTCGGCCGCGCGCGCATCCTGCCGCTCGTCGACGAATTCCAGGCCCTGCATCCGCAGTTATCGGTGACTTTGTTGCTCAGCGACAGCAACCTTGACCTCATCGAAGACCACATCGACGTCGCGCTGCGCTACGGGCCGCTGCCCGACTCGTCCAATCGGGCCCGGTTGCTGCTGCCGGGTCGACGACTGGTGTGCGCAGCGCCCTCCTATTGGCAGCGCATGGGTCGTCCAGAGCACCCGAATCAACTTGCAGCACACAACTGCCTCGTACTGGCCCGCCCCGGTGCAACCCTGGCATCCTGGCCGTTTCGGGACGAAACAAGCCTGTTCCACGTGAAGGTTCGCGGCGACCGCCAGACCAGTGACGGCGACGTCCTGAGGCACTGGGCCGTCAAGGGCTTCGGCGTGACGCTGAAGAACTCCTCGGACGTCAGCCGTGAATTGGGCGCCGGAACCTTGGAGGCAGTGCTGCAGGGCTTCAACGCCGGCCCTGTGGACCTTTACGCGTTGCACCACGGTGGCCATCCCAGCCGTCGAGTGACTGCACTGCTGGACTTTCTGGCAGAAGCGTTGCGGACGACGGCCTGACTGCGGCCGTTTCTTGCAAGTGCAACACGAGCTTGGCCAAGTCGCTGCCCAGAATGTCAACGTCCAAGATGAGCCTGCGGTAGCAGCAAGTTGTGAAGGACTGTTGATTTCCACGCAGAACTGACCTACCGGGCGCGGGTGAAAGCCAACGACATGGCCGACCACAGCGCGGGCCGAGACGTGCGATGTCTCAAGCTTGGCGCTTGAAGGTGGCGATAACACTGGCCAGGATGCGTATACCGCTGATGATCTGCTCAGTGGTCAGGCTCGCGTATCCCAAGATTAATCCCGCGCGCCGACGCGTTGCGCTCGGATATGCATGGAGAGGCGGCAGGGATCAAAGCCGGTTGGCCGCGATTCGGCACGAAGCGCGGGGCGTAGCCCGCGAGCCCGCCGGCGGTACGCCGGGACGCAATGTTCTGTAAATGAAAGCTGGTTCGCGTATCACCGATACGGCCATCGCGCAAAGCGGCGCTGCGATGCCTACGGAGAAGTCGTTGGCGATCTTTGCGCGCCCTTCAGCTTGCGATGGATCAGCGACACCAGCGTCAAGATGTCCAACGCATCTTGTTCAGACATGGGCCCATTCGTCTTCGGTGCATGGTCAGCAGTTCGGCCTGGTTGCCGTCTTCCAGAATGCCGTTGATGACTTCGAGCGCGAACGCCGGATCGCTGCGGTTCAGCCCGGCCACCGTCTCGTCGTGGGGTCTTCTCATCGTCACCTCGAAGTCACCACGCACGCATTTTGAACAGCCGCCCCTGTTCACTCTCGTCGTGCAGAGTCACGACAATCTCGTCGGCACTAAATACAGCTTCGTCATCGTGAGGCCGCAAAGGCAGGTCTGAGTCAATCAGTCCGGTACCGGAGCATGAACACCTTGCGTGTCCCGGAGTTCGACGGCCCGTGCCTGAGCTGGTGCCGCATCGACAGCGGACTTGGTGAGCTTGATCTTTGCCATGGTGACTCCTCGGAAAGACCCGGTTCCCAAAGGCCTCATAGGGACACCCACAGGGAAGTCGGGTCAAGTTTCGGAAAGCAACGGCATATGTTGAACTCGCCTAAGTCCTTGATCCACCTGCTGTATCGGGATGTGGAGTAATTCAGCGAAGTCCGGTGCTGGAGTCATCCTGAAATGAAAAAGGAGCCCGAAGGCTCCTCGTCGCGGTGCGGCGCGCGGTGCGCACCCGCGGTGCGCACCGGCTCAGCGCCAGTAGGGATCGGGCGGCGGGCCGTAAGGCCGCCCGTAGGCGTCGCGGTACTCGATGACCGTGGCGGCCGGGGGCGTCATGTAAGCCGGCGGGCCGGGCTGCGTGGACACGACCACGCCGGGCTGCACATAGGTCGTCGTGGTGCTGCCGTACACCGGCGCGCGCTGCGGTGCGCTCGCCAGGGGCTGGACGCTCAGCGGGATCCAGGCGCCCGGATCGTGCTGCGTGCGCGTGGTGTACTGCCGGCCTGCATATTCATACAGCACGTCGTAGCCCACCACGCGGTTTTCATAGTGCGTCTGGTTGGAGCAGCGCGTGACGTTCTGGTACTCGGGGCGGCTGCCCTCGATGTTGTTGCCCAGTATCGCGCCGCCGATCAGGCCCAGGGCGGTGGCGGCGACCCGGCCACCACCATGGCCGATGGCATTGCCGGCGGCACCGCCGGCGACCGCGCCCAGCACGGCGCCGGCCCCCGTGGGGCGGGATTCGGAATAGATCGTCTCGTTGCCGCACACCTGCTGCGGGATGGCGACCTGCTGGGTGACCGGCGTGGCGGAGAGCACCCGGCCCTGTTCCTGCGCCTGGGCGCTCGCGGCTGCGGCGGCCATGGCGGCAACGGCGGTCCAGACAATGATCTTTTTCATGGAGAAGCTCCTTTCGGTCGGCATACAACGCTCCGGCCTGCAGAAAAGTTTAGGCGCCGGCCGTGAAGGCGCCGGAGGGGTAACGTAAAACTCCGTAAAGTTCGGTGTCTTCCTGCCGGAGCGCGTGCCGCTTCACCGCTTGGAGGCGGCGGCGAGCCGTTCGTTCCATCGGGCGTCCTGGAAGCCCACCGTCACCTCGCCGCCGGCGTCGCCTGTCCATTCCACCACCGGCCGCTTGATGGCGCTCGGCTGCGCCTGCAGCAGCGCGGCGGCGCTGGCCGGGTCGTGCACCGCGGCCTGGGCCTGCGGGTCCAGCTTGCGCCAGGTGGTGCCCTGGCGGTTCACCAGCGGCTCCCAACCCAGCGATGCCATCCAGGCGGAGAGGCGCTCCGCCGGAACGCCCTGTTTCTTGAAGTCGTGGAAGCGGTGCTCGACGCCGTGCTCCGCGAGCCACGCGCGGGCCTTCTTGACCGTGTCGCAGTTGGGAATGCCGTAAAGGATGGGGGTGGGGGTACTCATGCGCCCGATCATCCTGCAACGCCGCCTCGGCGACAATCGCGGGCTCTATGCACACCACTTTCGACACCCTGGACGGCTGGCTGGCCCACTGCGAGCGGATTCACCCGAAAACCATCGACATGGGCCTGGAGCGGGTGGGCGAGGTGGCGCGCCGGCTCGGCCTGCGCTTCGCCTGCCCCGTCATCACGGTGGCCGGCACGAATGGCAAGGGTTCCACCTGCGCCATGCTGGAGGCGGTGGCGCTGCAGTCGGGCTACCGCACCGGGGTCTATACCTCCCCGCACCTCGTGAAGTTCGAGGAGCGTTGCCGCATCCGCGGCGAGAGCGTCGGGGCGGACGACCTGGTTGCGCACTTCGCGGCCGTAGAGGTGGCAAGGACGCAGGATGGCGCGGAGGTGTCGCTGTCTTACTTCGAATTCACCACGCTCGCCATCCTGCGCCTCATGAGCCAGGCGGGCCTGGACGTCGCCATCCTGGAAGTGGGGCTGGGCGGCCGGCTCGATGCCACCAACGTCGTGGACACCGATTGCGCGGTCATCACCAGCATCGACATCGACCACACGGAGTTCCTGGGGCCGGACCGCGAATCCATCGGCCGGGAGAAGGCCGGCATCATGCGGCCGGGCCGTCCCGCCATCGTCAGCGACCCCATGGCGCCGCAGAGCGTGCTGGACCACGCACGCGCCCTCGGTGCCGACCTGTGGCAGTTCGGCCAGGATTTCAATTTTTCCGGGGACAAGCAGCAATGGGCCTGGGCCGGCCGGGGCCGGCGCTATGCCGGGCTGGCCTACCCGGCCCTGCGGGGCGCCAATCAGCTCGTCAATGCCTCCGGCGTGCTGGCGGCGCTGGAGGCGCTGCGCGACCGGCTGCCGATCACGGCCCAGGCCGTGCGCACGGGGCTGGCCATGGTGGAGCTGCCGGGGCGCTTCCAGATCGTCCCGGGCCAGCCGACGCTGGTCCTGGACGTGGCCCACAACCCGCATTCGGTGGCGGCACTCACCGCCAACCTCGACGCCATGGGCTTTTTCCCGACCACGCACGCGGTGTTCGGCGCCATGGCCGACAAGGATCTCGCTCCCATGCTGGCCCGCATCGGACCGCTGGTGGACCGCTGGTACTTCACCGATCTGCCGACGCCACGCGCCGAAACCGCCGCCGCGCTGCAGCAGAAGTGGAATGCGCTGCAGATCGTCGCGGGCGGGCGCCGCGAAGTGCGCACCAGCCTGCACCCGGACCCCTGGCAGGCACTGCAGGCGGCCGTCGCCGCTGCGGAGCCGACTGATAGAATCGTGGTCTTTGGCTCCTTCTATACGGTCGGCGGTGTGCTGCACCACGGAACACCCCGCCTGCAGGCCAGGCACCTGGGCTCCTGAGCGTTCCACAGCGCACTCCCCGCACTGCATCCATGGCATTTTTCAAGTTTCGTTGGCCCGGCCGCAAGGAGCAGCCGCCCGAGCAGCCCGCAAAGGCCGCCAAGCGGTCGCGCGCAGGCGCCGCCCAGGCCGCGGAAAGCATCGAGGCGATGCGGCGGCGCGCGCGCCATCGCCTGATCGGCGCGGCCGTCCTCGTGCTGGCCGGCATCGTGGGTTTCCCGATGCTGTTCGATACCCAGCCGCGGCCCATCCCCGTGGACATCCCGATCGACATTCCCGACCGCAACAAGGTGGCACCCCTGGTGGTACCCGAGGCGGCCCAGGCCGCGTCGTCCCCGGCCGCCCCTGGCACGGCCGCGAAGCCGCCGGCGGCCCCTCCGGCCACGGCGGGCCTGTCCGATGGCGAGGAGGTGATCCAGCCGTCGCGCAGCGCCGCTGCGCAGGCGCCCGTTCCAGCACCGGCTCCTGCTGCAGCGCCGCGGCAGGAAACGCACCATGCCGACAGCCGTGCTGCGGCTTCGAAGCCTGAAGCCAAGCCGGCGAAGCCCGCCCACGAGAACAAACCCGAGACCAAACCTGCAGTGGCCGAGGCGCGCCCGGCCGCGCCGGCGCCTGCTGCCACATCCCGCGATGATGCGGCGCGCGCCCGTGCGCTTCTCGAAGGACGCGAGGGGGCTGCGGCCGCGCCCAAGGGGGATGACGGCGCACGCCTGATCGTGCAGGTCGGCGCCTTCGCCGATGGCGACAAGGCCCGCGAGGTACGCCAGTCGCTCGAGCGCGCCGGGCTCAAGACCTATACCCAGGTGGTGGACACCAAGGACGGCAAGCGCACGCGGGTGCGGGTGGGACCGTTTGCCAGCAAGGCCGAGGCGGACAAGGCCGCGGCGCGCATCAAGGGCCTGGGCCTCTCGGCCTCGGTGCTTGCGCTGTAGCCCGCATGGGGCGGCATGGCGGCGCTGGACTGGATCTTCGTGGCGGCGTTGCTGGCCTCCCTGCTGCTGGGGGCCTGGCGCGGGCTGGTGTACGAGGTGCTTTCGCTGGCCGGCTGGGTGGTCGCCTTTTTCGTGGCCCAGTGGTGGGCTGCCGACGCAGCGGCACTGCTGCCGATCTCGGAGTCGGCCGGCTCCATCCGCCATGCGGCGGGGTTCCTGCTGGTCTTCGTGGGCACGGTGTTCGCTTGCGGATTCGTCGCCTGGCTGGCCAAGAAGCTGATCGAGGCGGTGGGCCTGCGGCCGGCGGACCGGACGCTCGGCGCGGCGTTCGGACTGCTGCGCGGCCTGGTGCTGCTGCTGGCTGCCACGCTCGTGGCCCTGTGGACGCCGATCCACGAGGCGGCGTGGTGGAAAGAGTCCTCGACGGTCCCCATATGGACCGGGATGCTGGCGGTGCTGAAACCGGCGTTGCCGGAAACGCTCGGGCGGCACCTGCCCGGGTGACGGTGTTTGTTTCGTGCGCGGCGGCCATCCCTCGACAAGGGCGCCGCGGCGGGTTTTGGGGTATCGCGGGCAAGGCCCGCATCTGGATGGAACGCTAACTATGTGTGGAATCGTCGGTGTGGTCAGCACGGCTCCCGTCAACCAGCTGATCTATGACGCCTTGCTGCTGCTGCAGCACCGGGGGCAGGATGCCGCGGGCATCGTCACGCAGCAGGAACGCAAGTTCTTCATGCACAAGGCCAAGGGCATGGTCCGCGACGTGTTCCGCACCCGCAACATGCGCGCGCTGCCCGGCACGGTGGGCCTGGGGCAGGTGCGCTATCCCACGGCCGGCAACGCGTACAGCGAGGAAGAGGCCCAGCCCTTCTACGTGAACGCCCCGTTCGGCATCGTGCTGGTGCACAACGGCAACCTCACGAACGCGCAGTCGCTGCGTTCCGAGCTGTTCTCCACCGACCACCGCCACACCAACACGGAGAGCGATTCCGAGGTGCTGCTCAACGTGTTCGCGCACGAGCTCGAGCGCGCCACGCGCGGAGTGCCGCTGCAGGTCGAGGACGTCTTCAACGCAGTGGCCGCCGTGCACCGTCGCGTGAAGGGCTCCTATGCCGTCATCGCGCTGATCGCGGGCCACGGCCTGCTGGCGTTCCGCGATCCGCACGGCATCCGCCCGATGTGCCTCGGCCGCAGCTCCGACGGCACCGTGATGGTGGGCAGCGAATCCGTGGCGCTGGAAGGCACCAACCATATGTTCGAGCGCGACGTGCAGCCCGGCGAGGCCGTGTTCATCACGCCCGACGGCACCGTGCATGCCCGCCAGTGCGCGCAGGCGCCGCAGCTCAATCCCTGCATCTTCGAGTTCGTCTATCTCGCCCGTCCCGATTCCGTGCTGGACGGCATTTCCGTGTACCAGGCGCGCCTGAATCTGGGCGAGGCGCTGGCCAAGCGCGTGGTGTCCACGGTGCCGCCCAACGAGATCGACGTGATCATCCCGATCCCCGAATCCAGCCGCCCGAGCGCCACGCAGCTCGCGCACCTGCTCGGCATCCCGTACCGCGAGGGCTTCGTCAAGAACCGCTACGTGGGCCGCACCTTCATCATGCCGGGGCAGGGCGTGCGCAAGAAGTCGGTGCGCCAGAAGCTCAACGTGATCGCCAGCGAATTCAAGGGCCGCAACGTGCTGCTGGTGGACGATTCCATCGTGCGCGGCACG
The DNA here is from genome assembly GCF_900104515.1 of Paracidovorax cattleyae. Lineage (GTDB taxonomy): Bacteria > Pseudomonadota > Gammaproteobacteria > Burkholderiales > Burkholderiaceae_C > Paracidovorax > Paracidovorax cattleyae. The sequence continues at coordinate 141,302 of NZ_FNJL01000010.1, forward strand.
ACCTCGCGCGAGATCGTGCAGATGGCCCGTGACGCGGGCGCGCGCAAGGTGTACCTCGCCAGCGCGGCGCCGCCGGTGCGCTACCCCAACGTGTACGGCATCGACATGCCCACCAGCAACGAGCTGGTCGCTCATGGCCGCACGGTGGAGGAGATCCGCCAGGCCATCGGCTGCGATGCGCTGATCTACCAGGACGTGAACGCCATGAAGAAGGCCGTGGGCTCGCTCAACGGCGGCATCGAGGGCTTCGACGCCTCGTGCTTCGACGGCGTGTACGTCACGGGCGACATCACCGCCCAGGACATCGCACGCCTGAACGAAGGCCGTGTCGGCAAGGAGGAGCAGGAAGAGGACACCTCCCGCCTGGCCCTGCCGAACGCCCAGGACGCCTGAGGGAGACGCCATGTCCCATGACCGAACGAACGGCGCCGGAGGACTCCCCGACGGCCTGCATCCCGACACGCTGGCCGTGCGGGAATCCATCCCCCGCAGCCCGTACGGCGAGCACTCCGAAGCGCTCTACCTGAGCAGCAGCTTCGTGCAGCCCGACGCGCAGACCGCGGCGCTGCGCTTCGCGGGCGAGGAGGACGGCTACACCTACACCCGCACCGCCAATCCCACGGTGACGGCTTTCGAGCGGCGGCTGGCCGCCATGGAAGGCACCGAGACCGCCATCGGCACGGCGACCGGCATGTCCGCCATCCTGCTGATGTGCCTGGCGCTGCTGAAGGCGGGCGACCACGTGGTGTGCTCGCAGTCCATGTTCGGCTCCACCATCAAGCTGATCGGCGGCGAGCTCTCGCGCTTCGGCGTCGAGACCACCTTCGTGCCGCAGACGGATGCGGCCGCCTGGAAGGCGGCCCTGCGGCCAGCCACCCGCCTGATGTTCGCCGAGACGCCCACCAATCCGCTCACCGACCTGTGCGACATCGCCGCGCTGTCGGCGATCGCGCGCGAGGCCGGCGTGCTGCTGGCCGTGGACAACTGCTTCGCATCGCCCGCCCTGCAGCAGCCCGCGAAGTGGGGCGCCGACCTCGTCATCCATTCCGGCACCAAGTTCCTCGATGGGCAGGGCCGCGTCATGGCCGGTGCCGTGTGCGGCCCACGCTCGCTCATCGACGACAAGCTCGGGCCCATGATCCGCAGCGCGGGCATGAACCTCTCGCCGTTCAATGCCTGGGTGGTGCTCAAGGGCCTGGAGACGCTCTCGATCCGCGTGCGGGCGCAGGCCGAGAACGCGCTGCGCCTGGCCACCTGGCTGGAGTCGCACCCCGGCGTGGCGCGCGTCCATTACCCGGGCCTCGCCTCGCATCCGCAGCATGCGCTGGCGATGCGCCAGCAGTCCGGCCTGGGCGGAGCGGTGCTCTCCTTCGCCGTGAAGTCGCAGGGCGATGCCGATGCGGCGCGCCGCAGCGCCTTCCATGTCATCGACAGCACGCGCGTGTGCAGCATCACCGCCAACCTCGGCGACGTGAAGACCACCGTCACCCATCCCGCCAGCACCTCGCACGGGCGCCTGACCGAGGCGCAGCGCCAGGCCGCCGGCATCGGCCAGGGGCTGATCCGCGTGGCCGTCGGCCTGGAACACATCGAAGACCTGAAGGCCGACCTCGCGCGCGGCCTGGATACCCTGCAATGAGCCAAAGCCTTTCCCCTGCTTCTTCTTCCTCTTCTTCGAGCGGCGCGCAGCAGCGCGTGCGCACCCGTTTCGCGCCGTCCCCCACGGGCTTCATCCACCTGGGCAACATCCGCTCGGCGCTGTATCCGTGGGCGTTCGCGCGTGCCACGGGCGGCGACTTCATCCTGCGCATCGAGGACACCGACGTGGAGCGCTCGAGCCAGGCCGCCGTCGATGTCATCCTGGAAGGCATGCAGTGGCTGGGCATGGAGCCGGACGAAGGCCCGTTCTACCAGATGCAGCGCATGGCCCGCTACAAGGAAGTGCTGGCGCAGATGCAGGCGCAGGGGCTGGTCTATCCGTGCTACATGAGCGTGGCGGAACTCGACGCGCTGCGCGATCGCCAGATGCAGGCCAGGCAGAAGCCGCGCTACGACGGTACGTGGCGCCCGGAAGAGGGCAAGACCCTGCCGCCGGTGCCCGAGGGCGTGCAGCCGGTGCTGCGCTTCCGCAATCCCGTGGGCGGCTCGGTGGTCTGGGAGGACAAGGTCAAGGGCCGCATCGAGATCCAGAACGACGAGCTCGACGACCTCGTCATCGCGCGCCCCGACGGCACGCCCACGTACAACTTCTGCGTGGTCGTGGACGACATCGACATGGCCATCACCCATGTGATCCGCGGCGACGACCACGTGAACAACACGCCGCGCCAGATCAACATCTTCCGCGCGCTCGGCAAGGAGCCGCCGGTGTATGCCCATCTGCCCACCGTGCTCAACGAGCAGGGCGAGAAGATGAGCAAGCGCAACGGGGCCAAGCCCGTCACGCAGTACCGCGACGAAGGCTACCTGCCCGAGGCGATGGTGAACTATCTCGCGCGCCTGGGCTGGAGCCACGGCGACGACGAGATCTTCTCGCGCGAGCAGTTCCTGGAATGGTTCGACCTCGATCACCTGGGCCGCAGCGCCGCGCAGTTCGACGAAGCCAAGCTGCGCTGGGTGAACGCCCAGCACCTGAAGGCCACGGCCGACGAGCGGCTCGCGCAACTCGTGGCACCGCGCCTCGCGGCCCGCGGCATCGCGCAGGCCGATCTGGAAGATGGACGCCTGCCGCGCATCTGCGCGCTCTTCAAGGACCGCTGCGACACGCTGGTGGCGCTGGCCGACTGGGCACAGGTGTTCTACGGCGATGTGACGCCCAATGAAGAAGAGCGCGCCAGGCACGTGGTCGATGCCGTGAAGCCCGCGATCGCGGCGCTCTCGGATGCGCTCGCGCAGTGCGCCTGGGACAAGGCCAGCATCGCCGCCGCCTTCAAGGAAGTGCTCGCCGCGCAGGGCCTCAAGATGCCCCAGCTGGCGATGCCGGTGCGCGTGCTCACCGTGGGCACGGCGCACACGCCGTCGGTCGATGCCGTGCTCGAACTGCTTGGACGCGAAAAAATTGCAGCGAGATTGCGAACGGCCTGAAAACCTGTCTATAATTCAAGGCTCAGGTGGTGACGAAGATAAGTGATTATCAACGGCATCGCAGTGGGGGTATAGCTCAGCTGGGAGAGCGCTTGCATGGCATGCAAGAGGTCATCGGTTCGATCCCGTTTACCTCCACCACTGAAGTCAGAGAACGGAAGTTCCCAGGTTTTGACCCTATCGTCTAGAGGCCTAGGACATCACCCTTTCACGGTGAGTACCGGGGTTCGAATCCCCGTAGGGTCGCCAAGTTCACGGCACTTGGCCTGCATGAAAATGCAGGCAGAACGCTGTCTGCCAGGAGTGGTAGTTCAGTTGGTTAGAATACCGGCCTGTCACGCCGGGGGTCGCGGGTTCGAGTCCCGTCCACTCCGCCAGTTTTCCAGGTCGACCATGCCGTACCCGGGCTCCTCGAAGCCGCAACGATCGCTCGTTGCGGCTTTTGTTTTTTCGGCCGGTGATGAGCAAGGGAAATGGTTGAGCCGGCAGAGCGGGGCCGGCACAATCGCGCCTTCGCACAGGGCGTCCCGCCTGCCGGGACGTGCTTCCTCCCTTCGCCGCTCCCGCCGCCTTCGCCGGAAGTGTCTCCCCCCCATGGGGCAGATTCCGGCACCACCGCGTGCCTTCGATGCCATCCTTCTCGCCGACCGCTCCTCCGCCATCTGCTTCGTCCGCACCCTCACGCCGGGTCTCCATCGACGCACTGCGGGGCCTGGTGATCGTCTTCATGCTGCTCGACCACGTGCGCGAGACGTTCTTCATGCACCACCAGGTGGCGGATCCGATGGCCGTGGCCGACACACCGCCGGCCCTGTTCTTCAGTCGTCTGCTCGCGCATCTTTGCGCCCCGGTCTTCATCTTCCTCGCAGGGCTTTCCGCATTCCTCTACGGCTCCCGCCAGCCTTGCGGCCGCAGGGCCGCGACGGCATTCCTCGTGCAGCGCGGCGTGTTCCTGGTGGTGCTGGAACTCACCGTGGTCAACTTCGCGTGGACTTTTCAATGGCCTCCGCAGGTGGTCTACCTGCAGGTGATCTGGGCGATCGGCCTCAGCATGCTGGCGCTGGCCGCGCTGCTTTGGTTGCCGCGGGGCCTGCTCCTGGTGGTGGGCCTGCTGCTGGTGGCGGGCCATAACCTGCTGGACGGCTGGCACGTTCCCGCGGGGCATGCACTGCACGTTCCGTGGGCCATCCTCCACGACCGTGGGTGGCTCGTGGTGAACGACAGCCTGCGGCTGCGCACGTCCTACCCGGTGCTGCCCTGGATCGGCGTGATTGCGCTGGGATACGCCGCGGGCCCGTGGTTCACGGCGAATGCGGACGGGGCGCAGCGCCGGCGAAACCTGGCTGCCTGGGCGGTCGCGGCGCTCGTGCTGTTCGTGGCCGTGCGCTGGCTGAATGGCTACGGCGACAGGCCCTGGGCCGCGGGCGCCACATGGCTGGACACCGCGATGGGTTTCTTCAACGTGACGAAATATCCGCCATCGCTGCTGTTCGTGGCGCTGACGCTGGGCATCGGCCTCGCGCTGCTCGCGGCCTTCGACCGCGTGCCCGCGCAGGCACGGTGGATGCGCGTGCTGGTCGCCTTCGGCGCAGCGCCCATGTTCTTCTATGTGCTGCACCTGTTCGTGCTGAAACTGCTCTACCTGGGCGCGGAGGGCCTGTGGGGGCGCAATCAGGGCCGCTATTTCGGCTTCGACGCGATGTGGCAGGTATGGCTCTGCACGGCCGTACTGGCTGCGCTGCTCTACCGTCCGGTACACGCTTTCGGCGCGTTCAAGGCCCGCCGGAAAGATCTGGCCTGGCTGCGGTTCCTGTAGCGCCCGGCCCCGTTCAGCGTTCCGCACAGAGGCATCCGCTGGTGCGCCCGGGCAGGCCCGGCGCGGGGCTTCGATCCTGGCGACAATGCCGGGATGCCTTCTTCGCTTTTCCTGCGCATGGCCCTGGTACTGGGCCTGCTTTCCGCCATCGGCCCTTTCGCGATCGACATGTACCTGCCCGCCCTGCCCGAGATCGGGCACGGCCTGGGCGCGCCGGTGGGTGCAGTGCAGTGGAGCCTGACGGCCTTCTTCCTCTCGCTCGGCGTGGGCCAGTTGCTCTACGGCCCGCTGTCGGACATGGCCGGGCGCAAGCCGCCGCTCTATTTCGGGCTGGTGCTGTTCACCGCGGCGAGCGTCGGCTGCGCGCTGGCGACCAGCATCGAAACCCTGCTCCTGCTGCGCTTCCTGCAGGGACTGGGCGCGGCCGCGGGCATGGTGGTGCCGCGCGCCGTGGTGCGCGACCTGCACACGGGCCACGAGGCCGCGCGATTGATGTCGCTGCTGATGCTGGTGTTCAGCGTGTCGCCGCTGCTGGCGCCGCTGGCGGGCAGCGGCGTCATCGCCCTCGCGGGCTGGCGTGGCGTGTTCTGGGCGGTGGCGATCGCCGCGCTGGCCGGGCTGCTGCTGGTGCGCTATGCACTCGCCGAGACCCGGCCTGCCGCGGAGCGGACGCAAAGCACCCTGGGCAGCGCGCTGCGGGGCTACGGCCTGCTGCTGCGCGACGCGCATTACCTGGGCCTGGTGTTCATCGGCGGGTGCGCGATGGCGGGCTTTTTCGTGTACCTGGCAGGCTCGCCCTTCGTGCTCATCAACCATTACGGGCTCACCCCCACGCAGTACAGCCTGGCGTTCTCGTTCAATGCCGCGGCATTTTTCGCCATGGCGCAGTTCAACGGCATGCTGGCCGCCCGCTTCGGGCTGGTGCCGATCGTGAAGGTGGCGGCCACCGCATCGTCGGCGGTGATGGCGGTGATGCTCGGCTACTACCTGCTGGGCGGCGACCGGCTCGCGGTGCTGATCGGCCTGTATTTCATGGCCAGCGCGCTCATGGGGCTGGTGATCCCCACCACCTCGGTGCTGGCGCTGGAGGAGCACGGCGCGATCGCCGGCACGGCCTCTGCGCTGATGGGCACGCTGCAGATGCTCACGGGTGCCGTGGCGATGGGGCTGGTGGGGCTGTTCGCCGATGGCCGGCCGTTGCCGATGGTCGCGAGCATGGCGGCGGGGGCGTTTCTCGGCACGGCGCTGTGCTGGACCACGCTGGGCCGCGCCCGCGTGGCGCCCGGCCGGAGCCGCCGGGGAGCCCGGGCATGAGCGGCGCGGCACCTGGCACGGCTCCCGGCGCGGGGAAGGACAGCATTGCGGCAGCCGCAGCGTCGCGGCCTGCGGGCGTGGCGGACGGGCTGGAACCGCCGGAGCGCGGCCGGGCGATGCTGGTGATCATCCTCGGCATCGCCGTCGCGGTGCTGGATGGCAGCATCATGAACCTTGCGCTGCCCACCATCGCCCGGGAACTGCAGGCCGGCGCGCCGCAGGCCATCTGGGTGGTGAACGCCTACCAGATCGCCACGCTCGGCATGCTGCTGCCGCTGGCCGCGCTCGGAGAGCGCATCGGCTACCGCCGGGTGTACCTGCTGGGCATGGGCCTGTTCGCCGTCTCGTCGCTCGGCGCCATGCTGGCGTCGTCGCTGGAGGTGCTGATCGCGGCGCGCGCCGTGCAGGGCCTGGGCGCGGCGGGCATCATGAGCGTGAACGCGGCACTGGTGCGGATGATCTATCCGCGCGCCCGGCTGGGGCAGGGGCTGGCGCTCAATTCGCTGGTCGTGGCCGCCTCGTCGGTGGCAGGGCCCTCGGTGGCGGCCGCCATCCTCTCGGTGTCGTCCTGGCCGATGCTGTTCGCGATCAATCTGCCGCTGGGCGTGGCGACGCTCTGGCTCGGCCGGCGCGCGCTGCCTTTCAATCCGCCGCCGGCGCAGGGAGCGAAGGCCGGTGCGCGGTTTTCCGTGCTCGACGTCGGGCTCAACATGCTGATGTTCGCGCTCGTGTTCATCGGCGGCGACCAGCTGGGCGTGCACGGCGGGTCGGGCGGCCTGCCGGCAGGGGCGGCACTGATGCTGGTGGCGGGCCTCGCTGTGGGGGCGGTGTACCTGCGCAGGCAGGTGCGGGCGGAGCGCCGCGGCGAAACGCCGCTCTTCCCGGTGGATCTGCTGCGCATTCCCGTGTTCGCGCTGTCCATGGGCGCATCGGTGGCGGCTTTCTGCGCGCAGATGCTGGCGTTCCTCGCGCTGCCGTTCCTGCTGCTGGAGGCGCATGGCCGCTCCCATGCGGAAGCCGGTCTGCTGATCACTCCGTGGCCGCTGGCGATCGTCGCCGTCGCGCCGCTCGCGGGGCGCCTGATCGGGCGCGTGGCGGACGGCCTGCTGGGCGGCATCGGCATGGCCATGCTGGCGCTGGGCCTGGTGGCGCTGGCGCTGCTGCCTCAGGATGCGGGTGCTTTCGGCGTGGTGTGGCGCATGGCGCTGTGCGGCGTGGGCTTCGCGCTGTTCCAGTCGCCCAACAACCACACCATCGTCACGTCGGCGCCGCTGCACCGCTCGGGGGCGGCGGGTGGCATGCTGAGCACGGCCCGGCTCACGGGCCAGACGCTGGGCGCCGTGCTGCTCGCCGTGATCTTCGCGGTCCAGGGCACGCACGGCGGCCATGCCGAGGCCGTGGCGTTCTGGCTCGCCGCGGGCAGCGCGGCGGTGGCGGGCGTGTGCAGCGTGCTGCGGCTGGGGCCGGCAAGGGCTGCCGGGGCGGGCTCGGGGCACTGACATCGCGCTGGCGCAACGGTCGGCGCGGGCGCTTGCTGCCGCCGTTGCCGCCCACCTTGTGGTCAGGCGTTGGAGCCGTCGTCGGATTCCGGTTCTGCGTCTGCGTTCGGTGCCGGGGGGCCACCTGTCGCGGCACTGGCGGGCGGGCGATGGCCCTGCAGCGCTGCCACCTCGCCCGCCAGGGTGCGAATGGTGATCGGCGCGCAGCCTTCCGCGTGGTTGCTGATCGCGACGAATGCGTTCTGTCCCTTGCCGGTGATGCCCGCCAGCGTGCGCGCCAGCAGCGCATGCACCTCCGGCGCGGGATGGACGATGCGGTCGAACGGGCTGTAGAGCGTTTCTGCCTCTTCGTAGCCGTAGGCTCCGTGCACGGGGTTGAGGTTCCAGCGGCATACCAGCGGGCCTGGCCAGAGCCTGCGCAGCAACCGCAGTTGCTCTTCGAGCGGCGGCATCTTGGCATGCAGCCCCAGGCAATAGGTGGCACCGGCCGACAGCAGGGCTTCGGCGAACAGCGGCTCGTATTCCGGCGACAACCACTCCGGATCGCGCACCTCCACGGCCATCACGCCGTCCGGCGCGGTGGGCGCGAGCGGCGGCATCGCGCGCAGCAGGGCGCCCAGGCGGGCGATGGTGCCTTCGAGGCGGTGGAGCTGCGGGATGGGCAGGGGGCTCAGCTGGAAGACCAGGGCCCCGATCTTGGCCCCCAGGCCTTCGAGCGCAGGCGCCACGAATTCCTGCAGCGCCAGCGCTGCGTCGAGAAACGCCGGGTTCGGCGCGCGTCCCCGGCCGTCTTCGGCACGCACCAGCGCATCGGTGACGAGGCTCGGCGCCTTCACGATGAAGCGGAAGTCGTCGGGCACCTGCGAGGCGTAGCCCGCGTACTGGCTCACGGTGAGGGGCTTGTAGAACCCCCGGTCGATGCTCACGGTGCGCATCAGCGGATGCCGCGCATAGGCGGCCAGGCCCTGGCGCGCCAGCGTGGATTCGGAGTGCTCGCCTTCCCAGACCAGGCCTTTCCAGCCGGGGTAGCTCCAGGAGGATCCGCCGAGCCGCAGGTGGGGGGGCAGGGCGGCGGCCAGGGCCAGCAGGTCGGGGTCGGGCTCGATGGGGTGGACGCCGCCGGCCGTCCTGGGCGGGCGGCGGGGACTGGCGGGTGCTTCCTCTGTTGCTGCGGACGGGGCCGCTGCCGGCGCAGGTGCCGGCGGGGGAGGAAGCTCGTCGTCGCCGAAGAGGGACTCTTGCATGGGTGGAGTCTGCCGGAAGCACCGGCGGTTCGAAACGGGGATCGGTGGCTATAGGGACGGCGCGGCTGCATCGCGGTCCGCCATGGCGGGACCGCTGGCGCCGATGGTGCCATCCTTCACGGAGTCGATGACGAAGCGGTCGCGCGACCAGCGATAGGTGATGGTTCTGCGGATCTGCGGCGCGCCGCCTTCAGCGCCCTCTCCGTACCGGACGAACCAGCGGGTGAGCCGTCCGCGCCGCACTTCGAGCCGCGGGGTGCGGCGCTGGCCTTCGTAGAGATCACCGCCCTGGTAGCCCGTGTCGTCGATCGGCAGCGAGGCCAGCCTGCCGTCGGGCAGCCTGCGGAACACCTCGGTGATGTCCGCACCGCCGGTGCCCATCGCGCAGGTGGTGGCCTCCACGACGGCCTGCTCGTCGCCTTGTCCGAGCAGGTCCGCATAGCGCACCGCGATGTGCCGTATCGGATCCCGGTCGCAGAACTCTTCGATGAGCTGCACCCCCAGCCCGTCGCGCGCGAGCAGGTAGGTGCTGAAGTCCACCTTGCGGATCGCGTCCGCATGCGGGAGGGAATGGCCACGGGCCCGTGCGGATGCCAGCGGCTGGGCATATGCCATGGTGGCGGTAAGGAGCAGGACAGCCGTTGCTGCGGCATGCCGTCTGCACGGTTGTACGGGGCGGGGCGCAGTGCAGGTTTTGCTTGGCGGCAGAGTGGGCAGGGGCATGCAGGCAGCGGCGATGGAGACGCGCCTATTTTCCTGGCAGGTCCGATGGGGGAATCTTTGAAGTTGTCAGGAAGTGTGGAGGTGCCGACGGCACCGGGGCCGCGCGCCGGGTGTCCGCGGCCGCTATGGCACACTCGCCCGCTTCGAGTTTTCATCGTTCGTTCGCAAGGGATATGCAGCAGATCATCCGGCAACTGGCCACGGAAATCAGGGTGGGGGAACAGCAGGTCCGTGCGGCCGTGGATCTGCTGGACGGCGGGGCCACGGTGCCCTTCATCGCGCGCTACCGCAAGGAGGCCACCGGCGGCCTCGACGACGTGCAGCTGCGCGAACTGGAGGCGCGGCTCGGCTACCTGCGCGAGCTGGAGGACCGCCGCGCCGCGGTGCTCAAGGCCATCGACGAGCAGGGCAAGCTGACCGACGCATTGCGGGCCGCCATCGCCGCTGCGCCCACCAAGCAGGAGCTGGAGGACATCTACCTGCCCTACAAGCAGAAGCGCCGTACCAAGGGGCAGATCGCGAAGGAGTTCGGCATCGAGCCGCTGGCCGACCGGCTGTTCGCGGATCCGACCCTCGACCCGGCCGTGGAGGCACAGGCCTTCCTGCGCCCGCCCGAGGTGCTGGACGACGGCAAGCCGGGCGCCGATTTCTCCACCGTGGGCGCGGTGCTGGACGGTGTGCGCGACATTCTTTCCGAGCGCTGGGCCGAGGACGCCGCGCTGGTGCAGTCCATGCGCGAATGGCTCTGGACCGAGGGCCTGCTGCGCAGCAAGAAGGTGGAGTCGAAGAACGAGGCCGACCCCGAGGTGGCGAAGTTCCGCGACTATTTCGATTACGACGAACCCATCGGCCGCGTGCCGTCGCACCGCGCGCTGGCCGTGTTCCGCGGGCGCGCGCTGGAGATCCTGGAGGCCAGGCTCGTGCTGCCCGTGGAGCCCGAGCCCGGCAAGCCCAGCATCGCCGAGGGCCGCATTGCGCTGCACCTGGGATGGAGCCATGCGGGCCGGCCGGCCGACGACCTGATCCGCAAGTGCGTGGCCTGGACGTGGCGCGTGAAGCTCAGCCTGTCCACGGAGCGTGACCTGTTCTCGCGCCTGCGCGAGGAGGCCGAGAAGGTGGCGATCAAGGTTTTTTCGGACAACCTGCGCGACCTGCTGCTGGCCGCGCCCGCGGGCCCGCGTGCGGTGATGGGCCTGGACCCCGGCATCCGCACCGGCGTGAAGGTGGCGGTGGTGGATGCCACCGGCAAGCTGGTGGAGACGGCCACGGTCTATCCGCACGAGCCGCGGCGCGACTGGGAAGGCTCGCTGCACACGCTGGCGCGCCTCGTGCAGAAGCATGGTGTGCAACTGGTGGCCATCGGCAACGGCACCGCGAGCCGCGAGACCGACAAGCTGGCGGCCGACCTGCTCAAGCGGGTGGCCAAGGCCGAGCTCAGTTTCGAGAAGGTGGTGGTGAGCGAGGCGGGTGCTTCGGTCTATTCCGCCAGCGAGTACGCCAGCCAGGAGATGCCGGACGTAGACGTGAGCCTGCGCGGCGCGGCGAGCATCGCCCGCCGGCTGCAGGACCCTCTGGCCGAGCTCGTGAAGATCGACCCCAAGAGCATCGGCGTGGGCCAGTACCAGCACGATGTGAACCAGAGCGAACTGGCGCGCACGCTGGACGCGGTCGTCGAGGATTGCGTGAACTCCGTGGGTGTGGACCTGAATACCGCGAGTGCGCCGCTGCTCTCGCGCGTATCGGGCCTGTCGGGCAGCGTGGCCAAGGCCGTGGTGCGCTGGCGCGAGGCCAACGGCGCCTTCCGCAGCCGCCGGCAGCTCATGGACGTTTCGGGCCTGGGCGCGAAGACGTTCGAGCAGTCTGCCGGGTTCCTGCGCATCCGCGGGGGCGACAACCCGCTGGACATGACGGGCGTCCACCCGGAAACCTACCCGGTGGTGGAGCGCATCCTCGCGCACACGGCCAAGCCGGTGAACGAGGTCATGGGCCGCGCCGACATGCTCAAGCAACTCAAGCCCGAACTGTTCGCCAACGAGAAGTTCGGCGTGATCACGGTCCGGGACATCCTTGCCGAACTCGAAAAACCCGGCCGCGACCCGCGCCCGGACTTCAAGGTGGCACGCTTCAACGACGGCGTGGAGGACATCGCCGACCTGAAGGAAGGCATGGTGCTCGAAGGCACCGTGAGCAACGTCGCCCAGTTCGGCGCTTTCGTGGACCTGGGCGTGCACCAGGACGGCCTGGTCCACGTGAGCCAGCTCAGCCACAAGTTCGTGCAGGACGCGCGCGAGATCGTGAAGACCGGCGACATCGTGAAGGTGAAGGTGCTCGAGGTGGACCCGGTGCGCAAGCGCATCAGCCTGACCATGAAACTCGATGCCGCGCCTGCGCGCCGGGACCAGGATGGCCGGGGCCCGCGCGAGAACCGCTTCGAGGGTGCGGGCCGCGGCTATGCCCAGCCCGCGCGCCGCGCCGCGGAGCCGGCGCCGCAGTCGGCCATGGCGTCCGCCTTCGCGAAACTGAAGGGTCACAAACGGTAAGAGACGTTTTCAGGCGTGGATAATGGGGCGACCGCCCCGCCTGCCCACGCCATGGAACTCAACGCCCTGCTGGAAATCCCCGTGGCGCTGCCGAGCCATCCGCGCGCGGTGGCGCTGCTGATGGCCGAGCTGTCGCATGCCGAGCCGAGCCTGCGGCGGCTGACGCAGATCTTCGGCACCGATCCCGCACTTGCCGCACGCCTGCTGGAACTGGCCAACGGGCCGGAGTTCGGCATGTCGCGCGCGGTCTGCGGCGTACCGGAGGCGCTCGCCCTGGTGGGCATGCCGCAGGTGCGCGCGCTGGTGGGTTCCGCGCCGCTGGGCACCACTTCCCGGTCGGTGCCGGGCGTGAACCTGCAGCAGTTCTGGCGCTACAGCCTTCACACGGCCAAGATGGCGCGATCGCTCGCGGGCGTGGTGCGCCACAACCCCATGGCGGGCTACACGGCCGGCCTGTTGCACGGGCTGGGCGAATTGCTCATCCACCTGGGCCATCCCGAGCGGCTGGCTTCGGTGGATTCCGTGGTCGGAACCTTCGATCCACGCCGCGCGGTCCTGGAGCATCGCCTGCTGGGCTATGGCTTCGGCGCCGTGAGCGCGGCGATGGCGCGGCGCTGGCAACTGCCGCAGGTGGTGGTCGATGCCCTGCAGTACCAGCACGCACCCTTCGAGAACAGCGTCTACGAGCCGCTGGCCGGCGTGCTGCACCTGGCCGCCTGGCGCGCCTGGGCCCGCGAAGCCGCATGGGGGGACAAGGAACTGGCCGTGTCCTTCCCGGCGGAAGTCGGCCTGCCGCTGGGCCTGGACATCGACATGGTGCTGCAGCAGGACCCGATCGACTGGACGGCACCCGTGGATGCGGGCGCGTACCTGGTGTGACGGTACCCCGGTCCGCTTCCGGGCGCGCACTGCGCATCCATGCCGGTCCGGCGGCGCTCCGGCACATCGAACGGGAGGGGCTGTCGCCCGCGGACGTGGCGGTGGTCCCTGCCGCCGCGGGGGGCCCCAAGGGCCTGGTGCTGGGACCGATGGACCGCTTCCTTTTCGGCGACTGGCTGGCGCATGGCACGCAGCCCGTCCACCTGGTCGGCGCGTCGATCGGCGCCTGGCGCATGGCCACGGCCTGCCTCGGGCGGCCCGTGGAGGCGTTCGAGCGGCTGGAGCAGGCCTATATCCAGCAGGCCTACGACCTTCCGCAGGGCCGCAAGCGGCCCGATCCGGCGCATGTGAGCGAGCGGTTCGGCCAGAACCTGCAGGCCTTCTACGGCGGGCGCGTGGACGAGGTGCTGTCCCATCCGCGCTACCGCCTGCACATCGTCACGTCGCGCGGACGGCACCTGCTCGCGCGCGAGAATCGCGTTGCCACGCCGGTGGGCTATCTGGGCGCTTTCGCGGCGAATGCCGTGCACCGCCGCGCGCTCGGCCTGTGGCTGGAACGGGTGGTGTTCTCGCCGCCGCTCGGGGAGTCGGCCCCGGCCCCGCTGCCGTTCGAGGTGCGCGACTATCCCACGCGCCAGGTGGCACTCGATGGCGGCAACTTCCTGCCGGCCCTGCAGGCGAGCTGTTCGATCCCGTTCGTTCTGCAGGCCGTCCACGACATTCCCGGCGCGCCGCGCGGTGCATACTGGGACGGGGGCATCACCGACTACCACCTGCACCTGCACTACGGAGGGCACGGGCCACGCCGGGGCGGCCAGGGAGGACTGGTGCTGTACCCGCACTTCCGGCAGCAGGTAGTGCCAGGATGGCTCGACAAGGGGTTGCGCTGGCGGCACCGCGCCACGCGGGCCCTCGACGCCATGGTGCTCCTCTCGCCCGATCCGGCCTGGGTGCGGGAGACCCTGCCCGATGGCAAGCTGCCCGACCGCCAGGATTTCCTGCGCTACGGGACCGACACGGCCGCCCGGGCGCGCGCCTGGGGCGCGGCGGTGGCGGCCAGCCGGCAACTGGCCAACGAGTTCGCACAATGGCTCGACCGGGGCTGTCCCGCGGATGCCGTGGAGCCGCTGTAGGCCCGTTCCCCCGGACCGCTTCGGCTACATCGACGCTTCCAGCATGTCCCGGTAGTCGTCCGCGCTGGCCTCGCGCGGATTGGTTTTGTGGCAGTGGTCGGCCATGGCGCCGCGGATCACGCCGTCCCAGACCTCGCGCCCGACGCCCATGGCGGCGAGGCCCGCCGGCAGGCCCAGGCGAGCGCTCATGTCGCGGATCGCGTCGGGAATGTCGTCAGCGCTGGCCAGGCCCATGGCCTGGGCCATGCGCTCCAGCCGGCGATCGCGGCGCACGGCCTCATCCTGTGCGTTGAAGCGCACCACCGCGGGCAGGAACACGGCATTCAGCGTGCCGTGGTGCAGGCGCGGGTTGATCCCGCCCAGGCTGTGGCTGAGCGAGTGCACGCAGCCCAGCCCCTTCTGGAAGGCCATGGCGCCCTGCATGCTCGCGCTCATCATGTTCAGCCGCGCGTCGCGGTCCTGTCCGTCGCTGGTGGCGCGTTCGATGTGGGCCCAGCCGCGGGCCAGGCCGTCGAGCGCGATGCCGTCGGCCGGCGGGTTGAAGGCGGAAGACATGAAGGTTTCCATGCAGTGCGCGATCGCGTCCATGCCTGTGGCGGCCGTCAGGTGAGGGGGCAGGCCCAGGGTCAGGGCCGGGTCGCAGATGGCGGCCTTGGGCACCAGGTGCCAGGAGTGGAAGCCCAGCTTGCGGTGGTCGTCCACGATGAGGATGGCGCCGCGCGCCACCTCGCTGCCGGTGCCGGCGGTGGTGGGCACGGCGATCAGCGGCGCCACCCGTTCCGTGATGCGGGGCGAGCCGCCCTCGATGGTGGCGTAGTGCGTGAGCGGCCCGTCGTGCGTGGCGGCGATGGCGATGCCCTTGGCACAGTCGATGGCCGAGCCGCCGCCGACGGCGATCAGGCCGTCGCAGCCATGGGCACGGTAGATCTCCACGGCCGCGCGCACGGCGGCTTCGGTGGGATTGGCGGGCGTCTGATCGAACACCGCCACCGGCAGGCCGGCGAGCGCGTCCAGCGCGGGCTGCAGCACGCCGGCGGCCTTGACGCCGGGATCGGTGACCACGAGCGGGCGCGTGATGCCGGCGCGCGCGCATTCCTGGGCGAGCAGCCGCACTGCGCCGAATTCGATCTGGATCTGGGTGATGTAGTGGATGAGGGCCATGGTGGTGATGGGGGTTGCCAGGATGCGCGTCCTGGCGCATTGGTGGTCTGATCACGCCAATCTACAACCCGGGAGCTTTCCATGGCCCTGCAGCAAACCCTCATCGCGGCGCTGGCCGCCGTCGCCTGCGTTACAGGAGCGCGGGCCGCGTGCCTGGACGACGCGCAGGTGGCCGATCTCGCAGCGCACTACATGGCCCGCACGCCCGCGGCCAATCCGCCGCCGATGGATGCCGCAGATGCCGCATGCACGCGCGCGAGGTTCGATGCGCTGCTGGAGCAGCGCATGGGCAAGCCCGTCGGCTACAAGGCCGGTCTCACCAACCCGGCGGTGCAGCAGCGCTTTCGCACGGACCAGCCCGTCTGGGGCCGCCTCTACCCCGGCATGGTGTTGCCCTCCGGCAGCACCGTGGATGCCGCTTTCGGTGCACGGCCACTCTATGAGGCCGACATGCTGGTCCGCGTGAAGAGCGCGGCGGTCAACCACGCGCGCACGCCGCTGGAGGTGCTGGACGCCATCGACCAGGTGATTCCCTTCATCGAACTGCCCGACCTGCTCGTGCAGGTCCCGCCCCAGCTCGACGGTGCGGGTGTGGCGGCGATCAACGTGGGCGCGCGCCTGGGTGTGGCTGGTACGCCAATTCCCGTGCCGGCACTGCGGGCCGAGCGCTACGCGATGCTCGACGCCCTGGCCGCGATGACGGTCACGCTCACCGATGGCGCGGGCGCCAGGCTCGGCGGCGGCCGCGGCAGCGACATCCTGGGACATCCGCTGCAGGCCGTGGTGTGGCTGGCCGGTGCGCTGCAGAAGGAAGACGCCGCGCTGCAGCCGGGGGATCTCGTCAGCCTGGGCTCGTTCTCCGCGTTGCTGTCGCCACGGCCGGGCCTCGCGGTGACGGCCACGTTTGCCGGACTGCCAGGTGCTGCGCCCGTGGACGTTCGTTTCAAATAAAGAACGAGGGGCCGCGGCTGCGTCCTGCGCCCCGTCGCGCATGGCACTGCAGGCGGCGCCGGTTTCGGGGATGATCGGCGGATGCGCCACTGCGCGCGTGTCCCCGTCCGCTCCGATCCTTGATTCCCGTGACCGCTCCACCATTGCCGCCGCCTTCGACTCCCCCGCTTCAACCGCACCGTCTCACGCCGCAGATGCGCAGCGTGATCGACCGCATGCACCGCGCGCGCCGTCCGCCGCTGGAAACCCTGTCCGTGGAAGAGGCCCGTGCCGCCTACGAACTGGGCGCGGGCGTACTCGAGATTCCCAAGCCCGCGCTGCAGCGCGTGGAGCCGTTGCGCATTCCGGCGCGCGACGGCCACGCGCTGGCGGCACGCCTGTACGCACCGCACGCGGAGGGTGGCGCATTGCCGGTGCTGCTCTACCTGCATGGTGGCGGCTTCACCGTGGGCAGCATCGACACGCACGACACGCTGTGCCGCGAACTCGCGCGCCGTGCCGGCTGCATGGTCGTGTCGCTGGGCTACCGGCTCGCGCCGGAACACCGCTTCCCCACGGCGGTGGAAGATACCTGGGATGCCCTGGCCTGGCTGGCCGCCGGGGGCCGCAACATCGGCGCCGACCCCTTGCGCATGGCGGTGGGTGGCGACAGCGCGGGCGGCACGCTGGCCGCCGTGGCAGCCCTGCAGGCGCGCGATGCCGGCCTGCCGCTGGCGCTGCAACTGCTGATCTACCCGGGCTGCGCAGCCCACCCGGACACGCCCTCGCATGCGCTCTATGCGCACGGATTCGTGCTGGAAGAGGCGGCCATCACCTGGTTCTTCAGCCACTATGTGACCCACTCGCAGCGCGACGACTGGCGCTTCGCTCCGCTGCGTGCACCCGACGTGGACGGTGTGGCACCCGCATGGGTCGGCCTGGCCGAATGCGATCCGCTCGTGGACGAGGGCATCGCCTACGCCGACAGGCTGCGGGCCGCAGGCGTCGCCGTGGACCTGGATATCTACCGCGGCGTCACCCACGAATTCATCAAGATGGGGCGCGCCATCCCTGAGGCGCGCACCGCCCACGGCCATGCCGCTGCCGCCCTGCGCGCGGCCTTCGGCCTGCCCGAACCCCTGGACGAGGAGACCCCCGATGCGACGCGCTGATTTCCGCTGCACCGAACGCCTGCGCGTGCGCTGGGCCGAAGTGGACATGCAGAAGATCGTTTTCAACGGCCACTACCTGATGTACATCGACACCGCCATGTCCGCCTACTGGCGGGCCCTGGCCATGCCCTACGAAGAGGGCATGCGCGCGCTCGGCGGCGAGCTGTACGTGAAGAAGGCCACGCTGGAATACCACGGCTCGGCGCGGCTGGACGACACCCTCGACGTAGGCCTGCGTTGCGCGCGCATCGGCACCAGTTCGCTGCGCTTCGAGGCCGGCATCTTCGCGGGCGACCGCCTGCTGATATCGGGCGAACTGGTCTATGTGTTCGCCGACCCGGCCACGCAGACCTCCCGGCCCGTGCCCGCCGCGCTGCGCGCGCTCATCGAGGCCCATGAGGCCGGCCATGAGGTGGTGGAACTGCGCACGGGCGACTGGGCCACGCTGGGTGCCGATGCGCTGCGGCTGCGCATGGCCGTGTTCGTCGAGGAGCAGGGCATCGATCCCGCGCTGGAGGCCGATGCGCTCGATGCGGACGCGCTGCATGTCGTCGCCTACAACCGCATCGGCCTGCCCATCGCCACCGGCCGGCTGCTGCAGCCGGCGCCGGGCGAGGCACGCATCGGCCGCATGGCGGTGGACCGCGCGGTGCGTGGGCAGCGGTGGGGCAGGGCGGTGCTGGACGCGCTGGTGGAAGCCGCCCGGGCGCGGGGCGACCGGCGGGTCACGCTGCATGCGCAATGCACGGCCGAGAACTTCTACCGCCGTGCAGGCTTCGAGGTGGAAGGCGAGCGCTACGAGGAGGCGGGCCTTCCCCATGTGGATATGGCCATCCCCTTGAGGACCGGTGACATCCCTTTGAGCGGCTGACGCCGCTTCCCCCTTCTCTCGCGCTGGCGCGCGGGAAGGGGGACGACGCCGGTGGCCGGGCGGAGCCCGTTCCACGGCGTCTGCTGGCCCGGCCTGCTCCGCGGCGCTCTGACCGGAAAGGCTGCGGCGGTTTCAGCGTCTGGCGTATGGCGACCGCTCGATGGCCACATCCAGGCGGCTCGGCAATGCTCAGATGTCTTCGAGCAGCGCGTAGGGCAGGTCGCCCAGGGCGAGGGGCACGCCTTCCGGGCCGCCCACGCGCAGCGCCTCGCCGGTGGATGCCACCTGCAGGGCCACCAGCGCATCGAAGCCGCCGCCCGGTGCCGCGGTGGCCTGGACCACCGTGCCGCAGGGCTGCTCGGCATCGCTGGCGGCGAACACTTCGGCGCCCACGGCGATCGCCTCGGGAACGTGCACCAGGTAGGTGCGACGCTTGAGCGTGCCGCGGAACTGGCTGCGCGCCACCACCTCCTGGCCGGGGTAGCAGCCCTTCTTGAAATTCACGCCGCCCACGGATTCGTAGTTCAGCATCTGCGGCACGAACAGTTCCGCCAGCGGGGCAGTCAGCGTGGCCACGCCGCTCTGCACCTCGCCCCATTCCCAGAGGCCCGGTGCCAGGGCCGGGCCGGACGGGGCGGGCTGGCCTGCGGCCTGCACGAGCAGTGCCCGTGGCTGCCCGGCGCCGGGGTAGAGGTGTACCACGATGCCCTGGGGGGTGTCCTGCCGGCTCCAGGGCGGCAGAGCCTCGCCCGACACCGCGGCGACGGCATCGCCGGCCAGGCCCCACAGCGCGAAGTCGGCCGTGGCGTCGGTGAGCCGCGCCTTGGCACGCAACACGAACATCGACAGGCGCTTGAGCGTGGAAGCGAGCACGTCGCGGCTGCAGGCCAGCAGGACCTCGGCATCGCCCGTTCGCCATCCGATGAAACTGGCCTGCATGCGGCCCTTGGCCGAGAGGAAGGCCGCCAGCCGCGCCTGTCCGGGCGGCAGCAGAAGGAAGTCCTGCGTGAGCTGGCCGTGGAGGAATTTCGCGGCGTCTTCTCCTTGCACGCGGATCACGCCGAGCCCGTCGAGGGGGGCCACGCCATTCAGGGGGAACGTCATGGGTGAATTATCATGCCCGGCTCTTTCCCCTCTCTCCATTCCGGTTCGTGCGCCGTTTCTTCCTTTTCATCGTGCTGGCGGCCTTTGCGGTGGCCGGCCTGGGCATGTGGTGGCTCCACCATCCGCTGCCGCAGCGGGCGGCCGCCGGCGCCGCCACGGCCGGGGGCTCCCCCGGCGTGCTGGAACTCGAGATCGAGCCCGGCACCACGCCGCGCGGTGTCGCCGCGGCCGCCGTGGAGGCCGGCGTGGATACCGATCCGCGCCTGCTCTATGCCTGGTTCCGCCTGTCGGGCAAGGACCGGCTGATCAAGGCCGGCAACTATGAGATCCCGCCGGGCACCACCCCCTTCGGCCTGCTGCAGAAACTCGTGCGTGGCGAAGAGGCACTGCGCGCCGTCACGCTCGTGGAGGGCTGGACCTTCCGCCAGTTCCGCGCCGCGCTGGACCGCGACGAAACGCTGCGCCACGACACCCAGGGCCTGGCCGACGCCGCCACCATGGAGCGCCTGGGCCGCCCCGGGGTGCTGCCGGAGGGGCGCTTCTTTCCCGACACCTACACCTTCGCCAAGGGAACGAGCGATCTCGCGGTGATGCGGCGGGCCCTGCGCGCCATGGATCGCAGGCTGGAGGCCGCATGGGCGCAGCGCTCCGCCGACCTGCCGCTCAAAAGCGCCGACGAGGCCCTCATCCTGGCGAGCATCGTCGAGAAGGAAACCGGCCGCGCTTCCGACCGAGGGCAGATCGCCGGCGTCTTCGTCAACCGCCTGCGGGCGGGCATGCTGCTGCAGACCGATCCCACGGTCATCTACGGCATGGGCGAAAAGTTCGACGGCAACCTGCGCCGCCGCGACCTGCTGGCCGATACGCCCTGGAACACCTACACCCGTGCCGGCCTGCCGCCCACGCCGATTTCCATGCCGGGCAAGGCCTCGCTCATCGCCGCCGTGCAGCCCGAGCGCACGCAGGCCCTCTATTTCGTGGCGCGGGGCGACGGCACCAGCCATTTCAGCCCCACGCTCGACGAACACAACCGCGCGGTGAACCGCTACCAGCGTGGCCAGCCGGCGTCGCAGGGGCAGTAAGCCGCACCGGCAGCGCACGCACCACAAAGGTCTTTCTTCCATGCAGCGACGGGGTTGGTTCATCACATTCGAGGGCATCGACGGGGCAGGCAAGTCCTCCCACATCGAGGCCGTGGCCAAGGCGCTGCGGCGCGAGGGCCGCACGATCACCGTGACCCGCGAACCCGGCGGCACGCCCCTGGCCGAGACCCTGCGCTCGCTGCTGCTGAACGAAGCCATGGACGCGCTCACCGAGTCGCTGGTGGTCTTCGCCGGCCGGCGCGACCACCTGCGCTCGGTGATCGCGCCCGCGCTGGTGCGCGGCGAGGTCGTGCTGTGCGACCGCTTCACGGATGCCACCTTCGCCTACCAGGGCGCAGGGCGGGGCTTCGACCGGGGCGTGCTTGCCCAGCTCGAACGCATCACCCAGTCGGGCCTGCAGGAAGGCTCCGATGCCGTCCTCCATCCCCACCTGACGCTGTGGTTCGACCTGGCGCCGGACGTGGCCGCCGCGCGGCTCGAAGGCGCGCGCGCGCCCGACCGTTTCGAGGCGCAACCCGTGGAGTTCTTCCGCCGTGTGGCGCAGGGCTATGCCGACCGGGCGGCGGCCGACCCCGGGCGCTTCGCGCGGCTCGATGCCGACCAGCCGCGCGAGGCGGTGCGGGCCCAACTCATGGACATTCTCTGCCGGCATGGCGTGCTGGACACGGCACAGGACGGCACATGAGCGTGCCCGCCGTGTCTCCCTGGATCGCTGCCCAGCGCCGCAGGCTCCTGGCCCAGCGCGGCCATGCATGGCTGCTCAGCGGCCCCTCCGGGCTGGGCCAGTACACGCTCGCGCTCGAACTGGTGCGCGCATGGCTCTGCGAAGCGCCGACACCGGATGGCGCCTGCGGACACTGCGGCAACTGCCATGCCGTCGAGGTGCGCACCCATGCCGACCTGTGCGTGCTCATGCCCGAGACGGAGATGATCGGGCGCGGATGGCCGCTGCCGGAGAAGGCGCAGGCCGAGATCGACGACAAGAAGCGCAAGGCCAGCCGCGAGATCCGGGTCGAGGCGATGCGCGATGCGGTGCAGTTCGCGCAGCGCACTTCCGCGCGCGGGCGGGGCAAGGCCGTGCTCGTCTATCCGGCCGAGCAGATGAATACCGTCACCGCCAACGCCCTGCTCAAGACGCTGGAGGAGCCCGCGGGCGACGTGCGCTTCGTGCTGGCGAGCGAGGCCGCGCACCAATTGCTGCCCACCATCCGCAGCCGCTGCCTGGGCCACACCATGCAGTGGCCGGGCGAGGACGAATCGCTGGCCTGGCTCGCGGAGCAGGGCGTCGCGGCCGATGCCGCGGCATCCCTGCTGCGGGCAGCCGGCGGCCGCCCCGAGGATGCACTGGCCTTCGCCCAGGGAGGGCGCAGCCCCCAGACCTGGTCGCAGATTCCGCGCGCTGTCGCCCGCGGCGACGCGACGGCGCTGTCGGACCTGTCTCCTGCCGATGCCGTGGACGCGCTGCAGAAACTCTGCCACGACCTGCTCGCCCGGCGCGTGGGCGCCGCGCCACGCTACTTCGCCGAGGCCGACCTGCCCACGCCGCCCGGCGTCGGCCCGCTCACCCGCTGGGCGCGCGCTCTCGCCAGGGAGGCCCGCACCGCGGACCATCCCTTCAACCCGGGATTGATGCTGGAGTCGCTTGTTGCCCAGGCGCGAAACGCCCTAAACTCCCGCCATTGAACGACCGGCCCGTCCCCACATGAGTACCCCCCCCAGCGCCCCCCGTCCCAGCGTCATGCAGCTGGCCATCAAGGAAAAGGCGGCACTCTACGCGGCGTACATCCCGTTCTTCTCCGAAGGCGGCATCTTCGTGCCCACCCAGCGCGAGTACCGCCTGGGCGACGATGTCTATGTGCTGCTCACGCTGCCGGAGGATACCCAGCGCTATCCCGTGGCCGGCCGCGTGGCCTGGGTCACACCGGCGCGCGCCGCCGGCAACCGCACGCAGGGCATCGGCATTCAGTTCCCCAGGGACGACAAGTCCCGCGTGCTCAAGGCCCGCATCGAAGAGATCCTGGGCACGGCTCTGGCCTCCGAGCGGCCCACCCAGACCATCTGAACCGGTCCCCACTTGCGCGCGCCTGGCGCGCAGCGGGCCGGTGCGTGCGCCTCGCGCCGGCGTCGTTGCCTGGGGGCCGACCTCGTTCCTCCGGCCGGAACCCGGCCGTGCCGCCGTTCTCCTACGGCCGCGGCGCTTCGCGCCGCCTAATATTCCTTCTGCCATGTTCACCGATTCGCACTGCCACCTGAGCTTTCCCGAACTGTCCGCGCAACTGCCTGCCATCCGGCAGGCCATGGACGAGGCGCGCGTCACCCGCGCGCTGTGCATCTGCACCACCATGGAGGAATTCGGCGACGTGCATTCGCTGGCGCTCGCCCACGACAACTTCTGGAGCACGGTGGGCGTGCACCCCGACAACGAGGGCGTCACCGAACCGTCGGTGCAGGACCTGCTGGACCGCGCCGCGCTGCCCCGGGTCATCGCCATTGGCGAGACGGGGCTGGACTATTACGGCATGGAAGACCGCAAGGGCGGCCGCAGCGTCGCCGACCTGGAGTGGCAGCGCGAGCGCTTCCGCACCCACATCCGCGCCGCGCGGGCCTGCGGCAAGCCGCTGGTCATCCACACCCGCAGTGCGTCCGACGACACCCTCGCCATCCTGCGGCAGGAGGGCGAGGATGGCGCGGGCAACCGGGCGGGCGGCGTCTTCCACTGCTTCACCGAGACGGCCGAGGTGGCCCGCGCCGCGCTGGACCTCGGCTACTACATCTCGTTCTCGGGCATCCTCACCTTCAAGAATGCCCAGCCGCTGCGCGACGTGGCGGCCTTCGTGCCACTCGACCGCATGCTGATCGAGACCGACAGTCCCTACCTCGCGCCCGTGCCCTACCGGGGCAAGACCAACAACCCGTCCTATGTACCCTTCGTGGCGCAGCAGATCGCGGCGCTCAGGGGGCTGGACGCCGAGGCCGTGGGCGAGGCCACGAGCCGGAATTTCGACACGCTCTTTTTCCGAAAGGATGCTCCATGACGCAGCTTCGCCACCTGTCACGGCGCCTGTTCGTCTCCGCCGCGGCGCTGGCCGGCGCGAGCCTGTGCGCCGCCTGCGCGCACGCCGGCGCCTATGACGATTTCTTCACCGCCATCGTGCGTGACCAGGGCGACGACATCACCGCTCTCGTGCGGCGCGGATTCGACCCCAACACGCGCAACCCGAAGGGCGATGTCGGCCTCACACTGGCCCTGCAGCAAGGCTCGATGAAAGCGTTCGACGCACTCATGGCCGCGCCCGGCATCAAGGTGGAAACGCGCAACTCCAAGGACGAGAGTCCGCTCATGATCGCCTGCCTGCGCGGGCAGGTCGCCGCGGTCCGTGCGCTCATCGCCAAGGACGGCGATGTCAACAAGACGGGCTGGACCCCGCTGCACTATGCCGCCTCCGGTACCACCGACCAGCAGCTGGAAATCACCCGGCTGCTCATCGACCAGAGCGCCTACATCGACGCCGAATCGCCCAACGGCACCACGCCGCTCATGATGGCCGTCAGCTATGGCCGGGCCGACGTGGCGCGTTTCCTCGTGGAGCAGGGCGCGGATCCCACCATCAAGAACCAGCTCGGCCTCACCGCCGCGGACTTCGCCCGGCGCGCGGCGCGCCAGGACATGGCGGACCTCGTCGCGCAGGCCCTGCAGCGCCGCCAGCCCAACCGCGGCAAATGGTGACCAGGCAGCGGCCGGCCCTCAGCCGCCCGCGAGGGCAGAGCCCTTCAGGCGCGCATAGAGGCCGCCGCGCGCCTGCAGCTCGGTGTCCGTGCCCTGTTCCACGATGCGTCCGCGCTCCATCACCACCACCCGGTCGGCATGCTCGATGGTGGACAGCCGGTGCGCGATCACCAGCGTGGTGCGCCCGCGCATGAGCCGCTGCAGGGCGTCCTGCACCAGCCGCTCGGATTCGGTATCGAGGGCCGACGTGGCCTCGTCCAGGATCAGGATCGGCGCATCCTTGTAGAGTGCCCGCGCGATCGCCAGGCGCTGGCGCTGGCCGCCGGAGAGCTGGACGGCGTTGTGGCCCACCAGGGTGTGCATGCCCTGCGGCATCGACGCCACGTGTGCCGACAGGTTGGCCGCTTCCAGGCAGGCCTGCACGCGCGCCTCGTCCACGTCCGCGCCCAGCGCCACGTTGGCCGCCACGGTGTCGTTGAACATCACCACGTCCTGGCTCACCATGGCGAACTGCGAGCGCAGCGCGGACAGGTTCCATTCGTCCAGGGGCCGGCCGTCGATCAGCACGCGGCCCTCGCTCGGCTGCAGGAAGCGTGGCAGCAGGTTCACCAGGGTGGTCTTGCCGGCGCCCGAGGGGCCCACCAGCGCCACGACCTCGCCGGGCCGCACCGACAGGTGCAGCCGGTCCAGCGCTGGCGCCAGTTCGGCCCCGAAGGCCACCGTCACGCCCTCGAGCTCCAGCGCGCCCTGTGCCCGCTCCTTCGGCGCGTGCTGGCCGCCCGACTCGGCCGGCGCGCTTTCCAGCAGCACCAGGCCGCGCTCCAGCGCGGCAACGCCGCGCGTCAGCGGGTTGGCCACGTCCGCCAGCCGGCGGATGGGCGCGATCAGCATCAGCATCGCCGCCATGAAGGCCGCGAAGCCGCCCACGGTCACTTCCCGCGTCTGCCCGATGTGGCTCTGCCAGAGTGCCACGCAGATCACGGCCGACAGCGCCGCCGCGGCCAGCAACTGCGTCAGCGGGGTCATCGCAGCCGAGGCGATCGTGGCCTTGATCGCCAGGCGCCGCAGACTCTGGCTGAGCACGCCGAAGCGGCGCGCCTGCCCGGGCTGGGCGCTGTGCAGCCGGACCATGCGGTGGGCCAGCACGTTTTCCTCCACTACATAGGCGAGCTGGTCCGTGGCTTCCTGGCTGCTCTTGGTGATCTGGTAGAGCCGGCGCGACAGCGTCTTCATGATCCAGGCCACGCCCGGCACCAGGAACGCGACGATGAGCGTCAATTGCCAGTTCAGGTAGAGCAGGTACACCAGCAGCGCCACCAGCGTGAAGCCGTCGCGCGAGATGCCCAGCAGCGCCTGCACCAGCTGCGTGGCGCCGTTCTGCACCTCGTACACCACCGTGTTCGACAGGGTGCTCGCCGACTGGCGGGAAAACAGCGCCATCTCCGCAGAGAGCAGGCGCTCGAAGAGCGTCTCGCGCAGCTTCATCATGCCTTCGTTGGCGATGCGGGCCAGGGCGTACTGTCCGCCGAACTGCGCCAGCCCGCGCACGAAGAACACCCCCATGACGGCCACCGGCACCAGCCAGAGCTTGAGCGAGCCTTCCGTGAAACCCTGGTCCAGCAGGGGCTTGAGCAGGGCGGGGATCAGCGGCTCGGTCACCGCGGCCACCACGGTGGCCAGCACCGCCAGCGACCAGGCGAGGCGCTGCCCGCCGAAATACGAGGACATGCGCCGCAGGCGCGCGAAAAGGGATGGGGGGGCGGATGCGGGGGCGGCGGCAGGGCCCGGCGCGGGGGTGCTCTGGGGGTCGGAGGCTTGCATGAAGGGCGGATTCTACGTAGGACCGCGCCGGCAACTTGCACAGTTTGTCACAGGGCTGTCCGCCCTGTGTGTAACATTCGGCCCCTGACCTTTCCGGTTTCCCTCCGGCGAATGGCCCGGTATCCCAACGCTGTCAATGACTTCAGACCGTCCATCCCACCTCCTCGCCGCGGCCCTGCCGCATGCCACGCGCCGCCACGCCATCGTGGCCCTCGCTTCCGCCGCCTCCTTTCCCGCCTTCGCGCAGTTCCGCGTCGAAATCACCGGCGTGGGCCTGACCCAGCTGCCGACCGCCATCGCGCCGTTCCGTGGCGAGGCGGGCGCCCCGCAGAAGATCTCCGCCATCGTGCAAGCCGACCTGGAGCGCAGCGGCCAGTTCCGCGCGGTGGATGCCTCCGGCCCCCAGCTGGACGAAAACTCCCGTCCCGACGTCGCCCTCTGGAAGCAGAAGGGCGCCGACTCGCTCACCACCGGCAGCCTCACGCGCCTGCCCGACGGCCGCTACGACGTGCGTTTCCGCCTCTGGGAGACGGTGCGCGGCGAGGACCTGGGCGGCCAGAGCTTCGTGGTCACGCAGGCCGACCTGCGGCTCGTTGCGCATCGCATCGCCGACTACGTGTACGAGAAGCTCACCGGCCAGCGCGGCATCTTCTCCACCCGCATTGCCTACGTCACCAAGGCCGGCAGCCGCTACAGCCTGTGGGTGGCGGATGCCGACGGCGAGAACGCCCAGTCGGCGCTCTCCAGCCCCGAGCCCATCATCTCGCCGGCCTGGTCGCCCTCCGGCACGCAGCTCGCCTACGTGTCGTTCGAGTCGCGCAAGCCCGTGGTGTACGTGCACGACGTCTCGACCGGTCGGCGCCGCCTGATCGCCAACTTCCGCGGCTCCAACAGCGCGCCAGCCTGGTCGCCGGACGGCCGCACGCTCGCCGTCACCTTGAGCCGCGACGGCAGCTCGCAGCTCTACACCATCGACGCCAACGGCGGCGAGCCGCGCCGGCTCATGCAGAGCTCGGGCATCGACACCGAGCCGACCTATTCCAGTGACGGCCGCAGCATCTACTTCGTGAGCGATCGCGGTGGCGCCCCCCAGATCTACCGCGTGCCCGCCACGGGCGGAAGCGCCGAGCGCGTCACCTTCACGGGCGCCTACAACATTTCTCCGAGCATCAGCCCGGACGGCAAGTGGTTGGCCTACATCTCCCGCGTGGGAGGGGCTTTCAAACTGCACGTCATGGATCTGACGTCCGGCAGCGTGACCTCGATCACCGACACTACCGCCGACGAGAGCCCGAGCTTCGCGCCCAATGGCAAACTTATCGTCTATGCGACCCAGCAGCAGGGCCGCGAAGCGCTGATGACCACCACGCTGGATGGCAAGATCAAGGCCCGCCTGGCAGGCCAGAGCGGCGACATCCGGGAGCCGGACTGGGGTCCGTTCCAGAAACAATAATTTGAATCTTTTTCGTTTTTCAAACTCGACAGTAACGCCTTATCCGGACTAGGAGAACCATCCCAATGATCAACCTTCCCTTCAAACGCATTTCTCTGGCCCTGACCGTCGCCGCCCTGATGGCCGGTTGCAGCTCCGGCGTGAAGCTGGAGGACGTGCCCGTCGAGAACAAGGGTGCGACCTCCACGGCGCCCAACGGTGCCAATCCCAACGGGAATTCTCAGAGCGGCGTCGCTCCCGTGGACCTGAACCAGTCGGCGCGCGACGCGGCCGGCCCGGTCGGCGTGGCCCGCATCGTGTACTTCGACTTCGACAGCTATGTCGTCAAGCCCGAGTACCAGTCGCTCATCGAGCAGCACGCCAGGTTCATCAAGGCCAGCCAGGGCCGCAAGGTCATGATCGAAGGCCACACCGACGACCGCGGCGGCCGCGAATACAACCTGGCCCTCGGCCAGAAGCGTGCCGAGGCAGTGCGCCGCGCACTGGGCCTGCTGGGCGTGCCCGACGGCCAGATGGAAGCCGTGAGCTTCGGCAAGGAAAAGCCCGCGGTGCAAGGCAACACGGAAGATGCCTTCTCGCAGAACCGCCGCGTTGAACTGTCCTACCGTTGATGGCCATCCCCACCGTGCAGCAGCGGACGCGTGAGCGCTTCCGCAGGGCGGCGGCGCTCGCCGCGCTGTCGCTGGCGGCCGGCTTCGGTGCCACGGCCAGCCATGCCGCGCTCTTCGATGATGACGAGGCACGCCGCGCCATCATCGAATTGCGCCAGCGTGTCGATACGATGCAGCAGCAATTGGGGGGCGACCAGCGCCGCTCCTCCGACGACAGTGCCCAGATGCGGCGCAGCCTGATCGACCTGCAGTCACAGATCGAAACGCTGCGTTCCGACCAGGCGACCTTGCGCGGCCAGAACGAGCAGTTGCAGCGCGACGTGGCCGAACTGCAGCGCCGGCAGAAGGACATCGCCCAGGGCGTGGACGAACGCCTCAAGCAGTTCGAGCCGGCCAAGGTGACCATGGACGGCCAGGAATTCCAGGCCGACCCCGCGGAAAAGCGCGACTTCGAAGCCGCGCTGGCCGTGTTCCGCTCGGGCAAGTTCCCTGATGCCGTGTCCGCCTTCGGCAACTTCCTGCGCCAGTATCCCCGCAGCGGCTACATGCCCTCGGCCCGGTTCTGGCTGGGCAATGCCCAGTACGCCACGCGCGACTACAAGGAAGCGATCAACAACTTCAAGGCCCTGCTGGCCGCGTCGCCCGACCATGCGCGCGCGCCGGAAGCCGCCCTGTCGATCGCCAATTGCCAGATCGAGCTGAAGGACACGCGCGCCGCGCGCAAGACGCTGGAAGACCTGCTGCGTGCCTACCCGCAGTCCGAAGCCGCTGCCGCGGCCAAGGAACGCCTCGCGCGGCTGAAGTGAGCACGCCGGTGCAGCAGCATGCGCCGGAGGCGGTGCCGGTGACGGCGCAGCCGCCCGTCCCCCCTCCCTCGGGTCCAGGCCCGGGGGGGCAAGATGCTTTCCCCGTCGACACCGACCTGCGCCGCCGCTTCGCAGGCCTCGAGCGCCTCTATGGCGTGGAGGGGGCCTCCCGCATCCGCGCGGCCCATGTCGCGGTGGTCGGGGTGGGCGGTGTCGGTTCCTGGGCCGTCGAAGCCCTGGCCCGCAGCGGGGTCGGGCGGCTTACCCTCATCGATCTCGACAACGTGGCGGAATCCAACGTGAACCGCCAGATCCACGCCTTGTCCAACACCGTGGGGCAGGCCAAGGTGGAGGCCATGCGCGACCGCATCGCTCTCATCCACCCGGGCTGCGAGGTCCGCTGCATCGAGGAATTCGTCGAGCCCGGCAACTGGCCCGCCATCCTGCCCGACGGCGTGGATGCGGTGATCGACGCGTGCGACCAGGTGCATGCCAAGACCGCCATGGCGGCATGGGCCCTGAGGCTGCGCCACGGCCACCACCGCTTCATCAGCGTGGGCGCGGCCGGTGGCAAGCGCCTGGCCCACAGGGTGGACATCGACGACCTTTCCCGGACCACGCACGACCCCTTGCTCGCGCAACTGCGCTACCGCCTGCGCAAGCAGCACGGCGCTGCGCGCGAAGGGCGACGCATCGGCATCGCCTGCGTGTTCAGCCGCGAGGCCGTGGCCCCGCCGCACGCCTCCTGTGCGGTGGACGCCGGCGCGGACGGCAGCCTGAACTGCCATGGCTATGGCTCCGTCGTGTCCGTCACGGCCACCTTCGGCCAGTGCGCGGCCGGCTGGGTACTCGACCGGCTGGCCGAATCTGGTTCGGGCCCTGAAGTGGCGCTATAATTTGAGTCTTTGCTGCCGAGGCTCCAGCGCCGTGGCAGCAATGTTGGGACGTTAGCTCAGTTGGTAGAGCAGCGGACTTTTAATCCGTTGGTCACAAGTTCGAATCTTGTACGTCCTACCAGGCAAATCCAGGAAACCCTGCTATGCAAAACGTAGCAGGGTTTTTTCTTTTCCGAGAGCCGTCAGCGTCAGGCCGAATGGCATTTGTCCTAAGCAAGGCCGGCTTCTAGGATGGGCCGATGCCCGCAGCCGTTGCCCTTGACCGCTTCATCCATGCCCAGGAGCCCGTCTGGGACCGGGTATTGTCGGAACTGAACGCCGGGAAAAAGCGCTCCCACTGGATGTGGTTCATCTTCCCCCAGGTCCACGGCCTGGGCCACAGCGACATGGCGCAACGCTACGCCCTTCAGTCCCGGGGGGAGGCCGCAGCCTACCTGGACCATCCCGTGCTCGGCGAGCGCCTGCGCGAAGCCTGCAGCGTCCTGCTCGGCCTGGATCAGGGCCTGTCCGCCCGTGGGATCTTCGGTTCCCCGGACGACATCAAGCTCCGCTCCAGCATGACGCTGTTCGCCGAGGTGGCCGCGCCGGGCAGCTGTTTCGATGCCGTGCTGGCCCGGTATTTCGATGGCGTGAAGGATGCGCGCACGCTGGAGCTGCTGGGCCCAAGTGCCTGACGCCTGATGCCGCACCGGCTTCATTGCCGGGAGGCTGCTTCCAGGCCCTGGCCCCGGGTGGCCCCGGGGCCCGTCCTGCTCACAGGCTCTTCAACGGCACCACGTCCTTGCCCTTGAGGGTGTACACCGTCACCGCCGACGACTTCAGATCGTGCCTGGCGTCGTACGAGAACTCGCCCGTCACGCCGGCATATTTGCCGTTGGCGATCGCCTGGGCGATCTTCTTCGTGTCGGTGGTGGACTGTGCGGTCTCCATGGCATTGGCGAGCAGGTGCATGCCGTCGTAGAAGGCGGCGGCGTAGGTGAGCGGGTCGCGCTTGTATTCGGCGCGGTAGCGCTCGGCGAATTTCTGGCCCTTGTCGCTCTTGTCCAGCATCGAGCCGCCCTGGGTGCAATAGACGTTCAGGTCGCCGGTGAGCTGGGCCAGGTTGGCGGTTTCGGTGGAGCAGATGCCGTCGCCGCCGAGCAGGGGGCCGGTGATGCCGAGGGCGCGCATCTGCTTGAGCAGGGGGCCGCCCTGGGGCGAGTAGCCGCCGTAGAACACGGCTTCGGCCTTGGCTCCGCGGATGTTGGTCAGGATCGCGCTGAAATCCGTGGCCTTGTCGGTGGTGAATTCGGTGGCCACGACCTGCAGGCCCAGGCGCTTGGCCTGCGCGGTGAATTCGCGGGCGACGCCCTGGCCGTAGGCGGTGCGGTCGTCGATCACGGCCACCGTCTTGGGCTTCAGGTCCTGCGCCGCGTAGGTGGCCATCTTGGTGCCCAGCTGGTTGTCGCTGGCGCCGATGCGGAACAGCGTGCCGTAGCCGAGTTCCGTGATCTTCGGGTTGGAGGCCACGGTGAGCGTGAGGATGTCCGAGTCGTTCAGCACCCGCGCGGCAGGCACCGTGACGCCCGAGTTGTAGGGGCCGAGCACGAAGCGGA
Organism: Paracidovorax cattleyae; assembly: GCF_900104515.1. GTDB lineage: Bacteria > Pseudomonadota > Gammaproteobacteria > Burkholderiales > Burkholderiaceae_C > Paracidovorax > Paracidovorax cattleyae. The sequence goes on from NZ_FNJL01000010.1 coordinate 172,784, forward strand.
TCTTCTTGTCGGCCAGGGTCTGGGCGACCTGCACGCCCTGCTTGGGATCGGCCACGTCGTCGTTGATGTCCAGCTCGAACACCACGGGCTTGCCGGCCACCTTGACGCCCCTGGCGTTCAGTTCCTTGATGGCAAGCAGGGCGCCGTCGCGGTTGTCTCCTCCGTTGGCCGCCTGCGGGCCCGTGACGGGGCTCATGAAGCCGATGCGGACACGCTCCTGTGCCTGGCCATGGACGGCCGCGGCGGCCAGTCCCAGGGCCGTGGCGGTCAGGCGGAAAATCTCTCGGGTCTTGCTCATTGGCTGTGTTCCTTGTGATGCAGGGATGGAGCACGAAGATCGGATGGGCCTGGTGCCCCGGCAGGCAGGAAAGGCCCGCCCGGCTTGTGGCTGGGCGGGCCGGCAAACCCTCGATTGTACGCAAGGATTGCAGGGCGGCGGAGAAGGGCCTGCGGGAACGAGGCTGTGGTCACGCCGTGCGACCGGGCCGCGCATGTGCGTTCATTCCGTCACACGGAGCGCAACACCGGGTCGGTCGGCTGCCCGGCGTTGCCGCCACGGTGACGCGAAGCCGCGAGGGCTTCAGAGCGGTGCTTATTCGGGGGTGACCGTCACGTCGGTGACCTTGGCGGGGCGCACGGGCTGGCAGGACCGCCCGAGCAGGAGGCTGCGGACCGTCCGCGCGTCGTATTCATGGCCCCGCACCGCGGGCACTTCGACGTCCCAGGGACCTGCGGAATCGGCAGGATCTCCACCCCAGGTCCGGCTGCCTGCAGGCAGGCAACCCATGATGTAAGCCTTCATGGTGGCCACGCTGGGGTTGCGTCCCTGTCCGCCGAACGTGAAGTCAAGCTGGAAGTCGCTCGCCGCATGGGCCAACGGGGATGCCGCCAAGGCACACCCTGCCAGGCTGGCGCACAACAGCCGGCGCAAAAGCATTGAACTGCTCAGGTTCATATTTCCTCCCTCTTGATGAAGTCGTTGTTTCTGCACAATAGCACTGCGGCCGAATTGCGCAAGTGCGCCGGGGGCCGGCATCCCTGGATGAATCGGGGCGGGCCGATGCTTCAGGAAGTTACGACATCCGTACCTCGAAATAAGCCCCTTCGGACTCCCCCAGACCCTGCATGCCGGCAGTGCGCGCTGACGCCGCGGCACGGGCCCAGCGGTTGATGGTGGCCATCGGGTCCGCGCCTTCGGGGGCTTTGTCGCCGTCCTGCAGCCGCTGCACCGCAGCGAGCGATCCGGCCACGCCTTCCGGGCCGCCGAGCTGGCGCTCCAGCACCCGGGCGTAGCGGGCTTCGGCGGCGGTGCGTTCACGCTGCGGCAGTTCGGGGAAATCGCACAGGGCGACGGTGTAGGCGAGGGTGGCGGTTTCGGACATCCCTTTTCTCCTGAAGTAGCAATGACTGTATGAATATACAGCTATTGCCGTGCAGCTGGGAAGGGGCTTGTCGGGGGCGCGCGTCAATGCGCCGGCGCGGGGGATGGCAGCAGCCGCATGCCGGTGCGGCGCTCCACCTCCTGCAGGGTGATCGGCGGGCCTGCGGTGGCGTCGGGCGCATTCTGCTGCCAGTGCGCCCAGGAGCGTCCGGTCTCGGCGTCGTACACGAGCTTGAACAGGTGCGAAGGCACGGCCACCTGGGCTGCGCCGATCGTCTTCGCCCCAGGTTCGAAGACGGGGCCGGTGATGACATAGACATCGCCGTGCGCACGCATCGCATAGCGGCGCGTGTCCTCCTCGATGCGTGCCCAGGGGCCGCTGTTCTGCTTCGGGTCCTGCGGCACCATGTTGGCGAGGCTGAAGGACTGCGCCATGGCTTCGGGCGTGCCCATGTCGCCGGCGGGTGCCATGTGTCCGCGGGCATAGCCCGAGCCGCGATAGTCCTCGAGTTCGGCGCGCTCGCCGCGCGGCAGCCGGGCATCCGCGTAGAAGTGGTCGGTGCGGTGCTGCTGCCGGGCCTGCTGCAGGATCTGGCGGTTGAGCCGCTCGGCCACATACACGGGAGTGCGCGTGTTGCCGCTGTGCAGCACAGCGAAGGCGTCGAAGCACAGTTCGCGCAGCCGCGGGGCGTCGGGGGTGAGGGGCGCGACGCCGCCGGCGAAATGCTGGCGGCAGTCCGTGAACTGGCCTGCGCGCGTGGGCTGGGCAGTGCTGCCGGACCAGGGGCCCTGCGTGGGGTGGATGCCGCAGCTCGTGACCTGCAGGCCCACGACCGCGGAGGTGAACAGGGAGACCAGCAGCCGGCGCACGCGTCCGGAGGACCGGTGCAGGAGGGCGATGGAAGGGGAGCGGGAGGATTTTTTTCTGCGCGATTGCTTCTGCTGGGCCATCCGCCGATTAGAACCCGCACCGGTGCCGCTACCAGGGCATTCGCACGCAACAAATGCTGCCGGCCGTGTCCGCCCTGACCGGCCAATGCTGCGTTGTCTGACGCGCGTGTCCGCAGGCACGCCCTAAGAGCCTGTTTACGATCTTTTTAGAGCCGACAATTGCTTGGTGAAAAGAAAGCCCTACCCAAGCGACATAAGCAGAGAGAAGTTCGCCGAGATCGAGCCCTTGTTGCGCAGCGTTCGGCGCAGTACCAAGCCCATAGAGCTGGATCTCTACGAGGTGTTCTGCGCGGTGCTCTACCTACTGCGCACAGGCTGTCAGTGGAGGTTTCTTCCGCCGGAGTTTCCCAAGTGGCAGAACGTGTATGCGTACTGGCGCAAGTGGAGCGAGCCTGACCTGCACGGGATAAGCGTGCTGGAGCAGGCCCTCAAAAAATCAGGTTGGC
>NZ_FNJL01000008.1 GCF_900104515.1 Paracidovorax cattleyae
GGCGCACGGATTCGGCCGATGCGCGGATGCGCACGAGGACGGCGGCGATCTTGTCCACGAAGTGGTTGAAGGCGCGGGCGATCTGGGTGAGCTCGTCGCTGCCGTGGGTGTCGAGGCGGCGGGTGAGGTCGCCCTCGCCGGAGGCGATGTCCTCCAGGGCATCGCGCACGACGGCGAGGCGGCGCAGCTGGCGGCTGACGGCGTAGGTGAGCAGGGCGACGGCGACGATGACGCACAGCACGGTGATGACGACGGCGACGTTGAGCAGCTCGCGCACGGGGCGGGTGGCTTCGGAGCGGTCGATGGCGATGGCCAGGATCCAGGGCGTGCCCTCCACCTTCGCGGCGTAGAACATGTTGGGGGCGCCGTCGATGGAGACGTCGGCACGCCCGCCATCCGATGCGAGCCGTGCGAGCTGCGCCCCGTCCAGGGCGGAGGAGATGGCCGTGACGGGCTTCAGTGCCAGTTCCGCCTTGGCATGGGCGAGGATGTTGCCCTGTCCATCCAGCAGGAAGGCGAAGCTCTTCTCCATGGGGTGGATTGCGTTGACCTTGCGGGTCACGGTGTCCAGGTGCATGTCGGTGCCGATGACGGCGGTGGGCTGTCCGGCGGGACCGACGGGCTCGACGAAGCTGATGGTGAGCTTGCCCGTGCTCGCGTCCACGTAGGCGGGCGTGAGGGCCGGCCCGCCGGCCTGGACGGCCTGCTTGTACCAGGGACGCGCGGTACCGTCGTAGCCTTCCGGCATGGGGTGCGCGAAGATGTTGCGCTTGTCGGCATAGACGAAGTAGGTGTCGTCGAAGGCGCCGGCCTGCTTGGCCGCGAGCAGGAAGGGCACCGGCTCGGCCTGGCCGACGGCCGTTTTCAGGGAGGATGTGATGCGCTGCTTTTCCTTGACCCATTCGGCCAGCTCGCTGGCATGCAGGCGCGTGAGTTGCCCGATGCGTTCGTCCAGCCCGGAGAGCGTGTTGCCCCTCACGACGAAGAAGGTGGCGAGCGCCAGGGCAATGAGTGACAGCGCGGTGATGGCAATGCAGATCCCGATGAGGCGGGCGCGAAGGCTATGGAACATCGACGGACTCCGAAAGAAGGCCTGTGGGAAGGGGGATCGCCTCGTTATCGTCGTTTGTTGAACTTTATCAACAGAATGAAACATTTGTTCTGTCAGCCGGAAAAATAAACACCGGCGTTTGCATTGGTGGCAGGGCGTATCCTCTCGCCTGCCTTATGAATTCACTGCAAATCTTTCTGCCTTGCGCCGCCGGCGTGGAAGGCTTCCTGGCCGACGAGGTCCACGGCATCACCGGCCTGACCGGGCACGACCTGCTGACGGGCCGCGGCGGCGTGCTGGCCCGGGCGTCGTGGCGCGAGGCGCTGAAGCTGAACCTGCACAGCCGCCTCGCGCAACGGGTGCTGGTGCACCTGGCAGAGCGGATGTACCGCTCCGAGAACGATCTCTACGCCATCGCGTCCGGGATTGCCTGGGAGATCTGGTTCACGCCGCGCCAGAGCTTCCGCGTCGATGTCACCGCCCAGCACAGTCCGCTCCAGAGCCTGAACTTCGCGGCGCTGCGCGTGAAGGATGCGGTGGCCGACCGTTTCCGAGCGAAGGCCGGCGGCGTGCGTCCCGACGTGGACACGCAGCAGCCGGACGTGCGCATCCACCTGCACCTCACCACGGACCAGGCCACGGTCTATATCGATACCTCGGGCGAGCCGCTGTTCAAGCGCGGCTGGCGGGAGGACAAGGGGGATGCGCCGCTCAAGGAGACGCTTGCCGCGGCCATGATCGCCGCCAGCGGCTGGGACCCGCTGGGTGATGCACCCCTGCCGCTGTACGACCCCTGCTGCGGCAGCGGCACGATCGCCATCGAGGCCGCGCAGATGGCCTGCCGCATTCCTTCCGGCCTGCGCCGGCGCTTCGCCTTCGAGAAACTGCTGCCCTTCCAGGCGCACGTCTGGAATGCGCTGCGCGAGGAGGCGCAGGATGGCATCGTGCCGGCCGCTGCACCGGTCTTCGGCAGCGATGTATCGCACCGCATGGTGGATTTCGCGCAGCGCAATGCCGAGCGCGCGGGCGTCGCCCAGGCGGTGCAGTTGCGCGGCGGCGACGCGCTGCAGCGCATGCCTCCCGGCGACCGGCCCGGCGTGATGCTGCTCAACCCGCCCTACGGCGAGCGCATCGCCGCCGCCGGTACGGCCGGACGCGATGCGCGGGAGCGCATGGGCGTGGTCGAGCGCGCCGGCCGGGAGACCGCGCAGACGGAGGACGGCGGGGATTTCTTCCTCCAGCTGGCCGCGCACTGGAAGAAGCATTACGCGGGCTGGCAGGCCTGGATGCTCACGCCCGACCTGAAGCTGCCCGGCAAGATGCGGCTCAAGGAATCGCGCCGCGTGCCGATGTGGAACGGCCCGATCGAATGCCGGCTGTTCCGCTTCGATATGGTGCAGGGGGCCGTGCGCCAGCGGGTGCAGGGCGCAGCGCCGCAGCCGGCGGATGCGCAGGACAGGGGTGGAGACCATGCCGGTTGAACTGCGCCTGCCCGAGCAGGCCGCGGAGGACGAGCCGGTGCGCTGCGTGGTGGTGGACACCAACGTGGCCCTGGACCTGCTGATCTTTTCCGACCCGCGCACGGGGCCGTTGCGGCAATTGCTGGCCCAGGGCCGGCTGGCGTGGATCGCCACGCAGGTGATGCGCGACGAACTCGAGCGCGTGCTGGCCTACGCGCACATCGTGGAGCGCATGGACTTCTACCGGGTGGACGCAGCGCAGGTGCTCGCGGCGTTCGATGCCCAGGCCCGCCTGGTGGAGATCGCGCCGCGCGTAGCCTATGCCTGCAAGGATGCGGACGACCAGAAGTTCATCGACCTGGCGGCAGCCCACCGCGCAATCCTGTTGTCGAAGGACAAGGCCGTTCTCTGCATGCGCAAGCGGCTGCTGAACATGGATGCGCACGTGGCCACCGCCCTGGTGCTGGAGGCCGCGCAGCCCGAAGCCGCCTGAGCGCGGCACGGATGCGTCTTCAGCCCTCGTCGAACTGGAAGCCCTCCGCAGGGTGCAGGGACCAGCCGCCATCGCCCGTGAGCACCAGCACGTGGGTGTGGTGGGCCAGCACGGCAGGACGGTGCGCGATGCTGATGATCGACGCTCCGCTCGCGCGCACGCGCTCGTAGAGGGCGGCCTCGTTGGCGCTGTCCAGCGCACTGGTGGCCTCGTCGAGGATGACGGTGCGGGGCTGCCGCACCAGCACCCGCGCGAAGGCGAGGCGCTGCTGTTCGCCGATGGACAGCTCCTTTTCCCAGTCGCGCACGGCATCCAGCCCGCCCACGCGGCTGGCAAGGTCGGGCAACTGCACGGCATCCAGCACCTCCAGCAGCTGCGCGTCCGCAAGGCCGGTGTCGCGGGCGGGGTAGATCATCTGGCTGCGCAGCGTGCCCGGCTGCATGTAGGGCCGTTGCGGCAGGAAGAACACGCTGTCCATGGGCGGGTGGTGCACCACGCCCTGGCCATCGCGCCACAGGCCGGCCAGGGCGCGCAGCAGCGAACTCTTGCCGCAGCCGCTGGCGCCGGTGATGAGCAGCGCGTCGCTGGGCTGCAGGTCCAGGGAAAGATCGCGCACCAGCAGGCGCGAGAAGCGGGGCGTGTAGAGGTCCAGCCCTTCGACGGCGAACCGCTCGCCTTCGCGGGCCTCGATCACGCCACACACCTGCGGCGACAGCGCGGCCACCGGCGCGGCCGTCGGTGCGACGGCGGATGGGGTGACTCCCCGCCGGCGCGCACGGCGCTGCTCGCGGCGTTGTGCGCGGCGATGCCGGCGTGCGGCGGCGGCGGCTTCCGGCTCCAGGGGCTCGGGTGTCCTGTGCTTCGCGGGCTCTTCCAGCAGGGCCTGGCGCAGGGTGTCGAGCCGGCCGATGCCCGCGACGAAGCGGCTCAGGCTTTCGAAGTTGTCCACGATCAGCGAGACCGAGGCCAGCACTGCCGCGAACGCGCCGCCGGCCTGGATGGCGCGGCCCACTTCCATGTCGCCCGACAGCACCGCATCGGCCAGGATGATGCTGGGAATGACCACGGTGAGCTGGCTGAAGGCGCGCTGGAAGAGGTTCAGCGAGCGCTGGCGCTTGATGAGGCGGGCGTAGTTGTGGAACACGGCCTGGAAGCTGCGGTCGAGCTGGGCGCGCTCCTGGGCCTCGCCGCGGTAGAAGGCGATGGACTCGGCGTTCTCCCGCAGGCGCATCAGCCCGAAGCGGAAGTCCGCCTCGCGCCGCAGCTGCCAGAAATTGAGCCGGATGAGCGGCGCACCGAACACGTAGAGTGCCACTACCGTGCCCACGAGCGCATAGACGGCCAGGAACGCGACCAGCGCCTGGGATATGGACCACAGCACGGCGCTGAACGCCACCAGCTGCATCATGGCGCCGATGAAGATCAGCAGGAAATGCGTGGAGCGGCCGGTGAAGCTGTTGATGTCTTCGCTGATGCGCTGGTCGGGGTTGTCCACCGTGCCTTCCGCATTCAGCTCGTAGTAGCGGCGGCGCCCGAGGTAGCCGTCGAGGAAGCGGTGGGTGAGCCACCGGCGCCAATGGTTCGCGAACGCGTCGCGCATGTAGTAGTAGAAGGCATAGACCGGCACGGCGAAGGCCAGGACGATGAGGCAGGTGCGGACCGCGCTCCAGAAGCGGTCGCTGTCCTGCGCGGCCAGCGCGGAGGTCATCTCCCCCGTGCGGTCGATGAGGCGCACGGCCAGGTGCGTCTCCAGCAGCATGAGCAGGATCAGCAGGCCCATCAGCGACCAGGCCGCGAACTTGCGGTCGCCCTGCCAGTAGGGCTTGGCGACGGCCATGAATTGCCGCCAGGCGGCCAGGGACAGGGCCGGTGCGCGGGTGCCGGCCGCAGCCTGCGGATCGGGATCGGCTGCCGTGGGCAGCGGCGCGGCGGCGGTGGCGGAAGAGGGCATGTGCGGCGGTGCGGAACGGGGCGGGAGCGCTTGACTGCACGATATGCGGGGGGCCCGGCGGGGTCCTGTCGGACGCCGCCCACGGGGCGTTACGGAAACGCCCCCGACCTGTCCAGGTACCGCTCGCGGCCGCGCGGCGCGTGCGTGCGCCGCGGCGGCGCGCTCAGATCAGGTTGCGCATCGCCTGGGCGGTTTCACGCAGCACGGGCAGCACGCGCGCGACCGCGTCGTCCGAGCTTTCGTGGCCCATGGGCATGGTGATGTTGAGCGCGCCCACCAGCACGCCATGGCGGTCTCGCAGCGGCACGGCAATGCCGCGGGAGTTCAGGTCCAGCTGCTGCTCCGACAGGGCCCAGCCCTGGGCGCGGATGCGGGCGAGTTCGAGCTTCATGCGGTCCATGCTGGCGATGGTGTAGGGCGTGAAGACCTGCAGCGGGCGGCTTTCCAGCCATTCGGCCAGCGCCTCGTCGCTGCGCAGCGCCAGCATCAGCATGCCCGCCGCGGTGACCTGCGCGGGTACGCGCGCGCCCAGCACGTAGCCGGTGCTCATGCTGCGGTTGGGGCCGTTGCGGGCGATATAGACCACTTCGTCGCCATCCATCACGCTGAGGTAGGCGATCTCGCTGGTGCCGGCCGCCACCCGCTGCAGGAACGGCTGCACCACGCGGGGCAGCCGGGCCGATTCGAGGTAGCAGCGTCCCAGCCGCAACACGCGCGGCGTGAGCCAGAACAGCTTGCCGTCACTAGCCACGTAGCCCATGTGCTGCAATGTGAGCAGGTAGCGGCGCGCGGCGGTGCGCGTCATGCCGGTGAGCTGCCCGGCCTGGCTGGCGGTCAGGCGCGGATTGGCGTCGTCGAACGCCTCGATGATGCTCACGCCGCGCTCCAGGCCGGCGATCCAGTCGCGCTTGTCCAGCCCTGCCGGGCCTGTGGGTTGATCTTCACGCATGCCGTGGAGTGTGCCTGTGTGGCCGGAGCGTGCCTCCCACCTCCGGCTTGGCGAAAACCCTGGTTCTGATCGATTGTCGTGCGGTATTGTGCGTTCATCGAACAAAAGCGGGCACGGTAACGCCGCCGGCATGCCAGCCCGGCTATAAACCCGGGTAACGCGGCCACCCGGTCCGGCCGCACAACGGAGCCAAGCCATGAGCCCCCCCATCACCGGTGACACGCAGGTGTATTTGCTGCCGGGCGACCCGGTCCGCAACGTGCGATTGCCGCGCATGTTCAACGCGGTATTCGCCCGTTTCGGCATGGATGCGGTGATGGTGCCGGTGCAGGTGCCGGTACGGGATTTCGCCCTGTATTTCCGCTCCGCATTCCTGGCGCGCAATCTGCGGGGCATGGTCATCGCACCGCCGCACAAGCCCAGGGTCGTCGATCTGCTGGACAGCTGCGGGCTGTGCGGTCGCGTGGCGGGCTCCGTCAACGTGGTGCGCCGCACCGACGACGGGCAACTGGAAGGCGACCTGTTCGACGGCGACGGCCTGCTGGATGCGCTGGACCACTACGGCATTCCGTTCCGCGGCCGGCGGGTGCTGGTCCTGGGGGCGGGCGTCAGCGCCGCGGCCATCGGCCTGGCCCTGGCCGAAGGCGACGCGGACAACCGCGCCAGCCACATCGCCTTCCACGACACCGCATCGGGCAAGGCCGCGGGCGTGGCCGCGCAGCTCGACGCCTTCTTCGACACCACCACGGTGGCAGTGGACAGCAATGCACCGGAAGGCTATGACCTGGTCATCAACGCCACGCCGCTCGGCCTGTCCGACGGCGACGCCAGCCCCGTGGACGTGCAGCGCATGGAGCCCCATGCCGCGCTTTTCGACATCCTGCTGCGCAACCAGCCCACGCCGCTCGTGCGCGCCGCACGCGCCCGCGGCCTGCATGCGCAGGCCGGCTTCGAGATGCTGATCCAGCAGATGCCGCACTACTTCCGCTACTTCGGCCACGCCGGGGTGGCCGAGGCCCTGTGCGAGGACGCGGACTTCCTGCGCGCGCTCATCTATCCGCCGGCCATGCAGGACGAGATTTCCCGTCCCCTGCGCTACCCGGGCGCCGCCGCGGCCTGACGGCTTCGCCGCAGCACCCGCCTGCCTCCCCGGCGGCCCCACGGGCCACGGGGAGCGTCTTCTCCATTCCTTCGCTCACCACCGCCCGTCGCACCATGATTTCCGGCAAAACCACGCTCATCGCCCACATCGGCCATCCCACGGAGACCTTCAAGGCCCCGATGATCTACAACCCCTGGTTCGAGAGCCGTGGCATCGACGCCGTGGTGGTGCCGATGGGGGTGCGGGCCGACGACTACGCCGCCTCGCTGCGCCAGATCTTCCGCTTCACCAACCTGCGCGGCGCGCTCATCACCATGCCGCACAAAGTCGCGACCATGGGCCTGGTGGACGAGGTGACGCCCACGGCGCGCATCGCCGGCGCATGCAACGCCGTGCTGCTGCGGCCCGATGGCACGCTGCTGGGCGATCAGTTCGACGGGGCCGGCTTCGTGCGCGGCGTGGAGCGCAAGGGCCGCCCCTTCGCCGGCGCGCGCGTGCTGGTCTCCGGCGCGGGCGGCGTGGGTTCGGCCATCGCGGCGTCCGCCGCCGCGGCGGGCGCGGCGGACATGATGCTGTTCGACATGAACCCCGGCTCCGCAGAGTCGCTGGCGGCCCGGCTGCGGGCGCACTATCCCCGGCTCGCCGTGCGGACCGGCTCCAACGACCCGGCCGGCTTCGACGTGGTGGTCAACGCCACGCCGCTGGGCATGCGCGAGGGCGATCCGCTGCCGTTCGACGTGGAGCGCATCGCACCCTCCACCTTCGTGGGCGAGGTGGTCATGAAGGCCGAGTACACGCCCCTGCTGGAGGCGGCCCGCGCACGCGGCTGCGCGGTGCAGGTGGGGACCGACATGCTGTTCGAGATGATCCCCGCGTACCTGGAGTTCTTCGGTTTCGGCCATGCCACGCCAGAGGAACTGCGCGCCGTGGCCCGCCTGGCGTACTGAGATCCGCGAGGGCACGCAGCCCAAGGCATGACCTAGGTCAATCCCGTATTTCGCGCGAATGACGAACGAAGGTGTTCGATGATCGATCGCCTGGACGCGGCGAACGATTGTGGCGGTGGGGGGGCGCTTCTACAGTCGTGCCATGGTTTTCCGTCGCGCTGCCATCCCTTCCGGTTCCGGCCCGCGGCGGCGTCGCCCCTCCCGTTCCTGAGCGCCGGGTTCCCTGTCTTCCGCCATGCCGGCCTTTTCCATGCACCGTTCCATCGCCACCGTCTCGCTCAGCGGCACCCTGCGCCAGAAGCTCGAAGCCATCGCTGCCGCCGGCTTCGATGGCATCGAACTGTTCGAGCCCGACTTCATCCACTTCAAGGGATCGGCGGCCGACTTGCGCCGCATCGCGGCGGACCTGGGCCTGTCGATCGACCTCTACCAGCCCCTGCGCGACATGGAAGGCCTGCCCGATGCCGCCTTCGCCCGCGCCCTGGACCGCGCCGAGCGCAAGTTCGACCTGATGCAGGAGCTGGGCGCGCCGCTGGTGCTGTGCTGCTCCAACACGCTGCCGCAGTCGATCGGCGACCCGGAGCTGGCCGCCGCACAGCTGCATGCCCTGGCCGAGCGCGCCGCCCGGCGCAACCTGCGCGTGGGCTACGAGGCACTGGCCTGGGGCCGCCACACCGCCCGCTTCGGCCAGGCCTGGGACATCGTGCGCCGCGCCGACCATCCGCACCTGGGCCTGATCCTGGACAGCTTCCATACCCTGTCGCTGCGCGATGACCCGGATCCCATCGCCGGCATTCCCGGCGACCGCATCTTCTTCGTGCAGATGGCCGATGCGCCGCTGATGTCGCTGGACGTGCTGCAGTGGGCGCGCCACCACCGGGTGTTTCCGGGCCAGGGCGATTTCGACGTGATCGGCTTCTTCGAGCAGCTGCTGCGCGCCGGCTACACCGGGCCGCTGTCGCTGGAGATATTCAACGACCTGTTCCGCGAAACGCCCAACCGCCGCACGGCCGTGGACGCCATGCGCTCGCTGCTGTACCTGGAGAGCGAGGCGCGCCAGCGCCTGTCCGCGCTGCCTGTGCAGCCCCTGCGCGTGGAGTTGTTCAATCCGCCGCCCGCGCCCACCTTGCAGGGCGTGTCGTTCATCGAATTCGCGGCCGACGAGGCCTCGGCCGGTGCACTGGACGGCGCGCTGCGCAGCCTGGGTTTCGTGCGGGCGGGCCGGCACCGCTCCAAGGCTGCCACGCTGTACCGCCAGGGCGGGATCCACCTGATCGTCAATGCCCAGCCCGATTCTTTCGCGCGCAGCCGCTTCGCCCAGCACGGCACCTCGGTCTGCGCCCTGGGCCTGCGCTGCGACGACGCCATCGGCGCGCTGGGCCGGGCCAAGGCGATGCGTTCGCAGCCCTACGACAGCCCGCTGGGCCCCCACGAGCAGCGCGTGCCCGCCACCGTGGCGCCGGGCGGCAACCTGGTCCATTTCGTGCCGGCCGCGCTGGGCGTGTCGGGCCTCTTCGAGTCCGATTTCATGCTGGAGAGTGCCGCACAGGATGCGGAAGGCCCGGACCCCGGCCTGCGGTGCGTGGACCACCTGACGCTGGGCCTGGGCCAGGACCAGCGCGACACCTGGGCCCTGTTCACGCGCGCCGTGCTGGGGCTGGACCGGATGGAAAGCCTGGACCTGGCCGACCCCTTCGGCCTGGTGCGCAGCCAGGGCGTGGCCAATGCCGACCGCAGCGTGCGCCTGGTGCTCAACGTGCCGCTCGGCCAGCACACGGCCACGGCACGCCAGCTGGGCGTGACCGGCGCAGGTGCCGTGCACCACATCACCTTCGGCTGCGACGACATCTTCGCGGCGGTAGCCGCCCTGCGGGCGCGGGGCGTCGCCTTCGTGCCGGTTTCGTACAACTACTACGACGACCTGCAGGCCCGGCTGGACCTGCCGCCCGGCCTGCCCGAGCGCCTGCGCGCCGCCGGGGTGCTATTCGACCGATCGCCCGGCGGCGACTACCTGCATGCCTACACCGAGAGCCTGCCGGGGGGCGTTTTCTTCGAGATCGCCCAGCGCACGGGCGGCTACGACGGCTGGGGCGCGGCCAATGCCGCGGCGCGCGCGGCCTCGCTGGCGCAGCAGTGAAGGCGCGCGGCTGTCCGGACGACCGACCCACTGCACCGTACCCGATTCCTTCGCCAACACCATATACACAGGAGACACGACCATGGCCCATCCCCCCGCCTCTTCGCCGCAAGGCAGGCACCAGTCGAAGAAAGCCGCCGCCAGCGGCTGGATCGGCTCCGCGCTGGAGTACTACGACTTCTTCATCTACGCCACCGCGGCCGCGCTGATCTTTCCGCAGATATTCTTCCCCAAGGGCGACCCGGCCATCGCGATCATCGCGTCGCTGGCCACCTACGGCGTGGGCTACGTGGCGCGCCCCATCGGCGCCTTCGTGCTGGGCCACGTGGGCGACACGCACGGCCGCAAGCAGGTGCTCGTGTGGTGCATGTTCCTGATGGGCTTTTCCACCATCGCCGTGGGCCTGCTGCCCACCTATGACCAGATCGGCCTGTGGGCGCCCGCGCTGCTGGTGCTGATGCGCCTGATCCAGGGCTTCGCCGTGGCCGGCGAGATCTCGGGCGCCAGCTCGATGATCCTGGAGCATGCGCCCTTCGGCCGGCGCGGCTTCTTCGCCAGCTTCACGCTGCAGGGCGTGCAGGCCGGGCAGATCCTGGCCGCCGCGGTGTTCCTTCCGCTTGCGCACTACATGCCCGCCGAGCAGTTCAACAGCTGGGGCTGGCGCATCCCGTTCCTGCTGAGCTTCCTCGTCATCATCGCCGGGTGGATCATCCGCCGTGAAGTCGCTGAAACCCCGGCCTTCACCGACAAGGCCGCGCAGAAGCAGCGCACTCGCTCGCCTGTCGTCGATGCCTTCAAGTACAACCTGCCCGACATGCTGCGCGTCGTGTGCATGGCGCTCATGAACGTGATCCCGGTGGTCGCCACCATCTTCGGCGCTGCCTATGCGGTGCAGCCGGCCTACGGCATCGGCTTCGCCAAGGACGTCTATCTGTGGATCCCGGTGCTGGGCAACATCCTGGCCGTGCTGGTGATCCCCATGGTCGGCGGCCTGTCCGACCGCATCGGCCGCCGACCGCCCATCATTGCCGGGGCGCTGCTGTCCGGCCTGATGGCCTTCGGCTACCTCTATGCCATCAGCATCCGCAACGTGCCGCTGGCCATCTGCATGTCGCTGGTGATGTGGGGCCTGGTCTACCAGGGCTACAACGCCGTGTTCCCCTCGTTCTACCCCGAGCTGTTCCCCACGCGCACCCGGGTTTCGGCCATGGCCATCTCGCAGAACGTGGGCACGGCCATCACTGCCATGCTGCCTGCACTGTTCACGGCCGTCGCGCCGCCCGGGTCCGCCAACATCTGGCTCACCGTGGGCGCCATCGCGTTCGGCATCACTGTCATTTCCGCCGTGGCCGCGTTCAGTGCGCGGGAGACCTTCCGCGTGCCGATGCGTGACCTGGGCGAGCCCGATGCCAGGCCGGTGAGCCCGCAGGAATACGAGCGGCTGCGCGCGCAGGCCATGGAGGGTTCGGCCGCCGAGCCGTCCCTGGGCGTACCGCGGCGGGGGTGACCGTCCCGCGCTAGGGCGCGAGCAGATCGTAGGCGGCGCGCACGCGCTGCACGTCGCGGCCCCAGCGGCGGTCCTGGGGCAGGCGGCGCAGCCAGGCGAGGCGGCGCAGCGCCCGGTCCATGGTCTGCCGGAATTCCGGGCCATGGGCGGCCGTCCATGCGGCGGTTTCGGCGCGCGCCGGGGCCAGTGCATCCGGCGCGCGCAGGTAGAGCGCGGTGGAGTGGGCATAGCACAGCAAGTCGCGCACCTGGCAGACGGGCAGCGGCAGGGTGGCGGCCGGATCGTCCTCGAAGTCCAGGTAGCCCACCACGCCATCCGGGCAGCGCACCAGGTTGCGCGCGAAAGCCTGGCTGAGGCAGGTGCCGTGCGCATGCACCTGCGCGATCGCCGCCAGGCCCTGTCGCCAGAGCGCGAGCACGGTCTCCGGGCCTTCCTCGACGTGGTGTTCGATCTCGTTGCCCAGGGAATGCGTATCCACCTCCGGCCGTCCCAGATCCCGGGTGAGCAGTCCGTCGGAACTGAAGGCCAGCACCTCGGGCACACGCAGCCCCAGGGCAGAGAAAGCGCGCAGGCGCCGCACCTCGGTGGCGATGCCCTCGGCTCCGCCCGGCGTGGGCACCGGCTGCAGCACGGGCAGGCCCAGCATGCCGGCGAGCAGTGCCATGGCCCGGTGGCGGCCGGGCCCGCGCACCGGTGCGGCGCGCTTGAGCCATACCCGCGTACCGTCCGCGGCGATGTGGCTCTCCACCGCATGCACCTGCAAAGGCAGCCGCTCGCGCAGAAAGGCGTCCCAATCGGTGGGCGCGGCGTGGGGCGCCGGCCGGGCAGGCGAGGGCGGGAGCACCGGATCGGGCGCGGGACCGGGCGGAAGGGCGGGCATGGACTGGGTGGGGGGGAAACAGGGGGGGCGTCAGGGGGCGCGGCTACACTCGCCGCCTTGGAATGCGGAAGGCGGGCAATCCTGTCCGCCGCGGCGGCATCATAGAGCGATGGGCCGCCCCGACGCTGTCCGCCTTTTTCGCCATCTTCTTCAAAACACGGCCTGCCCGCGCGTGCGCGCCGGCCAGGAGCTCCCCCGATGACCGATCCCCACGCCCCCGCCGCCGATGCCGATGCCTCCGGCGCCGTTCCCGCGCTCAGCAACGACGACCTCGACGAGCTGGACGCGCTGCTCGACGACCTGCGCTCGCGCGCCGAGGAAATCCCGCAATGGGAGTTCTGCGACGGCTTTCTCACGGCGCTCGTCTGCACGCGTCGCGCGATTGCGCCGGCCGAGTACCTGCCCATGCTGCTGGACGACGGAGGCCCGATGGACATGGTGGCCGAAGGGGGGGCGCTGCCGCGGCTGCCGGCCTTCCAGGACGATGCGCAGCAGGCCCGTTTCGTGGAGCTGTGGATGCGCCGCTGGGACGAGGTGGCGCGCCAGCTCGAGGACACGGTGGAGTCGCTGGAGGATGACCGGGCCTTCCAGCCCGAGGTGATGGACATGCGCGGCGCGATCGCCTGCCTGCCCGAGGAGGAGCGCGCCGAGATGGCCGGCCAGGACGTGCCTTCGTTCGGGCAGGTCTGGGCGCTGGGCTTCATGTTCGCCGTGGAGAACTGGCCCGAGGAGTGGGCAGCGCCGCGCGACAAGGAGGCCGCGCAGTGGCTGGACGGCGCGCTCGACCACATCGTCGCGCTGACCGAGGACGACACAGGCCGTCCCGAACACAACATGTATGCCGAGGATGGCCCGCCCAGCGTGAGCGAGGACCGGCTGGAGGTGTTCGGCGAGGCGATCTGGGCAGTCTATGACCTGCGCCAGCTCTGGAAGAGCATGGGCCCGCGCGTCGAATCGGTGCGCCGCGCGGACACGCCGGGCCGCAACGATCCGTGCAGCTGCGGCAGCGGCAAGAAATACAAGAAGTGCTGCGGAAGCTGAGGTCCCGCCTGCGCGCGGAGTGGGCGCCCAGCATTCCGCGTGAACTGCTGGCCGGCGCCGTTGCCACGTTCGCGCTGATTCCCGAGGTGATCGCGTTTTCGTTCGTGGCGGGCGTGGATCCGTCCGTGGGGCTGTTCGCCTCGTTTGTCATCAGCATCGTGATCGCCTTCGCTGGCGGGCGCCCGGCCATGGTGTCGGCAGCGGCCGGGTCTGTGGCGCTGGTGGCTGCACCGCTGGTGCACTCCCATGGCGTGGGCTACCTGTTCGCCGCGGGGCTGCTGGCCGGCGCGGTGCAGGTGGCCTTCGGCCTGCTGCGCATGGGGGTGCTGGTGCGCTTCGTTTCCAGTTCGGTGCGTACGGGCTTCGTGAACGCGCTGGCCATCCTGATTTTCTCGGCCCAGCTGCCGCACCTGCAGGGGGCCGGCCCGGGCACCTGGGGCATGCTGGCGCTGGGTCTGGCCATCATCTATGGCCTGCCGCGCCTGGGGGCGTGGCTGGACTGGCGGGCGCTCACCGCCATTCCGTCGCCGCTGGTCTGCGTGGTGGCGCTCACGGCGCTGGCCTCCGCAGCGGGCCTGCCACTGCCCACGGTGGCCGATCTCGGCAGGCTTCCGGACGCGTTGCCCGCCTTCGCGCTGCCCGGCGTACCGTTCACGCTGGAGACGCTGCGTATCATCGCGCTGCCGGCGCTCGCCATCGCCTTCGTGGGGTTGCTCGAATCCGTGCTGACCGCCGCGGTGGTGGACGAGATGACTGACACGCCCTGCGACAAGAACCGCGAATGCGCCGGACTGGGGCTGGCGAACATCGCCGCCAGCCTGAGCGGCGGCATCGCGGGCTGCGGAATGATCGGCCAGGCGGTGGGCAACGTGAAGTACGGGGGCCGCGGGCGCCTGTCCACCCTGTTCGCGGGCGTGTTCCTGCTCGTGCTGATGGTGGCGCTCAAGGACTGGGTTTCGCGCGTGCCGGTGATTGCGCTGGTGGCCATCATGGTGATGGTGTCGGCCGCCACCTTCGACTGGGCCTCGCTGCGCACCCTGGTGCGCCACCCCCGGACCTCCAGCGCCGTGATGCTCGCCACCGTGGCAGTGACACTGGGCACCCACAACCTGGCGGCCGGCGTGGCCGTGGGGGTGGTGCTGAGCGGCGTGTTCTTCGCCTTCAAGGTGGCGCGCCTGCTCGACGTCCGCGCCGAGGACGACGGTGCCACCGGCCTGCGCACCTGGCGCGTGGCGGGCCAGGTGTTTTTCGCTTCGGCCGATGCGTTTATCGACGCCTTCGACATCCTGGCCGCCGAAGGCCGGCCGGTGCGCATCGACGTCTCGCGTGCCCATTTCTGGGACGTGACCGCCGTGGCCGCGCTGGACAAGGTGGTGCAGCGGCTGCAGCACCACGGCTGCTCTGTGGAGGTGGTGGGGATGAACGAGGCCAGCGCCGGCCTCGTGGAGCGCGTAGGCGGACCCTGACCGTCAGAAGCTCGTCCAGTCGTCCTGGCTCGAGCTGCCCGCCAGGGCCAGCGAAGGCGCGGGGGCCTTTGCAGGAGCAGGCGCGGGCCGGCGGGCCGCCATGGCCGCAGCATGTGGCGCGGCAGGCATCCGTGCCGGGGCCGGCCTGGCGGCAGGCAGGGGGCTCGCCGCCGGTGCCGCGACGGCGCGCGGAGCGGCCACCGCGACCGGTGCCGGTGCCTGCAGGCCCTGGTCGTGGTGCAGGCGGAACTGGCTCACGGCATCCACGAGCCTGCCGGCCTGGGCCCGGAGGCTGTCCGCGGCCGCGGCGCTTTCCTCGACCAGCGCGGCGTTCTGCTGCGTCACTTGGTCGAGCTGGCTTACTGCATCGCTCACCTGGCCGATGCCCTGGGTCTGTTCCTGGGTGGCGGCACTGATTTCGTTGATCAGGTCGCTCACGCGCTTGACTTGGCTGACGATGTCGGCCATGGTCCGGCCGGCTTCCTCGACCTGCTGGCTGCCGGCTTCCACCTTCTCCACGCTCGTGGAAATGAGTGCCTTGATCTCCTTGGCGGCGTCGGCGCTGCGCTGCGCAAGGCTGCGCACTTCGCTCGCCACCACCGCGAAGCCGCGGCCCTGCTCGCCGGCGCGGGCCGCCTCGACCGCGGCATTGAGCGCGAGGATATTGGTCTGGAAGGCGATGCCGTCGATGACGCCGATGATGTCCGAGATCCTCCGGCTGGAGTCGGTGATGGCCCCCATGGTGTTCACCACCTGTCCCATCACCGTGCCGCCGCGCTCGGCGACCTCGCTGGCGGAATTCGCCAGCTGCGTGGCTTGCCGGGCGGTTTCGCCGTTGTTCTTCACGGTGGCCGTCAACTGCTCCATGGAGGCGGCCGTCTGCTGCAGGTTGGATGCCTGTTCCTCGGTGCGCTGGCTCAGGTCGGCATTGCCGGTGGCGATCTGCGTGCTGCCCGTGGCGATGGAGTCGCTGCTCTGCCGCACCTGCCCGACCACGCGGGCGAGCTGGTCGCGCATGTCCTTCATGCCGGCCAGCAGGCTGGTTTGGTCGCCGTTGCGGGTTTCCACATCCACCGCGAGGTTGCCCTGCGCGATCTGCCGCACGATGCCGGTCGCGTAGTTGGGCTCGCCGCCCAGCTGGCGCGTGATGGAGCGGGTAACCCACAGCCCCAGCGCGACGGCCGTTGCCACGGCCAGGGTGGAGCCGATCAGGATCACGCCGGTATTGAAGCTGCGCAGCCGGTCGGCTCTTGCCTTGCGCTCGGCCAGCAGGCTGGACTCCGCCTGGTCCAGTTCCTTCTGCAGCGCCCGGAAGCCGTCCATGACGGCCTTGTCCTTGCCCTGGCCGAACTGCGCGATGAAGTCCTGCATGTTCATGCCGCCCGCCGTGACGTCACGGCGCGCCTTGATCAGGTCCGAGAGCACGGACGCGAATTCGGTCTCCCGGGCCTTCATGGCATCCAGGCGCCGCTGCTGTACGGGGTTGTCGGCCGTGAGGGCCTTGATGTCGGGAAGCGTCTTGTTGAATTCCTGGCCACCGCTGTTCCAGGGCTCCAGGAACTTTTCATCCCCGCTGAGCAGGAAGCCGCGGGCGCCGGTCTCCATGTTGACCATGCTGTTGAGCAGGGTGTTGGAGCGGTCGAGCACCTGGTAGGTGTGCTCGTTCCACGACTCGGCCTCCGCGAGGCTTCGGCTGCTGACCAGCGCTGTGGCGGCCACGGCGATGAAGATGGCGATCACCAGGCCGAACGCGATGAGCAGGCGCTGGGACACGGTGAGGGAGCGGGCGTTGGCGGCCATGGGAAACCTCCGGTGGGAATTAGTCGTCTTTGTGCTCCCAGTCTGGAGCGAATCTGAAATATTTGCTCATCATTTTTTGGAATTCAGGAATTTTGCTACTTCTTCCTATGGACATGCGTCGCATTCATCATTTGCTGATGGGCTGAACATGTTTCCTTCACACATGTTGGGTAAATGCGTTTTCTCGCGGCATGGCCGGATGCGGTGCCGAACGAGGGAAAGGGGCTGCGGAAAAGCGGGCCGCGCCGGTGCGCAGGGGGGCCGGCCCCGCACGGTCAGCGCAGCAGCCTGGCGAGCCCCGCGATCGCGTGGTCGCGGGCGGCCGAGCGCACGGCGGCCCGGTCGCCGGGGAATTGCCGCATTTCGCTGTGCGTCGTGCCGTGCACGTGCCAGCCGAACCAGACAGTGCCCACGGGCTTGGCCACACTGCCGCCCCCGGGGCCGGCCACGCCGGTCACGGACAGCGCAGCGTGCGCGCGGGAGTGGCGCAAGGCGCCTTCCGCCATGGCGCGCGCCACGGGCTCGCTCACGGCGCCGTGCGTGTCGATGAGCGCGGCCGGAACGCCCAGCAATTCGGTCTTGGCGGTGTTGGAGTAGGTGACGAAGCCGCGCTCGAACCACTGGCTTGATCCGGCCAGGTCGGTGCATGCGCCGGCGATCATGCCGCCGGTGCAGCTTTCGGCCGTGGCCATCATCCAGCCGCGTTCCGCGAGCGCCTGTGCGAGGAAGGCGATGTCGGTGCTCACCACAGCACCCTCCAGAGCGCGATCATGAACAGCGTGCAGGAGGCGGCCACGAAGTCGTCGAAGAGAATGCCCCAGCCGCCGCGCCAGCCGAAGCCCTTGAACAACTGGTCCGCCCAGGCCACGGGCCCGGGCTTGGCGGCATCGAAACAGCGGAACAGCGCGAATGCCGCGCACTGTCCCCAGAACCCCATGGGCATCGCCAGCCAGAGCACGCACCAGAACGCCACGATCTCGTCCCATACCACGCATCCCGGGTCTGCCACGCCCAGGTGCCGGGCCGTGGTGGTGCAGGCCCACCAGCCCACGAGCGTGCCGGCCAGGATGAGGCCGCCGATCTGCAGGGGGGACAGCCAGTGCTGCAGCACCAGGTAGGCCAGCCACGCCCAGGCCGTGCCCACGGTGCCGGGCGCGCGCGGCGAGAGGCCCGCGCCGAACCCCAGGGCGATCCAGTGAGCCGGATGGGACCGCATGAAAGCCGCACTGGCCCTGCGGGGGGCGGTAGGGGCCGGGCCGGCCGCGGGCAGGGGGGGCAGGGCGTTCATCGGCGGCTCTCGTTCAATTCGACGTCCTTGCCATGGCGCAGCGCGTGTTCCGCCGTGAAGCGCGCTTCGGCTCCGGGCGCCACGGTCTGCTGCCAGGCCACCACGCCGGCCGTGCCTTCCCAGGCGGTGGTGAGCAGTGGCGGCGCGTAGCGGGACTCGACCTCGATCTTCGCATTGCGCGGCACGGGGGCGGTGTCGATCACCTGGAGCGTGATCGGGGTGGTGTGGCGGTTCTCGATGCGGTAGGCGAGCCGGGTACGGCGCTCCACGGTGGCGCCCGTGAAGCCGGCGGTGCCGGTGGTCTCGCGGGGCGCCTCGGCATGCACGCGCACGAGGTCGTCCGGACCGAACCACAGCGGCACCGTGCGCCCGCCGGGGCCGCCCGAGTCCGTGGCCGCGGAGAAGTCCAGCCGGCCCTGGCCCACGAAGGCGCCATCGCGGTACAGGCCGACGGTCCCTGCCGGCCACGGGCCGGCGGGCGGCGCGATCTCCGCCACCAGGTAGGCGGTTTCGCGCTGCGCGGGCACGGTGCGGGTGACGAGGCGGGCGCTGGCGTCGTGCGTGCCCAGCAGCAGCGTGGTGCGCTGCCCGCTTGCCGGCAGGCTCAGGCGCTGCGGCACCTCGAAGCGCGTCGCATAGCTGCCGGCCAGGGCCGTGACGTCGAAGCGGGGCAGGGGTTCTTCCGCGGCGTCGGCGGATTCCGCCATGGGCGCTGGCACGGGGGCGGCCGGCGCTGCCGGCGAGGGCAGCCGGGAGAGACGGTTCTGTGTTTCCGGCGGTGCCGCCACGTCCACCGTCCAGGTGCCTGGCCGCGGCCCTGCCGTGGCCCGTGCGGGGGCCTGGGTGGTCAGCGCGAGCCGCACGTCGTTCCAGTCTTCGCCGCTGCGCTGCGCGACGACGGCCAGCCGCTCGAGCACCACCGCGCCCGTGGCGATGTCCAGCCGCGCGCGGTAGGCGGGCTGCCAGCCGGGGCCGCGCACCTGGTAGGACAGGCGCAGGCCGGCGTCCCGGTCGCTGGCGAGGTTCACGGCCACGGAAACCACCCTGGGACGCGGCCCGCCCGCCGTGCGGTCGCGCTCGGCGCGCAGCGGCTTCAGGTCGCGCTCCAGGGCTTCCTGCCGGCGCTGCAGGGGCTGCAGGCGCACGAGTGTTTCGGCCGATGTCTTGCGCAGGGCCTCCGCCGTGGCCGGGATCTGGGCGGCGGGCACGGACGGCGCCACGGTGGGCGTGGCCGACGTGGGGCTGCCCTGGCCTTCCCGCGGTGCGCCGTCGGCGTTGCCGCCGGCCAGGTGGTCCAGGTAACGGTCCGTGCGCCGCAGCGCCGCGATCTCGGCCTGCACGCCCGCGATCTGGTCCTCGAGTGCGCGGACGCGTTCGTCCAGCGGGCTCGCGCAGCCGGCCGCCACATCGCGGTCTTCGGTGGTGGCCTTGAATTCGCCCACGCGCACCCCGGCGTCCGCGCTGATCTGCAGGCTGTCCGGGTCCAGGCTGGCGGGCAGGCAGGCGAAGGTGGCACTGCGCGCGCCCGCGGCGATGCGCGCGCTGCGCTCGATCGTGGCGATGCCCGGCGCCACCGTCACCTGCGTGATGCGCGATGCCACCACGGCAGGGCGCTCCTGCGCGCACGCCATGCCGGCCGCTGCGGCGAGCACCGCGCAGGCGGCGGCGCGGCGCGCGCCGGCATGCCGCTGCAGCGGCGTGGGTGGCATGGGCTGCATGGAATGCGTGGAACAGGCCGCGCCCGGGCATGCAGAGGACATCCGCGCTCCTTTTCTCTCGGTAGGACTGGGGAGGGCAATGCTAGCAGCGCCTCCACCGCAGGCGCTCAGCGGAAGTGGTCGAAGGCCAGATACTGCGCCGCCATGGGACGGCCCTCGGCATCGAGCAGCCGCAGGCCGGGCTCGGCCTCGATGGCGCCGATGCAGGTGGCGCGCGTTCCTGCCTGGCGGGCCGCGGCCTCGATCTGCGCACGCCGGCACGGTGGCGCGGTGAACAGCAGTTCGTAGTCATCGCCTCCGGCCAGCACGCAGCGCAGCAGGTTTTCCCAGCCGTATGGCAGATGTTCGGGGGCATGCCCGGCACAGGCCGCCATGAGCTGCGGGGCGAGCGTGGTGTCGATGCGCGCACCGACGCCCGACGCCTGCAGGATGTGGCCCAGGTCGCCCACGAGCCCGTCGCTCACGTCGATGGCGCTGCTGGCCACGCCGCGCAATGCCTGCCCCAGGGCCACCCGCGGCGTGGGGCGCTCCAGTCGCGCGCGCGCCTGCGCCAGCACCGGCGGCGGCAATTGCACGGGCATCTCGCCCAGCAGCGCATCCAGGGCCAGGCGTGCATCGCCCAGGTGGCCGCTCACCCACAGGTCATCGCCCGGCCGCGCGCCGCTGCGCAGCAGCGCCTGGCCGGCGGGCACTTCGCCGAACACCGTGATGCAGATGTTGAGCGGGCCCTGCGTGGTGTCCCCGCCCACCAGTTCGCAGCCGTGTTCGTCGGCCAGGGCCAGCAGCCCGTCCGAGAACCCCTGCAGCCAGGCCTCGTCGGCCCGCGGCAGCGCCAGCGCCAGCGTGAACGCCAGCGGCCGGGCACCGCAGGCGGCGAGGTCCGACAGGTTCACGGCCAGCGCCTTGTGGCCCAGGTGCGCGGGATAGACGTCGGGAAAGAAATGCCGGCCCTCCACCAGCATGTCGCTGGAGACGGCCAGGTGCATGCCGGCGGCGGGCGCGAGCAACGCGCAATCGTCGCCCACGCCGAGCGCGGCGCGGCGCACGGGGCGGCGGAAGTAGCGTGCGATCAGGTCGAATTCACCCATGCGCCGAGCATACGCGCAGCCATTGCCGCGGCGGACTTCGCAATTCCATGCAGACGTTCCCGGCCAGGCATCCCCACGGCTTGCCGGCGGGCGATGATGCGGTTCCCCCGCCCCTTCTTCCAGCCCCGTCCATGAAAACCCATCTGCATGCGCTTCGTCCGTCTGGTGCCGTGCCTGACCGCCCTGGAACATCCCGCCCCCCGGTGCCCGCACGTCCTGCGAGGTCGACCTCGGCGGGGTGGCCGCTGGGCCTGGAGTCCGTGCGCGAGGCCCGCAGCCGCGCCGGACACGCCGCCGAACCGCAGAACCATCCCGAACTCACGTCCCTGGCGATCATCGATGCGGAAGAGGTCGGGTCGTACTTCGTGGCGGCGGCCAAGTATTTCACCGATCCGCTGCACGGCGTGGCGGAAAAGGCGAACGAGTTCGCCACGGAAGGGCTGCACGGCCATGGCGGCGAAGGCGCGGAAGGCAGCGGTCCCGCAGAGGGCGCGCAGGGCCATCCTTCCGCGCATGAGCCCCCGGCCGCGGGAGAGCACGGCAGCGGCGCCGAAGGAGCCCACGGCCACGGCGCCGCTGCCGAAGCCGCGGAACACCACGGCAGGATGCATGCATTCGCCGAAGAGGGCACGCCCGGCGGCGTCAGCGACCTGGCCGCCACCCTGGGGCTGGCAGGCGCCATGCTGCCGCTGTCGGCGGTGGCGATCCATGCCGGCTACCGCGAGCTGCGCGAGGTTGCCGAGCAGCGCAGGGAGCTGCGTGAGCAGAAGGAACACCTGGTGCAGCAGCGCGAGGTGCTGGCCCCGCTCCTGGCGCGGGGCCGGGCGCCCGTGGCAGGCCATGTCCAGTCGCACGCCATCGGCCAGGCCATCGACGATCTGGCCTACCAGCAGCACCTTAACCGCCACGACGGCCGCGTGGCCGCGGCGACCCTCACGTCGGCCAGTCTCGTCTTCGCGAAGACGGCGGTGGAAACCTCGGTGCACACCGGGCTGGCGATCGGTGCCGGCAGCGCGAATGCCGCGGGCCTGGTCGCGCACAGCGCGGCAGCCGCGGGCGCTGCCTCTGCGGCCAGCATCGCCGGAGGCTATGTCCTGGGGCCGGCTGCGAGTGTCATGGCCTCGGTGGTGGGCGGGGTGTTCCTGCACCAGTCGCATGTCGAGAAAAAGCGCTTCCGCGCCGACTTCTCCCGGGTGAGCGCCTTCCTCGCAGGCGTGGACACCCGGCGCCTGGGCGTCGACGCGCAGCGCTACCACGACTTCCTGACGGCCAAGTTCGATCAGCGCAAGCGGTTCGTGAACGGCTTCAACAACTGGAACAAGGGCTTCGTCCTCGGCGGCGTGACCTACACGGCGAGCACGGCCGCCAAGGTGGGCCTGGGCATCGCGGCGATCGCCGGCGCCAGCGTCGCCGGGCCGGTGGGCCTGGCGACGCTGATCGGCGCGGGACTGCTGGGCGCCGTGACGATGGGCGTGGGTTCCCACCAGTTCTTCCTGACGCACGGCAAGGTCAAGCGCTACCGGAACTACGAGCGCACCGATGCCCCCGGCATCGACCGCGCCTTCCTCGCCATGGCCGACCTGCTGCGGGCGGCGGCGCCGCCCCGGTTCCATTCGGCCCGTTCCGAGCTGTCCGCGGATTTCCATTCCGCCCGCTCTTACCTGGAATTGGAACTGGAGCCGGCGCCGGACGAAGCCGCGCTCTCGGCGGAGCCCGATGGGGCGTTCCACTCCGCCAGGTCCGCCCTCGGGCCGGCCCCGTCCG
Organism: Paracidovorax cattleyae; assembly: GCF_900104515.1. GTDB lineage: Bacteria > Pseudomonadota > Gammaproteobacteria > Burkholderiales > Burkholderiaceae_C > Paracidovorax > Paracidovorax cattleyae. The sequence goes on from NZ_FNJL01000008.1 coordinate 22,643, forward strand.
CCATCCGGCCGGAGATCGGCCCCGAACCGGAAATCCAGCCCGGGATCGAGGGGGGGCCGGCCGCTCCTGCCGACACCGTATCCGCATCCGCGGAAGATGCCGAGCCTCTCGGCTTCCTGCTGCGCAGCGCGCTCTACGCCGCCACGGACGGCCAGGAGCGGGCCCTGGGCGGGTTCCTGCAGCAGGCGGCCGAACAGATGAACCGGCATTACCGGGACAAGGGCCGCTCCACCGACGACACGCCCCCTGCGGCTTCGTCCCGCAGGCACTCCACGGGACGCGAGGCCAAAGCCCTGTGGCGGGGGGGCGTGGCCTACAGCAAGTCCCTGCTGACGGGCCACAGGCCCCGCGAGGCCCGCCAGCAGGCCCGTCAGGCCTATACGGCCCGGACGGACCGGCTCAACCGCACCGCACTCACCCAGTGGCTCGAAACCCCCGGTTCGGGACAGGCGCAGGTGGGCTACATGCGCAGCGTGGTCGAACTCCAGAAGGACTACCTGGAGGCCAAACTGGCCGCGCGACAGCCCCTGCAGGCCCTGGAGGACGCGCTGGCCCACTCGGACGCAGCCCAGGTGGCCGCCGTGACGGAGCCACCCGCCGCCCGCCGCCGCAGGGCCGCAAGGAACGCCAGGCCGCCCATGACCCCCGCCCACCTCGCTGCGGAACTCCGCAAGGCCCGTGCCGACGACGAAGCCCGGCTCGCGCGGCTGACGGCGCTGCACGCCAGCCTGAGCGGCCAAGCCGCGTCCGCGCCCGGCTCTTCGCTGCTCCTGCAGTCGCTGCGGCAGGATTTCCTGCTGTGCGAAACCGGCACGGCCCATCCCGCGCATGACACGGCCCGGGAATTCGCGCGCTATTGCCTGGGGCACGCGCGCACCCATGCCACCACGGTGCGGGGCACCCTGCTGGCCACGGAAATGCAGGCCGCCCGCGTCCGCGAGAAGGCCGCCGAATCGCAGGCTGCCCCAGCCCGTTGAGCGTTGCGCGACTCCCCCCCCATGGTGGGGAAGGCAGCGCAGGGACGCCTCGCTAAACTGGCCGGCCCTTTTCCCGGCCAAGGAGGTCATCCGTGCACAAAGCATCAGCGGCAACACTGGTTCTGTCCCTCGCCATAGGCCTGGGCGCCTGCAAAAAACAGGAAGCGGCGCCCCAGGCCGCCAGTGCACCTGCCGCTCCGCCGGCCGCCTCCGCGCCGTCCGCGGCCACGCCACCCGCCGATGCGGGTGCGGCCTCCCCGCTGCCGGCGGCGTCCAGGCCCTTCGATGCGGCCAGCCTGCCGGTCTCCACCGCACCTCTGGGAGCCTTCCCGTACATCGCGCTGCCGACCGGCTACGTCACCGGCACCAAGCCCGACGTGATCGACTTCGACCAGGTGCCGTTCTGGACGGGCGACCGCCTGCAGCCCGTGGAGGGCCGTGTCTGGTCCGCGCACATCGCTGCCGCCCAGGGCAAGACGTTCTCGGACCTGGAGCTGTCGCGCAACATCGAGTCCGTGGTCACCTCGCTGGGCGGCCGGAAGATCTTCGAGGGCAAGCTGCCGCAAGCCGTGACGGAGAAGATGAAGGAATGGCCGCGCGACATGATCACGCGCTACAACAGCGGCCTGGGCGACATCTGGAACAACGCCGTGCAGGTGTTCGTCATCCACCGGGCGGACCGCGACATCTGGATCCACCTGTGCAACTACGAGTTCGGCGGCGGCCTGCTCATCGCCGAGACCAAGCCCCTGCAGGTCACCGCCGGCCTGCTGCCCGCCAGCGAACTGAAGGCGCAGATCGACAAGACCGGCAAGGTGGCGCTGCACGTCAACTTCGCCACCGACAAGACCGACATCCTGCCCGATTCGCAGCCGCAGATCGAGCAGGTGGTGCAACTGCTCAGGCAGGACGCATCGCTGAAGCTCGCCGTCAACGGCTACACCGACAACACGGGCGACGCGGCCCACAACAAGACCCTGTCGGAGGGTCGGGCCAAGGCCGCCGTCGCGGCCCAGGGCATCGACGCGTCCCGCCTCTCGTCCGCCGGCTTCGGTGCCGCGGACCCGGTGGCGGACAACGCGACGGACGAGGGCAAGGCGAAGAACCGGCGGGTGGAACTGGTCAGGCAGCCCTGAGGCCGGCCCGGGCGGCCGGCCGCGGAGGCCGGCGTCCCGCCGCACTATGCCGGTTCGCCCCGGAAGCGCAGCGCGGCCTGGCGGCTCACCTCGCCCAGCAACTGTTCGTCGCGCTGGCGGTCGCGCAGCCAGCGTGCGTCGTTCTGGCCGGCCGCAGCCTCGCTGCGCAGCAGGTGCAGCGCGCCGGAGGCGCCGGTGACTGTGGCGTGGCGCGCGATGTGGTCGATGGTCTGCAGGATGTGGTCGCGCAGCGGCATGTGCTCTCCGGTGGCCGGATCGACGTACACCGCCTGCATGCCGAAGCGGCACGCCTGGAAGCGGTTGTAGGTATAGACGAGGTAGTCGTCCTCGCTGGGCGTGAAGGGCTGCTCGGCCAGGAACCAGGCCCCCAGCGACTGCACGAAGGCCGACAGCGCGGCGGCGCGCTCGATGGTGAGCGGCGTGTCGAACACGCGGATCTCGATCGTGCCGAACTCGGGCTTGGGCCGGATGTCCCAGTAGAAGTCCTTCATGCTCTTGACGACGCCGGTGCGGGTCATCTTGTCGAAGTAGGCCTCGAAGTCCTTCCAGGTCAGCACCATGGGAGCGCGGCCCGACAGCGGGAACGCGAACACCGAATTGAGCCGCGCCGAATCGAAGGCCGTGTCCTGCCCCTGCACGTAGGGACTGGAGGCCGACATCGCGATGAAGTGCGGGATGTAGCGCGACATGCGGTGCAGCATGAGCAGCGCCTCGTCGGCGCTGGGGCAGCCGATGTGCACGTGCTGGCCGAAGATCGTGAACTGCTTGGAGAGGTAGCCGTAGAGCTGCGACAGCTCCTGGAAGCGGGGCTTGTCGTAGATGCGGCGCTCGTGCCATTGCTGGAAGGGGTGCGTGCCCCCGCCGGCCACGGCGATGTTGAGCTTGTCGGCGCTCCTGACCAGCGCGTCGCGGATCTGCGAGAGCTGGCCCAGCACTTCGCTGCCCGAATGGCAGATGCCCGTCGAGATCTCGATCATGCTGTTGGTCATCTCGGGCACCACGCTGCCGGGCAGCGGCTGCTTCGCCATGAGGCGCAGCATGTCCTCGGCGTAGGGCGCGAGGTCGTAGTTGTGCGTGTTGACGAGCTGCAGCTCGAGCTCGACGCCGAGCGTCAGCGGCTCGGAATGGTGGAAGGCCTCGAGGCTCATGGCTGCTGCTCCCGCTCTGCGTTGGCGGCGCGTGTCTGGGGCGCCCAGGGTTTCGAACTCTCTCCGGCGCGGTAGATGGCCACCGTGGCGATCACGGCGCCCAGCACTTCCATGAGCAGGATGGTGGGCAGCGCGACGCGCGCGATGAGCTGCCCCGTGGACGCCGACGCCACCACGAACTGCGAGGCGATCAGCAGCGCGATCGACGACATCGGCGTCATCGCGCAGCCCACCCACAGGGCCTGGCGCCAGCTGGCGCCGCTGCCCACGTTGCCCAGGGCCACGCCCAGGGCCTTGGCCGCCAGGCGCGCCACGATGAGGGCCAGCACCAGCCCGGCCACGGGGCCGCTCCAGTCGGCCTGCGCGGCGACGGTGGACACCAGCACGAACATCAGCATGGTGAGCAGGGAGGCGGCAGTGCCGAGCTGGCGGGGCCAGGCCCAGGGGCGTGGATTGAGCTGCTTGAGCAGCATGCCCGCCAGCAGCGCGGCGAGCGGCGCGGAGCCGCCCATGTGCGCGGCCACGGCGGTGCCGGCGGCGATCAGCGTGAGCAGCAGGAAGGCGGTGTTCTCGCTCGTCGGGCTCATGAAGCGCAGGGCCATGCGCAGGATCAGCGCAAGCACAGCGCCGACGATGACCGAGACGCCCAGCACCACCATGACGGGGTATACGGTGTCCATGATGCGCGCGGCGGGCCGGTTGATCAGTTCCGCGGTGGCGCTGCCCAGGGTGAGCGCGTAGAGGGTGGAGAGCGTGGCCAGCACGATGGCGCGGTCCGTCACCGGGCCGGCCGCGCGGGTGTCCGCCACCACGCGCGTGAGCACGGCGGGCGATGCCGCCATGGCCACCAGCGCCAGCGGGCCCGCGGCGCGCTGGGGCACGTCCAGCCAGAGCATGGCGTAGTACACCGCGAAATAGGCCAGCGCCGATTCGATGATGCTCTGCACGAGCACCATCGGGTTGTGCCGGAACCAGCGCAGGGGGATGCGCCCGCCCGCCTCGAACAGCACGATGGCGATGCCCAGCTCCAGCAGGAACAGGCTGATGCCCTGCAGGGGCCAGACGGCGCCGCTGAAGCCCAGCAGCCCGGCGATGGTGCCGACGAGCGTGTAGCCCACCACCTTGGGCAGGCCGATGTGGCGCTGGAAGAGATAGCCGGAGACCGCAGCGACGGCCAGCAGCAGCGACCACTGCACCGTCGGGAGCCCGGCCGATGGGCGCAGCCATTGCGCCCAGAAGCCCATGATTTCATCCATTGTTCTAGTCCTCGCATTCCCGCCCGAACCGCGCGGGGAGGCCGCGCGTCCCCCGGCCGGGGCCGACCGAATGTACCTGCTGATCCGGAAGGGCTCTGTAGGACGGGCACTTCCGGAAAAGGGGTACCCCGGGCGGCCCTGGTCTCAGGCCCGCTGGGCCATGCGCCGGGGCACGAAGAACTGCAGCGGGGCGTGCCGCAGGCGCGCGCGCAGCGCCGTGGTGAGCCGGGTGCGGTCCACGCGGGTGACGTTGTGGGCGCGCAGCGCGAGCCGGAAGGCGAGGTAGAAGCTTACCGTCACGTTGAGCGCGCCGATGAAGGGCAGCGTCGCGGCCGCCGACCAGAAGGTGGGCTGGTGCAGGGCGGAGGTGCCCAGCGCGGTGAGCGCGGCGCCCAGCTGTCCCGTCGAGAGCGTGACGTGGCGCACGTCCAGCCCCAGGCCGAAGAATGCGGCGAACGCCGGCACGAGCCCGAGCATGAAGCCCAGCGACACGTTCGCCGCGAAGCCCGAGAGGTTCTCACGCCAGAACCGGGCCCAGCGCACGGCGCGCTCGCGGCCCAGCAGGCCGGTGATGCGCGGGTTGTAGCGCAGGGCCGAGTCGAGCCGGTGCAGCACGAACCAGTTCTCGGCCCACCCCGCAATGATGCTGGAGGCGAACAGCAGCACCCCGGTAAAGGCCGCATACAGCAGCGAAGGCCCCGTCAACTGCAGCGACTGCAGCACGTGCCGCGCTTCCGCCCGGTCGATGGCCGGACTGCCGGTCGCCCAGGCGATGGCGAGCGTCAGGCCCGCGACGGTGGGAAAGACCACGAGCACGTTGCCCAGGATGGCGGCCACCTGCGAGCGCACCAGGTGGGTGACCTCGTCCACGAAGGACTCCACGGCCTCGGTGGTCTGCAGTTCCTTGAGCTTCGCGGCCATGGCCGGTGCGGTCATTGCCGGCTGCTTGGTGGCGACCGTGCAGTGCAGCAGCATGACTAGCACGAAGCTCACCGCATAGTTCATGCCGGCCCAGAAGTCACTCCAGAAGGAGGACAGGGCCAGCGCGACGATGCCGAACTTCATGAGCGTGGTGAACGCCATGACGAATCCGCCGCCTGCCGCCTTCGCCACCATCGCGCGGTATTCGGCGCCGGTGCGGGTGATGTAGTGCTCGCCGGTCTCCGCGCTGCGCTCGGCCACCTTGGCCGCGAGCAGCGAGGAGTTCGAGGCGATCAGCGCACGCAGGCTGCGCCGCTCCCGGCCCACGGTCACGAGCCGCGCCATGAGGCGGGCGGCGCTGGCGGCCGGCTCGGGCGACAGCAGGCAGTCCAGCAGGTCGCGCACCCGCAGGACGCGTTCGCGCAACTGCCGCAGGCGGAACACCAGGCCCACCGAAATACCGTTGTCCTCGAAATGCGAGTACACCGTGGCCGCGGCGGCGCGGCAGGCTTCCAGGCGCTCGCGCAGGCGCAGCACCGCCTCGTCCAGCCGGTCGGTGGTGCGCAGCTGGTGCAGGACCTCGACCCGCAGGCTCTCCACATCGCGGATCAGCGCGTGGAACGGCTGCGCGTCGCGGGCGGAGTCGCTCATGCGCAGCCGCAGTTCGGGTGCGAAGCCGGTGGACAGGATCTGGCCCGCGCAGTAGGTGATGGCGTCCAGCAGCGAGTGCTGCCAGCGCGTGGCGCCGCCGCCATCCCCGGCCGGCGCCAGCACGGCCAGCAGGCGCGAGAGCAGTGCCTCGTCCAGCAAGGCGAGCCACCGGGCGTCGACCTCGTGGGGCAGCGCCAGCATGAACAGCTCGGAGGCGTCGATCGTCTCCGGGCTGCCGGGCAGCAGCTTGTAGCGCAGCCGTTCCGCCACCTCGCTCGCGAGTGCGGTGCGCGGTGCGAATCCGAAATCGGCCAGCAGCGTGGTGATGTCCACCGTGCGGACCAGGGCATTCCACCAGGCCTGCAGCCGGGCCCGTGCGCCGGCATCGCCCTCCGCGGCTTCCACGAGGCGCGCCAGGCGGGCGACGGCTTCCTCGGGGGAGCGGCAGTCGCCGCGCACCCAGGCCAGGCATTCGATGAGCCAGAGGTGCCGCCGCGCCAGCGGGGCGGACGGGTCCAGGTCGGCCAGCAGCGTCCCGGGCTGCGGGGCAGTCGGCCGCCGGGTCAATGCAGCACCCGGCCCGACAGGGGGGTGCTTCCGGCGGGGCCGCCGGAAAGGGCTTCCAGCACGAACAGGGGAATGGCGCAGTCGAAGCGCTCCCCGTCCTCGGCCACGCAGAAGTAGCTGCCGTGCATGCTGCCGCTGGGAGTGCGCAGGCGGCAGCCGCTGGTGTACTGGAACGCCTCCCCGGGGCGCAGCAGCGGTTGCTGGCCGACCACGCCCAGGCCCTTGACCTCCTCTGTGTGGCCGCGCGCGTCGCTGATCGTCCAGTGCCGCGCGATGAGCTGCGCTGGCACGTCGCCGGTGTTGGTCACGGTGACCGTATAGGCGAAACTATAGACGCCCTCTTCGGGCGCGGACTGGTCGGGAAGGTATTCGGGCTGGACTTCGGCCCGGAACTGGTACTTCGGCATGGGCGCGATTATTAGGGTTTCCGGGGCCGGGTGGCTCGGCCGTTCCGTCGGCAGGGGGAGTGGTCCGGCGCTGGAGGGCTGCGGAAGGCATGCCGCGGTGCCTCTGCTGCGACAATCCGGGCATGACCCGCCAATTCCGCATCGCCCCATCGATCCTGTCCGCCGATTTCGCCCGCCTGGGCGAAGAAGTGAAGAATGTCATCGCGTCCGGCGCCGACTGGGTGCACTTCGACGTGATGGACAACCATTACGTGCCCAACCTGACCTTCGGTCCGATGGTGTGCCAGGCGCTCAAGCCCCATGCCGTCAAGCCCGACGGGCGGCCCGCGCCGATCGACGTGCACCTGATGGTGCAGCCCGTGGACGCCCTGGCCGCGGCCTTCGCGGAAGCGGGCGCGGACTACATCAGCTTCCATCCGGACGCCTCCGCGCACGTGCACCGGAGCATCCAGGCGATCACCTCCAGGGGCATCAAGGCCGGCCTCGTGTTCAATCCGGCGGCGCCGCTGGACGTGCTGGACTGGGTGATCGACGACATCGACCTGATCCTCGTGATGAGCGTGAACCCGGGATTCGGCGGCCAGAGTTTCATCGATTCGGCGCTGCGCAAGATCGAGGCCCTGCGCCGGCGCATCGACGCCTGCGGCAAGGACATCCGCCTGGAGGTGGATGGCGGCGTGAAGGTGGACAACATCCGCCGCGTGGCGGATGCCGGCGCCGATACCTTCGTGGCGGGCAGCGCGATCTTCGGCAAGCCCGACTACCGCGCCGTCATCGACGCGATGCGTACCCAGCTGGGCTGACACGGATCGGCCCCGCACGGGCGGGCGGCATGCCGGGCTGCGAGGGCGGTCCGGCATGGTGGCTGTGCTTCCTACTGCTGGGGCATGGGTGCCGGCGGGGCCTTGGGCGCGCCCGGCATCGGATGCGGATGGGGCTTGCCATGGGGATGCGGACGGCCTTCGGCGCCGGGACCGCCGCCCGGGCGGGGCGCCGGGACCTGGGTGGTGGCTTCCATCAGGATGCCGCCGCCGGCCACGGAGCCGTCCTGCGTGCCGGAGCGCACGCGTGCCACGCAGGCGTCGCGGTCCTGCGGGTCCTTGAACGCTTCGCAGCGCTGGAGTGCGTTGCGGGTATAGCCATTCGCGGCGGCGTCCTGGGCGTCGAGCTGGCCGGAGCGAGCGGCCTGCAGCGCTGCGCCGGCTTCCTTCAGGCAGGTGTCGCGGCTCTGGGCGGTGGCGCCGCTCATGCAGGCCTGGCGGTCCTGCTGGTAGCGCTCACGGGCGCCGGCGGCGTCCGCGGGGGCGGCCTGGGCGGCTGCGCAGGCCGCGATCACACAGGCGGCGGACAGGATGCGGGGTGCGATGGCAAAGCGATTCGGCATATCAGGAACCTCCATGTGTCGGTGGTGCCGGCCGCGGACGGACGGCGTGGGGGCACAGTTTCCGCGCCATGTGGCGAAAACGGTCGGGCCAGCGTAGCCGCTGCGTCGTGCGTGCCGTGTCGGACGGACCAGACAATCGCTGTGGCTGTTGGCGCACGGCCTACACTCCCGGCAGCCCCGCAGGCGCGAGCCGCCGGCAGGGACCGTTTTTCACGCACCGCCGCGGCGGGCTTGGCAGCACTTTGGAGGATGGGCATGGTGGAATGTTCCCCGGCGGCGCTGGTGGCGCGGGCCGATGCGGCGATCGTGGACCTGGACGGCACCATGGTGGACACCCTGGGCGACTTCGCGGAGGCGCTGCGACGCATGCTGGGCGACCTGTCCCTGCCGGGCATCGCCGCGGAGGACATCGAGCGCATGGTGGGCAAGGGCACGGAGCACCTGCTGCGCGCGGTGCTGGACCACGTGCTGCCACCGATGGAGCCGCCGCTGCGCGCCGCCGCGGTGGAGGCGCACTACCCGCAGGCGTGGGAGTCCTATGGGCGCCACTACCTGGCCATCAACGGTGGCCATTCGCGCGTCTACGGGGGCGTGGCCGAGGGGCTTCAGGCCCTGCGCGCGGCAGGGCTGCGGCTGGCCTGCGTCACCAACAAGCCCACGGCCTTCGCCGTGCCGCTGCTGCGCGCCAAGGGGCTGGACGGCTTTTTCGAGCATGTCTTCGGCGGCGACGCCTTCGAGCGCAAGAAGCCCGATCCGCTCCCGCTGCTCAAGGCCTGCGAGGCGCTGGGAACGGCACCCGCCCGGACCCTGGCCATCGGGGACTCCGTCAACGATGCGCGCGCGGCCCGCGCCGCCGGCTGCCCCGTGGTGCTGGTGACCTACGGCTACAACCACGGCCAGCCCGCCCGGCAGGTGGACGCGGACGCGCACGTGGACAACCTGCAGGAGCTGTGCGCAGGCTGACGCAGTACAGCGCCGCGGCGGGCCCGGTGGTCAGCCGGCCTTGCCCAGCAGCGAGTCCTTGAGCTTCCAGTCCGCCGGCTGCGGCCCGAGCCAGATGCCCATCAGTGCGCCGAAGAATTCGGGCTCCCGGAAGGGCTCGCCCTGCGGGACGCCCTTGACGGTGATGACCGTGCCGGTGCCGGGCAGCCAGTCCACGATGAAGCGGTCGCCGGCCGACAGGCGGCGGTGCGCGGCGAAGATCTCGCCCATGCGCAGCACGCCCGGCGCAAGGCGGGAGAACGCCGCCTTGTCGAGGTTGTCCTCGATGCCGCGCGCGAAGAGCTTGCCCAGTTCCGTCGAATCGATGTCGCGCAGCATGGTGATGGACAGCCGCTTGGGGCCGGGCAGCGCCACCACGTCCTGCAGCGTGCCGGCCTGGCGTTCCAGGTACAGCCCCGCCGCATAGACCTTGAACACGGCCTTGTAGCGCACGCCCGCGCCGTTGAGCGCCAGCGGGACGTCCGCCAGCACGACCCGCGGCTCGAAGGCCACGCCGGCCACGCTGAGGGCGGTTTGCGCGCCCGCGGGCGCGGCGGCGCAGGCAATGAGCCCGGCGAGTACGCAGGCAAGGCTGCGTTGCCGAAGTGTCATGGCGACTCCATAAAAAAAGCACGATCGTTCTTTTTATTCTCCATGCGCTGCGGGAGGCGGCGCAACAGGGTTTTCGCGCAGGCCGCTTTGCTACACTTTGCGCCCATGTTCATTCACCATGTGGTCATCACAGGTCGCAGCGGCCGGGGAGCCTGGCCCTGGCGCAAGCCTGCCGCACCGAACCGCTGACCGCACCCGGGCCCCGCGATCCCGGCGTGTCTCCGTGGCCCCTGCGGGGCCGAACGCAATGAACCTGGCGCGGCACCGGCCGCGGGCGCAACGACCGCCCGCGGCGGGCCGGCCGATCTGGAGCGATCTCCCGTGATCACCGAACTCGAATTCAAAAGCCTGGCCGGCGAAGGCTACAACCGCATTCCGCTGATCGCGGAGGCTTTCGCGGACCTGGAAACTCCCCTGTCCCTCTACCTCAAGCTGGCCCATGCCCGCGACGGCGGCCGCCACAGCTTCCTGCTGGAATCCGTGGTGGGCGGCGAGCGCTTCGGGCGTTACAGCTTCATCGGCCTGCCGGCGCGCACGCTGCTGCGCGCCAGCGGCTTCGGCGACCAGGCGCGCACCGAGGTGGTGACCGACGGCAAGGTGGTGGAAACCGACCGTGGCAATCCCCTGGACTTCATCGCCGCCTACCAGCAGCGCTTCAAGGTGGCGCTGCGGCCCGGCCTGCCGCGCTTCTGCGGCGGCCTGGCGGGCTATTTCGGCTATGACGCGGTGCGTTACATCGAGAAGAAGCTGGAGGCGGGCTGCCCGCCCGATACGCTGGGCATGCCGGACATCCTGCTGCTGCAGTGCGAGGAGGTGGCCGTCATCGACAACCTCTCGGGCAAGCTCTACCTGATCGTCTATGCCGACCCGGCGCAGCCCGAGGCCTACGCGCGCGGCAAGAAGCGCCTGCGCGAGCTGAAGGACCAGCTCAAGTACTCGGTGGCCGCGCCCCTGGTCAAGCCGACGGAGAGCCACCCGCCCCAGCGCGACTTCGCCAAGGCCGACTACCTGGCGGCCGTCGAGCGGGCCAAGGAACTCATCGCCGCGGGCGATTTCATGCAGGTGCAGGTGGGCCAGCGCATCCACAAGCGCTACACCGAGTCGCCGCTGTCGCTTTACCGCGCGCTGCGCTCGCTCAACCCCTCGCCCTACATGTACTACTACCACTTCGGCGACTGCCACGTGGTGGGGGCGAGCCCGGAGATCCTGGTGCGCCAGGAGCGCACGGACGAGGGCCAGAAGGTCACCATCCGTCCGCTGGCCGGCACGCGCCCGCGCGGCGCCACGCCCGAGAAGGACAAGGCGGCCGAGGTCGAGCTGGTGAACGACCCCAAGGAGCGCGCCGAGCACGTGATGCTCATCGACCTGGCGCGCAATGACATCGGGCGCATCGCCCGCACCGGCTCGGTGAAGGTGACGGAAGCCTTCGTGGTGGAGCGCTACAGCCACGTGATGCACATCGTGAGCAATGTGGAAGGCTTGTTGAACGAAGGCATGACGAGCATGGACGTGCTCAAGGCGACTTTCCCCGCGGGCACGCTCACCGGCGCGCCGAAGGTGCATGCGATGGAACTCATCGACCGGCTCGAGCCCACCAAGCGGGGGCTGTACGGCGGCGCCTGCGGCTACCTCAGCTATGCGGGCGACATGGACGTGGCCATCGCCATCCGCACCGGCATCGTGAAGGACGGAACACTCTACGTGCAGGCTGCCGCCGGCGTGGTGGCCGACTCGGTTCCCGAGCTGGAATGGAGAGAAACCGAGCACAAGGCCCGTGCCCTGCTGCGCGCGGCCGAACTCGTCGAAGAGGGATTGGAATGACTCGCGCCATCGAGAAGACCCGCAGTTGCAGCAGCATGGCGGAGGTGCGCCAGCGCATCGATGCGCTCGACGACATCCTCGTGCCGCTGCTGGTGGAGCGGGGCGGCTACATGACCCAGGCGGCGCGCAACAAGCGCGAGGCCTCGCAGGTGCGCGACGAGGAGCGCATCGAGTTCATCGTGCGGCGGGTGCGCGAGCGCGCGCTGGCCGAGGGGGGAGAGCCCGACGTGATCGAGGCGATCTACCGCAGCATGATGGAAGCCTACATCGCCTACGAGCACCGCGAGTTCGACCGGATGGCCGCCGCGGGCGAGAAGGCCGGCAATGGGGCGGACGGCAGGCGGGCCTGACCGCGCGTTCCCCGCGCCTGCGCGCCCGGGCCGGGGGTGCGGCGCTCAGTGGCGCATCGACGACAGCTTGAAGGCGTTCGCGAGGGTGGAGCGGTTGCTGATGCCCCAGCGGGAGGCGACGTCCAGCATGTGGACCCGGCCGCCCGTGGCGCTGGCTTCTTCCATCTCCCCTTCGATGCGCCGCACGCGTTCGCGCCGGATCAGTTCCGCGGGGGTCATGCCCAGGTGGTTGCGGAACGCGAGCTGCAGCGCGCGCTCGGTGACCCCGAGCCGGCCGGCGATCTCGCGCACCGAGAGGTTGGGGTCGTGCAGGTTCTCGATGATGTAGCGGTAGGCAGCGCGATAGCGCGGAGGCAGGCGCAGGCCCACGGTGTCCTGCGGGGCGTTGCCCGCGGGCGCGTCCATCCGCTGCAGGGCAGCGTGGTGCACCACGCGCATGGCCTGCGCCACATGGCGCTTGTACTGCCGCAGCGATTCCCCGAGGCGGCCCTCGCTCATGTGGATCTTCGAGAGGCAGTACTGGATGTCCGACGCCAGGGGGTGGTGTTCGATCTCGCGCTCGCCGCCGGCCAGCGGCATGATCGCTTCGCGGGCCGCGGGGACGACGCGGCCGGCCAGCAGGGCGAGGCAGCCCTCGACGCGTGCCTCCGCGTCGATGCCCGAGAGGCCGTGCTGGCGCAGCCAGCGCCCGAAGGCGGCGACGGCTTCCTGGCGGCCTGACGCATGGGCGGCATGCATGCCGGCCAGGTATTCGAGGCGGGCGCGCAGCAGAGCGGGCGTGTCGGGGCAGGAACCCAGGGTGCGCAGTTCGGAGGCGAGGGCCTCGCCGGAGAGGCGCTCACGGCCCAGCTCCTGGGCCGCTTCGGCGAAGGCATGGTCCGACAGCTCTTCGCTGTGCAGCAACTCCACCCGCGAAAGAACTTCCAGCCGGATGGCCGAGGCGTGGAGCGCCAGGGAGGAGGATTCACCGGATTCGCACAGCGCCTGCGCGCGCTGGGCCGCCACCAGCGCCGAGGCGTGCTGGCCCTGGGCCTGCAGCGACAGCGCGAGTCCGCAGCAGGCTTCCACGCGCAGCGGGGCGGGAGCGTCGTGGTCATTGGCCACGAGGGCCCAGCAGGCGGCCGCCCGGGCGGGCTTGCGCAGGTGCTGGAACATCCAGGCCTGGTCCAGCGCGGAATGCCAGCGCACCATGCTGCGCGACACCGCGTCGTAGGCCTTGAGCTGCTGGTGGAAGACGTCGCTCGCGAGTTCCTCCTGTCCGATCAGCAGCAGGGTGCGCCCGAGCAGGGCGCCTTCCTCCATGGGGCTCGCATCGCGGGACTGCCCGCGCTCCAGCCGCCGGCGCCCCATCGCCGCAGCGTCCTTGACCTGCAGGTTCTGGAGCATTTGGGTGAGTGCCTGCGCGCCGTGGCCGATGCGATGGCAGGAGAGGGAAAGCAGAGAAAGGAGCATGTTGATTGTCGCGGTCCCCGCCGCGCCCCATGTGGTTTGTATGAGGACCGATGCTAGGAACCGCGCCACGGACAAATCTCACCTAGGTTTTCCAAATCCTCAAATTTGCGCACTCCGGACATGCCAGACCGAACTGAGCACCATCTCCGCGCATACGGGGTGTGGACGGCCCGCACACGATCGATATAGGAAAGTTATTGGTGGCGGAAATTAAATATGCAATCCAAGACTTGACAGGGCTGAGTTTTCAGAACTAACAAAAAACAACCCCATGTGGACTTCTGATACAAATTACTGCATGAAATTGCATATTTCTATCGACGTATTACAGACGATAAATGACCATACCCCCGGTGGAATGAACTAAGCTTGCGCCTGTCGCCACTCACGCACAGACATTTGCAAGAAAGTGCAAAAAATTGTGAATGTCCCGGTGGAGGACACACGGCTGTCATGGTCGTGACTAGATCAACGAAAACGTTTGCGTATGGGGAAATTCATGCGAGTCGCATTGCTGTCGCGCCGTTCGGCGATGAATCAATTCCTTGTGGATTTGTTGAATCGGGGAGGTATTCAGGCCATCTTGCAGGTCAGCATCGCTGCCTTCCGGATGCAGGCCCGCAGGCACCCGCCCGATGCGGTCATCCTCGAAGATTGCGGCGGCACACTCGCCGAGGACCTGGGCCTGATCCGCAGTTGCATATCCGCCCACGTGCCCGTGCTGGTGGCCGGATCGGAGCTGCAGGCGGGCTTCGGCACGGCCCTGGCATGCGGTGCGGTGGATTACATCAACCTCTCTCGCGTCGGGCATGACGAATTGAAGGCGCGGCTGCGCGGGCACGTCGAGGCCTACGCTCTGGAAACCGCGCGGTCGATCACGGTGGATGGCTGCGAGCTGGACCCGGCCCGCCAGTGCTTCGTCCACCGCGGCACGGTGGTCGAGCTCACCCACCGCGAGTGCGAACTCGCCTGGCTGCTGTTCTCCCGGCCCAATCAGGTGGTCTCGTCGCCCACGATCGTGGCCCGGGTCTGGGGACGGTCCGTCGAATCCAACAAGCGCACGCTGGAGCAGCACATCTACAAGCTGCGCGTGAAATTGCGCCAGTGCGGCTGCAGCCTGCATGTCCAGGCTGCGTATGGCCGGGGCTACCGCCTCATGTCGGCCACCACGGAGCCCGTCGGCCAGGTTGCGCAGCCGCCCAGCATGCAGGTGTCCCGTGTGTGGCCCGCAGTGCCGGCGGCCCTGTCCCTGCCGGTGTCCGTGCCGGCCATGCATTCCATGCCTCCCCTGGGCAGCTGAGCAGCCTGCGCCGCGGCGCCGCGGGCTCACACCTTGATCCAGAGGTAGTCGCCCGAGCAGATGCCCAGGAAGGCCTCGTCGGTGGAGGTCAGGATGTTGTCGCCCCAGTAGCGGCCGTGCTCGGCATAGTGCGTGAGCGTCTCGGCCAGCCAGGTGCCCGTGATGTCAGGCGTCATCGGCACGCGCACGATGAGGATGATGCCGCCGGTGTCCGGATTGATTCCGGCTTGCGCCTGGTCCTGTGCATAGACCGTGAGGTTGGCCTCCAGCAGGAGGCGATAGACGGCCAGCGTCCGGCCGGCCGTGACGATTCCGAAATGGAAGTTCAGGTACATCGCGCCCACATCGTTCTCGTAATGCGCGAGCTGGACCTCGAAGCCTTCGACTTCCACCCAGCCCCGGTCCAGCACGGCCTGGGAATCGGGCAGGTCGATGATTCCGCAGAGATCGGTGACGAGTTGTTCGTACTGCTGGAAGCTCATGGTCGTTCGGGCATGCGCGGCAGCAGCCATGCCGGACCGCCGGCCAGCCGTTCCGTCGTGAGCCGGAGCTGCGAGGTGGTGCGGGGCCTGCTGTAGTTCAGGAGCTGCAGGGGCAGCAGCGCGAAGCGGTCGGACGGCTTGCCTGCGACATCCAGGCCGGCACGCAGCAGCGCCTCGCGGACCTCGGCGACCGTGGTGAGCGGTTTGTTGCCATTCTGGCGGAGCAGGTGCGCGGCGATCCGTGCCAGCAGCATGGCCTGCACCGGGTGCCCGGCGCCGTGCGCTGCCCAGACGATCGAGCCGAGCGCGGCCACCAGCGTGTCGGCCTGCACCACGGGATCGTCGCTGGACATTCCCACCTCCAGGTCCGCCAGCATGGCCTGCATGTGCAGCTTCGCCGCGCTGCCGCCCGCCTGCGCCTGGCCGCCTTGGCCCCGGCCGTCGCCGCCCTGGTGGTGGCCTCCGGACTGCCCGCCGGAGCCGGATTCGCCATCGCGCGTGTCCTGCTGCGCCGTATTGCTGCCGGGCTGCAGGAAGATGTCCTGGGAATATTGCTCCTGCTCCTCCAGGTCGCGGCGGTGCTCGGCGAGGCTTTCCCGGCCGCGCTCGTGCACGTCCCGGCTGCTTTCCTCTTCCTGGCCCTTGTGCTCGCCGCGCGCGGATTCGCCGGTTTCCTTCGCCTGTTCGAAGTCGGCCAGGAAGTCCAGCGGCGTGCGCTCCTCGGTGGGCGCGTGCTCGCTGCCCTGGCCCGGCAGGTGGCTGTGCCGGGGCGGCGGTGGGGGCGGGGGGCGCCCCAGTGTCTTGAAGACGTAGTCGCCATAGCGCCCCTGCAGCACGGCGCGCTGCCGGTCGCGCACATTCTCTTCGTGCAACTGCTCGCGCAGGTTTTCCCGCTTGATCAGCTGCTGTTGCTGAAGCTGGCGCGTGCGAAGCTGCTTCAGCCGGAATACCGAGAACAGGTTCTGCATCATGGCGTGAAGACGGCCGTGAGAAGCCGCTGTGAAAACTGCAGCACGGTGCTGCCCACCCAGGGCGCGCTCACGGCGACGGTGACCGTCACGCAGATGAGCTTGATGCCCTGCGAGATCGCCTGGTCCTGCAGCGACGTGACGGCCTGCACCAGCGCCACGAGCAGGCCGACGATCGCCGCGACGGCTACGGCCGGCAGCGACAGCAGCAGGCACAGCATGAGTGCCTCGGAGGTGAGCTGGACGATGTTGTCGTGGTTCATGGCGAGCCGTGCGGGTTCAGCGGTAGGTCATGACCAGTCCGTGCATCACCTGCGACCATCCGTCGAGCACGACGAACAGCAGCAGCTTGAAGGGAATGGCGACGTTGGTAGGGGAGACCTGGGACAGGCCCATGGCCAGCAGGACGTTGGCGATGACCAGCTCGACGATGATGAAGGCCAGGTAGAGCAGGAAGCCGATGCGGAAGGCTGCCGTGAGCTCGGTGAGCAGGAAGGCGGGTGCCAGCACAACGAGGTCGTCGGCCTGCAGCGACCGGGCGCGCTCCTCGGGCCAGAGCGCCTGCGCCGACTTGAGGAAGAACGCCTTCTCGGCGGCGTCGGCATGCTTGTCCAGGAACTTGCGGAACGGTTCGCGCGCGGCGGAGGCGGCGGCGAGCATCTGCTGGGTGTTGGAGCTCTGCGCGGAAGGCGGCAGCATCTGCATGCGGTCCGACGCCTCCATGGCGACCGGCGCCATCACATACACCGAAATGATGATGGCGATGCCGTTGAGCACCATGTTGGGCGGGACCTGCTGCACGCCGAGCGCGTTGCGCAGCAGGCCCAGGACCACCACCACCTTGGTGTAGGAAGTGACGATCATGGCGGCGAACGGCAGCACCGCCAGCAGCATCAGCGCCAGCGCCAGCGAGATGGGATCGAGTCCCGAAATCGGCGTCATGGCGCGTCCGCTGCCGTGGGCGATGCCGCTGCGCCGGCTGCCGCCACGTGCGCGATGCGCACGCCGAGGTTCTCTCCGATGACGACCAGGCGGCCCGTGCCCACGACCTGGCCGTGGCAGACCAGGCGGACGGCGGCGTCCCGGGCGGGGACGGCGAGCGGCACGATAGCGCCGGCGTCGAGCGCGGCGAGTTCGTCCAGCCGGATGTGCGCGGTGTCGATCTCGATGGAGACGGGAACAAGGATGCCGCCGATGTTGGCCAGGGGCAGCGGCGTGGCCGCGGGGCCGCCTTCGCTGCCGGAGGCTTGCGCGGTGTCCGCGGCCTCTGCGGTGGCCCAGGCCGTGTCCGGTTCCCCGCCGGCGTCCGGCAGATCCGCGAAGGCATCGGTTTGCGGCGCGGCGTGGAGTGCGAGTTCGGAGTCGTCCAGATCGAGTTCTGCGGGTATGTGCATGGTGGTTCCCAGTCCGAAGGAAAGATGGCAAGGGCGCCGCCGGCCCGCGGAGAGTGCGCCGCACAGGACGACGTCGCCCGGGGCGAGGGTGGCGAGGTCCGAGGGCTCGAGCCGGCGGGTGGCGAGGCGGACGGTGCCCGGCAGCCTCAGCGCGCCCAGGGTCGCACCATCGGCCGGCAAGGATTCGGCCAGGATGGCGCGCAGCCGGGCGGCCACGGCGCCGTCGATGGCGTGCAGGCCGATGCGCAGGCTGCCATGGGTCCATTCCATGGGCGCCTGATGGGCGCTGCGCACTGCCACGCCTGCCAGGGCGAGCCCGGGCAGCACCGGCGCCGCGGCGGCGAGGGGGGCCGCGAGCAGGGTTTCCGCCACCTCGCGTGCCAGGGCGGCATCGGTCAGGCGGGCCGCCATCCCCAGCGCCGGCCAGGCCGACAGCGGCACGGAGACTTGCAGGTGTCCGTGAACGCACGAGAAATCCAGGGCCACTGCATCGTGGCGGCCGCCGGGCGCGGCGGCCGCCACGCGCCCTTGCGGTTGCCCGCAGAGCCGTGCCGCCCAGCGGGCGAAGCGGCGGTCGAAGGCGATGCGCGCCAGATGCGCCTCGCCGGCGGCCACGGTCGGCAGGCGGTCGGCCAGTTCGGCGGTGGCGGTGATGGCGGAGCGGGGCGCAAGTGCGTTCACGGCGGTGTTTCCAGATCGATGTCGATGCCGCACTGCCCGGGGCCCAATGCCTCGAGCTGCGCACGCAGTGGATCGCGATGCAGGGAGATTAGCCGTGCCGATTCGCTGGACCGGGTGCGGAACCGAAGGCTCATCGCGTAAGGCGAAAGGGTGAGGGCGACCTCGCTCTCCGGCAGCACGGCGGGGTCCATCGGCACTGTGACTGACCAGGACTGGAACGCCGGATCCGCCTGGGCGCACAGCCATGCGATGCGCTGCACGGTGTCCTGCAGCCAGGCGGGGGCCTCGGCTGCCGCGGCGCCTGCCGGCGAAGCGGGGCCGGGATGCTCCGCGCCGGGGTCCTGCTGCTGCCGGGAGGTGTCGCCGTCCTGGCGCGCCTGCCGGGGCTGCTGCGCCGGGGCGGGAACCGGAAGCGGTGGGGACGGGGTGTCGGAGGGGGCGGCAGGGGCGTCCGGCGCGGAGTCCGCGGTGTCGGGGGACGGAGTGGCGCTGTCCGGCACGGCGGCTTGGCTGGCCGCCGGGCCGTCTTCTGCCGCCCACTGGCTGGACCGGGCCGGTCTCTCCGCCATGGTTTCCGGGGCGGGCCACGGCAGTCCGCCCTCGTCGGGGCTGCAGGCGCGGAGGGGCGGTGGCGGGGCCGAGGTGGGTGCGTCTGGCGCGGCCGGGCCTGCGGGCGCATGCCGTCCGGGCATCTGCAGGAAGCCGCCAGATTCCGGCAGGCTGTCGGCTGTGTCGCCCAGCAGGTGGCGCTGGAACCGGTGGGCGGCGCCGGCCGCATGCGGCAGGGCGGATGGCCCGCGCCACGCTGCCTCCGGAGCCAGGCTGCGGCTGCCGGACGGGCCCGGGCGGAGCTGAGAGAGGTCTCGGCCCATGGCGCAGGCTAGGCGACGCGGCCGATGGGCCGCAACTCGATCAGGCTGCCCAGCTCCTGGAAGGAGTACACGCGCAGCCAGTCGATGCGTCCTTCGATCATCTTCTTGACGTAGCGGCGGATGTCCATGGACGTGACCAGCGCCACGCCGGTGGCGGGCGACGAGCGGGCGACGGCCGCGATGCGGTCGGTGATGTCGCGCGCGTCGTCGGGCGACATGGCGAGGTAGTTGCCGGCGGGCGTGGGCTTGATGCAGCCGCGGATCGCCTGTTCGATTTCCGGCGCGAGCAGGATGGCCGAAATGTGCCGCTGGCCGCCACCGGCCTCGTGCGCGAGGTAGCGGCCCAGGTCGGAGCGCACGTATTCGGTGAGCAGCAGCAGGTCCTTTTCCTTGGGGGCCCAGGTGATGAGGCTCTCGAAGATGCTGCGGATGTTGCGGATCGGCACCTGCTCTTCGAGCAGGCGGCGCAGGACCTCGGCCATGCGCTGCAGCGGCATGACCTTCTGCACCTCGGCCACCAGCCCCGGATATTCCGGCGTGGCGCGCTCGATGATCCACTGCACTTCCTGCACGCCCATGAAGAGATGCGCATGGCGCTGGAGCATCTCGACCACTTCCCGGGCGATCACCTGCTCGATTTCCAGGCAGGCCCCCGCGCGCTGGCTGGGCGGTATGGCCGCCTGGGGCACCCAGAGCGACTCCTCCATGCCCAGCAGCGGTCCATGCCGCCGGGCCTGCGCGGCCAGTGGGGACTGCGGATCGAGCAGCAGGAGCATGTCGCCGGGCAACCGGGGCTGGGCCACGGGCACGTCGTTGATGAGGATGTCGAAGCGCAGGTCCTCGAGCCCGTCCCAGACCCACATCGCCGCACCGGGGAAGGGCAGCCCCAGGCGTGTCTGCAGTCCTTCGCGCTCCTTGTTCAGGGCCTGGTCGAGCCGCTCGGCGTTCAGCAGGCGCGCGAGCGGGTCGGACAGACGGATCGACAGCGGCTTGGCGAACTCGGGAGCGCGGTGCTGGATGGCGGTGCCCTCGCCCTTGCCGCCTTCGCGCAGCAGGGCGGCGATCGGCTTGGAATGGGTCTTGGCGCTGCCGGGGCTGGCGGACTTGCGGCTGCGCGAGAGCCAGTGGCCGCCGCCCACGAGCCCCGCAGCCAGCAGGCAAAAGGGAATGGCGGGAAAGCCCGGGATGGCAGCGAAGCCCATGGTGAGGGCGCCCGCAAGGTACATGGAGCGGGTATTGCGCGTGAGCTGCTCCGTCATGTCCTCGCCCAGGGAGGTGGGCTTCTTGCGGTGCTCGTCGGCCACGCGGGTGGTCAGGATGCCGGCGGCCATACAGATGAAGAGCGCGGGAATCTGCGAGACCATGGCATCGCCGATGGACAGCACGGCGAAGCGGTTGGCCGCCTCCCCGGCGGTCATGCTGTGGTACATGATGCCCACCACGATGCCCGCGAGGATGTTGACCAGCGTGATGATGAGGCCCGCGACGGCGTCGCCTTTCACGAACTTCATCGCGCCGTCCATGCCGCCGTGCAGCATGCTTTCCATGCTGAGCCGGGCGCGCTTGGCCTTGGCCTCGTCGGCAGTGAGCAGGCCGGCGCGCAGGTCGGCGTCGATGCTCATCTGCTTGCCGGGCAGCGCATCGAGCGTGAAGCGCGCACCGACTTCGGCGACACGCTCCGAGCCCTTGGCGATCACGATGAACTGCACGATGGTGATCACCAGGAACACCACGATGCCCACCACCAGGTTGCCGCCCACCACCAGTTGGCCGAAGCTCTCGATCAGGTGGCCGGCGTCGGCGTGCAGCAGGATCGCCTTGGTCGAGGCGATGTTGAGCGACAGCCGGAACAGGGTGGTGAACAGCAGCAGCGAGGGGAAGGTGGAGAGCGACACCGCGTCCGGTATGAACAGGGTGGTCATCAGCAGCAGCACGCTGATGCTGAGGTTGATCGCGAGCAGCGAGTCGATCAGCAGCGTGGGCAGCGGCAGAATCATCAGCGCGATCACGCCGACGAGAAAGCCGGCCATCGTCAGGTCGTTGACCAGGGTGGAGTCGAATCGTTTGGCCATGGAATGGTCCTCGGAGAGCGGGGCACGGGATGGGAAGCAGGGTGTCAGCGCGGGCTGCCGCCGCCGAGCCGGTCGAGTTCGGCCACCCAGCGCAGCACGACGGAGACGGCCTCGAACAGTTCTTCGGGAATGGGCTGGTCGAGCGGCAGCTTGTGCAGCGCCCGCGCGAGCGGCGGGTTGGCGATGAGCGGGATGTGGTGCATCGCGGCCAGTCCGCGGATGACGGCTGCCTGTTCGTCCATGCCCTTGGCCACGACGATGGGCAGCGGGGTCGCGCCGGCTTCGTAGCGCAGTGCCACGGCGTAGTGGGTGGGGTTGGTGACGACCACCGTGGCGCCCGGCACGCGGTCCTGCGGCGGCGAGGTCGCCATTTCCTCGCGCAGCGATTTGAGGTGGCCCTTGAGGTGCGGATCGCCTTCGCTGTCCTTGTTCTCGCGCTTCACGTCGTCCTTGCTCATGCGCTGGTCCCGGATGAAGAGCCAGTGCTGCAGCCCGAAGTCGAGGGGGCCGATCACCAGGAACACGAGGAATGCGAAGGAAAAGAGGTGCAGCAGCGCGCTCCAGGCGATCTGTCCGCTGGCCTCGGGCGTGAGATAGACGGAGCCCACGAGCAGGGGTATCAGCCCCGTCACGATGTGCCACAGCACGGCGCCGAAGAGGAAGGCCTTGAAGACGGACTTGGCGAATTCGACGAGCGACCTGGCGTTGAACATCTTCTTGAGCCCCTCGGCCGGGTTCAGGCTCTCGAACTTGGGCGTGAGGGGCTCGAAGGTGATCATGAAGCCGACCTGCGGCAGCAGGGCCAGCACGGCCACCAGCACCGAGACGATGACCATGCCGAAGGCCACCACCATGCCGTCGAGCGCCATGGAGGACAGCAGCGCCAGCAGCTCCTGCGTGCCATGCACGCGCATGCCCTGTTCCAGCGCCGTGGTGACGATGCGCCGCACGCGGTCGTAGAGCAGGGGGCCCGCACCCGTGAGTACGAGCAGGGCCGCACCCAGGACGGCACCGGCCACCAGATCCTGGCTCTTGGTGGTCTGGCCCTTCTTGCGGGCATCCTTGAGTTTCTTGGCTGTGGGCTCTTCGGTTTTTTCCGACATGGTGGGCCATCGATCCGGCGCGGAATGCGCGGCATGCGCCAATCTAGGTGCCCGGCGGCGGCGTGGCCCCGCACCGGGCGAAGCGGTGCTGCCCCGCGCGAAGCGGCTGCGGCGCGCGGGGGAAGGTGCCCCGGGGTTTCGCATTCCGGTGCGCGCCTTCGGGGTGGCGGGCGCTGCGGAGGCTGCCATGCCCCAGGCTGCTGGCCAGCAGGCCGGGGTGGATCGGCCGATGGAGAACTCGTGAGCACGATCAAGGGCCTGCGCACGCTGGTGCGCCTCAAGGCACGCCGCACGGAGCAGGCCGAGGCGGCCCTGCAGGAAGGCATCCAGGCGCTGAAGGGCGAAGAGGAGGCATTGGCGCAGGCGCAGGCCGAGGAGTCGCATGCCCGCGATGCGGAGCGCGCGCACCGCGAGCGGCTGGCGTCGGCCACGTCGGCGGGTAGCTGCTTCCTGGCCAACGATGCGATCACCCTGCAGATGCTGGTGTCCGAGGCGCAGGGCCAGAGCGCGGAGGCCGAACGCCATACGGCGCAGGCCCGGGGGCGCGTGGATGCGGCCCGCGAGCAGGTCCGGTTGCGCGACGCGGCCGTGCGCCGTGCGCAGCGGCAGCTGGAAGCCACGCGTGAGCGCCTGGAGCAGGCCATTGCGGCCGCCGAGCGCGCGCAGGAAGACGCGCAGGACGAGGAGGCCGAGGAAACCGCGGTGGCCCGCATGCTGGCCGCTGCGCGGCAGGGGCGGCGCACCGGCGCGCGATCCGGGGCATCGAGGGCGGTGGAGGCCTGACGCGATGGAAGAGTATTTGCAGAATGGATATGCGCTGGCCCGGCTGGGCGGGGACCTGCACGGCATGCTGGGATTGCTCGCGCTGTGCTGCGCGCGCTTCTATGCGGCCATGCTGGTGCTGCCGGCGACCAACGACCAATTGCTGCTGGGGCGCGTGCGCAACGGCACGGTGCTGCTGCTCGGGGCCTTCGTGGCCTGGGGCCAGCCCTCCGGTCTGCTCGGCTCCGCCAGCCCGCTGGTCTTCATCGCCCTGGTGGTGAAGGAGGCGCTGATCGGCATGCTGATCGGCTTCGCCGTGTCCGTGGTGTTCTGGGCGGCCGAAGGCGTGGGCATGCTGATCGACAACCAGGCGGGCTACAACAACATCCAGCAGACCAATCCGCTCAGCGGGCAGCAGAGCACGCCGGTGGGCAACCTGCTCATGCAGCTGGCGATCGTCGGCTTCTACATGCTGGGCGGGATGATGGTGTTCGTGGGGCTGCTGTTCGACAGCTACGACTGGTGGCCGCTCACCGGAATGATGCCCAGCTGGCCGGTGCTGGCGGAGCGGTTCTTCCCCGACGAGGTCGCAGGGTATGCGCAGACGGTGCTCAAGATCGCGGGGCCGGTGCTGATGACGCTGATGCTGATCGACCTGGGCATGGGGCTGCTCAGCAAGGCGGCGGAGAAGCTCGAGCCGGGCAGCCTGTCGCAGCCCCTCAAGGGCGCTGCGACCATGCTCCTGCTGGTGCTGCTGGTGGGGGTGTTCTTCCACCAGGTGCGCGAGCAGCTCACCCTGCGGCCGGTGGCGCAGCGCCTGGAGCGCGCCTTCGGTCCACGCGACCCGGTGGATTCCGGTGCCCCCGGCGCTCCCGGCGCGGCCCCGTCCTCCGCGCCCGCCACGACACCTCACCGGGCCGCGAGCGCCTCCGCGGGCCGCTAAGCCTGCTCCACCGTCTTTTCCCGGCCGGTGCGTCCTTCGGGGCGCCGGCCCCGCGCCTCATCCCCTCGCCCGCCCCGTCCGCCGTGTGCATTCCCGCCGACCATGCCCGCTGCCGCCCGCCGCGCGCATGCCGCCGCGAGCCGGTTCGCATCCGCTGCGCCGCCTTCGCGTGGCGTCCCCGGACTGCAGGGTCCGGCCCTTAACGTGCCAGTGCGATCTCCTGATGCCTGCCGTGGGGGTTCCGGCTTCCGTGCACGCAGCGCGCCGTCGCTCCTTCCTCGTTCGGAGTGTTGGCGCGCTGCGTGCGCGCGGCGGAACGCGCGCGGCGGGAAGCGGGAGGCAGGCACGCCGGCCATCGCTCTGCGGCGGTTCGGGAAGCGATTGCTTTTCCGGACCGCTGCATCGGCGTCCGCCGCTTTTTTGATTCACTTCACAGGAGTTCATCCATGGCCATTTCTCTCCAGACGCAGATGCAAACCTCCTCGCTGGGATTTTCCAGCGATTCGTCCGGGGCATCGGACAGCAGAGGCGCAGACAACCCCCTGCAGCAGATCATGATGCTGATCATCGAGCAGGTGCTCAAGGCACTGCAGGACAAGCTCGGCAACAAGGACGGCGACAAGGCGCCCGGCGGTGCCGATTCCACCTCCGGCTCCGGTGGCAGCCGGGGCGGCTCGGGCCCGGAAGGCGCGCTGCAGCGCTTCGCCGAGCTGTTCAAGGGCCTGGGCGAAGCGCTGGACAAGTCGCTCAACGACCAGAAGGCCAACGATTTCGCCCAGAAGCTGGCGGGTGCCCTGGGCACGGATGCCAAGACGCTGGACAAGCTCGATGACGGCAAGGAGAACGGCAGCTTCAACGACTTCGCCAAGGACTTCATGAAGAACCTGGACTCGCTCTCCCAGGGCGGTGACGCCAGCGGCGCAGGCAGTGCCGAAGAGGCCGGCGGCGCGGGCGATGCCAGTGAAGCGGGTGGAGCCGACGGTGCTGATGGCAGCGTCGGCGACTTGGTCAAGCAGCTGATCGAGCGCCTGCTCAAGGGCGATTCCCAGGGCCTGGACAACCTGTCGAACAAGGATGGCGCCGGCGACAAGGGCGGCGATTCGCTCGACAAGCTCATGCAAGTGATCAAGCAGTTCATCCAGCTGCTGGAAATAAGTCTCAAGGGCAACGACGCCCAGGGCGGTGGTGCCGGCGGTCCCCAGGGCGCTGGCGGTGCCGGCGATGCGCAAGGTGCCGGTGGTGGCACTCCCGCCGGTGGCGGCTCGCCGGATGCGGGCGGCGCGCAGGATGCCGACGGCGCCGGCAGCCCCGCTGACCAGATCAAGCAACTGCTCGACGACTTCGCGAAGGGCAACACCAGCGGCGTGGACAACATGCTCAAGGGCGAGAAGGGCCAGGAGCAGCTCAAGCAGATTCTCGAGTTGCTGTTGAAGCTGATCGAAGTGCTGACCGGCAAGAAGCCCGGCAGCGATGGCGATGACCAGGGTGGCGGCGGCGGTGATGGATCGCCGGCTGCAGGCGACGCACCGGGCGGCCAGGCACCGCAGGGTGGCCAGGCACCGCAGGGTGGCCAGGCACCGCAGGGTGGCCAGGCCGCGCCGGCTCCGGCCGCCGCGCCGGCTCCCGCTCCGACCCCGGCACCCCAGCCGTCGGGCACCGCTGCCCCCCAGCCCGCCTCGACCGAGTCGGACACCGGTAGCGCGGGTGGCGCGGGTGCCGCCGACAGGGGTGTCGAAGGCACGGTCGGTGCGGCGGGGCCGTCCGGCCACGGTGGCGCTCCGGTGATCAGCTCCACGGATCCCTCCAGGCCCCTGAGCAGCGCGCAGGCCAAACAACTGCAGGAGGCGCTCAAGCCCGATGCGGTGGGCGCCGATGGCGTGGGCATCTACAACACCACCCGTGTGATCCCGGCCGGCGTGCAGGTGGATTTCAACGGCGCGCGGATCAAGGCTGGGCCCGCCCTGGGCGATGGCGGCCAGGCGGAGGACCAGAAGCCACTGATCCGCATGGAATCGGGCTCGTCCATCGCCAACCTGGAGCTGTCCGGGGCGGACGGCATCCATGCCATGGGGGATGCGAAGCTCGACCGCATCAAGTGGGCGGATGTCGGGGAGGATGCCTTCACGATGAAGAGGCCAGGGAATGTGGAGGTCACCAACAGCTCCGCCTTCAATGCCAGCGACAAGATCTTCCAGCTCAATGCCGGTGGTTCGTTCAAGCTGGACAACTTCACCGCGGACACCTTCGGCAAGGCCGTGCGGACCAATGGCGGCAAGGACTTTCCGATCGATATCTCGGTGACCCGTTCGTCGTTCACGAACGGCAAGGAGGCCGTGGTGCGTTCCGATGCCGCGCAGGCGAAGATCCACCTGGCCGGCAACACGGTGGCGGACACACCCTATGACGTGATCGCTCCCCAGGCCGCGCAGGTCGAAGGGGCGCAGCACCGCGGAACCAAGAGCTACACCGGCTGACGCGGACGCCGGCGTGCGGCACAGGCCGCCTGCCGGTGGATCCGGGCGAGGCCCTGGCCATGCGCGCGAGCGGCATGCCAGGGCCTTTTTTCCTTTCCTTGTCCGGAGCGGGGGCGCCGGGCGCCCCCCGGCGGTCAGCCGGCCGCGCGGCTCACCCAGCGCGGCGCCGTGCCGCGGCGCCGCAGCCAGGGCGCGCAGGGGTTGTGGAGGGCTTTGTCCGTGACGCGGTTGTCCCACAGGTCCAGGCTGGCCAGGCTGGCGCTGGCGGCGAGCGCGTGGGCCCCCGCGTTGCCCACCTGGTTGCGCGCCAGCCCGAGCCGGCGCAGCCGCGGATTGGCGGCGAATGCGCGGGCCCCCGCCGATCCCACGGCATGGCCTTCCAGGTCGATCTCCTCCAGGGACGGGCTGGCAGCCAGTGCGAGCGCGCCGCGCTCGCCGATGCGTACGCCCTCCGCCGAGGTGTTGTTGAGCACCAGCGACGCGAGCTGGGGGCAGCGCGAGAGCGCCGAGGCACCGGCATCGCCGATGCGGCAGTCCCCCGCATCGAGAAAGCGCAGCGAGGCCGAAGCTGCCAGGGCGCCTGCGCCGGCATCACCCAGGGGGTTGTGGGCGATGGACAGGGTGGCGAGCGCGGGCAGGCCCGCCAGGACGGCCGCCCCTTCCGCGCCGATGCCGTTGCCTGAGAGGCCGAGCTGGAGCCACCGGGTGGCCGTGGCCAGGGCGCGGACCCCCGCATCGACCAGGCGGTTGCGGTGCAGGTCCAGGAAGCGCAATCCGGCAGCATGCGCCAGGGCTTCGGCCCCTGCCGCTCCGATCTGGTTGGCCTGGGCCGAAAGCGTCTGCAGGCCGGGCAGTGCCGCCAGGGCCCGCGCGCCGTCGTCGCCCAGCGCGTTGTGGCTCAGCGACAGGGCCCGCAGCCCCTGCATGCGCGCGATCACGGCGGCGCCATCGGCCCCCAGGCGGTTTCCGTCCAGGTCCAGCTCCGCCAGGTTGCGCAGGCGCAGGAGCGCGGGAGCGGCTTCGGGGCCCAGCCCGTTGCCGCGGGCCTGCAGGTGCGAAAGCCGTGGAAGGGCCGACACGGCCGCGAGTGCTTCCGGCGTGAGGCCGCAATGGTCCAGCCGCAACGTGGCGAGCGCGCCCGAAGCTGCCAGTGCCCGCGCGCCGTCCGCTTCCAGCGGCACGTGGTCCAGTTCCAGGGTCGCCAGGCGGGCATGGCGTGCCAGCGTGTGCGCGGATTCGGGCGCCAGGGCCATGCGCCGCAGGGTCAGCGTGGCCAGGGGCAGGGCGAGCAGCCATGACAGGCCGCGCGCCGTCAGCGCGGTGCAGTCGGCCAGCTCCAGGGTCTGGAGGGAGGCGGGCAGCAGGCGCAGGTCGTCGTCGCGGAAGTCACCGCGCAGGGTGAGCCTGCGCAGGTCCCGCATGTCGTCCCGGCACAGCCCGAGCAGGCCTCGGACGTCGCGGACGGTGTGTTCCTCGGGTCCGGCGTCCGGGCCGGCAAGGGCGTGGGAAAAGGCGTTCATGGTGAGTCGTCCTGCGAAGGCGGATGCGAAAGAAGCCAGGGTAGGCGGGGCCGCGGCGCGCAGGCCTTCGCGGACACGAAGGGATCGCCAGCCTGGCGAGGCAGGCCGGCGGTTCGGCAGCGGGCGGGGAGGCTTCGTGGTGACGCATGCGGCTTCGCGCGCCGCGCGCAGGCATTCCCGTGCCTTCCTAGGATGGACTCAAGCAGTCGAGTCGCGAGGGCGATGTGTGCTTCAGCAGCGTGGAATGCGCGCTGATCCGGCGGTCCCCCGGACATGGCGGACCTTTTAGAAATCTGGAGGAGTATGGCAACCAAGACAACCGAATCCGCGCAGGCGCATGTGCCGCCCCGGATCCCCTTATCCCCCGCGCGCCGCGCCTGCCTGGCAGCCGCCCTGCAGCACATGGGGGCGGACGATGCTTCCGTGCGCGCTTTCGCCGAGCAGGGCATGGTGATGGTCAACGACACCCTGCTCGCGATCGCGTCGCTGCAGGAGCGCGATGACGGCCGCTGGCTGGCCTCCGCGCTGGTGCCCCGCCCCGAAGGCGTCTCGAGCGCCCGGTGGAGCGAGGCCCTGCTGGTGGCGAACGGGCAGGCGATCCTGCTGGCCCCGTGGGCTTTCAGCATGGACGACAGCGGCGACGCGGTGCTGCTGCTGCACCTGGAACCCGGAATGGCCGACGCCCGCATCTTGGCCGCGCATTTCGACGGCATGCTATCGCTGTGCGAGGCCGTGTCCACCGGTGCCCAGGCGCTGGCGCAGGCCGCCCTGACGGGCAGGGAGGCCGCATGAACGCCCCGCTCGATCTGTCGAACCATTCGCCTGCTCCCATGCAGGAATTCGAGGCCTCGCCGGCCCTGCGGGCCCTGGTGTGCGATGCCGCACTGGTGCTGGGCGCCGGTGCCGGGCAGGCACAGGAGGCCGCGCGCACCGGCCGTTTCGAACTGGAGCGGCACACCGTGGCCGTGACGCCCGATGCGGCCGAAGAGACGCTGCTGCTCTCGGTGGACCTGGGCCCGGACTACCTGGCCGACCCCGACCGCGCGCAGGCCGCGCTGGTCGCCAATATGCACCTGTTCGTCAAGGCGGGCGTCGTGTTCGCACGAGGCCTCGCCGGCCCCGTGCTCGTGGGCCGCTGGCCCCCGACCGATGCGCAGGCACTCGCCAACGGCGTGCGCCAGATGGGCGCCATCTCCCAGGGCTTCCGGGCCCCCAGCCCTTCCGAGGCTTCCCCTTCCCCTTCCATTTCCCGGCCGGCGCGCGGCGCCGGCGAACGCCAGGAGTGATGCCATGGTTCCCCGCTCTGTGACCAGCAGGTCTTCGACCACCCCCGTTTCCGCCGATCGGGTCTCCACATCGCAGGCCGGTGCCGGTGCCTCCGGCGGGCAGCCCCCGGCGGCCCCCGGCAGCCAGCGCCTCGGCAATGAGGGTAGGCCGCCGGTGCGCCACGACAGCGGGTGTTCCCGCCCGGACGCATCGCGGTCCCCGCGCACGTCGATGGGGATGTCGTCTCAGCGGGAGATGGTGCCCCTGTGGGAGCGCAACGATCTGCGATCGGACCATCCTTCGTTCCGGACGGATGTATCCCACTACTCCGACGCCTTGCCGTACGAGTTGTCCCACATCGACTTCACCCATTCCGCCCTGCAGGTGGACCGTGACGCGGACGGATCTGGCGGCCCTGGTGAATCCTTCCGCACTGCCGCAAGCAATCTGCAGTCCTTCCGGTGCGACGGCAACGAGGACGGCGCCGCGATGCCGCCCCAGCAGAGCTGGCGGCAGATGGCGACCACTGCGCTGCGCCACCGGGCGACCGCCGTCGGCCATGCCGTCCAGAGCGGCGGCGAGGCGATGGGGCGCACTGCGCTGGCCCCTGTCTCCGTGGCCCGCGCCGGCGTCTCCGCGGCGTGGAGCCTGGGCAGCCAGGCCTTCCGGCTTCCGAAGGTGGCCCTGGGCCACCTGACGCACCAGGGCATCGCCGTGGGGATGACCACCGCGGTGCGCGAAGTGGCCGCGGAAGCGCTGATCGCCGGATTGCGCCATGCGCCGGCCGGAGCGCTGCTGGGCATCGAGATCGGCATGGGCGTCGTCAACATGTCGCTGCAGGCACTGCGCCAGGTGCGCGAGAAACGCAATCCCGACGAGGCGGCGCGCGGCTTCCATGCACTCAGTCCGGAACAGTGGGCGGGCAAGACGCCGAAAGAAAAGGAGCAGTTGCGCAAGGAGCAGCGGCATTATTCTGACCGCGTCGTCTCCCTTCAGATGGCCTCGGTCATGGTGAACGTGGGCTTCGCGGCCTATGGCACGGCGCACGGCGACAACTCATTCGCGGTCGCCAGCATCGCGAGTGAGGCCAAGGTGATTGCCTATTCGCTGATGCGCGACGGCATCCAGTCCAAATTCGGAATGATCAAGCTGGACAAGGAAAGCCACGGCGTCAGCGGCAGCCACTTGGTCGGGGCATCGCTCTTCTACGGCGGAGCCAACCTGGCGGCCGCCTATGCCTGGAGCGCCTTGCCGCCCCTGGGCCTGCCGGCCGGAGTGACGACGTCGAACGTGCGCGACGTGCTGCGCGGCGTGCCGGTCGAGGGCTTGTCCCTGCCCGCTGTCCTGGGCGCCACGGCCAAGATGATCGGCGTGAAGGCCGCCATCAACACGGTGCTGGAGGCCTCGGACTGGTTCTCCGTGACGGAGCAGGAGGCGCAGCAGGCGGGCGCGAAGCAGTTGCTCGCTCCGCACATCAAGAGCAACGATTTCGGACGCCTTCAGGACCATGTGGCGGCGCGGATCGCGATCATCGACAGTTCCATCTCGGTCGGGGAACTGGTGGGCTTCCTGACCAAGGACATGCCGCCTGCGACCAGCGCCCTGCTCACCAACGGTGCGCTGGGGGCCTGGGCCGGGGTCAACTACAAGAGCATCGCCGCCACCTGGCAGGCCGACGGTGCCGTGCGTGCCGCAGAAGACCATCGCCGCGCCGCTCCCCAGGGCGCGGAGAACGTCTGATCCTCGCGCCAGGCCGTCCCATGCCCGCCCCGACGAAAGCTCCCACGGCCCGTGTCCGCGGCGGGTGGAGCCGCAGGCTCCGCGCCACCGCGGTGCCGGCCGCCGGGGCGCGGCTGCCCCTTCGGGGGGCGCGGGCACTGGCGGCGGTGCCCGCGCCAGCACGCGCTTCCATGGCGGCCGAATCCCCGCACGACCCCGGCGACAGCGCGCCGGCTTCGCCCGCTCGCCAGTTGCTGGAACGCTTCCAGTTCTGCGAGCTGGATGCCATGCCCCCTGGCCGCCTGCGCCAGGTGGTGGAGTTTCTCGGCGGCGGGGGCCGGGCGCTGAGGACGGCACCGCTGCGCGCCAACTGGAAGGCGTTGCGCCTGGCCCTGGAGGAGTCCGCGCTGCGCGCGCTGCTCCTCGAACGTACCGACGAGGTGGTCGCGTTCCTGCTGCGGCCCGATGCCGCCGGCGACGGCGGGCCGGGTGCGCAGGCCTCCAGCGTGGAGGCGGGCGCGCATGCGCCGTCCACCTTCTTCGCCTGAACTGCTTCCTTCGGGGAGATTTCCCCGGCCGTGTGCGGCCGGGTGGGCCTGTCAGCCGGAGATGTCCGAGAGCGTGGCGACGGATCGCCCGAAATCCCAGAGGTCGGATGTGGACTGGTTGAGGAAGGCGCGGATCTCCTCGTGCCTGTCCATGGCTTCGTCGGCCAGCGGATCGTTGCCGGGCTTGTATTCGCCCATCTGCACCAGCGGCTCGATCTCCTCGTACTTGGCCATGAGCTGGCGGAAGCGCCCGCCTGCCTGCTGGTGCTCCCGCGGCACGATCTGCGACATCACCCGCGACAGGCTGCCCAGCACGTCGATGGCCGGATACTGGTTGCGTGCCGCGATCTTGCGCGAGAGGATCATGTGGCCGTCGAGGATGCCTCGCACTTCCTCCGAGATGGGGTCGTTGCCGCTTTCATCCTCGTAGAGCACGGTGTAGAGCGCCGTGATGGAGCCGCGCGCGCCCATGCCGGCGCGCTCCAGCAACCGCGGGATCTCGGCGAACACCGAGGGCGGAAAGCCCCGGCGCGCGGGCGGTTCGCCCGCGGCCAGCCCGATCTCGCGCTGGGCCCGCGCGAAGCGGGTGAGCGAGTCCATCATCAGCAGCACCTTCAGGCCCTGGTCGCGGTAGTACTCCGCCACGGCGGTGGCCACGTGGGCCGCCTTGGCCCGCTCGCTGGAGGATCGGTCCGAGGTGGCGCAAACCACCACCGAGCGCGCCATGCCCTTCTCGCCGAGGATGAACTCGACGAACTCGCGCACTTCGCGGCCGCGCTCACCAATCAGCGCGATCACGCTGACATCGCACTGCGTGCCGCGCGCGAGCATGCCCATCAGCGTACTCTTGCCCACGCCGGCGGGCGCGAAGATGCCCATGCGCTGCCCCTCGCCCAGGGTGATGAGCCCGTCGATGGCCTTCACGCCCGTGGGCAGGGGGTGCTCGATCATCTCGCGCTCCATGGGAGTCGGTGGCAGGGCGAACACGGGGCGCGTCTCGCTGCAGTCCAGAGGTCCCTTGCCGTCGATGGGCTGGCCCAGGCTGTCGATCACCCGGCCCAGCAGGCGGGGGCCGACGGGCACAGAGAGCACTTCGCCCAGGCCCACCACGGCCGATCCGCCGCGCACGCCGAGGATGGAGCCGAAGGGCGAGAGAATGCTCTGGCCATTGGCGAAGCCCACCACCTCGGCTGCCTGCAGCAGTTCGCCGCGCTCGTCCAGTACGTGGCACAGCTCGCCCAGCTTGGCATCCAGGCCGTTCACGCGCATGAGCGTGCCGATCACTTCCGCCACCTTGCCGCTGCGGCGCACCAGCGGGGCGGCCGCGATCTCGCGCTCCATCCAGCGGGCGATCCGCGAGCTTCCGTTCACGTCATGCATCGTCGTCCTCCCGGGCCAGGCGGTCTTCGTCCTGGCAGTCGTCGTTGTCGTCGTGTTGGCCGTCGTCCCCGCCCAGCCGGCTCGCATAGGCCACGGTGACCGGCTCCTCTGCGGCCACGCGGACGGCGCGCTCCAGCGCGCTGCGCAGGCCCGCCAACTGCACCTGCAGGCTGGTGTCCAGGCGGCCGATGTCGGCATCGAAAACACTGCTGCCGGGCGCGAGGCCGGCGTCGGCTTCCACCTGCACGCGCGGTGCGTCGGGATCGTCGCCGATCGCCGACAGCGCAGCGCGCGCCGCGTCCGCATCGTCCGGATGGACGCGCAGGCGCGCTGTGCGGGCATCGCCCAGGGTGTCGCGCAGGGTCAGCACGGCCCGTTGCAGCAGGGCCTGCCTCGGCTCCGCAAGCACCATGCGTTCCACCGCCATGGCGACGACGGCCGCCAGGCGCTGTTCCATGCCGCCCATGGCGGCTGCGTGCGAGGCCTGCAGTGCGGCGAACTCCGCGTGCCAGCGGCGGGCGGCGGCCTCGGAGGCCTCGGCGGTGGCCTGCTCCACGAGGCGCCGGGCGTCGTCGCGCGCCTGTACGAGCAGCGCCTCGGCGTCCGCAGCCGCGGCGTTGCGCCGCGCCTGCGCCTGTTCGGCCGCTGCCTCCAGCAGGTCGGCGGCATCCTGCCGTGCCTGGGCGACGAGGCGGTCGCCTTCTTCGCGCGCTCCTTCCAGCACGGACACGGCGGTGGTGGCGGTGTCGAACTCGCAGGCCCGGAGAATGCCCGCCGGCGCGTGCAGTCCGGCGCCCCGTGGAGAAGACCAGATCAGCATGTATGTCCTTCCGGGAACAGCGTGTCGAGCGCCTGCAGGCGCTCGCGGGCGGCCGCCGTTGCCCGTGGAACCAGGTGCGGGCGGGGTGCGCCGGAGCGCGATGCCGGCAGGGCCAGCCGGACCATGCGCCGCAGCGCGCGGTCCGGCCAGGCACCCGCACGCACCAGCTCGCGGTAGCCCACCCAGGACCAGGCCAGCGGCGGCCAGCCGGCCACTTCCGGCAGGACGGCGCCGCCGCCGTCTCGCGCGCGCAGGGGCGCGAAGGCCGGGCCCAGCGCTTCCTGCAGCGCCATGCGCGCGCTGCGCTGCACGCAGCATCGCAGCACGCCCGGCCGGCCCAGCAGTGCCAGGGCGCACAGGCGTGCGAGCAGGGAGGTCCGGTCCATCAGGGCCAGGCGCGCGCCGCCATCCTCCAGCCGCTCCAGCGGCGGCAGAGGGCCGCAGTGGCGGGCGAACCAGTCCTTGGACAGGGTCTCCTGCACCTGTGGCGGCAGGGTGGGATCGGAGGCCGGCCGCAGCCAGCTGGGATCGACGTGTTCGGGCAGCGCATCGATGCGGGCCTGCAGTTCGCAGGCCAGCCGCGCGAGATCGCGAGCGCGGCTCATCCGGCAAGCCCCTTGGCCATGCCGGGCGCCGAGGGCAGGGGCGCCGCGGGCGTGGTGTCCGCGGCCAGTTCCGCGGTGGCGGCTTCTTCCTGCTTGCGGCGCAGCCCGGCCGGCAGCCAGGCTGGACGCTTCCAGGCGACCCAGCCCGCCGCGCCGCCCAGCACCAGCAGCACGGCGGCGGCCAGCGCGGCCCAGAGCCCGGCGCGGGAGGCTTCCCGCTCCGGCGCGGGGCCGATCGGCATGCCCGGCACGAGCGTGACCGTGACGTTCTCGTACGCCAAGCCTTCGACGCTGCGCGCCACCATGTTCTTGATCCCGGCCGTCAGGCCGGCGATGTTCGCGTTCTCCCGGTACTTGATGAAGACCGAAGCGCTCGCGGGCTTGACGGTGGAGGCGAGCGGGTCGTTGTTGGGCAGAACGATCTGCACCCGCGCGGTGACCACGCCGTCGATCTGCGACAGCGTGGCCTCCAGCTGCTGGGCGACGCCATAGATGAAGCGCACGCGCTCTTCCGTCGGCGTGGAGATGAGGCCTTCCTTCTTGAACATTTCGCCCAGGGTGGCGTGGCGCTCGCGCGGCAGCCCGTAGGAGCGCAGCACCGCGAGCGAGCGCACCACGTCGCCTTTCTCGACCTGCACGTTCCAGGTCTTGCCGGCATCGGACGTCGCCTTGCCTGCGTCGATGCCGCTTTCCAGCAGCGCCGCCACCATGTCGTTGGCGTCGGCTTCGGTCTGCTTGGTGTAGAGGTCGTCCTTGCAGCCGGCCAGCGCCAGCAGCAGGACCAGGGGGGCGAGCCACCGGCGAAGCGAAGAGGCGGCGCGCGGTGAAAGCATGTCATGGGTCATGGCGGGCTCCGCTCACTGGTTGCGCATCAGCGTCTGCAGGCCGCTCTTGCCGCTCTGGGCCAGATAGACCATGGCATGGAACTGGAACTGCATGCCCGACACCCGGTACATGAGTTCGATCTGGCGGGACGTCATGTCGATGTCGTTCATCGAGTTGTCCTTCTGCGCATGGGCCAGGGCGTGCATGTCCTGCAGCGCCTTGCGCATGGACTCGTCCTGCTGCATCAGCGCGTTGCCCACGGTGGAGTCCGGGGCCATTTCGGACAGGGTGGACTGGGGTTTGCCTTCCATCAGGCGCGCGAACTTCTCCGCCAGCGCGCTCAGGTGGCTGGGCTGGGCGGCGCCGGATTCGATGGCCGGCGCAGGGGATACGGGCAGCTGGAGGGCGTTCATGGCGTTGTCCTGTGAGGAAGGGGGAGCATTGCGCGCGGCGGTCAGGCGCGCAACTGGAATACGAAGGGGTTGGTAAGGGGATCCACCGGCGCGAACTTGCGCGGGCGGGCGGCGGACTGCGGATCGGGCGTCTCGCCGGGCTCCCGGGGCGCGGTGTCCTGGCCTGCGGCATCGCCGCCGGCTTCACCGGCCTGCTCGGCGAACAACTGCTTCACCAGGTACAGGGCCGTCGAGTCCTTGCAGCCTGCCAGCACCTCGTCGGCATTGCCACGCCAGGCGGGGTCCCTCAGAAAGCGCTGGCAGCGCGCCATCAGGGCCTTGGCCATTCCCCAGTGGGTGGGGCTGCCTTCCACGTTGCGCATGAGGCGGATGCATTCATCCACCTGGCCGCGCTGGATGCAGATCCAGCCTTCCAGCAGGTCCAGCTCGACCATGCGCGGGCGCAGGATGCGCGCACCCTGGAGGATTTCGGCGGCGTCGTCGGTGAGTTCGAGTTCGACGGCTTTGGTCGCCAGATTGATGAGGCCGACGACCACTTCTCGTCGAGAGATTTTGGGGGTCATGGAGCGGTTTCCCTGGAGGATTTTGGGGGTGCGTCCGACGGGTCGAATGACGGCCCGGCGGGGGCCGGCGATTCGCGCAGCGCGGGCTGCGCGGCCGCTTCGGTGCCGGAGTGCACCAGAACCGCGTAGGCCGCGCAGGAGAGCGTGGCCACGGCAAAGAACACGGCATACGGCATATGCGTCGTCCCTGGATCGGCGGCTCGGGCTGCGCGGGGTACCGCGTGCATCAGTTGGGTGCGAGGCCGGACAGGCCCTTGCCCATGGCACCGATGGTCTTGGCGTTCATTTCCGCCATTTCCTTCTGGAAGTTGAGCAAGGCCTGCTTGGCCATGTTGCGGGTGCTGGCATCGGTCAGCGCCTCCTGGTTGCGCATGTTCTGCTCCTGCAGTGCGATGGAACGCTGCGTCGATGCGTCTGCGCCGGAAATGGACATGGTGTGGCTCCTCGGGATAAGTGAATGTGAAGGGATGACGTGAAGGACGGCGTGGCGCCACGCAGCGCGCCGCGGGGCGGCCGCGCGCGGCGCATGGCGCGTCAGTTGGGTGCGAGGCCGGACAGGCCCTTGCCCATGGCACCGATGGTCTTGGCGTTCATTTCCGCCATTTCCTTCTGGAAGTTGAGCAGGGCCTGCTTGGCCATGTTGCGGGTGCTGGCGTCGGTCAGCGCCTCCTGGTTGCGCATGTTCTGCTCCTGCAGTGCGATGGAACGCTTCGTCGATGCGTCTGCGCCGGAAATGGACATGGTGTGGCTCCTCGGGATAAGTGAATGTGAAAGGATGACGTGAAGGACGGCGTGGCGCCACGCAGCGCGCCGCGGGGCGGCCGCGCGCGGCGCATGGCGCGTCAGTTGGGTGCGAGGCCGGACAAGCCTTTGCCCATGGCACCGACGGTCTTGGCGTTCATTTCCGCCATTTCCTTCTGGAAGTTGAGCAGGGCCTGCTTGGCCATGTTGCGGGTGCTGGCGTCGGTCAGCGCCTCCTGGTTGCGCATGTTCTGTTCCTGCAGTGCGATGGAACGCTGCGTCGATGCGTCTGCGCCGGAGATGGACATAGAAAGCTCCTAGAGAGAATGTTGCGGTGCGAACCGCGGTTAGCGAAGACCGCACCATGCGGTCTCCATCCGGGAGGCGCGCCGGCCCTGCCGCCGCGCCGTGTCTTGTGGTGCGTGGCCCGCCGGTCAGTGGACGACGGGCTTGTGGGAGACCCGGCCCAGGAAGTGCAGCACGCCCTGCGCGGCCTGCCGCACCGGCTGGTCCGCGCTGGTTGCCAGCACGTTGTCGATCCAGTGCCGCCAGGCGGGGTCGCCGTTGAAGAGCAGCGTAAGCGCCAGGGCGACCTTGCTCACGCCGTCTTCCGGGTGGGTCTCGACGTGGTGCAGCAGCTGGTCGCGCTCCTTGCCCCGCTGGCCGGCCATGGCCAGCACGATGTTGCGGTAGAGCAGGTAGGTGCTGGAGTCCTCCAGCGTGGCCTCGACGGCGCGGCTGATGGTTTCCGCATCGCTGTCGACGCGGTACACGGTGCCCAGCAGCGCGACGCTCATCAGGTTGCGGTAGATCACCGGGTAGGGCGCTGACGTCGCCCCCGTGGCGGCGTACGGGGCGGGTGCGGAGTGGGGAGCGTGGATCATGGTCGTGCCTTTCTCACACCGCCAGCGTCGTGCCGTGCAGGGTTTCCCAGATCTTGCGGATCACGCGCTGCGAGGCCTGGAACGCATCGACCAGCTGGCCGATCAACTGGCGTTCGGCGTCGATCTGCGCCTGGATCCGCATCGCGCTGCTTTCGCGGGCCACTTCGTCGAAGTAGCGGATCATGGCGCGCGCGCGGTCTCCGCTGAGGTCTTCGCTCAGGGCCTGCTCGAGGTTCTCCAGATCGCTGAAAATGGTGGATTCGATGGATGCGGTCATGGTCTGAAAAGGTCTCTTGGGTTTGTTATCGGAAGGACGCCGGCTGGTCTGCCGAAGCGATCCGTGAACCGGACGTGAGCGAGAGGTGCTTCACCCCGTCCCGGGTCTGCATGTACTGCAGGCCGTCGGTTTCCATCAGCGCGCTCATGGCGGGCGGGCTGGCCGGCGGCCGCTGCGTCGCGGCCACGTCGATGCCGCGCACCAGCGGCGCCAGGTCGGTGGCCACGCGGGCCGCGTTCTGGCGCAGCGCGGAAAGGTTCGCCACCTCTCCCGTGATCGTGAACAGGCCGTTGCCTTGGTGCGCGATGCGCAGGCCGGGCTGGCCGAGCGCGTCGGCGATGCTCTGCGCGACTTCCGTGGCCGGTGCGAAGGACTGCACGATGCGGTCACCCTGGAACGTGGCCAGGCGCTGCCGCAGCGCGTCGGCATCGGAGGGCTGGCGCAGCAGGCCGCGCACCACCACGCCGTCCCCCTGCTGCGCCACTTCGTAGCCCGCCACGGAAGTCTCGGCCAGGGCGCGTTCCACGCGCATCTTCAGCGGCTCGGGCGGCAGCACCGAGGTGAGTGCCTTGCGTTCGGCCGGGGTCTGGCCGAGGGGGGCGACGGCGGCGCTCAGTGCTGCCGTCATGAGGGCGGTGCCGACCACCGCGGAGGTGATGCGGGGCCACATCGACCGGACCTCGGCGGGTGCGGCGGCCACGACGGCGGGGGACAGGCGGGCAATGATGTCCGCATCGGCGGGCCAGGTGGCGTCGGCGGGGCCGGCGCACAGCACCACGTCGCCGAAGCGCCGGGGCGTGAAGTCGGCCAGTACGGCGGGGGCCTGCGCTCCTGCGGCTGCCGTTGCGATGTGGACCATGCCGTCGTCTCCAGCGTCGATGACCACCGGTTCGGCGGTCCAGTCGAGCAACTGGATGTCCGCCGTGTCGTCCGCGCTGATGTGGTGGCGCGTTGGGGTCAAATCTATGCGGGCCCCGGCGTGCTGGCCGGTCAGGATACGAAGTTGCTTCATGGCTTGCGAACCTCCGGGGAGATCGAGGAAACGGTGGTCGGAGCACCCTGCGCCAGGACGCGGGGCGTGATCAGGAAAAGGCGCTCGGTGCGGCGGGTGAGGCGCTCCGTGTTGCGGAAGACACCGCCCACGACGGGCAGCTTGGACAGGCCCGGAACCGCGTTGTCCTGCGTGTTCTCCGATTCGACGGTGATGCCGCCGATCAGCAGGCTCTCGCCTTCGCGGACGTGGGCTTCGGTGCGGATCTCGGTCTTCTTGACCAGGGGGATCTGGTCCACCACGTTGGTCTCGAACGCGCCGTCCTCGATGTAGAGGCTCAGCTTGATGTTGTTCTTGCCCTCCACCGCGGTGACCTGCGGCGTCATCTGCAGCAGGGTGCCGGCCTCGATCTGGAAGAGGTTGGCCTCCAGGTTCCCGGCGACGCGCACGGTGGCCACGCGCTTTTCGCGCATCACCGCCGCCCGGTTGGCGACGCCCAGTACGGAAGGCTTGGACAGGATGCGCGCCTTGCCCTGCGCTTCCAGTGCGTTCACGTTGGCCAGCAGGTGGCGGCCCGCGTCGAGCACGATGGTGCTGAGCGCGGCCGGCGTGCTCGGGCCCGGCAGGTTGGTGGCAATGTTGCTCGTGCCGGCCCGCAGCGACCAGTTCACGCCCAGCGCATCCACGCTGTCGGAGTTGACCTCGATGATCGTGGCCTCCAGCTCGACGAGCTGCGGCTTCTGGTCCAGGCGGTGGATCAGCGATTCGTATTCGTCCATCCGGTCGGCCCGGCCGTACACCACGACGGAGTTCGTGCCCTCGTCGGCCTCGAACCGGGGCGGCGCCTCTTCGGACTTGTCCGCGGCGGTGGCGGTGGGCAGGGACACCGGCTCCGGCGGGCGCATGCCCTCGGAAGGGTTGGCGCGCGGCAGCGGCGGCAGGAACTGGTTGGCCGCGGGCACGGGCACGTAGGCGCTCATCTTGCGGCGCGTCTGCTGCTGGATCTTCTCGATCACCTCGGCGCTCGTGGCCTTGGACGTCGCCAGCCCTTCACCGTCGTCCTTGCTGTAGAGCTTGCGCAGCGTGCTGGCCACGCCGGGCACCACGGAATCGCCCATCGAGCGGTCGCTGGCCGAGGCGAACTGCAGGGAAAAGACGCGCACCGTGCGCTCTGCGCTGGCCGTGACGCCGGCGTCCAGGGCCTCCAGCGCGGAACTCACCAGCTCCACGTGGCGGGGCGGTCCGGAGACATAGATCGTGCTGCTGGCGGCGTCGAAGCGGATGGGATAGCGCTTGTCTCCCACGTCCAGGGACTGCAGCATGGCCGTGAGCTGGTCGCGGCTGAACCCCTTGATGCGGAACATGCGGCTCTGGATGGACTTGCCTGGGTAGAAATACAGCGCCGAGCCGTCGTGGTACCAGAGCATGTTGTAGGCGCGCGCCACGCTGTCGAGGAACTCACGGGGCCTGGCGTCGAAGTTCGCGTTGACGATGCCGTCCAGCCCGTCCGCCACCACGGCCGGGATACCCTGGCTGGCGGCGAAATCCTGCAGGACGTCCGTGAGTCGCTTGTTCTCGGCGCGGTACACGAAGCGTCCGCGGTTGAGGGCGTCCGAAGCCCGCGAGGCGGGCGCGAGCGTCTCCAGCGCCCGTGTGGCGGGGATGGTCGGTATCGCCACGGGGGACGCGGCGGCCGGAGCGGGCGCGCTGGCGGCGGCAGCACCGGCGGCTCCGGCCGAGAAGGTCGCCGCGGCCAGCGCGTGGTAGGAGGTGTGCTTGCGCGGCTGGGCCTTCTGCAGGGTGGCGCTGCGCTGGGCCGGGGCGGGCGTGGCGGCCTGGCTGGAGGGCGCGGTGTCCGTACCGGACGTGGCCAGCTCTGCGGCCGGCACCGCCAGGGCAGCGCCCGCGCCCGCCGAGGGCAGGCTCGAAAGGCTGGCGCTCAGGCGCAGCGAGGAGGCCTGGGCCGCGGGCAGGCCTGCCATGCCCAGCGCGAGCACCGCGCCGGCCAGCACGCCGCCGGTCATGCCGGCGGCTACGTGCCGTGGTCGGGGGGCGGAAAAGTTGGGCATCACTGGAGCGCTCCGTTCGGTGTCTTCGTGTAGGGGACAGCTTAGGAGCCGGTGCCGGGAGGGGCGCGTGGGGATGCGAAGCCGCGCGACGGCTTGCGAAGCCCTCTGCGCCGCGCGCCGTGCGGCGGACTCCTTCGCCTTTCGGGCCATCGCTTCGAGCCTGGAGCCGCTGTCCGGACAGCGTCCGTTTGCAATGGCGATGCGGGCACCACCGCGCGCCGGACCTGTCGCCCGCGCGCGGGCCGTGCCCTTCGATTGCGCTCCCGGACCGCTGCGCGGCCCCGGGCACTCCCCTTCAGAAAGGAACGACGATGTCACTCCCCCGCACCGCGGCAAACGAACTGGTCTATACCCATGGCTACTACGAGATCCTGTCTCCCGGCGTGATCGCCACCGCGCTGGAGTCGCGCGGGCAACGCGCCCCCGACCTGCAGGATCCGCTGTGCTATTTCGAACTGGGCATGGGCTTCGGTGTCTCGCTGCTCGCCAATGCGGCGAGCTTTCCGCACATGCGATTCTTCGGCAACGACTTCAATCCCGCCCACGTGGCCTATGCGCGGGATCTGGCCCGCGATGCGGGGCTGTCGAACGTGGAAGTGTTCGAGGACGGATTCGAGGAGCTGCCCGACCGCGACCTGCCCATGATGGACTGCATCGTGATGCACGGCGTGTATTCCTGGGTGTCCCCGGCGCTGCGGCAGGCGATCGTGCGCTTCATCGAACGCCGCCTCAAGCCCGGCGGCGTGGTCTATGTGAGCTACAACACGCTGCCCGGCTGGGCCCCGCTGCTGCCGCTGCGCGAGCTGTTCCACCTGCATGCCTCGCGCGTGGCCGACCCCGGGTCCGGTGCCGCAGAGCAACTGCAGGGGGCACTCGATTTCATCGAGCGTCTCGCGGCCTGCGAGGGCGGCTACGTCCAGGCCCATCCCGCGGTGGCCGAGCGCCTGCGGCACGCGCAGGCGGAGGGACCGAACTACGCGTTGCACGAATACGTCGGTCCGGACTCCCATCCGCTGTACTTCCACCAGGTGGCCGCGGAATTCGAGGCGGCCGGACTGTCGTTCGCCGCTCCGGCTCTGCTGGCCGAACAGGTGGATGCGGCCTGTGTGCCCGAGGAACTCGCCGCGTTGCTGGAATCCACGGCCGATCCCGTGCTGCGGGAAACGCTGCGCGACTACGGCCTCAACCGCTCTTTCCGCCGGGACCTGTTCGTGCGCGGCGCCCAGGCGCTCGCCCCTGCCGAGCAGACCGCGCGCATGCTGGAGCGGGAGTGGCTGCTGGCTGTGCCGCGCGATGCCCTGCCGCAATGCGCGGCCCTGCGACTGGTCGGACATCTGCTGGGCGAGGCGGCCTGCGCGGATCTGCTCGATGCGCTGGCCGGGGGGCCGGTGCGGCTGCACGATCTGATGGGCAGGCCGCTGCCGGGCGGCCTGCCTGCACAGTCCGTTCACGAGGCGCTGATGCTGCTGTCCAGCAGCGGCGTGGCGATGCCGGCACTGCCTGCCGCGCTGCGCGCCACGGCACGCGCGTCGGTGCAGGGGTTCAACGCCGCGGTGCTGCAGCGCTGCGGTGCGGACGGCACGCGCCACCTTGTGTGCGGAGCCTCCGGGCTTGCGATCGAATGGACGCCCGCCGCGCTGGGGCAGATCCGCGCCGCGCAGCGCCATGGCGGCGACCCGGACGCCATCGCGCGCGCCGTGGAGGAATCGCTGGGCGGCGACGGCGTGCTGGATGCCGCCGAGCTGGCGGAGAGCGCCCGGCGCTACCTCGCGCAGCGCGCCCCGCTGCTGCGACGCCTGGAGGTGGTGTGATGGCGCAGCCTGCATACCGTATGCCTGCCGCCTGCCGCCTGCTGGCCGGCGTGCTCGGTCTGTCGGCCGGCGCGGCCATGGCGGCGGGTGCCTACGACTGCCAGCTGCCCGGCGGTGCGGCCGTGCTCGTGGTGGGCGCGGACATCGCGCAGCGCTTTCCCTCCATCGGCAGTTCGTGCAACGCGGCCGCCTGGACGCCCGCACGCGACGTCGCGCTCCCCGGCTGGCCCGACACCTCCTCGATCGCCGCCACGCGCGTGATCCATGCGCCGGTGCCCCGCGACATCTACGCGCCCACGGCCGGCGCTGCGCTGCCGGGCATGCGCTGGCCGGAGGGCGGCGCGCGGCGCGGGCCCGGCATCAGCCCCCGCGCCGAAGCGCTGTCGCCCATCATCGAGTCCGCGGCGCAGCGCCACGCCATCGATCCCCACCTGGTGCGCGCGGTCATCCAGGTGGAATCGGGCTACGCGCCCCGCGCCCGGTCGCCCAAGGGCGCGATGGGACTCATGCAGCTCATGCCCGCCACGGCGGCGCGCTTCGGGGCCGCTTCCGAGGACGACATCCTCA
The DNA here is from genome assembly GCF_900104515.1 of Paracidovorax cattleyae. GTDB lineage: Bacteria > Pseudomonadota > Gammaproteobacteria > Burkholderiales > Burkholderiaceae_C > Paracidovorax > Paracidovorax cattleyae. The sequence goes on from NZ_FNJL01000008.1 coordinate 66,377, forward strand.
CCCCCGCGGTGAACGTCGATGTGGGCGTGCGCTACCTCCGGTTCCTGGCCGACCGCTTCGGCGGCCGCACCGACCTCGTGCTGGCGGCCTACAACGCGGGCGAGGGAGCGGTCATCCGCCATGGCTACCGCATTCCTCCCTACCGCGAAACCCAGGACTACGTGCGCAAGGTCCTCGACCTGTACCCGATGGCGAAGCGCTGAAGAAAAAAGGCGGACCGAGCGGTCCGCCTTCGTGTGGCGACGACACCAGGCGACGGCCCCGCGAGGGCCGTGTTCGCCGCGCCTACTGCAGCAGGCCCTGGAAGCCCGCGACCTCCTTGTGCGCGGGTGAGGCCACCGGCGCCAGGGCATCCGGCAGGGGCAGGTCGGACAGCAGCCATTGCACCAGCGTACGGACCCCGAGCCGCGATGCCAGGGCACCCGCATCCTGCGACAGCGTCGCGGCCCGGTCACCCAGGTCCTGCTGCGCCAGCGCGCGGGCGGCCTCCAGCAACAGCGCCAGGCGGTCGCCGTCCGCAGCCGCGGGGTCGGTGTCCGGCAGCGTGTCCAGGCGCCGTGCGGCCCGGGGAATCTCGGCCAGGCGGACCAGCCCGGCGATCAGCGTGGGCGAAGGCCGGGCGTTGTCGAAACCCCTCTGCGCATCCACCACCAGCCAGTCGTGTTCCAGGTCGATGTCCACGAGCCGGGGCAGCGATGCCGTGCCGTCATCGGCATGGCCGGTCAGGCGCTGGAAATCGGCGGTGCTGGCGAACACGTGCGTGAGGCGGCCTTCCACCAGCATGCGCAGCGTGTGGTTGGCGACCTTGCCATGCCGGGCCCCGGCCATCGATTCCAGCCGGATCAGCAGGCCGTGCATGGCCATGTGCAGCAGCGCCAGCGAATTCATGCCGCGCGAGAAGCGCAGCTGCGAGGACACCCACAGGCCCGACGCCTGCGGAAAGCCTTCATCCAGCAGCAGCGGCGGCTCGACGAGCGAAACCAGCCGCAGCTGCACGCCGGGCCGGCCTCCGCAGGACACGAGCCGGTTCGCGCCGGAGCGCCAGGCCGCCGGGATGGCGGACGGCTGGAGAGTCGGGGTCAGTGTGGGTGCGTGCATGGTGCCACCTCGGTGGATGGGGAAACGGTGCCGCACTCGCGGCGGCGGAAGGGGTAGGCGGTCTTGCGCGTGCCGCCCTGCGGCTCGAGCCGGTAGAGCAGGTCGCCTTCGCGCTCGCCGGCGCGCTGCCAGCCGTGCCGGTCGAGGAAGCGCAGGCATCGGGCGTTGTTCCGCTCCACTGCCACCGTGATGCCCGGCTGCAGCGCGAACAGCCACGCCAGGGCCGGCTTGAGCAGCAGGGCCCAGCGCCCGTGGTGCGAGGGCAGCACGGCGATGTGCGCCTCCTCGCCGTCGAACAGGATGCCGCCGATGGGCTGTCCGTCGGCCTCGAAGCCGATCGATGGGCAATCCGCGTAGAACGCCGCGAAGCGCTCGCGTGTCACGGTTTCCGTATAGCCCTGTTCGCCATAGCGGGCGGCATCGGCGTCGTAGAAGACGCCCAGGTCCGCCCGGTCGGTCAGTTTCAGCATGGAATGCTCCCTGCGCGCGGCCGCGGTCATGCCGCCGCGGCGGCGGGTTCGTCCTCGGGGTCCATCTGCAGCAACTGGCGCATCGCCTTGCGGACGTGCGAGTCGTCGCTTTCCAGGCACTGCTGCGCGTGGTAGTGCCATGTCGGGTCGCCCAGGATGTTCAGGCACAGGGCCTTGAGCTCCGGCGCGGTGTCCTCGCCCAGGGTGTTCAGGTACTGCAGGGCCTCGGTGATGTAGCCGCGCTGGATGGCGATCAGCACCGGGAAGATCAGGTGCTCCTCGGTCTCGGGGCTCAGTGCGTTCATCTCGTCGAGCAGCGTTTCGGCCTCGTCGAGGCGGTCGTCGCGCAGCGCCTCCACCAGGCGCACGGCCAGGGCGGCGACGGGGTCATCGGGAAGTTGGGTTTCGTCCATGGCTTGGCGAGCCTTTGCAAAGGGAGTGGATGGGGCGCCGGACCGGGGCGGAGTACAGCCGCCCGGTCCGGCAGCCGGGCCGCTTCAGGCCCGGATCTGGTAGTGGCTGATCTGGGTTTCGATCTGCACCTGCAGCGTTGCCGCCGCGGAGCCGTCGACCGGCGGCAGCTTGCCGGCCAGGCCCTGCTCCACGCTCTGGCGCGCGGCCAGGCCGATGGCGCCCTGCACCGCGTCGAAGACGCTGCGCGAGGCCTGCTCGATGGGCTGCAGCGCTGCGTTGCGGGTGATGGCCGCCAGGTCGCCGCCCAGGGCGCGGCCATTGCTGCCACCGCCCTGCAGTCCCTGCAGCAGGCGCTGCCCGATGGCATCGGTGGCCTGGCGCGTGGCCTGGTCGATGGCCAGTTCGATGGACAGACCCATCTGCTGCCGGATCTGCGCGGCCGCGCGGCGGGCCATCTCGACCGGGCTCTGTCCGGCGGGGGCATCGCTGTCCGACGCCTCCGACAGGGATGCAAAGCCCTTGAGCGACGATGCGTCCAGCTGGCCGAGTGCGCCCTGGATGCCTTCCAGGATCGTGCGCGCCATCACCTGCTGCACGAACTGGTCCACTGCGAGCAGGATGGCGCCCTTGGCCGCAGCCGGGGCGGTGGACGGCGACATCGACGGCACTGCGCCGCCCAGGCCGCGCTGGCGGCCCGTGAAGGCATGGTTGACCGCGGCGCCCGCCACGCCTGCGGCGGCTTCCGTGCCGATGGCGCCCAGGCTGGAGCCCAGTCCCGTACCCGTGCCTGCGTCCAGCGGTGACAGTTGCTGGTAGATCGCGCCCTGGACGGCGCTCTGCGCCGAGAAGTTCACGCTGGCGAGCGCGGCGTCCGCCGCGGCGGTCTGCACGCCGCGGAGGTGCTCGGCGGCCGTGGCGCGCGTGCCGTCGGCGCGGCGGCGGCCGGCGGTGGCCTGGAAGAGGGCGGCGTTCGCTGCGCTGTCGAAGGCGCTCGCCCCGGCTTCGCCCACGCGCGAGTCGCCGTTGGGGTCGAGCGTCATCTGCACCTTCAGCGTGAGCGTGGACACCTGTTCCTGCGCGAAGCCGAGGGCGGCCGTGCGCGCCGTGTCCTGCACGGCGTGCCTGGCGCCCTGCAGCATGCCCGTGGCACCCGTGCCGCTGCCCACGAAGCGGCCAGCGCGCGATCCACCCAGGCCGCCGCCCACCGCCGCGCCCACCATGTCGGTGGCGAATGCGCCGAAGCGCGAGGTGCCATGCGGATCCAGCACCTTGGCGGCGAGCTTCGTGGCCTCCTGTCCGGCCAACCCGATGGCGGCATCCACCGCCATGCGGGCCATGTTCTTGGCCACGCCGCCGGGGCCGAAGTTGGACGCCGTGTCCATCACCCCCATGGCCAACTGCGTCAGGCCCTTGAACGCCTTGGCGAATTTGCCCTTGGCGATGCCCTTGGCCGTGTTGACCACGCCGTCCTTGATGTTGGAGAGGCCTCCTTCCACGCTGTCCACGACGGAGTCGGCAAGCTTCTGCGCGGTGTTCTGCATCTTGCGCAGCATCTTGTCGAGCGCTCCGTCGAGCAGTGTGTTGGCCGCCATGGCCGCCGGCATGAGGTTCATGGCGCCGCGCGCCATGGTCATGGTGGCGTCGGCCAGGTTCTTGAGACCCTGGGCCGCGGCCTTCAGGTTCAGCGTGACGATTCCCTTGGCGATCTGGCCGACGCTGTGGACGGCTTTTTCGATTCCCTTCCCTATCGCCTGGAAGGCTTTCTTGATGGCACTCATAGGTAGTAGCTCCTGGTGGTTGACGTGGAAAAATGCACCGGCGCACCCAGGCACTTTCACCATCGCAAGGGGGATCGTGGATCGGTGGACCAACGCGGATTCCACTGTGCGTGGGCGGCCCGGCGTGGCGGGCAGGCCGTGCGATGGCATGTAAGAAGATGCGAAGCGGCCGGCCCTCCGGCGCGGCCGGGTGACAATGCAGCGCATGCTGTGTCCGCATGCGTTCCCTTCCCACCCCTGGCAGGCGACCTTTTCCGGTTTCCGCTGGCGCAAGCCTGCGCGCTGGCCCCCCTCGCGCCCCATGCCGGGCGCCATCCCCCTCAGTCCGTCCGGAAAGCGCCGCGACTGCCGCTCGCCCGGGTGCCGGAACCGTCCCTTGAAGGGGCCGACGGAGCTATGACGGGGAACCCGGTGAGGTCCCGCAAGCTGATGCGCTCTCGGGAGGCCAGGGGATGGTTCTCCGGCATCACACACCTGTCCGTCCCGAACTCACTACCTCGACTTCCAGATTGACGTGCTCCAACGGGAGAACTGCGACGGCCAGATCTGCCTGATTACTCAGAAGAATGCGGGGCATGTCAGCAAGCGTGCATACCCGCAACTGCACTTGCACTTTCGGGGGGGCTTGCCAGGAAGCGTGCAACGGCTTTCGCGGTGAGGCGGCATGATGCATCGACATCACACCAAAATTCATGCGTTGCATAATGATTAACGATCTGAAACATAATGGATCGGAGGTGGGATGACGGCGGGGCATGACCGGCACCGCGCTGCTCGGCTGCCATGGGCTTCGCCCTGCGCCGCCGAGAAGCCCAGTGAAGCAGACCCTGGGTGGGTCAGATTTGAATCGGCGTTGACATGTGGCCGCGCGCTACCCCGCTTCCACCCCGAGCGCCATGTGTGCCGCCCTGGCCATGGCCCTTATCTTCCAATGAATTTTTCACTTCCTGACCGACGCTTGCCGGCGCCGGATACATCCCTTCGGTGGTGATGTCATATGTGCGGGCGATTCGGCGAATATCTCGAACTTCGACGGTCTGCAAGGCGCGATGACGAGGACTGGATCGAACGTTCTCGCACAGGGAAAACGTCGGCCGTGACCAGAAGCGAATTGCGAAGCTGCCTGTTCGCAATCCGAGAAATCTGTTCAGATGCCTTGGCTTGTTGGCAAAGGCCGTGTGCAACGATTATCCGGAATAGCCCGATGCGTCCGCGATGGTGTAAATGGGAGCGCCGCCAAACGGTCACCTTGATGCACTCTCATCAAGGATTTTTCATTTCTTTAAAATTACTTTTTCCCAAGAAGGAATGGCCATGGATTACTCTGTTAACAAGACGCCGACGGGTTCTCGGTGGAAGCGGTCAGAACAAGTAACAGAGTCACAGTCGAGACATAGGGGATCGACCCAGGGAACGCCAACACCGCACGGCATGCCATCCCCGTTGAGGCAAGGGCATGGCTATTCAGGGTCATCCGCCAGACCAAGAGCCTCCAATCTGCCCAGAGCAAGGGCAGGGACGCACGAGGCACGGCGTCAAAACGAGGCAGGATCATCTTCCAGCCTGCCTCATAAATCACCGGTGGCGAGCGATAGGACTTACAAGATAATCAATCCGAAGGAAAGTTCAGAACTGTATAAAAATGTAGAAAACATGGTCGGAATCATCGATACGCCTGGAACTGATTGGGAAGCTTTACGCGCAGGCCCTCGCGATTGGGGCTCGGAGCTGATGGTGCGGTGCTCAGATGGCATCGTCCGCAGATATCCGCCGTTCGAGAGCTCACCCAGTCCGAACTATCTAGGCCACATTAAATCGGGTTTTATTTACACCGTTCCCTCGGATCGAGTCACTCAGCGCTTTGGCGCAATGGAAGCTACCAGTGATCAGCGGCTAGCGTTTATGGTGGATGGCTATGCGGTGAGCCCGATACGTATCGGCGACTTCGACGCGTATCTAATGCGCAATGGTAAATTCATGGTCCCTCAGCCTGGTTTTCGCGATTGCACGTACGCATGTGAGCTGATGATGAGATTGGATCATGATAGTACTTTAATCGATAGCGGCAGTGGCCCACGAGACGGGGGTACGCGAAGGACTATGGAAGATATTGTGAAGTCTCTTCGTGAGAAGACTGGAAAAGAACCTGCTCTGTTCAGCTACGAAAATATCATCTACAAGAGAAACCTGATGGGAGGTTTGCATCAGACCCGGAAAGATGCACTTCGGGATCTCGGCGAGAAAATAGATCGAATGGGATCCTGTATAATTTCAAAAGGCGGACACGTCGTGATGCTGGATGGCGTGAGGGAACACAAGGGAGAATTTTATTTGAAGATCAGGGAGCCTTTTCACGCAGAAAGCGTGGAATTCAAGGACACGAAGGAGTTCTTTAGAAAACCGGATGGAACGAAGGACAAGGTTGATCTTGAAGCCATTTTTCTGGGGTGACCGTGGATCTTTTTCATGCGCCTTGGGGATGGAGTGAAGTTACGCGGAGCCAGAACCTGCCTCGGCGGAAGGTTTCATCCCGTACCGGGTCTGGCACCAATATAGGGAAAAAGCGCTCTGATCCTCGTCGGGTATGTCAACGACTGGCTTGTCGATGGGTCAGAGGTACTTTTTGAAGCTCCCAGCCGCGATATCCATCGCGACCCCGAGCAGCACCGCCGCCGCAGCACCAGTCCGTCCACGAAGCCTGCGAACGCCGCCAGGATGAAGAGCGGCAGCGGCAGGCACAGCACGAGCAGGTCCACCATGAACACCAGCACGGTGTAGCGCGTGGCGCCATCCCTGGTCCGGCCAGAACGGCGCCATGCCCACGCACTCGACCACGATGCACAGCATGAGCGAGCCACACAGCACGCCGAAGCAGCGGAACGGCAACGTGACGAGGCCAATCTGTTCTTCAACGTGCTGGCCAAACGCTGCGAGCACGGCTCGATGGTGCTCACCAGCAACCTGCTGTTCCCGCGGTGGCGCAGCCCTTCGCCGACGACCAGACCCTCACAGCGGCCATGCTCGACCGTCTGCTGCACCACGCCCACATCGTGCAGATCCGCGGCGAGAGCTGCCGATTGAAGGACAAACGCAAGGCCGGACAGACGGCAGGGAGGGTGACGGCGGAGGGATGACCGGCACCCTAATGAACGTGATCCACAGGAGGAAATCGATCGCTAAAGCGAATGACACCTTGGCTGCCGGTCGCGGTGCTCAACTCATGCGGTCCATCGCATACACCCAAGCGGTCCAACGCTTACCTTGGACGAACTGCCGGCGATCTGCCTTGCCTGAAGGAATTGCTCCAGCAATGCAAGACCGCTGGAAGTCTCCGCGGCGGGTGATAGAAGTGTAAGGAAGGGCCGCATGGGGAAAGCCGCGCCGCCAGGCTAATAATGATCTCCGGAGCAGGCGATGATGCGCTCGATGAGCCAGCGTCCTGCCGGACCCGGCGGTGCGTCAACCCGGTAGACGGCCGACATCGACATACTCACCCCGTCAGCGGGTTCCTCCTCAATGCGAAGCCGCACCAGCCTCCCGCTGTCCAGATCCACCTGGACCGTATGCAGGGGCATGCCTCCCCAGCCGAGCCCGTTGAGCAGGAATGCCCGCTTGGCGAAGAGGTCAGCCAGTTTCCATGTTTTCGGGGACAACACGCCAAAATCCCGGCCTTTCGACAGATCGGATCGGTCTGTCAGCACCAACTGGACATGATTGGCAAGCTCGCCATGAGGGATAACACCCTCATAGGCAGCCAGGGGATGGTCGGCGGCTGCCACCATGGCGAACGCTATATTCACCAGGGGTTCAGTCACGATGCCGGGCGGCGTTAGTGGTACGAAACCTACGATACCCACGCTGGCCTGCCGGTCAAGTACAAGCCGGAAGGTCGCACCCAAAGCCTCCACGTACACGCGCAAGGGTACTGCCGGGAACTGCACGCGAAATTCCCGGGCCACGGCTGCGAGCGCTTCGATCGGAAAGAAGACATCCACCACGACGGATAGCTCTGGCTCCAGTCCTGCCGCCATCCCCCTGGCACGGGACTTCATTAAATCGACTCCAGCCAGAACCTCCCGCGCATTGCCGAGAAGCGCCTTGCCTGCGGCCGTCAGTTGGGGGTAGCGGCCGGTGCGATCGAACAACGGGACACCCAATTGCTCCTCCAGGCCGCGCACCAGTTCGCTAATGGCCGATTGCGCGCGGCCCAGACGACGACCGGCCGCCGAGAAACTGCCTTCGTCCACAGCAGCCACGAACGTTCTGAGCTGGTCGAGCGATACACCTTCGAGCATGCCTTCTCCATATCCAGAAGTATCTAAATTTCAGATGGAATGCATAGGAATATAGCGTCTATGCAGATGCTTCGGGGGGTGGAATCATCCCATCACCCGTTCAGCCCATGCCCGGGAGCGTCCTATTTCACTGGAGAAACTTCATGACAACCATCCTGCACATCGATTCCAGCATCCTTGGCGAGCACTCCGTCAGCCGAGGTCTCACGGCGGATATCGTCGATAGGCAACGCGCATTGCATCCCGGTGCGTCCGTCCTGCGCCGCGACCTCGTGGAAGATGCCTTGCTGCATCTCGGCCCCAGCCACCTCGCTGTGTTCCAGGGAGCCGCGCCGTCCTCCCCGGCGCTCGGTAAGGATATCGCGCTGGGCGGCAGCTATATCGACGAACTGTTCGCCGCTGACGTCATCGTCATTGGTTCGCCCATGTACAACTTCTCGATCCCCAGCCAGCTCAAGGCATGGCTGGACCGTGTGCTCGTTGCGGGTCGCACCTTCCGCTACACGGAGCAAGGTCCGGAGGGTCTGCTGCCCAGGGGCAAAAAGGTATTCATCGCCTCTGCCCGCGGCGGCGTTTACACCGGCGCGAGTCCGGTAGCAGCCCTGGATCACCAGGAAAGCCTGCTGACGGCGGCACTCCACTTCATCGGTCTGACCGACGTGACCTTGGTTCGCGCCGAAGGTCTGGCGCTCGGCGATGACGCCAAAGGGGCGGCCATCGCTCAGGCGAAGAACAGCATCGCGGCAATCTCCGACTGACCCCTACCGCCGCCGTGTCCTGAACGTTACGAGCGTGCGGGATCGCGGCGGCAGAGTATCCGCAGGAAGGACTTCCGCATGGAGATCAGCATCCACAGCTTTGCGGCGCTATTGCCGGAAGCATCCACCGGCCACGTGCCCAGCCCGGCGCAGCGGCTGGCGGCCCTGCTCGACGAGATCGCGCTGGCAGACGAGGTCGGTATCGACGTGTTCGGCATCGGTGAACACCATCGCTCCGACTATGTCGATGCATCGCCTGCGGTGATCCTCGCAGCAGCAGCCTCGCGCACCCGTCGAATTCGGCTGGCCAGCGCCGTATCGGTACTGAGCACGGTCGACCCCGTACGCCTGTTTCAGGACTTCTCCACGCTGGACCTGCTTTCCCAGGGCCGCGCAGAGATAACGGTCGGGCGCGGCTCCTTTGCCGAGGCCTATCCCCTGTTCGGCCATGCCCGTGATGATTACGACGCCTTGTTCACGGAGAAGCTTGGCCTGCTCCAGCAGTTGAACAGGCAAACACACGTAACCTGGTCCGGTCGCTTCCGGGCCGCCCTCACAGGCCAGGGGGTTTATCCACGACCGTTGCAGGAGACGCTCCCGGTCTGGGTGGGCGTGGGCGGCACACCACAGTCTTTCGTTCGTGCCGGTGCAGCAGGGTTGCCGTTGATGGTCGCCATCATTGGCGGTGACCCCGCGCGCTTTCGTCCTCTGGTAGACCTGTATCGCCAGGCAGGGCGCCAGGTTGGCCACCCACCCGAGAAATTGAAGGTCGGGATCCATCTCGTCGGTTTTCTGGCCGACACGTCCAGGGTGGCCCGAGATGCCTTCTATCCGGGATGGCTTCATGCGTTCACCCAGGTCGGTAAGGAACGCGGATGGGGGCCTGTGACACGTGAGCAATTCGACGCGGCGTGCAGCCCGTCTGGCGCCTTTCTTATCGGCGATCCTGAAACAGTGATCGACAAGGCCCGGGCCATATCGAAAACGCTTGGCGGTGTAGACCGCCTGGCATTCCAGATGAGTTCCGCCGCTGCGGGGGTGGAGACCATGGCCCGGTCAATCAAACTGATAGGAACGCAAGTGGCGCCCGCATTGCGCGACCTCCCTCGTCCACGCTCATAGAGTAACTATCATGACCCATACACGAGGCCAAGCCAGCAAATCGCGGACTGTTCAGTATCGCACCCCAGGGCATCGCGCAGGCCCGGTCACTCGCCTGGTGAGCCCGGGCGATCTGGGTGAGCACCTGAAACCGTTCGTTTTCCTGGATCTCTTTGAATTCACATCTTCGGGGGGAAGGGGGTTTGTGCCCCATCCGCACTCCGGCATTGCCACACTCACCGCGTTCTTCGAAGGGCGTATGACCTACGGCGATACAACGGGTAAAAGCGGCACGATTACCGATGAATCCGTGGAGTGGATGCGCGCCGGTAGCGGCGTCTGGCATGGAGGGGAAGCCTCTCCCGGCCGCCTCGCGCGCGGATTCCAGTTGTGGGTGGCCTTGCCCCCTGAGTTGGAACTGACGCCAGCTGAAAGTCTGTACATCGAGGCCGATCAGATACGCCATGAAGGTCCAGCCCGCGTCCTGCTTGGCCATTACCGCGGCGCGGTCAGCCCGATCGCTGCACCAACCTCGATGACCTATCTGCACGTGAAGCTGGCCGACGGCGAGAGCTGGACCTACCGCCCAGCGCCAGACCATGACATCGCCTGGCTCGCAACGAACGCCGGTCAACTGGAAGCGGGCGGCGCAGTCCTCGAACGGGAACTGGCGGTCTTTTCCGACGGAGCGGGCGACATCGAGATCGCCGCGCGGGGCGCCTCCGAATTCGTGATTGGCTCGGCAGCCAGGCATCCCTATCCACTTATCAACGGCTCCTACTCGGTCCATACCAGTGCCGCTGCACTGGCCGAGGGGGAGCGCACCATCGCCACCCTCAAGCGCAGTCCCGCGTTCGCCGCACTTGCAGCCCGCCGACCACACGTTCAAAGATAAAAGAAGAAACGAAAGGGATGCCTCCCACGTGACATGGTTCTTCCGATCCTTGCACGCAGTTCGGCCTGAAGGCCATCCAGAACGAGATTCGCCAGTGTTGGCGGGATGATGCTTCCTTGCGGATTACCAGCTTCGGTTGAGAAAAGTTGCCGATCTTCCATGTATCCGGCTTTGAGCCATTTTTTCAGGATCGTGCGATCGCCGGTAAGAACCACCACACCGGCACGCGCGCGCTCTGGTTGTTGCGCGTGATGAACGCGTTCGACCAGCGCGTGTCCTGGGGAACGGCCACATCGACCTTGCACTGCTGGGAGCGGCTGGCATCGAACTGTATCGTCGAAAGATCCATGTCGATGAAGGGGATGCCGGCGAACAGGATGACCACCACGGCCGCCCACACGCGGTTCTCGATCCGGGCGGACTACAGCACACCTTTCATGCATAGCGTGTTGGGCATGATGGGAGTCGCGGGGCGGTGTCGGCTGCAGGCAATGGGCGCAGGCGCCGCTCCGCATTCGGGAGCGATAGGGCCGCGGCGAGGGCATCGCATCGACAGTGCCACCCTTGGGCATTACACTCGGGCGAATCCGGTTCGCAGGCTGTGCAAGGGCTGCTGATCCTCCAACGACCAAACTGGCCGAGCACCATGACCTGCAGCGCATCGTTCAACGTAGCCAAGTGGTGGCGCTTCTCGTAGAAGCGGCGCACCGCTGCGGTCCTCACGACTGCAGGTTTGCCGCCCTGACCGGTGGCGGCATGTTCCCAGCTCCCGGCACGGCGGCTCTCACCAAGGAGAGTGTCTTGCCCCCAGTACCCCATCGCTTCTATGCCATTCTCGCCGGACGAGCGGGGGAATGGTCTCGTGCGCCGGCGGTCCGGACATCCCAGGCGGATGGACGACTCGCCACCGCCTTGCTGCGCGCAGAAGCGTCCGCGTCCTGCAGGCCGCGGAGGTTGCGCCGGTGCAACGGCAAATCAGGTTTAGAGGCACTGCGATGGCGTCGAGCGACCAGGCCATTGAGATCCGCTGCGAATGTGTATATCGGCGTGTATATCTCCGAGTGCCACGGAAAAATTTATCAATTAAATCAAGGACTTAAGTCTATGACAGTTCTGATGATCGACAACTACGACAGCTTCACCTACAACATCGTCCAGTACTTCGGAGAACTGGGCGCGGAAGTGGAAGTGCACCGCAACGACGAGATCACGGTGGAGGAGATCGCGGCCCGCAATCCGCGCCACCTCGTCATCTCGCCCGGCCCGTGCTCACCCGCCGAGGCCGGCGTCTCCGTGGAGGCGATCCGCCACTTCGCGGGCAAGCTGTCCATCCTGGGCGTGTGCCTGGGCCACCAGTCCATCGGTGCGGCCTTCGGCGGGCGCATCATCCGGGCACGCGAACTGATGCACGGCAAGACCAGCACCATCACCACCACCGGCCAGGGCGTGTTCGCCGGCCTGCCGGAGCAGTTCACCGTGAACCGCTACCACTCGCTGTCCATCGAGCGCGAGTCATGCCCCGAGGCGCTGGAGATCACGGCCTGGACCCAGGATGGCGAGATCATGGGCGTGCGCCACAAGGAGCTTCCCATCGAAGGCGTGCAGTTCCACCCCGAGAGCATCCTCACCGAGCATGGCCATGCCATGCTGAAGAACTTCCTCTCGGCGAAGGCGTGACCGCCATGGACGCCTCCCTGGTTTCCCTCTTCAAGTTCAAGCGCTGGTCCAATGGCGAACTGCTGGCGCTGGGCATCGCCTCGCGCGACCAGCTGCCTGCGGACGACTTCCGTACCTTTTCGCGGCTGCTGAACCACACCTGGTGCGTGGACCGGATCTTCCGCGCGCACCTCACGGGCGATGCGCAGCGCGCCCCGCTGGCCACCAACACCGAGGAAACGCCGGCCCTGGAGGCACTGCTGCCCGAGGTGCAGGCGTCCGACGACTGGTTCGTGCGGTACGTGGAAGCGCTCGATACCGGTGCGCTCGCAGAGCGCATCGCCTTCCGCTTCACCGATGGCGACACGGGCACGATGTCGCGCGCGGAAATGCTGCACCACCTGCTGCTGCACGGCACCTACCACCGCGGCGCGGCCGGGCGCATCCTGGCGGTGCACGGCGTGCAGCCACCGCGCGACGCGATCACTACCTTCCTGCACCGCTTCGAGCCCGGCCGCCGCTGGTAGCCGGCAGGGATTCGCCATGCCGGATTTCCACCATCTGCTGCTCTTCATCGCCGCGGGCTGGCTGCTGAACCTCACGCCCGGCCCCGACGTCTTCTACATCGTCGCGCATGCCCTGCGATCGGGCGCGCGCGCCGGCATCGTTGCGGGCCTGGGCATCACCGGGGGCTGTTTCGTCCACGTGGCCGCCGCGGCGCTGGGTGTGGGGGCGCTGCTGGCCACATCGGCCACCGCGTTCTCCGTGCTCAAGTGGGCCGGTGCGGCCTACTTGGTCTGGATGGGCGTGCGCATGCTGCGCGCCCGGCCGGGCGGCGGCCTCGCGGCCGTGGCCCGCACCGCGGGCCCGGCGGGCGAGGGCTCTGCCGCGGGGGACGCCGCGGCCGGCATGCCGCTGCGCAAGATCTTCCTGGGCGGCTTCTGGACCAACGTGCTCAATCCCAAGGTGGCCATCTTCTTCCTGGCGTTCGTCCCGCAGTTCATCGCGCCGGGCGCGGAGCACAAGGCTCTGGCCTTCGTGCTGCTGGGCACGCTGTTCAACCTGAACGCGGTTCCCGTGAACGTGGGCTGGGCCCTGGCCGCTGCCTGGATGGCGCGCCGCGCCGCCCTGGTGCAGCGCCGCATGCACTGGCTCGACCGCGCGGCCGGCGCCATGTTCGTCGGCTTCGGCATCAGGCTTGCGCTGTCCGAACGGCCCGGCCCCTGAATCTCCCGATCTCCAGAACAAAGGCTTTCCGCCATGTCCATTACCCCCCAGGAGGCGCTGCAGCGCACCATCGAGCACCGCGAGATCTTCCACGACGAGATGCTGCACCTCATGCGCATGATCATGCGCGGCGAGCTGTCGCCCGTGATGACCGCCGCCATCGTCACCGGCCTGCGCGTGAAGAAGGAGACCATCGGCGAGATCACCGCCGCCGCGCAGGTGATGCGCGAGTTCTCCCGCAAGGTGGCCGTGGCCGACACCACCCACCTGGTGGACATCGTGGGCACCGGCGGCGACGGCGCCAACACCTTCAATATCTCCACCTGCGCCATGTTCGTGGCCGCGGCGGCGGGTGCCAAGACCGCCAAGCACGGTGGCCGCGGCGTGTCGAGCAAGAGCGGCAGCGCCGACGTGATGGAGTCGCTGGGCGTGCACATCGACCTGCCGCCCGAGGCCATCGCGCGCTGCATCGCCGACACGGGTATCGGCTTCATGTTCGCCCCCAACCACCACCCGGCCATGAAGAATGTGGCGCCCGTGCGCAAGGAGCTGGGCGTGCGCACGCTCTTCAACATCCTCGGGCCGCTCACCAACCCCGCGGGCGCGCCGAACATCCTCATGGGTGTGTTCCACCCCGACCTCGTGGGCATCCAGGTGCGTGCTCTGCAGCGCCTGGGAGCGGAGCATGCGCTGGTGGTCTATGGCCGCGACGGCATGGACGAGGTGAGCCTGGGCGCGGCCACCATGGTGGGCGAGCTGAAGAACGGCGAGATCACCGAATACGAGATCCATCCCGAGGACTTCGGCCTGGCGATGTCCAGCAACCGCACCCTCAAGGTGGAGACGCCCGAGCAGTCGCGCGAGATGCTGCTGTCGGTGCTGCGCGGCGAGCCCGGCCCCGCGCGCGAGATCGTCAGCCTGAATGCGGGCGCGGCGCTGTACGCCGCCAATGTGGCCAGTTCCATCGCCGACGGTATTCAGAAGGCGCGCGATGCCATCGCCAGTGGCGCTGCAGCGGCCAAGCTGGAGCAGCTTGTCGCCCGCAGCCACGCGCAGGTGGTCTGACCGGATTGACGCTGAGTCCGTACTCCCATGGCGTCCGGTCCTGTTCCTTTGAGCTGCGCCACAGGCGTCAGGGCCCTGTGGCCGCATTGTTCAGCTTGGAAGTCCAGGCGTCACCGGGCACATCGTTGGGGCAGCAAATGGCGGCCCTGGACGATTGCGTGCACCTGCTTGACCGGCGACCGGATATCCGGCGATCCGGTGGGCGCCTGACCGCGTCTCCTCGACGTGAAGCAGGCACCTCTGCGCCGTCTTTTGAGTAGGAGCAGAAAATGTGGCGTGACCCGGTGGCATGGATTGCGGTCGGTATCTCATTTTTGTTCATCGTCGTGGGCATCGCGATGCACCGCGTTTTCGTCAAAGTTTTGAAGCAGGGCGCTCCGACGCCCGATCCAACCTCCAACAAGGCTCCTGACCATGAGTGACATCCTGAACAAGATCGTGGCCGTCAAACGCGAGGAGATCGCGGCGGCGCAGAAGAAAACGCCCCTGGCCGCCATGCGCGCCGATGCCGAGAGCCGCGTGCTCACGCGCGATTTCGAGGGCGCCCTGCGCGCGAAGATCGCCGCCGGCCAGGCCGCCGTGATCGCCGAGATCAAGAAGGCCAGCCCCAGCAAGGGCGTGATCCGCGAGGACTTCATCCCGGCCGACATCGCCCAGAGCTACGCGGAGGGCAACGGCAAGGTCAGCGCGGCCTGTCTCTCGGTGCTGACCGACCGGCAGTTCTTCCAGGGCCAGCCCGACTACCTCAAGCAGGCACGCGCGAGCTGCGCGCTGCCTGTGCTGCGCAAGGACTTCATGGTCGATGCCTACCAGATCTACGAATCGCGCGCGATGGGCGCCGATGCCATCCTGCTGATCGCCGCCTGCCTGGAGGATGCCCAGATGGCGGAGTTCGAGGCCATCGCGCACAGCCTGGGCATGGCCGCCCTGGTGGAAGTGCACGACGGTGCCGAGCTGGACCGCGCCCTCAAGCTGCGCACGCCGCTGGTGGGCATCAACAACCGCAACCTGCGCACCTTCGAAGTGTCGCTGGACACCACCGTCTCGTTGCGCAAAGCAGTGCCGTCCGACCGGCTGCTGGTGGCGGAGTCGGGCATCCTCACGCCGCAGGACGTCAAGACCCTGCGCGATGCCGACGTGCATGCCTTCCTCGTGGGCGAGGCCTTCATGCGGGCCCAGGAGCCCGGGGCGGCGCTGGCAAAGCTGTTCTCCTGATTCATCCGGCCATGAACCCTACCGCGTACGATCCATCCGCCCCGCTTTCGCAACTGCAGAGCGCCGATCCCGCCGACTGGCCGGTGGCGCCCGGCTGGCAGCCGCTGGTCGATGATTTCTTCACGAGCCCGCGCGGGCAGGCGCTGCTGGGCTTCCTGCGCCAGCGGCTGGAGGCGGGCGCGGTGATCTTCCCGCCGCGGCCGCTGCGCGCACTGGAGCTCACGCCGCCGGAGTCGGTGCGCGTGGTCATCCTGGGACAGGACCCCTACCACGGGCGCGGGCAGGCCGAGGGGCTGGCCTTCTCGGTCGCGCCCGGCGTGGCCCTGCCGCCCTCGCTGCGCAATATCTTCAAGGAACTGCAGCGCGACCTGGGTACACCGTTTCCCGCCTGGCCCGAGCCGGGCGGCAGCCTCGTCAAATGGGCGAAGAACGGTGTGCTGCTGCTCAACACCTGCCTCACCGTCGAAGAGGCCCAGCCCGCGAGCCATGCGGGCAAGGGCTGGGAGCAACTCACCGACGCGGTGATCCGCAAGGTGGGCGAGGGCGACCGGCCCGCGGTCTTCATGCTCTGGGGGTCGCATGCGCAGTCCAAGCGGCCGCTCATCGACGCCAGCCGCCACCTCGTGCTGACCGCCAACCATCCTTCGCCCCTGTCCGCGCTGAGGCCACCCGTGCCGTTCATCGGCTGCGGACATTTCGGCCGGGCGCGCGAATTCCGCGAACGGCATGCGGGCCGGGCGGCTGGCGGCGCCTGACCGGCCGCGGGCCACGTGGGCGGGGCAGGGCCGCCGGTTTCGCCATCCGGGCCCATGCTTCGCTTCGCCGCAGCGTCGCGGCGCGGGCAGGCGCAACATGCCAGGAGGCCGGGAAACCCCGGCGCCCGTCCCTGCTGGCGCATGGTGCGCACCTTGTGGCATGGTGTGCCGGCACTTTCCGCTTCATTGAAAGGTGCCCTCTTCATGTCCTCGGGAAATGTGAACCGGCGAGACCGTCCCGCGGCGCACGTCCGGCCCCTGGAAACGCCGCAGCCGCAAGAAGGTGCGGCCGGCGCATCGTCGTCTTCCCGCCCCGCCGCTGGTGGAGGATCCGGAGGCTCGGCGACGGCAGCGCTGGACGAGCCGCGGCTGCGTTCCCGCGCCGCCTCCGGAGCGGTCCCGGCAGAGTCGGCTGCCGCGCGCCCGCGGGCCGCAGTGCCGCGCGCCCACATCCCGGAGACTGAGCAGTCACGCCCCCCGGCACGCCCGGCGAACGCGATCATCCAGGAGGCGGTGGACCACCTCAATATCTTCTTTGCGCGACGTTCGCAACTCGACCTGCCCCGCGATGCCGCGGAGGTCCGGCGCCTGTCCGCTCCCGCCTTCGAGCAGGCCCGGCAGGGCCTGGACGCGCTGGCACGGCTGAACCGGCAGCAAAAGCGCGAAGCGATCCAGCGGCGCATTCCCGCCTTTCTCGAGCAGCAGCGGACCTATGCCGCCAACGGCATGGTCAGGACGCAGGAAATCCTGCCGCGCCGCAGGGCGCTGGACAGGGACATGGCGCAGGTGGATGCCCTGCGGCTCGGCCTGCCGGGACAGAAGGCGGCCTGGGAGCGCTTCAAGCAGGGCCTGGAAGAAGACATCGCTTCTCTGGAACCCTATGTGGAGGCATTGCGGCAGACGCAGCAGAACTACTCCAGCCAGGCCGTGCTCAAGGTGATCCCCCAGGCAGAGAACTATCTCGAACTGGCGCGGCTCGGGCTCGCGCAGGCCACGGCTTTCTCGCTCAGCGCTGGCCAGGCACTGGTCACGACGGGTGTGCAGAGGCTGGAACAGGCCGTGTTTGCCAATGCCCCGCCATTCCTGGTCTCTCAGATACCGGCCAAGCCCGCAATTTCGATTGAGAGCATCTGCGAGATCGGCATCATCGAGCGGCAGGACTACAGCGAATTCTTGATGAAACTGGAGCGGCAGACCCAGGGCAACATCGCGTTAATCATGAGCTACCTGCCGCCTGGGCAGGACCTGACGGAGTCGTCCGAAGGCCATGCGGCGTTGGAACTGGCGCATGCGCTCTCCCAGTTCCGCGCTCGCTACGAAGCGCTGCCGAAGGAGGGCGAAACGCAGGAGTCCTCTGCGGCGCCTGCAAAAGAACGGGAAGCGGCCGAGGCGGCGGAGGGCCCCCGCCGCGCGTCTTCGCATCGCGGAGGCCGGACGCGTGTTTCGGCGAAGCAGCGGCCAGCGGCAGGTGCAGCACGGCGCCCCATCGCTTCGGCATCGGGCCCGGCCCGCACGTCGGATGCCGGCACGTCCGCCCCCGCACCGCAGCTTTCGCCGCATGCCGCGGCCGTCATCGAACTGGTGCGCGAGCGGCTGCGGGAGTTTTCCGCACCTCCGGCCCGGCCGGCGGGCGCGCGGCTCGACTTCGCAGACCTGGGTGCGGCCCTGCGCAAGGATGCGCGCCACATCACCGAAGCCCTTGCCGGCGGCATGGATCCGCTGGCGCTGACAGCACGGATGCGCTCGGCGCTCGTGGACTGGCTGGGCGAGCCGGATGTCTGGGCCGCGCGCTGGGAGCAACTGCAGTCCCTCCCTGCCACGGAGGTGGATGCCGGCGTGGAAAGCCTGCGGGAGCAGGTCGGCGCGCGTATCCGTGAGGTGGGCGCACTGCACGACGAGTTGCGCACGCAAGCGTGCGACCTGATAAAGCGGTATGCCTTTCCACAAGCCGGACACCTGGCGCGATTGTTCGAACTGGAAGAGGCCGTGCTGCGGGACGTGCCGCGGCGCCTGCCGTCCGAGGGCGATACCGAAGACGGCCGGGGCCGCCTGTTCGAAGTGCGTGTGGACCTGCGTCCTTTCTCGGATGGCCGTGCGGCCGATCCGCTCTTCGTGCATTTTCATACCCGCGAGCCCGTGGCGGCGCAAGCCCTGCGCACGATCGGCCACGTGGACCTCGACGCGGTGCACATCAAGACGGCCGAGCAGGTCGGCTGGGGCGCCAACTGGGAGCGCTTGAATGGTGCCCTGCTGGGCCCGGTGCACCGCGGTTCACTGTCTGCCCGCGTACTGGCGGAACTGCAGGCCCGCATGGTCACCCCCTGACGCCGGCAGGGCGATACCCACGCTTCGCCCCCGGATACATCACTTCTTCGTGGTTTGGCCGCGCAGCGCCCGCGTGCCACCGTCCCGCGGACCCATGTCCTGGAGAGAATGTTGGCGCGGCCATCCCCGCAGGCGCTGAGCGCCGGGGAGGTTATCGAACATGAAGGAAGCGCTCCAGGTATTTGATCACCAGCGCTCGCTGCTGCAAATGCCGCGGGACGCAGACGCGATCCGAGAACTGTCGCGCCCGGCATTCGAGCAGGCCCAGCAGGCCATGGACGCAATGCAGCGCCTGCCAGTTCGGCCTGCCGGGGCAGAAGCAGGCCTGGAAACGCTTCACCCAGGGACTGGACGAGGATGTGAAATCCCTCCGACCCTATCTCCAGGCCCTGAAGCAGACGCTCAGGAACTACTCCGGGCCCGAGGTGTTCGCCCTGGAGCACCTGGATGCGTTCCGCGGTCGTCCATTGGTTCGGTGCACCGGATGTATGGTCCCAGCGGAGCGCGCAACTGCAGTCCCTGCCGGGCGCGGACAAGGATGCCGAAGTGCAGGGTCTGCGCGAGAAAATCGATGCCCGGATACAGGGTATCCAGGCGTTGCAGGGGCACATCGACGCCGCCGAGCGCGACCTGCTGAAGCAGTACCCCTTCCCGCGGGCGACCCACCTCACGCGCTTGCTCGAACTCGGAAGAGGCGGCGCCGCGGGGAGCTGCCCGGCGGCTGGCCTCGGACGGCGATACGCCGGATGGCCGGGGGCTTCTCTTCGAAGTCCGCGTGGATCTGGAGCCGCTGTTGGACGGGCGGCCGTCTGGCCCGGTGCCTGCAAGAATGCCGTCTCCATCCGCACATCGAATGAAGGAGACTCCGCAATGAACGCATCCCCCGGCGCCCGCCCCGCCATCGACTGGACCTTGCCCTACGCCTCGCACCGCAGCCCGGTCATGGGCCGCAATGTCGTGTCCACCTCCCAGCCCCTGGCGGCCCAGGCCGGCCTGCGGATGCTGCAGGCGGGAGGCAATGCGGTCGATGCAGCGCTGGCCGCGGCGATGGCGCTCACCGTGGTCGAGCCCACGGGCTGCGGCATCGGCAGCGACGCCTTCGCCATCGTGTGGGACGGCAAGGAACTGCATGGCCTCAACGCCTCGGGGCGATCCCCTGCCGCCTGGACGCCTGGCTATTTCTCCGGAATCGGGGGCATTCCCGAAACCGGCTGGAACGCCGTCACGGTGCCGGGCGCCGTCTCGGGCTGGGTGGCGCTGTCGCGGCGCCTGGGGCGCCTGCCCTTCGCGCAGCTCGCGCAGCCGGCCATCGATTACGCGCGGCGGGGTTTCGCCGTCTCGCCCACCATCGCGCGGCAATGGACGCTGGGAGCCGCCAGGCTGGGAAGCCAGCCGGGGTTCGCCGAATGCTTCATGCCCGGCGGCCACACGCCGCGCGCGGGTGAAATCTTCCGCAGCGAGGCCCATGCCCGCACGCTGGAGCGCATCGCCGCCACCGAGGGTGAGGACTTCTACCGCGGCGAACTGGCCCGGCAGATGGCGGCGCACGCCCGCGCGAACGGCGGCGCGATGACCGAGGAGGACCTCGCGGCCCACCAGGCCGACTGGGTGGGCACCGTGAGCCGGCGCTTCGGTGACTCCGTGATCCACGAGATCCCGCCCAACGGCCAGGGCATCGCGGCGCTGATGGCGCTGGGCATGCTGGACGCGCACGGCATCGGTGCACGGCCCGTGGACCACGTGGATACGGTGCACGCGAGCATCGAGGCGATGAAGCTCGCATTGGCCGACCTGTACCGCCATAACGCCGATGCGGACGCCATGCGCGTGGCCGCGCGCGACCTGCTGTCGGACGCCTACGTACGCCAGCGCGCCGCGCTCATCGATCCGGCCCGCGCGGGCGATCCCGGCCACGGCACGCCGCGCCCGGGTGGCACTGTGTACCTCGCCGCGGCCGACGAGAGCGGCATGATGGTGTCCTTCATCCAGTCCAACTACATGGGCTTCGGCTCGGGTGTGGTGGTGCCGGGCACGGGCATCAGCCTGCAGAACCGCGGCCACTGCTTCACCGCCGAGGCGGGCCACGCGAACGAGGTGGCACCGCGCAAGCGCCCCTCGCACACCATCATCCCGGCTTTCGCCATGGACGCCGATGGCACGCCGCGCATGGCCTTCGGCGTCATGGGAGGCCCCATGCAGAGCCAGGGCCACGCGCAGATGGCACTGCGCGTGCTGCGCTACGGCCAGAACCCCCAGGCTGCCGCCGACGCGCCGCGCTGGCGCGTGACGGGCGGCAAGGGCGTGGCGGTGGAGCCGGGCTTCGACCCCGCCGTGGTCCAGGCGCTGCGCGACCGCGGCCACGAGGTGACGGTGGAAGAGGGCGACGGCGTGTTCGCCTTCGGTGGCGCGCAGTTGGTGCTGCGGCTGGACAGCGGCGCCTATGCCGCCGGCTCGGACCCGCGCAAGGACGGCCATGCCGTCGCCTGTTGACGACGGCCCGCCCGCATCAGCGCGACTCGCGCACCGTCAGCCAGGCGCCGGCTGCCCCGCTCGCCGCGATGGCTGCCATGCCGAGCAGCGACGGGCGGTCCGGCACGTGGCCGTACACCCACCAGCCCGCCAGGACCGCGAAGGCGATCTGGCTGTAGAGGAAGGGTGCGATCGTGGTCGGCGTGGCGCGTGCATAGGCATTGAGCAGCATCAGGTGCCCGAGCGCGCTGGCCACGCCCATCGCGAAGGTGCCCGCCCAGAGCCGGGGATCGGACACGGCCTGCCAGGCGAAGGGCAGGGCCAGCGATACCAGCGCGGTGGCCAGCCAGCCGGTGTAGAACTGCGTGGTGGCCGGGCTCTCGCGCCCGGCCATGGTGCTGCTGATGACCTGGTAGCCCGTGCCTGCGGCCAGCATCCCGAGCGGCAGCAACAGCGCCCAGGTGAAGATCGCTCCGCCCGGCCGCGCGATGAGCACCGCACCGGCCAGGCCCACGGCCGCCAGCGCCCAGCGGGCAGGGCTCACGTGCTGGCGCAGCCAGAACGCGGCCACCAGCGTCACGCACAGCGGGGTGGTCGCGCCGATGGCGGTGAGTTCCGCCAGGGGCATGAAGCGCAGGCTCAGGTAGGCGAAAAAACTCGTCGCCGCGAAAAGCACCGCGCGCAGCGCCTGGAACCGCGGCTGCGAGGTGCGCAGCGCGGCGGGGCCCTCGCGGTGCAGCACGTACGCGGTCGCCAGCACGGCCTGGAAAAGGTAGCGCAGCCAGAGCGCCATCACCACCGGCATGCCTGCCAGCGCGACGTGCTTGCTCGTGGCATCCAGCACCGCGAAGCACGCGCACGCCCCCACGGTGAGTGCGATGCCCCCCAGCACCCGGCGCGGATTCCCGCGGCCGGGGGCGGTGGATTCGGTGCCGGGCGCCCGGGGCATGGACCGTCCGTTCAGCGGCGCGCCAGCAGCATCGCGTCGCCGTAGCTGAAGAACCGGTAGCGCTGCGCGATCGCGTGGCGGTATAGCTCCATGGCGTGATCGTAGCCCGTGAAGGCGCTGATCAGCATCATGAGCGTGCTCTTGGGCAGGTGGAAATTGGTGACCAGCAGGTCCACCACCCGGAAGGAAAACCCCGGGGTGATGAAGATGTCGGTATCGCCCGTGGCCTGCCCGCTGCGTGCCCAGGATTCGAGCGTGCGCACCGTCGTCGTGCCCACGGCCACCACACGGCCGCCGCGCTGCCGGCAGCGCTCCAGCGCGGCCAGCGTGGCCAGCGGCACCTCGTACCACTCGCTGTGCATGCGGTGGTCCGCCAGGCTTTCGGTCTTCACGGGCTGGAAGGTGCCGGCGCCCACGTGCAGGGTGACGCTCGCGCGCTCCACGCCGCGCGCCGCCAGGGCCGCCAGCACGCCTTCATCGAAATGCAGCGCCGCCGTGGGTGCGGCCACCGCACCCGGCGCGCGCGCGAACACCGTCTGGTAGCGCTCCGCGTCCTCGGCCGCGTCGGGGTCGTCTTCGCCGTCCTGGTGGCGCTCGATGTAGGGCGGCAGCGGCATGTGGCCGTGTCGCTCCATCAGCGCATGCGGTCCCGCGCCATCGGGGCTCGACAGGGCGAAGCGGAACAGCGGGCCGTTCTCGTCGGGCCAGCGGCCCAGCAGCGTGGCGCCGAAGCCGCCGCCCGCCGGGCCTCCGGCCATGTGGAGCGTGGCACCCACCGCTGGCTTCTTGCTCACCTTCATGTGCGCGACCACCTCGTTGCCGGCTTCGCCTTCCGGGCCCACGAGCACGCGCTCGATCAGCAGTTCCACCTTGCCGCCGCTGGCCTTCTCGCCGAACACCCGGGCCTTGACCACGCGCGTGTCGTTGAACACCAGCAGGTCGCCCGCCTGCAGCAGGTCCGGCAGCTCGCGGAAGATGCGATCCACGGGCGCATCCGCGCGGCCATCGAGCAGGCGCGAGGCGCTGCGCTCGGGCGCGGGGTGCTGGGCGATGAGTTCGGGGGGCAGCGAGAAGTCGAAATCGCTGAGGGTGAAGGCGCGGGGCGGCTGGCTGGCGGACATGCGGGGCTTGAGGGCCGGACGGGCCCGTTCCAAGAAGAGGGATCAGGAGACGAAGCTCCCGATTCTCCCACGGAGGGCGGCCCGCGCCTTGCCGGGCCTGTGTCGACACGGAGGCCGTTGATGGTTGCTGAATGCCATCGGCGCCGGTGCCTTACAGGCGGCGTTCTTCGATGGCTTTCTCGCACCTATACGGGTCTGCGATTCCGAAGCGGACAGCGCAGTAATCTCGGAACGCTTGTTGGCGTGCTGAGTCCATGGTGTCGAAGGCATCCCTGTCCAGGCCCTGTTGCGCAGGGTTGGTGAAGAGCAGGGTGAACGTGGGACGCGACTTGAGAAATGGCTCCCAGGCGCTTCCAACCTCGTGGTCTCCGATGTATTTGTCGAAGCCGATCCACATCCAGCTGCCGACCAGCAGCAGGGCGGCAATTCCCAGGGTGGCTCGGACCTTCACGGTTGCATGAGTCCGAAGTGGGTTCGCAATTGTTGGGCTATGGCGAGCCCGTGAACTCCCGGGCATGCGCGGCTGCTCTGCTGCCCGCCGCCGCGGCAAATTCCCGGTGTCCGCCCAAAGCCTTGATGGGGAAAAACTCTTTCAAGGTGCTCACCAAATTTTCTGCCGCTCTTCGCTGAAAGTCAGAGGGCTCATCGTTGGAGAAATCGAGCTTGTCTTTTTGCACGCCCAGAAATTCAGAGACTCCCCCAAGCATGCCCCGCTTCTTGAATGCTTGTGTGACTCCAGGACCATGGTCGCCCGCCTCACCTCGTTGGCTGAAATCGGAAAGGAACACTATCCCGATGACTCCAGTGTTGCCTTTCTCGATGTGTGCACCTCGATGGCGAATGTCCAGTGCCTCGTAGATGGTGCCCTGGCAGTCGATGGCATAGTGATAGCTCAGTTGCCCGAAGCTGTTCAAATCGATTTTCTCCGCTTTGCGCAAAGCTTCAATGCCATTCATTTCGCAACTGAAGGAGTTGCCTGCGTGGTGAAGCGCGATGGCACGATAGTCCCAATCGCTATGAGGTACCGAAGAAGGGTTGATCGCTCCCCACTGCGAGCGCTCCACGATGCCCGGCCTGCTGACGAGCACCTTGCGAATCTGTGCGTGATCGGCGATCCGGCATGCGATGGTGGGCTGCAGCATTCTGACTTGATCCCGGCACAGCGCCTGATGCGTCGGTCCGTTGGGAAAAATGATCGAATCCGCGGGCTGAATGCCAGCCATTTTCTGGACGATCAGGATGGCCTGGAGCGCGTATCTGGACTGATGCGGCCGTCTTCCGGTATGAGCCTGTAGCCCATCTTGCATGCCATGTGCCTGTTCAAAGCGCATTGAACGCTCAGGACTTCATGCGGCTTGTTTCCTGCGGTCCTGCCAACAGGAGAGGTGAGGACAATTCTTTTCAATGGCGAGCTCCAGATACGCAGGCTTACCATCGATACAAGTGGGCAGGACTGCAAAGATTCAGTCTATAGACCGGCACGAAGGGGAATCATTTCGTGCCGTTCTGGTTTGCATAACCTGGCTTTATATAGCTGTTGGGGGCAGCGTCGGGCTCCTTCCATAGGCAGGCAACAGGATTTGCGCCTGCTCACACCACCTTCAAGGCCAGATCCGGCAGCCCGTCGATGTGCGCCACCATCACGTCGCCCTTCACCACCGCACCCACGTTCTCCGGCGTGCCGCTGTAGATCAGGTCGCCGGCCTTGAGCTCGAAGGCTTCGGAGAGCTTGGCGATCTGCTCGGCCACGCTCCAGATCATCTGGTCGAGGTCGGCCTGCTGCTTCACGGTGCCGTTCACCGCGAGGGTGATGGCACCCCGGGGGAAATGGCCCGTGCGTGCCACGCGGTGGATCGGGCCGATGGGCGCGGAGAGGTCGAAGCTCTTGCCGATCTCCCAGGGCTTCTTCTGGTCCTTCATGTCGCTCTGCAGGTCGCGGCGCGTCATGTCCAGCCCGACGGCGTAGCCGAAGACGTGCTGCAGGGCCTGGTCGGCCCGGATGTTGCGCCCGCCGCTGTGCAGGGCGGCCACCAACTCCACTTCGTAGTGGTAGTTGCGGGTCAGGGCGGGGTAGGGGTGGTCCACGGTCTGCCCGGGCGGCACGAACTGGATCGCGTCGTTCGGCTTCTGGAAGAAAAAGGGCGGCTCGCGCGTCGGGTCCGAGCCCATCTCGCGCGCATGGGCCGCGTAGTTGCGGCCGATGCAGTAGATGCGGTGCACGGGGAAAACCTCGGCGCCGCCGGCGATCGGCACGGCGGGCACGGGCAGGGTGAAGGGCGAGGGGGCGGCGGGCGTGGCGGCGACGCTGGCGCAGCCGGCGGCCAGGGCGCCGCCCAGGGTGGCAGTGGTGTTCATGAGGATGTCTCTGCGTTGCATGGGCTGTGTCTCCTGTGTCCTGGATGGCGTGCGGCCTCTCGCGGGCCGGTGGATGCCACTGTAGGAGCGCGCGCAGCGCCGCATGCGGACGATTCAGCGCAAGACTTGGACGCGATCGCCGGACGCGGCGTCGCCCTGCAGTTCCCGCAGCCGCTCCGTGCGCCAGTCGCGCGGGCTCAGGCCGTGCCACTGCCGGAAGCGTCGGGCGAAGTACGCCTCGTCCGCGAAGCCGCAGCGCCGCGCGATCTCGCCGATGCGCTCGCCGGTGGCCAGCAGCAGTTCCTGCGCCAGCGCCAGCCGGCGCTCGGTCAGCAGTTCGGTGAAGGTGCGGCCCGTTTCCTTCTTGATGAGGTGGGCGAGGTAGTTGGGCGACAGGCAGGCCGCCTCGGCCGCGCTCGCGAGCGAGGGCTCGCCCGCCAGTTCGCCGCGCAGGTAGCGCAGCACCCGGGCCAGCGCCGCGCGGCGGCTGCCGCGCTGGGCCTGCGTGGCCGCCAGGGCGCGCAGCTCGCCCTCCCAGCGCTGGCAGGTGCGCGCCAGCAGTTCCAGCAGCCCGCCGCGGATGCGTGCGGCGGAGGCCAGCCGGCGCGCCGTGTTCTCGTGCTGCAGCATCTCCAGCAGCGCCAGCACGGCCTGCCATTCTGCGCTGTCGAAGGTGAAATCCAGGTGCTCCTGGAACTGGAAGGGCGCCAGCTCGGGCGCGAGCGCCAGGGGAACGTCTTCCAGGTCCAGCGGGTCCACGCGCAGGTCGGGCCAGAGGAAGCGCTGGCTGAAGTTCAGCACCAGCCAGCGCGTGCCCGGCGGGTGGGGCACCAAGTGCATGCGGTGCGGCAGCACGAAGCTCAGCGTGCCCGGCGTGAAGGGGCGCACGGTGCCGCCCACGTGGTGCTGCGTGGCGCCTTCGAGGCTGGCCTGTATCTGGAAATACTCGTGCTTGTGCGGCTGCGTCAGGGGCGTGCGGCCGCTCTGGTCGCGGATGTCGAAGTCCAGGTGCCGGGAGCGCTCCGCCATCGCATACGTGCGCACGGCCGAGGGCGCGCGCTCCGGACGCTCCCGGCTCATCCGGCGGCGCCCCCGGGCCGGGCCCAGAGATCGACGAGGTCCGGGAAGCGCCATTTGTCCGGGTCTTCGCGCGCGACGATCTTGTCGCCGCTCGCAGGCGACGAGAGATCGACCACCTCGGGCGGGATGCGCAGGTCGGACCTGGTGGAGAAGAACACCTTCACGCGCGGCGAGACCAGCGACGCGGACTGCTCCATCACCACCCCGATGCGACCCGAGGCGAGCCGCACCAGCGAACCGACGGGATAGATGCCGATGCTCTTGACGAAGGCCTGGAACAGCCGTGCGTCGAAATGCCCATGCGTCCATTCGGCCATGCGGCGCAGCGATTCGGCCGGATCCCAGCCGCGCTTGTAGGGCCGGTCGGAGGTGATGGCGTCATAGACGTCGCAGATCGCCGTCATGCGAGCGATCAGGCCGATGTCCTCGCCCGCGAGCCGGTGCGGGTAGCCGCTGCCGTCCATCTTCTCGTGGTGGTGCAGGCAGGCGTCCAGTACCTCCTCGTCCACGCCGCCGCAGGCCAGCAGCATCCGGTGGCCGTGCTCGGAGTGGCTGCGGATCACGTCGAACTCGTCGTCGGTGAGCTTGCCGGGCTTGTTCAGCACCGACAGCGGGATGCGCGCCTTGCCGATGTCGTGCATGAGGCCGGCCATGCCGGCGGTGCGCAGGCGCTCGCCCTCCAGGCCGATCTGGCGGCCCAGCGCCACCATCAGCGCGCACACGGCCACCGAATGCATGTAGGTGTAGTCGTCCGCGGTCTTCAGGCGCGCGAGGCTGATGAGGGCCGACGGGTTGCGCGTCACGGAGTCCGAGATTTCCTCGACGAGGCTGCGGGCCTCGGTCGAATCCACCACCCGCCCCATGCGCGCCTCGGTGAACATCGAGGTCATCGTCTGGCGGGCGTGGCTGGTCAGGGCCGCCGCATGGGCCAGTTCCTCGGACATGCTGGTCGGCGCCGTCCCCAGCGGGCGCGCAGGCACGACCGGGGCGGGCGGGGGCGGAGGCGGCGGAGCGGCCACCCTGAGTTCCGGCATGTCCTGCAGCTTCTGGAAATCCGTCTCCCGCCGGGCCTCGGCCTGTTCGGGCGTGACGGTGGCCACCCCGGCAGCGACGTCGAGCCCCCTGGACACGTCGATCCAGACCTCCTGGATAGCCGTCGCGTGGATGCGCGCGAGATCCGCCGCATCCTGCAGCACGAAGCCGGTGCGCCAGAACGGATGGTCCATCCAGGAGCCGCAGAACTGGTGCAGGTACATGCCCAGGGTGAGGTGCTGTACGCTGATTCGCTTGAGCATGGGGGCGAAAGGGTAGCTGGTGCGGGAAGGACGGCCGGGCTGCGGCAGCATGTTAGCCTTTTGCGTGCTCTCGTGGAGTGCCGGGTGCGCCGTTTCCATTTTTGCAAATATTGCGGTTTTTAGTATTTTACTGCCAAGCGCTACCGTTCCACGCTTTCCCGCCGCTGCTGCCTTGCCCATGCCCGTTCCCGCGCCCAGTCCCGCCCAGAAAGCCCTCCAGAAGCTGGGACTGTCGCGCGACATCGACCTCGCGCTGCACCTGCCCCTGCGCTACGAGGACGAAACCCGCATCACTCCGCTGCGCAACGCGAGGGACGGCGACACGGCCCAGATCGAGGCCACGGTCACGGCCAGCGAAGTGCAGTTGCGCCCGCGCCGCCAGCTGGTGGTGACGGTGGAAGATGGCACGGGCACCTGCGAGCTGCGCTTCTTCAGTTTCTATCCCTCGCACCAGAAGACCCTGGCCGTCGGCGCGCGCCTGCGCATCCGCGGCGAGGTCAAGGGCGGCTTCTGGGGGCGGCAGATGTTGCACCCGGCGTTCCGGCTGGCGGGCGGTGAACTGCCCGCCGCCCTCACGCCTGTTTACCCGACCACGGCCGGACTTCCCCAGCCGTACCTTCGCCGCGCCATCGTCAGCGCCCTGCAGCGCGTGGACCTGTCCGAAACCATCCCGCCGGGCCTGGAGCCCCCGATTCCGCGGTTTCTGGGCGAAGGCGGGGGCGGCCGTTCCTGGTGGACGCTGCGCGATGCGCTGGTCTTCCTGCACCATCCTGCGCCCGACGTGGCCATGGCCACGCTGGAGGACCACAGCCACCCGGCCTGGCAGCGGCTGAAGGCCGAGGAACTGTTGGCGCAGCAGCTTTCGCAGCTGGAGGCCAAGCGCGAGCGCGACCGGTTGCGTGCCCCGGTACTGCGGCCCGTGCCGGGCGAGCGGGGCGGGCCCGCGTTGCACGAGCGCCTGCTGACCGCGCTGCCCTTCGGCCTCACGGCCGCCCAGCGGCGCGTGTGCGCGGAGATCGCGGCCGACCTGGCCCGCCCCGTGCCCATGCACCGGCTGTTGCAGGGCGACGTGGGTTCGGGCAAGACCGTGGTCGCGGCGCTCTCGGCGGCCGTGTGCATGGATGCCGGCTGGCAGTGCGCGCTCATGGCGCCCACCGAGATCCTGGCCGAGCAGCACTTCCGCAAGCTCATCGGCTGGCTGGAGCCCCTGCTCGCGGCCAGCGGACGGCGCGTGGCCTGGCTGGCCGGCGGCCAGAAGAAGAAGGAGCGCGCCGCGATGCTGGCGCTCGTCGAAAGCGGCGAGGCAGCCCTGGTTGTGGGCACCCACGCCGTGATCCAGGACCAGGTGCGCTTCCGCAACCTCGCGCTGGCCGTCATCGACGAGCAGCACCGCTTCGGCGTGGCGCAGCGGCTCGCGCTGCGCCGCAAGCTCGCCGACCAGGGCATGGAGCCCCACCTGCTGATGATGAGCGCCACGCCCATCCCGCGCACGCTCGCCATGAGCTACTACGCCGACCTCGACGTCTCCACCATCGACGAACTGCCCCCTGGCCGCACGCCCATCGTTACCAAGCTGATCGCCGACAGCCGCAAGGACGAGGTCATCGAGCGCATTGGCGCCCAGGTGGCGTCCGGCCGGCAGGTGTACTGGGTCTGCCCGCTGATAGAGGAAAGCGAGGCGCTGGACCTCTCCAATGCCACCGCCACGCACCTGGAGCTCAGCGAGGCCCTGCAGGGCGATCCGGCGCACGGGCAGGCACCGGTCATGGTCGGCCTGCTGCACTCGCGCATGCCCCCGGCCGAGAAGAAGGCCGTCATGGAGCTGTTCACCGCCGGCACCATGGGCGTGCTCGTCTCCACCACGGTGATCGAGGTGGGCGTGGACGTGCCCAATGCCTCGCTCATGGTGATCGAGCATGCCGAGCGCTTCGGCCTCTCGCAGCTGCACCAGCTGCGCGGCCGCGTGGGCCGCGGGTCGGCAGCCTCGGCCTGCGTGCTCCTCTATTCGACGGGCGACAGCGGCCGGCTGGGCGAGACCGCCCGCGACCGCCTGCGGGCCATGGCCGAGACCCAGGACGGCTTCGAGATCGCGCGGCGCGACCTGGAGATCCGCGGCCCGGGCGAATTCCTCGGCGCCCGGCAGTCCGGCGCGCCGATGCTGCGCTTCGCCGACCTCGCCACCGACACCCTTCTGCTGGAATGGGCGCGCGAGACGGCACCGCGCATGCTCGACGGCCACCCTGGCGACGCGCTTCGCCACGTGGGCCGCTGGCTCGGTGGCAAGGCCGATTACCTCAAGGCCTGATCCGGCGGCCCTGCTTCCGTGGCAGACTTGGCGGCTTGCCTGCACCGTCCGGGTTTCCGCGTGGCGGGCGCACAATCGCACCTTCCGCATTGCCGATCTTCAGACAATGACCCTCACAGAACTCAAATACATCGTCGCCGTTGCACGGGAGAAGCACTTCGGCCGCGCGGCGGACGCCTGCTACGTGTCGCAGCCGACCCTCTCGGTGGCGATCAAGAAGCTCGAGGACGAGCTGGAGGTCAAGCTCTTCGAACGCAGCGCGGGCGAGGTGTCGGTGACGCCGCTGGGCGAGGAGATCGTGCGCCAGGCCCAGAGCGTGCTGGAGCAGGCGGCGGCCATCAAGGAAATCGCCAAGCGCGGCAAGGATCCGCTGGCCGGCGTGCTCACGCTGGGCGTGATCTACACCATCGGCCCCTACCTGCTGCCCGAGCTGGTGCGGCACGCCATCGCCCGCACCCCGCAGATGCCGCTCATGCTGCAGGAGAACTTCACCGTGAAGCTGCTGGAGATGCTGCGCACCGGCGAGATCGACTGCGCCATCATGGCCGAGCCGTTCCCGGACACGGGCCTTGCCATGGCGCCGCTCTACGACGAACCGTTCCTGGCGGCGGTGCCCTCGTCCCACCCCCTCGCCGAGCGCAGAAGCATCTCGGCCGCCGAGCTCAAGAGCGAGACCATGCTGCTGCTGGGCGCCGGCCACTGCTTCCGCGACCACGTGCTCGAGGTCTGCCCCGAGTTCGCGCGCTACGCGAGCAACGCGGAAGGCATCCGCCGCACCTTCGAGGGATCGTCGCTCGAGACCATCAAGCACATGGTGTCGGCCGGCATGGGCGTCACGCTGGTGCCGCGCCTGTCCGTGCCGCGCGATGCGCTGCACACCGGCACCAAGCGCCGCAAGAGCGACGACACCCATATCCGCTACCTGCCCATCGAGGAAGCCGACGGCAGCCCGCCGCCCATGCGCCGCGTGGTCCTGGCCTGGCGCCGCAGTTTCACGCGCTACGAGGCGATCGCGGCGCTGCGCAACGCCGTGTACGCCTGCGAGCTGCCGGGCGTCACCCGCCTGTCCTGAGGAGCCCGGGCCTGCCCCGATGGCCCGCAGGGCGCCGGGGGCGGTGCGATTGCGATAAAGTTTCCTCCGATTCCCAGTCCATCCAACGAAGGAGCTCCTCCATGGCCAAAGCCTCCGGCAAGTCCGTCTCAACCCGGTCCCCCGCCAGCGCGCCGCGCATCAACATCGGCATCAGCGACAAGGACCGCGCCGCCATCGCGCAGGGCCTCTCGCGCCTGCTCGCCGACACCTACACGCTCTACCTGACCACGCACAACTTCCACTGGAACGTGACGGGTCCGATGTTCAACTCGCTGCACGCCATGTTCATGCAGCAGTACACCGAACTGTGGAATGCCGTCGATCCGGTGGCCGAGCGCATCCGTTCGCTGGGCCATCCCGCCCCGGGCTCCTATGCCGAGTTCGGCCGCCTGACGTCGCTGGCCGACGTGCCCGGCACGCCGCCCGCGGCGCTGGACATGGTGCGCATCCTGGTCGAAGGCCATGAAGCCGTGGCCCGTACCGCACGCGAACTCTTCCCCGTGGCCGACAAGGCCAGAGACGAGCCCACGGCCGACCTGCTCACCCAGCGCCTGACGGTGCACGAGCAGACCGCCTGGATGCTGCGCTCGCTGCTGGAGGACTGAGTCCTTCCCGCTCCAGCCACGCCCGCCCGCCGCGGGCGTTTTTCATTCCCGCCGCCCATGCAGAGCACCGCCCCGCACCGCCCCCCCCAGCCCTCGCGCCTGTCGCTGTACCTCGACCTGATCCGCTGGAGCCGGCCCGCCGGCTGGCTGCTGCTGCTCTGGCCCACGCTGTCGGCGCTGTGGGTCGCGGCCGGGGGCTTTCCGGGCTGGCACCTGCTGACCGTCTTCACCCTGGGCACCATCCTCATGCGCAGCGCGGGATGCTGCGTGAACGACGTCGCCGACCGCGACTTCGACCGGCACGTCAAGCGCACCGCGCAGCGCCCCGTCACCAGCGGCGCCGTGTCGGTGCGCGAGGCCCTGGCCGTGGGCGCCGTGCTCGCCCTCGCGGCCTTCCTGCTCGTGCTCACCACCAATGCGGCCACCATCGCGTGGTCGCTGCCTGCGCTGGCCGTGACCATCGCCTACCCGTTCGCCAAGCGCTTCGTTTCCATGCCCCAGGCCGTGCTCGGCGTGGCCTTCAGCATGGGTATCCCGATGGCCTTCACGGCCCTGGGCGGCAGCGTGACGCCGCTGGCCGCCTGGCTGGTGCTGGGCAACCTCTGCTGGGTGCTGGCCTACGACACCGAGTACGCCATGGTGGACCGCGACGACGACCTGAAGATCGGCATGAAGACTTCGGCGATCACCCTCGGGCGCCACGACGTGCCGGCCGTGATGGCCTTCTACCTGGCCTTCGTGGCCCTCTGGGCCTGGGCGCTGGCGCCCTTCGGCCTGGGTTGGCCCCTGCATGCCGCGCTGGCCGCCATGCTGCTCCAGGTGGCGTGGCACTGGCGCCTCATCCGGCACCGGACCCGCGAGGGATGCTTCCGCGCGTTCACCAGCAACCACTGGCTGGGCTTCACGCTGTTCGCGGGCGTCGTGGCGGGGTTCGCGCTGCGCTGAGCCGCCGCCGGAGCCGGCCCTTCGCGCTACGGCGCGGACGGCCCCTGCTGCACGTGCCGGCCGTTGAGTCGCAGCAGTTCACCGAAGGCCTCGGACATCAGGTAGGCGAACTCCACCGGCCGCTGCGCGCCGATGGCATCGCCATGCACCACATCCGTGGCCGGGTGGCACATCAGCAGCCCGCCGTCCGGCAGGTGCGGCAGCCACTTCGCCATGTGCGCTCCATAGGCCGCGGCATCGGGCGCATCGAAGCCATAGACCCCTCCGAAGCCGGGATTCGTCGCCAGCCCCGCGCGGCGCCAGTACCGCGTGGCCGTCCAGCCGCCCAGCATCGCGATGATGGATGCCTTCGGGTGGCGCCACAGCCCGGGAGCGGGAGCGGTGGACCGCACCCAGGGGCGTTCGTGGGCCGCATAGCGTGCCTGCAGCTCGGCCAGCAGCGTGTCGCGTGCGCGGGGCAACTGGTGCACGTGCTGGTGGCCGTCGACGAAGTCGGGCGGCGTGCCCGTCTCCCGCTCGAACGCATCGAACTGCGCGCGCCATGCGGCCCGCAGCGACGCGGCGGACAGCTGGCGCGCGTAGGCCCGCAGGATCACCTTCGCCAGGGGAAGGGCTCCTGCGTGCGCACCTCCGTGGCCTTCGGTCAGGTTGAAATGCAGGCCAACGGCCAGGCGCGGACGCAGGTGCGCGAGGCGGCGCGACGCAGCGGGCCATTGCGGTGCGGTGGTCATACAGCCGGTGGCGGAAAGGCGGCCAGCCAAGACGAGTTGCTCCACTGCTGCGTCCACCAGCGGATGCAGCGAATAATCATCCGCGCACAGGATGACGGCGCGCGTCACGGCCGCGGACCCGGGTAAGTCTTGAACGCCCAGAACTTGCTCATCAGGAACGTCCCCGTGGCCACCAGCAGCAGCACGCCCACCAGGCTCCAGGCGTAATGCCAGTCCAGGGCGTGCAGCGCCACGAAGTACAACAGTTCGTTGGCGGCAAAGGACAGGCTTGCGACCGCGAAGTATCGCGCCACCACCGCAGGGCCCTTTGCCCGGGCGCTGGAGAACGTCAGCAATGCGTGGCCGTTGTAGCTCACGGAAAAGGCCACCAGGAAGGCCAGCACGTTGGCGGCCAGCGGCGCCATGCCGGCGAGCGCCACCAAAGAGACAGCCACGGCCAGGTGCGTGGTGGCGGCGGCTCCGCCCACCAGGACGAACTGAAGCTCCTGCGGCAGGCGCCGCAACACGGACAGGACGGTATGGCGCGGCTGGTTCACGGCCACTCGCAGGTTCGCGGGCCGTGGTCTTCGCTGCGGACCGCCAGGTCGATCGGGTGCCACTTGGCTGCGTTGCGGCACCACCCGGTGATCCGGACGCCATCGGTCAGGCCGTGCTTCCTGCCGCAGTGGGGGGCGAGGATGTCGGAGGGGGAGGCCGTCATGTCAGCAATTCCGGTGTTCGGGGTTAGCGGGCACATGCGTCGGGCACGTAGGCGCGCCAATGCATGGTGAGCGGGGCTTCGGCGCCCCGGTATGGCCAGTGCACCTGCACCTGTCCCTGGTGCACGCGCATTCCGGGGGTGTCATCCAGTCGCTCGAGCAGTGCCGGCACGGGGGGCTGGTCGCCCAGGCCGATCCACAGTGTGCCATTCGACTGCAGGCGCTCCAGGGTGATCCAAGGAGAGAACCGGTCGTCCCCGGTGATGAAGACCGATGGCCGGTCGGGCAGCTGTGCCGCCACCAGGCCGGTCGCCCAGTAATCGCCCGAGACGGAATCCAGCGGGCAGCGCGAATGCGCCTCCCAAAGCGACCGCGCCTGCCGCGCCACTTCGGCCTGCGGCCAGTCCGTGCGTGCCGGGCGCTTGCGCCATTGCGCGCCATAGGCCAGGAACGCGCCGGTCAGCACGGAAACCAGCACCAGCCACACGGCCAGCCCGCGCAGCAGCCGCGGCCGCAGGGCCGGCAGCCAGGCCTCGGGCAGCCATGCCGCCACCAGCAGGCCGCTGTACACCCACATGGGAACGCCCCACATGTCGCGCAGCCGCAGCCCCATCACGATGCCCAGTGCGCAGGCCAGCAGGCACGGGCCCAGCGCCAGGACGAGCAGGTAGCCCGGCATGCGGGCCTGCAGCCGCCACCCGCCGGGCAAAGGTGCCGCCGTGCGCTGCGTGCGCGTGTTCCACAGCGCCGCCAGCACGATCAGGGCCATGGGCAGGTGGTTCAGCGCCTGCGTGGCCAGGAAAGACAGTGCATCCAGCCGGGCCGCGATGGGCCCGGCGCCCTCGACGGCGGCGCGGCCCTTGGCATAGGCCATGGGCAGCCAGCCGGACTCCCGCAGCCAGTGCAGGTGGGGAGCGAAGACCAGCAGCATCGCCGCCAGCGCGAGCCACGGCCCCGGGCCTGCCAGCACCCGGCGCGCGGGCGTCAGCAGCAGGTACAGCGCCAGCGCCATCAGCAGCAGGCCGACCGAATACTTGGTGAGCAGCCCCAGGCCCGCCACGATGCCCAGGAGCAGCCAGTGCCGCAGCCGGCCTTCCTGCAGCGCGACCAGCAGGCAGTAGCCCGCTGCCGCCCACAGCGGCATCTGCGCGATGTTGTGGTTGAACTCCAGCGCCGGCCGCGTGTAATAGGCCACCCCCATGGTCAGCAGCGTGCCCAGCAGGGCGCGCTCGCGCGAGACCAGGCGGCACCCGGTTATCCACACCAGCCACAGCGTGGCGGCGATGAAGAACTGGCTCAGCAGGAACGGCCCGGCCCGGCCGAACGCGCGGTAGGACAGCTCCAGCACCCAGGGGGACAGGGGCGGGTGCTTGTAGTAGCCCCACTCCCATTCCCGCCCCCAGGACAGGCTTTCCACCACGTCCAGCGGCAGGCTGTGACTCAGCAGGGGAGGCAGCAGCGACCAGGCGAGAACGTAGAGCGCCGCCAGCAGTGCGACGGCTCTGTAGGAAATGCTGGACGGTGCGGTGGTGGCGACGGACATGCAGGCGGGCGTTGCGGGCTCTGGTGGAAGGACCCGCGATTGTAAAAGTGGCAACGCCCTGCCGATACCACTGCCGGCCACGGCCCGCTCGCCGGGATCACCTGCCGAATTCGTCCCCCAGTTCCCGGGCGCGCGCCTGGGCAGCCTTCATCGCACGGATGAACCGGCCTGGCAGGTCCGCCTGCTCCATCGACTGGACGGCCGCGAAGGTGGTTCCGCCCTTGGAGGTGACGCGCTGGCGCAGCACCGCGGGCGACTCGTCCGAGCGGCGCGCCAGTTCCGACGCGCCCGTGAACGTGCCCACGGCCAGCTGGTGCGCCTGCTCGGGCGCGAGGCCCATTTCCACCCCCGCCTGCGCCATCGCCTCCAGGAACAGGAAGACATAGGCCGGGCCCGATCCCGACAGCGCGGTCACGGCGTCGAGCTGCGGTTCCTCGTCCACCCAGAGCAGCTCACCCGTGGACGACAGCACCTGCTGCACGGCCGCGCGCTGCGCAGGGCTCACCTGCGGGCGGGCATAGAGCGCCGTCATGCCGCGTCCGATCAGCGCGGGCGTGTTGGGCATGGCGCGCACCACGCATTCCGAGCCCAGCCAGGCGGCGATGCTGTCCGACCGGATCCCGGCAGCCACGCTGAGGTGCACCGCATTCGCCGTGCAGGGACGTGCCTGCCGCGCCGCCTCCTTGAATGTCTGGGGCTTGACCGCCCACACCACCACGCCGGCGCGCTCCAGGGCCGTCCCGGCCTCCGGCAGGGCTTCGATCCCGTGGTGCGCGCGCAGGGCGACCCGCGCTTCCTCCCAGGGCTCGACCACTTCGATGGCGGAGGCCGGCATGCCCTGCCGGATCAGCCCGCCGATGATGGCGCTGGCCATGTTGCCGCCACCGATGAAGGCGATCGCGGGCTGGTCGGATGCGGATGCGGGGGAGGGGGTGTCGGGCGTCATGCGTGCGAAAGGGCGGGGGGCCGGCGGGCGGCCCGAGGAAGATGGGAAGGCCCGCAGCGGAGCTCCGCCGCAGGCCGCGGCACCGGATGGTAGCGCTTCCTTCCGGTCAGTCCAGCGCAGCCTGCCGCACAGCGTGCTCCCAGCGCGCCATGCATTCCTGGGCGCGTGCGGCGCTCAGCGTGGGCAGGAACCGCCGCTCGGCGCGCCACAGCGCGGACAGTGCGTCCGTGCCCGCATAGACCCCGCTCGAGAGTCCCGCCAGGTAGGCGGCGCCCAGCGCCGTGGTCTCGATCACCGCCGGCCGCACCACGGGAATGCCCAGCAGGTCTGCCTGGAACTGCATCAGCAGGTCGTTCACGCAGGCGCCTCCGTCCACCCGCAACTCGCTCACGGGCGCGCCCCCGGCCGCCACCGCGTCGCGGCTCATCGCCTGCAGCAGCGCCGCGCTCTGGTAGGCGATGCTCTCCAGCGCCGCGCGCGCGATGTGGGCGATGGTCGTGCCGCGGGTGAGTCCGGTGATGGTGCCGCGCGCGTCCGGCTTCCAGTAGGGTGCGCCCAGGCCGGTGAAGGCGGGCACCATCATCACGCCGCCGGAGTCCGGGACGCTCTCGGCCAGCGACTGCACCTCGCTGCTGGTCGATATGGCGCGCAGCCCGTCGCGCAGCCATTGCACCACCGCGCCGCCGACGAACACGCTGCCCTCCATGGCGAAGGCCGGCTCCGGTGTTCCCTGGCCGGACCCGCCCCGCGGGGTGATCTGCGCCGCGCTGGTCGTCAGCAGCCCGTTGCGCGAGGTCTGGAAGCTGCTGCCCGTGTGCATCAGCATGAAGCAGCCCGTTCCGTAGGTGTTCTTGGCCATGCCGGCGGAAAAGCACGCCTGGCCGAACAGCGCGCTCTGCTGGTCGCCTGCCACCCCGCCGATCGGGATGGCGCCGCCCAGCAGTGCCGCGTCCGTGGCCCCGAAGTCGCTCGCCGAAGGCTGCACGCGCGGCAGCAGTTCGCGTGGAATTCGCAGCAGCGCCAGCAGGTCTTCGTCCCAGGTGTTGGAATGCACGTTGAACAGCATGGTGCGAGAGGCATTGCTCACGTCGGTCACGTGCACCTTGCCGCCCGTCAGTTGCCAGATGAGCCAGCTGTCCACCGTGCCGAAGGCGAGTTCGCCGGCCTCTGCCGCCGCGCGCGCGCCGGGCACGTGGTCCAGCAGCCAGCGCAGCTTGGTCGCCGAGAAATACGCGTCGATGCGCAGCCCCGTGCGCTCCTGGATCATCGGCTCGTGGCCCTGCTCGCGCAGCTCGGCGCACAGCGGCTCGGCACGCCGGTCCTGCCAGACGATGGCGTGGTGCACGGGCTGCCCGGTGCGGCGGTTCCACAGCACCGTGGTCTCGCGCTGGTTGGTGATGCCCAGCGCCCGCACGTCTGCGGGGCCGATCTTCGCTTGGGCGATTGCCTGCCGGGCCGTGGCCAGCTGCGTGCGCCAGATCTCCATCGGGTCGTGCTCCACCCAGCCGGGCTGCGGGTAGATCTGCGGGAGTTCCTGCTGTGCCTGCGCGACGATGTGCCCATGCTCGTCGAAAACGATGCTGCGCGAACTGGAGGTACCTTGGTCGAGGGCGAGCAGATAGGTCATGGCGTCCGGAGGGTATGCGGTGTTGTAAGAGTGGGAAGGGCGGCTTCACGCCGCCACGTCGAGTTCGACCCCGGCGTCGCGCAGCAGGGCAGGGAAGGGATCGGGCGGGGCCGCGTCCGTGAACATCCGGTCGATCTGCGCCAGCGTGGCCACCTGCACCATCGCGGGCCGGTCGAACTTGCTGTGGTCCGCGGCGAGCCATACCTCGCGGGCCTGGGCGATGATGGTCTGCGCCACTTTCACCTCGCGCAGGTCGAAGTCGCGCAGCGAACCGTCCGGCTCGATGCCCGAGATGCCGATCAGCGCGATGTCCACCTTGAACTGGCGGATGAAGTCCACCGCCGCCTCTCCCACGATGCCGCGGTCCCGCGCCCGCACCACGCCGCCGGCCACGATCACCTCGCACTGGGGGTTGCCCGCCAGGATCGCCGCCACGTTCAGGTTGTTGGTGATCACGCGCAGCCCCTGGTGGTGCAGCAGTGCCCGCGCGATCGCCTCGGTGGTGGTGCCGATGTTGAGGATCAGGGAGCAGTTGTGCGGCACGGCCTCGGCCACGGCCCGCGCGATGCGCGCCTTGCCCTCGGCATGCAGCGTTTCCCGCTGGGTATGCCCCAGGTTCTCCGTGGTGGAGCTCGGCACGCGCACCCCGCCGTGGAACCGCAGCAGCAATCCGCTGTCGGCCAGCCGCTGGATGTCGCGCCGGACGGTCTGCAGCGTCACGCCCAGCGTTTCCGCGAGCTGTTCGACGGTGGCCGTGCGGCGGGTGCGGACTTCTTCGAGAAGCAGGAGCTGTCGGGGGTTGGTGTTCACGCGAAAAAGGAGAGGGGGCTGTGCCGCAGAGCGTCGGTCGGATGGAGGCCTGACTTTAAAACGAACGAAAAGGAAAAAACCGAGGGTAAACCTGGAGGTAAACCGAATCAAAAAGAACAAAAATGAACGAAATCGAAACGTATCAGTGCGTTGAACGCGCGTTTCGGCAAAGAACACGCGGGCTGAAGCCCTGCGGCTCCATACAACACGAAAGGTGCGGGGATGCAGCTGGTACTCGAGCGCATCGGCAAGACGGTGGGTGCGCAAACCTGGCTCCGCGGCATGGACATGGCGCTCCAGCCCGGGGCCGTGACGGTGCTGCTAGGGGCCACGCAGGCCGGCAAGACCAGCCTCATGCGCATCATGGCCGGGCTGGATGCGCCTACCGAAGGGCGCGTGCTGGTGGACGGCGCGGACGTGACGGGCATGCCCGTGCGCGAGCGCAACGTGGCCATGGTCTACCAGCAGTTCATCAATTACCCCTCCATGACGGTGGCGGACAACATCGCCTCCCCGCTCAGGCTGCGCGGCGAGAAGAACGCCATGGAGCGCGTGCGGTCCCTGGCCGAGCGGCTGCACATCGACATGTTCCTGGACCGTCTCCCCGCCGAGCTTTCCGGCGGCCAGCAGCAGCGCGTGGCGCTGGCGCGGGCTCTGGCCAAGGGCGCGCCGCTCATGCTGCTCGACGAGCCCCTGGTCAACCTCGACTACAAGCTGCGCGAGGAACTGCGCGACGAGCTCAGCCAGCTCTTCGCCGCGGGCGATTCCACGGTCGTCTATGCCACCACCGAGCCTGGCGAGGCGCTGCTGCTGGGCGGGTACACGGCGGTGCTGCACGAAGGCGAACTGCTGCAGTACGGCCCCACCGCCGAGGTGTTCCATGCGCCGGCCTCCCTGCGGGTGGCCCGGGCCTTCAGCGACCCGCCCATGAACCTGCTGGCCGCCGAGGCCGTGGCGGGAGGCGTGCGCGTGGCAGGTCGCGACGTGCTGCCTCTCCCGGAACCGCTGCCCGCCGGCGCGGCCGGCGGCCTCACCGTCGGTGTGCGCGCCAGCGCCCTGCGCGTGACGCCCCGGCCCGGCGACATCGCGGTCGCCGGCACGGTGGAACTGGCGGAAATCGCCGGCTCCGACACCTTCGTGCATGCCCACACGCCCTGGGGCGAGATGGTCGCGCAATTCACCGGCGTGCACGACTTCGCGCTCGGCTCCGCCCTCACGCTGCACCTGCAGCCCGGCGACGCCTACGTATTCGGCGCCGGCGAAGAACTGCTGCGCGCCCCGGCGCGCAAAGGCCGCTGAGATGACGACACACACCCTGGCCTGCTCCGCGGGCACCGGACGCGCACGGCAGCGCCGGACTCCCGCCCTGCGGATGGCGCGCAGCACGACGGAAGACTGACATGGCCCGCATCCAACTTGAGCTCGCACACTCGTACAAGCCCGACCCGCAGCAGGACAGCGACTATGCACTGCTGCCCCTGACCATGGAGTTCCGCGACGGCGGCGCCTACGCGCTGCTGGGCCCCTCGGGCTGCGGCAAGACCACCATGCTCAACATCATGTCGGGCCTGCTCGTGCCATCGCACGGCCGCGTGCTGTTCGACGGCCGCGACGTCACGCGCGCCAGCCCGCAGGAGCGCAACATTGCCCAGGTGTTCCAGTTCCCGGTCATCTACGACACCATGACCGTGGCCCAGAACCTGGCCTTCCCGCTGAAGAACCGCAAGGTGCCCGAGGCGCAGATCCGCCAGCGCGTGG
This sequence comes from Paracidovorax cattleyae, assembly GCF_900104515.1. Taxonomy (GTDB): domain Bacteria; phylum Pseudomonadota; class Gammaproteobacteria; order Burkholderiales; family Burkholderiaceae_C; genus Paracidovorax; species Paracidovorax cattleyae. Next base: position 107,759 of record NZ_FNJL01000008.1, read on the forward strand.
GCCAGATCGCCGAGATGCTGGAGATGAGCCACCAGCTGGACATGCGCGCGGCCGGCCTCTCGGCCGACCAGAAGCAGAAGATCTCCCTGGGCCGCGGCCTCGTGCGCCCGGATGTCTCGGCCGTGCTGTTCGACGAGCCGCTCACCGTGATCGACCCACACCTGAAGTGGCAGCTGCGGCGCAAGCTGAAACAGATCCACCACGAACTCAGGCTCACCCTCATCTACGTCACCCACGACCAGGTGGAAGCGCTCACCTTCGCCGAGGAAGTGGTGGTGATGACGCGCGGCCGCGCCGTGCAGGTGGGTTCCGCCGATGCGCTCTTCGAGCGGCCCGCGCACGTTTTCGTGGGCCACTTCATCGGGTCGCCCGGCATGAACTTCCTGCCCGCGCAACTGCAGGCCGGCAGCCTGCGCGTCGGCGGCCGGACCCTCCCGGGCCCGGCGCGCGAACTGCCCGAAGGTCCGCTGCAGCTCGGCGTGCGGCCGGAGTACCTGGCGATCGCCGCCGAAGGCACGCCGGGCGCACTGCCCTGCGTGGTGGACAAGGTCCAGGACATCGGCACCTACCAGCTCCTCACGGCGCGGCTGGACGGCCAGCCGCTCAAGGCCCGCGTGGCACCCACCGAGGCCCTGCCCGCGCCCGGAGGCACCGTATGGCTGCAGGTGGTGGGCCCGCACACCTGTTTCTACCGCGACGAGCAACTGCTGCCCTGAGAAGGAGCTGCCGCCATGAGCACAACCACCAAACCCGTGAACCAGAAGGCCTGGTTCCTCATCCTGCCCGTCATCCTCTGCGTGGCCTTCTCGGCCATCCTGCCGCTGATGACAGTGGTCAACTACTCGGTGCAGGACATCATCTCGCCCGAGCGGCGCGTGTTCGTGGGCACCGAGTGGTTCGCCCAGGTCATGCGCGACGAGGAGCTGCACGGCGCGCTACTGCGCCAGCTCGGCTTCTCCCTGTCGGTGCTGCTGGTCGAGATCCCGCTGGGCATCTGCCTGGCCCTGGCCATGCCCGCGCAGGGCTGGAAGTCGTCCGCCGTGCTGGTCACCGTCGCCCTCTCGCTGCTCATTCCCTGGAACGTCGTGGGCACCATCTGGCAGATCTACGGCCGCGCGGACATCGGCCTCATGGGCCGCACCCTGCAGCAGCTGGGCATCGACTACAGCTACACCGGCAGCGAGACCCAGGCCTGGCTCACCGTGCTGCTGATGGACGTCTGGCACTGGACACCCCTGGTGGCGCTGCTGGCCTTCGCCGGGCTGCGCTCCATCCCCGATGCCTACTACCAGGCCGCCCGCATCGACGGCGCCAGCAAGTTCGCCGTCTTCCGCTACATCCAACTGCCCAAGATGCGCGGCGTGCTCATGATCGCCGTGCTGCTGCGCTTCATGGACAGCTTCATGATCTACACCGAGCCCTTCGTGCTCACGGGCGGCGGGCCGGGCAACGCCACCACCTTCCTCAGCCAGTACCTCACCACCAAGGCTGTGGGCCAGTTCGACCTGGGGCCGGCCGCCGCCTTCTCGCTCATCTACTTCTTCATCATCCTGCTGCTGTGCTTCATCCTCTACAACTGGATGCAGCGTGTGGGCACCCAGCAGCCCGAGGTGGAGCACTGATGCGACAGCCGCCATCTGATCACGACGCCGATGCCGATCCACGAGAGAAGGAATAGCCGCCATGACTGAGCGCCGCTTCCGCAAACGCACCATCTTCCTGCTGGCCTACCTGGTCTTCGCCCTGCTGCCCATCTACTGGATGGTCAACATGAGCTTCAAGACCAACGCCGAGATACTCTCCACGTTCACGTTCTGGCCCCAGCACTTCACCTGGGACAACTACAGGACCATCTTCACCGACGAGTCCTGGTACTCGGGCTACATCAACAGCCTGATCTACGTGGCGATGAACACGGTGATCTCGCTGGCCGTGGCGCTGCCGGCGGCCTACGCCTTCAGCCGCTACCAGTTCATGGGCGACAAGCACGTCTTCTTCTGGCTGCTGACCAACCGCATGACGCCGCCGGCCGTGTTCCTGCTGCCCTTCTTCCAGCTCTACACCACCGTGGGCCTCATGGACACGCACATCGCCGTGGCGCTGGCGCACCTGCTGTTCAACGTGCCGCTGGCCGTGTGGATCCTGGAGGGCTTCATGAGCGGCATCCCGCGCGAGATCGACGAGACCGCCTACATCGACGGCTACAGCTTCCCGCGCTTCTTCTTCACCATCTTCCTGCCGCTCATCAAGGCCGGCGTGGGCGTGGCCGCGTTCTTCTGCTTCATGTTCAGCTGGGTGGAGCTGCTGCTGGCGCGAACGCTCACCAGCGTGAACGCCAAGCCCATCGTGGCGACCATGACGCGCACGGTGAGCGCCTCGGGCATGGACTGGGCCACGCTCGCCGCTGCCGGCGTGCTCACCATCGTGCCGGGGGCCATCGTGATCTGGTTCGTGCGCCACTACATCGCGAAGGGATTCGCGATGGGACGCGTCTGAAAGGAATAAGCCATGTTCGATTGGATGGCGTGGACCACCCCGGTGGCCGTGTTCTTCGTTGGCATCGTGCTCATGCTCGCCGGGATGGCCGTGTGGGAGGTCAAGTCCCCCACCACCTTGCGCAAGGGCTTCCTGCCCATCGCCACCACGCGCGGCGACCGGCTCTTCATCGGCCTGCTCTCGGCCGCCTACATCAACCTCATCTTCGTGGGCCTGGGCGCCAGGTTCGCCGAATGGTTCAAGCTGGAGCAGGAGCCTTCCGTCTGGATCAGCTTCGTGCTGTCGATGCTGGTCCTCGCGCTGATCCTGCGCAAAGGCTGATTTTTTCCGCGGACGCGCAGCCCCCCGCTCCCCGGGGCCGCCGGCCGGTTGCAACGGCAGCAGGGGACACCCACCTAACAAGGAGACAGTCATGAAGATGCGTTTGACCGCCCTGGCGTTCGCCGCCACGGCCCTGGTGATCGGGCAGGCCGCATGGGCCGGCGAGGCGGAGGCCAAGAAGTGGATCGACAGCGAATTCCAGCCTTCGACGCTCAGCAAGGACCAGCAGATGGCCGAGATGAAGTGGTTCATCGACGCCGCCAAGAAGCTGCAGGCCAAAGGCGTGAAGGACATCTCGGTCGTCTCCGAAACCCTCACCACGCATGAATACGAGTCCAAGACGCTGGCCAAGGCCTTCGAGGAGATCACCGGCATCAAGGTCAAGCACGACCTGATCCAGGAAGGCGATGTGGTCGAGAAGCTGCAGACCTCCATGCAGTCCGGCAAGTCCATCTACGACGGCTGGATCTCCGACTCCGACCTGATCGGCACGCACTACCGCTACGGCAAGATCATGTCGCTCACCGACTACATGGCCAAGGCGGGCAAGGAGTGGACCAACCCCGGCATCGACATCAAGGACTTCATCGGCACGAGCTTCACCACCGCGCCCGACGGCCAGATGTACCAACTGCCCGACCAGCAGTTCGCCAACCTCTACTGGTTCCGCGCCGACCTGTTCGAGCGCAAGGACCTGAAGGACAAGTTCAAGGCCAAGTACGGCTATGAGCTGGGCGTGCCGCAGAACTGGAGCGCCTACGAAGACATCGCAGAGTTCTTCAGCAGCGACGTCAAGCAGATCGACGGCAAGCCCATCTACGGCCATATGGACTACGGCAAGAAGGATCCGTCGCTGGGCTGGCGCTTCACCGATGCCTGGCTCTCCATGGCCGGTGCCGCCGACAAGGGCATCCCCAACGGCATGCCCGTCGATGAATGGGGCATCCGCGTGGCCGACGACAAGTGCACGCCGGTCGGCGCATCCGTCTCGCGCGGCGGCGCCACCAACTCGCCTGCGGCCGTCTATGCACTGACCAAGTACATCGACTGGATGAAGAAGTACGCGCCCAAGGAAGCCATGGGCATGACCTTCGGCGAATCCGGCCCCGTGCCCGCGCAGGGCCAAATCGCCCAGCAGATCTTCTGGTACACCGCCTTTACCGCCGACATGGTCAAGCCCGGCCTGCCCGTGGTGAATGCCGACGGCACGCCGAAGTGGCGCATGGCCCCCGGCCCCAACGGTCCGTACTGGAAGGACGGCATGCAGAACGGCTACCAGGACGTGGGCAGCTGGACCTTCTTCAAGGACCACGACGCCAACCGCACGGCCGCCGCCTGGCTCTACGCGCAGTTCGTCACCGCCAAGACCACGTCCCTCAAGAAGACCCTGGTGGGCCTGACGCCGATCCGCGAGTCCGACATCCGTTCCAAGGCCATGACCGACGCGGCGCCCAAGCTGGGCGGCCTGGTGGAGTTCTACCGCAGCCCGGCGCGTGTCGCCTGGACCCCCACCGGCAACAACGTGCCCGACTACCCCAAGCTCGCGCAGCTCTGGTGGAAGAACGTGGCCCAGGCCGTCACGGGCGAGAAGACCCCGCAGGGTGCCATGGACAACCTCGCCGAGGAAATGGACCAGGTGATGGCCCGCCTGCAGCGCGCCGGCATGGCCCACTGCGCGCCCAAGCTCAACCCCAAGGGTGACCCCGCCAAGTGGCTGAGCGACGAGCACGCCCCCTGGAAGAAGCTGGCCAACGAAAAGCCGAAGGGTGAAACCATCGCCTACGACCGCCTGCTGCAGGCCTGGAAGGACGGCAAGGTGCGCTGACGACCGGCGGCGGCCCGGGCGCGGGCCGCCACTTTCTTTCTCCGGTCTCCCGCCCGGCCCTGTCCCCGGGGTCGCGCGGGAGACCTGCCTTTGCGGGGTGGCATCAGGGTAAACCCTGAAACTCACCCCGGTTGAATGGACAATCCATCCCATGACCTCCCCGAACACGCCCCAGCCCACCGTGCGCGCCCAGCTCCTGGCGCGGCTTGCCGAACCCCGGCAGTACGACCTGGCGGTCATCGGGGGGGGCGCCACGGGGCTCGGCGTGGCGCTCGACGCTGCCGCGCGCGGCTTCAGCGTCGTGCTCGTGGAATCCCATGACTTCGCCAAGGGCACCTCGTCGCGCGCCACCAAGCTGGTGCATGGCGGCGTGCGCTACCTGGCCCAGGGCAACATCTCCCTGGTGCGCGAGGCGCTCCACGAGCGCACGACCCTGCTGGGCAATGCGCCCCACCTGGCCCAGCCCCTGCCGTTCGTCATGCCTTCCTACCACCTGTGGGAGACGCCGTTCTACGGAGTGGGCCTGAAGGCCTACGACCTGCTGGCGGGCCGCGCCGGCCTGGGCGCCACCGAATTCCTCGGCCGCGAGGGCACCCTGCGCCTGCTGCCCACCGTGCGGCGCGAAGGGCTGCGGGGCGGCGTCAAGTATTGGGACGGCCAGTTCGACGACGCCCGGCTGGCGCTGGCGCTGGCGCGCACGGCCGCGCTCCGCGGCGCGCTGCTGGTCAACTATTGCCCCGCCCGCGAACTCATCCATGAAAACGGCAAGGTGGCGGGCCTGCTCTGCGAGGACGTGGAAACCGGCACCCGCTACACCGTGCGTGCGCGCTGCGTGGTCAACGCGACCGGTGTGTGGGTGGACGGGCTGCTGCGCCAGGACGCCGAAGCACTCGGCCGCCCGGTCACGCCCATCGTGGCCCCCAGCCAGGGCGTGCACGTCGTCGTGGACCGGGAGTTCCTGCCCTCCGACCATGCCATGATGGTCCCGAAGACGGCCGACGGCCGCGTCCTGTTCGCCGTGCCCTGGCTCGGGAAGGTCATCCTCGGAACCACCGACAGCCCCCGGCAGGACCTCGAACGCGAACCCCTGCCTTTCCGGGAAGAGGCCGATTTCATCCTGAGCGAGTCGGCCCGCTACCTCACCCGCGCGCCTTCCGCGGCGGATGTGCGCAGCATCTGGGTGGGCCTTCGCCCGCTCGTCCGGCCGCCGGACGACGAGGGCGGCAGCACCAAGGGCATCAGCCGCGAGCACACCGTGCTGGCCAGCCCCAGCGGACTGGTCACCGTGACCGGCGGGAAATGGACCACTTACCGTGCCATGGCGGAGGATGTGTTGCAAAAATGCTTCGATGCCGGCCTGCTTGCGGCCCGCGCCGGCGGCGTCACCCAGCACCTGCCGGTGGTGGGCGCACCCGAGGGAGCCGTCCGACACGGCATGGACGAGGCCCAGGGGCCGCATTCCTACGGATCCGAGGCCCCGTTCCTGGAGAATCTCCCCGGTGCCCAGCGCTGGCTGGCGCCGGGATTGTCCGAGGCGATGGTCCGCTTCGCCGCACGCCATGAATATGCCCGCACGGTCGAGGACATGCTGTCGCGCCGCTGCCGGATGCTGTTCCTCGACGCCGCCCGCGCCCTCGGGATCGCATCGGACGTGGCCGCCATCCTCCAGGAAGAGCTCGGCAGGGACCCCGCGCTCGCAGACTTCGAGGCCCTGGCGGCGCAGTACCTCTCCGTGCCGCGCTAACTGCTTGACACGCCTTTGGTTTTTTGAAAGAATCGAGGGCTTCGCGTTTCTCTACGCGGATTTCTGCCCAGCGGGAAGCGGCGCAAATGGTTTGCACCGCGGACGACGGGCCCAAGACTGACTGGCTGATAAGCAGCCCTGCGAGGTTTCCAGGGCTGTCGATCTTCTGGTGCAAGTTGGGAATATTCACATGATCCAGACAGAAACTCGGTTAGACGTTGCCGACAACACCGGCGCGAAGTCCGTCCTGTGCATCAAGGTGCTGGGTGGCTCCAAGCGTCGCTATGCCAGCGTGGGCGACATCATCAAGGTGAGCATCAAGGAAGCCGCTCCGCGTGGCCGCGTCAAAAAGGGCGAGGTTTACAGCGCAGTGGTGGTCCGCACTGCCAAGGGCATCCGTCGCGGCGACGGTTCGCTCGTCAAATTCGACGGCAACGCAGCAGTGTTGCTGAATGCAAAGCTGGAGCCCATCGGCACCCGCATCTTCGGCCCCGTGACGCGTGAACTGCGTAACGAGCGCTTCATGAAGATCGTGTCCCTGGCTCCCGAAGTTCTCTGAGGACGCGCCATGAACAAGATTCGCAAGGGCGACGAAGTGATCGTGCTTACCGGGCGCGACAAGGGCAAGCGCGGCACTGTGTCGCTGCGCAAGGATGACTCCCATCTGGTCATCGACGGCATCAACCTGGTCAAGAAGCACGTGAAGCCGAACCCCATGAAGGGTACGACCGGCGGCATCGTGGAAAAGGCCATGCCCATCCACCAGTCCAACGTGGCCATTTTCAACGCTGCCACGGGCAAGGCCGATCGCGTGGGCATCAAGGTGCAGGCGGATGGTTCGCGCGTTCGCGTGTTCAAGTCCAGCGGCGCTGAAATCAAGGCGGCCTAAGGAGTCAACATGGCACGACTGCAACAACACTACCGCGAAAAGATCGTTCCCGAACTCACCAAGCAGTTCGGCTACACCTCGCCGATGGAGGTCCCGCGCCTCACGAAGATCACCCTGAACATGGGTGTGAGCGAAGCGGTGTCCGACAAGAAGGTCATGGACAACGCCGTGGCCGACCTGACGAAGATCGCCGGCCAGAAGCCCGTCGTGACGAAGGCCAAGAAGGCCATCGCCGGCTTCAAGATCCGCGAAGGCCAGGCCATCGGCTGCATGGTCACGCTGCGCGGCGTCCAGATGTACGAATTCCTGGACCGTTTCGTGACCGTGGCACTGCCCCGCGTCCGTGACTTCCGTGGTATCTCCGGCCGCGCCTTCGACGGCCGCGGCAACTACAACATCGGCGTCAAAGAGCAGATCATCTTCCCCGAAATCGAATACGACAAGGTGGATGCCCTGCGCGGCCTGAACATCAGCATCACCACGACGGCCAAGTCGGACGAAGAGGCCAAGGCCCTTCTCGCCGGTTTCCGTTTCCCCTTCAAGAACTAAAGGCAGCGTATGGCTAAAGTAGCTTTGATCCAGCGCGAACTGAAGCGCGAAAAACTGGCAGCCAAGTACGCCGCGAAGTATGCGGAACTGAAGGCCATCGCCGGCGACGCCAAGCGCAGCGACGAGGAGCGTGAAGCCGCCCGCCTCGGCCTGCAGAAGCTTCCCCGCAACGCCAACCCGACGCGCCAGCGCAACCGCTGCGAAATCACGGGCCGTCCCCGTGGCACGTTCCGTCAATTCGGTCTGGCACGCGCCAAGATCCGTGAACTGGCGTTTGCCGGTGACATCCCGGGTGTCACCAAGGCCAGCTGGTAAGCAGGCAGGAGAGAACCAACATGAGCATGAGTGATCCCATCGCCGACTTGCTGACCCGCATCCGCAATGCGCAAATGGTGTCCAAGGCCACCGTTTCCGTGCCTTCTTCCAAAGTGAAGATCGCCATCGCGCAGGTGCTGAAGGACGAGGGTTACATCGACGGCTTCGAAGTGAAGTCCGAAGGCAACAAGTCCGAACTCGAAATTTCCCTGAAGTACTACGCCGGCCGTCCGGTGATCGAGCGCATCGAGCGCGTAAGCCGTCCCGGCCTGCGCGTGTACAAGGGTCGCGACTCCATCCCCCAGGTCATGAACGGCCTGGGCGTTGCCATCGTCACCACGCCCAAGGGCGTGATGACGGATCGCAAGGCACGTGCCACCGGCGTCGGCGGCGAAGTGCTTTGCTACGTCGCTTAACGTGGCATCGAGGAGAAACTGAAATGTCCCGCGTAGGAAAAATGCCGGTGGCCATCCCCAATGGGGTCGATGTGTCCATCACGGAACAACAGATCAGCGTGAAGGGCTCGGGCGGTACGCTGTCCGTGGCGCAGAATCGCCTGGTCAAGATTGCCAACAAGGAAGGCAAGCTCAGCTTCGAGCCTGTCAACGATTCCCGCGAAGCCAATGCCATGAGCGGCACCATCCGCCAGCTCGTGAACAACATGGTGGTGGGCGTCAGCAAGGGCTTCGAGAAGAAGCTGAACCTGATCGGCGTGGGCTACAAGGCCCAGGCTTCGGGCGCCAAGCTGAACCTGGCCGTCGGCTACTCGCACCCCGTGAACTTCGACATGCCCGCCGGCATCACGGTGGCCACGCCGACCCCCACGGAAATCGTGATCAAGGGCGCTGACCGCCAACGCGTCGGCCAGCTGGCTGCCGAAATCCGTGCCGTTCGTCCTCCCGAGCCCTACAAGGGCAAGGGCATCCGTTATTCGGATGAAAAGGTCACGATCAAAGAGACCAAGAAGAAGTAAGGAGCTGCAGCATGTTGACCAAGAAAGAGCAGCGTCTTCGTCGTTCGCGCCAGACCCGTATCCGCATTGCACAGCAAGGCGTGGTCCGTCTGACGGTGAACCGCACGAACCTCCACATCTACGCCAGCGTCATCTCCGAAGACGGCAGCCGCGTGCTTGCCAGCGCATCCACGGCGGAAGCCGAAGTGCGCAAGGAGCTGGGCGGTTCGGGCAAGGGTGGCAATGCCGCCGCGGCCCAGATGATCGGCAAGCGCATCGCTGAAAAGGCGAAGGCTGCCGGCATCGAGAAAGTCGCATTCGATCGCGCTGGATTCGCATATCACGGCCGCGTGAAGGCCCTCGCAGAAGCCGCGCGTGAAGCCGGTCTGCAGTTCTAAGCGGAGCGAATAGAAAATGGCTAAGTTTCAACCCAAAGTGCAGACCGAAGGACAAGACGACGGGATGCGCGAGAAGATGATCGCGGTCAACCGCGTGACCAAAGTCGTGAAGGGCGGCCGTATCCTCGGCTTCGCTGCACTGACGGTGGTCGGCGACGGTGATGGCCGCGTGGGCATGGGCAAGGGCAAGTCCAAGGAAGTGCCTGCTGCCGTGCAAAAGGCGATGGAAGAATGCCGTCGCAACCTGGTGAAGGTTTCGCTCAAGAACGGCTCCATTCACCACTCGGTGAAGGGTCACCACGGTGCCGCGTCGGTCGAACTGCATCCGGCTCCCAAGGGTACCGGCATCATCGCCGGCGGCCCGATGCGTGCCGTGTTCGAAGTGGTGGGTATCACCGACATCGTGGCCAAGAGCCATGGTTCGTCGAACCCCTACAACATGGTCCGCGCCACGTTCGACGCGCTGGTGAACTCCACGACCCCCTCGGAAGTGGCTGCCAAGCGCGGCAAGTCGGTCGAAGACATCTTCGCCTGAACGGAGCTCTGCAAATGACTACGCAACAAACCGTCAAGATTCAACTGGTGCGCAGCCCCATCGGCACCAAGGAATCGCACCGCGCCACCGTCCGTGGCCTGGGCCTGCGCAAGCTGAACAGCATCAGCGAGCTCAAGGACAGCCCCGAAGTGCGCGGCATGATCAACAAGATCAGCTATCTGGTCAAGGTCCTCTGAGAGGTTGATGATGGAACTCAATAGCATCAAGCCCGCAGAAGGCGCGAAGCATGCCAAGCGCCGTGTAGGCCGTGGCATCGGCTCCGGCCTGGGCAAGACCGCAGGCCGCGGCCACAAGGGCCAGAAGTCGCGTTCGGGTGGCTACCACAAGGTGGGCTTCGAAGGCGGCCAGATGCCCCTGCAGCGCCGTCTGCCCAAGCGCGGCTTCAAGTCGCACCTGCTGAAGTTCAACGCCGAAGTGACCCTGGGCACGCTCGAGCAGCTCGGCCTGGCCGAAGTCGACCTCGCAGCGCTCAAGAGCGCCGGCGTGGTGGGCCAGCTGGCCAAGGTGGTCAAGGTCATCAAGAGCGGTGAGCTCACCAAGGCCGTGAAGCTGAACGGCATCGGTGCCACGGCGGGCGCGAAGGCGGCCATCGAGGCAGCCGGCGGCAGCCTGGCCTGAACGGTACCCTGAAGAAGGAACGCATTCGTGGCTACCAGCGCAGCGTCGATTGCAAAGACCGGTAAATTCGGCGACCTGCGTCGCCGGCTGGTTTTCCTGCTGCTGGCCCTGATCGTCTATCGCATCGGGGCGCACATCCCGGTGCCGGGCATCGATCCGGCCCAGCTGCAGCAGCTGTTCAGTGGCCAGCATGGCGGTATCCTGAACCTGTTCAACATGTTCTCGGGCGGGGCCCTGTCCCGCTTCACGGTGTTCGCACTGGGGATCATGCCGTACATCTCGGCATCGATCATCATGCAGTTGATGACCTATGTCCTTCCCACCTTCGAGCAATTGAAGAAGGAAGGCGAGGCCGGACGCCGCAAGATCACCCAGTACACGCGCTACGGAACGCTGGGCCTGGCCATTTTCCAGTCGCTCGGCATCGCCGTGGCGCTGGAGAGCTCCGCCGGCCTCGTGCTGAGTCCGGGCTTCGGCTTCCGCCTCACCGCGGTGGTCAGCCTGACGGCCGGCACCATGTTCCTCATGTGGCTTGGCGAGCAGATCACCGAGCGTGGCCTGGGCAACGGCATCTCGATCCTGATCTTCTCCGGCATCGCGGCCGGCCTGCCGAGTTCCATCGGTGGCCTGCTGGAGCTGGTGCGCACGGGTGCGATGAGCATCCTGGCGGCGATCTTCATCGTGCTGCTGGTGGCGGCGGTGACCTACTTCGTGGTGTTCGTCGAACGCGGGCAGCGCAAGATCCTCGTGAACTATGCGCGCCGCCAGGTGGGCAACAAGGTCTACGGGGGCCAGTCGTCGCACCTGCCGCTCAAGCTGAACATGGCTGGCGTGATTCCGCCGATCTTCGCGTCGTCGATCATCCTGCTGCCTGCCACGATCGTGAACTGGTTCAGTGCTGGCGAATCGATGCGCTGGCTGCGTGACATCTCCGGTGCGCTGACTCCTGGCCAGCCCGTCTACGTGATGTTCTATGCGGCAGCCATCGTGTTCTTCTGCTTCTTCTACACGGCGCTGGTGTTCAACAGCCGCGAGACGGCAGACAACCTGAAGAAGAGCGGTGCCTTCATTCCCGGGATCCGTCCCGGCGAGCAGACGGCACGCTATATCGACAAGATCCTGGTGCGGCTGACGCTGGCCGGCGCGGTGTACATCACTTTCGTCTGCCTGCTGCCGGAGTTCCTGATCTTGAAGTACAACGTGCCGTTCTATTTCGGCGGCACGTCCCTGCTGATCATCGTGGTCGTCACCATGGACTTCATGGCCCAGGTGCAGAACTACATGATGTCCCAGCAGTACGAGTCGTTGCTCAAGAAGGCCAACTTCAAGGCAACACCAGGCACCTGAGGTCTGGCGAACTGGAAGCGTATCCGCTACAATCGCGGGTTCGCCTCCAGCATATGACGGTTAATGATGCCCATCGATCCATCGCGGGCACGCAAATGTGTTCCGCGCGTGGCCGGAACGAATGGACTAGTTTTAGGAGAGTGAAATGAGAGTTTCGGCTTCGGTCAAGAAAATCTGCCGCAACTGCAAGATCATCCGCCGCAAGGGTGTCGTGCGGGTCATCTGCACCGACATGCGCCACAAGCAGCGCCAAGGTTGATTGAAAGTTTAGAGGACGCAAATGGCACGTATCGCTGGCATCAACATTCCGCCGCATCAGCATGCTGAAATCGGCCTGACGGCTATCTTCGGCATCGGACGCACGCGCGCTCGCAAGATCTGCGAAGCCTGCGGCATCGCCTACTCCAAAAAGATCAAGGATCTGACGGACGGTGATCTCGAAAAAATCCGCGACCAGATCGCACAGTTCACCATCGAGGGTGATCTGCGCCGCGAAACCACGATGAACATCAAGCGCCTGATGGACATCGGCTGCTACCGTGGTTTCCGCCATCGCCGTGGTCTGCCGATGCGTGGTCAGCGCACCCGCACGAACGCCCGCACCCGCAAGGGTCCGCGCAAGGGTGCCGCAGCGCTCAAGAAATAAGCAGATTGAAAGATCCACATGGCAAAGTCTCCCGCCAATAACGCAGCGCAGCGTGTGCGCAAGAAGGTTCGCAAGAACGTTTCCGACGGCATCGCGCACGTGCACGCTTCGTTCAACAACACGATCATCACGATCACGGACCGCCAGGGCAACGCCCTGTCCTGGGCCTCTTCGGGTGGCCAGGGCTTCAAGGGTTCGCGCAAGTCGACGCCCTTCGCAGCCCAGGTGGCTTCCGAAGTGGCCGGTCGCGCCGCGATCGAGCAAGGCATCAAGAACCTCGACGTCGAGATCAAGGGCCCCGGCCCGGGTCGCGAGTCGTCGGTGCGCGCACTGGGCGCCCTGGGCATCCGCATCACGTCCATCTCCGACGTGACGCCGGTCCCCCACAACGGCTGCCGTCCGCAAAAGCGCCGTCGTATCTGATTTTTTTTGCGTAAGCCCACCGCCACCCGGGCGCATGCCGCAAGGCATGGTGCGGGTGGCTCCCGCGTTTTTTGGCGCGGCAGATGACATTTCAAGGAAGCTCAAGTGGCACGTTATCTCGGCCCCAAGGCCAAACTCTCCCGCCGTGAAGGCACCGACCTGTTCCTGAAGAGCGCACGCCGCTCCATCGCGGACAAGGCCAAGTTCGACTCCAAGCCCGGCCAGCACGGCCGCACCTCCGGCGCCCGCACCTCCGACTTCGGTCTGCAGCTGCGCGAGAAGCAGAAGGTCAAGCGCATGTACGGCGTGCTGGAAAAGCAGTTCCGCCGCTACTTCGAAGCCGCTGACCGCCGCAAGGGCAACACCGGTGCCAACCTGCTGTCGCTGCTCGAGTCCCGCCTGGACAACGTGGTGTACCGCATGGGCTTCGGCTCCACCCGCGCCGAAGCGCGCCAACTGGTGTCCCACAAGGCCATCACGGTGAACGGCCAGTCCGTGAACATCGCGTCCTACCTCGTGAAGCCCGGCGATGTCGTGGCCGTGCGCGAGAAGTCCAAGAAGCAGACCCGCATCGCGGAAGCCCTGCAGCTGGCACAGCAGGTCGGCATGCCTGCCTGGGTGGAAGTCAACGCCGACAAGGCCGAAGGGATCTTCAAGAAGGCTCCCGACCGCGATGAGTTCGGTGCAGACATCAACGAATCCCTGATCGTTGAGTTGTACTCGCGCTAATCCACAGCGTTCATCGATCGCAATTGTTTCCCGCACCGCGAGGCATCGCGGTGCGGGTGCTTCGCCAGCCTTACCGGTGTAACGAGCTGGGGGTATTGAGAGGAAGTCTGCATGCAAACCAATTTGCTGAAACCCAAGACGATCAACGTCGAGCAGCTCGGACACAACCGCGCCAAGGTCGCGCTGGAGCCCTTCGAGCGCGGTTACGGGCACACGCTCGGCAACGCCATCCGCCGCGTGCTGCTGTCGTCCATGGTGGGTTACGCAGCAACTGAAGTGACGATCGCCGGCGTGCTCCATGAGTACTCGTCCATCGACGGCGTTCAGGAAGATGTCGTGAACATTCTGCTGAACCTGAAGGGCGTGGTGTTCAAGCTCCACAACCGCGACGAGGTCACGCTGAGCCTGCGCAAGGATGGCGAGGGCGTGGTCACCGCGCGCGACATCCAGACGCCGCACGACGTGGAAATCGTCAATCCCGACCACGTGATCGCCCATCTGTCGCAAGGCGGCAAGCTGGACATGCAGATCAAGGTGGAGAAGGGCCGCGGCTATGTGCCGGGCAACCTGCGCCGCTATGCCGACGAATCGACCAAGTCGATCGGCCGCATCGTGCTGGACGCATCCTTCTCGCCGGTCAAGCGTGTGAGCTACACGGTCGAGAGCGCCCGCGTCGAGCAGCGCACCGACCTGGACAAGCTGGTGGTCGAGATCGAGACCAATGGTGCGATCACCGCGGAAGACGCCGTGCGCGCCTCCGCCAAGATCCTGGTCGAGCAGCTCGCGGTCTTCGCGCAGCTCGAAGGCGGCGAACTGGCTGCATTCGACACGCCGGCCGGCCCGCGCGGCAGCGCCACGTTCGATCCGATCCTGCTGCGCCCCGTGGACGAGCTGGAACTCACCGTGCGCTCGGCCAACTGCCTGAAGGCCGAGAACATCTACTACATCGGCGACCTGATCCAGCGTACCGAGAACGAGCTGCTCAAGACCCCGAACCTGGGCCGCAAGTCGCTCAACGAGATCAAGGAAGTACTGGCTTCGCGCGGCCTGACGCTGGGCATGAAGCTCGAGAACTGGCCCCCGGCTGGCCTCGACAAGCGCTGATCGTTCTATAATCTCCGGTTCTCCATTTCGGGGAACCAGTGCTGCGGGCAGTACCTGATACGGCTGCCCGTTTTAATTGACTGATAAGGAAAAGCACCATGCGCCACGGACACGGACTCCGTAAACTGAACCGCACCAGCTCGCACCGCCTCGCGATGCTGCAGAACATGATGAACTCGCTCATCGAGCACGAGGCCATCAAGACCACGGTCCCCAAGGCCAAGGAACTGCGCCGCGTGATCGAGCCCATGATCACCCTGGCCAAGGAAGACACGGTGGCGAACCGCCGCCTGGCCTTCGACCGTCTGCGCGACCGCGACAGCGTGACCAAGCTGTTCAACGTGCTCGGTCCCCTGTTCAAGGCCCGCCCCGGTGGCTACACCCGCATCCTGAAGATGGGTTACCGCGTGGGCGACAACGCCCCCATGGCCTTCGTCGAATTCGTCGAGCGCCCGGAAGTCGCAGAAGTTTCTGAAGATTCTTCCGCAGACGCCGCAAAGTAAGCTATAATTCATTTCTTGCCGCGCGATGGAGCAGTCTGGTAGCTCGTTGGGCTCATAACCCAAAGGTCGGAGGTTCAAATCCTTCTCGCGCAACCAACACAAGTGCTTCGCACTGTCGAAAACGCCCACTCTCCAGTGGGCGTTTTTGTTTTTGCGCTGCCGGCGCATCGGCCACGCTCTGCGGCATGCTCCCGCATTGGGTGCGGTCCCTGCGGCCCCGTGCCCGCCGTTGTTTCCATTTCTGCTTTTCGAATCCCATGCGCCCGCTGACCCTTGGCATCGACTTCGGCACTTCCAATTCCGCGCTGGCGGTTCGGCGCGACGGGGAGGCGGCACGGATGGTGCCCGTGGAGCAGTCCTTCCACACGCTGCCGACGGCGATGTTCTTCAACACCGAAGAGTCCCGCACGCACGTGGGCCGGGATGCGATCGCCCAGTACCTGGCGGGCACCGAGGGGCGGTTGATGCGTTCGCTCAAGAGCCTGCTGGGCAGCGCTCTGCTGGAGGAGAAGACGGCGGTGCAGGGAGCGCTGATGAGCTACCAGGACATCATCGCGCTGTTCCTGCGAACGATGGCGCAGCGCGCACAGGCCGTGGTGGGCGACGCTCCCGCGCATGTCGTGCTGGGGCGGCCGGTGCATTTCGTGGACGGTGATCCGGCGCGGGATGCCCTGGCGGAGGGCGCGCTGCGGCGGGCCGCGGAAATGGCCGGCTTCGCGGATATCTCCTTCCAGCTCGAACCCATCGCGGCGGCGCTCGATTACGAACAGCGCGTGGATCGGGAAACGCGCGTGCTGGTGGTGGACATCGGTGGGGGGACATCCGACTTCACGGTGGTCCTGCTCGGGCCGGAACGCTCACGCCGCGCCGACCGCAGTGGCGATGTGCTCGCCACCGCCGGCGTGCACCTGGGCGGCACGGATTTCGACCAGCGCCTCAGCCGCTCGCACGTGATGCCCCTGCTCGGCCTCGGGCACCACGGGCCATCGGGGCGGGAGGTGCCCAGCCGCATCTTCTTCGACCTCTCGACCTGGCATCTGATCCAGTGGCTTTACAGCCCCAAGGCGCTCGCGGAGGCGAAGGGGCTGCGCCCGGACTACCGCGACGCCCGCCTGCACGACCGGTTGATGGCCGTGCTCTCGGACCGGTGGGGGCATCGCCTGGCGCAGGCCGTGGAGCAGGCGAAGATCGATGTCTCGAGCACCGGGGCGCCAGCGGCGCTGCCGCTCGGATGGCTGGAGCGGGACCTCGAGGCGACCATCACCCCGGTCTCGCTGGCGGGCACGCTGCAGTTACCGCTGCAGGAGGTGGTGCGGTGCGCTTCGGAGTGCCTTGCCGCGGCCGATCTCGGGGCCCGGGGCGTGGACGCGCTCTACCTCACGGGCGGCTCCTCCGCCCTCAGGCCCTTGCGGGATGCGCTGGCCGTGGCGTTTCCCGGCGTGCCCCAGGTCGAAGGGGACCTGTTCGGCGGCGTGGCCTCCGGGCTGGCCTACACCGTCCGCTCCTGAGGCGGCCGGTCAGCCGCCCCCGGCGGCGTCTTCCTTCTTCATGGCCAGCGCCGCGTCGTAGAGCGTGTTGCGCGGCGCTCCGCTGATCTCGGCCGCCAGCCGGACGGCGGTCTTGACGGGCAGCTCGGCCAGCAGCTGGCGCAGGATGCGCAGGCCGGCGGTGGTGGCGGGGTGGTCATCGCCTCCGGGCACGGCCGCGGGATGCACGACGATGGCGAATTCCCCGCGCATGCGCGAGCTTCCTTCTTCTCCCAGCCAGGCGGCGAGGGCCTGTGCGGGCAGGGTGGCGATTTCCTCGAACTGCTTGGTGATCTCCCGTGCCAGGGTGACCTGCCGGTCACCCAGGGGCGCCAGCGCCGCCGCGAGGTCGGCGATGCGGTGGGGCGCTTCCAGCAGGACGGTGCAGCGGTGTTCGGCCGCGAGGGCCTGGACGGCGGCCTGGCGCTCCGAGGCGCGCGTGGGCAGGAACCCGGCGAAGAGAAATCCCCCGGCCAGCGGCCGGTGGGAGGCCGCACCGGCATCGAGGGCGCCCGCCACGCTGAGAGCGGCCGTCACGCTGCTCGCGCCGGGCAGCGGCAGCGCGCGCAGCCCGGCCGCCTGCACGGCGGCGACGAGCCGGGCTCCCGGGTCGCTCACGCCCGGGGTGCCGGCGTCGCTCACGTAGGCGACGCGCTCGCCGCGCTGCAGCCGCTGCACGACGGCCTGCGCCGCCTCGGCTTCGTTATGCTGGTGCACGGCCATCCACTGCGACGGGGCCTTGTCGATGCCGTAGGCGCGCAGCAGGGACTGCGTGTGGCGGGTGTCCTCGCAGGCGACGGCGTCGGCCAGCTGCAACACGTGCAGGGCGCGCAAGGTGATGTCCGCGAGGTTGCCGATCGGGGTCGCGACGACGTAGAGGGCGCCCTGCGGATAATGCTGCGCTGCGGCCGCGTCGCGCGCGGCGGACAGGGCGGAGGCGAAAGAGGCGCTCAATGGGAATCCTTGAAAAAAAGACCGGCGGCACGGACGGAGCCGCGCGAAAGACCACGACGACGCGGGCAGCGGGCATGGCCGCGGAGGACCGCGCACTGGACCATCTGCAGGCTGCCGGCCTGCGGCTGCTGGCGCGCAATTATCGGACGCCGGGCCGTGGAGGCGGGGAGATCGACCTGATCCTGCGCGACCGCGACGGTACGCTGGTCTTCGTGGAGGTGCGCAGCCGCGCGAGCGATGCCTATGGCGGCGCGGGCGCCAGCATCGGCGCAGCCAAGCGGCGGCGGATCGTGTTCGCGGCGCGGCACTACCTGCTGCGCTGGCCGTCGCTGCCGCCGTGCCGCTTCGATGCCGTGCTGGTGAATGGCGACGCGGTGCAGTGGCTGCAGGCCGCGTTCGATGCCGGCTAGCGCGGCGGCCGCAGGCCGCGCCAACGCCTTGCTGCCAAAGCGATAACACCCGGCGGGTATCATCGGCGTACATGCTCGAGCAACGCATCCAACAGCATTTCATCGACAGCGCGGATCTCAAGTACCAGGCCGCGCAACTCCTCAGTCAACCCATCGGGGCGGCCGTGCAGGCCATTCTGGCGTGCGTCACCAGCGGAGCCAAGGTGCTGGCCTGCGGCAGCGGTGCGGCCTCCGCGCAGGCACGGCAGTTCGCGGCGCTCTGTGTGGCCGGTTTCGAGAGGGAGCGGCCCGAGCTGGCTGCCGTCGCGCTGGAGCCGGACGCGCTCTGGTCCGCCCCCGGCATGCCCGGCGGCGACGCGCAGGTGCTGGCGCGACAGGTGAGGGCCCTCGGCCAGGCGGGTGATGTGCTGCTGGCCCTGGCCGACGGCAGCGCGGCCACCGATGCCGCGCTGGTGGAGGCCATCCAGTCCGCGCACGAGCGCGACATGACCGTGATCGCCCTCACCGGGCGGAGCGGCGCTGCGCTGGCCGGGTTGCTGCGCGAGACGGATGTCCTGATCGAGGTGCCTCACGACCGCGCGGCCCGTGTGCGCGAAGTGCATGCGCTGGTGCTGCACTGCCTGTGCGATGGGGTGGATGCCCAGTTATTTGGTGAACAGGAGATACCGCTATGACCTTGCAGACATTGACCCGAACCACTGGCGCCGTGCTGGCCGCCGTCGCGCTCGGAACCGTGCTTTCCGCATGCGCCCCGCTGGTGATCGGCGGTGCCGCCGTAGGCACCATGATGGCCGCGGACCGGCGCACCGCCGGCACGCAGGTCGAGGACGAAACCATCGAGCTGCGTGCCGGCAACCGCCTGCGCGACACCTTCGGGGAGCGGGTGCACGTGAACGTGACCAGCTACAACCGGCAGGTGTTGCTGACGGGCGAAGTGCCGTCGCAGCAGGACAAGGAGCGGGTGGAGCAGACGGTGCTGACCGTCGAGAACGTGCGCTCGGTGGTGAACGACCTGGCGGTGATGTCGGCCAGCACGCTCTCGCAGCGCGCCAACGACACGCTCATCACCGGCAAGGTGCGCGCGAGCCTGGTGGACGCCAAGGACATCTTCGCCACCGCCTTCAAGGTGGTGACGGAGCGCAACACCGTCTATCTGATGGGCCGCGTGACGCAGCGCGAGGCGGACCGTGCCACGGAGATCGCGCGCGGCGTGAACGACGTGCGCAAGGTGGTGCGTGTGTTCGAGATCGTCTCGGAGCAGGAACTGGCGCGCGGCTTCTCGCAGCAGCCCCAGGGGCCTGCGCCGGTCACCACGGATTCGAAATAAGGGGGACACCCTCCTGATGCCTCTGAGGGCCTGCTCCGCGGCCCTCTGACGGGTGAGGCCGTGCGGGTTTCGTGCGCCGTATTCAGCCGTTCCTCGGCTTTTTCACGTCCAGGCGGGTGATCAGGCTCGACGTGTCCCAGCGTCCGCCGCCGGACTGCTGCACGTCGGCGTAGAACTGGTCCACGAGCGCGGTGAGGGGCAGGCGCGCTCCGTTGCGGTGGGCCTCGTCCAGCACCAGCCCGAGGTCCTTGCGCATCCAGTCCACGGCGAAGCCGAAGTCGAAGCGGCCTTCCACCATGGTCTTGCCGCGGTTGTCCATCTGCCAGCTTTGCGCGGCGCCCTTGCCGATCACGTCGAGCACCAGGGGCATGTCCAGCCCGGCGTGCTGGCCGAAGGCGATCGCTTCCGACAGGCCCTGGACGATGCCCGCGATGCAGATCTGGTTGACCATCTTGGCGAGCTGCCCGGCGCCGCTGTCGCCGATGCGCGTGAAGGCGCGCGAGAACGCCATCGCCACGGGGCGCACGTTGTCGAATGCTTCGGCGTCGCCGCCGCACATGACGGTGAGCTGGCCGTTCTGCGCGCCAGCCTGTCCGCCTGAGACGGGGGCATCGATGAAGCGCAGGCCCAGCGTGCGGGCGGCCTGGGCCAGTTCGCGCGCGACCTCGGCGGACGCGGTGGTGTGGTCCACGAAGACCGCGCCCGGCTGCATGCCGGCGAAGGCGCCGTCGGCCCCGAGCACGACCGAGCGCAGGTCGTCGTCGTTGCCCACGCAGCAGAACACGATCTCCGCCCCCTGCGCGGCCTCGCGCGGGGTGGCTGCCTGCCGTGCGCCGGCGGATGCGCGGAATTCCTCGCACCATGCCGCGGCCTTGGCGGGGGTGCGGTTGAAGACAGTCACCTGGTGGCCGGCGAGGGCCAGGTGGCCCGCCATCGGGTGGCCCATGACGCCCAGTCCCAGGAAGGCGACCCTGCGCGATGGGATGGTGTCGTAGCTGCGCGATGCGGTGCTGGAGGGCATGTGGAGGTCTCCTGTCGAGGTTCCGGAAAAGGTGGAAAAGACAACGCCCGCCGCGCTGCGGCGGGCGCGGTGCGGGAAGGCGTCAGACGATGGCGAAATGCTCGGTGCCGGACGACAGGTCGGTGCTGCGGGCACGCTGGCTGCCGAGCTTGATCTGCAGCCGCAGGTCGTTGAGCGAGTCGGCGTTGCGCAAGGCGTCCTCGTAGCTGATGACGTTGGCCTCGAAGAGGTCGAACAGCGATTGGTCGAAGGTCTGCATGCCGAGGTTGCGGCTCTTCTTCATGATCTCCTTGATCTCGGCGACCTCGCCCTTGAAGATCAGGTCGGCGATCAGCGGCGTATTGAGCATGACCTCCACCGCCGCGGCGCGGCCCTTGCCGTCCTGCTTGGGGATGAGCCGCTGGGACACCATGGCCCGGAGGTTGAGCGACAGGTCCATGAGCAGTTGCGCGCGCCGTTCCTCGGGGAAGAAGTTGATGATCCGGTCCAGCGCCTGGTTGGCGCTGTTGGCGTGCAGCGTGGCGAGGCACAGGTGGCCGGTCTCGGAGAAGGCGATGGCATGGTCCATGGTCTCGCGGTCGCGGATCTCGCCCATGAGGATCACGTCGGGCGCCTGCCGCAGCGTGTTCTTGAGGGCCGCCTCCCAGCTGTCGGTGTCCAGGCCCACTTCGCGCTGGGTGACGACGCAGTTCTTGTGCGGGTGTACGAATTCGATCGGGTCTTCCACCGTGATGATGTGGCCGAAGGAGTTCTCGTTGCGCCAGTCCACCATGGCCGCGAGGGTGGTGGACTTGCCCGAGCCGGTGGCACCCACGAGGATGCACAGCCCGCGCTTGGACATGGTGACTTCCTTGAGCACCTGCGGAACGCCCAGCCCGTCGATGGTGGGCAGCGTGAGCGGGATGGTCCGCAGCACCATGCCCACGCGGCCCTGCTGGATGAAGGCGTTCACGCGGAAGCGGCCGATGCCCGCGGGGGAGATGGCGAAGTTGCACTCCTTGGTGCGCTCGAAGTCCGCGACCTGCTTGTCGCTCATGATGGCGCGCGCGAGGGTGAGGGTGTGCGCCGGCGTGAGCGGTTGGGGGGAGACCTTCGTGACCTTTCCGTCCACCTTGATGGCGGGGGGGAATTCCGCCGTGATGAACAGGTCGCTGCCGCCGCGCCCCACCATGAGCTTCAGCAGGTCGTTGATGAATTTGCTGGCCTGATCGCGTTCCATTCAGTGCTCCGGTCGGTGCGCCGCGGCGTCAGCGCTGGCTGTCGCTCAGGCGGGCGCTGACGACCCGCAGGCGCTGCGAGAGCTTGCGCGCGAGCAGGGCGACCAGGCTCGCGGCGAGCTGGGGGTCCTTGGCCATCATGTCGTCCAGGGCTTCGGCGCTGAGCACGGCGATCTCGCAGTCGGTCAGCGTGGTGCAGGCGGAGAAGCGGATGCCGCTGTCCAGCAGCGACATCTCGCCCAGGATGTCGCCCGGGCGGGTTTCCGCGAGGCGCAGGTGCTCGCCCCAGGGCTGGACGCGGTCCACGGCGATGGCGCCGGTGAGCAGCACGACCATGAAGTTGCCGTATTCGTCCTGGCGGATGACGTCGCGGTCGGCGGGCACGGCCGCGAAATGGAAGAACCGCTCCATGCGCTCGACGGCGGAGGCGTCTAGGTGGGTCATGTAGCGGTCCTTCGACCAGAGCGCCTGCAGCAGCTTGCCGCCCCGGCTGGCGGGCAGGCGCTGCGCAGCGACCTCCACGGCGCGGGCTTCCCAGGGCACGAGCATGGAGCTGTCCACGCCCTGGCCGGCGAAGGCCGTGGTGAAGAAGACCGAATCGCTGGCGCCTTCGCCGCCGGACTTGTTGCCGCGGGACTTGGCTTTGAGCAGGCCGAGGATGCCTTTCATGGAGATGCTCCGGTGCGCGCGGCGGTGGTGGATGTCTGCCGCGCGGTGTGTTGGGGGATGGGGGTACGGGGCGCCCGCGCCGGTGTCAGCCGGGGAAGTTCTCCGGAATCTTGGCCTTGCCGCGCGCTTCCGCGGGGCTGATGATGTTGCGCCGCACGAGGTCGGTGAGGTTCTGGTCCAGCGTCTGCATGCCGACGCTGCTGCTGGTCTGGATGGTGGAGTACATCTGCGCCACCTTGGCCTCGCGGATCAGGTTGCGGATCGCGCTGGTGCCCAGCATGATCTCGTGCGCCGCCACGCGGCCCTGGCCGTCCTTGGTCTTGCACAGCGTCTGCGAGATCACGGCCTGCAGCGACTCCGACAGCATGGCGCGGACCATTTCCTTTTCCTCGGCGGGGAAGACGTCGATGATCCGGTCGATGGTCTTGGCGGCGCTGGAGGTGTGCAGGGTGCCGAACACGAGGTGGCCCGTCTCGGCGGCGGTCATGGCCAGGCGGATGGTTTCGAGGTCGCGCATTTCGCCCACGAGGATGGCGTCCGGGTCTTCGCGCAGCGCGGATTTCAGCGCGGCGGCGAAGGAGAGCGTCATCGGCCCGACCTCGCGCTGGTTGATCAGGCACTTCTTGGAGTCGTGCACGAACTCGATCGGGTCTTCCACCGTCAGGATGTGCCCGTATTCGGTCTCGTTGAGGTGGTTCACCATGGCCGCGAGCGTGGTGGACTTGCCCGAGCCGGTGGGACCGGTGACGAGCACGAGGCCGCGCGGCTTGAGGGCGAGGTCGGCGAAGATGCGCGGAGCGTTGAGCTGCTCGAGCGTGAGGATCTTGCTCGGGATGGTCCGGAACACGGCGGCCGCGCCGCGGTTCTGGTTGAAGGCGTTGACCCGGAAGCGCGCGAGCCCCTCGATCTCGAACGAGAAGTCCACTTCCAGGAACTCCTCGTACACCTTGCGCTGGGCGTCGCTCATGATGTCGTACACCATGGCGTGCACGGTCTTGTGGTCGAGCGCATCGACATTGATGCGGCGCACATCGCCATGCACGCGGATCATCGGAGGCAGGCCCGCGGACAGGTGCAGGTCGGAGGCCTTGTTCTTCACGCTGAAGGCGAGCAGTTGGGTGATGTCCACGAAAAGCCCTTGGTCGTTTGGTACGCTTGAGAGCAATCATTATGACGACGATTGGTAACAACCTCCAAGGGATCCTGGACCGCATCGCGCAGGCCTGCGCGGGGGCGGCCCGGGCACCCTCCAGCGTGCGGCTGCTGGCCGTTTCCAAGACCTTCGGCGCCCCCGCCGTGCGCGAGGCGGCGCTGGCGGGACAGCGGGCGTTCGGCGAGAACTACATCCAGGAAGGCGTCGAGAAGATCGCCGCGCTGGGTGCGCCGGAGTCCGGCCTCGCGCATCCGCTCGAGTGGCACTGCATCGGCCCCGTGCAGAGCAACAAGACACGGCTGGTGGCGGAGCATTTCGACTGGGTGCACACGGTGGACCGCCTCAAGACGGCCGAGCGCCTGTCGCAGCAGCGCCCGGACCACCTGCCGGCGCTGCAGGTGTGCATCCAGGTGAACGTGGACGGCGGCGCGACCAAGGCCGGCCTGGCGCCGGAGGAGGTGTCCGGCCTGGCGCTGGCCGTGGCGCGGCTGCCACGCCTGAGGCTGCGGGGCCTCATGGCCATCCCCGAGCCGGCGCCGGACTTCGCGGCGCAGTTCGCGGTGCATGCGCAGGCCAGGGCGCTCTTCGACCGGCTGCGCGCAGCCGGCGCGGCGGGGCTGGAGGACTTCGACACGCTCTCGCTGGGCATGACGGCCGACCTGGAGGCTGCCATCCACGCGGGCAGCACCATGGTGCGCGTGGGCAGCGGGATCTTCGGCGCGCGCAGCTACCCGGCGCACTGAGGCTCTCTCCGGGCCTCCTGCAGGGGCCGCCGGGGGGCTCGGTCAGCCCCGGAACTCCTCGACGCAGCCCAGGGTGTGCTCGACATCCTGCGGCCCCACGTCCAGGTGGGTGACCCAGCGCAGGCGGATCTGCCCGCCGCAGAGGCTGCGCGTGACGTAGATGCCGTGCTGGGACAGCCAGGCCATGAGGGCCGGGGCGATGTCGGAGTGCACGTCGGTGAAGAGGATGTTGGTATGCGTGGAGGCCACGCTCAGGCGCCGGCGCAGTACCGGATGGCTGCGGCCGACCTCCGCCAGGCCCTCGGCCAGCGAGCGCAGCAGGGTGTGGTCGTCCGCCATGCGGCGCACGTGGTGGTCCAGTGCATAGCGCCCGGCGGCCGCGAGCATGCCGATCTGCCGCATGGCGCCGCCCAGCATCTTGCGGGTGCGGCGGGCATGCGCGATGAAGTCGTGGGAGCCGAGCAGCAGGGAGCCCACGGGCGCGCCCAGGCCCTTGCTCAGGCAGATCGAGGCCGATTCGAAATGCGCGCAGATGGCGCGCGCCTCGTCGTACACGTCCGTGCCGTGGGCCATGGCGTTGGCGGTCGCCGCATTGAAGAGGCGGGCGCCGTCGAGGTGCATGGACAGCTGGCGGCTGCGCGCGAGGGCGGCCACGTCGGCGATGTAAGGGTTGGGCAGGACCTGGCCGCCGGCCGTGTTTTCCAGCACCACCAGGCGGGTGCGGGCGAAATGCGGGTCGTCCGGCTTGATGGCCGAGGCGATGTCGCGCAGGCACAACGTGCCGTCGGCGCGGTTTTCGATGGGCTGGGGGTGGATGGAGCCCAGAGTGGCCATGCCGCCGCCTTCCCAGCGGTAGGTGTGCCAGCTCTGGCCGACGATGGCTTCGTCTCCCCGCTGGCAGTGTCCCATGAGCGCGATGAGGTTGGCCTGAGTGCCGCTGGGGGCGAACAGCGCGGCGTCGAACCCCATCATCTCCGCGGCATGGCTCTGCAGGTCGTTCACGGAAGGGTCGTCGCCGAAGACGTCGTCGCCCAGGGGAGCTGTCTGCATGGCTTCGCGCATGGCTGCGGTGGGCTGCGTGACGGTATCGCTGCGGAAGTCGTGCATCGGAACGGGCTCCTGGGGGCGGGAGAAGGGGCGGTGTGCGGCAGAGATAGTAGCTGCGACGACATGCTCCGGGAGCGAAGCGGGGGCAAATCCCCTGGGGGATGCCTGTGCGTTCGCGCCTGCGGGCGGTGTAAGCTGGGGCGCTTGCGTGCGAAGGCCTGCGTTCCCATCCCGGGACCTGCCCCCTTTTTCCCTTTACCGCTTTCCCCGTTTTCAAGGAGTTGCCCCGCCATGCCCGGTCTGTTGCCCGATGTCGATCCCGATGGCCTGCTGGAGTTCTCGGTCGTATACACCGACCGGGCGCTCAACCACATGTCCCGCCGGTTCGCCGGGGTGGTGCAGGACATCCTCGCCACGCTGAAGTCGGTGTATGGCGCCCACACCGCCGTGCTCGTTCCCGGCAGCGGCACGTTCGGCATGGAGGCCGTGGCCCGCCAGTTCGCCAACCGCGAGAAGGTGCTGATCGTGCGCAACGGCTGGTTCAGCTACCGCTGGAGCCAGATCTTCGACGCAGGCGGCCTGGGCGGCGGAACGGTGGTCTGCCAGGCGCGCCAACAGGGCGATGGCCCGCAGGCACCGTGGGTGCCGTGCCCGGCCGGCGAGGTGGCGCAGGCCATCCGCGACGAGCGGCCGAAGGTGGTCTTCGCGCCGCACGTGGAGACGGCCAGCGGCATCCTGCTGCCGGACGACTACCTGCGCACCGTTGCGGAGGCCGCGCACGAAGTGGGTGCGCTGTTCGTGCTGGACTGCGTGGCTTCCGGCGCGATGTGGGTGGATATGCGCGCCACCGGCGTGGACGTGCTCATCTCCGCGCCGCAGAAGGGCTGGAGCGGCTCGCCCTGCTGCGCCATGGCCATGCTCAGCGAGCGCGCGCGCCAGGCGATCGAGGGAACGCAGAGCTCCAGCTTCTCCTGCGACCTCAAGAAGTGGATGCAGATCGCGGAAGGCTACGAGAAAGGGCAGCATGCCTACCACACGACCATGCCGACCGATGCGCTCGTGCGGCTGCGGGACGTGATGTTCGAGACCCGCGACGACGGGTTCGAGCGGGTGCGCGAGCGGCAGATCGAACTGGGGGCGAAGGTGCGCGCGCTGCTCGAGTCGCGCGGCTTCCCGAGCGTGGCCGCCGAAGGCTGGAAGGCGCCGGGCGTGGTGGTGAGCTACACCACGGACCCCGGCATCCAGAGCGGTCGGAAGTTCCTGGAGGCCGGGCTGCAGACCGCGGCGGGCGTGCCGCTGCAGTGCGGCGAGGGGCCCGACTTCCAGACGTTCCGCATCGGCCTCTTCGGCCTGGACAAGTGGCGCAACGTGGACCGCACTGTCGGGCACCTGGCCACGGCCCTCGACCAGGTGGCGCCTGCCCGGGCTTGAAGCCCGGCGCCGGCAGCCGCCGGCGGCGCTGAGAGCGGTTGACGCCACCCGTCGAAGCAACGGCACCGGAAGGGGCGCGCCAGTGGCTCTGAACCGCCAAGTCCGTACGGGCAACAGTTCCTTACGCCCCGCCGGGCCGCCGGCCGGCTATTCTCCCGGACATGGACAGCAGCAGTCGCAACCGCCATCCCGGCGACGGCGGGCCCGCGCCGGGCGCGCAGGCCCTGGGCGCCGCGGGCGGCCTCCTGGGCGTTCCCCCCGGGGCCGAGAGCCCTCCGGCGTCGCCGGCCGCCACCGAGCGCGCCCTGGCGCTGGCGCGGTCGAAATGGCTGGCCACCGGCCTGCTGCTGGCCGTGACGGCGGTGTTCGCCGGCACCTACGCGCTGCCGCCGGTCCTGCTGGTGTCATGTGTTCGCGCGATGGCCGAGGCGGCGATGGTCGGCGCGCTGGCGGACTGGTTCGCGGTGTCCGCCCTGTTCCGCAGGATTCCGCTGCCCTGGGTGCAGCGCCACACCGACATCATCGCGCGCAACAAGGAGCGCATCGGCGGCAATCTGGCCGTCTTCGTGCGCGACAAGTTCCTCGACGCCCCCTCGCTGGTCACGCTGATCCGCCGCCACGACCCGGCCGACATGCTGGCGCAGTGGCTGACGTCGCCGGGCAATGCACGGCTGCTGGGGCGGCAGGTGGCGCGGCTGGCACTCGCGGCGCTGGACGCGGTGGAGGACGCACGCATCCAGCGCTTCATGAACCAGGCCGCGCGTGCGCTCGTGGGGCAGCTGGACCTGTCGCGCACCATGGCCGCGGCGCTGGGCGCGCTCACGCAGGGGGGGCGGCACCAGGTGCTGCTGGACGACGTGCTCGCGCGCGTGACCCTGCTGCTGCGGGCGCCCGAGACGCGTACCTTCATCGCCGAAGCGATCGTGCAGTGGATCAAGCGGGAGCATCCCCTGAAGGAAAAGGTGCTGCCCACCGACTGGCTCAGCGGCAAGGGGGCCGGGGCCATCGCCCAGGCCATCGACAGCCTGCTGGCCGAGGTGGCGAGCGATCCGGAACACCAGTTGCGCTCGGCGCTCGACGCCGCGTTGCAGCGGCTGATCGAGCGGCTCCAGGCCGATCCCGACTGGGAGCGGCGCGGACTGGAACTGCGCGAGTACCTGCAGAACGACGAGACCCTGGGCCGCTACGTGCAGGACCTGTGGACGAACCTGCGCGAACGGCTGCAGAAGGACCTGGCCGACGACAACTCCGAAATCTCCCGCAGGGTGGCTGCCATGGGGCAGTGGCTGGGCATGGCGCTGGCGGGCGATCCCGCGCTGCGCGTGCGGCTGAACGTGCGCCTGCAGCTCTGGGCGACACAGGTGGCGCCCGACCTGGCGCAGTTCGTGGCCGAGCACATCCGCAACACCGTGGACCGGTGGGATGCCAGGGAAATGGCGCGGCTCGTCGAGCTGCACATCGGCAGTGACCTGCAGTTCATCCGCATCAACGGCACCGTGGTCGGCGGCCTGATCGGACTCGTGCTGTTCGCGCTCTCGCACGCGCAGGAAATCGCCCAGCGACTGGGAATCCTCGCAACCGGCTGAGCCGGCGGCAGCCATCGCAGGCGCGCCCGTGCCGCGACGCGGCGGTGAGCGCCCTGCCGGTCAGGCCTTGTGCTGTTCCTCTCCCGCCGCGTGGGCCCGCGCGATGGCCAGGATGACCTCGCGTGCCAGGCGCCGCTGGGGTACCGGCAGCTTGAGATAGATGTCGAAAAGCTCGCGGTCGTCGTAGCCGAGTCCGGCATGCCACTTATGGAGAGGCTCTCCGGCCGCGCGCAGGGCGGCACCGCCCTCCCCCGCATCGACCAGGTCTTCCATCGGCACGCGCAGCCATTGCGACAGCGTGGTGAGCTTGCGGGGCCCAGGCATCGTTTCCCCGAGCAGCCAACGGCGCACGCCGTGGAGCGTCATGGGCTTGCCCCAGTGGCGTGTGTTGAACTCGCGTTCCAGCACCGAGGGTTTGGGCTCGTAGCCTGCCGTTTCCATTGCCTCCCGCAATTTCCGGGCGAATTTTTGTTTTGCTTGATCCTGCATGCAGGCACGCTAGGGACCCCTGCGGAGCGTGGCGTGACTAGGAATACGGGTTACGTCCGGCGTGTGATCCTTGGTTCAGTGGACTGCGCGGAGCGGGTATCCCTGGGTCAGCCGCGGCCCCTGCGCTCCTCTTCGGCGGCATGCGCGCGGGCGATGGCGAGGATCACTTCGCGGGCGATGCGACGCTGCGGCACGGGCAGCCGCAGATAGACCTCGAACAGCTGGCGGTCGTCATAGCCCATGCCGGTGTGCCAGAGGGCGGCGGGTTCGGCGCTGGGGCGCGTGGCCGAAGGCGCCGCCTCATCCAGGAAATCCTGCAGCGGAATCTGCAGCCATTGGGAGAGGGTGACGAGCTTGCGGTGGTCGGGCAGGGTCTCGCCGCGCAGCCAGCGCCGCACGCCATGCAGGCTCATGGGCTTGCCCCAGTGGCGGGTGTTGAATTCCCGCTCGAGAACGGAAGGCCTGGCTTCGTAGCCCGCCTTTTCCATAGCGTTCCGTAACTTCTCGGCAAAATTTTGCTTTGCATCCTGCATGCAGTCACGCTAGGGGTCACACGTCCGAGTGGGGTGATTCGGCGATATAGTCACCAAACCAACGTGATTTGCGGTTACGTCTCGTGTGGCCGGCAGTGTCCTGCAGGGGGGCGCCGGCGTTTCGCGGGGAACGGATCCACGACAAAGGGAAGGGCAGGCAATGGAGGACGTGGTGGGCATGGCGCTGCTGGCGCCGGGACGGACGCTCTGCGCCGGGGGCTGGGAAGTGGCCGAGGGCGGGGAGCGTAGCGAAGGGTACATCCCGCGGCCTGCGGGCCGGACGGAGCCGGAGGATCCGATGGAGAGCGCCATTG
This sequence comes from Paracidovorax cattleyae, assembly GCF_900104515.1. Lineage (GTDB taxonomy): Bacteria > Pseudomonadota > Gammaproteobacteria > Burkholderiales > Burkholderiaceae_C > Paracidovorax > Paracidovorax cattleyae. Next base: position 137,594 of record NZ_FNJL01000008.1, read on the forward strand.
CCCAGTTGCGGCTGGCGTGGTGCCTGAAGGATCCCGACACGACGGCGGACCGCTGGATCGCCTCGGCCGAATGGCCCTTCCGGGCGATGGCCCTGGCGCTGGAGGCGCGCCGGCGCGCGCTCTGGGGCCGGCTGTCGGCCCTGGGGATGGCGCGGCTGCAGGCCCAGGGAGGGGGGCTGGACACGGTGCTGGGCCTGGCGCGGAGGCTGCCGCGCGGGATGGCGCCGACGCGCGGCGCGGGGCTGGGGGGGGCGCCGGAGCAGGGGGCTCCCCGGCTGGAGGACCTGGCCGGCGTGGTGGGCCGCGCGGCGGACTTGCGCAGCTACGGCTGGCAGGGGCTGTCCCCCGCCGCCATGGCGGCCTGGGCGCTGGGGCACGGGGCCGGCGCGCTGGGTACCGCCGCAGAGAACCCGACCGTGGTCTGGCTGAGCGGCAGCCCCGTGGCGGCGGCCACCGCGCAAGGGCCCTGCGTGGTGTTCGGCGGGGTGATCGAGGTGGTGGTGCTGCGTGCGCTGCGCGCCAGCGCGGACGGCCGGGTGGACGAGGCGCTGGCGATCGCCCGGCTGCACTCCGCACCGCTGCAGGACGCGGCGGAACAGGTGGAGTGCGCCGCCGCCATGCTGGACGCGATCGACCTGCGCGTGCAGGAGATCACGTGGCTGCTCGGGCGGCTGGAGGCGCGCCTCGGCCCTGCGGCGCACCGGGCCGAGATCGCTCTGGCGCTGCGGGAAGCGCGCCAGGGGCGCCAGGCGCGCGCCGCATCCGCGGTGCCCGGCCTTGCGCCTGAGCCGTTGCCGGGGGAGCGTGCGGTGCTGGAAATGCTGACCACGCTGGGCGGAGCGCTGTACCGCACCGCGACGGTGCCGCTGCTGGACGACCTGGGCCGCCTGACACGGCAGAGCGGTGAAACCGTGGCCCGCATGCGGCGATGGCTGCTGATGACCCCGGCTAATTAGCCGCGGCCGTGGGGCTGCCGGGCACGGTCCCGCTGCGTCCACCGCGGTCCTGCGGGGAAGCGGTACGGGCATGGCACGGTAGCGCGGGCGGGACACGTCGTGCGCGAGACGTTCTAGAACCGGGGCAACTCCGGGTGCGCGATCTGCCCGCCGCGCACCAGCATCTTTCCGTACTCCGCGCACCGGTTCAATGTGGGGATGACCTTGCCCGGGTTGAGCAGGCCGGCCGGGTCGAACGCGGCCTTGAGGGCGAACATCTGCGCGTTCTCTTCGGTGGTGAACTGGGTGCACATGCTGTTGAGTTTTTCCACGCCCACGCCGTGCTCGCCCGAGACGGTGCCGCCCATGGCCACGCTGGTTTCCAGGATGTCGGCGCCGAAGAGCTCGCAGCGGTGCAGCTCGTCGGCGTCGTTGGCATCGAACAGCACCAGCGGATGCAGATTGCCGTCGCCGGCATGGAAGACGTTGCAGCAGCGCAGGCCGTATGTCTTCTCCATCTCCTGGATGGCCAGCAGGATGTCGGCCAGGCGCTTGCGCGGGATGGTCGAGTCCAGGCACATGTAGTCGGGGCTGATGCGGCCGCTCGCGGGGAAGGCGTTCTTGCGGCCGCTCCAGAAGCGCAGGCGCTCGGCCTCGTTTTCGCTCACGGCGATGGCGGTGGCGCCGGCGGCGTGCAGCACCTCGCTCATGCGGCCGATCTCTTCCTCGACCTCTTCGGGCGTGCCGTCGCTCTCGCACAGCAGGATGGCTTCGGCCGCGAGGTCGTAGCCAGCCTGGACGAAGTCCTCGACCGCGGCGGTCATGGGCTTGTCCATCATCTCCAGCCCCGCCGGGATGATGCCGGCCGCGATGACGGCGGCCACTGCGTCGCCGGCCTTGCGCACGTCGTCGAAGCTGGCCATGATGCACCGCGCCAGCTGGGGCTTGGGGATCAGGCGCACGGTGGCCTCGGTGGTCACGGCCAGCATGCCTTCGCTGCCGATCACGGCGGCCAGCAGGTCGTAGCCGGGGGCGTCCAGTGCCTCGCTTCCGAATTCGACCGGATCGCCTTCGACGGTGAAGCCGCGCACGCGCAGCACGTTGTGGACGGTGAGGCCGTACTTCAGGCAGTGCACGCCGCCCGAGTTCTCGGCGATGTTGCCGCCGATGGTGCAGGCGATCTGGCTGGACGGGTCGGGCGCGTAGTAGAGCTGCCAGGGCGCCGCGGCCTCGCTGATGGCCAGGTTGCGCACGCCGCACTGCACGCGGGCGGTGCGCCCGATCGGGTCGATGCCGAGGATGCGGTTGAAGCGTGCCAGCGACAGCGTGACGCCCAGGGCGTGCGGCATGGCGCCGCCCGAGAGGCCCGTGCCCGCGCCGCGCGCCACCACCGGCACCCCCAGCGCATGGCAGGTGCGCAGCACGGCCTGCACCTGGGCTTCGGTCTCGGGAAGGCACACCACCAGCGGGCGCTGGCGGTAGGCGGTGAGGCCGTCGCATTCATAGGGCGTGGTGTCTTCCGCATGCCAGAGCAGCATGTGCGCGGGCAGGTGGGCGGACAGGGCCTGCACGACCTGCGCCTGCCGGGCAGCGCGCTCGGCGGCACCGGAGGGCGGGCTGGCGGTCGTGGGGCCGTGGGACGCAGCGGGGAGGGGGGCGACGGCGCTCATGCCCTTGACTTTAGAGGAATGCGGCCCGCGGGTGCGTGAGTTTTCTTTCAGCGCCGCGTGAATCGGGCGGGGCGGGTCACACCGGACCGGGGCTGACGGGGCGATCGCGTCCTTCCAGCAGCCACAGGCACCGGCTGGCGCGGGTCAGCGCCACGTAGAGCATGTTGCGTTCCCGGTAGGCCTCGTGCCGGGCAGCGGCGCGGGGAAAACGCCCGCGCTCGACCAGCGGCACGGCGACGTATTCGTACTCGTGCCCCTTGCAGCGTTCCACCGTCATCAGTTGGAGGCTGGGGGCTTCGTTCTGGCGGTGCTGGCGGATGCCGGACTGCACCATGAGCGCCAGCTGTCCCAGGAATTCATCGACGGTGAGGCCCGCGCAGATGCGTGAGAGCGCCTGCAGGCTGTCCAGGCACTGGCGGTGTTCATGAGGGCTGATGGGGGCTTGCGCGAAGAAGCGGCGCAGCAGCGGGTGGCGGCAGAGCCGGCCGGCGTCCGCGCACACCTCGGGCGGCAGCGCCAGCCAGGCCTCGCAGGCGGCGGAGGCCACGGGCGCGTTCGGATCGAAGCTGGCGCGCAGCAGGAAGTCGCGCATGCGGTCCGGCTGGTGGACGAGTTCGGCAGCCACGGCGCGGGTGTCCACCTCGGCGGTGGAGTGCTGGGCCAGTGCCTGCAGGTCGAACAGGCCGTTGGCCAGCACGTCGGCATCGGGCCGGCTGCCACGCCGCACGTAGCGCAGCAGGCCGTCGAGGGCGCTGCTCAGGATGCCCTGCGTGAGCCGCACCTGGCTGCCGCAGCCCGGCAGCGCCCGCAGGAAAGCCAGCACCAGGGCGATCTCGGGGCGCTGGTAGAACCGCTTCAGGCCCTTGCAGGCGTAATGGATGCCTTCGTGGGCGAAGCGCCATTCCAGCAGCACGGAGTCCTCGGGCGAGCGCAGCACCACGGTCAGGCAGGGCGCGGCGCCGTTCGCGGGGGGCGGGGCGCTCTGCACGCGCTGGTGGATGGCCAGCAGTTGCGCGGCGCAGTCCTCGTCGCTGTCATAGGCGAGCCGCTCGAAGCGGGCGGTCTTGGTGGGGTAGTGCGTCTCGAACTGCACGCCGAAGAGCGGGTTCAGTCCTTCGCAGATGGCCTTGCCGAAACGGTAGGTGGTGTTGAGCGTGAGCACTTCGGGCGGCTCGGGCAGTTCCTGGCGGATGCGTTCCAGCCCGTTGCCGAAGACGGAGAACGCGCCGGGCAGGATGTGTTGGTTGAAGTCGCCAGCACCCACGAACACGCCGTTGCCGCCGGCCACCAGGTGGCGCAGCACCAGCATGGCGGCCTCGTCCAGGTCCTGCAGCTCGTCGAACAGCACCGCGTCGTGGCGGCCCTGCAGCCATGGACAGGGGTCGCCGAAGTCCAGCGCGCAGAGCTGCCGGGCGATTTCGTAGGTGCAGTCGCCCGTGGCGTAGAACTGCGGCTCGTCGTCCGGCCCCCGGCGCAGGCGCTCGTACCGGCCCAGCATCAGGTAGAGCCCGTAGTCCAGCGCGTGGTCCCGGCAGTAGGTGGCGGCATCGATGCCTTCGCGGGCGATGTCGCGGTGCAGCAGCCGCTGCTTGGCCAGGGCCTCGAAGTCGGCGAAGGCCTGTACGTCGAGTTCGCGGGCCAGGAAGTCGGCGGCTTCGGGTGGAGCCCCGTGCCGCAGCTCCTGCAGCAGCGCGGCGTGGGCCTGGCGGATCAGCAGCTGGCGCTCCAGCGGCTCGGCCAGGGTGTTCACGGGCAGGCCCTGGGCCTTCAGCAGGTTGGCGCAGAGTTGCTCCACGGTCATGATCCGCACCTCGCGCGCATCGGCCGGCATGTAGCGGCCCAGCCGGTCGTGGAGGGCGGCCAGGCCCGCGTCGGAGTAGGCCAGCATGAGCACGCGGCGCGCACCGCGCATCTGGACCAGGTCCGCCGCCCTGGTCGCCAGGGTGGTGGTCTTGCCCGTGCCTGCCAGCGCGTTGATGAGCACTGCCTTCGCCGCGGTGTTGAGGACGGCCTTCTGCTCGTCGTTCGGGCGGCGCTGGATGAAGCGGGTGGAGGGGGAGGGGGGCTGGGCCATTGGATCCAATGCAGGAGGCCCGCAGGGCCTCGGGGGGAATGTTGTCAAGTCACCCGGCGCAGCCATTCGGCGAAGGCGGCGCACTCCCAGCGGTCCATGGTGCCGGTGCGCCAGCAGAGGTAGTGGGCATGGGGGCTGGGCGCATCGAGCGGGAACAGCCGCACGAGCGTGCCGTTCTCCAGCCACGATGCGCCGAGCTTGAGCCGCACCAGCGCCACGCCCATGCCGGCGGCCGCGGCGTCGCACATCAGGCCGACGTCGTTGAACTGCGAACCCTCCGAGGGCTCGGGCCAGCCGAGCCCGGCGGCGGTGAACCAGGTGCGCCATGGTTCCAGGGGGCTGCGCAGCAGGGGCGTGCCTTCGAGGTCCGCGGGGCGCTCGAAGGGGCCGTGCTCGCGCAGGAAGCCGGGCGAGGCCAGGGGCGTGACGACGTCGCGCGCCAGCTCCACGTGCTCCATGTCGGCGTAGTGCCCCGGGCCGAAGCGCACCACGAGATCCGCATCCTCCGCGACGACGTCGAGCAGGGGGATGGAGACGTGCAGGGCCAGGTCGATCTCCGGGTAGGCCTCGGTGAACTGGCGCAGCCGCGGGATGAGGATGGCCCGCGCGAAGGTGGGGGTGACGGCGATCTTGAGCCGGCGCTTGCCCGGCGCGGCCGCCGCGCCCGGAAAGCGCTGCAGCGCGCCCAGGCCCTCGCGCACGTGGGCCAGGTAGGAACTGCCTTCGCTGGTGAGCGAGAAATCCGCCCGCCCGAACAGCCGCGCGCCCAGGATCTGCTCCAGCTGGCGCACACGGTGGCTCACCGCGCTGGGCGTCACGCACAGCTCGTCGGCCGTCTGCGTCACGCTGCGCAGCCGCGCCAGCGCCTCGAAGGTCAGCAGGCACTGGATGGGCGGGATGCGCTGGGCAGCGTTTCTGGAAGACGGCGAAGCGGGGCTTACGGAGGCCATCCCATGGATTCCATCAGAAACGCTGGCAAGGGCCGCTGCGCGTGCCACTGGCGCGGCCCAAGCCAGGGCCGCCTTGCAAGGGCCGCCCCGCCGCACTGGCGGCGTCCCCTTGCCCACGGTGCGCAGCACCGCGAGAGCAGGGGCTGAGTGCCGCGGCTCCAAACCTGCCTGCGCAGGTTTGGACGTGCACGAAGAGCGACCGCCCCTGGCGGCGGCACGGAGGCGCGTAGCGCCTCAGGGGGGTGTTGCATGGGTCATTTGAAGATCACCGTCTTGTGGCCGTTGAGCACCACGCGGTGCTCGGTGTGCCACTTCACGGCGCGGGCCAGCACCTGGCTCTCGGTGTCGCGGCCGCGGGCCGTCAGGTCTTCCACGGTGTCGGTGTGGTCGGCGCGGGCTACGTCCTGCTCGATGATCGGGCCTTCGTCCAGGTCGGCGGTCACGTAGTGGGCGGTGGCTCCGATCAGCTTCACGCCGCGGTCGTGGGCCTGGTAGTAGGGCTTGGCGCCCTTGAAGCTGGGCAGGAAGCTGTGGTGGATGTTGATGGCCCGGCCCTCCAGCTTGCGGCACAGGTCGTCCGACAGCACCTGCATGTAGCGGGCCAGCACGACCAGCTCGGCGCCTTCCTGCTGGATGATCTCGTACTGTCGCGCCTCGGCCTGGGGCTTGTTGTCCTTCGTGACCGGGATGTGGTGGAAGGGCACGTTGTAGCTGGCCGCGAGCTGGTAGAAGTCGCGGTGGTTGCTGATGATGGCGCAGATGTGCACCGGCAGCAGGCCGGATTTCCAGCGGAACAGCAGGTCGTTGAGGCAGTGGCCTTCTCGGCTGACCATGATGGCGGTCTTCATGGGCTCGCTGGCGGCATGCAGGCTCCAGTGCATGCGGTGCGGCTCGGCGAACTCGGTGAGGCGCGCGCGCAGCGCGGCCTGGTCGTGGGTGTCGCAGGCGAAGCGCACGCGCATGAAGAACAGGCCGGTGGCGTGGTCGTTGTACTGGGCGGCTTCCTCGATGTTGCCGCCATGCTCGAGCAGGAATCCGGAGACCGCATGCACCAGCCCGAGCTTGTCCGGGCAGGAGAGGGTGAGAATATAGGCTTGGGTCATAGCGGGGCGATTGTCGCAGCACGGCCCGCAGCAACGCGGAGCAAGGAATTGATGCATGAGCAGGAGGGGGGCGTCCCCCGCAACGCTCCCGGGAGAATGGCAGGCTGGTGGGTACCCGCCGCCCTGCTTTTGTACGCTGCCGCCGGGCTGGCCTGGGTGGCCGGCGCGGAGGCGCTTTTGCCGGCCGGCAGCGCGCTGCGTGCGGCGCTGCAGGCGGCCTTCGTGCTGGCGCCGGCGGGCTGCGGCGTATGGGCGCTGCGGCGCTGGCGCGCGCGCGGCCGGGAGATCGCGGTGCTGGCCCGTGGCGCCGTGCAGGCCGACGAGCGCCAGCGGCTCGCGGCCACGGTGGTGGACAACGCGGCCGAGGGCATGGTGGTGACCGATGCCGAGAGCCGCATCCTGTCGGTGAATGCGGCCTTCACGCGGCTCATGGGCTACGGAGAGGCGGAACTGCTGGGCCGCACGCCGCGGCTGTTCAAGTCGGGCCGCCACGGCCGGGCGTTCTACGAGGCCATGTGGGAGGAGCTGGGCCGCACCGGGCACTGGCAGGGCGAGATCTGGAACCGCCGCAAGAACGGCGAAGTGTTCCCCGAGCGCATGTCGCTCTCCAGCGTGCGCAATGCGCGCGGCGAGGTGACGCACTACGTGTGCCTGTTCACCGACATTTCCCAGGAGCACGAGCAGCGGCGCCGGCTGGAGGTCATGGCCCACACCGACCCGCTCACCGGCCTGCCCAACCGCACGTTCTTCGCGCAGCAGCTCGAGGAGGCGATGGCGGACGCGCGCGCCCGCGGCGAGCCCCTGGCGGTGCTGCTGGTCAACCTGGACCGCTTCAAGGATGTGAACGACAGCTACGGCCATGCGGTGGGCGACCAGGTGCTGCGCCACATCGCCGCCCGCGTGCAGGCTGCGCTGCGGCCGGGCGACCTCGCGGGGCGGCTGGCGGGCGACGAGATCGGCGTGATCGCCCGCCGGGTGGATGGCGCGCAGGGCGCGGTGGGGGCCGCCCGCGCCCTGCTGGCGGCGCTGGCCGAGCCCTGGCGCTCGCCCGACGGCTTCGAGGTGGTGGCCTCGGCCAGCGTGGGCATCTGCCTGTTCCCGGACCATGGCGACACCGCCGATACGCTGCTGCAGGGCGCCCATGCGGCGGTGTACGGCGCGCGCGAGCACGGGCAGGGCGCCTGGCATTTCTTCGACGAGAGTCTCACCCAGGCCGCGCGCGAGCGGCTCGCCCTGGAGGCGCGGCTGCGCTCGGTGCTGGCCCAGGGGCACCTGCAGCTGCACTACCAGCCGCAGGTGGACATCGCCTCCGGGTGCATCGTGGGCGCGGAGGCGCTGGTGCGCTGGATCGACCCGGTGGAGGGCCCCATCGCGCCCGACCGCTTCATCCCGGTGGCCGAGCGCACGGGCATGATCGGCCCGCTGGGCGTCTGGGTGATGCAGGAGGCCTGCCGCCAGGCCCAGGGCTGGCGCGAGGCCGGGTTGCCCGAGGTGACGATGGCGGTGAACGTCTCCCCGCGCCAGTTCCACCTGACCGACCTGGCCGGCTGCGCGGCCCTCGCGCTGGCGGATTCCGGCCTGCCGTCCACGCTGCTGGAGCTGGAGCTCACGGAGGGCGCGCTGGCGGAGCGCCCCGAGGAGGCGCGGCAGGTGCTGCTGCGGCTGCGCGGCCTGGGCCTGCGGCTGGCGATCGATGATTTCGGCACGGGCTACTCGTCGCTGGCGCACCTCAAGCGCTTCCCGATCGATGTGCTGAAGATCGACAAGGGGTTCATCCGCGACCTGCCGCAGAGCGCTGATGATACGGCGATCTGCGCGGCCATCATTGCCATGGGGCACAGCCTGGGCCTGGCAGTGCTGGCCGAGGGCGTGGAGACGCCGGAGCAGCTGGCGTTCCTGCGCAGCCTGGGCTGCGACCGCTACCAGGGCTACCTGTGCCGCCGGCCGGTGCCCGCGGCGGAGTTCGCCGCGCTGCTGGCGCAGCAGGCCGCGGGAGTTGACGCGCCTTGGCCGGCCCGGCAATAATCCGCCCGCTTTTTCCGCGGGCCGCCCGGCCTGCAGCCTTCCGGCTACCTCTGCCGGCTTCTTCCCGCGCCCCCGCGCGCGGGCCCATCCACCGGAGCGCGTGAGCGCGGAGAGAACGCCATGGACCCCTACCCTAGACGGCCTTCCTCCGCCATGCCCCCGGTGTGCCCGATGGCCGCCCCTGCAACTCGCATTTCCCTTGCCGCATCCGGCGCGCGCCCGGACGCCGCCTGCCGTCCGCCCTGCCGTTGACGGCACGGAGGCTCCCCGCGCGGCTGGCGCGGATGGAGCCCCCATGTTCTTCTTCCGTTCTTTTCTTCCTGCTTCTTTCCAGAGGGACGAGCTGGTCGCACTGGTGCTGCGCGACGCGCTCGCCCGCCGCCGCCCGCAGGCACTGTGCGGCCTGCTGCAGAGCCACGGACGCGGCGCCGTGGCGGCGTGCCTGTCCCGGGAGCCGGGCGCGGTGATCGCCGATGCGCTGTCCATGCTGCCCGCGGACCAGCGCCGTGCGGTCTTCCAGCGCCTGAGCCGGCCCGCGCGCGAGCGGGCCCGGCGCATCGGCGGCCGGGCGTTCGACGCCTTCGGGCCTTCCGTTCCGGCAGGTGCCTGGCGCCGCGCCCGGGCCTGGTGGGTGCGCCGCTGCCGGCGTTCCGGCGCGCCGGTCTAGCGCGGCCCCGCGGCCATTCACCAGCCCGTTCCCAGTCGTCTTCCGCCCCCTGCCCGTCAGGCCACGCACCCGGACCGCACCATGCAATTTCTTCGCCACTTCCACCTGTTTCCCTTCCTCGACACCCTGGTCAGCCTGCTCACCGCCTTCGGGCTGGGCGCGGCGATCGGGCTGGAGCGGCAGATCCGCCAGCGGACCGCGGGGCTGCGCACCAATACGCTCGTGGCCGTGGGCGCGGCGGCTTTCGTGGTGCTGGCCGACCGGCTCGAGGGGCCGTCCGGCGCGGTGCGGGTGATTGCCTACGTGGTGTCGGGCGTGGGCTTCCTGGGCGCGGGGGCGATCATGAAGGAGGGCGCGAACATCACCGGGCTCAATACGGCGGCGACGCTCTGGGGCTCCGCGGCGGTGGGCGCCTGCGCGGGCTCGCACCTGGTGGCCGAGGCGGTGCTGGCCGCGCTGTTCGTGCTGGCGAGCAATACGCTGCTGCGCCCCGTGGCCAACCGCATCAACCGGCGTCCGGTGCAGGAAGCCACCAGCGAGGCCATCTATACCGTCTATGTGCTGTGCGAGCGCGGCGTCCACGGCGAGGTGCGCGAGCGCATGGTGGAGTTGCTGGAGGGCGCGAACTACCCGGTGCGCGGCGTGGGCCAGCATGCCTTCGGGCGCACGGAAACCGAGATCGAGGCCACGCTCTACGCGACGGCGGTGGAGGCCGACGAACTGGATGCCGTGATGCGCGCGATCGAGGAACTGCCGGGGGTGCTGCAGGCGTTCTGGAACGCCGGTTCGGAGGAATAGGCCTTATCGCCTGATTGCGGCGCAATGGTCCGTGGGCGGCAGGGCAGGAGTAGGCAGGACCGTGTCGGCGGCGCCTCCGGGCAGCGGATCGGTGGCGGATTGCGCCCGTGCGATCGCGACGCGGGCCTGCACGCCCGCGTCCCAGTGCAGCGGCACGCCGAGGTCGCGGCGCGCGTGGCCCGCGCCCGTGACCAGCAGTACCGTCTGCCCGGGCCGTCGCGCGCCGGCCGCCGTCCTCGCCAGGCTGTCGTCCCGCGCGATCTGGATGCGGGCCATGCCGGGCAGCTGCGACGCAGGCAGCAGGCCACAGTGGCCGGCCTCCATGGCTTCGACCTGCCGGCGCAGTACGGGGGCCGGCACACGGGGATCCCAGGCCGCATCCTGCATGGCCTCGCGCATGCGCGCGCGGGGCAGGTTGCCGCCGAGCACCGGCACGCCGGCATGCACGGCTTCCATCACCACCGGGCCGTAATGCGTCCAGGGCCAGGCCGCATCGTTCCATGCGAGCGCTTCGCGCACGGCGGATTCGGCGGCATCGCGCGGCAGGCCGGCCGTACCGTGGCCGGCCTCGGCCATCTCCACCACCAGCGCCGCCAGCTGCCCGCGGACTGCCAGCGAGGCGACGGCCTCGCGTTCCAGCCGCTGGTGTTCGGGCGCGTCGTGCTGCTCGCCCAGGAGCAGGATCTCGGTGGGCAGCAGCGCCTGCCAGGGGTCGCCGCCGGACGGGGCTGCAGGCGGCACGGTGCTGGCGCACGCCGCGGCCAGGGCCAGCAGGGCCAGGGAGGCGGCGCGTTCCGCGGAGCGCCGCATGCGGATGGACAGATGCATGGCCGGCACCTTACCCCATCGCGGCAAGTCGGTCCGGAAGGTTTCTGGCTTGACTTGCATCAAGGGCTGCGGCATTGCCCGTTCCTACACTGCCGGCCATGCGCAGGCCCCTTACCCTGACCACCCGGCTGCTCGCCATCGGCAGCGGCTTTCTTGCCGTCGCCCTGCTGTCCATCGCCGTCACGCTATGGATCACCTGGAAGCTCGAAGGCGGCGCTGCGGCCGTGAACGAGGCGGGCCGCCTGCGCATGACGATGATGCGCATGGCGCTGGCGGGGCGGGCCGAGGCCCCGGAGGCGCTGGCGCCGCTGTCCGGCCGGTTCGATGCCAGCCTGGATCTGCTGCGCCAGGGAGACCCCGCCCGGCCCCTGTTCGTGCCCTGGAACGAGGACACGGGGACACGCTTCGCGCGCATCGTCGAGGATTGGGGTCGGCTGCGCGATGGCCGCGCCGCGCCGGACGTCACCCGGGCGGACGCGTTCGCGGCGGGGGTGGATGGCTTCGTGGATGCGATCGAGCGCCAGATGGCGCGGTGGACCACGGCGCTGCACCTGTTCCAGCTCGCGCTGATGGCCGTGGCCATCGCTGCGGCGGTGGCGTTCATGGCGGTGAGCCACTGGCTGGTGCTCGCGCCGGTGGCGCGGCTGCAGCAGGCATTGGCCCGCATGCGGCAGGGCGACCTGCGCACACGGCTGCCGGTGGAGTCGCGGGACGAGTTCGGCCAGCTCGCCACGGGATTCAACCTGATGGCGCATGCGCTGCAGTCGGCCCACCAGGACCTGGAGCGCAAGGTGGCCGAGAAGACTTCGCGCCTGGAAGAGCGCAACGCGTGGCTGACGGCGCTCTACGAGGTGAGCGCCCAGGTGTCCGGGGCCGGGAGCCTGGACGCGCTGGCGCGCGGCTTCGTGCGGCAGGTGCGCGAGATCGCGCGGGCGGATGCCGCCGCCATGTGCTGGTCGGACGAGGCCAACGAGCGCTACATGCTGCTGGCCGGCGACGGGCTGCCCGAGAGCCTGGCGCAGGGCGAACACTGCCTTCCCACCGGAAGCTGCCATTGCGGCCAGCCGCAGGACGCCGCGCGCCTGCGCGTCATTCCGATGCTCACCGGCGAGGCCGGCTACCAGACCCTGGTGCTGGTGCCGGTGCGCACGCAGCAGCGCGTGCTGGGCGAGGTGAACCTGTTTTTCCGCTCGGCGACCGGGATCGAGCCCGGCATGCAGGAAATGCTGGAGGCCATGGCGAGCCATCTCGCGACGGCGATGGAGGGGCTGCGCGCCACTGCGCTGGATCGCGAGGCTGCCGTGGCGCAGGAGCGCTCCTTCATTGCGCGGGAGCTGCACGATTCCATCGCGCAGTCGCTGGCCTTCCTGAAAATCCAGACGCAACTGCTGCGCGACGCGGTGGGCCGGGGCGACCATGCGGCGCGGGACCGCAGCATGGGCGAGCTGGACGTGGGCGTGCGCGGCTGCTATGCCGACGTGCGCGAGCTGCTGGCGCACTTCCGCACCCGCACGAGCGAGGAGGACATCGAAGGAGCGCTGCGCGCCACGCTGTCGAAGTTCGGGCACCAGACCGGCATCGCGCACGGGCTGTCGATGGCCGGCCACGGCCTGCCGCTCGCGCCCGACGTGCAGGTGCAGGTGCTGCACATGGTGCAGGAGGCCCTGTCCAACGTGCGCAAGCACTCGGGCGCACGCCGCGTGGAAGTGCGCGTGCAGCGCGAGCCGCACTGGCGCTTCGAGGTGGAGGACGACGGCTGCGGGTTCGACGCGGCCGCCGTGCCGTCCGATTCCATGCACGTGGGCCTGGCCATCATGCGCGAGCGGGCCGAGCGCGTGGGCGCGCAGGTCAGCATCGAGGCGGCACCCGGGCGGGGTACGCGGGTGCGCATCGACCTGCCGGCGGCCGGGGAGCCGGGCGCCCCCGCCGCCGCGACGGCGGGTTTTTCCATTTCGGATTTCGCGCCGCTGGCGTCCTGAGTCAGTGTGCCAGTGCGCGCGGGCGTGCCGCGGCCCGTGCGCCGAGGTCCAGCGCGCTGCACACGAGCCAGTAGAGCAGTGCGACGAAGCCGAACACTTCGGCAGGGGCGGTCATGACCCGGGCGTTCACCTGGGTGGCCAGGAACGAGAGTTCGTTGACGCCCACGATGTAGGCGAGCGAGCTGTCCTTCACGAGGGTGACCCACTGGTTGACGAAAGACGGCAGCATCATCCGCAGCGCTTGCGGCAGCACCACGTGGCGCAGCGCGCTCCAGCGGGTGAAGCCCATCGCGAGCCCGGCCGCCCATTGCCCGGCGCCCACGCCCCGGATGCCGGCGGCCACGCCATGTGCCAGGTAGGCCCCGCCCACCAGCGCCAGCGCCGCCATCACCGACAACGTGCCGGGCACGTCGATGCCCAGCCACAGCGGCAGCAGGAAGTACGTCCAGAAGATCAGCATCAGCACGGGAATGGCGCGCAGGAAGTCCAGCACCGCCGCGAGGGCGCCCAGCGCAGGGCCGCGCAGCAGGACCAGCAGGATGCCCAGGCCCAGGCCGAGCGCGGCCGAGGCGATGCCGGAGCCCGCGCTCAGCAGCAGCGTGAGCAGTGCGCCGCCCGGCGGGCCTTCAGGGAAGGTACCCCACAGCAGATAGCCCAGGTCGCTCTGAAGAAAGGACAGGTCCATCATGCATCCCGTGGCGCCGGCGCCAGGCTGCGGGCGTGCGGCGGACTGCGCCATGCCCGGCGGAGGATCGCGGCCAGCAGCGCGATGGCGGCGATGTAGAGCACCGTTGCGACGCCGTAGATCTGGAAGGTCTTCCAGGTCTCCGCCTCCGCCTGGCGTGCGCGGTAGGACAGTTCCGCCAGCCCGATGGCCATGCCCACCGAGGTGTTCTTGAGAATGTTCATGGCCTGGCCGAGCAGGGGCGGCCTGGCGATGCGCAGTGCCTGCGGAAGCACCACGTGGCGCATCGCCTGGGCCGGTGTGAACCCCAGGGCCGCTGCCGCCGCGCGCTGCCCGGGCGGGACACCGCGCAGGCCCGAGCGGATGTCCTCGCCCACGTAGGCGGCCGAATACACGGCCAGGCCGGCGAAGGCCGCGAGGAACTCGAAGGAGGGCCAGCGCACGATCACCCAGCCGCCCACGGAGAGCGCGTGCCCGCCGTTGAGCCACCCGAGCATGCCGTCGGGCAGCAGGGAGGGCAGGCCGAAATACCAGAACAGCAATTGCACGAGGAGCGGCGTGTTGCGCACCAGCGAGAGATAGGCAGCGGCCGCGCGCTGGCTGGCAGGGCCGCCTGCCTCGCGTACGGCGGCGTACAGGGCCCCCAGGGCGGACGCGGCCGCGATGACGAGGATGGCGGTCCAGAGCGTCATCAGCCAGCCGTCGAGCAGCCAGCCCAGGTAGCGCGGTGCGGGGAGCAGGTCCTGGAGCAGCGCGGGCGGCATGGACGCTTCAGGCCGGATCGCCGATCTTGAAAAGGCGGGGCAGCGGTGTCCTGGTGTTCGGGCCGAACCACGCATCGTGGATCTTCTGGGCCCTGCCGTCCGCTTCCAGCGTGCGCAGGGCCGTGTTCACGGCGTCGGTGAGGGCCGTCTCGCCCCGCGGGATGCCCACGCCGATGAAGTCCTGCGAGATCGCGAAGGGAGGAATCTCGTACTTGTCCCGGTCCGGCACCTGGGCCAGCAGGCCGATGAGCTTCGGGCCGTCCTGGGAGATGGCCTGGACGTTGCCATTGCGCAGCGCCGCGAAGGCGAAGGGCGTGTCGTCATAGGCGACGAGGGTTGCCTGCGGGTACTTCTGCCGCAGCTGGATCTCGTTGGTGGTGCCCTTGTCCACACCGATCCGCAGGGCGTTCAACTGGTCGGGCGATTTCAGCGTTCCCTTCCTGGCGATGAACTGGGTGCCGGATGCGAAGTAGGGCGTGCTGAAGTTGACGACCTTGGCGCGCTCTTCCGTGATGGTGAAGTTGGCCAGCACGAGGTCCACCTTACCGGCGACGAGCAGCGGGATGCGGTTGGCAGGGTTGGTGGGTACCACCTCCAGCTTCACCCCCAGGGCCTTGGCCAGCTCGCCAGCCACATCCACGTCCAGTCCGACGATTTTCCTGGTCCTGGGATCGACCTGACCGAAGGGCGGGTTGGCATCGAATGCCGCCACCCGCACGACGCCGGCCCGGCGGATGTCGTCCAGGCGATCGGCGCGGGCGATCGCGGGTATCGCGGCGAGGACCATGCACAGCAGCATGGCGCCGGTACGAAGTGGCTGAGTCTGGTATAGAGTCATTCAGGAGTCCTCCCGGTGGTGTTGCGTGGCTCCCATGTTAGGAAGCGCGCGCCGCCGTGGATTGGAGGAATCCGGATAAGGACATGCGCCCCGGCGCGCATGCGATCTGGTAGGGCGGCTGCATAGTTCTTCCGGAGGATGGGCAAGCCGGCCCGTTCGCGCGACGATCGCTTCCGGGCCCTGCGGATTGACCACGGGGCCATCCCGAGGACGAATGCCATGGCCCATGCAAGCGCCGTGGGCGAGTACGGGCTGGACATCCGCGTGCCCTGGATCGCGCTCGCGTCGCTGGCCGCCATCTTCCGCCGCAAGCACAACTGGATCATGTGCGTGCTGTACCTCGGCACCTTCGGCTCGTTCATCGGGTTTTCCGCGGGCTTCCCGCTGCTCATCAAGAGCCAGTTCCCCGATGGGGCGGCGCGCAGGTCACGCTGTGGAACTTCGCGGTGATGGCGCTGGCCGTGGTGGGTGTGCTGCCCTTCCTGCCCGAGGGAACGGGCAACTACGCGCTCGCCTTCGGGCCGGCCCAGGGCAGCTTCGCGGGCTTCTTCGCGATGTTCATGGTGCTGTCCCTGACGACCGGCATCGGCAACGGATCGACCTTCCGGATGATCCCCGTGATCTTCCTGAACCTGCGCTTCGCCAAAGTGCGCACGGGCAGCGCCGAGGCCCGCGCCCAGGCCACCCGCGAGGGCAACACCGAAGGCGCCGCGGCACTGGGCTTCGCGGGTGCGCTGGGGGCCTATGGCGGCTTCTTCATTCCCAGGAGCTACGGCAGTTCCATCGCCGCGACGGGCGGGCCGGAGCTGGCACTGTGGGCGTTCGCTGCGTTCTACGCGCCGTGCATCGGCATCACCTGGTGGTACTGCGCGCGCCGTCATGCAGAGATGCCGTGCTGGTGACCTACCCCCTGTGCGGCTGCGCCGCTTTCCCCTTCTCTCTCGCTGCGCGTGGGAAGGGGGGCCACACCGGTGGCCCGGCAAAGACGCCGCCGTGGCGATGGCCATGGGCCACGTGATCCTCGAGGAGTTCTATTTCCGAGCACGGCGGGCAAGTCCTTTGCGCCGACGTTGACATAGCCCAGTGCGAAGGCCCGGCGCAGGAGTAGAAAGACGGTTTGGCCGTTCAGGAAACTGGAACCCATGCAACGCGATCCGATCGACTCCCTCGCGCCCGATGCGCCCCGCCTGCCCGAGCAGCCCATCAGCCTCGACGTGCTGCGCGAAAAGTACCTCAAGCCCGGCGAGGCCGATGCCGAGACGCTCTACCGGCGCGTGGCCCGCGCCCTCGCCTCGGTCGAGGCGCCGGAGGTGCGCGAGGCGATCGAGGCGCGCTTCCTCTCCAACCTGCGGGCCGGTGCGATCGGCGCGGGGCGCATCATGAGCGCGGCGGGCACCGACATCCAGGCCACGCTCATCAACTGCTTCGTGCAGCCCGTGGGCGACTGCATCCAGGGCATGGACGAAGGCGGCTATCCCGGCATCTACGAAGCGCTGCGCGAAGCCGCGGAAACCATGCGGCGCGGCGGCGGCGTGGGCTACGACTTCTCGCGCATCCGCCCGCGCGGCGCCGAAGTGAAGGGCACGGCCTCGATGGCCTCGGGGCCGTGCAGCTACATCAACGTCTTCGACCAGTCCTGCGCCACCGTGGAGAGCGCGGGCGCGCGCCGCGGCGCGCAGATGGGCGTGCTGCGCATCGACCACCCGGACGTGCTGGACTTCATCACCGCCAAGCGCACGCCCGGCCGCTGGAACAACTTCAACGTCTCCGTCGGCGTGCCCGATGCCTTCGTGCAGGCCGTGCTGGACGATGCGCCGTGGGAGCTGGTGCATCCGGCCCGCCCCGGCGCCGCATTGCGCGAAGAGGGCGCCCGCCAGCGTGCCGACGGCCAGTGGGTCTATCGCACGCTGCCCGCGCGGGAGCTGTGGGACACGATCATGCGCTCGGCCTACGACTTCGCCGAGCCGGGCATCCTCTTCCTCGACCGCGTCAACACCGACAACAATCTGGCCTACTGTGAAAGCATCGCGGCCACGAATCCCTGCGTGACGGCGGACACCTGGGTGATGACGGATGCCGGCCCCGCGCAGGTGGCCGAGCTCGTCGGCAGGCCGTTCAATGCTGTCGTGGACGGGCGCTCCTTCCCCACGGTGAGCGCCGGCTTCTTCGCCACCGGCCACAAGCCCGTGCTGCGGCTGCGCACCCGCCAGGGCCACGCGCTGCGGCTGACGGAAGACCACCCGGTGCGGCGCGTGGCGAAGCAGACCCGCTACGTGCGCGAGGTGGAGTGGATCGCCGCGGGCGCGCTGCAGCCCGGCGACGACATCGTGCTGAACGACCACCGCGCCCTGCCGGGCTGGAAGGGCGAGGGCACCGAGGCCGAAGGCTACCTGCTGGGCCTGCTGATCGGCGACGGCACCTTGAAGGCCGACAAGGCGGTGATCTCCGTCTGGCTGGCGCAAGAGGAAGAGAACGATGCGCGGCTCGTCGCCAATGGCGCGCCCGCGCCCTCCAGCGGCGCGCACGGCATCCTGAGGGCCGCCG
Organism: Paracidovorax cattleyae; assembly: GCF_900104515.1. Lineage (GTDB taxonomy): Bacteria > Pseudomonadota > Gammaproteobacteria > Burkholderiales > Burkholderiaceae_C > Paracidovorax > Paracidovorax cattleyae. The sequence continues at coordinate 155,454 of NZ_FNJL01000008.1, forward strand.
AGGCTGCCGCAGCGACGCTGTCGCACCGGGCGGATTTCCGCGGATTCCAGCGCACGGTGGCGCGCAGCGGCGGGGCCTGCGCGGAGCGGCGCATGGCCAGCGGCGCCGTGCGTGCACTGGCGCTGCGCATGGGCATGCGCCCCGGCGCGAAAACCATCACCCCCGCCATGGAGCGTGCATCGTCCGCGTTCTCGGTGGGCCTGCTGCGCGGCCTCTTCGATACCGATGGCTCGGTGCAGGGCCGCCAGGAGAAGGGCGTGAGTGTGCGGCTCGCGCAGAGCGACCAGGAGTTGCTGCAGACCGTGCAGCGCATGCTGCTGCGCCTGGGCATCGCCTCCACGCTGTACCCGGACCGGCGCACGGCCGGGTTGCGCCTGCTGCCCGATGGGCGCGGCGGGCGGCAGCCCTGCGCCACACGGGCGCAGCACGAGCTCGTCGTGAGCGGCGACAACCTGCGCGTTTTCGCCGAACGCATCGGCTTCGAAGACGCGGGCAAGGCCGAGCGGCTGGCAACGGCGCTCTCCAGCTATCGGCGTGCGTTGAACCGTGAGCCGTTCACTGCCACCGTGCAGGACGTGCTGCCGGACGGGCACGAGGACGTCTACGACGTCACCGTGGCCGACTGCCATGCCTTCGACGCCAACGGCCTCTACGTGCACAACTGCGGCGAGCAGCCGCTCCCCTCCTACGGCTGCTGCGACCTCGGCCCCATCATCCTGCCGCGCTTCGTGCGCCATCCCTTCGGGTTCACCGGCGAGCCGGCCTTCGATTTCGAGGCGTTCGCGGCCAGTGTGGCCACGCAGGTGCGCGCACTCGACAACGTGCTGGACGTCACCTTCTGGCCGCTGCCGCAGCAGCGGTCCGAGTCCGCGGCCAAGCGGCGCATCGGCGTGGGATTCACAGGCCTGGGCAACGCCCTCGCCATGCTGCGGCTGCGCTACGACACCGACGCAGGCCGCGCCATGGCCACGCGCATCGCCGAATGCATGCGCGATGCGGCCTATGCCGCCTCCGTGGAGCTGGCGAAGGAAAAAGGCGTGTTCCCGATGTTCGACGCCGCGGGCTATCTCGCCCCCGGCACCTTCGCGAGCCGCCTGCCCGCCGCGCTGCGGGAGTCCATCCGCACCCACGGCATCCGCAACAGTCACCTGCTGTCGATCGCGCCCACGGGCACCGTGAGCCTGGCCTTTGCCGACAACGCCTCCAACGGCATCGAGCCGCCGTTCTCGTGGACGTACACGCGCCGCAAGCGCGAGGCCGACGGCAGCACCAGCGAATACGCGGTGGAAGACCACGCCTGGCGGCTTTACCGCGCGCTGGGTGGCGACGTGAACGCGCTGCCCGGCTACTTCGTGAGCGCGCTGCAGATGCCCGCCGCCGGGCACATCGCGATGATGGAGGCGGTGCAGCCCTTCATCGACACGGCCATCTCCAAGACCGTGAACGTGCCGGCCGACTACCCCTGCGAGGATTTCAAGAACCTCTACCTGCACGCCTGGCGCGCGCGGCTCAAGGGCCTGGCCACCTACCGGCCCAACGCCATCCTCGGGGCCGTGCTGGAGGCGCCGGCTGTCGCGCCGCAGGCAGTCGATGCAGCCGCCCCTGCGGCACCGGCGATGCCCGCCGCCGCGCCCGCGGACCCGATGCGCGCCGTGATCGAAAGCCGCCCCAAGGGCGCGCTCTCCGCCGTGGCCGAGAAGGTGGAGTACTGGACGCAGGAGGGCCGCAAGACGCTCTACCTGCTCGTCTCCTTCCTGCCCGTGCCCGACGGCCACGGCGGCACGCTGGACCGCGCGATCGAGTTCTTCATGCCGGTGGGGCAAAGCGGCGAGTCGCAGCAGTGGATCACCTCCAGCATGCGCCTGCTCTCGCTGGCCGCGCGCGGCGGCTTCCTGGAGCGCGCGCTCAGCGACATGCGCAAGGTCGCCTGGGACCGCGGCCCCGTGCGCCTGGGCACCCACGCCCGGGCCGATGGCGCCCGCGTGCCGCTCTGGCACGACTCCGAAGTGGCCGCCATCGCCTACGCCATCCAGAACATCCTTGCCCAGCGCGCCGCAGCGCCCGCCGGGCCCATGCGCCAGCAGGAGCTGCCGCTGGACGCTCCTGCCGCACCCACCGGGCTGCCGCCCGCGATGGCCGGCCGCAAGTGCCCCGAGTGCGGCGCGCACGCCGTCATCCGCAAGGATGGATGCGACTACTGCACGCAATGCGGGCACCTGGGCAGCTGCGGATGAGATCCGGTTCCATGGGGCCGGCGGCGCGTGGGGGTATCGACGGCGGTATCCGGCGTCCCTGGAATCGCGTCTCCCTTGGGGAGCAGCCTGCCTCCGGTCCTGGAGGCGCCTGCGTCAACACACTCGGCATCCCGCATGCCGTGGCGCAGGCATCCGCTCCGGCGGTTGGCGGGATCGCCTTTGTGCTGCTGCTGTGCCTGGGCGACCACATGGTGTTCGCTGCCTGGAAGAACGCTGGTGGCGAGGTGGAAAAGCCCGTGCGCCACGGATGCTGGCTGCTGGCCATGACGGGGTTCGCCACCAGCACCGATGCGATGGCAGTGGCGGGCCGCCGGGCCGAAGGGCTGGGCGGGCTGCTGCTGATCGGAATCGGCGCCCTGATCCTGTACGGGCACCTCCACGCGGCGGGCCAGGTGGCGGCCGCGGCCCTCAGGTGAGCCAGTCGGGCTGCGGGCCGTCCTGCCGCGGGGGCAGCGCTTCGCCCGCCATTTCGCGCAGCGAGGCCTCGATCATGGCGCACATCGCGTCCAGCGCGAGATCGTTGGGCGCCGTGCCGAAAGGCTCCTCGATCTCGGAGCCCAGGGCCTCCAGCGCGAAGAAGGTGTAGGCGATGAAGGCGACGATCACCGGCGTCATGAACCCGATGGCATCGACCAGCCCGAACGGCAGCAGCAGGCAGTAGAAATAGATCGTCCGGTGGATCAGCACCGAATAGGTGAACGGGATCGGCGTGGAGGCGATGCGCTCGCAGCCGCCCAGCGCCTCGCTGAGCCGCATGAGCGGCGCCTCCATGGCAGGCACGAGCACGGCCTCGATGCGGCCTTCGCGCCGGCGCTCGGCGATCCATTCGCCGGCCATCAGCAGCAACATGGCCGGCTGGTAGCGCGCCGCGGCCACCCGGGCGCATTCATGCGGCGCAAGCAGCCGGCGCAGGTCCTCCCCGCTGTCGCTCCCGCGCAGCTGGTGCCGCAGCGCATGGGCGAACGCCGCCACGCGCAGGGCGAAGGGGCGGGCCTGTTGCGGCGCGTCCGCCAGCGTCAGCGCCTGGCGCACCAGCGAGCGCGACTCGTTCAGCACCGTGCCCCACAGCGTGCGGGCCTCCCAGTACCGGGCGTAGCTCGTGCTGTTGCGGAAGCCGAGGAAGATCGCCAGGGTGAGCCCCATGAGCGAGAACGGCACGAAATTGAGTGGCACCTTCCATTGGAACAGCCGGCCGTGCAGCACGGTGACCAGTACCGCGAACCCGGTCGCGGCGGCGAGCTGGGGGAGGATGTCCGGCAGGACCGAGCCGCGAACGACGAACAGCATGCGCAGCCAGTGGGGGCGGGGGCGGATGATCATGCCGTGCTGGTGGGGCGGATGGAGCTTGCACGCATTCCCCGGTCAGCTCTGCGGTGCGTGGCAGACCGCCTCGATGTTGTGGCCGTCCGGGTCGCGCACGAAGGCGCCGTAGTAGTTCGGATGGTAGTGGGGCCGCAGGCCCGGGGCTCCGTTGTCGGCGCCGCCGGCCGCCAGGGCCGCGGCATGAAAGGCATCCACCGCCGCACGCGTGGCGGCGCGGAAGGCCACGTGGATGGCCGGCCGGTTGGGGCCGCCGCTGCTGATCCAGAAATCGGTCTTCGGCGGCTCGCCGAAGCCGGCCATGTCCGTGCTGCCCGTCAGTTCCGCGCTCACTTCCATGAGCAACTGGTAGCCCAGGGGCGCGAGCGCCCGGGTGTAGAACGCCTTGCTTTTCTCGTAGTCGGTGACGGCGATGCCGGTGTGGTCGATCATGTCTGCTGCCTCTGCCTTTCCTTCTGTGTCAGGAACTCCTGCCCGGGCGAAAGTTTATGCCTTCTGCCTGTCGTGGCAAGCTCTCCGGCCATGGTGATCGCTCTTTGCCTGGACGCCGCAGGTCTTGCCGTTGCGCGGCCTGTTGTCACCACATGATGCATGTCCATGATCCGTTTGTCCGTCCCCTTCCCGACCCGCCCTCCATCCGGCCCGGATGCCGCCGTCCCCGGCCTGCGCAGCCCCGCCGCCGGATTCGATCAGCCCTTCGAGATGCTGCACGCCTGCCACGAGCGCGTGCAGCGCACGCTGGGGCTGCTGGAGCGACTGCGCACCCACCTGCGCGCGCAGGGCTGCGACGCGCAGGCCCGCGAGGCCGCGCGCGACGTGCTGCGCTATTTCGATATCGCCGCGCCGCTGCACCACGAGGACGAGGAACTGCACGTGTTTCCGCCGCTGCTGGCACAGGGAGCTGCCCCCGTGGTGGAACTCGTGCGGGAACTGCAGCGTGAGCATGCCGCCATGGCCATGCTGTGGCCACGGGCGCGCGTGCCGCTGGCTGCCGTGGCCGGTGGCGAGCCCGGCGCGGCGCCCTTGTCGCGTGAGCAGGAGCGGGCGCTGGACGATTTCGCCGCCCTGTATGCCGGGCATATCGACCGCGAGGAAGCAGTGGCCTATCCGGAGGCGCTGGGGCTGCTGCCGGAGGCTGCGCTGGGTGGCATGGGGCAGGAGATGGCGCGGCGGCGGGGCGGCTGAGGCTGGAAACGCGAGACGGGCGGGCTGGCAAAGTGGGTGATGCCCTGCTGGAGCGATCGTCAGCACGGACGGCGTGTTTCGGTCAAGCGTTGAATGGCTGTGTTCCGCATTCCAGAAGGCCTACGCCTGGAGGTTCCTATCTGCTGGCCACTTGTGCAAAGTCCACCAGGCATTCGACCGACTGTGGCTCATGCAAGGTGCGATGGGCCATTCTGAAGCTGGGAGCAACGCTGAACATGAATATCGTCAACGGGATCGTCTGTGGAACCCGCGTGTTGAACTACAGGTATCCCAACCTGGAGCATGGGGAGCTGAGGAGGGTGAACGCCATCGTGCTTCACCAGACAAACAGCAGCAGTGCTGTCCCCACGCTGATCGCTTACCTGTGGCGTGGCGTCGGCGCGCACTTTCTCATCTCGCCAGCAGGTTTGATCTACCAGGCCGCGAGGCTGGACCGGGTTTGTCATCATGTCGGCATGATCCGCTCACGTTGCTTCGAAAGCCATTCCTGTGCTCCATCCAATGAGCACGAGATAAAGCAAATCATCTCTGGCAGCGGCTCGCAGGCCGAGAAGCGCTTGAAGATTCATCAAATGGAGATGGCAAAGCTATCCGGTTCACGCTTCCCCACCAACCTGGATTCGATTGGCATCGAACTCTCCGGTGCATCCAAGGACGGCGTTTACGGCGCTCCCACCAGTGCGCAGAACGCGGCGTCGGTATGGCTGGTCAACGAACTGCTCAAAAGCCTCGGTCTGGTCAGGGCGGATGTCTATCGCCATCCCAACATTGCATACAAACAGCCCTCCGAGGCAGCGCAGGTCGCTTACTGATGTGGGGGGCGCATCGACAGGCATCCCTGCACAGGAACTGGAGAAACTACATTGCAAAAGTCGCGCATCTTTTTCGGATTGGCATCCGCAGGTACTTTGTTGGCCTTGGCCACGGCCTGGATGCACTCCGCCCTGGATGTGACGGCAACCCAGGCAGACAAGGTCATGGAGCCCACGGAGCAGGAGACATCGAAAAGCCTCTGCGGACAGTTCCACCTGGACCTGGAGCAGTTCAACCGGAAGCTCCGCGGCTCGACGTCCATTCCCATCAAGCGCTGGAGTGAATACCCGTGGTTGCCGTGCTACTACGCCGCGCGCGTGGACGGGATCGAGTACCGGCTCAGGCTGGGAGGGCTCGTGGAGATCCGGGGCACGGATGACCATGTCAGGGAGTACCGGCACTGGCAGGACTGATGCCCCATGAAAAAAGCACCCGGCAAGGGTGCTCGATTCATTCAGGACGGTGGCCTGCGTCAGTGCACCACCACCGGATTCTGCGCCAGCCCCACATACCCGTCGAGCGTGTCGTCCACCTCTTCCTGGGTGGGCGTGTCGCGTTGCCATGCCAGGATCTGCTGCTGGAACATCTCGGCCCAGGATCCGTCGAGGTACACCTCCTTGCCGGAGCGCTTGTCCACGATCTCGAAGCCGTGGCGCACCAGCTGGTGTACCGGCGGCACGCCCGCGGGGGCCTCGGCCTCGTCGGTGTCGGGCTGCATGTGGACCACCACGAAGGAGTCGGAGTCGTAGAGCATGTGCATGGTGTTCCCCTGTCGGTCAAACAATCGTTTACTTGGGTCAGATGGCCACCCGGGTGCCGAAGTTCAAGACCCTCGGAAACCCGTCCTTGCATACGCCGTGCCAGCCCTCCCGGAACGGAGTCCAGGTGGCGCGCCCGAAAGCGGATGCGTGAACCCAGTATTTCATGAAAAGCCCGGCCGTGCAGGCCGCGGGGCGAAGTCACGCCACCGTCCCACGAAGCTGTGGGTGAAACCGCACACCGCCCTGGCATGGCGGCCTGCCCGCGTGCGGGGGGCGGCCCGCCCGTTCAGGGGCTGCTGCGGCCCGACAGCTGCAGGTCGGCAAAATCGCCGTTGCCCTGCGTGAGGCGGATGCGGGCAGGCAGGAATCCCAGCGACGGCGCCAGCCACAGCTCCGCCTTCTGGTCGCCGTCGCGGCGCGGCAGGCGTTCGAGCTTCAGCGCCGGGGTGGGGCCGACGGGCAGGTCCAGCGTCTCGGTGCCTTCGATGGTGAAGGTCCAGCGGTCGGCATTGCGCGGCCCCACGGTGGTGAAGGTGATGCGGGTGCCGTCCGGGTAGCGCTCGGGCGCAGCCGCCAGCAGGGCGCCGAGCTGAATGAACACGCTCATGCGGTCCTGCGCGCCCGCGGCGATGGCGGACGGGGCCGCGCCGGTGCTGAAGGTGGCGCGGCCCGCGCCGAAGTCGAAATCCGCCGTCTGCTCCCGGCGGGCCTGGTCGGCGAAGCGTCTGGGCTGCAGGCCCGCGGGCGTGACCAGGCCGCTGCTGGCCTGCGACCGGGATCCGAGCAGGAAGGCCTTGATCTCCTGCCGGGCTTCGTAGCCCGCATCGTCGTGGCGCCACGCGAGCGTGGCGTTGGCCCGGTAGGCGAATTTCTTCACCTCCCCGCTCACGTCGAACACGAGGCGCAGCGAGGGGGGCAGGCGCACGGGCGGCGGCTTGGCGCTGGCATCGATGGCGGGCCCGTTCGGGGGGCGGATCTCCACGCCCGCATTGCGGGTGTCGGCGGGATCGCTGGCATCCGGGGCGGGTGCCGGGGCTGCGGCCACCGCGCCGGAGGCAGCGGAAGCGGGCGCGCTGGACAGGGCCGCGGGGGCCTGCGCAGCGTTCCGAGCCGCCTGGGCCGCATCCGCTGCCGTGTCTGCGAACGAGAGGGCTGGCGCCTCCGGCATGGGAGATGCGGGCGATGCCTCTCCTGGACCGGCAGCAGGGGCGGGGGTTTCTTCCCCGGCTGGCGAGGGCACCGGTGCAGCGGCTGGCGCCGGCGGGGGGGCGGGGCGCGGCTTGCGGACCTTCGCCGGCCTGGGCGGTGGTGGCGGCGCGGCCGGTTGGGCCGCAGGCGGTTCGGGCGCGGCGGCGGGCGCCGGTGCCGGCGGGGCTGGTGGCGGCGCCAGCATGCGCGTGTGGAAGGCCAGCTCTTCCGGCCGGCGGGCGTCCGCGCCGCCCGTCCAGCGCGGCAGGCCGAACAGCACCAGCGCATGCAGCGCGGCCACCAGGGCGGTGAGCGCCGCCAGGACACGGCGTGGCATCAGCAGCGGCCCCCGCGGCGGCAGTCAGCGGCCACGCTCATGGCTGCCCGTAGCCCAGGTCGGCCGAGAGCCGGTCCGCCATGGCGCGCAGCGGCGCGTCGATGGCGCCGCCCCATTGCGGATCGAACGTGGCGATGGAGCCCAGCGTGGTGATGCCCAGGGACAGGTGGCCGTCCGCATCGAACACCGGCGCGCAGAAGGCCACGATGCCCGGCAGCAGCGTGTCCACCACGCGCGCGGAGCCGCGCTGGCGCACTTCCTCCAGCATGGGCTGCAGGGCCTCCGGCGTAGCGGGGATGTCCTTGCGGCCGCGCCGGGCGGCCTCGGCCAGCTCCTCGGCGATCAGCCCGGCCGTCACGTCGGGTGCCAGGTGCGCGGCGAAGCAGCGGCCGGTGGCCGAGGACAGCAGCGGCATCACGTCACCCAGCCGCAGGTTGGCGGTGACGGACTGGTGCGATTCCTCCCAGTGGACGATGGTCGGGCCCCGGTTGCCCCAGACGGCCAGGGCCAGCGTCTGCTGGATGTCGTCCATGAGGGCCGGCAGGCGCTCGCGGGCGAGCCGCACCGGATCCAGCCGGGCGAGGGACGCCAGCCCGAGCTTGAGGGCCGCGGGGCCCAGGTCGTAGCGGGCGGTGCGAGGGTCCTGGGCCACGAGGCCCATGCGCTGGAAGCTCACCAGATAGCGGTGCGCCTTGGCGGCGCTCATGCCGGCAGCGGCGGCGAGGTCCTTGAGCATCAGCGGGCCCCGGCTGCGCGTCAGGCCCTCCAGCAGCGAGAAGCCGACCTCCACCGATTGAATGCCCGCCCTTTCCTTGTCCATCTGCAATAGAATTCCTGGAGTTTTGTTTAGTTAAATCAATTTAACCATTCGTAATTCGTGTCAGGCAGCGTACCGGCTTGCTGCGGAGACAACAAGGTCTGAGCCCCATGAAACTCGCCACCTACAAAGATGGTTCCCGCGACGGCCAGCTGGTCGTCGTCTCCCGCGACCTGGGCACGGCCCATTATGCGACCGGCATCGCGAGCCGCCTGCAGCAGGTGCTCGACGACTGGGGCTTCCTCGCCCCCCAGCTGCAGGACCTCTACGAGCAGCTCAACGCCGGCCGCGCGCCGCATGCCTTCCCCTTCGAGCCCGGGCGCTGCATGGCCCCGCTGCCGCGCGCCTGCCAGTGGGCGGACGGCTCCGCCTACATCAACCACGTCGAGCTGGTGCGAAAGGCGCGCAATGCCGAGGTGCCCGAGAGTTTCTATACCGATCCGCTCATGTACCAGGGCGGCAGCGACGACTTCCTGGGCTCCTGCGACGACGTGGTGGTGCCGAGCGAAGCCATGGGCATCGATTTCGAGGCCGAGATCGCCGTGGTGACCGGCGACGTGAAGATGGGCGCCACGCCCGAGCAGGCGCTCGACGGCATCCGGCTGGTGATGCTGGCCAACGACGTTTCCCTGCGCAACCTGATCCCGGCCGAGCTGGCCAAGGGCTTCGGCTTCTTCCAGTCCAAGCCCGCCACCGCCTTCAGCCCCGTGGCCGTCACGCTGGACGAACTGGGCGACGCCTGGGAAGGCGGCCGCCTGCACCTCACGCTGCAGTCCACCTGGAACGGCCGCAAGGTCGGCATGTGCGACGCCGGGCCCGAGATGACCTTCCATTTCGGGCAGTTGATCGCCCACATCTGCAAGACCCGCAACGTGCGCGCCGGCTCCATCGTGGGCAGCGGCACGGTCAGCAACCGTGGCGTGGAGCAGAACGGCCGCATGGAGTGGCCCAAGGGCTACAGCTGCATCGCCGAGAAGCGCTGCATCGAGACCATCCAGGACGGCAAGCCCTCCACCGAGTTCATGCAATTCGGCGACACCATCCGCATCGAGATGAAGAACAAGGCCGGCCAGAGCCTGTTCGGCGCCATCGACCAGGCGATCGCCAGCCCCGCCGCCTGACGCCATGACCCTGCCCGCCGCCTTGCGCCGGCTGGCCGCCGCCGGGCTCCTCTGCCTGGCGTGGCCGTCCGTGGTCCCGGCACAGCCTGCCCTGGCGCCCGTGCCCGCCGCCGTGCCGGCGTCCGCGCCCGCTTCCGCATCGGCCTCCGCTGCCCGCCCCGCGGCCCCGGTGCCCGCACCGGCCCGTGCGGCCCGGCGCGCCGACTGCCCCCCGTTGCCGAAGCCGCTCGATCCCGCCGGCATTCCCCAGGCGCTGCAGAAGGCCCGCGACCGCGGTCTGCTGTGGCGCGTGGAAAAAGACGGGCGCACCAGCTGGCTCTACGGCACGGTGCATGCCGCCCGGCGCGGCTGGATGCTGCCCGGTCCCACGGTGATGGCCGCCGTCCGTGCCAGCGACCGCGTGGCGCTGGAGATGGACCTGCTGGACCCCACGGTGATGCAGAAGCTGCAGGCCGCCCTGCGCAAACCGGCGGACGCCCCGCCGCTGCCGCCCGACCTGGAACGCCGCCTGGCCGCGCAGCGCGATGCCGCCTGCGCCGACCCCTCCATGCTGGAGATGCGGCCCGAGCTGCAGGTGTCGTCGCTGGTGGTGATGTCCGCGCGGCGCGAGGGATTCGATCCGGCCTATGGCATCGACTTCGTGCTGGCCGGGCTGGCCCGCGGGCTGCACAAGCCCGTGGTGTCGCTGGAGTCGGTCGATCTGCAGGTGCAGGTGCTGGCGTCCGACGATCCGAAGGAAACCGCTGCCGCCGTCGCCTCGGGGCTCGACCAGCTGGAAAACCATTCCGCGCGCGACACCCTCACCACGCTCGCCACGGCCTGGTCCGACGGCCGCGCCAACCTGCTGGAAACCTACGGCCAGTGGTGCGACTGCCAGCGCACCCCCGAGGAGCGCCAGTCCTTCGAACAGCTGGTGGTGGCGCGCAACCCGGGCATGGCGCGCGCCATCGTGGCCGAGCATCGCGCGGGCCACAGCTTGTTCGCGGCCGTGGGCGCGCTGCACATGGTGGGCCCCCAGGGCCTGCCGATCATGCTGGCCCGCGAGGGCTTCCGGGTTGAGCGCGTGGAATGGCCCGCCCAGCCCTGAATTTTCACGACGACAACAGGAGACAACCATGCACCGCAGAACCCTGCTGGGGAGCGCCGCCGCCGCGGCCGCCCTGGCCGTCCAGCCCTGGGCGCGCGCCCAGTCCGACTACCCCGGCCAGCCCATCCGCTGGGTGGTGCCGTACCCGCCCGGCGGCGGCACCGACGTGCTCGCCCGCACCGTGGCCGAGGCGCTGCGCACCCCGCTGGGCCAGCAGATCGTGGTGGACAACCGCCCCGGCGCCTCCACCAACATCGGCGCGCAGATCGTCGCCACCGCCAGGCCGGACGGCTACACGCTGATGTCGGCCGACAACGCCCTGCTGGCCTACAACGAACACTTGTTCAGCAAGCTGCCGTTCAGCCCGGAAAAGGACTTCACCTACATCGGCGGCCTCTCGCGCTTCCCGCTCGCGCTGGTGGTGCACCCGGGCTTCGAGGCACGCACCTTCCAGGAATTCATCGCGTATGCGCGCGCCAACCCCGGCAAGCTGAACTACGCGTCGCCGGGCAACGGATCGCCCCACCACCTGGCGATGGAGATGTTCAAGAACCGCACCAAGACCTTCCTGACCCACATCCCCTACCGCGGCGCGGCCCCGGCGCTGCAGGACGTGATGGGCGGGCAGGTGCCGTGCATGTTTCTGGACCTGGCCGCCGGCCTGCCGGTGATCCAGTCGGGCAAGGTGCGCGCGCTCGCCATCGGCTCGGGCCGCCGCGCAGCGCGCCTGCCCCAGGTGCCCACGCTGGCCGAAGTGGGCGTGCCCGATGCCGAGGTCTATGCCTTCCAGGGCGTGCTCGGCCCGGCGGGCCTGCCGCCGGCCATCGTCGGCCGCCTGAACGGCGAGATCAACAAGGCCCTGGCCACGCCCACCGTCGTCCAGCGCATGCAGGATTTCGGGATGGAGGCGCTGCCCGGCGCGCCCGAGCAGTTCCGCGCGATGGCGCGCGCCGAGGCGAAGCGCTGGGGGCCGATCATCCAGGCGGCCGGCGTGAAGCTGGACTGACGATTCCCACCCTGTAGGCCGGCGCCGCGAACCCGGCGCCCTGGCCGCGCGGCCCGGGGGAATTGCGCTACGGTGGAGTGTTGTCCGACCGACTCCACGAAAGCACATTCCCCATGGCAAGCACGCGCATCCTGATGGTTCTCACGTCCCATGACCGCCTCGGCGACACCGGCAAGAAAACCGGATTCTGGCTCGAAGAATTCGCCGCACCGTACTACGTGTTCAAGGACGCGGGCGCTGAGATCACCCTCGCATCCCCGGAAGGCGGCCAGCCGCCGCTCGACCCCAAGAGCGACGACGAGAGCGCCCAGACCGACGCCACGCGCCGATTCAAGGCCGATGCCGACGCGCAGCAGCAGCTCGCCACCACCGTGCCCCTCGCCAGCGTGCGCGCCGGAGATTTCGACGCCGTGTTCTATCCCGGCGGCCACGGCCCGCTGTGGGACCTGGCCCAAGACGCGCAATCCATCGCGCTGATCGAAAAAACGTTTGCGGCGAAGAAGCCGCTGGCCCTGGTCTGCCACGCCCCCGGCGTGCTGCGCCACGCCAAGGCACCGGACGGCCAGCCGCTGGTCAAGGGCCGCAAGGTCACGGGCTTCACCAACAGCGAGGAAGAGGGCGTGCAGCTCACGCAGGTGGTGCCGTTCCTGGTGGAAGACATGCTCAAAGCCAACGGCGGCGAGTACGCCAAGGGCGCGGACTGGGCGCCGTTCGTGCTGACGGATGGGATGCTGGTGACGGGGCAGAATCCGGCGTCGTCGGAGGGGGCGGCGAAGGCGTTGTTGCAACTGCTGGGGTGGTGCTGTTGAATCGCCCCGGATTTCGAGGAGGCTCAACACTCTCGGAGGAATGAGCTATGAGCAAGTCGAACGGGCCGCTTTGCAGAGTCCTCAGCACGCGGTCAGGCCACGACGTTGACCACCGCTGCATAGTGGCTCGCCGTTCCACCCAGCACGAACAGGTGCCAGACCCCATGCGCGTGGCGATAGCCGGCGCGATTGACGTAGAAGACCGTGCCCACCGTGTAGAGGGCTGCGCCGGCGAGCAGCCACCGCAGCCCTCCGGCGTCGATCCGGGCAAGCAGTGGCACGGCAGCGACCACCATGGCCCAGCCCATGCCCATGTAGAGCGGCAGGGGTGGTGCCGGAGAAGCGACGCCCAGTTCGCGCACCATGCCCAGCAAGGCGATGCTCCACACCGCCACCAGGACGGCCCAGTCCCAGGGACCTCGCGCCGCGACCAGGGCGAAGGGGGTGTAGCTGCCGGCAATGAGCAGGTAGATGGCGCAGTGGTCCGCCCGTTGCCACCACAGCTTCGCCTGCCCATGCGCGCTGTGGAAAAAGGTGGATGCGGCATACAGTGCCACGCAGGACAGCGCAAAAACCAGCCCACCCGCGATCTTGCCCACGTCCCCGCTGGGCAGGCTGACGATGAGCATGAGGGGAACGCCTGGAACAGCCAGCGCGAACCCCAGCAAATGGGTGCAGGTGTTGAAGCGTTCGCCGGGGCGTATTTCCATGGAGCAGCGGTGAATTGGCGCCAGTGAATCAGCCGGGCGTGACATGGGGATGAAGAAAAGGGTCAGTCCATGCGGTATCCGCCAGACGGGATTGGCGCGCCCAGACCGATGCCACGGGCCGCTTCAAGGCCGATGCCGATGCACAGCAGCAGCTCGCCACCACCGTACCGCTCGCCAGCGTGCGCGCCGGAGACTTCGACGCCGTGTTCTACCCCGGCGGCCACGGCCCGCTGTGGGACCTGGCCGAAGACGCGCAATCCATCGCGCTGATCGAAAAGACGTTCGCTGCCAAGAAGCCGCCGGCCCTGGTCTGCCACGCCCCCGGCGTGCTGCGCCACGCCAAGGCGCCGGGCGGCGAGCCGCTGGTGAAGGGACGCAAAGTGACGGGCTTCACCAACAGCGAGGAAGAGGGCGTGCAGCTCACGCAGGTGGTGCCGTTCCTGGTGGAGGACATGCTCAAGACCAACGGCGGCGAATACCCCAAGGGCGCGGACTGGGCGCCGTTCGTGCTGACGGATGGGGCGTTGGTGACGGGGCAGAATCCGGCGTCGTCGGAGCCGGCGGCGAAGGCGATGTTGCAGTTGTTGGGGTGAGGCTGCCGGGGCCGAGAACAGGATTGCTGCTTGGTCCTGTAAACTCATCACAGCATGTATCACGGCACCGGTATCTACTCGGTTTCTGAGGCTTCACGGCTCATCGCCGTGGACAATCGGGACATCCGCCGCTGGCTCTTCGGTTACCACTACCGCAAGACTGCCGGCGACGCCTCGTCGCGCGTGGACATTCCCCCGCTATGGACGACTCAGCTCGTAGATGAGCACTTCGACGAAGACGTCATCGGTTTCCATGACCTGCTGGAACTGCGCTTCATTCGCGAGTTCATGCGCAATGGCGTATCGTTGAGTGTGGTGCGTCGCTGTCTTGCCAGTGCTCGCGATCTATACGGCGTATCTCACCCTGAGGAAAGCCTCAAGCGGACCGTGCATTGAACTTCCTGTTCGACAACAACATGCCGCCCGGCAAGTGGGTGGCCGGCATCGCATCCATCAGCAATGCCCGGTTCGCAGATAACCAAATGGGAGAAATCGTTCACCTGTCAGAAAGGTTCAAGCCGAATACGCCAGATGTGGAGCGGCTGGAAGTTCTGGGGCAGGAGCGTGGGCAGTGGACGATCATTTCGCAAGATGCTTTCCGCAAGCGCAATGGGACCGGCAAATTCAAGCAGATCTAGCTTGTGCAGCAGCACAGTCAGCGGCGCCTGGTCAGTCAACCGGTAGCCACCGCCCAATCCAGCCGCTGCCGCGGCCACTTCAACATCTCCTGCTCACCACGGTGGTGCGCTCTATGCAATGAAGAGCCAGAAGGGTTGTGTGATCCGCGCTCATCCGTACAACAACCTCGCCGGCCACGTCACCAGCACCGGAAACGCCACCATCAAAAACATCATCGCGAACTTCGCCAGCATGAACGGCCAGACGCCGCGGGACCATCACCAGCGAGTCGCCGCGCAGCTGGCCGCTCAGCACGCGCCAGAGGTCGTAGAGCAGGAAGGCCGCGGCCGATGCCGGTGTTGAAGGCGTAGCGCAGCACGACGTTGCCGAACACCATCGCCACCATCACCGCCAGCGCGCCGGCCATGAGGAAATCCAGCAGCCGGCAATAGCGGTCCATCCATCGTTCCATGGTTGTGTCTCCTGAGGGGCGTGTGCGTCAGAGGCTGGGGCCGTCCAGCAGGCCGCGCGCGGCCAGGTGGTTGATGAAGGCACGCATGCCGAACTGCCAGGGCGGCGCGGTCTCGCTGTGGGTGACGCGGTTGCGCAGCACGCCCAGGCGGGCGCTGCGGATGGTGACCTCGTCGCCCAGTTGGTGGGTGAAGCCGGCGCCGGGTTCGCCCCGGTCTTCGATGGGCGCGAAGAGCGTGCCGAGGAACAGCATGAAGCCGTCCGGGTACTGGTGCGCGGCCAGGGTCTGGGCGACGATGTCCGCCGGATCGCGGCTGATGCTGGCCATGGTGTTGATGCCGCGCATGGTGAAGCCGTCGGTGCCGCGCACCTCCAGGTGAACGGTCTCGCGGCGCACGTCGTCCATGCCGAAGCTGCCGTCGAACAGCCGGATGAAGGGGCCGATGGCGCAGGAGGCGTTGTTGTCCTTGGCCTTGCCGAGCAGCAGGGCGCTGCGGCCCTCGATGTCGCGCAGGTTGACGTCGTTGCCGAGCGTGGCGCCCACGATGTCGCCGCGGCCGTTCACGGCCAGCACCACCTCGGGCTCGGGGTTGTTCCAGGCCGAATCGGCGCGGATGCCGATCTCCTGCCCGGTGCCGACGGAGGCCAGGACGGGGGCCTTGGTGAACACTTCGGCATCGGGGCCGATGCCGACTTCCAGGTACTGGGACCACAGGCCCTGCTGCTGCAACAGGGTCTTCAGCGCCATGGCCTTGTCGGAGCCGGGGCGGATGTCCGCGAGGTTCTCGCCGATCAGCGCCTGCACCTTGCCGCGCAGCTCCTGGGCGCGCGATGCGTCGCCGTGCGCCTGTTCCTCGATCACGCGCTCGACCATGCTGGCGGCGAACGTGACGCCCGCGGCCTTCACCACCTGCAGGTCGCAGGGCGCGAGCAGGAAGGGGCGCGCAGCATCGCGGGTGCCGAGCCGGCTGTTGCCCAGCAAGTCTTCCACCGCGCACAGGCGTTCGCCGATGACCTGGCGCGCCGCCTCGGCGGGCCGTTCCGCGTCGAGCAGGGTGCTCATGGTGGGGAAGGTGCGGCTGATGTCGAACACGCCTTCGGGGCGCAGTGCCACCACCGCCGGGCCGCCCTGCGGGCCGTCCGTCCAGGCCCGGGCCACCAGCGTGCCGGCCAGGCCGTCGTCGGGCAGCAGGTGGTTCTTGTCGTCGTCGTTCATGCTTCTCGTCCTCGAAATGGGGGGATGCATCGGGGCGCAGCGGCCCCGGCGCTCAGTGGTTGTGGCGGGGCGTCTGCCCGGCGATGCGGCGGAACTGCAGCGCGAAATCCAGCGTGGCGCCGTCGGCGAGCTGGCCCGTCTTCTCGCGGTAGAGCGCCTCCCTGGGCGAGCGGCTGGCGGGCACGGGCGGCGGCGGCGGGCGATTTCGTCTTCGGGCAGCAGCGCGTTGCAGGAATTCTTCCTCGTTGATCTCGCCGGCCGCCAGCATGCGGCGGCTGCGCCAGATCACGGTGCCCGAGCCCACCAGTTCGTTGTCGTGCCAGCCGTCGAGCATCGTCCCGCCCGAGAGCACGATGGCGGGGATGTCGGCGGTGGAGGCGGCCATGATGCCGGCCGGCGTGGTTTTGTCGCTGCCGGTGGTCAGCACCACCGCGTCGATGGGGTAGCCGTAGGGGATCTCGGCCAGGCCCAGGCAGGAGAGGTTGCGGTCCAGCGCGGCGGCTTGGCGCGCATCTTGCCGCCGCTCCTGGCTGCGAGGACCTCGTCGAGGTGCCGCGAAGCCCGGGCCTGCGGATGGTCTTCGGTGATGCCGGTGCCGATCTTGAAAGTGCGCTCGCGCACCTGCGCCATGGCGGGCGTGGCCAGCACGGCCGCCAGGGCGGTGGCCAGCGCGAACGTCTTGAAGGCTGCGTGGAATTGCATGGTGTCTTGTCTCCTGTGGATGTTCTTGGGTGTCGCGGGGTGCAGACTAGGGGGCGGTGCCCGTGGCGTCCAATCAGTGTTTTTCCACGGGGCATTCCTTCCAGTTATCGGTCACCCCAAAATGCCGGGAAAACCCTTATCCATCGCCATCGCCTGCAGCCGCCTGCGCTCCAGGCACCTGCAGTTCCTCGACATCCTGGGGCGGACGCGCAACCTGCGGCTCACGGCCGAGCAGATGCACGTGACGCAGCCGGCCGCCACCAAGATCCTGCTGGACCTGGAGGAAATCTTCGATGCGCGCCTGTTCGAGCGCCTGCCGCGCGAGATGCGGCCCACCGAGCTGGGCCTGTTCGCGCTGGGCTATGCCGCCTCCGCGCTGGCGGGCCAGGCGAAGTTCGTGGACGAATTCAATGCGCTCAAGCAGGGCGGCCACGGCCAGCTGTCCATCGGGGCGATTTCCGGCTCGGCCGCGCGGCTGCTGACCACGGCCATCGCCGAGATGCAGCGGCGCCGGCCGCTGCTGGTGCTGAAGGTGCGCGAGCAGAGCAGCGACCAGCTCATCGCCTGGCTGGGCGAGCGCAGGATCGATCTGATGATCGGCCGCTTCACCGACGAGGCGCAGCAGGCGGACTTCCAGTACGAGCGTCTTTCCGGCGAGACGCTGCAGGTGGTGGGCGGGCCGCACCATCCGCTGCGCGGCATCCAGGACCTGGAGGTGGGCCGCCTCGCGCACTGGCCCTGGCTGCTCTACCCGGAATCGACGGCGCTGCGCAAGGTGTCCGACGACATCTTCCGCGCCATCGGCATGACGCCGGCCTCGGGCGTGATGGAGACGCAGTCGTTCCTGTTCGCGCTGGAGTCGCTGCGCATCACCGACATGCTGTCGCTGCAGCCCAGCGCGCTGGCCGACCGGTACATCGCCAAGGGCCTGCTCGCCCCCATCCACGTGAACGTGCCGCGGGCGATGCCCGACTACGGCATGCTGGTGCGCCAGGGCGAGGCACCGACGCCGGCGGCGCAGGCCTTCATGGCAGTGCTGCGCGACGTGGCCAGCGGCCAGGTGGTGGTGGCCGGGCGGCAGGGGTGAACGGCAGCCGCCGGGCGCAGGCCCTCAGCCGCCTTGGCCGGCGGGCTGGCCGGCGGGCTGGCCGGCGGCGCGGCGCAGGCACTGCACCAGCATCGCCGCCGCGGGCGTGAGGCGCGCGCCGCGGCGGGTGACGATGCCGAAGGCCTCGTGGCGCGAGCCGATCTTCAGCGGAAGCCGCCGCGCGATGCCGTGCTCTTCGCAGAACTCCATGGTCGCCGACGACATCAGCGCCACCAGCTGCGGGTCTTCCTTGAGCATCAGCATGGTGGCCAGCGACGACGAGGTTTCGATCGGGTAGGGCGGCAGCTCCAGCCCGGCCTCGCGGAATTCGCGTTCCAGCAGCTTGCGCAGCGGCATGTTGCCCGGATAGAACACCCAGCGGCAGCGGGCCAGTTGCGTGAGCGTCACGCGCCGCGACTTCGCCAGTGCATGCTGCGGGCCCACGGCGACGGCCACCGCCTCGTCCATCAGTTCTTCGTAGTCGAACTGCTCCACGTTGCTGGACACGGTGGTGCGGCCGACGGCCAGGTCGAGCCGGCCTTCGTTGATCGCATCGAGCAGCTCCAGGCTGGTGCTTTCCCGGATCTCGATGGAGAGCGCGGGCTGCGTGCGCCGCAGCTCGGACACCGCCGCGATCAGCACCGAATGCAGCGCGCCGGTGATGGCGCCCACCGCCACCCGGCCGCCGCTACCGCGCAGCACGCCGTTCATTTCCTCGCGCAGGTGCTCCAGGTCGGCACCCACCAGCCGCGCATGGCGGATGAGGCACAGGCCCAGTTCGTTCGGCCGCACGCCTTGCTTCGTGCGCACGAAAAGTTCGGCCCCGAAGGTGGATTCGACCTCGCGCAGCGCCTTGGTGAGGCCGGGCTGCGTCATGCCCAGGCGTTCGGCCGCGCGGTGCAGGCTGCCGCATTCTTCCAGCGCCACCAGCAGGCCCAGGTGGCGGAATCGCAGGCGCGACGTGATCGAGGAGAGGCTGGGTATCACGGTGATTCCTCGGGGCTATCACCCCATGCGAAGCTTTCACTATGCAGCAGTCCGGCCGGGCCGGAGAATCCGCGGCACACAAGGAGACATGCGATGAAGTTGCTGCGTTTCGGCCCCCCGGGCCAGGAAAAGCCCGGCCTGCTCGACGCCCAGGGCGTGGTCCGCGATCTGTCCGCCCATGTGCGCGACATCGACGGCGATGCGATCGGGCCGGATGCATTGGCCCGGCTGCGGGCCCTCGACCCGGCCACGCTGCCGGCCGTGCCCGGCACCCCCCGCATCGGCGCGTGCGTGGGGCGCATCGGCAAGTTCGTCTGCATCGGCCTCAACTACGCCGACCACGCCGCCGAATCCAACATGCCGATCCCGGCCGAGCCCATCGTCTTCAACAAGTGGACGTCCGCCGTGGTCGGCCCCAACGACGACGTGAAGATTCCGCGCGGCTCGGAGAAGACCGACTGGGAGGTCGAGCTGGGCGTGGTGATCGGCACGGCCGCGAGCTATGTGGAAGAGGCCGATGCCCTGGCGCATGTCGCCGGCTACTGCGTGGTCAACGACGTGTCCGAGCGCAATTACCAGCTCGAGCGCGGCGGCACCTGGGACAAGGGCAAGGGCTGCGACACCTTCGGCCCCACCGGCCCCTGGCTGGTGACGGCCGACGAGGTGCCCGATCCGCATGCGCTCGACATGTGGCTGGAAGTGGATGGCCGCCGCTACCAGAACGGCAACACGCGCACCATGATCTTCAACGTGCCGCAACTCGTGTCCTACCTCAGCCGTTTCATGACGCTGCAGCCCGGCGACGTGATCTCCACCGGCACGCCGCCCGGCGTGGGCATGGGCATCAAGCCGCAGCCGGTGTACCTGCGCCCGGGCCAGACCCTGCGGCTGGGGATCGAGGGGCTGGGCGAGCAGTGCCAGAAGACCGTCGCAGCCTGACGGGAGCATCGCCATGGTCCAGTACGACTACGACGGCCGCACCGCGGTCGTGACGGGCGGTGCCCAGGGCATCGGCTTGGCCATCGCCCGGCGCCTGCTGGCGGGCCACGCGAAGGTCTGCCTGTGGGACCGGGACGCCGAGGCCATCGCCGCCGCGCGGCAGGCACTGGCCGGTGCCGGTGCCGAGGGGGCGTTGAGCGGTGTGACGGTGGACGTGACCGACTTCGCACAGGTAGAAGCCGCGGTCTCCCGCACCGAGAGCCTTTCGGGCCCCATCGCCATGCTGGTGCACAGCGCCGGCATCGCGGGCGCCAACCTGCCGCTGGGCGAATATCCGATCGAGGAATGGCGCAAGGTGCTCTCGATCAACCTCGACGGCGCCTTCCACGTCAACAAGGCGGTGGTGCCGGGCATGGTGGCGCGCGACTACGGGCGGGTGGTCAACATCGCGTCCATCGCGGGCAAGGAAGGCAACCCCAACGCCTCGGCCTACAGCGCCTCCAAGGCCGGCGTGATCGCGCTCACCAAGAGCCTGGGCAAGGAGACGGCGGCCCGCAACGTCGCCGTGAACGCGATCACCCCGGCGGCAGCGCGCACCCGGATCTTCGAGCAGATGTCGCAGCAGCACATCGACTACATGCTCTCGAAGATTCCGCGCGCGCGCTTCGTCGAGGTGGACGAGGTGGCGGCCATGGTCGCCTGGCTGGTGTCCGAAGAGAACTCGTTCACCACCGGCGCGGTGTTCGACCTCTCGGGAGGGCGGGCCACCTACTGAAAGCCGGACCGCCACCGCGGCTGCAGCGCATCCACAAGAAGAGACCACAGAGCACAGGAGACAAAGAACATGCATCCCTATCCCGACAGACGCCAGGTCCTCGCCTCGGCCTGCGCGTTGGCGTTCGGCGGCACGTCCGCCCTCGCGTGGGCGAGCGACTATCCGAGCAAGCCCATCGAGCTGATCGTGCCGGTGGCGGCAGGCGGCGGCACCGACATCGTCGGGCGGGCCTTCTCCGAGGTGGGCAAGAAGTACCTGCCGCAGCAGCCGATGATCGTGGTCAACAAGCCCGGCGCGAGCGGCGCCATCGGCACGGCGGAGCTGATCAACGCCAAACCCGACGGCTACAAGATCGGCATCGTGATCTGCGAGCTCACGATCATTCCGAACCTGGGCATCACCAAGTACACCGCGGCCGACCTGCGCCCCATCGCGCGGCTCAACGCCGATCCGTCGGCCATCACGGTGCGGGCCGATGCGCCCTGGCAGACGATCGAGGAATTCATCGCCGACGCGCGCAAGCGCAAGGACCCGGTGTCCATCGCCAACGCGGGCGTGGGCTCCATCTGGCACATGGCGGCGGCGGCGTTCTCTGAAAAGCTCTCGCTGCCCGTGAACCACGTGCCTTTCCTGGGCGCGGCGCCGGCGGCGGTGGCGCTGCTGGGCGGGCACGTGGATGCCCTCGCGGTGAGCCCGGGCGAGGTGGCGCCGCACGTCGCCGCCGGCAAGATGCGCACCCTGGCCGTGATGGCGGACCAGCGGGTGGGCGGGCTGTTCGAGAAGGTACCGACTCTCAAGGAACGCGGCATCGATCTCTCCATCGGGGTGTGGCGCGGCCTGGCGGTGCCCAAGGCGACGCCGCCGGACATCGTGGCGACGCTCGGCACCGTGGCGGCCAAAACGGCCGACGACGCGGCGTTCCGCGAGGTGCTGGCCAAGTCCAACCTGGGCTGGGCCTATACCGATGCGGCGGCGTTCCAGAAGGTGATCGACAAAGACCGCGCCTTCTACGCCGAGCTGGTGCCCCGGCTGGGGCTGCAGAAATGAAGCGGCTCGCCGGAAAGACCGCGGTGGTCACCGCGGCGGGGCAGGGCATCGGCCGGGCCACCGCGCTGGCCATGGCCCGCGAGGGCGCCCAGGTGTGGGCCACCGACATCCGGACCGACCTGCTGGCCTCGCTGGACGGCACGGACGGCATCCGCACCGCGGTGCTCGACGTGCTCGACCGGGCCGCCATCGACGCCTTCTTCGCCACGCTGGAGCGGATCGACGTGCTGTTCAACTGCGCGGGCACGGTGCATGCCGGGACCGTGCTGCAGGCGAGCGATGACGACTGGACGCTGGCGATGGACCTGAACGTGCGCTCGCAGTTCTGGACGATGCGGGCCGTGCTGCCCCGCATGGTGCAGGCGGGCTGCGGCAGCATCGTCAACATGGCGAGCGTGGCCAGCTCGCTCAAGGGGCTGCCCGGGCGCTGCGTCTACGGCGCGAGCAAGGCCGCAGTGATCGGGTTGACCAAGTCGGTCGCGGCGGATTTCGTGGGCGCGGGCGTGCGGTGCAACAGCGTGTCCCCCGGCACGGTGGACACGCCCTCGCTGGCCGATCGCATCGCCGCCACGGGCGATGCCGAGAACGCCCGCCGGGCGTTCGTGGCGCGGCAGCCCATGGGCCGGCTGGCGACGGCCGAAGAGATCGCGCCGCTGGTGGTGTTTCTGGCCAGCGACGAATCCTCGTTCGTTACGGGCCAGAATTACGCCATCGACGGCGGCATCACGCTCTGAAAGCGCACGGCGGAACCCGCCGTCAAACCGCCAGTATCCCCGGCAGCAGGCCCCGGTCCAGCCGCTGCCGCCACCACTTGAGCGCCTCCCCCATGTGGTCCGGCCACCAGGCGAGCCAGAAGGTTTCGTCGGGCCGGGGCTCCTCCACCTGCAGCTCCACCAGCACGCCGGTCTCCAATTCCACCCGCACGCAGGCGCGCGGCACGAAGCCGTGGCCGAGGCCAGCGGCCTGGGCGGCTATCTTGGCCTGCATGTTCGGCACGGTGATGCGCCGCTGGCCCGAGAGCAGGCCGACGGTGCGGTCGGTCAACTGCCGCGCGCCGTCGCCCACCACGATGGCGGTGTGTTCCAGCAGGTCGGCGCGGGTGAGCGGGCGCCGCAGTTGCGCCAGCGGGTGGGTGGCCGTGGTGCAGAACGCGAAGGCCAGGCTGCCGACGGCCACGGCCTTGTAGCCGCCGCCGGCCGGGCCTTCGCCGGCGGCCACGATGATGTCGGCGCGGCCTTCGCGCAGGGCCTCCCAGGTGCCGGTCAGCGCTTCGCTGGCGATGCGCAGGCGCGTGCCGCAGTCCAGGTCTTCGAAGGCGCAGATGTCGGGGTTGAAGGCTGCGGTGGGAATCAGCGAGTCGTGCACCAGCCGCACTTCCGATTCGAAGCCGGTGGCGATCTGGCGCATGCGCGATTCCAGTTGCCGGGCCGATGACAGCAGCCACCGGCCTTCGCGGATCATTTCCTGGCCGGCGGGCGTGAGCGCGATGCGCGGGCCGTTGCGGGTGAAGAGCGCGAAGCCCAGCTGCTCTTCCAGCTTGGCGACGGCGTACGAGATGGTGGAGGGCACCTTGTGCAGCCGCTCCGACGCGCCCGCGAACGAGCCGTGGCGCGCGATGGCGTCCACCAGTTCGATGGCTTCCAGGGTGAGTTTCAGCATGGCCAGGCCCGGGTGGTTTGCATCATCGAAATTATCGATGATGAATGGCCAAACGTTTCAACCTGCGGGGACTTCTGGCGCGGGATACTTCTTCCATCGCAGTACGCAACGCCAGGGAGCAGCGATCAGAAAGGCTCCCGGCGTGCAGTGTGAATTCCATCGAATCAGCAAAGGAGAAATGACATGCTCGACATCCGCAAGGCCCAACACCGCGGCACCGCCAACCACGGCTGGCTGCAGTCCCGCCACACGTTCTCGTTCGGCCACTACCGCGACGCGAACCAGCAGGGCTTCTCCGATCTGCTGGTGATCAACGACGACCGGGTGACGCCGTCCAACGGCTTCGGCACGCACGGCCACCGCGACATGGAGATCTTCTCGTACGTGCTGGAAGGCGCGCTGGAGCACAAGGATTCGATGGGCACGGGCTCGGTGATCCGCCCGGGCGACGTGCAGATGATGAGCGCCGGCAGCGGCGTGCAGCACAGCGAGTTCAACCATTCGGCCAACGCGCCGGTGCACTTTCTGCAGATCTGGATCGTGCCGAACGAGCGCGGTGCCCAGCCGCGCTATCAGCAGGTGCATTTCACCGAGGCGGACAAGCGCGGGCGGCTGCGCCGGATCATCTCGCCGGAAGGGGCCGACGGCTCGCTGGCGGTGCGGCAGGATGCACGGGTATATGCCGGGCTGTTCGACGGTGACGAATCCGCCGAGCTGGCGGTGGGCCCGAACCGCCATGTGTACGTGCATGTGGCACGCGGCAGCATGGAGGTGAACGGCGAGCGCCTGGACGCTGGCGACGGCGCCCGCATCCGCAACGCCGGGCCGCTGCACTTCGCCCGGGGCGAGGACGCTGAGGTGCTGGTGTTCGACCTGCGGCCGAACGAGCTGCCGACGATGCCGTACTGAGGGACAACGTGCAGGCGGGTCGGCTGCATCCCGCCTCAGGATGAGGGCGCCGCAGGCGACTCCAGCGGAGCCGTATTCAGGGAGAAGCCAACGTCTCGACTTCCACCGCGCAGTCGTAGAACGTCGGCGCCGCCCCCAGGTCCGTCAGCGCCTGCCCCGTCACCTCGTTCACGTTCGTGCCCTGCAGGCCGAACTTCCGCCACCAGATGCCCAGGCCGTGCACCACGCCCGAACGCGCGCGGCCGTTGAGCGCCACGCGGCAGGCGTAGCTGCCGCGGTCGTTGAACACGCGCACGGAGGTGCCGTCGGCGATGCCGCGCGCGGCGGCGTCGTCCGGGTGCATCTCCAGCAGCGGCTCGGTTTCGATGTTGCGCAGGCTCGTGACGTTCACGAAGGTGGAGTTCAGGAAGTTGCGCGCGGGCGGCGAGATCATCGCGAGCGGATAGCGCCCGCCCGGCTGCGCGGGCTCGCGGTTGGGCAGGTAGTCGGGCAGCGGATCGAACCCCTGCGCGGCCAGCCGCTCGCTGTGGAATTCGCAGCGGCCCGATGCCGTCGGGAAGCCGCCTTCCGCGAACGGCGCATCGGGAATCGCCAGCGTGGCGAAACCCGTATCCAGCAACCGCTGGAAGTCCACATGGCCGCCGTAGGCCTGTCGGCAGAGGTCTTCGTCGCTATCGGCGAAGCACGGCTCGGTGAAGCCCATGCGCGCGGCCAGTTCGCGGAACACCTGGGTGTTGGGCCTGGCCTGGCCGAGCGGCGCCACGGCCGGCCGGTTCAGCAGCACGTCGGTGTGGCCGTACGCCACCTGGATGTCCCAGTGCTCCAGCTGCGTGGTGGCGGGCAGCACGTAATCGGCGTAGTCGGCCGTGTCGGTCTGGAAGTGCTCCAGCACCACGGTGAACAGGTCGTCCCGCGCGAAGCCGCGCACCACCTTGGCGGATTCCGGCGCCACGGCCACCGGGTTGCTGTTGTAGACCACCACGGCCTCGACGCGCGGGCCGAACTCCGGGGATGCGGCGCGCAGCAGGTCGTCGCCGATGGTGGACATGTTGATGGTGCGCGGCCGCACGCCCGCGGGGATCAGGTCGGGCCGGTGCAGCGCCGGCCGCTGCACGGGGAACTGTCCCGAGCTGGAGAGCAGCAGCCCGCCCGCACGGTGCCGCCAGGCGCCCACGAGCGCGGGCAGGCAGGCCACGGCGCGCGTGGCATTGCCGCCGCCGCGCGCGCGCTGCATGCCGTAGTTGAGGCGGATGGCGGCCGGCCGCGTGGTGCCATAGTCGCGCGCCAGTTGCCGGATCTGCTCCACCGGCAGCCCGCAGACCGCCGCGGCGCGCTCGGGCGGCCAGGCCAGCGCGCGCTCGCGCAGGCCGTCCCAGCCCACGGTGTGGCGCGCGATGTAGTCGTGGTCCAGCCAGTCGTTCGTGATCAGTTCGTGCATCAGCGCCAGCGCCAGCGCGGCGTCGGTGCCGGGCAGCAGTTGCAGGTGCTCGTGGCACTTGTCGGCTGTCTCGGTCTTGCGCGGGTCGATGCACACCAGCCGGGCGCCCGCGCGCTTGGCCTGCTGCGCATAGCGCCAGAAATGCAGGTTGCTGCCGATGGAGTTGCTGCCCCAGATGAGGATGAGTTGCGACTCCGCGAAATGCTCCACCTTCATGCCCACCTTGCCGCCCAGCGTCTGGTTCAGCCCTTCGCCGCCCGCGGCAGCGCAGATGGTGCGCCCCAGCAGCGAGGCGCCCAGGCGGTGGAAGAACCGCCGGTCCATGCTCTCGCCCTGCACCAGGCCCATGGTGCCGGCGTAGCTGTAGGGCAGGATGGCCTGCGGGTCGCGCGCCGCGATGGCCGAGAGGCGCGACGCGATATCCGAAAGCGCCTCGCCCCAGCCCACGGGCTCGAATTGCCCGCTGCCCTTGGGGCCGACGCGGCGCAGCGGCGTCAGGATGCGGTCGGGGTGGTTGGTGCGCTCGGCATAGCGCGACACCTTGGCGCAGAGCACGCCGTCGGTGTGGCCATGGGCCGGGTTGCCCTGCACCCTCACGGCCACGCCGTTCTCCACGGTGGTGACCAGGGCGCAGGTATCGGGGCAGTCGTGGGGGCAGGCGCCGCGCACCTGCAGGAGCGCGCCGGACGGCGCTGGAGTGTGCGAAATGGTTTCCATCGTGGGCATCGGGCGGGACGGGGCGATACACTGCGCGCGCAGGCGGACTGGGCAGGTACTGCGCGGTCTTTCCAGGGTTTCAACAACACCGGGGCCGGATCTGCCGCAAGCCGGCTGTCGAGCCCCAAGGGGGGATTTCACCATGAAGCAGGCAGTTCTGGGGCGCAGGCGGTTTTCCATCGGCCTGGGGATGGCCGCGGTCGCGGGGCTCGGGCCGGCGCGCGCGCAGTCCGAAGGGCCCATCGTGCTCGGCCAGTCGGCGCCGTTCTCCGGGCCGTCCGCCCAGTTGGGCGTGCAGTTCCACGCGGGCGCGAAACTGTATTTCGACGCCCTCAACGCCCAGGGCGGCATCGGCCGGCGGCCGGTGGAGCTGCGCACCCTGGATGACGGCTACGAGCCCGACCGGTGCGCGGACAACACCCGCAAGTTCATCGAGCAGGACGTGCTGGCCCTCTTCGGCTACGTGGGCACGCCCACCAGCCTCGCGGCGCTGCCGCTGTTCAACCAGGCCAGGGTGCCCTTCTTCGCGCCCTTCACCGGAGCGGAGGCGCTGCGCCAGCCGTTCAACCGCCTGATCTTCCACGTGCGCGCGTCCTACAACGACGAGACGGCCGTGATCGTGCGGCAGCTCACCCATCTGGGGCTGCGCAGGATCGCGGTGTTCCACCAGGACGACGCCTACGGCAAGGCGGGCCTGGACGGCGTCACCCTGGTCCTGGCGCAGGACCAGCTCAAGCCGCACGCCACGGCGACCGTGCCCCGCAATTCGGTGGACGTCGCCCCGGCCGTCGGCAAGCTCGTGGCCGCCCGCCCGGAGTCCATCGTGATGGTCACCACCTACGCGGCGAGCGCGGCCTTCGTGCGCGCGGCGCGCAAGGCGGGTTACGGCGGCACCTTCTACAACCTCTCCTTCGTGGGCACGCAGGCCCTGGCCGACGCGCTGGGCCGGGACGGCGCGGGCGTGGTCGTCTCGCAGGTGATGCCCTCGCCCTACCAGACCACGCGGCAGATCGCCCGGGAGTTCCAGGACGCGATCAAGAAGGGCGGCGACAAGGTGCAGGCCAACTATTCGAGCATGGAAGGCTTCGTGGCCGCCCGGGTGTTCGCCGAAGGCCTGCGGCAGGGCGGCGGCAGGCCCACGCGCGAGTCGCTCGTCGCCGGCCTGGAAGCCATCGGCACCGCGACGGTCTCAGGCTACCCGATCAGCCTCAGCAGCAGCAGCCACGCGGGCTCGCGCTTCGTCGAGATGTCGATGCTGACCGGGGATGGCCGGGTGATGGTCTAGGGCCTGCGGAAAGGCCCTAGGCCTCGAACTCCCGCGTCTGTGCCAGGCCACGCATGAAGGCCTCGCAGCGGGCGAGCTGCTTCAGGCTCACGTATTCGTCGGGCTGGTGGGCCTGCCGGATGCTGCCCGGGCCGCAGACCACGGTGGAGATGCCGGCGTCCTTGAAGAGGCCGGCCTCTGTGCCGAAGGCGACCAGCGTGGTGCCGGCCTCGCCCGCGAGGCGTTGCGCCAGGCGCGTGACGGGGTCCTGCGCGCTGCCCAGGAAGCTCGGGATCTCGCAGATGGTGTCGAAGGTGATGCCCGTCTGCGGTGCCACGGCCTGCATCGCGGGCTCCAGCGAGCGCGCATAGGCCACCACCTCGGCCTGCATGCGGGCCGCGTCGGCCGTGGGCAGGTCGCGGAACTCGTAGCGGAACTCCGCATCGCGCGGCACCACGTTGTCGGCGATGCCGCCGTGGAACTGGCCCACGCTGGCAGTGGAGAACGGCACGTCGAAGCCATCGAAGCGCGGCTCCTCGCGCTCGAAGCCCTCGGCCATGTCGCGCACGCGGCCCACCACGCGCGCGGCCATCTCGATCGCGTTCACCGAATGCGGCGTGAGCGAGGAGTGCGCCTCCTTGCCGCGCACGCAGCAGCGGTAGCGGTACACCCCCTTGTGCGCGATGGCCGGCACCATGTCGGTGGGCTCGCCCACGATGCAGGCGAGGGGCCGCACGCCGGCCTCGCGCAGGTCGGCGATGAGCTCGCGCGCGCCGAAGCAGCCCACTTCCTCGTCGTAGCTGAAGGCGTAATGGAGGGCGAAGGGCGCATCGCTTTCCAGGAACTGGCGCGCCTGCGACAGCGCGATGGCGATGAAGGCCTTCATGTCGGCGCTGCCCCGGCCGTAGAGCCGGCCGTCCTGCACGGTGGCCGAGAGCGGGTCCACGCTCCAGTCCTGGCCGTCCCAGGGCACGGTGTCGGTGTGGCCCGAGAGGATGATGCCTGCGGGCTTGCCCTCGCCCAGGGTGGCGAACAGATTGGCCTTGGTCTTGCTTGCGTCGTGCGTCAGCCGGCATTTCACGCCCAGCCGGCCCAGTTCGGACTGGATGAAATCGATGAGCTCCAGGTTGGACCGGTGGCTCACGGTGTTCATGCGCACCAGGGCCTGGGCGAGCGAGAGAGCGTGTTCGGACAGCATCGCGGGAGTGTGGAATAACCCTGTCTGGTGCGCGTGCGGAGGCAGGGCTAGACTCTCCGGACCAAGGAAGTACCCATTATGAAACTCATCGACTCCATCGTCACCGAGGCGGCATCCATCGCCGCCGTGCGCCGCGACATCCATGCGCATCCCGAGTTGTGCTTCGAGGAAGTGCGCACGGCCGACATCGTGGCCGCCAAGCTCGCCGAATGGGGCATCCCCATCCACCGCGGGCTGGGCAAGACGGGCGTCGTGGGCATCGTGCACGGCCGCGACGGCGGCGCCTCGGGCCGCGCGGTGGGCCTGCGCGCCGACATGGACGCGCTGCCCATCACCGAGTTCAACACCTTCTCGCACGCCAGCACCCACCCCGGCAAGATGCACGCCTGCGGCCACGACGGCCACACGGCCATGCTGCTCGGCGCGGCCCAGCATTTCGCGAAGCACCGCGATTTCGACGGTACCGTGTACCTGGTCTTCCAGCCGGCGGAAGAGGGTGGCGGCGGCGCGCGCGTGATGATCGAAGACGGCCTGTTCACCCAGTTTCCGATGGAGGCCGTGTTCGGCATGCACAACTGGCCCGGCATGCGGGCCGGCCAGTTCGCGGTCAGCCCCGGCCCGGTCATGGCCTCGTCCAACGAATTCAGGATCGTCATCCGCGGCAAGGGCAGCCACGCCGCCATGCCGCACATGGGCATCGACCCCGTGCCCGTGGCCTGTCAGATGGTGCAGGCCTTCCAGAACATCATCAGCCGCAACAAGAAGCCGGTCGATGCCGGCGTGATCTCGGTCACCATGATCCACACGGGCGAGGCCACCAACGTCGTGCCCGACAGCTGCGAGCTGCAGGGCACGGTGCGCACCTTCACGCTGGAGGTGCTCGACATGATCGAGCAGCGCATGAAGCAGGTGGCCGAGCACACCTGCGCCGCGCACGAAGCCACCTGCGAGTTCGAGTTCCACCGCAACTACCCGCCCACCGTGAACGCGCCGGCCGAGGCCGCCTTCGCGCGCCGCGTGATGGAGGGCATCGTGGGCGCGGGCAACGTGTCGCCGCAGGAGCCCACCATGGGGGCGGAGGATTTCGCGTTCATGCTGCAGGCCAGGCCCGGCGCCTACTGCTTCATCGGCAACGGCGAAGGCGCGCACCGCGAGATGGGCCATGGCGGCGGCCCCTGCACGCTGCACAACCCGAGCTACGACTTCAACGACGACCTGCTCCCGCTGGGTGCCACCTACTGGGTGGAACTGGCCCGGCAGTGGCTGTCGTCGCCGCGCCCCGCCACGGCGGCCTGACGCCCGGGCCCTGCCGCCGCCGGCCTGACGGGCCGGCCCGCGGCATGCCTCCGCACTGCACCCCGCCCCGGCAGCGGCGGCGGGCGCAGGCGCGGGCGGGCATGCCCACCCTGTACGCCTTTCCCCCAGGAACCTTCCAGGATGATCGACACCGCGCACGCGTTTTCCCCCACCTATGCGCAGGCCCGCGCGCAGTTCCTCGGCGCGGCGGCTGCGGCCGGCCTCGCGGTGGAGTCGCATCCCCATCCGCTGCCAGGCCGCGAAGGCGAGGCACTGGCGATGGACGTGGTGCGCGACGGCCCTGCCGATGCGCGCCGGCTGCTCGTCCTGAGCAGCGCCTGCCACGGCGTGGAAGGCCACTGCGGCAGCGGGGTGCAGGTGTTCGCGCTGCACGACGCGGCCTGGCGCGCGCGGGCCCGGGATGCGGGGCTGGCGGTGCTCTACATCCACGGGCTGAACCCGCACGGCTTCTCGCACACGCGCCGCGCCACGCACGAGAACGTGGACCTGAACCGCAATTTCCAGGATTTCAGCCGGCCCCTGCCGGTCAACGCGGCCTACCGCGATGTCGCGCCGCTGCTGCTGCCGGCGCAATGGCCCCCGTCTCCGGAGAACGAGCGCACCGTGGCCGCGTTCATCGCCGAGCGCGGCGAGGCGGCATGGCAGGCGGCCATCACCGGGGGGCAGCACGAGTTCCCCCAGGGGATGTTCTTCGGCGGCACCGGACCCACCTGGAGCAACCTCACCCTGCGGCGCGTGCTGCGCGCGCACGGCGCTGCCGCGCGGCACATCGCCTGGATCGACCTGCACACCGGCCTGGGGCCGAGCGGCCATGGCGAGCGCATCTACGCGGGCCGCAACGATGCCGCCGCCATCGCGCGCGCGCGGGCCTGGTGGGACGGGGGCGGCGCGACGCCGGTCACGTCGATCTACGACGGATCGGCAAGCTCCGCCTTCCTCACCGGGCTCATGTGGAACAGCGTGTACGACGAGTGCCCGCAGGCCGAAATGACCGGCATCGCGCTCGAATACGGCACCGTGCCCATCCTGGAGGTGCTGCACGCCCTGCGCGCCGACCACTGGCGGCACCTGCATCCCGAGGTACCTGACGGCCCGGCGGAAGCCATCCGGCAGCAGGTGCTGGCCGCGTTCTACACCGACACGCCGGCGTGGAAGGCACGTATTGTCGAGCAGGCGCGCGAGGCGCTGCTGCAGGCGGCCGACGGCCTGGCCGGCCGCCCCTGACGGCTGCCCGGCCCCATCCCGCCGGAGGGGTGCAAGGCACGGCCTACAGCGATTTTCGTGATGCGCCTGCCGCCATGGCGCGCGTGCCCCCTGGTTTTTTCGTGAATTCCTGCAAACAATGTCGAGACACCAACCACATCGGCAGTGACCGGGGCGGGAGAGGGCGCTCCGGAACACCACACGGCCGTTCACCGTGAAGGGAGGAGCACCCATGCAAGGGCAAGCAACAGGCCGCTGGACCATGGCGCGGCGTTTGATGGCGATCAACACGCTCATCTTCGCTCTGCTGGCGGTCGTGGCCGTCTCGATCTGGACCATGATGGAGCAGCTCAGCCACGATGCCGAGATCGTCCGCGCCTACAACGTTCCCCAGCTGCAGCGCATTGCCGAGCTGGAGCTGAACGTCACGCGGGTCTCGCTGCAGCTGCGGCACGCCATCCTCTCGCGCACTCCCGAGGAGCTCAACGCCACCCTGGCGGACATCGCGGAAAAGCGCGTCCTGCTGCAGAGGACGCTGAAGGACTTCGGGGACAACATGCTCTCCGACGACGGCCGCCAGGCCTACGCCCCGATCCCGGCGCTCATGGACGAGTTCTGGGCCACCGGCACGGACAACATCCAGCTCATCCAGGCCGGCCGCAGGCAGGAAGCGTTCGCCATGCTCGTGGACCGTACCATTCCCACGCGCAACCGCCTGCTGGCGCCGCTCGGGAAGGAAAAGGAGCGCCAGGGCGAACGCCTTTCCGCCCGCATCAACGACGTCCAGGCCCTGGCCAAGACCGACCGCAACCTCGCCACGATCGCGGTGCTGGTCGTGGCGGCCTGCCTCGCCGGGCTGAGCTGGTACCTGCGGTCCGTGGTGCGCCAGCTGGGTGCGGACCCGCCCGACCTCAAGCGGGTGGCGCTCTCCGTGGCGGGCGGCAACCTGGCCGTGGACGTTCCGGTGCGTGCGCGGGACGGCTCCAGCGTCATGGCGGGCCTGGGCACGATGCGCGACCGGCTGGCCTCGGTGGTGACCACCGTGCGGTCCAGCTCGGAGAGCGTTTCCTCCGCCAGCCGCGAGATCGCTGCAGGCAACCACGACCTGTCTTCCCGCACG
Source organism: Paracidovorax cattleyae (assembly GCF_900104515.1). GTDB lineage: Bacteria > Pseudomonadota > Gammaproteobacteria > Burkholderiales > Burkholderiaceae_C > Paracidovorax > Paracidovorax cattleyae. The sequence continues at coordinate 188,144 of NZ_FNJL01000008.1, forward strand.
GAGCGGCAGGCCTCTGCGCTGCAGCAGACCGCGGCGTCCATGGAGGAACTGGGATCGACCGTGCGCCGCAACGCCGACAGCGCGCGCCGCGCCAATGAACTGGCCCGGGCCGCCTCCAGCGTGGCCGCGGATGGCGGCACCGTCGTCGCCCAGGTGGTGGACACCATGAAGGAGATCCAGGACAGCAGCCGGCAGATCGGCGACATCATCGGCGTGATCGACGGCATCGCCTTCCAGACCAACATCCTCGCGCTGAACGCCGCGGTGGAAGCCGCGCGCGCCGGCGAGCAGGGCCGCGGCTTCGCCGTGGTGGCGTCCGAGGTGCGCACCCTCGCGCAGCGCAGCGCCACGGCGGCCAAGGAGATCAAGGAGCTCATCACCGGCAGCGTGGAGCGCGTGGGCCGCGGCAGCCAGCTCGTGGACCAGGCCGGGGCCACCATGACGGAGGTGGTCGCCTCGATCCGCCGCGCGACTGACCTGATGGGCGAGATCAGCGCCTCCAGCGCCGAGCAGAGCCAGGGCGTGGACCAGATCGCCGAAGCCATCACCCATGTGGACCACGCCACGCAGCAGAACGCCGCCCTGGTGGAGCAGATGGCCGCGGCGGCCAGCAGCCTGAGCACCCAGGCCGCCGAACTGGTGCGTGCGGTGGAGGTGTTCCATCTGCGGGGTTCGCCGGCTGCCGCCCCGCTGCATGCAGCGCCCGCCGCGCCTGCGGCCGCCTCTGCCCGGGTGAAGCCGGCAACGCCCCACAGTCCGGCGGCGGTGCCGGCCCCTTCCTCGGCGCGGGCGGTGCAGCCGCCGCGGTCCGTGCCGTCCCTGCCCGGCCGGACGGCGGCCAAGCCGCCGGCCGCCTCCACCCCTCCGGCGCCCGCCGCCCGCCCGGCCCCGGCCGCCAGCTCCGCCGCGGGCGGTTCGGACGACTGGGAGATGTTTTGACGGTGCCGTCTAAGAGCCTGTTTACGATCTTCGACACAGCAAAGCCAAGAATGCCAAGTGGACGAACTGCAAGCTGGTGTTGAGCAACCTCTCGCAGTTCTTCCATAAACGCCTGTTCTTGTCCAACCAGGCAAAGCTGCGCTCCACCACCCAGCGCTGAGGCATCACCTTGAACGCGTGCAACTCGCTTCGCTTGGCGATCTGAACGGTGACGTGCTCGCCCAGGATCTCTTGCACGCCCAGGGCGAACGGCTTGCCCACGTAGCCGCTGTCGCACAGCAGGCTTCGCACCCTGCCCAGCGCAGGTTGGCAGCGCTGCAGCGCCTGCAAGGCTCCTTTGCGGTCCGTCACTTCT
>NZ_FNJL01000092.1 GCF_900104515.1 Paracidovorax cattleyae
CTCGCCGATGCCGTCGCCGGCTTCAAGCTCGACGCACACGGCTCCGCCGGCCACGCCCACCAACGCCCCGCGCTGGGAGCCTCCGGCCACCCGGCCTGACATCCTGCCCGATCCCCAACGGATTTCCCACGCGGCGCATCCCCATGGCTGCGCCGCAGCCTTTTCATCCACCCGACGACACACACAGCGGCCCTGCCGCTTTTTTCCGTTTTCGAGAAAGTCCCCATGTTCCAAAGCCTGCAAGCCCGCCTCATCGGGATCTGCATCGCCATCACCACCGCGTCCCTCGTGGTGCTGGCCTTCGCCACCTTCCTTGTCGTGCGCGGCAACACGCTGGCAGGCATCGATGCCCAGCTCGCCCAGCGCACGCGGCTGCATGCCGACGAGATCACGGGGTGGGTCAAGGAAAAGCAGCGCATCACCAGTTCCATCCGTGTCGCGGCCACCCAGCCCGACCCGGCTCCCTTCCTGCAGGCCGCGAAGCAGGCGGGCGCCCTGGACGATGCCTACCTGGTCCATGCCGACAAGCGGCACACCTTCCTGCATCCAGTGCCCGAAGGCTACGACGGCACGTCCCGCGGCTGGTACAGGCAGGCCATGCAGGCCGGCGGCCCGATCGTGACCCCGGCCTACATCGGTGCCAGCTCCGGCAAGCTCCTCATCACCTTCGCCGAGCCCTGGGGCCCGGTCGGCCAGCTCTCCGGCGTCGTGGCCACCGACATGCTGCTGGAAACCGTCGGCCGCATGGTGACCGCCATCCAGCCCACTTCCAAGAGCTTCGCCATGCTCGTCGATGACCAGGGCCGCCTGCTCGCCCAGGCGGATCCCCAACTGGCCCTCAAGCCGGTCTCCGCACTCGCTGACGGCATCGATGCCGCGCTGCTGCAGCGGCTCGCGGCGGGCGGCGGCCACGCGCAGGTCGTCGCCAGGGGCGCGGACCAGATGCTCTACGCCGCGAAGGTGGAGGGCACGCCCTGGATCCTGGCCATCGCCATCGACCGCTCCGAAGCCACCCGCCCCGTGCGCGAGCTGCTCAACGTC
>NZ_FNJL01000074.1 GCF_900104515.1 Paracidovorax cattleyae
CGAACTTCAAGGCGCTGCGAGGAGAGATCATGGTGAGGAGGACGGCTCAGGTCTTGTCGGTGAACAAGGGAGTGGCCGGGTTTTGAGAGGTTCCCCCCTATCTACAACCTCCCCCCTGCCCCCCAGGGGGAGCTATTGAAGGGTGGGATTGGTGCGGTTCAGGCAGCCCCTGCCAAGGCAGGACTTCGTATCTTGGACGTATTGGACAAGATGATTGGCCTCAGAACCAATTTGAAGCAGGCCACAGTGTTGAGCTACAAGAATACCGTACAGGAATTTTCCGCATTCTTGAAAGCTCCGTTCATTGTTGACATCGGCCCAGGAGATGTAACCCGTTACCAAGAATTTTTGAGCGCGAAGAGTAACGGGCTAAGGACGATTGATAACAAGGTCGCAACCCTTCGGGCAATTTTCAACTTCGCTAAGAAGCAAGGCTATTACTTTGCGGAAAATCCAGCTCAGGACAGGAAGCTTTTGACCAAGCGCGATAAGGTCAAATCTGGCTACGCGATTTTCACCATGGATGAAATCAGGGCGATCTTTGCAGCTGGTTTCCTCAGCGTACAGAAAACCAAGTCTCCTGATTACTATTGGTCATTAGTTTTGGCGTTGCTGTCTGGGTGCCGTATTGGTGAGATTACAAGCCTCACGGCCAAGCAAATTCGGAAGGAAGAGGGATTTTTGACCCTGAGCATTACAGACTCAAAGACTTTGGCCGGCATTCGTGAAGTTCCGATTCCCATGGAAATTATGGGGATGGGATTTGAACTCTTCATCGAAGGAAAGCCAGATCAAATCTTCAAATACCGGGTGAAGGACGGTAGGGGCTCAGGCAATGCCGTTGGGAAAATGTTCCGCCGTCACTTGAATTCGATCAATATTGACAATGAAAAGCTAGTTTTTCATAGTCTGAGAAAGTTTGCAAATGACTGCTTCCAGAAAAACGGGGTAGATTTTGAGCCACGTTGCCAGTTTTTTGGTCATGAAATTGATAGCGTGAACGTCAATTATTACACGAACAAATATACAGCCAAGCAACTATTTGAACTGACCAAGAAGATTCAGCTAGAGCTACTCAAAGTAGTGAAGTAACTGCAACCGGACAGTAAAACAAAGCTCCTGAAAGGGAGCTTTTTTTATGTTCGGAAGGTATTACCCCCCGGAGGGCTCACCCAACCCCGAAGTGGGTTGGTATAGTGAGTGATACCACCCCCCGTTGGTATCATTCTTGATTATCCAGAAAAACCTGTTAATATTAAATGACAAGAAGAAAAATAACAGGAGACATAGGCCATGGCAGAACTACACTGCATACTAAGAACAGCCAAATTAAAAACACGCGGAAAGATTACGCAAGCTGCGGAGCATAACCTAGGCTTCGCCACCAGGCAAATATTGACGCAAAGTTAACACCGCAAAATAGGGTGCTATACAACGCGCTAGGTGCTAACACCAGCGACGCGGCAGACCTGCAAAAGAAGCTGAGCGCACATTATGAAGGGCTGGGAGTGAAGGAGCGAAGCGATAACGTGCTGATGATGGAATTTGTAGTCAGTGCTTCCCCCGCATTTTTTAAGCCCAGAGATGAGAATAGAATTAATGAGTGGACTAAATCGCAACTGGAGTTCTTTAAGAAGGAGTTTGGTAGCCAATTAAAGATGGGAGTGCTGCATTTAGATGAAAAAACACCCCATGTGCATTTTTTTATCGGCACAGAGTTTAAGTCTGTGAAAAAATACAGGAACCAAAAAGGTGAGTTCTTTAAAGAGAGCTATTCCCTGAACGCCAAGCGCTATAACCAAATTTATTTGCGCGACATGCACGACCGTTATGCCAAGCACAATGCATGTTTTGGGCTAGCGCGCGGGGTGCGTGGGAGCAAGAAAAAGCATAAGCCAGTGAGTGAGTTCTACGACGTAGTAGACGAAGCCCTAAATGCAGACTACAAGAAGCTTATTGATAAGCTCCTCTCCGGGTTCACTCGGGAACTAAAAATCCTGAATACCAAAGCCGGGGTGCAAGAGCTATTGAGAACGAGGGTAAATCCTCGTTTGGGAGCCCTGATAAAAAACCACATGGCTTTGAAAAAAGCCACCGAGTCCAACAGAGCGGGAGAATACGACTTGCTGAAAGTATTGCAAGCGCGAGCAGAAAAAGAAATTGCCGAGGCACTTGCAAAGCAAATGCACTACGGCAAAGGATTAAAAACGATAGCAGACTTGCGGAATGAGAATGAACAACTGCAAGCTGAAAATAAACTGCAAAAGGCCGTTATCACCTCACAGGCCACTAAAATAATAGGGCTAGAGCGCGCCCAGCGCATAGAAAATTCTGGCACCAGCCAAGCCGGACGAAAAATAAAGCTTGACAAATGATTATTCTCATGCATTATTAATGTATGAAAATTAATTTTGCTTATGCGATTTTTTGTGCCGTCTCTGTTATGGCAGGATATTTAACTCAAAGTTATTTCGACTTGGTGGGCTCGCTAGCCCGTTTAATAGGCTGATTAGCAGGTTCACTGGTACTTTGGGTTGGGATTACGATGCGCTCTGCCTCATCGGCTTGTCTAGCAGCTCGACTTTCTAAATATTCAATGGCCGCACTTGGCGGCACCTTACAGCTCAAACACCAATCGATGTACAGAAGTACATCCACATAGCGCTCCCCTCTCTCTATCTTGGACACATAGGATTGGTCCAGCGATAACCTCTCTGCTAGCTGCACTTGGGTCAAGCCGGCCCCCTTCCTAAGCTCCTTCATGTGTTGCCGTAGAGCAATTTTCGGTAGTTATCAGCTGCCGTTTGCAGACGTTCAAAAACTCGGGACTATGAATTCCGTTGGAGGTTCCTCTGCATATGTCCTGGCAGTTTCTCACGGCAAGCAAATTAAGATGAGTGGCTACCTCGGCGAGTCCCTTGCAGATGCTATTGCGGACGAACTGAAAGCAGCCTCTGGAAAGAAATGGAGTTGAGCGGGGAATAAATCACCTGCGATTTTTGAGTCTTCGTCAAGCTCATTATTGGTGATTGCTACCAATTTCGGAGCATTTTTCTTCACAATGTTGAGCTTGACCCCAAGGTTTCTTTCCAACTCTCTGATTCTATCTGCATAGATATTGAAGTCATCAATATTCTGCTCTATCGCAGCACATATGGATTGCAGGGTAGCTGCCGGGTCCAAGGAAATTATTAGCTCCTTGTGGTCTGGATCTATTTTCTTCTTTGAGGCTTCTTCAAGGTCTCTGCTCTGGAATAGCACTTTTAATAGCCCAGCAGCCTCTAATCTATCAACGGATCTTTGCACTTGGGAAATTTTTTTCTTATCTTTGGTGAGCGAAGCCACTTCTTTTGCTAGCGTCCAGAACGTTTGGCGTTTATAAACCCCGTAAACTTGGTGCTTGAAGGTTGCATTCTGGCATAACGTGAAATACACCTTGCGATCATATTCGGTAAGAGCGTTGGTAAATAGTGCTTGCAATGCATTTGATTTGATATTTATAAATTCAGTAGACATATTAACTTTCGGTGGTATTTTAAAAATAGCACAGAAATTTAGAATGTCAAGTTTTAAAAATTCGCCACTTTTGTTTTCTTGATATTATTGGGTGTGAACCTACTTATTCTATTTACAACTAGGTATTGCTTATGCGTAATACCTAGTTGTCATCAATGATGTATTCAACAATACGCCGACTAGGTACAGGATTTTTGTCAAACCCAATACTGGCGCGGGTTTGCAGAGTATTTACTAGGTACGACTTGACAACCCCTAGGTACAGAAGTCGGTACAGGTAAGAAATCAAATCGCCAGCAAACCCGCACCAGTATTGGGTTTCGCTGAGTACGGCCTAGGTACAAAATTAGGTACGGAGTTTATAATATGGACAAATCGCGCTTTTTCGTATAATTTTTAGCTTCAAACCTTGACATTTGATTTATTTTTCCGTATTATAAATTCAGCTCGTATTTCTTTCTGGTGGTGCAAAAAGTAGTCAAGAGCAATGAGAAAGCCCCGTCAAGGGGCTTTTTTATTGGCTGTTGCAAAGTGATGCAAATTCGACTCGGCAGTAGATTCCATTCGCTGGAATGTTGGATGACAATCGGCGGCTCAACAAAGGAGGGAAGATGTCTGCCGATCTCGCTGCAACGTTCTACACCATGGGCTACGGGCAAGAGCTTGCAAAATCTATGGACAGCAACCAAGCTGATATTTTGATTCTCACGTTTCCACAGTATTTCAGCATACTGGAAGACAAGACCAAAAATAATCCAAGGCTTGAAACTACCATAAGAACTATCCTGGCAAATACGTCCTTTGGAAATTATTGGAGGGGCACATTCAGCCCCAATGCTTCTCAACCGTGGGTGGGGCCCGCCGCACAGAGTGCTAACGATGTGCTGGCAATCACCAAAACACTGAATGCTATTGGCATGGCTGGGATTACAAGCTATGTTAAGACCACAGCAACCGGCTCGTATATCATTATTAAAGGGTACGCAGCCCATCGAAGCGGTGCATTAATTGGTACAAGGTACTTGGCTACAAATCCCTTGATGATGAAATTTGGTCTGGGAGTTCAGAGTTTAAAGGGAACCTCTCAAAACCCGGCCACTCCCTTGTTCACCGACAAGACCTGAGCCGTCCTCCTCACCATGATCTCTCCTCGCAGCGCCTTGAAGTTCGATCTGTTTGCCGAGGCGTCGCGCCAGCATAAGAGAGATGAAGTGGGCGATCCGTTGCAGGTAATCGCGCGGCACATCGACTTCGCCGAGCTGGCGCGGCTGGTGGATGCACTCATCGAGCGCGGCGATGGCCGCAAGGGTGGTCGGCCGGCCTATCCCGTCGAGGTGATGGTGCGCATCCTGGTCTTGAAGCGCCTGTACAACCTGTCGGACGAGCAGATGGAATACCAGTTGCTGGACAGGGCGAGCTA